>NZ_BMPY01000014.1:115159-169173 GCF_014647835.1 Microbispora rosea subsp. aerata
TGTGGGGAAGACGACCTTCGTGGGGGCGGTGTCGGAGATCGTGCCGTTGACCACCGAGGCGATGATGACGGATGCGTCGGCGGGTGTGGACGATGTGGGGCTGGTGCCGCACAAGACGACCACGACGGTGGCGATGGACTTCGGTCGTGTGTCGCTGGACCGGGATTTGATTTTGTATCTGTTCGGTACGCCGGGTCAGCATCGGTTCTGGTTTATGTGGGATGACCTGGTGCGGGGGGCGATCGGTGCGGTGGTGCTGGTCGATACCCGGAGGCTGGCCGACAGTTTCCCGGCGGTGGACTACTTCGAGGAGGCCCGCCTGCCGTTCGTCGTCGGAGTGAACGGCTTCAACGGGGAGTACACCCACGGAGAGGACGAGCTGCGCGAGGCCCTGACTCTGGGTCCCCAGGTGCCGATCGTCCGTGTCGACGCCCGGGAGCGGGAGTCGGTCAAGAGCACGCTCATCACCCTCGTCGAGCACGCGCTGAGCTCCCACGTCGGCGCGGCCAGGTGAGGACCGGCGCGGGGCCGGGGCGGCGATCTCGCCACCGCGGCACGGGCGTGAAGGGCGTTCGGGCGGATAGTCTGGGGAGACTGATGATTCACCGACCCGTCCACTCGCTTCGAGGCTGGCCAAACACGTGTTCGAGACGCTTTCCGACAGGCTGACTTCGGTCTTCTCCTCCCTTCGGTCCAAGGGCAGGCTTTCCGACGCCGACATCGACGCGACCTGCCGCGAGATCCGCATCGCCCTGCTCGAGGCGGACGTCGCGCTGCCGGTCGTGAAGGACTTCGTGGCCCGGGTCAAGGAACGGGCTCGCGGCGCCGAGGTCTCCCAGGCGCTCAACCCCGCGCAGCAGGTCGTGAAGATCGTCAACGACGAGCTCATCGAGGTGCTGGGCGGCGAGACACGGCGGCTGCGTTACGCCAAGAACCCGCCGACCGTGATCATGCTGGCCGGTCTGCAGGGCTCCGGTAAGACGACCCTGGCCGGCAAGCTCGCCAAGTGGCTGCGCGACCAGGGGCACGCCCCGCTGCTCGTGGCCTGCGACCTGCAGCGGCCCAACGCGGTGCAGCAGCTCACCGTCATGGCCGAGCGGGCCGGGGTGGCGGTGTACGCCCCCGAGCCGGGCAACGGCGTGGGCGACCCGGTCGAGGTGGCCCGGCAGTCGGTGGAGCACGCGCGCCGCCAGCAGCACGACATCGTCATCGTCGACACCGCCGGCCGCCTGGGCATCGACCAGGAGCTGATGAAGCAGGCCGCCGACATCCGCGACGCGGTCAGCCCCGACGAGATCCTGTTCGTGCTCGACGCCATGATCGGTCAGGATGCGGTCAGCACGGCCCGCGCGTTCATGGACGGCGTCGGCTTCGACGGCGTGGTGCTGACCAAGCTCGACGGCGACGCCCGGGGCGGCGCCGCCCTGTCGGTGCGGCACGTCACCGGTCGCCCGATCATGTTCGCCAGCACCGGTGAGAAGCTCGAGGACTTCGACGCCTTCCACCCCGACCGCATGGCGGGCCGCATCCTCGACATGGGTGACATCCTCACCCTGATCGAGCAGGCGCAGAAGACGTTCGACGAGCAGGAAGCCGCCAAGATGGCGGGCAAGCTCGTCTCCGGGGACGGCTTCACGCTGGAGGACTTCCTCGAGCAGATGATGATGGTGCGCCGCATGGGGCCCATCAAGAACCTGCTCGGCATGATGCCGGGCATGGGGCAGATGCGCGAGCAGCTCAACCAGGTCGACGACCGCGACCTGGACCGCATCGCGGCGATCATCCGCTCCATGACGCCGGCCGAGCGCCAGGACCCGAAGATCATCAACGGCTCGCGCCGGGCGCGCATCGCCAAGGGCTCGGGTGTGACGGTCACCGAGGTGAACAACCTGGTCGTCCGCTTCTTCGAGGCGCAGAAGATGATGAAGCGGATGACCCAGGGCATGGGCATCCCGGGCCTGCCCGGCGGGCGCAAGCAGAAGGCGCAAAAGCCCAAGAAGGGCCGTCGCGTCAGCGGCGACCCGCGCAAGGCCGCGCTCGGCAAGGCCGGCGCGAACGCGTCGGCGGACGCCCCGAAGCCGCCCAAGGGCCTGCTCGGCAACCTCGGCGCCGGCCAGCTCCCGCCCGGCCTGGAGCTGCCGCCCGGTTTCGACCCGTCGAAGCTGAAGCTGCCCGGCCAGAACTGACCGCCTCTCGCGCCCGGCCGGCACCACGGTCCGGCGGAGCCGGGCGTGCCCGCCCGCGCCGCCCGCAGCCACGCGCCGGTCCTCACGATCGGGCTCACGCCCCCAGGCCGCGCCGGACATCCCGACAGGGCTCACGGCCAGTGCGCGTGCGCCACGTCGCCCCGGCCCTCGATGAGGCCGAGCCCGGCGAATCCGTATACCCGGCGGGGCTTCGCCGAGGTGCCGGCCGGCACGGGCGGCGCGTTGGCGGTAGCTCGCCGCCGCCTCCTGCCGCCTCACCCCCCGCCCGCGGGCCGGCCGTACGGCACCGCGCCGGGGCGAGGTCGCCGTCCGCTCGCGTCAGCCTCGATCCGGACCGCGCGCCCGGCGCGGCCTGAGGCTTCGCGCCGTCGGCGGCTCGCGGCAGGGCGGGTGCGCTCGCTCGCGTGCCCGTTCCGGAGCCGTGGGCGCATCCGTGCCGAAACCGGGGCGGCGGCGGAACCGTGCTTTACGGAGCATGGGGAATCATCTGGCAGAATGTCAGGCTGGAACATCGTGGCCAGGCGGACGCCCTCTCACCTCCGCCGGCCGCGCCTGTCCCTCGGGCGGGTTCCCGTCGTGCCCCACTCGATGAGACACCGCTCACCCACGCTCTAATGCAGGAGAGACCACACCCGTGGCAGTCAAGATCAAGCTCAAGCGGCTCGGGATGATCCGCAACCCGCAGTACCGCATCGTCGTCGCCGACGCCAGGAGCAAGCGGGACGGCCGTGCCATCGAGGAGATCGGCCTGTACCACCCGAAGGAGAACCCCTCGCGCATCGAGGTCAACTCCGAGCGGGCGCAGTACTGGCTGGGCGTCGGCGCGCAGCCGACCGACCCGGTCCTGAAGATCTTCAAGCTGACCGGTGACTGGCAGAAGTTCAAGGGCGAGCCCGCCCCCACCACGCCGCTCCAGGTCGCCGAGCCCAAGCCGGACCGGCACGCCGCGTACGAGGCCGCCGCCAAGGAGGCGCTGTCGGGTGACACCGGCGTCGCGGCCACCACGCCGAAGAAGGCCAAGAAGACCGTGAAGGCCGAAGAGACCGCCGAGGCCCCGGCCGCGGAGGAGAAGTCGGAAGGCGAGGCCTGAGGTGCTCGAGGAGGCCCTCGAGCACCTGGTCAAGGGCATCGTCGAGCATCCGGACGACGTCCGGGTCCGCGCCCGGCGCATCCGCACCGGGCGTGTTCTCGAGGTTCGGGTCCACCCCGACGACCTCGGCAAGGTCATCGGCCGCGGTGGCCGTACGGCGAAGGCGCTGCGCACCGTCGTGAACGCGCTGGCCAACGGCAAGTATGTGCGGATCGACCTGATCGACCTGGAAGAGGCGCGCTGAGCCGAACGACGCGTCCGGGGGACCCCGCACCGGGGTCCCCCGGCGTGTTTTCCGGCTCGGACGGTCTCTTCCCGGTGATTCGCAGTGACAGGCCGGCTCGGGCGTCCCGCCCGGGCCGTCGTGGTGCAGGGGTAGCGGAGGTAGGCGACAAGTGCAGCTAGTCGTGGGCAGGATCGGCCGCCCGCACGGCGTGCGGGGCGAGGTCACGGTCGAGGTGCGCACCGACGAGCCCGATCTGCGCTTCGCGCCGGGGGCGACGCTGGCCACCGACCCCGCCTCGGCCGGGCCGTTGACCGTGGAGCGGGCCCGGTGGCACAAGGACATCCTGCTGCTGACCCTGGCCGGGGTGGAGGACAGGAACGCCGCCGAGGCGCTGCGCGGCACGCTGCTCCTCGTGGACTCCGCGGACCTGCCGCCACTGGACGACCCCGACGAGTTCCACGACCACGAGCTGATCGGCCTGACGGTGGTCACCACCGAGGGCGAGCGGGTCGGCGAGGTCAGCGACGTCCTGCATCACGGACAGGACCTGCTCGTGGTGTCCCGTCCCTCCCGTGACGAGGCGTACGTCCCGTTCGTCAAGGCGCTCGTGCCGGAGATCGATCTCGACAAGGGCGTCCTCGTCGTCGACGCCCCACCCGGCCTGCTCGACCTCGAAGAAGCGGAGTAGGGGCCGCGGATGCGCGTCGACATCATCTCGATCTTCCCGGAGTATTTCGCCCCGCTCGATGTCTCACTTATGGGCAAGGCCCGGGAGCGCGGCATCCTCGACATCCGCCTCCACCAGCTCCGCGACTGGACGCACGACGTCCACAAGACCGTGGACGACACGCCGTACGGCGGGGGCCCCGGCATGGTGATGAAACCGGAGGTGTGGGGCGAGGCCGTCGACGCGGTGATCGCGGAGGGGCGCGCCGCCTCGGGCGGCGAGGGGCTGCCCCGGCTGATCGTCCCCACGCCCAGCGGCCGGCCGTTCACGCAGGAAGTGGCGTTGGAATACGCCGAGGAGCCGTGGCTGCTGTTCGCCCCGGCGCGGTATGAGGGCATCGACTCCCGCGTCGTCGCCGAGTACGGCGAGCGTCTGCGCGCCGACGAGGTGAGCATCGGCGACTACGTCTTAGCCGGGGGAGAGGCGGCCGTCCTGGTGATGATCGAGGCGGTGGGGAGGCTGCTGCCGGGGGTCCTCGGCAACGCCCGTTCGGTCGCCGACGACTCCTTCGCCCCCGGGGCCATGGCCAACCTGCTGGAAGGCCCCGTCTACACCAAACCGCCCGTATGGCGGGGGCACGAGGTGCCCGAGGTCCTGCTGTCGGGCCATCACGGCAAGATCGCCAGGTGGCGGCGTGACGAGGCGTTGCGCCGCACGCTCGCCAGGCGGCCGGAGCTGATCGCCCGGCTCGACCCCGGCGAGCTCGACAAGCACGACCGGCGCGTCATCGAGGAGTTCGAGGAGCTTCGCAAGGAACGCGCCGAGGGGTCCGCCGGGGCTCCCTGACGCCGGCCGCCCTTCCGCCGGCCGTCTTTCTTCCGGGTCCCGTGCCGTGTTCCGGACGCCGTCGCCGGCGGCGCCGCATGACGTTCCGTACGGTGTGCGCCGGGCGTTTCGCGCAGTGCGTTCGCCCGGTGGCTCGGCCCAGGCGCTTTCGCGGAGTAGCTGGCGCTGTGGCGTCGCGGAGTGGCCGGCGCAGTGGTTCTGCGGAGTGGTTGGCGCTGTGGTTTCGCCCAGCGCCGGAACATATGGCAGACTGAGTCGCTGCTGCCTACTTCGGCATGGCCGGGCGCGCCCGGCCTGGACGTGGCAGACAAGACGTATCAAGCCAAGCGCGCGTGTCCCCCTCGACGCCGAGCCTCCGCTCGGCCGGGTGGACCTCCGCGTGCCCGTGTCAATGAGGAACCGCCGCCATGCACACGAAGATCCAGGAGATCGAGAAGGCTGCCCTTCGCAGCGACGTGCCGGACTTCCGTCCGGGTGACACGCTGGAGGTTCACGTCCGCGTCGTCGAGGGCAACCGGTCCCGCATCCAGGTGTTCAAGGGCTTCGTCCTGCGCCGCCAGGGCGGTGGCATCCGTGAGACGTTCACGGTTCGCAAGGTCAGCTACGGCGTCGGCGTCGAGCGCACCTTCCCGGTTCACAGCCCCGTGATCGAGAAGATCAACGTGGTCACCCGCGGCGACGTCCGCCGGGCGAAGCTGTACTACATGCGTGACCTGCGCGGAAAGGCCGCCCGCATCCGCGAGAAGCGCGAGACGCAGCCGGCCGGCAAGTGAGGCCTTGAGAATCGTGGTCCGTGCCCCAGGCGCGGGCCACTTTCTTTTTGCCGGTGATGCGGTGTCCCCGGCGCCCGCCGTCGCGGACATCATCTAGGCTCAGCAGCGATGGCTAGCGAGGGACAGGGGTCGGTCACGCGCCGCCCTGCCGAGGACGGGGTGGACGTGGTCGCCGAAGACGTCAAGCAAAGCGCTGAGGACGGGAAGAAGAAAGGCTCGTTCTGGCGGGAGCTGCCCGTCCTGATCGTGGTCGCGCTCGCCTTGGCTCTGCTGATCAAGTCTTTCGTCGTCCAGGCGTTCTACATTCCATCCGAGTCGATGGAAAACACCCTGCTCATCAATGACCGGGTGCTGGTGAACAAGCTGGTTTACCACGTACGCGACATTGAGCGCGGAGACATCGTCGTGTTCTCCGGGGTGGACTCCTGGGACCCCGAGGTGCAGCTTGAGGAGCCGTCCAACCCCATCACGGGGGCGCTGCACTGGCTCGGCACCGCGTTCGGGGTCGTGCCGGGGGAGAAGGACTACATCAAGCGGGTCATCGGCGTGCCGGGCGACAAGGTCAAGTGCTGCGACGAGCAGGGCCGGGTCACGGTGAACGGCGTGCCGCTCGACGAGAAGTCCTACATCTATCCGGGCGACGAGCCGTCCGGGCGCGAGTTCGAGGTCACCGTCCCGCCCAACCGTCTGTGGGTGATGGGCGACCATCGGTCGGTGTCCTGGGACTCCCGGCTGCACATGGGTGACCCGGGCGGCGGCACGATCCCCGCCGACAAGGTCATCGGCCGCGCGTTCGTCATCGTCTGGCCGTTCGACCGGGCCAGGATCCTGCCGATTCCGGAGACGTTCGCGCAGCCGGCGCTCCAGGCGGCCCTCGGGGCGACGCCGTTCGTCGCGGGCTTCGCGGGGGCCATTCCGCTGATGGTCCTGCGGCGGCGGCTGGCGAGGAAGAGGACGTGACGGAGCCCGAGGAGAAGGCCGTGGGAGAGGCCGACGAGAGTCGCTTAGGCACCGCCGGGCCGGCCGAGTCCTCCGATGCCGCTGACGCCGGGCCGGAGAACCCGGCGGAGACGGCCACGGGCGAGGGCGAGCCGGCCGTCGGCGGCAAGAAAGGCAGATCGGCGAAGAAGAAGGGCTCCGGTCTGCTGGAGACCCTGCTGTACGTGCTCGGCGGGGTCGTCGTCGCCCTGGTGGTCCACGCGTTCCTGCTGCAGTCGTTCTACATCCCGTCGGAGTCGATGCAGAACACGCTGCTGGTGAACGACTACGTCGTGGTCAACAAGCTCGCGTACAAGCTCGGGCCGGTGGAGCGCGGCGACATCGTGGTCTTCAAAGGCTGGGACGGCGAGGACACGATCAAGCGGGTGATCGGGGTCGGCGGCGACCATGTGAAGTGCTGCGACGAGCAGGGCCGCATCACCGTGAACGGGACGCCGCTGAACGAGGAGGGCAAATACCTCTACCCGGGGGTCAAACCCTCAGAGCGAGAGTTCGACGTGAAGGTCCCCAAGGGGCGGCTGTGGCTCATGGGCGACCACCGGGACAACTCGGCGGACTCACGCTTCTACACGGACGACGGGCACGAGGGCACGGTGTCGGAGGACGACGTCATCGGGCGGGCGTTCCTGCGCTACTGGCCGCTGAACCGGATCTCGTTCCTGTCGAGGCCCGATACTTTCTCCGGCGTACGCTGACCCCACCTGCGGCTTTGCCGTAGGTGGTGGTCGCGGCCGTATCGCCCGTCCCGAATGGGGCGTAATCTGCTTGTCGTCATGACAGCTGTCTATCGCCCGCGCCCGAGCGTCGTACGACGGGACTCCGGACTCTACGGCTACGAGCGGGCCCTGGCCCGGCGGGGATTCACGCCGGTCGCCGGGGTGGACGAGGCCGGGCGCGGCGCCTGCGCGGGGCCGCTGGTCGTCGCCGCGGTCGTGCTGGGGCGGGAGATCGACGGGCTGAGCGATTCCAAGCTCCTGACCGAGTCCGTACGCGAACGCCTCTACGAGCGGATCACCGCGACCGCCCGGGCCGTGAACGTGGTCGTCGTCCCTCCTGAGGAGATCGACTCGCGCGGCCTGCACAAGTGCAACGTCACGGGGATGCGGCGGGCCGTCGCCGGGCTGGGGCTCGTCCCCGGATACGTCCTCGTGGACGGCTTCCCGGTGGCCGGGCTGCCCTCCCCGTCGCTGGCCGTGTGGAAGGGCGACCAGGTCGCCGCGTGCGTGGCGGCGGCCTCGATCGTGGCGAAGGTGACGAGGGACCGGCTGATGCACCGCCTCGACGAGGCCTATCCGCAGTACGGCTTCGCCCTGCACAAGGGCTACGTGACCCCCGGGCACCGGCGAGCCCTGGCCCGGCACGGACCGAGCCCCCACCACCGGTTCTCGTTCGTGACGGTGGCCAGGGTGACTCGTGGGACAAGGATCCCGGCCGAGGGCCTGTGGACGGGGCAGGATGAGGACATGCGCGAGAATGAGGTCGGGGCCGGTGTCGTGTGAACGGGGCGGGCCTCGGCGGGGGATCTCGACGGGGAGCGGAAGAGGAGGACCGGGATGAGCGCGGAAGATCTCGAAAAGTACGAGACCGAGATGGAGCTGCAGCTCTACCGGGAGTACCGTGACGTGGTCGGCCTGTTCACCTACGTGGTCGAGACCGAGCGGCGCTTCTATCTCACCAACTCCGTCGATCTCGACGTTCGCACCGCCGAGAACGGCGATGTCTTCTTCGACGTGAAGATGCAGGACGCCTGGGTCTGGGACATGTACCGCCCAGCGCGATTCGTGAAGAACGTGCGGGTTGTGACCTTCAAGGACGTCAACATCGAGGAGCTGGCCAAGCCCGACCTCGAGATGCCCAAGGAGGGCTTCTCGAGCTGATCGTGTGACTGGGGCCGGTCGGAGGCGGCTGTCCCCAGAATGCCGTTCGGGGGCCGCTGTCCCCAGAACGCCGTTCGGCCGCTCGGCGCGAGCGTTCATCGCCCATCGTCGTGGCATGCGTCTTGTCGCGTACGTGCTCGTGCTCGCCCTCCTCACTGCGACCCCCGCCGCGGGGACGATTTCCGCCGGAGGCTTGGCTCTCGGGACGCCAGGTGCCGCGCGGCCCGTGTCCGCCGGGGCGCCGTACGCGGCCTTCCCGGCAGGGATGGTCTCCGCCAGCGGGCTGGCTCTCGGGCCATCGGTTGCCGCGCGGCCTGTCTCCGCTGGAGTGCCGTGTGCGGTCTTGATGGTGGGCAGGGCTTCCACTGGTGGGCCGGGTTTCGGGTCGCCGGGCGGCGTGCGGCCCGTGTCCGCCGGGGCGCCGTACGCGGCTTTCGCGGCGTGGAAGGTTTCCGCCGGTGAGTCGGCTCCGTCCATCGGGGCGAGGAATGGATCGCCGAGCGTGCCGTCGGCCGGGCCGGACGAGGTCGACGGGATCGCGCAGATGCGGACAGCTCGCGTTGCCCAGGCGGCGGGGCCGGTCGGATCACGCCCGCCGCGTGGGGAGGCGTCCGGCTGGCGGTGGCCGCTCTCCGGACCCGCAAGCATGGTCAGGCGCTTCGATCCGCCCGCGCAGCGGTGGCTGGCCGGTCACCGGGGCGTGGACCTGCCCGCGCGGCCCGGCGAGACGGTCATGGCCGTGGGGCCGGGGATCGTCCGCGTGGCGGAGCGGATCGCCGGCCGAGGGGTTGTGACGATCTCGCATTCCGGCGGCCTGCGCACCACCTACCTGCCGGTCCGCGCCCTGGTCCGGCCAGGTGACCTCGTCGCGGCCGGTCAGGTCATCGGCACCATAGAGGAGGGCTCCGGCGCGCACTGCGCCGTCTCGTGCCTGCACTGGGGACTTCTGCGCGGACGTCTCTACCTCGACCCGCTCCTCCTGTTCGGTCGTGGGCAGGTCCGCCTGCTGCCCCGGTGGTCCGTCGGCGGGGCAACTCCGGCGTCACGATGATGGATCGGCGCGCCACCGCCGGGACCAGTGGGTCACGGCTCCGCTCAATGGATCACGCGGGTCCGCGGACCGCAGTGCTCAGGCGCGCGGATGCGCCTGGCGATACGCGGCCCGCAGCCGTTCGATGGACACGTGCGTGTAGATCTGCGTCGTGGCCAGGGAGGCGTGCCCGAGCATCTCCTGCACCGATCGCAGGTCGGCCCCGCCTTCGAGCAGGTGGGTGGCGGCGGTGTGGCGCAGCCCGTGCGGACCCATGTCGGGGGTGCCCTCGACCTGCGCCAGACGGGCGTGCACGACACGCCGCACGGTGCCCTGGTCGATCCGGCCTCCCCGCACGCCGAGGAAGAGTGCGGGGCCGCTCGCCTCGCGAATCCACAGGGGTCTGCCCCGCACGCACCACGCGTCCAGGGCGTGCAGGGCGGGCAGCCCGAAGGGAACCGTCCGCTCCTTGCGCCCCTTGCCCAGCACGCGGACGGTGCGGCGGTCCCGGTCCACGTCGTCCACGTCGAGGCCGCACAACTCGCTCACCCGCATGCCGGTCGCGTATAGCAACTCCAGCATCGCCCGATCGCGCAGGTCTTTGGGATCGCCGGGCCCCTGGGCGGCGAGGACGGCCTCGGCCTCGGCCTGGTCCAAGACTTTCGGCAGCCGGCGTTCGGCTTTAGCCGTGCCCAGGAGCAGCCCTGGGTCGCTCGCCAGCCACCCTCGCCGGTGGCAGAAGGCGGTGAAGACCCGGGCGCAGGCGGATCGCCGGGCCAGCGTCGCCCTCGACCGCCCGGCCTGGTGCTGATCTCCCAGCCAGTCGCGCAGGACGGTGACGTCGAGAGCGGACACATCTTCGTGCCCGGCGGCCCGCATGTGGGTGAACAGCGAGGAGACGTCTCCGAGGTACGCCCTGAGCGTGTGCGGCGACAGATTTCGTTCGAGACGCAGATGCCGCTCGAACTGCTCCAGGACGGCGTCGAACTCCGCGAGCCCCTGCCCTTCGCCCGCTGCCACGGCATCCTCCCCTCACGTCGTGTCTGACACATCATGGCCCTGCTGCGCGTGGCCCAACGATGCTCGCTGTGTTCTCGTCCCATCTGCGAAGATTGCTCGCAGCTCGCGATCTCCGTGGGGCCGGAGCCGTCGCCCAGAGCTCGCTATGGGCTCCTCCTCGGCCTTGCGCTGCATCCACCTGTATCCACGCCCGCGACGGGCGGCATCCGGCAGACGCTCCCCGGCTCCCGGTGCGACGCGGGTATGGGCGACGTCGCCTGAGAGGCCGGTGCGCGTCTCACGTCCCGCGCACGTGCCAAGGCATCCTTGGCACGTCCGGGGGAGCGTAGCCGCGTGCCGGCACCGAAGGCCGTGGCCGGACGGAAGCCGTGAGCCCTGGATACGACCGGAACGTGGCCGAAACTGTGGCCCTGGCCCGTGACCGGGGCCACAGCCGGAACCGAGACTTGGCCGTGGCCAGGGCCGTGGCCGGAACGCGTGGCTTGGCCGTGGCCCTGATCGGAGCGGAACGCCGGGATCAGCCGGGGGTGGACGCCGTCGGGAAGCCGGAAATCTCAGGGGGACGTGGCCCATGCCGCCGGGTGCTCTCCCTGTCTTGGCGGCGGAGTCGTCCAGTGCGGCCGCACACCGTCGATGGCGCCGGGCGGCGTCACGTAGGTGAGCGTGCCGAAAGAGCTGGTCATCGTCGCCAGCAGATCATCCACCCGGGGGTGCTCGACTCCCGCCGCGTCGATCCTGCCGAGCCCGTCGAGCCACGTCGCGGTTCGAGCCAGCGACACCTCGACGTGCCAGGAGCCGCCCTCGTCCGCCCGTCGCAGCAGCGCGGCGACCGCGCCGAACGCCGCCAGATAGCCGGTGCCGTGATCGAGCGCCTGCGCGGGCAGCGGGTTCGGCCGCAGGCCATCGCCGTTCTCGTGGGCGATCCCGCACGCCATCTGGACGAGGCTGTCGAATCCCCTTCTATCGGCCCACGGCCCGCGAGTGCCGTACGCGGAGATGTCGACGCAGACGATGCCGGGCCGCAGCTCGGTGAGATCGTCCGGCCCGAATCCCTTGGCCCGCAGAGCGCCGGGCCGGTACGCCTGAATGATCACGTCGGCTTGCCGGACCAGCTCCCGCAGCGTGTCCGACTCGGAACGCAGGTCGATGTGGCACGACCGCTTGCCGAACGCCGTCTCCACCACGAGCCCCGGCACCTCGGGCAGGTGCGCGGCGCCGACCCGCAGCACCTCCGCGCCGTACGCCGCGAGCGCCCGTGCGGCCACCGGTCCGGCGATCACGCGGGTCAGGTCGAGCACCCGCACACCGTCAAGGGGCCGCTGCTGGTCGGCCGTGCGGCCCTTGGCGGGTCCGCCCGGCACATGCCCGGCTGTGGTGCGGCCGTTCCCGCTGCGGGCGTTCTCACTGCGGCTGGCCACGCCCAGGCTTTCCCGGCCGGCGCCGGGCAGCCGGGAGGCACCGACGAGAGGAAGTTCGGCCAATGCCTGGGCCTGTGGATGCGCGAGCCACTCGGCCCTGCTCCGCATCGCCGCCGCACAGCCGCCCTCATGGATCACCGCTTCCTCGATCTCCAGTGCCGTACGGCCCGCGCACGCCCTGACGACGTCCTCCTTGCCCGAGCCGAGGGGCAGCCCGAGCGCGCGTAAGGCGGCGTCACGGTGATGGTCGAAGTTGCAGTGGAGCCGGACCCAGCCGTCCGAGGTCCGGTAGTCCCCCGAGAGCGCGGCCCAGACGTCCATGCCCTTCCCGTCGGCACGAAAATGCCGCTCGCTCTGGAAGGCCACGGTGGCATGGCGGACGTCGATCGTCACGTCTGGCTCACGGTGCGCGCCGCGCCCTCGTTCGGGCCCGCCGGGCTCTCCCTCCTCACTCTCTCCGGCTCGGGCCGCGTACGCGGCGACGGCGGCGGTCAGGGCACCGGCAGAGGCCGCGGCCATCGTGCCGAGGGGGAAAACAGACGGCAACACGGGATCGCCGCCGGTGACCCGGACCTCCGGCAGGGTGACCCCGACGCTTGCGCCCAACTCTCTGATCAGCTTCGTGGTCACTGCCGACTCCTCATCCCCAACGCCCAGCCACACCCAACCCCCGCAACCCCCGGATGCCCAGGCGTCCCCCAAGCCCCGCAACATCCGATGCCCAGCGGCACGCGGCACACCGCAGTGGCCGGCAGCCGGGAACGCCTGGTGCCTGGCCGCTCGACCGCCCCACAACATCGGATGCTTCGCCGCCCTCGGCATGCTGCAGCGTCCGACGTCCGGCAGCGCCAATGTCCAGCCGCTCTCGACACCCTCGTGACGCCCGATGCCCAGCCGTCCCCTATGACCAGCGGCGCCCCGGGCTGCCGTAGTGGCCGGCAGCCGGGAACGCCTGGTGCCTGGCCGCTCCAACGGCCCGCAACATTCAATGCTTCGCCGCCCTCGGCATGCTGCAGCGTCCGACGTCCGGCAGCGCCAATGTCCAGCCGCTCTCGACACCCTCGTGACGCCCGATGCCCAGCCGTCCCCGATGACCAGCGGCGCCCCGGGCTGCCGTAGTGGCCGGCAGCCGGGAGCGCCTGGTGCCTGGCCGCTCCAACGGCCCGCAACATTCAATGCTTCGCCGCCCTCGGCATGCTGCAGCGTCCGACGTCCGGCAGCGCCAATATTCAGTCGCTATCAACACCTCCAGTGTTCGATGCTCAGTCGCTCCCGACCCGCCGTAGTGGCCGGGCCGGCCCGGCAACGCCTGATGCCGACGGGGTGCTCCATCACTGCAGAGCCTTGCCGCCTGCTCTTTCGGAACTTGAGCAAGTATTCACGCCAGCCCCAGCCTGCCTGCGTCCGCCCCTCGCCTTTCCGCTCTCTGCTCCGGCTGTGGACAACTGTCCGTCCGCAGCCGTCTTTTTGCGCCCATTCGCCCATAACGACCCGGTTCGCGTAGCCGACCTGTCCACAGAAAGCGATTCGGTGGCATGGGCCCCGGGCCGCTTCGGCGATCGTCTGCGCCGGAGGTGGTCCCATGGCGGCGAAAGATCGGCTGGGCAGACAGGGCGAACAACTCGCCGTGACCTTTCTGACGGCGAAGGGCATGCGCATACTCGACCGCAATTGGCGCTGCGCGGAGGGCGAGATCGACATCGTCGCCCGCGACGGGAACGCGCTGGTGATCGTGGAGGTGAAGACCCGCTCCGGGCGCAGCCACGGCACCGCTTTCGAAGCGGTGACCGGTGACAAACTGCTGCGCCTGCGGACGCTGGCCGCCAGGTGGCTGGCCACGCACACCGAGCGCTTCGACTCGATACGAGTCGATGTGATCGCGATCGAACGGTTCGCGGGCGACTTCTCGCTCAGGCACGAACGTGGGGTGATCTGAGATGCCCGTCGCCCGTACGCACTGTGTCGGCCTCGTGGGTGTCACTGGGCGCGTCGTGGAGGTCGAGGCCGATGTGGGCCCCGGCATCGCCGGTACGCACTTCATCGGGCTTCTCGACACCGCGATCAGCGAAGCCCGGGGCCGGGTGAGATCCGCGCTGATCAACAGCAGATTCGCCTGGCCCGACGCGCGGGTCACCGTGAGCCTGTTTCCGGCCACCCTGCCCAAGCGGGGGTCGATCTTCGATTTGGCGATCGCGATCGCGGTGCTCGGCGCGGCGGGGGCCGTTCCCGCGCAGCGCATCGCGGCACCGATGTTCCTCGGCGAACTCGGTCTTGACGGGCGGGTCCGGCCGGTGAGAGGCGTGCTGCCGGCCGCGCTCGCCGCAGCCGAGGCGGGGGTGCACACGGTCGTGGTGCCCTCGCTCAACGCCGCCGAGGCGGCCCTCGTGCCCGACATCACCGTGGTTCCCGTCGCCACTCTCAGCGAGCTGGTGGGGTGGCTGCGCGAGGGCGACCTGCACCGGCTGCCGGTGGTGGCGGACGCCGCATCACTGTGGCAGGCCACCGAGCCCACCCATGGCCGCGAGCGGATCGGGCGCGCCGAGAGCCTCGGCGATCCGGAGCACGGGGAGAGCGATGAAGACATCGGAGGCGGACGGTGCGGCAAGTCTCCTGCCGCCGCGAACGGCCGAGACGCCTGCCCCGGTGGCACGACGGGAAGCGGGGCCGGCGAGCATGCCGGACGCTCTTCCGGCATCGCGTCCGCTGTCCCTGGCCCGGCCTTGCCCTCAGGTACGCCGCCTCTGACAGGACCGTACGGCGACGACCAGGACAGGCCGGAGCCGGACCTGTCCGACGTGGCCGGGCAGCCGATGGGCCGCAAGGCGCTGGAGGTGTGCGCGGCCGGCGGGCACAACCTCTGGATGCTCGGCCCGCCGGGCAGCGGCAAGACCATGCTCGCCGAGCGCCTGCCGACCCTCCTGCCATCGCTCGACCGAGAGAAGGCCCTGGAGGTGTCGGCCATCCACTCGGTGGCGGGAACGCTGCCGCCGGGCCGCCCGCTGCTCACCCGGCCCCCCTTCGTCGCCCCGCATCACAGTGCGACGATGGCGGCCGTCGTCGGCGGTGGAAGCGGAGGCGTCGTGCGGCCGGGGGCCGTCTCGCTCGCGCACCGGGGCGTGCTCTTTCTCGACGAGGCGCCCGAATTTTCGACGGTCGTGCTCGACTCCCTGCGGCAACCCCTCGAGTCCGGAACGGTCACGATCGCACGGGCTGTCGGCACGGTCACGTTTCCCGCCCGGTTCATGCTGGTCCTGGCTGCCAATCCATGTCCCTGTGGCCTGCGGGGAACGGTGGGGCGTCCCTGCAAGTGCACACCCGTGAGCCGACGTCGTTACCTCGACCGGCTCTCCGGGCCGCTGCTGGACCGCGTCGACATAAAGGTGAAGGTCGGCCGGGCCACGCGCGCCGAGCTGCTCGCGGACCGGCACTTCGCGGAGACCAGTGCGACCGTGGCCGAGCGGGTGAGGCTGGCGCGCGAGCGGGCTGCCAGGCGACTGGCCGGCACGCCCTGGCGCACGAACGCCGAGGTGCCGTCGTCAGCGCTGCACCGCGACTTCCGCCTGGCCGACGCGGCGATGGCCCCGCTGCACCGTGGGCTCGACACGGGCACGCTCAGCGCACGCGGCCTTGATCGTGTGCTCCGCATTTCCTGGACACTCGCCGATCTCGCCGGCAAGGACCGGCCGGGCCAGACCGAGACCTCGGCGGCCCTCGCACTATGGCTCGGAGCGGATTGATGAAAACGACCGACTTCTCCAGTGGCGACGCGCTCGCCGACGACCGTCTCGCCCAGACCTCGGGCTCCTTCGAGCCGTACGACCCCCGGGGCGGGGCGGACACCCTCGGCCCGCCGGGCGGCACCGGGGACACCACTGTCCAAATAGCTCCGGACACGCACACCCACGCCACCACCCCTACTCCCACCGACACCACAATCAGCCGCGCGGACTGCGCCGGGGACCGGGCTGCGGACGCCTGCGGCCTGGCAGAAGATCGCGGTGGGGCAGCGGAAAGCGTCAACCCTCAGGCGGCTCCGGACATGCACTCCAGCGCGATTACCTCGAGCTCCGCTGACACCACAATCAGCCGCGCGGACTGCGCCGGGGACCGGGCTGCGGACGCCTGCGGCCCGCACCTGGCGAAAGGCCACGGAGGCGTGATCCGCCCCGATGAAGCCGAACGGCTGGCCCGCGTGGCGATCATGAGGATGGCCGAGGCAGGTGACGGGGTGATGGGCAGACTGATCGCTCGCTACGGTCCGGTGGACGCGATGAAGCAGGCCAGGCGCGGCGTGCTGGACCTCTGCTTCATACGTGACGAGAGGGAACGTGCCGAGGCTTCCGGGCGTCACCTGGATCTCGACCGGCACGCTGCCGCCTGGGCGGCCCGCTACACGGACCCGGCGAGCGACCTGGCGCAAGGCAGGAGACGAGGAGCACGTCTTGTCCTCCCGGGCGACGCCGAATGGCCGACCCAGCTCGACGACCTCGAAGACACACGTCCGTTCGGACTGTGGGTGGACGGACGGGCGAACCTGCGATTCTCCTGCCTGCGCTCGGTCTCCGTCGTCGGGGCCAGGGCCGCGACCGCCTACGGCACGACCGTGGCGGCCGAGCTCGCCGTAAGCCTCGGCGGACGAGGGTGGACGGTGATCAGCGGTGGCGCCTATGGGATCGACGGCGCCGCCCACCGGGGCGCGCTGGCTTCCGGAACGCCGACGGTCGTCGTGCTCGCCTGTGGAACGGATGTGTGTTATCCCAGCGCGCACGAGGACCTGTTCCGCGCCGTGCGCGAGAAGGGGGTGGTGATCAGCGAGTGGCCGCCCGGCGCTCATCCCACGCGGCCGCGGTTCCTCATCCGCAACCGGGTGATCGCCGCCCTGTCTCGGGGGACGGTTGTCGTCCAGGCAGCCGCGCGCAGCGGTGCGCTCAACACGGCCACGCACGCTTTGGGCCTGAATCGGCACCTGATGGCCGTCCCCGGCCCTATCACCACGGAGGTTTCCACGGGCTGCCATGTCCTGATCCGTCAGGGCAAGGCCGTATGTGTCACCTCAGCCGAAGAGATCATCGAGTTGGTCGGCGCCATCGGTGACGACCTCGCACCGGAGCGGCGCGGGCCCGTGCGGCCTCGGGACGGGCTGAACGACGAGACCAGGCGCGTGCTCGAAGCGATTCCCGCACGGGGCGCCACGGGTCCCGCCGCGATCGCCGTCGCCGCCGGTGTCGACATCGGGACGGCGCTCGCCTGCCTCGGCTCTCTGGCCGCAGCGGGGTTCGTCGAGAACGTCGACCGAGGGTGGCGGCTGCGACCCTCGGCTCGCCAGTGACGCGCGCCTGCATCGCTGCCGCACGGCAGTGCCATTCCACGGGCACCCTTGCCAACCTGGCCCGAATGCGGCGGCTGCGATCCGCAGCACGCCGGCAACGCAAGTCCGCATCTTGACGCACAGCACACCGCGATGACACAACCGCGCCGTTGACGCGCGATGACGCCATCACAAAGGCGCTCTACGGACGGGATCGCCGTCGAACGCCCGGCGGGCGGATGGGGGCTTCGCACAACTACCGGCCTGGTCGATGAGGCGTGCCGCCGTTCGGCTCGGGGGGTTGCGGGTCCTGAACGAGGATCGCCGGAGGCGACGATCTGCGCCACTACTCTGCGCGGACGGATGAAGGTTGATGTGAGCATCGCCGGGATCGGCGGCGTGGGTGGCGCCTGTGCTGGCGTGGTGAGCTGGCACGGGTCAACTGATGGGACGGATCCGGGTAGACTGTTCGACGGCCTGCTAGGCGGGCCGAATTCGCACGCCCACTCACGAGCCGCCTTCTCGGTCCGGACCGCGTCCGGCGAAAGCGGCCCGGGGCGTCAGGGCGCGGGCAAGAGGCCCGCGTGACCAACCGAGACCGTGCCCGAGGGCACACGACCATGGAGGACCAGCACCATGGCCCCTGTCGTCACCATGCGGCAGCTGCTGGAGAGCGGCGTCCACTTCGGCCACCAGACCCGCCGGTGGAACCCGAAGATGAAGCGCTTCATCTTCACCGAGCGCAACGGCATCTACATCATCGACCTGCAGAAGTCGCTGTCGTTCATCGACCGTGCCTACGACTTCGTGAAGGAGACCGTCGCGCACGGCGGCACCATCATGTTCATCGGCACGAAGAAGCAGGCGCAGGAGTCGATCGTCGAGCAGGCGTCGCGCGTCGGCATGCCGTACGTGAACCAGCGCTGGCTGGGCGGCATGCTCACCAACTTCTCCACCGTGCACAAGCGGCTCCAGCGGCTGAAGGAGCTTGAGGAGCTGGACTTCGACAACGTGGCCGGCTCTGGGCTCACCAAGAAGGAGCTCCTGATGCGCCGCCGCGAGAAGGAGAAGCTGGAGCGCACCCTCGGCGGCATCCGCGACATGTCCCGCGTCCCGAGCGCGGTCTGGGTCGTGGACACCAAGAAGGAGCACATCGCGATCAACGAGGCCAAGAAGCTTGGCATCCCGGTGGTCGCGATCCTGGACACCAACTGCGACCCGGACGAGGTCGACTACCCGATCCCGGGCAACGACGACGCGATCCGCGCCGTCAGCCTCCTCACCCGCGTGATCGCCGACGCCGTCGCCGACGGCCTCATGACCCGCGCGGGCGCCGCCGGGCGCGGTGACGAGAAGCCCGCGGGCGTCGCCGCCGCCGAGCCGCTGGCCGAGTGGGAGCGCGAGCTGCTCGAGGGCGGCGAGTCCGCTCCGGCCGCCGAGGCTCCGGCCGCCGAGCAGCCGGCGCAGAACGAGCAGGCCTGAGGAACGACCATCGGTCCCCGCGGGCGCGGCGCCTCCGGCCGGCCGCGACGGGCGGGGATCTCCCAGGCAGCGACCTGGTTCCGGTGCGGAGGGCCACGCCCGCCGCGCTGAGGGCTTCACCGGGTGGGCGCCGGACACCGGCGCTCACCCCCCAGACGATTCGCATCCGGGTCCCGAAGAGGAAATTGGACAATGGCTTCCGTAAACATGGCCGACGTCAAGCGCCTTCGTGAGCTGACCGCCGCCGGCATGATGGACTGCAAGAAGGCGCTCGAGGAGGCCGAGGGCGACTTCGACAAGGCCATCGACATCCTGCGCCTGAAGGGCGCCAAGGACGTCGGCAAGCGCGAGGCCCGCACCGCGTCGAACGGCCTGGTCGCCGTCAAGCACGAGGGCGACTCCCTCGCGGCGCTGCTGGAGCTCAACTGCGAGACCGACTTCGTCGCCAAGAACGAGCGCTTCCAGGAGCTCGCCGCCGACGTCGTCGCGCACATCGTCGCGACCAAGCCCGCCGACGTGCCGACCCTGCTCGAGTCCCAGCTGAACGGCAAGACCGTCAAGGAGCACCTCGACGAGGCCAACGCGGCGCTCGGCGAGAAGATCGAGATCCGCCGGTTCGCGCTGCTCGAGGGTGGTTTCATCACCTCCTACATGCACAAGACCGACCCGCAGCTCCCGCCGGCCGTGGGCGTGCTCGTGCAGCTCGA
This sequence comes from Microbispora rosea subsp. aerata, assembly GCF_014647835.1. Taxonomy (GTDB): domain Bacteria; phylum Actinomycetota; class Actinomycetes; order Streptosporangiales; family Streptosporangiaceae; genus Microbispora; species Microbispora aerata. The sequence continues at coordinate 134,810 of NZ_BMPY01000014.1, forward strand.
CAAGCCGAACGCCGAGGTCGCCAAGGACATCGCCCAGCACACCGCCGCGATGGCGCCGAAGTACCTCAGCCCCGCCGAGGTGCCGGCCGAGGTCATCGAGAAGGAGCGGGCGCTGTTCGAGCAGATGACCCGCGAGGAGGGCAAGCCCGAGGCCGCCATCCCGAAGATCGTCGAGGGCCGGGTCAACGGCTGGTACAAGGACTTCACCCTGCTGGAGCAGGCGTTCGTGAAGGACAACAAGAAGACGATCGCGAAGGTCGCGGACGAGGCCGGCGTCAAGGTCCTGGCCTTCACCCGCTACAAGGTCGGCCAGGCTTAGGCTTACTGCCAGGAGCTTTTTCGACCCGCGCTGATATCCGAGGAGGCCGCCGCCGTGCAGGAGAACACCAGACCCGCCACGTCGGCGGCTTCGTCGTACGACGGGCCGCCGCTGCGCTGGAAGCGGGTGATGCTGAAGCTGTCGGGTGAGGCGTTCGCCGGCGGCGAGTCGCTCGGCATCGACCCGCGCGTCGTCGCCCAGCTGGCGGACTCGGTCGCCGAAGCGGTTCGTGAGGGCGTTCAGGTGGCGGTCGTCGTCGGCGGCGGAAACATGTTCCGCGGCGCCGCGCTGTCGCAGGGCGGCATGGACCGCGCCAGAGCCGACTACATGGGCATGCTCGGAACCGTCATCAACTGTCTCGCCCTCCAGGACTTCCTGGAGAAGCGCGGCATCGACACCCGCGTCCAGACCGCGATCACCATGCAGCAGGTCGCCGAGCCGTTCCTGCCGCGCCGCGCGATCCGCCACCTGGAGAAGGGGCGCGTCGTGATCTTCGGTGCGGGTCTCGGCTCGCCGTTCTTCTCGACCGACACCTGCGCGGCGCAGCGCGCGCTGGAGATCGGCGCCGAGGCGCTGCTGAAGGGCACCCAGGTCGACGGTGTTTACGACTCGGACCCGCGCAAGAACCCCGACGCGGTCCGGTTCGACCAGCTTGATTACGGTGAGGTGCTGACGCGGGGCCTCGGGGTCATGGACGCCACCGCGATCAGCCTGTGCATGGACAACGGCCTGCCCATCGTGGTCTTCGATCTCATGGGCGAGGGCAACATCCTCCGGGCGGTCCGTGGTGAGAAGATCGGCACGCTGGTGAGTCCGGCAGGGAAGTAGGGAGCCGCAGTGATCGACGAAACCCTCCTCGAGGCTGAGGAGAAGATGGACAAGGCGGTGACGGTCGCCAAGGAGGACTTCGCGAGCATCCGCACCGGCCGTGTGACGCCCTCGATGTTCAACAAGATCAACGTTGACTACTACGGGTCGCCGACGCCGATTCAGCAGCTCGCGTCGTTCCACGTCCCCGAGGCGCGCATGGTGCTCGTGCAGCCGTACGACAAGGGCTCGCTGTCCGCGGTCGAGAAGGCCATCCGCGACAGCGACCTCGGTGTCAACCCGAGCAACGACGGCACCGTCATCCGCGTGGTGTTCCCCGAGCTGTCGGAGGAGCGCCGCAAGGAGTACATCAAGGTCGCCCGCAACAAGGCGGAGCACGGCCGCGTGTCCGTACGGAACATCCGCCGGCACGCCAAGGAGATCCTCGACAAGCTCGTCAAGGACGGCGAGGCCGGTGAGGACGAGGTCCACCGCGCCGTCAAGGAGCTCGACGACCTCACCCAGAAGCACGTCGCGAAGATCGACGAGCTGCTGAAGCACAAGGAAGCCGAGCTGCTCGAGGTCTGACGCCGCGGTCCACGGCACGTGGGCCGCGTGGCACGACCGTGATCCTTGTGCCGCACCGCGTGGCGGGCGGCACAGGGATCACGCGTATCTAGAGAATTGGAACGCTGTGGACGGAACTGCTGCCGCCGGCGACCGAAACCCGGCTGGGAGCCCGGCGGGCCCCTCCGGAGCCGGACACGGCCCCGCGTCGGGTGATCGCACCGGTGCCGGTCCCGGCGCCGGGCGGGATTCCGCGTCGAAGGGCCGCGCCGAAGCGGGCGCGGGCCGTGGTGCCGCGCGGGGCGGCGTCGCCGGCCCGGCTTCCACATCAGGTGGCCCGGCGGATGCCGTGGCCGTCGGCGGCACGTCCGGCGATCCCGCCCGCAAGCCCCCGGGCCGTACGGGCCGCAACCTCCCCGCCGCGGTTGGGGTCGGCGTCGCGCTGGGCGCGGTGGTCATCGGCTCACTCTACATTGTCAAGGCGGCCTTTCTCGTCGTCGTCCTCGTGGCCATCGGCGTCGGGATCCACGAGCTGGTCAAGGCGTTCGCCGGGTTCGGCATCCGGGTGCCGCTGCCGCCCCTGATGGCCGGCATGACGGCCATGGCGGTCGGGGCCTACTGGGGCGGCCCGACGTTCCTGGTCGGCGCGTTCGCCGTGACCGTGATGGTGCTGCTGGCCTGGCGCATGTTCCAGGGAGGAGCCGAAGGCTTCGTCAGGGACGCGACCGCCGCGGTGTTCGTCGCGGTCTACCCGGCGCTGCTCGGCGGGTTCGTGCCGCTGCTGCTGGCGCCCGAGGACGGGCCTGATCGCGTGGTCGTCTTCATCGCGGTCACCATCTGCAGCGACATCGGGGGATACTTCGCCGGGATCTTCTTCGGCAAGCACAAGATGTCGCCGGTGATCAGCCCGAAGAAGACCTGGGAGGGCTTCGCCGGGTCCACCCTCGCCTGCGTCGTGGGCGGCGCGTTACTGGTGCGCTTCCTGCTGGAGGGTGAGTATTGGGCAGGCGCCGTCATCGGCCTGGCGGGGGTCGTCTGCGCGACGCTCGGCGACCTGGTCGAGTCGGTGATCAAGCGGGACATCGGCATCAAGGACATGGGCACGCTGCTGCCGGGGCACGGCGGAGCCATGGACCGCCTCGACTCGCTGCTGTTCACGCTCGTGCCCGTGTGGCTGCTGCTCACGCTCCTGGTTCCGGTCGCCTGACGCGGCAGAGGATGACGCGGCATAGGGCGTCGTCGCGCTGCCGGTGGACGACACAAGCCCGGCCCGCCCATGCGCCCCGGGCCGCGCGTGAGACCGGCTCACCTATCAAACCCGCTCGCGGATGAAGCCCGCTCGCCTATCAAGCCTGCGCGTATGAAGCGCGCTCGCCCATGAAGCCGGGGGCGTATGAAGCCGGCCCGGTCCGGAGAACACCCGGCTGCCGCCCGGACGCGTCAGATCCGGCTGGTCACCGCGAGCCGCTCGCTGATCACCCGATGGCCGTACCGAGCCACGAGGTGCAGTTCCGACTCGGAGAGCGGGAGCAGCCACAGCCACCGTACGGCGTCGCCGCCAAACACAAATCCCGACATATCTGGAAGTCCGGGTGGATCGAGCAGCATGAGCACCCCCTGGTGCCCGCCGTCCAACGGGAACGTGGCCGGGTCCTGGAACCAGCGGGCCGTGTGCCCGTGCCCCAGCCACGTCACCGACCGCCACGGATACTGCCCGAGCCACGCGAACAGCCGGGCGGCCACCATCGGATCCTGCCTGGTCGCGAGCGCGAGTTCCACCCGGCACGCCGTGTCGTACATCTCCGCGGCGGGCATCCGCTGGCAGCTCATGCCGACCGAGGACAAGACCGTGTAGTCCCGGGTGCTCGTGGGCGGGCGCTCGCTCACGCCGACCAGGGGAAACCGGCCGCCGGCGACGTCCCAGTAGCGGCCCGGCGGCCCGAGCCTGCTGTCGAGGTGACTCATCACGAACTGCTGGTAGGTGGCCCAGCTTCCCTCCGCCTGCCGCCACTGCCAGTACGCGCGGGCCTTGGCCACCCGGGGAGACAGCCCTTCCAGCGCCGCGTCGAGCGGCCAGGCGAACGGCGACTCCCCGACGGCGTCCCGCGCGTAACCGGGCAGGCCGCGTTCCAGGTCGGCCCACGCCGGAATGACCGCCAGCAGCGTGTCGTTCTCGTACAGGGCGACGCCGTCGCCCTCCTCGAACCACAGCACCGACAGCGAGTCGGGGTCGAGGGGCGGCCGGCCTGCGGGATGCGCGGTGTGCGCCTCGGGCATCACCGGCGGCAGCCCGGCGGTGGCCCGGCCGAAATCGGCCTCGGCGGGGGCGGGGACGTGGTTGGCCAGCCAGACCGCTCCGTGGACGATCCCCTGCGCGTCGCGAAGGTAAGCTACGGAGCAGGTCCGGTCGGCTTCGATCGTCAGTGTGCGGCTCCCGTAAGGGTTGGTGCTGGTGAGCACGATGGTGATGTCCACACCTCACCTCTCGTACGCCTCCGGGTAACGGCCGCCAGACAGAATGTAAAACCGCGTGCGCCGGTCGTTAAGACCACGGCGGCGGGACATGGAAAGGGTTTTGCGTGAGCGAGCAGCCGAAGACCGGGCAGCTGACCTTCGTGGCGCCCCGACGGGCCAAGCCGCAGCGCCACCTGGCCGACCTGACCATGGCCGAACGCAGGGCGGCGGTGGCGGAGCTGGGGGAGAAGCCGTTCCGCGCCGACCAGCTCTCCCGTCACTACTTCACCCGGCTGACCGGCTCTCCCGAGCAGATGACCGACCTGCCGGGCGCGTTGCGCGAACGGCTGGTCGAGCAGCTCATGCCCCCGCTGCTGACGCCCGTACGCGAGATCACCTGCGACGGCGGCATGACCCGCAAGACGCTGTGGAAGCTGTTCGACGGCTCGCTGGTCGAGTCGGTGCTCATGCGCTACCCCGACCGCGTCACGATGTGCGTCTCCTCGCAGGCCGGGTGCGGCATGAACTGCCCGTTCTGCGCGACCGGCCAGGCGGGGCTCACCCGCAACATGTCCACCGCCGAGATCGTCGAGCAGGTGGTCGCGGGGGCGCGGGCGCTGGCGCGCGGCGAGGTCCCGGGCGGGCCCGGCCGGGTCACCAATGTGGTGTTCATGGGCATGGGCGAGCCGATGGCCAACTACAAGGCCGTCATCGGCGCCGTACGCCGCCTGGTCGACCCCGCGCCCGAGGGCCTCGGCATCTCGGCGCGCGGCATCACGGTCTCGACGGTCGGCCTGGTTCCGGCGATCGGCAAGCTCGCGGAGGAGGGCCTGCCGGTGACGCTCGCCGTCTCGCTGCACGCGCCGGACGACGAGCTCAGGGACACGCTCGTGCCGATCAACACCCGGTGGAAGGTCGCCGAGGTGCTCGACGCCGCCTGGAACTACGCGGCCAAGACCAAGCGGCGCGTGTCCATCGAGTACGCCCTGATCAGGGACATCAACGACCAGGAGTGGCGGGCCGACCTGCTCGGCCGCCTGCTCAAGGGCAAGCTCGTGCACGTCAACCTGATCCCGCTCAACCCCACTCCCGGCTCGAAGTGGACCGCCTCCCGTCCCCAGGACGAGCGGGCGTTCGTACGCCGCCTGGAGTCCCACGGTGTCGCGGTCACCGTACGGGACACCCGGGGGCGGGAGATCGACGGGGCGTGCGGGCAGCTCGCCGCCGCGCCTCAGCCTTGACCAGCCGCACCCCAGCCCTGGTCAGCCGCGCATCAGCCTTGAGACCACCACCGGTCACGGCCCTGCTCACCGGTCACGGCCGCGTGCGGCGCAGCCACGTGTAGGCCGCCAGGCCGATCGCGGGCCACAGCAGCGACTGCACCGTGAGCAGGGGCAGCCCGCTCAGCAGCACGCCGTGATGGGCGTCGTGCATCCAGGCCATGACCGGCACGGTGAGCCACCGGGCCCCGGCCATGCTGAGCACCAGCATGGACAGGTAGCCGAGGATCAACGTGATCGTGGACACCGCCGGGGAGGGCAGGATCGGGCGGCTCGTCAGCGCACCGAGCGCGAGCCCCGCCACCGCGGACAGCAGGTGGAGCCACACCCCGGCCAGGACCACGGTGAGGGTGGGGGAGCCGGCCAGGCGCACGAGCAGCACGGCCTCGGCGATCGCGGCCGGCACGAGCAGCGACGCGAACGCCGCCAGCAGGCCGCTCACCAGCTCCCTCGGCCCCAGCGCCGACAGGGCGACGGCGCGCTGCTCGTCGGGCTCGGTGTCCAGCAGGCCCCGCGCGGTCCAGGCGAGCACCGGCACGAGCATCGCCGCCGAGTCGGCGGTGGCCGCGATCTCCTGACCGGCGGGTACGGCGGTGGCGTAGAGAACCGCCAGCAGCGCCAGCAGCGCGATCAGCGGCTGCAACGCCCGGTGTGAGGCGACATATCCCGCGATGCGGAACCTCGCCAGTGCGATCACGGCCGTCATCGGGCGGCCTCCCGTGCGACGCGCACGCCGCAGCCTTCGGCGCGCAGCCGCTCGGCCAGCTCCGCCGCCCTCGACGCGGCCACCTCCACCTCCAGCACGGTCATGGCCGTCTCGCCGGCTTCCTCGGCCGGCTCCAGTTCCCGTACGGCGCGGTCGCGGACCTCGCAGCGGCGCAGGCCGGGCAGACCCCGCAGGTCGCCCTGGTGGTCGCTCACCACCACGATCCCGCCGCGCGCGCCGACCTCCCCGATGATCCTGGGAAGCTCGGCGCGGGTGGCGGCGTCGAGACCGGCGAAGGGCTCGTCGAGCACGAGCAGCCCCGGCTCGGCGAGCAGCGCCTGCGCGAGGCCCACCTTGTGCGCGCTGCCCTTGGACAGATCGGGCAGGCGCTGCCCGAGCAGGTGGTCCATGCCGAGCCGCTCGCTCCACCGGCCGATCGACTCCGTGCTCACCCGCCGGACCGCCGCCATGTGCCGCAGGTAGGCCGCCACGGTGAACGGCTGGTCCGCGGGGAACCGCTCGGGGGCGTACCCCACGACCTCAGGCCGGTCTTCGACGCGTCCGCGCACCGGCCTGAGCAGCCCGGCGACCAGCCGCAGGAGGGTCGACTTGCCGGTGCCGTTGGGCCCGGTGATCTCGACCACGTCCCCCGGATCGAGGACCAGGTCGGCGTCGGACAGGACCCACGGGTCTCGCCGTCCGTATCGGAAGGAGAGGCTGGCGATCCGCATAGGTTCCCGAGCCTATCGGGATGTTCCACCCGAAGTGCGGACATCTATGGGTCTCCCTTTCCGCCGGGACCCCCGTCACAATGGACGGGCGTCCGCAGTGGGCAGGGAGGTGTGGTGAACCGCTTTCCCCGCGTCATGGCCGTACGCCTGGGTTATGACCCCGACCAGGTCGACGCCTTCGTACGCAGGATCGAGCAGACGCTCGGGCTCGGCCCGCTCGACGGCCCGCCGGTGACCGCCGACGAGATCAGGAACGCGAAGTTCGCCGTCAAGCGCGGGGGTTACAACGAGACGGCGGTGGATTTCGCGCTCGACGCGTTCATCGTGGCGGTCGAGGCCCGAGCCGCCGCCTCACCGGACGCTCCCGCCCGCAACGACGCCGTGCGGAGTAACCCCGCCTGGAACGACCCCGCGCGGGACGCTGCCGCGCCTGCCCAAGGCGCCGTTGACGAGGGCCACGCCGCACCGGCCGTGGCTCCGGCGTCCCTCGCCGCGGAGCCCGTAGACGTGGAGTCCGCTGCTGTGGAACCTGTAGCAGCGGAGTCGGCCTCGGCAGGACCCGCCGACGCGGCGGAACCGGCCTCGGTAGGGGCCGCCGGTGCGGCAGCCGCCGTCGGGAGCGCTGCGGCTCAGCCTCGCCGTACGCGGGCCGGGGAGCGTGCGCGCACGGACGCAGGCGTCGTGAACGCCTCCGGCCCCGGGAAGAGTGTCGTGAGCGCCGCCAGCCCCGGGAAGAGCGCCGTGAACGGCTCCGGCCCAGGCAAGAGGGGCGGCACACCCGCACCGGACCCCGGCACGCCGTCCTGGCGGGAGGCGCAGGCGGCCCGGGTGGAGCGGGCGGCCTTCCGCCCGGGACGGCTGGGGATGGGCTATCGCGAGGAGGAGGTCGACGCGTTCCTCGATCGCGTGGTGGCGACGCTGCGCGGCACGGCGGCCGAGCCGCTGACGGCGGAGCAGGTCAGGAAGGCCACGTTCGCGACCGTCATGTTCCGGCAAGGCTATGCCGTCCGTGACGTGGACGGCTTCCTGGAGGAGGTGGCGAGCGTGCTGGAGCGCTGCGCCTGACCTGTCCGGCCCCGGCCCGGCGACCCGCGCACACTCGAGCGGTCTCCCCCGACCTGGAGGAACGCATGACGACGGCCGCTGCGCCGGTGCTCGCCGTCTCCACCAACTGGCCCGTCTCGCCCGTCCCGGCGGGGGAGCGTTCGGTGCTGATCGCCCATGCCCAGGTGGCCGCCGCCAACCGCATGTTCGTCGCCGTGGCCGACCGCCGCGCCGCCGAGCGCGGGGTGGACTGGGTCTGCGGCACCTCGGTGGCCGGGCCGCGCGGCTACCCGCTGGCGGGGCCCCTGCTCAAGGACACTCCCGCCGTGCCGGCGGCCGACTGCGACCTGGCCGAGGCCGGGGACAAGGCCGCCGGCCCCCGCAACGACGTCCGCCGCGACCGGCGGACGGATCTCCACTGAGGCGCCGGTCCCCGGTTCGCGCCCCGCGTGGCCTACGATCTGATCCGCCCGCTCACCCGCGGAAAGGCCGGAAGAAGAACTGATGATCGTCGACCTGTCGGTGCCCGTCGCCGGCGGCATGCCCGTCTACCCCGGAGATCCGGAGGTGGAGATCTCGCCCGCCCTCACGGTGGCGGCCGAGGGCGTGAACGTGCTCGGCCTGCACCTGGGGTCGCAGTCGGGCACGCATGTGGACGCGCCGTACCACATCGACGACACGCTGCCCACGCTGGACGACCTGCCGCTGGAGCGGTTCCTCGGCTCGGCCGTGGTCCTCGACGCCCGGGGCCTGCCCCCGCGCGCCCCGATCACTCCCGCGATGCTCGGCCCGGTGGCCGGGCGGCTGGGCCCGGGGACCGTCCTGCTGGTCGCCACGGGCTGGGACGAGCACTGGGACACGCCCGGCTATCTGGCCCACCCCTACCTGGAGGCGGAGACCGCCCGGGAGATCGTCGGTTCGGGGGTGCGGACCGTGGGCGTCGACGCGCTCAGCGTCGACCCCACCCCGGCTCCCGCCGACCTCCCGGCGCACCGCGTGCTGTGCGGCGCCCACGCCGTGATCGCGGAGAACCTGCGCGGTCTCGGCCCGCTCCTGGAGGCGCAGGCCGCCGGGCGGGTCATCGAGGTCTTCCTGCTGCCGCTGCGTCTCCACGCCGCCGACGGGTCGCCCGTACGTGCCGTCGCCCGGATCGGCTGAGCGCCGGCCGTGTACGGCGGGCACGGGGAAAACCCCGTCAGCGAAAACCGCAGCCGACGGGAGCCGCCGTCAGCGGGTGCCCCAGGAATAGGTCTGCTTGTGCAGCTTGAGATAGACGAACGTCTCGGTCGCACGCACGCTGGAAATCGACCGGATTTTGCCGAGAATTTCCAGAAGGTGGCTGTCGCCCTCGCAGACCACCTCGACCATGATGTCGACCGAGCCGGCCGTCAGCACCACGTAGTCGATTTCGGGGATCTGCGCCAGCTCATCGGCGACCTGCTCCAGGTCGCCCTCGCACTTGATGCCGATCATGGCCTGGCGCGGGAAGCCCAGGGTGAGCGGGTCGGTGACGGCGACGATCTGCATGACGCCGAGGTCGAGGAGGCGTTGCACGCGCTGGCGCACCGCCGCCTCCGACAGGCCCACCGCTTTGCCGATGGCGGCGTACGGCTTTCGCCCGTCCATCTGAAGCTGCTCGATGATCTGCTTGGAGATCTCGTCGAGCACCACCGGCCCACCCTTAGCGGCGTTCGCGCGAGCCTTCGGCGGAGTCGTCATCCTCGGGGGGTGTCCTCTCTAGGCGGGCTTCGGCCGCCATAGCGACCTGGTGTTACAGCGCCGTTTTTGACATGTTGCGATCGTGCTCTGACATGGTGTCAGCTCGACCGCTCACGTCAAGCGATTTCGTAGCAATTTGGTATCTTAGCGACGAAATCCCTTGTCGTAGGCTCTTTCCTCTGTCAGAGTCGCGACATCTCAGCCACCTCAACAGGAGGTCAACGGTGACCACCCGTCTCCAGAACTTCGTGAACGGGAAGTTCGTCGACGCCGCGAGCGGCCGTTTCTCCGACGTCGTAGACCCTACGACGGGCGAGGTCTACGCCCAGGCGCCGGTGTCGGGTCAGGAGGACGTCGACGCCGCGTACGCCGCCGCGACGGCCGCCTTCGAGACGTGGGGCCAGACGACGCCGGGTGAGCGGGCGGCGCTGCTGCTGAAGGTCGCCGACGCGATCGAGGCCCGCGCGGACGAGATCAACGAGGCCGAGTGCCGCAACACCGGCAAGCCGCGCGCCCGCATGGCCGAGGACGAGACCCCGGTCGCCGCGGACCACTTCCGGTTCTTCGCCGGCGCGGCCCGCACCCTGGAGGGCCCCACCGCCGGTGAGTTCCTCGCCGACCACACCTCGGTGATCCGGCACGAGCCGATCGGCGTCATCGGCCAGGTCACGCCGTGGAACTACCCGATGATGATGGCGGTGTGGAAAATCGCCCCGGCTCTCGCCGCCGGCAACACGGTCGTGCTCAAGCCGTCCGACACCACCCCGGTCTCCACGCTGAAGCTGGCCGAGATCGTCGCGGACGTCCTGCCCGCCGGCGTCTTCAACGTCGTGACGGGCGACCGGGAGACCGGCTCGCTGGTCGTCGGCCACCCGGCCGCGAGCATGGTGGCGATCACCGGCTCGGTGGGCGCGGGCATGGCGGTCGCGAGGACCGCCGCCGACGACGTCAAGCGCGTCCACCTGGAGCTGGGCGGCAAGGCCCCGGTCGTGATCTTCGAGGACGTCAAGGACATCAAGGCGGTCGCCGAGGCGGTCGCCGGTGCGGGCCTCTACAACGCCGGCCAGGACTGCACCGCCGCCTGCCGGGTGCTCGTGCAGGAGAGCATCCACGACGAGTTCGCCGCGGCGCTGGCCGAGGCAGCCGCCGCCACCAAGGTGGGCGGCCTCGACGTGGAGGACGCCTACTTCGGGCCGCTGAACAACGCCAACCAGCTCGCCCGGGTCGAGGGCTTCTTCCAGCGCCTCCCCGAGCACGCCAAGATCCTCACCGGCGGCACCCGCATCGGCGAGAAGGGCTTCTTCTTCGCCCCGACCGTCGTGGACGGGCTGAAGCAGGACGACGAGATGGTGCAGGACGAGGTCTTCGGCCCGGTCATGACCATCCAGACGTTCACCGACGAGGCCGACGCGCTGGCCAAGGCCAACGGCGTCCGCTACGGCCTGGCCGGCTCGGTGTGGACCACCGACCACGGCCGCGCGATGCGGATGTCCAAGCGGCTCGACTTCGGCGTGGTCTGGGTCAACACCCACATCCCGTTCGTGTCCGAGATGCCGCACGGCGGCTTCAAGCACTCGGGCTACGGCAAGGACTTGTCCGTCTTCGGTCTGCACGACTACACCCGCGTCAAGCACGTCATGCACTACATCGGCGAATAGGTGCGTCCGGCTTCGGCCGGACACCTACCAAAAAGAGGGATAAGCCTGGAATGACAGAGATCCAGGCGGGCCCGGGGGCAGCCGTCGCGGCTGCCCCCGTACCAGGAGACGTGCCCGCCATCGAACTCGACAACGTGGTCAAGGAGTACGTCTCGCACGGCGAGGTCGTACGGGCGGTCAAGGGCGTGAGCCTCGCCATCGCGGAAGGGGAGTTCTTCTCCCTCCTCGGCCCCTCGGGCTGCGGCAAGACCACCAGCATGCGAATGATCGCCGGGTTCGAAGACCCCACACGGGGGATCGTCAGGCTCCACGGAGAGGACGTCACGAACGTCCCGCCGAACAAGCGTGACGTCAACATGGTGTTCCAGTCCTACGCGCTGTTCCCGCACATGAACGTCTGGGAGAACGTCGCGTTCGGGCTCAAGCGCAAGAAGGTCCCCGCCGCGGAGATCAAGCGCCGCGTCGGCGAGATCCTGGAGGTCGTCGACCTGGTCGGCCGGGAGAAGCGCCGGCCCAAGGAGATGTCGGGAGGCCAGCAGCAGCGCGTCGCCCTCGCCCGCGCCCTGGTCAACCGCCCCCGCGCGCTCCTGCTCGACGAGCCGCTCGGCGCGCTCGACCTCAAGCTCCGCCAGGCCATGCAGATCGAGCTCAAGCGCATCCAGCGCGAGGTCGGCATCACGTTCGTCTACGTGACGCACGACCAGAGCGAGGCGCTGACGATGAGCGACCGCATCGCGGTCATGAACGACGGCCTCGTGGAGCAGCTCGCCGACCCCCGCGAGATCTACGAGCGCCCCGCCACCAAGTTCGTGGCCGGATTCATCGGCACCTCCAACCTGCTGAGCGGCACCGTCCAGCGGGTCAGCGGTGACACGGCCGTGCTCGCCCTCGGTCACGGCGACCGGATCCTCGTCCCCGTGGACGGCGCGCCGTCCGCCGGCCAGACGATCGACCTCACGGTCCGGCCGGAGAAGATCAGGATCGCCAAGGAGCAGCCGGACGGCGACCTCAGCATCGTGCGGGGGACCGTGGCCGAGGTGGTCTACCTCGGCACCTACAACAGCTACGTCGTGGTGCTCGGCGACGGCGCCGAGATCACGGTCTTCGAGCAGAACGCGCACGACAGCACGATCACCGCCGAGCGGGGCGACACGGTCTGGCTCTCCTGGCAGCCCAGGCACTCCTACGCGCTGCGGTAACCCCCCGAGTTGGATCAGGCGTCACCGACCCCCGGTACACAGACCCCCGGAGCACGAACCCCTATGAACGTCCCCTTCAGGCAGGACCCCGCCCTCCTCCGCGGCATGACCCAGCGCCGGCTCGGCAGGCGTGACGCCTTCCGGCTCGCGGGCCTGTCGGCCGCCGGGCTCGCCCTCGCCGCCTGCGGCGTGCAGGGCAAGGGCACGGCCAAGCCGAGCACCTCCGCCCAGGCCCAGTCGGAGGTCGAGAAGTTCTGGTCGGGCAAGGCGAAGAACGGCCACGTGGACTTCGCCAACTGGCCGTACTACATGGACCCCAAGCAGCCCGAGCTCAAGCAGTTCACCCAGCAGACCGGCATCACGGTGAACTACAAAGAGGTCATCCTCGAGATGCCGAGCTGGTTCGCCAAGATCCAGCCGCAGCTCGCCGCCGGGCAGTCGATTGGCTACGACCTCATGGTGGTCACCAACGGCCTGCACTTCGACCAGCTCGTCCAGCTCGGTTTCCTGGCGCCGCTCGACCACTCCAAGCTGCCGAACTTCGCGGCCAACGCGGCCGAGCAGTACAAGAACGAGTCGTTCGACCCGGGCAACGTCTACAGCATCCCGTGGGCCTCCGGCATGACCGGCATCGCGTACAACCCGAAGTACGTCGACACCCCGCCGACCAGCATCGCCGAGCTGTGGAACCCCAAGTACAAGGGCAAGGTCGGCATGATGTCCGACTCCCAGGAGATCGCCAACTTCGGGCTGTTCGCGGTCGGCGTCGACCCCGACACGTCCACCGAGGCCGACTGGGAGAAGGCCGCGGCCAAGCTCAAGGAGCAGCGCGACGGCGGCATCGTCCGCAAGTACTACGACCAGGCGTACATGGACCCGCTGGCCAAGGGCGACATCTGGCTGACCATGGCCTGGTCCGGCGACGTCTTCCAGAAGAACATCTCCGACGGCACCGACCTCAAGTTCGTGGTGCCGCAGGAGGGCGGGACGATCTGGACCGACAACATGACGATCCCGAAGACCGCGGCGAACCCGGTCGACGCGATCATGCTGATGGACTTCTTCTACGACGTGAACATCGCGGCGCGGCTCGCGGAGTACATCAACTACGTGACGCCGGTCCCGGCCGCCAAGGACGTCATCGTCGCCGACGCCGCCAAGGCCTCGGGCGACGACAAGAAGCTCCTGGAGGAGGTGGCGAGCAGCCCGCTGGTGTTCCCCACCCCCGAGGACACCGCCAGGCTCCGCAGCTACGTGAAGTTCAAGACGCCGCAGGAGCAGAAGAAGTTCGAGTCCATCTTCCAGGCCATCACGACGTCATGAGCAGGCTCAGGGCTTCGCTGACGCCGTACCTGCTGCTCTTCCCCGGCGGGCTCTGGCTGGCGATCTTCTTCGTCATCCCGACGGTCGTCATGCTGTCGCTGTCGCTGCAGTCGGGCGACGTCGTCAACGGCTACGTCTTCACCTTCAACTGGCACAGCTACGTCGACGGGATCACCACCTACCACGACCAGATCGTCCGCTCGGTGGTGTACGGCACGATCTCGACGGTGATCCAGATCGTCATCGGGTTCCCGGTGGCGTACTGGATCGCCTTCAAGGGCGGCAACCGCAAGTCGATCTACCTGTTCCTCCTGCTGCTGCCGTTCCTGGTGTCGTTCGTGCTGCGCACCATCTCCTGGCAGTTCTTCCTGTCCGACAACGGCATGCTGCTCGGGCCGCTGAAGTCGCTCGGCCTGGTGCCGGAGGACTTCCACATCCTGGCCACGAGCGCGGCGGTGATCGGCGGCCTGGCCTACAACTTCCTGCCGTTCATGATCCTGCCGATATACGTGGCGCTGGAGCGGATCGACCCCCGCGTCCTGGAGGCCGCGCAGGACCTGTACGCCAGCAAGACGCAGATCTTCCTGCGGATCGTGCTGCCGCTGTCGCTGCCGGGGGTGTTCGCCGGCGTGCTGATGACGTTCGTCCCGGCCACGTCCGACTACGTCAACGCGTCCGTGCTCGGCGGCACCGGCAACACCATGATCGGCAACGTCATCCAGAACCAGTTCCTGATCAACCAGGACTATCCGACCGCCTCGGCGCTGTCGTTCACGCTTATGGCCCTGCTGCTCGTGGGCATCTTCGTATACGCCAAGGCGCTGGGCACCGAGGACGTGCTGGAGGTGGCGGCCCGATGAAGGGAGGCTTGTTGCGGGGCCGCGGCCTGCAGATCTACACCTGGCTGGTGATCGCGTGGCTCGTGCTGCCGATCGCCGTGATGATCCTGTTCGGCTTCAACGACACCAAGGGCCGTTACAACACGGCCTGGCAGGGCTTCACGCTCAAGTGGTACGGCAAGCTGTTCGAGATCGGCGACCTCACCCAGGCGCTGGTCAACTCCCTGCTCATCGCCCTGCTCACGATGGTGATCGCCGGGGTGCTCGGGTCGATGATCGGGCTGGCGCTCGGCCGCTACCGCTTCCGCGGCTCGGGGGCGATGAACCTCGTGATGTTCGCGGCGATCTCCTGCGCCGAGATCGTGATGGGCGCGTCGCTGCTGTCGCTGTTCGTCACGTTCGCCGTGCCGCTCGGGTTCTGGACGATCCTGATCTCGCACGTCATGTTCTCGATCTCCTTCGTGGCCGTGACCGTGCGGGCCAGGGTCATGACGCTCGACTCCTCGCTGGAGGAGGCCGCCCGCGACCTCGGCGCGGGACCGTGGACCACGTTCCGCCTCGTCACCCTTCCGATGATCTTCCCCGGCGTGCTGGCGGGCTCCCTGCTCGCCTTCGCGTTGTCAATCGATGACTTCGTCATCACCAACTTCAACTCCGGCGGCACCATGACGTTCCCCCTGTGGATCTGGGGTGCCACCCGTGTCGGCCTCCCGCCGCAGGTGAACGTCATGGGCACGCTCATCTTCGCGGCCGGTGTGCTGATCGCTCTGGTCAACGGACTGATAGCACGCCGCCGCGCCAACGCGTGAGGATGTGAAAATTGTGGTTCCGTCGAAGGCGCTCGCCGACGCGGAGCGCAAGCCGTACTGGCTGGACCGGCCGATCGCGCCCGAGCCGCTGCCCCCGCTGACGGGGGACGTCACCGCGGACCTCGCGGTGGTCGGCGGCGGTTTCACCGGCCTGTGGACCGCACTGATGGCCAAGGAGCGCGACCCCTCGCTCGACGTGGTCCTCCTGGAGGGCCGCGCGGTCGGGTGGGCCGCCTCCGGCCGAAACGGAGGATTCTGCGCGGCCAGCCTCACCCACGGGCTCGGCAACGGCCGGGACCGCTGGCCGACGGAGATCGAGACGCTGGAACGGCTCGGCCGGGAGAACCTCGACGAGATCGAGGCGACCCTCGCCAAGTATGGCGTCGACTGCTCATTCGAACGGACCGGCGAGCTGCGGGTGGCCACCGAGGAGTGGCAGCTCGCCGGGCTCGACGAGGAGGTGACCGCGGCGGCCTCGCTCGGTCAGCGGCTGGAGCGGCTCGACCGCGAGCAGGTGCGGGCCGAGGTGGACTCCCCGACGTACCTCGGCGGCGTGTGGGACCGGCGGGGCGTCGCCATGGTGGACCCGGCGCGGATGGCGTGGGGGCTGCGCGACGTCTGCGTACGGCTCGGCGTGCGCGTCTTCGAGCACACGCCGGTGCGCGCCCTGCACGACGACGACGTGGCGATCGAGTGCGACACGCCCAAGGGCCGGGTCAGGGCCGGGCGGGTGGCGCTCGGCACCGGCGCCTTCCCCCCGCTGCTGCGCAGGCTCAAGCACTTCCTCGTGCCCGTCTACGACTACGCGCTGATGACCGAGCCGGTGCCGGACGACCTGCTGGCGGAGGTCGGCTGGCGCAACCGCCAGGGCATCGGCGACTCGGCCAACCAGTTCCACTACTACCGGCTGACCGACGACAACCGCATCCTGTGGGGCGGCTACGACGCCGTCTATCACAACGGCGGCCTGGTCAAGCCCGAATACGAGCAGCGCGACGCCACCTTCGAGAAGCTCGCCCGGCACTTCTACGAGACGTTTCCGCAGCTCCACGGGTTGCGCTTCACGCACAGGTGGGGCGGGGTCATCGACACCTGCAGCCGGTTCAGCGCCTTCTTCGGCACGGCGTACGGCTCGCGCCTCGTCTACGCCGCCGGATACACCGGCCTCGGCGTGGGCGCCGCCCGGTTCGGGGCCAACGTCATGCTCGACCTGCTGCAGGGGCGCATCACCGAGCGCACGGAGCTGCGCATGGTGCGGGAGAAGCCCATGCCCTTCCCGCCGGAGCCGGTGCGGTCCGGGGTCATCCAGCTCACCCGCTGGGCCATCGCCCGGGCCGACGAGCACGAGGGCCGCCGCAACGCCTGGCTGCGCACCCTCGACGCCCTCGGCGTCGGCTTCGACTCCTGACCGTCATCCGATCCCACCCAGAGCAGGTGACCATCGCCTTCGCGGTCACGGGCATGCGATCGACGCTGTCCTGGCGGCGAGCGCACGCGTGGCCACCCGTCCCGTCACGGTCCCGACCTCCGACCCCGAAGACCCGACCCCGCTCTGCGGCGGCGACGTCGAGATCGTCAAGATCTAGACGCCGGGCGTTCAGGGGATGAGCCAGTGGAGGGGGTTCTCGTGCGTGATCAGGCGCAGGGTGTCGTCGTCCACGCCGGCCTTCTGCAGCGCGGGGATGACGGACGAGAACAGCCGCCCGTAGCCCTGCCCGCCGTAGCCGGCCAGGTGGTCCCGCCGGCTCACGCCGCTGCTGAGCAGGATGCGCTCGGCGTGCCCGGCGTCGAGAAGGGCGAGGACGTCCTCGGCGTCGTCCACGCTCACGTACGCGCCGGTCTCGGCGATCTTCCGCTGGGCCAGCGGGTCGCCGGTGCGGGCGGCCAGGCGCCGGGCGGGGACGTTCTGCGAAAGCAGGAGCTCCAGTAGCTCCAGGCCGCCCGTCGCCACCGGAAGGTCGGTGCGCAGCGAGGCGCGGGCGGCGGCGACGACGGCCCGCTCCTCGGCGGGGGTGGGCGTCTCGTCCCAGGAGGCGGCGACGATGACCCCCGGCCGCGCGCCCGTGCCGTCCAGCCCGGCGCCGATCTCATGCAGCAGGTCGGCGGTCAGGTCCTCCACGCCGTACCGCGTGATGGCCGCACCCGCGAACGGCTGCGCGGCGAAGCCGGTGGCGGCCACGATCGGCACCCGTGCGGCCGTCGAGATCCGGGCGAGCGCGGCGGGGTCGCGCGCCATCCCGATGCAGGTGTGCTCCACGATCAGGCCCAGCGCCTGCTCCCTGCCGAGGTGCTTGACCTCGTCCAGCACATATCGTTCCTCGTCCAGCCACCGATGGGGGTCGGAGGCGACGCCGATCCCCCAGCGGGTGTCGGTGCGCAGATGCTCGTGCGGGAGCATCGGCCCGTCGATCTCGGAGACGGGGACGGCGCCCGTGACAGTCTGGATTCGAGGGAAATATGCGCCGGACATGAACGGACATTAACCGATTTTTCGATGAAACCGCTTCCGGATCGCGCGATTCTTTACCTCGCGGGCGCGAACTCAGCTCATCGTCTTGCCGCCGTTGACGGCGATCCGCTGACCGGTCACGAACCGGGCGCCGGGGGAGGCGAGGAACGCCACGGCCTCGGCCACGTCCGCCGGCACGCCCATGTGCCCCAGCGGCACGTCGCGCAGGTAGCCGGCGTAGTCCTCCGGGGGAATGCCCGCGTGGCGCTCCACCGGGATCCAGCCGGGTTCGACGGTGTTCACCGTGATCCCGTACGGCCCCAGCTCCCGGGCCCACGACCGGGTGAGCCCGTGCATCGCGGCCTTGGCGGCGACGTAGTGCCCGAACTCCGGGTTGCCGAGGTCGGTGACCTCGCTGCCCACGTTGACGATCCGGCCGGAACCGGCCTCGCGCATGCCGGGCAGCACGGCCTGCAGGATCAGCAGCGGGGCCTTGACGAAGAACCGGAGCTGGCCGAGGTGGTCCTCCCAGGTCTGCTTCTCCACCGGGATCAGCGGCTGGGGGCCGGTGGCGTTGTTGACGACCACGTCGACCCGCCCGATCGCGGCGACGCCCTCGCGCACGGCCTCCTCGTCGGTGACGTCGAACCTGGCCAGGACGGCCGAGCCGCCGGCGGCGGTGATGCGGTCGACGACGGCGGAGGCTCCGGCGGTGTCGCCTGCGTAGTTGACGGCGACGTGCCAGCCGTCCGCGGCGAGCCGTGCGGCGATGACGGCGCCCAGACCTCGTGAGGCGCCCGTGACCAGTGCGGTACCCATGAGGACTGTGCCTATCACAGATCGCGGGGGCGGCCTGCGGGGGGATGGCGCCGCCGCGCCCGGCCGGCCCGCCGTGACGGCGCGTACGGCCCGGAGAGTCAGGCGGTGATCGCGGGGGCCTCGGTGTGCAGCCGCCGCAGCACCCGGCGGAACGCCCAGACCGATCCGAGGAAGGCCAGCCCGGTGACGACGGCGACGGCGGCGGTGCGCATGATCAGGTAGTCGGCGATCGGCTGGTTCAGCAGCAGCCAGATGCTCATGGCCGAGTTGACCAGGAGCACGAACGCCCACAACAGGGTAATCCGGGCGAAGAAGGTGCGGACGCGTTCGTGCCGCAGCACGAACGACGGCAGGTGGACGTAGTCGAGGGTGAGCCGCTGGACCAGCGGGCGGCGCATCCGCACCGACGCCAGGAGCACGGCGCTGATGCAGATCGTGCCCAGCTCCGGCTGGATGAAGTAGAGGACGGGGCTGCCGGTCCACAGCCCGATCACGGTGCGGACGGTGATCGCGATCGCCGCCAGGATCATCGTCCCCGGCACGGGCCGGCGCCGGACGAGCCGCCACAGGACGCCCAGGTAGACCCACGACACCACGGCCACGAGCGCGACGCGCAGCCCGAGCACCGCGAGGGCCGCGTAGAAGACCACGAGGGGAGCCACCACGCCTTCGAGGAGCCGGGGCACCGCCTGCCTGATCAGTGCGGTGAGCCTGGGCAGTGCGAAGGGTGCGTGGTTCATGCTGACTCCAACGGGCCGGCAGAGGGGACCGGCGCTGTAGTTGGGCAACGCGCCTACCCGGACATAGCGGACGGAAACGCCCGAGTTGGGCGGCTTCGTCGGTGGCTTACCGTACCCGACCGTCGGGTACGCGGGGCGGAAAGCGTCTCCCGTCTTCGGGATTCATAACGATATGGCATATCCCTGGCGGGCGTCGTCGTGCCGCCGGGAAACGCTCAGTTCAGCGTCGCGGTGGCCAGCTTGGCCCCGAAGCCGAGGAAGAGCGCGCCGACCCCCGAGGTGAGCCCGGCGGCCAGCTTGCGGCGGCGCCGGAAGTGGTTCGCCAGGAACGTGCCGCCGAAGATGAGCGCGCTCAGGTAGGTCACGCTGAAGACCTGCACGATCAGGGCCAGGATCAGGAACGACAGCGCCGGCGCGCCGTACGAGGGGTCCACGAACTGCACGAAGAACGCCACGAAGAACAAGATCGCCTTGGGGTTGAGCAGGCTGATCATGAACGCCTTGCGGAACGGGTCGCCCGCCGCCGGCGTGACGGCCGGCTCGGCGGTCCGCGCCGGGGTCGCGTCGCGGGAGGCCCGCAGGGAGCGCCAGGCGCCGCGGAGCATGCCGAAACCGATCCACGCCAGGTAGACGGCGCCCGAGTACTTCACGATCGTGAACAGCACGGGATTGGACTTCAGCAGCGAGGCGGCCCCCGCGGCCGACAGGAACATGAGGACCGAGTCTCCGGCGAAGACGCCGGCCGCCGCGCGGTAGCCCTGCCGCACGCCGCGCTGGGCGGCGGTGGACAGCACGAACAGCGAGTTCGGCCCCGGAAGCAGGATGATCAGGAAAGCGCCGACGATGTACGTCCAGATGTTGGTGATGCCGAAGAACAACCCTGCCTCCGTAAAGCGTGCTATATCAGGGTATAGCTCTTCACCCTCTGTGGTCACGGCAGAGTACAAGAGTGAAGATTCCTATTGACCCTATGGGGAATATCGGGCAATCCTTGAATCCATGACGTTGTGGAAGCCCGATCCGACCTTCTACCCCTCGCCCCGCGACGCCGCCGAGGCGCCGCCGGAGAAGCTGGCCTATGTCGCGGCCTTCGACCGTTCGGCCCGGCGGCCCGACGCGCTCGCCGTGCTCGACACCGACCCCGGCTCCCCGTCGTACGGGACCGTCGTCGGCTGGACCGACCTGCCGTACACGGGGGACGAGCTGCACCACTTCGGCTGGAACGCCTGCAGCAGCGCGCTGTGCCCGTACGCGCCGCATCCGCACGTCGAACGTCGCTACCTGATCGTCCCCGGACTGCGCTCGTCGCGGATCTACGTGTACGACACCAAGGACCGGGTCAGCCCCGAGCTGGTGAAGGTCATCGAGGCGGAGGAGCTGGGCAAACGGGCAGGCTACTCCCGCCCGCACACCGTCCACTGCGGCCCCGAGGGCCTGTACGTCAGCGCGCTCGGCGGGTACGGCGACGACGGGCCCGGCGGCATCGCCATCCTCGACCACAACTCGTTCGAGGTGCTGGGCCGGTGGGAGGTCGACCGCGGCCCGCAGTACCTCGCGTACGACTTCTGGTGGCACATCAACCACGACGTGCTGGTCACCTCCGAGTGGGGCACGCCGTCCATGGTCGAGAACGGGGTGGTCGGCGAGCTGCTGCTCGGCCGCAAGTACGGCCACAAGATTCACTTCTGGGACCTGCGCAAGCGCAAGCACATCCAGGAGGTGGACCTCGGCGACCAGCACCAGATGACGCTGGAGCTGCGCCCCGCCCACGACCCGACCAAGACGTACGGTTTCGTGGGCGTCGTGACCAACGTCGAGGACCTGTCGGCCTCCGTGTGGGTGTGGCACAAGGACGGCTCCCGGTGGACGGCGGAGAAGGTGATCACCATCCCGGCCGAGCCCGCCTCGCCCGACGACCTGCCCGACGTGCTCAAGCCGTTCGGCGCGGTGCCGCCGCTGGTCACCGACATCGACCTGTCGGTCGACGACCAGCGCCTGTACGTGTCGTGCTGGGGCACCGGCGAGCTCAAGCAGTACGACGTGTCCGACCCGTTCAAGCCGGTCGAGATCGGCTCGGTCCGCCTCGGCGGCATCGTGCGGCGCGAGGCGCACCCGGCCGCGCCGGACGAGCGGCTCGCGGGCGGCCCGCAGATGGTCGAGGTGAGCCGCGACGGCCGCCGCGTCTACGTCACCAACTCCCTGTACGGCGCCTGGGACGACCAGTTCTACCCCGACGGCGTCGGCGCCTGGATGGCGAAGGTCGACGCCGAGTCGTTCACGCTGGACGAGCGGTTCTTCCCGCACGGCGACGACTTCCGCGGCCTGCGCCCGCACCAGACCCGGCTCCAGGGCGGCGACGCGTCCTCCGACTCCTACTGCTACCCGTGACCCTGACCGCCGTCATCCTGCTGGGCGCCTTTCACGGGATCAATCCCGCGATGGGCTGGCTGTTCGCCGTCGCCCGGGGGCTGCAGGAGCGCAGCCGCGACCTGCTGCTGCAGTCCCTGCCGGTCATCGCGCTGGGCCACCTCGCGTCGGTGGCCCTCGTGGTGGCCGTCGTGTCGGCGACCGGGTCGCTGGTGACGGCCACGGCCCTGGCGATCGGCGCGGGCGTCGTGCTCGTCGGGTTCGGCCTGTGGCACCTGCTCGCCCGGCGGCACTTCCGCTGGGTGGGCATGCGGCTGTCGCTGCCGCAACTGGCCGCCTGGTCGTTCCTGATGTCGTCGGTGCACGGCGCGGGCCTGATGCTGCTGCCCGTGCTGACCCGCATGCCCGCCGCCGGTCACCACGGCCACGCCCTGTCGGGCGGCATGCTCGTCGCCGGCGTGCACACGCTCGCGATGTTCCTCACGGCGGCCGTCGTGGCCGTCGTCGTGTACGAGTTCCTCGGCGTCGCCGTCCTGCGGCGGGCCTGGTTCAACCTCGACAGGATGTGGGCGTTCGCCCTGGTCGGGGCGGGCATCTTCACGCTGGTCGGCGCGGCCTGAGCCCGGCCGTACGGCGCGGCAGGGGGTGCCGGGGTGGCGCGTGGCCGCCCCGCACCCCCACCGCGGCGGTCGGCGGTGGCACAGGGCGGCGGGCTCGCCGAGCGCGGCGGGCGGTGAAACTTGCAGAGAAGGGCGGCGCCACGGGTAACCGCAGGTGGCGCCGCTGGAACGCGCCCACCTGCGACATGAGCCGCCCATAATCCGGGGTTAAGACTGTCCCGCTTGTACGTCCTGCGATGACGTCACTACGCTCCCGCGGCATTCCTCTTCCCGCCTCCATATCTCGTCACGGAGGCTTGTCCCTGTTCGGAGTGCACCATGGGAGCGATCACGCGTGGCGCCTTCACCGTCGTGGTCCTGAGCGCCCTGTTGTTCTCGCTGTTCGTCGCCTGGTACGACCCGGCTCGCGCCACCGAAACCGGTGCCATGGCCGTCAACCAGGCCAGGTCACGGGTCGTGCCACGGGCCGTAGCGGCGGGGCGGGCGACGGTCGCCCCCGCACCGACGGCGACCGTGCATACGAGGGCCGCGCAGGCGCGAACCACACACGTGGTGACCGCGTACGCCGCCGCTGCACAAGCGGCCGGCGCGCATGCCGTGACGGTGGAGAACGCCGTTCCCGTGCCGGAAGTGACGGTCACGGTGACCGTCACGCCGCCGCCGTCCCCCTCACCGGGCCGCATCAGGGTCGGGTACGTCGCCCAGCGCGGCGCGTACGGCGCCACATCCACGGTGCGCGATCTCGAAACCAGCGGGTTGGCGGGCAGGCTGACTCACGTCCTCTACGCGTTCGCGAACATCGACCCCGAGTCGCTGACCTGCCTCACCGGGGTCAACCGCCCGCTGGCGCCCGACCCGAACGACCCCGACCAGGGTGACGGCGCGGGGGACGCGTGGGCCGACTACCAGCGCGGCTTCACGGCCGCCGAGTCGCTGGACGGCGTCGCCGATCCCCCCGACGCTCCGCTCGCCGGAAACTTCAACCAGTTGAAAAAGCTGAAGGCCCGCCACCCCGGCCTGAAGACGCTGGTCTCGATCGGCGGCTGGACGTATTCCAAGTATTTCTCCGACGTCGCGCGGACCGCTGCCGGCAGGCAGAGGTTCGTCAAGTCGTGTCTCGACGCGTACATCAGGGGCAACCTGCCCAGCGTCGGCGGCAGGGGCGGGCCGGGCAGCGCGGCGGGCGTCTTCGACGGGATCGACATCGACTGGGAGTGGCCCGGCGGCGACGGGCACCTGGGCAACCACACCAGCGTCAACGACAGGCGCAACCTGACGGCTCTGCTGGCCGAGTTCCGTGCGCAGCTGGACGCGCTCGGTGCCGCCACCGGCCGCCGCTACCTGCTCACGGTCTACCTCCCGGCCGATCCGGACCGCCTCGAGGCCGGGTTCGAAC
This sequence comes from Microbispora rosea subsp. aerata, assembly GCF_014647835.1. Taxonomy (GTDB): domain Bacteria; phylum Actinomycetota; class Actinomycetes; order Streptosporangiales; family Streptosporangiaceae; genus Microbispora; species Microbispora aerata. The sequence continues at coordinate 158,656 of NZ_BMPY01000014.1, forward strand.
TGGAGAAGATGGTCGGCCTGGTCGACTTCGTCAACATCCAACGAGACGGACGGCACGCCGTCGGCGTGGGCACCACCTTGCGCTGATCCGGTTCGCGCGGCATCCCGCCTGGTGGCCCTGGTGGTTCCGACCGGGGGAGCGCCGCTGGTGCAGGCACCATCTTGCGCTGAGCGGGTTCGCGTGGCGGGCTCGGTGGCCAGGGCGTTCCGGCTGGAGGAGTGTCGTTGGCGCGGGCACCACGCTGGGCCGGTTCCGCTGGTTCGCGCGTGGCGGGCTGCCCTGCCTGGTGGTCGGGCGGTCGCTGGGGGAGCCGTCGGCGTGGGCACCACCCTGCGCCGATCCGGTTCACGCGGCATCCCGCCTGGTGGCCGTGGCGGTCCTGGCTGGAGGAGCGGCGATGGCCGTGATGTCTCGGCCGGGGGAGCGGCGGCGGCCGTTCCCGGCCGAGGCCGTCACGCCAAGAGCTCCCGGGCCGGGCCGCACTCCGAGAATTCCTGGACCGGGGCGTCAACCTGCAAGGTCCCGGATCCGGGGCGTCATCCCAAGAACTCCCCAGCCGGGGTCCAGAAGCTCCCGGGCCGGGGACGCCACCATGAGTTTCCGGACCGGACCGTCAACCCAAGAAGCGGACCTTCGCTCCCTTGCCGGTGATCGACAGAACGCGCACCGAGAGGCTGTTCAGGCTGCCACGCGCGCCTTCGCCGAGCGTCACGCTGACACCGGGGCCGGACACGTGAACCATGTACCTGTCGTAGTAGCGGTTGTACACCCGGGCGACCCGCACTTTGGACAGGTGGTAGCGGCTGGCGACGCGGAAGCTGACCGGCTTCGTGATTGTGATCGTGCACTTCCCGTCGTAGCAGGCGCGGAGGTTCGGCTTCGCGGCGGCGCTCGCCGGGGTGGCGGTGAGGGACGCCGTCGCCGCAGCGGTCGTGAGAGCTAGAGCAGTGATGGCTATCCGGTGCATGAGTTCACCGTTATCCCGGGCGCGGAATGTCTGACTTGACCGTTTACAGATGATTGCGATGCGACAGTAACCAATCGCAAAGCGGAGGTAAAGCCCGTTTCGGGCGTCGTCCGTACGCGGCCCACACACGGGCTGGACGTGGGCAGGACGCGGACGGGATGCGGGTCGGGTGCGGGCGGGACATGGACCCACACCTCGCGCCGAGGACGGCGCGCTCGTGCGCCGCACGCTGAAAACAGCGGGGGCACCCTCGCATGCCACATGCCGAGGGTAGGTGCGGGCGGGACACCCGGACGTGGGCCGGGAACCTGGACGTGGGCCGGGCTCGGGTGGACACCCGGGCGCGGGATGGACGCGCGGCGGCACGCCCGGATGCAGGCCGGGCACGGGCCGTACGTCGTGGCGGATGGTGCGGCGGATGACGCCGCGCGCCACCGGGGCCCGGCGGCCGTCATGCCGGAAGGCCCCCTGCCGCAACGCGCGGAGAAGGAGCCGTGCCGCAACGCGCGGAGAAGGAGCCGTGCCGCAACGCGGGGAGAAGGAGCCGTGCCTCGACGGCGCGGGGAAGGTGCCATGCCTTAACGCGCGAACAGACGATCCTTAACACACGCATAACACGACCCCACGCCTCAACCGGCGATGACAAGCTTCGTCAAGCACGCTGTCGAATTGGGTCTTGTGAACCGGCGACCGCGAAGCTACGATCCGTACAACTCTTAGGAAACTTTCCTAAAAGAAGTGGAAGCCTGCGATGGCCCTTCATCACCTCTAGCCTCTTCCTCCCGCGTCCCGTCACCAGACGCCCTCGACTGCCGTACGGCCGGTGCCGTTCCATTCGGCCGCCTCCGTCAGGCGCCGGCCGTACGGACTCCATGACCTCCCCGTTGACCCCCCACCGAGGTTGTGACCATGCAGAGCAGGTACGTCTGGCGTGCGCTCGCCGCGATGGCCGCACTCGCGCTCGCCCTCGTCGCGCTGCCCGCCCAGGCCGCCACGGTCAAAGCCGTCTTCTCCGCCGACTCCGACTGGGGCTCCGGCTACCAGGGCCGCTACACCATCACCAACACCGGGACCTCCGCGATCTCCGGCTGGACGGTCGAGTTCGACCTCCCCGCCGGATCGTCGGTCGGGACCTACTGGGACGCGCTGATGACGCGTTCCGGCGACCACTACACGTTCAGAAACCGCGAGTACAACGGCACCCTGGCCCCCGGAGCCGCCACGACGCTCGGCTGGGTGAACAGCGGGCCGGGCAAGCCGGTCAACTGCCGCCTGAACGGCGGCCCCTGCGACGGTGTCACAACCTCACCGTCCCCGTCCCCCAGTCCCTCGCCCAGCGCGTCCGCGAGCCCGACGCCGCCCGCGCCCGGGGCCCTGCGCACCGCGCCGTACGTGGACATGGGCGCCTGGCCGACGCCGAGCCTGACCGCGATGGCCTCGGCCTCCGGCCTCAAGAGCTTCACCCTCGCGTTCGTCACCGGGTCGGGCTGCAAGGCCATGTGGTTCAACGCGTACGACCCCCGGCAGAAGTGGGCGAAGGACCAGATCGACGCGATCCGGGCCGGCGGCGGGGACGTCAAGGTGTCCTTCGGCGGCGCGACCGGCATCGAGCTCGCCCAGGCGTGCCCGGACGTGAACACGCTGTTCGCCGAGTATGACGCGGTCGTCACCGCGTACGACCTGAAATACATCGACCTCGACATCGAGGGATCGGCGGCGGCCGAGCCCGCGTCGATCGCCCGCAGGTCGCAGGCGCTCGCGCGGCTGCAGCAGGCCCACCCCGACCTGAAGATCTCCCTCACGCTGCCGGTGCTGCCCACCGGCCTGACCTCCGACGGCCTCAACGTGGTGCGGTCCGCCCGCGACGCCGGGGTCAGGCTCGACGCCGTCAACGTCATGGCGATGGACTACTACCAGTCCGTCGACTACGGCGACGCCGCGATCCAGGCGGCGAGCAGCACCTTCGCGCAGCTCAAGGGCCTCTACCCCAACCTGTCCGACGCCCAGGTGTGGCGGATGGTCGGGGTCACGCCGATGCTCGGCCAAAACGACGACGGCCGGATCTACAACCAGGACGACGCTCGCCGGCTCGTCGCCTTCGCCGAGGACAAGCACCTCGGCCTGCTGGCCTTCTGGGAGATGACGCGCGACCGCAACGCCTGCAGCGGCCCGCTCTACTCGTGCACCAACATCCCCCAGTCGCCCTACGAGTTCTCCAAGATCTTCGCTTCGTACACGGGATGACGCACATGAAGAAGCTCATCGGCCTGGGCGCGGCGGCGTCCCTCGCCTTCGCCGGCCTGCTCACGGCCTTCACCGGCCCGGCCCGCGCCGCCAACATCGCGGCCAACCCGGGGTTCGAGTCGGGGCTGTCGGGCTGGACGTGCGCGGCCACGGCACAGGCGGTGTCGAGCCCGGTGCACGGCGGGTCTAAGGCGTTGTCGGCGACCCCGGCAGGCAGCGACTTCGCCCGATGTGAACAGACGATCGGCGTCCGGCCGTCCACGACGTACGCGCTGTCGGCGTGGGTGCGGGGGAACTACGTGTTCCTCGGGGCGAGCGGCACCGGGGTGAACGCCCAGACGTGGGGGTCGCCGGGGTCGTCGTGGTCGCGGTTGTCCACGTCGTTCACCACGGGGCCGTCGACGACGAGCGTGACGATCTACGTGAACGGCTGGTACGGCCAGGGCACCTACTACGCCGACGACGTCGTGCTCGACGGTCCGGGCAGCGGATCCTCCCCGTCGCCGTCCCCCTCGCCCTCGGCCGGCCCCTCACCCTCACCCTCCCCGTCGCCGTCGGCGAGCCCGTCGCCGCCGCCGTCCGGGGGCGGCAAGCGGCTCATGGCCGGCTACCTGCACGCCTCCTTCGCGAACGGGGCCGGCTACGTCCGGATGGCCGACGTCCCGGACGCGTGGGACGTCATCGACCTGGCGTCCGGCGAGCCCACCTCGCCCACGTCGGGCGACATCCGGTTCACCCGCTGCCCGGTCGCCGAGTGCCCGAACGCCGAAAGCGACGCCGAGTTCATCGCCGCCATCCGCGCCAAGCAGGCGGCCGGCAAGAAGGTGCTGATCTCGATCGGCGGCCAGAACGGCGTCGTCCAGCTCACCACCACCGCCGCCCGGGACAAGTTCGTCCAGTCGGTGTCCGCGATCATCGACGAGTACGGCCTGGACGGCCTCGACATCGACTTCGAGGGCCACTCGCTGTCGCTGAACCCCGGCGACACCGACTTCCGCAACCCGACGACCCCCGTGGTCGTGAACCTCATCTCCGCGCTCAAGACCCTCAAGGCCAGGTACGGCAGCAGGTTCGTGCTCACGATGGCCCCGGAGACGTTCTTCGTCCAGCTCGGCTACCAGTTCTACGGGCCCGGCCCGAACGGCACGGCCGACCCCCGCTCGGGGGCGTACCTGCCGGTGATCTACGCGCTGCGTGACGACCTCACGCTGCTGCACGTCCAGGACTACAACTCCGGGCCGATCATGGGCCTCGACAACCAGTACCACACGATGGGCGTGGCCGACTTCCACGTCGCCATGACCGACATGCTGCTGACCGGCTTCCCCGTGGCCGGTGGCGCGACCTTCCCGCCGCTGCGTCCCGACCAGGTCGCGATCGGCCTGCCGGCCGCGCCGTTCGCGGGCAACGGCTACACGAGCACGGCCGAGGTGCAAAGCGCCTTCACCTGCCTGGCGAAGGGCACGGGCTGCGGCTCCTATCGGCCGCACGGCGTCTTCCCCGGCCTGCGCGGCCTCATGGCCTGGTCCGTCAACTGGGACAGGTACGCGGGCTCCGAGTTCTCCCGTTCCCACAGGGCGTACCTCGACGCCCTGAAGTGATCCCCCATCCACCCCCCAACCCACCTTTGCGAGGAAGAATGCAGCGTCGCTTCGGTACGGGCCGGCGCATCAGGGCGTTGGTCGCCCTGCTCGCCTCCCTCTTCCTGGCCGTCGCCGGACTGGTGGCGGGAACGGCCGCGTCCGCCTCCGCGGCCCCGAACGGCCTGGTCATGCTGGCCTACCCGGCCTGGGCTCCGAACACCTGGTACGCCATCGGCGCCCGCGTGACCTACAACGGCGTCGACTACGAGTGCATCCAGGCCCACACCTCCCTGACCGGCTGGGAACCGCCCAACGTCCCCGCTCTGTGGAAGCCGATCAGCGGCGGCGGCACCCCGACGCCGCCCCCGGGCGTGCCCGGCAAGCCGGGCAACCCGTCGATCACCGGCACCACGAACTCGTCGATCTCGCTGTCCTGGGGCGCGTCGAGCGGCACGGTTTCCGGCTACCGCGTCTATGAGGGCACCTCGGTCAAGGCGACCGTCGGCGGCACCAGCGCCACGATCTCCGGCCTCGGCACCTGCACCACCCACACGTTCACCGTCAAGGCGTACAACTCGAACGGCGAGTCCGAGGCCAGCGCGGCGGTGACCGGCACCACCACGGGCTGCCCCTCGAACGGCGGCAAGCTCCCCGGCGCGCCCTACCTGTACATGGGCTGGGGTAACCCGCCGAACCCGGTCACGGTCATGAACGCCACCGGGATCAAGCACTTCACGATGGCCTTCATGCTCTCCGGCGGCGGCTGCACCCCGGCCTGGGACGGCTACCGCCCGCTGTCCGGCAGCCCCGACGCCGCCGCGATCTCGCAGATCAAGGCCGCGGGCGGCAACGTGCAGATCTCCTTCGGCGGCTGGTCGGGCAACAAGCTCGGGCCCAACTGCTCCAGCTCGTCCGCCTTCGCCTCGGCCGTCCAGCAGGTCATCAACGCCTACAACCCGGCCGTCGTGGACTTCGACATCGAGAACACCGACGAGTTCGAGAACGAGGCCGTGCAGGACCGCATCCTCGGCGGCCTGAAGATCGTCAAGCAGAACAACCCGAACGTCAAGGTGGTCGTCACCTTCGGCACCACCACGACCGGCCCGAGCTGGTGGGGCACCCGCCTGATCAACCAGTCGAAGGCGCTCGGCGTCAACATCGACAACTACACGATCATGCCGTTCGACTTCGGCGGCGGCGCGAACATGTACCAGAACACCGTCAACGCCGCCGAGGGCCTGAAGAACGCGCTCAAGGCGGCCTGGGGCTGGTCCGACGCCCAGGCGTACGCGCACATGGGCATCTCGGGCATGAACGGCCTGTCCGACCAGCAGGAGCTGACCTCGCTGTCCACCTGGACCCAGATCCGCGACTGGGCCAAGTCGAAGGGCCTGGGCCGACTCGCGTTCTGGTCGGTCAACCGCGACCGCGGCTGCCCGGGCGGCGGCGTGGTGTCGAACTGCAGCGGCATCGCGCAGAACGACTGGGACTTCACCCGGGTCACCGCGGGCTTCTGACCCGCTGACGGCCTGAGGGATCCGGTGCGGCCCGCCGGACCGGATCCCTCGCCGCCGCACGCGACGTGAGCGTGCATGACCATGCGCCGACACGAGTCGGGCGCCCACGAGCGGGCGACCGGCCCGGCGGGGATGACCCCCCCCCTTACCCGCCGTGCCGGTCGCCTTCGTGCGTCGTCGGAGCGAGCAGGCCGATCAGCATTCCGACGAGCATGGCCACGGCAACAGTGATCCACAGGCGAATTTTCATCGAAGTCTCCTGAATGTAACGCTCCGTAGTCACAATACCCCGAATAGTGACGGATCGCGACAGGAGATCTGCGGAATCCGGGATCGAGTCGCCTGCCGGGGCTCTCGTCGGGCAGGCTTGGCACGTCATGGAATACGCGATCCCCACCACCATCGTCCTTGTCGCCGGCGTCGTGCTCGCGCTTGTCGCCCAGTGGAAGGGCTGGCGGCCGTCCCTGGCCGTCACGCTCACGGTCGGCATCGCCGTACGTGTGCTGATCATGGTTCTGTCGGCCTGGGACACCAAGTGGCAGCCGGTCGACTACGTCAACAGCTTCCAGCCCGCCGGTGTGGCGATCCTCGAGCACCGCGACCCGGTGCTCGAAAGCAACGGCGGATGGCACTTCCTCCCGACCATCCCGTACATGTACGGCCTGCTGCTGTGGCTGGGGATCCCGTGGGAATACACCGGCCGCATCGTCACCGTCGTCTCCGACGTCGTGCTCATCCCGCTGGTCGGCAAGCTGGCCGGGGCGCGGACCGAGAGGCTGCGCGCCTTCCAGTACGCCTGCAACCCGCTGGCCGTCCTCGTCGCCTCCGTGCACGGCCAGGTCGAGCCGGTCTCCCTGGTCTTCGGGGTCGCCGCGTACGTCGTGGCGCGCGGCCCGGGCGACTGGCGGCGTCCGGAGCCGCTCCCGTGGGCCCGCCTGCGGCTGGCGAACCGCGACCTGCCGCTGCCCTGGATTGCACCGGGTGAGATCGTGCGGCGCGTCGTCCACCCGTCGGAGGAGGACCGCGCGGCGACCGGCCGGGCGGTGTGGGCGGGACTGCTCATGGGGCTCGCGCTCTGCGCGAAGAGCTGGCCGGTCATCCTCGTGCCGGCCCTGCTGATGTTCCTGCCGGGGCTGCGCAGCCGCCTGGTCACGCTGGTCGCGACCGGCGTCCCGCCGGTCTTCTTCCTGCTGACGCTGCCCATCGGCGGCTGGACGGAGTGGCGGCAACTGCCCGAGGTGCTCAACATGATCGGACTGCGGCCCAGCGACGTCCGCCCGATCACGGGCGACTGGGGCTGGACCGCCGTGGTGAGCGGCGGCCACTGGAACCTCGATCCGACCCCGGCGCGGATCGGCCAGTACATGATCTACGCCGCGATCGTCGCCTGCCTGATCTGGTGGCGCAAGGCCGACCCGGTCGACGTCACCATCGCGATCCTGCTGTCCTTCATGATCGTCACGCCGCGTCTCGGCGCGCAGTATCTGCTGTGGTTCATGCCGTTCCTGGTCGCCCGGCCCACCCGCTGGGCCTGGCCGGCGATCATCGGCAGCTCGCTCTGGGCGGCGATCGGATACATCGTGCTCACCCAGTTCCCCGGGCCCAAGTGGGGCGAGCTGCACGTCCCGTGGTCGATCGGCTCGCTGGTGCTCTTCCCGGTGCTGATCGTGGCCATCCCGTGGCGGCGCAGGCACGCGGAGGCCGCGCCGGAAGCGCTCCCGGGATCGAAGGAGGAGCCCGCCCCCGCCACCTGAGACGGTGGTCCCGCCGGGCTCAGGTCACGATGAGGCGGACCATGTGGCCATGGCCGCCGAAGCCCTGCGAGTCTCCGTCGAGCAGCCCGGTCACGCACTCGAACACGCCCGGCCCGGTCTGCCGTACGAAGAAGACCGCCTCGGCGATCGCCGACAGCAGCCGGATCGCGTCACGGTGCACGTCGACGCCCTCCCGGTCGCCGGCCAGCGTCACCGTCACCTCGTACACGCCGTCGTCGAGCAGGCGCTCGCGGGTGAGCAGCCACTCCGAACCGCACGCCCGCCGCAGATGGGGGAGCAGGTGCACCTCCGGCGCCTCGGTCACCCAGCCGTCTCGTGCCATCGCCTCCAGCAGTGCCGAGACCTGCGGCGCCATCGCCGAGGCGTCCGCGATCCCGGTGAACCGCTCGTCGCTGTCCCATCGCCGCATGATTCAGACTCTAGGCCCGGGCGTCATGCCTGACCTGGTGAAACGTCCCGTGTCGGCTCCGCCGTGTCGCGGTCGCAGGCGCGGTCCGCGTCCTGGGCGCGGGCGCGGCCGCCGACGGGAGAGTGCGGCGTCGTACGGGACGCCCGAGGCGCGGCCGGCAGCCCTAATGAGGCTCGGTCTGCCGGGGCTGTTTCGGCTGCGGCTCCGGGGCGGGCGTGGGGGAGCGGTCCGGCAGCCGCCCGGAGATGAGCGCGGCGGCCCAGGTGGCGTCCGGATCGCTGTCGACGAGCAGGGCGCGGACGAGCAGGCTCAACGGGATCGCCAGCAGCGCGCCGAGCGGGCCGAGCACCCAGGCCCACACGATCAGAGACAGGAACGTGACCGTGGTGGACAAGCCCACGGCGTCACCCAGGAACTTCGGCTGAATGAACGACTGGATCACTATGTTGATCGCGATGTACGCCACGATCACCAGCAGCATGGTCTTGGGCCCGCCCTCCAGCAGCCCGAGCAGCGCCGGCGGGATGAGGCCCAGGACGAAACCGATGTTCGGGATGTAGTTCGTGATGAGCGCGAGCACTCCCCACAGCAGCGGGAGTGGAACGTTCAGCACGTACAACGCGATGACGTCCAGGACCGAGCAGATGAGGCCGAAGACGGTCGAGACGATGAGGTAGCGACGGGTCCGGTAGGTGAAGCTCTTCAGGGCGCGGGCCAGCTCGGGCCGTTCGGCCGAGGCGGCGTCCACGATCCGGGCGAACACGGGGGCGTCGAGGCTCATGGCCAGCAGGAGCACGACGATCAGGAACAGGCTCGACAACACCCCGAGCAGGCTGCTCAACACGCTCTGGGCGAGGTCGATCAACTTGCCGAAGTCGAGCGACGACAGCACCTTGTTGAGCTGCTCGCTTCCATATCCGAGGCCCGCCGCCCAGTGCTGCAGGTCGGTCACCATCGTGTTGAACTGGACCGCATACGTGGGGGCCAGGATGGCGATCTGCGCGGCGGCCAGGCTGAGCACCGCGACCATGCTGAGCAGGACCAGGAGCACCACGGCGAGCGGGACGGCCACCTGCAGCCACACCGGGGCATGGTGCCGGGCGAGCCAGCCGCGAACCGGGGAGACGGCGATGACGAGGGTCAGCGCCAGGACGACCGGGCCGACGATCGAGCCCGCCGCCTGCACGCCGGCGAGGGCGATCACCGCGGCGGCGGTCCCGAGCAGCACGATCAGGGCGCGAGGGATCCCCTGTCGAATCACGTCCCGTTCCTACCCCTTCTGCGTGGAAAGCCTGCTTAAGGCGGATCAAGTCGTAGCACGCCGCGGTCCCTGCCCTTGGCCGTACGGGCGACTCGTGACGGGAATGAGCCGAGGGCCTCGCGCCGTTGGACCCACGGTCGCACGCATAGAACGTTCATTCGACGGGTGAGCTGCGGGAATAGGCCACCGGGCGGGTACGTTGAAGCCTAGCCGGGCCAAGTCGTCGGCAGGGCCTGGTAATCTTGTGGTGTCGGCGCGGTTCGGCGCACTCCTTTTCGATCACTTTGGTGGTTGGCTTGTGTGTGCGCGGGCCGGTTGCCGGCGCCTCCCTTCGTTCTTCCCTGGGTCTTCCGGGTTCGGTTTTGCGCCGGGCTGGGGGTTCGGGTAAGTTGGAGGGGTTGCCCCGGAAACGGGGTGGTCGAATTCCTGTCGGCTGGCGGGTTTCGGGTCAAATTGAGTCCCGGTGGGGCGGATTTGACACGAAACGGCAAGTCGGGAAGGATTAAGACCGGAAAGCGAAACGAAACGCCCCGGAGCGTGGAGCCCGGTTGAGGGTTCTGGGTGATGGTGGTCGCGTCCGTTTCTTGAGAACTCAACAGTGTGCTAAAAGCCAGTGCATGAATCATGCATTACCCTGTCTGCCAGCACGTTTGTGTTGGTGGCGGAATTCCTTTGACGGTGTCTCCTGGTAGCCGGGGGATGCCGGCCAGGGAAATCTTCTCTAGGCATTGTTTGGAGAGTTTGATCCTGGCTCAGGACGAA
>NZ_BMPY01000015.1 GCF_014647835.1 Microbispora rosea subsp. aerata
GCCAAGCCCAAGGCGGAGGGGGACGATCGGCCGTTGCGGGTCCGCTACGCCGATGCGTTCATCGCCCTGCTGGAGGACAAGATCGTCACCGAGCTGCTGGTGCTGGTCAGCGCCGAGTCCCTCCCCGCCGACCCCGAACCCGATCATCCCGCCCGCGACCCCGAAGCCGAGCACGCCGCGAGCGCCGGCCACCCTGAGGGCGAGCGTCCTGATAGCACCGACCGCCCCGAGGCCGGGCACGCCGAGAGTGCCGACCATTCCGCGACCTTCGAGACCGAGCGTCCCGAGAGCACCGGCCACGCTGGGACCGACGCTGCCGCCGTGAACCTTCCCGGCCCTGCGAACGGCTTCGCCACTGACGCCGCAGTAAGGAATCCCGGCGGTGGCGACCACCCCTGGACCTGTCACCCCGTCAGTGACCACCTCCCTGCCGACGACCATCCTCGGGACACCGGAGGAGCTGCGGATGCGCGGGATGCCGAGGACATCGTGGACCGCCGGGACGGTGAGGACGTCGGCGCGCCCGGCAGCGGTGGAAGCTGCGCGGAGCCGAGCGAGGCCGTTGACACTGGCGACTCTGCTCTGAGTGCGGCTGGCGACAACACCAGCGACTCTGCCCCTGATGGCGCCGTAAACCCGGGCGGCGCTGACCGCTCCGCATCCTCCGGGACCTGCCACTCCGCCACGGCCCACGCCGAGACCGGGCACGCCGAGAGTGCCGACCGCTCCGCGACCTTCGATGCCGAGCGTGCCGCCAGTGGCCAAGAGCGGGAGGGCGCCCAGGACGCTGAAAACGCCGAGGCGATCGAAGACAGCGAAGCTGCTGAGGACATCGAAGACGGCCTGGGCCGTGAGGCGGCCCGGGAGGGCCGCCGGGCCGCCACGCCTGCCGATGACGCCGAGGACATTCGGCGGCCGGAGCACCAGCAGCAGGGGAAAGTGCCGCGTTCGGGGGAGCCGAGATGGGGCGAGGGGCGGCGAGCGTGTGATCCTCCTGGGGATACCTGTGGCCATCACACCTACGCCGGGCCTCGGCCTGCAGGGGCGATCACGCATGGGCCGGGTCACGCGGCCGAGCTGTCCAGCACGCCGAAAGCAGAGCCAAAAGGCTCACCGGCAACAGGGCCGGAGGCGTCAACCCGTTCAGAATCGGGCGACCCGGCGGGGGCACCGTCCGGGACGGCGTCAAGGCCAGGGCCGGGCGCCAGGACGGGGACCGCGCCCGGGACAGCGTCGAGGCCCGGGTCGGGTGCCGCGATGGGGACCGCGTCCGGGGCGGCGTCGAGGCCCGGGTCGGGTGCCGCGATGGGGACCGCGTCCGGGGCGGCGTCGGATGCCGGAATGGGGACTTCGTCCGGGACGGCGTCGGACGCCGGGATGGGCACGGCACAGGGCGCCGTGGGTGCCGGGCTGGGCGCGGCGCCGGGGGCGGAGCCTGGATCGCCGCGTGACTCGGTGCCTGGATCGGAGCCTGGGCCGGCTGGCTTGGGGCTGGGGGTGGTGCCTGGGCTGGTGCCGGGGTTGCTGCTGGCGACCGGGCAGGTGCTGCCCGTCTCCAGCGTGCACCGCCTGGCCCGCACCTCCACCCTGGTGCGGATCGTCATGGACGCGCAGGGGCAGGTGCTCGACATGGGCCGCAAGGTCCGCTTGGCCACCCCGGCCCAGCGGCGGGCGATCTTCGCCCGGTATGCCACCTGCTGGGTCGACGGCTGCCCCCTGCCCGCCACCTTGTGCCAGATCGACCACGCCGACAACTGGAGCAGCGGCGGCCTGACCGATCTGAAGCTGCTGGGTCCGGCCTGCCAGTTCCACAACCGTGACCGCTACCGCCACCCCGAGCGCTACACCCGCCGCAAGGTCGGCAAAGACCGCTGGGCCTTCACCTACCACCGCCTCGGCAGCGCCCGGCGGCCACGGGAATGACAGCAGAGACGCTGTCACCCGTCGTCGCGGCCCGCCCCTGGACGCCTCCGCGACCGGCGGGTGATCCACGCCCAGCCGGCGATCCGCGCCCGGATGATGCGCGCCCGGACCGGGTGCGCGAGCACGCCTGCCTGTCCGTCCACCAGCGTTCGCTGCGAGGTGGGCAAAGGACCGCTGGGCCTTCACCTACCACCGTCTGACGGGAACACGGCGGCTATGAGAGGCGGACATCAGAGCCGCCGGGGCTCGCATGACGACCTGACGGCAGGGGCCAGACGGCAGGGGAGGTGCTGGCGGGCCGGGGCCCTACCACCGTCTGGCGGGAGCACGGCGTTAGGCGAGGCGGCTATCGGAGCCGCGGGGGCTCGCATGACGACCTGACGGCAGAGACCAGACGGCAGAGACCAGACGGCAAAGACGAACCCGGCGGGCCGGGGCCGGGGCCTTCACTCAGCACCGCCCCATCGCGCAGCCCGCCGGCCATGAGACCCGGAGGCTTGAGCCACGGTGGAGGGGCGGCTCGCATGACCAGGCGGCGGCGCAACTGGCGAAACACACCAGGTCACCCGGCGGCCAGACCGCGTTGACGGCGCGACATCGACGACACGATCTGGCCGCCTGCGCCGGCCCCGTGCGTCACGCACACAGGCGCACCCGCCCCTACCGGCGCAGACCAGCAGACCAACAGCAAGGTCGGACGCTTCCACCGCAGCCGAAGCCGGACGCCGCGCTTGGGTCCCTGGCTGCACACGTATAGGCGCCACCATGGACACACCGCGCTGAAAGCGCCGGCTACCCATCAGTCGGACGGCCATCGGCTGCGTCGCCGGACTCCCGGGGGAGTTCAGCTAGCGGTCGTCTTTGGCGTTTGGGCCAGCACCCGGTCGGCGGTCGCGGTCACCATCGCCGCGGCTGCCGAGATGTCCCTGACCTGCTCCGCGGGGAGAGAGCGCAACACGTCTTCCAGTCCGTCCAGGTCAGCCTGATAGGCGGCCGCCATCGCCGCCTGGGCCTTGGCGGTGCGCTGTGCCTGCTCCACCGCCTTGCCGAGGGCGCGGCCGGCGCGTTCGACGGCCCTGGCCGCCTCGATCGCCGCTTTCTCAAGGTTTCTCGCCCACTCGGGCGGCTGGTCGCTCATGAATGTCCTCTGCAGTGCTCTCTGCGCGAGGGTGGTTCCGCGGGCATGAAGTCGCCCTCGGAGAGTGCCGATCACAGCCTTTAATGCCCTCCCTGCGCGCTCTACACGCGGCGGCGCCCAAGCTCTCGCAGATCTCCCCGGCGAACGCGAGGGCCCTCACGCGAGGCCGTCCCGCGCGGGCGGCCCCCGCGCGCCGCGGCGCGCGGGGGCCAAAGGGGCACGCGGGGATCACGCCCGGGAGCGTGGTCCACACCGTGATTCGAGGCAGGCGGGAAGTGGTCAGCCGCAGTGCTCGAACGGGCTGTCGTAGCTGGACGAGCCCGCCTTGCCGCCCCACTTCACGCATTTGCCGGCGGCGGCAGCCCGTACCGGCCCGGCGTAGTAGCCGTAGTTGCCGGAGTCGGTTATGCGGCTCTTGCCTTGAACCTCCAGGTATGCGCTGGTCGCGGTGGCCGTGCCCAGCGACGTCTTCTTGAGCGTCACGACGCAGTTGTAGCCGGTGCCGGAGTTGTAGAGCAGGTAGACGGTGCCCGCCGTGCCGAGGGCGGCCGAGTCGATCACCGAGTAGCCGGCGCCGCACACCTGCTCGGGCGTGTACGGGTTGCCGGTCCCGCCGCCGCCCGTGACGTACTGCATGTATCTGTTCCAGTCCCAGTACGGCCCGGGGTCGGTGTGGTCGGACCCGGGGACCTGGGAGTGCCCCACGATGTGGGACCGGTCCTTGGGGATGCCGTACCTCGCGGCGATCGAGCGGACGAGTGCGGCCGAGGAGCGGTACATCGCGTCGGTGAACCAGGACGCGTTGTCAACGTAGCCCTCGTGCTCGATGCCGATGGAGTGGCGGTTGTAGTCGGAGTTGCCCGCGTGCCAGGCCCGGTCTTTCTCCCGCACCATCTGGGTGATCGCGCCGTCGGACGACCGTACGACGTAGTGCGCGGAGACCTGGGCGGCGGGGTTTTGGAACCAGGAGATCGTCCCGGCGTACGAGCCCTGCGTGACGTGGATGACGATGCGGTCGATCGCGTCGCTCGCCGGCCGGTTGGACACCGCGTAGTTGGCGGTGCTGGCCGGCACCCACGTCGCGCCGGGGTAGTCGACGGCCGCCGCGGCGAGCGTGCGGTTCTCGGGCCGGCCGAGGTCGCGGGCGCTCGCGAGGGCGCCCCGGTCCGGATTGACCGGGCGCGCGGCCACGGTGATCGTCTCGCCCGCCGGTGTCCGTGCGGTGAACCCGGTGGACAGCAGGTCGTAGACGGTGTCGGCGTACAGCCGGGCCACCTCGGGCGTGGCCGCCCCGCCGTACCGCGCGACGGCGGTGTACCAGCGCCCGGCGTCGGCGCGGGCGGGGGCGTCGAGGCCGAGGGCGTCGGCCCTGGCGCGCAGGACGGCCGCCGCGCCCGACACGTTGGCCGCGTCGTCGGTCTTGAGCGAGGCGACCGGCGTGCCGGTGAGCCGGGCCGCCTCCTCCAGGGTGTGCACCCTGGGATTGCTGACCAGGTGGGCCACGCCGTACCCGCCGCTCGCGCTCGGCCTGCCGTCGTGACCGTCGAGGTGGGTCTCGGCGTAGGCGAGCGCGACGAGCAGGTCGCGAGGGACTCCGTGGGCCGCGGCCGCCCGGGTGAAGGCGGTCGCGAGCGGGCCCTCGGCGGCCGAGGCCGCAAGTTCGGCCGGGGCCACGGGCCCGGCCGAGGCCGGCCCGGCCGGGACGAGCCCGGCCAGGCACAGCAGGGACGTCACGACGCCCACGGCGGTCAGGGCCGTACGTCGCGACATGCGGGCGACCAGGGATTCGGTCATGAGGGTCAGCCGCAGTGCTCGAACGGGCTGTCGTAGGTGTAAGAGCCCGCCTTGCCGCCCCACTTGACGCAGGTCTTGGCGGCTGAGGCGCGGACCGGCCCGGCGTAATAGCTGTAGTTACCGGAGTCGGTTATGCGGCTCTTGCCTTGGACCTCCAGGTATGCGCTGGTCGCGGTGGCGGTCCCGATGGAGGTCTTCTTCAGCGTGACCACGCAGTTGTAGCCGTTGCCGGAGTTGTAGAGCAGGTAGACGGTGCCCGCCGTGCCGAGGGCGGCCGAGTCGATCACCGAGTAGCCGCTGCCGCAGACCTCCTGCGGCGTGTACGGGTTGGTCGAGCCGCCGCAGTTGCGGGAGGTCACGGTCTGCACCGGGTAGCCGAAGGTGACCCCGTTGAAGACCGCCTTCTGGATGTTCGCGGGGTAGGACGTGTCGCTGGTGCGCACCTCATAGTGCAGGTGCGGGGAGATGCTGTTGCCGGGCTTGGTGGTGTTGCCGACCTCCCCGATCTTCTGGCCCTGGCTGACGCGGGCCCCGGCGCTCACCGACCGCACCCGCAGGTGGGCGTAGTAGGTGAACCAGCCGCCGCCGTGGTCGATCTTGATGAGGTTGCCGAAGCCGTTGGCCGAGCCCTGGTGGGCGGAGATGACCACGGTGCCCGCCGCCGCCGCGACGACCGTGTCGCCGAGGTCCGCGTCGGCCGTGCCGCCCCGGTTGAAGTCGATCTCCCACGACTGGTGGGCGCTGCTGGCGCTGGAGTTGCCGGTCCACGTCTGGCCGCAGGGGAACGGCAACTGGAAGTTCGGGCGCGGCCCCGCCGCGGAGGCCGCGGGGGCCGTGACGGCGGAGAACGCGACGCCGAGGACCATCGCGAGCCCCGCCATGACAAGCGATTTGAGTCTCATGACCAAAAAGAGTCGGAACCACCCGCATAAAAAACATCAAGAATCGGTAAAACGCTGAGCGAGTCATGGCGAACCGGTCCTTCGACAGGGGGAGCAACGTGGTCATGACAGTCGATCAACCCGTGTTCAGCGTGCTCGGGCCCCTGGAGGTCCGCCTGCCTGGCTCGTCACCACGGCTCGGCGGCCCGAAGCCCCGCATGCTCCTGGCCACCCTCCTCCTTCACGCCAACCACGCGGTCGGTGCCGAGGAGCTCGCCGAGGTGTTATGGCCGGACCACCGTCCGCGCTCGACCGCGGCCAACCTCCGCACGTACGCCAGCGCCCTGCGCGCACAGCTCGGGCGGGCCCCCGCCCGCATCCGGGCCGTCAGGGCGGGGTACGTCATCGAGCTGCCGCCGCACGCGCTCGACCTGCTGCTGTTCGAGGAACGGGTGGCGGCGGCGCGGGAGTGCCGGGCCCGGGGCCGCCCGGACGAGGCGGCCGAGCTGCTGGCACGGGCGCTGGCGCTGTGGCAGGGCGTCCCGCTGGCCGACCTGCCCGGCAGCCCGTTGTGGGACCGCAAACTCGACCGGCTCGCCCAGGCGCGGCTGCGCGCCGCCGAGGACCTGATCGAGCTGCGCATGGCGGCCGGAGAGTACGGCGAGGCGGTCGGGGAGCTGCGCGCCCTGCTCGCCGACCATCCCTTCCGCGAGGACCTGTGGCTCCGGCTCATGCTGGCCCTGCACTGGTCGGGGCGGCAGGGCGAGGCGCTGCGGGCGTACGCGGCGATCCGCGAGCAACTCGTGACCGAGCTCGGCATCGAGCCCGGCCCCGAGCTGCGCCGGGCGCACGAGGCCGTCCTCGCCGGGGAGCCGCCTCCGCGGCCGCCGGCCTCGGCCGGTTTCCCCGGCGCTTTCGACCCGCCGGCCGTCGCCGGCGCCGCGTGGTCGCGCGGCGATCCCGCCGTCGGAGCCGCGCCCGCCCTTCCCGACGCTCCCGATTCCTCCGCGCTGTCCAGCATCCCCGCCGCGTCCGGCCTTTCCGCTGATCCCGCCGCATCCGAGCCGCCCGGCGCGCCGGTGCCCGGCAGGGGAGCGATCGTGCCGCGTCAGCTCCCGCCGGACCTGATGGACTTCGTCGGGCGCGCCGCCGAGGTCGCTGCGCTGACCGGGGCGCTGGCACCCGGCGGGGTCGCCGTCGTCACCGGGCCGCCGGGTGTCGGCAAGACCACGCTGGCGGTGCGCTGCGCGCACGCCGTCCGGGAGGCGTACCCCCACGGGCAGCTCTTCTTGTCGCTCGGCGGCACCGACCCACGGGACGGCGTCCCGGGATCACCGGCCGATCCGGCGGAGCTGCTGGCCGAGGCGCTGCGCGCGCTGGGCGCGGCGGAGCCGCTGCCGCCCACGGCCCATGAACGCGCCGCGCTCTACCGCACGCTGCTCGCCGAACGGCCGATGCTCGTCGTGCTCGACGACGCGGCCGGCGCAGCCCAGGTGCGGCCGTTGCTGCCGGGCGGCGGCAGCGCCGTCATCGTGACCGGCAGGCGCCGCATCACCGAGCTGCCCGGCGCGGCGCGGATCGACCTGGACGTCCTGCCGCACGCCGAGGCGCTGCGCCTGCTGACGGTGATCGTCGGCGCGGAGCGGCTGGAGCGGGAGCCGGAGGAGGCCGCCGCCATCGTGCGGGCCTGCGGGCGGCTGCCGCTCGCGATCCGGGCGGCCGGGGCCCGGCTGGCCGCCCGCCCCGGCTGGTCCCCGGCCGTGCTGCGGCGGCGGCTCGACGACGAGACGGGCAGGCTCGCCGAGCTGCGCGCCGGCGACCTGGAGGTGCGGGAGAGCTTCGACCGCAGCTACCGCCTGCTGCCCGACGACGCCGCCCGGACGTTCCGCGCGCTCGGCCTGCTCGGCACCCGGCCGCTGCCCGGCTGGGTGGTCGACGCCGTGCTCGACCGGCACCGCAGCGACGACGTGACCGACGCGCTGGTCGACGCGAACCTGCTGCGCCCGGTCGGGACCGACCTCCTCGGGCAGCCCCGCTACCGGCTGCCCGACCTGCTGCGCGTCGACGCCAGGGACAAGGCGGGGGAGCCGGACATGCCGGCGCTCGCGCGCGTGGTCGCGGGCTGGACGGCCGCCGCCGAGCACGCCACGGCCCGGATGCCCACGACGGTCTTCCGCCTGCCCGCGCCCGCCGCCCGGCGCTGGCGGCTGCCGGACGACGCCCTGCGCCGGGTCGCCGCCGACCCGGTCTCCTGGTTCGGCGCCGAGCACGAGACGCTGGTCGAGGCCGTACGGCTGGCCGCCGACGCGGGGCTGGCCGACGCCGCCTGGGGCCTGGCCGCCGCGCTCGTGCCGTACTTCGACCTGCGCTGTCACCTCGGCGCGTGGGAGGAGACCCATCGCGTCGCCCTGGAGGCGGCCCGCGCCGCCGGAGACCGCGCGGGCGAGGCCGCGATGCTGCGGGGGCTCGGCCAGGTGGCCCTCTACCAGGACAGGTACGTCCAGGCGGCCGGCATGTTCCGCCGCTCCCGCGAGATCTTCCGTACGCTCGGGGACGTCAGGGGCGAGGCGGTGTCGGTGTGCGGCCTGGGCGCGGTCGGCCAGTTCCGCGGCGACCCGGTCGCGGCGTCCCGGCACTTCCGCAAGGCGCTCGGCATGTTCGTGTCGCTGGACGACCGGTCGGGCGAGGCGTACGCGCGGCAGGCGCTCGGCCGCACCTGCCTGAGCACGGGCGACCTGAACGGCGCCGCCGACTGGCTCGGCGGCGCGCTGCGCATGGCGCGGGAGCTCGGCGACACCCACCGGGAGGGCTGCGTGTCGCTCCAGCTCGGCCGCCTGCACGACCTCGCGGGCCAGACCGGGCGGGCGATGCGCGCCCAGGGCCGGGCGCTGGCGATATTCGAGGGCTTCGGCGACCGGCACTGCGCGGCGTACGCGATGCAGGGCCTGGGCGGGCTCCAGGCGGCGAGAGGCGACTGGCGGCACGGCTCGGCCCGGCTGGAGCGCTCACTGGCGATCTTCCGGCAGCTCGGCGACCGGAGCGGCGAGGCGGCCACCCGGAGGCTGCTCGGCGAGCTGCACCGCTCGTCCGGGCGGCGCGCGCTCGCCCGCGGCTACCTGCGGGCGGTCACCTCCCGGCAGGCGGGCGTGGACGCGGCGGTGATTAGCCCGCCGTGAGCGGGGCAAAAGAGGCCTCTTGGGTGGTGGACGGCTCTCCCGCTGGCCGGTGATCCGGCAGCTCAAGGGGGAGGACGGCAGAGGGCGGGCCGCGCGCTCGGCGCGTACCGACGCCCTGCGGCCCCACGTCGAGGAGGCGGAGACGGTCGCGCGTTCCGTCTGCCCCTACTGCGCGGTGGGCTGCGGCCAGCTCGTGTACGTCAAGGACGGCGAGGTCACCCAGATCGAGGGCGACCCCGACTCGCCGATCTCCCGTGGGCGGCTGTGCCCGAAGGGGTCGGCGAGCAGGCAGCTCGTCACCCACCCCGGCCGCCAGACGAAGGTGCTCTACCGCAGGCCGTACGGAACCGAGTGGGAGCCGCTCGACCTCGAGACCGCGATGGACATGATCGCCGACCGGGTCGTGCGGACCCGGCGCGAGACCTGGCAGCAGACGTACGAGGGGCGGCAGGTCAGGAGGACTCTGGGCATCGCCGGTCTGGGCGGGGCGACGCTCGACAACGAAGAGAACTACCTGATGAAGAAGCTTTACACGGCCCTCGGCGCGATCCAGGTCGAAAACCAGGCGCGCATATGACACTCCTCCACCGTCCCCGGTCTGGGGACCAGCTTCGGGCGCGGCGGCGCGACCCAGCCCCAGCAGGACCTGGCCAACGCCGACTGCATCGTCATCCAGGGCTCCAACATGGCCGAGTGCCACCCGGTGGGCTACCAGTGGGTGATGGAGGCGCGCGAGCGCGGCGCGAAGGTCTTCCACATCGACCCGCGCTTCAGCCGTACCAGTGCGACCGTGGACAGGTATCTGCCGATCCGTGCCGGTACGGACATCGTGCTGCTCGGCGCGCTGATCAACTACATGCTGTCGAACGGGCTCGACTTCCGCGACACCGAGGACCTCGACGGGCTGTTTTCCGGCTACGACGAGGAGACCGGCAGGTATGACCCGTCGAGCTGGGCGTACGAGGGCGACGTGCCCGGGGAGGAGGAGCCGGTCGAGGGCGGCGAGCGCCACGCGGAGGCGGCGGGGGCCGACTCCTACGGCGCGCGCGGCGCGGGCGCGAGCGCGACGCCGCCGCGGGATCCGACGCTGACCGACCCGCGGTGCGTCTACCAGATCGTGAAGCGGCACTACTCCCGCTACACGCCGGAGATGGTGGAGGAGCTGTGCGGCATCCCGCCCGAGCGGTTCCACGAGCTGGCCGAGGCGATCACCGCCAACTCCGGCCGGGAGCGGACCACGGCGTGGGTCTACTCCGTCGGCTGGACGCAGCACTCGGTCGGCGTGCAGTACATCAGGGCCGCCGCGATCCTGCAGCTCCTGCTGGGCAACATGGGCCGGCCGGGCGGCGGCGTCATGGCGCTGCGCGGGCACGCCAGCATCCAGGGCTCCACGGACATCCCGACGCTGTTCAACCTGCTGCCGGGATACATCGCGATGCCGCACGCCTACCGGCACGGCGGCCTCGACGACTACCTGAGGCGGGAGGGCGCGGACACCGGCTGGTGGGGCAACCGGAGGGCGTACGTCGTCAGCCTGCTCAAGGCGTGGTGGGGCGACGCGGCGACCGAGGACAACGACTACTGCTTCGGCTACCTGCCCCGGCTGACCGGCGACCACGGTCACTACGCGACCGTGATGGGCCAGATCGACGGCACGGTCAAGGGCTACTTCGTCGTGGGCGAAAACCCGGTGGTCGGCTCGGCCAACGGCAAGGCGCAGCGGCTGGGCCTGGCCAACCTCGACTGGCTGGTGGTCCGCGACCTCGTGCCGGTCGAGACCGCGACGTTCTGGAAGGACGCGCCGGAGATCGAGACGGGCGAGCTGCGCACCGAGGAGATCGGCACCGAGGTCTTCTTCTTGCCTGCCGCGAGCCACGTGGAGAAGGAGGGCACGTTCACCAACACCCAGCGGCTGCTGCAGTGGCGGGAGAAGGCCCTCGACCCGCCGGGCGACTGCCGCAGCGACCTGTGGTTCTACTACCACCTCGGCAAGCGGATCAGGCAGCGCCTCGGCGACGACGAGATCGACCGGCCGGTGAAGGAGCTGACCTGGGACTACCCCGAGATCGGCGAGCGGCGCGACCCCGACGCCGAGGCCGTGCTGCGCGAGATCAACGGCAGGGCCGCGGGCGGCCGCCTGCCGGCGTCGCCGCGCTCGCCCTCGCCGCCGGGGTCGCCGCCTCGTTCGTGAGGAAGATCTGATGCCGAGGCGCCGGGACGAAATGGTGCCGGACGCCGAGTTCCGGTCGTACTACGACCAGCCGGTCATCAAGCGGCCCATCTGGCATGAGCCGCACATGCCGGCGTACCTCTACCTGGGCGGGCTGTCCGGCGCGGCGGGCGCGATGGCGGCGGCGGCCCGCCTCACCGGGCGGGACCGGCTGGAACTGGCCGCCCGGGTGGCCGCCTTCGCCGGGGCGAGCGCCGGCACCGTCTTCCTCGTGGCCGAGCTGGGCCGGCCCATGCGGTTTCTCAACATGCTGCGCGTCTTCAAGCTCACCTCGCCGATGAGCGTCGGGTCGTGGACGCTGGCCGTCCACAGCGGACTCACCGGCGTCGGGGCGGGCTCCGCGGTGACCGGGGTCCTTCCCGCGCCGGGTGACGCCGCGTCGGTGGCGAGCGGCCTGACCGGCGCGGTGATGGCCGCCTACACGGCCGTACTGCTGGCCGACACGGCGGTTCCCGCCTGGCATGAGGGGATGCGCGAGCTGCCGTTCCTGTTCTCCGGGAGCGCGCTCGCCTCGGCGGGCGCGGCCCTGATGCTGGCCATGCCCCGGCCGCCAGCGCCGCCCGCGAGGCGTCCCGGTTGAGCGTCGTCATCACCTCGATCGCCTGCGGGAACACCTCACCGGCCGCCTTGTGCCTGGTGTTAAGCACGCCGACGCCGAGCGGTTTGGTGAGGCAGATCGGTGTCCCGGCCCGCCCCGCGTCGATGCGCAGCAGCCGGTCCGGGTCGGCCAGGCCGGTGACGGCCATGCCGTACTTCGGCTCGGGGTCGTCCACGCTGTGCCCGCCCGCGACGTGACAGCCCGCCGCCCGCGCCACGTCCAGGCCCCCGCGCAGCACCTCCCCGGCGAGGTCCATGGGCAGCTTCTCCCTTGGCCAGCCCAGCAGGTTCACCGCCACGACCGGTTCGCCGCCCACCGCGTACGCGTCGGACAGCGCGTTGGCGGCCGCGATCCGCCCCCAGTCGTACGGGTCGTCCACGACGGGCGTGAAGAAGTCGGCGGTGGCGACGACCGCCCGGCCGCCCTCGATCCTGACCACGGCCGCGTCGTCGCCGTCGTCCAGCCCGACAATGAGTTCGTTCGCGTACGCCGACGGGCCGGGCGCCGCCAGCCCGGCCACGATGCTCTCCAGCTCGCCCGGGGGATCTTGCAGGCGCAGCCGCCTCCGTGCGCCTGCCGCCTCAGCCGGATCCCGGCCCGCTCCGCCGTCTCGGTCATGCCCGCTCTCGCTCCGGGGTCGTCGGTCCGCCACGCCGTACGGCAGGCGTCGGGAGATGCCTACCCGCTCCGGCTAGGTTTCTTCCCGGAGGTGTGTGGGCGCCTGGTGGCCCCCGCGGTCTTCAAAACCGACGAGGCCGAGGTCCTCGG
Organism: Microbispora rosea subsp. aerata; assembly: GCF_014647835.1. Taxonomy (GTDB): domain Bacteria; phylum Actinomycetota; class Actinomycetes; order Streptosporangiales; family Streptosporangiaceae; genus Microbispora; species Microbispora aerata. Next base: position 12,509 of record NZ_BMPY01000015.1, read on the forward strand.
CCTGGCGGGTTCGATTCCCGTCCACCTCCGCTCTCCTACATCACCCCGTACGTCACCCTCCCTGTCCCGTTGTCCATCGGCGTTCGGCCAGCCGATTTACGTGTCATGCCGTCCCTCCTGCACGACACGCTCAACGCGCTGTTCCGGAACAGGCCGCAGTTCGCCGTTGAGATGCTTCGCGATCGGCTGGACCTCGATCTGCTCGACGGGTTGCCGGTGCGCCTAATAAGCAATGAATTGAACGACCGTCCCTCGACCGATCTGCATCCGGATACCGTGATCACGGTAGGGGCTCTGCACGACCCTCTGCATGCGATCATCGTGGAGATCCAGCAGCGCGAGGACTCGGGCAAGCAGCGGACGCTGCCGCGGTATGCCGCCGCGCTTTGGCTGCAGCTGGGCTGCCCGGTGACAGTGCTGGTGATCTGCCCGAAGGCTCGGACCGCTGCTTGGGCCGCCAAGCCGATCGACACCAATCTGCCGGGCTACACGCTGACCTGTCAGGTGGTAGGCCCGGACGACATTCCTCATGTCACCGATCCGGCGCAGGCGGCGGCGCATCCGGAGCTGGCCGCGCTGTCGGTGATGGCCCACGGTGCGCACACGCCGGTCGTGGAGGCATTCGTGGCCGCGCTACAGCACCTGCCGGGCGATCACGCTACGCAATACTATGAACACGCATACCGACTCGCTTCGCAGGCCGCCAGACATGTCATGGAGAAGATCATGGAAACCGCCGCTTGGCCGGTCTACAGCCCCTTCGCCCGCAAGCACTTCGGGAAGGGTCTCGAAGTCGGTCGCGAGGAGGGACGCGAAGAAGGTCGCGAGGAAGGCCGAAGAAGGGGGCGGGCAGAGGGTGAGGCGAGGGCGGTGCTGACCGTCCTGGAGGCCCGGGGGATCGCCGTCTCCGACTACGACCGCGCCTTCATCGAGACGTGCACGGACCTCGAACTGCTCGACGAATGGATGCGGCGCGCCGTGACTGTCACCTGCGCCGCCGACCTGTTCGAGCCGTCGCGGGAATCCGAGCAGCCCGACAGCTGAGGTGCTCGCCCGATGGCGGGGCGGTCACCTGCCGGAAGGGCGGGGGAGCAGGGCGGGGCCGGGGCGCCAGTCGCCGAGATAGCTCCTGGGGGTGTGCTCGGCGGCCTGCTCGGGGGTGAGCTGCGGCCGGTTGCCGGGGACGGGGATCGCGGCGCCCGGGCCCGTGTTGTGGAACTCGCCGAACCGCGCGTCCCGCCAGTGATATCCCGAGCTCATGTCCACGTACGGCGTGGCGGCGTCGATCGAGGGCCCCATCCAGGTCTCGCGTACGACCAGTGACGGGACGGCGGTCGGGTCGCTGCTGGGCCGCCAGGGCCGGGCCAGGCCGAAGGACGCGTCGGCCGCCGGTCCGTTGATCACGCAGCGCACCGCCAGGTAGCCGCGGGGGTTGGCGGCGGCCGTGCTCGGCGCGAACACGAAGCCGTACGGGCGGAACGTCACGTCTCTCGGCAAGGTGGTCAGGGTGCACCGCTCGAAGACCGCGGTCGCGCGGCCGAAGACGAAGTCGACGTCCCCTTCGATGTGGCAGTCGTGGTAGTACTGCCGGGCGAAGGACGCCAGGGCGCGGGTGTCGGCATACAGCGTGTCCTGGTGGCCGAGGAAGCGGCACCTTTCGAAGTACGACCGGTCGCCCATGACCTTCGCCGCCACCGCCTGGGTGGCCGTGATCTCCGGATGGTCGGCCCGGAGCCAGTCGTTGGCGAACGTGACGTGGGCGGCGGTGAAGCCGTCCGCCTGGATCGTGGTGGTGGCGCTGCCGCTGGTGCCGTATGTGCCGCCGTCCGGTTTGGGCGTGCCGGCCGCGTTGTCGTAGACGATCACCACGTCGCGCGCGTCGCCGGTCGCCCCCAGGAAGCACAGGCCGGTCTTGGCCTGCGGCACGAGCACGGTCTCCCGGTACGTCCCGGCGGCGATCACCAGGGTCCAGCCTTCGGCCGGCGAGTCCGGGGTCGCGTCGACGGCCGCCTGGACGGTGGTGTGATCCCCTCGGCCCCGGCCGTCCACGTACAGCGTCCGCTCGTTCAGCCGTCGTCGAGGCGAGCCGTACCGGCCGAAGGGGAGCGGGTGGGCGGCGCGCGCGGGTGACGCGACCGCGAGGCCGAGGAGCGCGGCGGCGGTGCCGGCGAGCGCCTGCCGCCGGCCGATGCGGGGGGTCAGGGACGACATGACGGCTCCAGTGGTCACATATGTGAACTACTTCCGCAAATGAGAACACCAGCACCGTAAGAGCCACCCCTGGCGGTGTCAACGACGGATCGGGAAACGCGTGTGCCGTGAGTCACAAGACGATGTCAAGTGACCTCCAAGCCGGGCCCGGCAGCCTGACGTCAGGGAAGGGCCCCGATGAGATCCGGGCCTTGAACGCGACGAGCCGGTGGTGCGGGCGGCGTCTCCCGTCCGCTGCCAGAGCCGACAAACCGGCGCGCCGTCGTGCCCCCGGTCGGCGCGCCTCGCGGCGCACGGCCCGCCTTCCGGCCGGGCCGTGCGCCGCCGCAGTAGCGTGAAGTGTGGATCCACGGAGGCGGGTGCCGCGCACCGACGCCGTGCTTGCCGATCCGCGGCTGGTCGCCGCCGCCGAACGGCTCGGCCGCCCGGTGGTCAAGGACGCGGTCGCGCGGGCGCAGCAGCGGGTGCGGCAGGGCGAGATCGAGCCGGAGGACGTCGCCGAGGCCGCGCTGGCGGGGCTGCCGCGCCACGCGACGAGCCTGCGGCCCGTGCTCAACATGACCGGCGTGCTGCTCCACACCAACCTGGGCCGGGCGCCGCTGTCCCCGGCGGCCGTCGAGGCGGTGACGGCGGCGGCGGGGGCGACGGACGTGGAATTCGACCTGGACACGGGGGCCCGGGCGCGCCGCGGACGCGGCGCGGTCGAGGCGCTGGCCGCCACCGCGCTCGCCGCCGGGCGGGAAATCGTGATCAGCAAGGGCGAGCTGGTCGAGATCGGCGACGGGTTCCGCATCCCCGACCTGCTCGTGTCCACCGGCGCGCGGCTGCGCGAGGTGGGCACGACCAACCGCACCACCCCGGCCGACTATCGGGACGCCATCGGGCCGGGGACGGGGTTCGTGCTCAAGGTCCACCCGTCGAACTTTCGGATCGAGGGCTTCACCGGCGTGGTCGAGGTGGCCGAGCTGACCGGGCTGGGCGTGCCCGTGGTCGTGGACATCGGCTCCGGGCTGCTCGACCGTGATCCGCTGCTGCCCGCGGAACCCGACGCCACGAGCGTGCTGCGGGCCGGCGCCGACCTGGTCACCGCGAGCGGCGACAAGCTGCTCGGCGGCCCGCAGGCGGGCCTGCTGCTCGGCCGCCGCGACCTCGTCGAACGGCTCAGGCGTCACCCGCTCGCCCGCGCGCTGCGCGTGGACAAGCTGACGCTGGCCGCGCTGGAGGCGACGCTGCGCGGACCCGAGCCCCCCGTACGGCGGGCTCTGCACGCCGATCCGATCACGCTCGGCGAACGGGCCGAGGCGCTGGCCGAGGCGCTGCGCCAGGCGGGCGTGGACGCCGCCGCCGTGCCCGCGGAGGCGACCGTGGGCGGAGGCGGAGCCCTCGGCGTACGGCTGCCGAGCGCGGCCGTGAGCCTGCCGGAACGGCTGGCCGCACCGCTGCGCCGGGGCGAGCCGCCGGTCGTCGGCCGGGTCGAGGGAGGTCGCCTGCTGCTCGATCTGCGTGCCGTGCCGCCGGAGCGGGACGGCGAGGTCCTCGATGCCGTACGGAAAGCGACCGGCAAGGCCGTACGGAAGGCGACCGGCTGATGGCTCCGAGGACGCACGTCGTCGCCACGGCCGGACACGTCGACCACGGCAAGTCGACGCTGGTGCGGGCGCTGACCGGGATGGAGCCCGACCGGCTGGCGGAGGAGCGGCGGCGCGGGCTCACGATCGAGCTGGGGTACGCCTGGACGGCCCTGCCCTCCGGGGACCGGGTGGCGTTCGTCGACGTGCCCGGGCACGAGCGGTTCCTCGGCACGATGCTGGCCGGGGTCGGCCCGGTGCCCGCCGTGCTGTTCGTCGTCGCCGTACGCGCCGGGGCGCTGCTGCGCGTGGGCGACGGCGTCGTCCTCGCGCCGGGGGCCGACCGGCGGGCGGCGGCGCTGCTGGCCCGGCTGCCGCAGCCGTTCACGGTCAGCCAGGCCAAGGCCGCACTGGGCACCAGCCGCCGCGTCGCGGTGCCGCTGCTGGAGCACCTCGGCCGCGAGGGCCTCACCGAGCGCGTGGACGAGGTGCATCGCCGGACGGTGTGAGGCGACGTCGCGCCCGCCGAAGCCGAGATGGCCGCTGACCAAGGAGATCATCGTGACCGATTCGCCGGGGCGCAGCCGGGGGCGGGCCGGAGGAAAGCGGCGGACGATCGTGAATTCGCAGGTCTCGGTTGAACGCCGCGACGGCGGTCTCCGCGCGTACCTCTTCGGTGTCGAACACACCTGCGGTTTCGGCTCGCGCGTAAATCGCGAGATCGTTTTCCGCCGTGGGGAGGGCTGCTTCAGCGCGAGACCGGGCGTACGCGCGGCGTAATGCCGAGAAAGTATGGAACACTGGTTATTCCCCGGCGATATGAAGGCTATTCATGTTAGCCGCGAAGATCGGGTGACCGGTGAAAGTCGGGCGGGGAAAGTCGCCGCCGAGGCGTGCCCTCGATGGGCGAAGTGACAGGTCGGCCGGGCCTGAAGTGAGCGAGGATGGAGTGGCCCGTGACTTCTGCAGACGGGTCCGGAGATAATAACGGGCGCTGCCGCTAGCCCTTTTCGGATGACCATATAGGTGCTATTTGCGGCTTATCCTCAACTCACGATTTCTATGGTTCTTTTCCTTCCCAACACATCGCTGTCAGTCTAAGATCTCGTTCTATGTATCGGTATGCATCAAGTTTTCCTGTTAGGCAAGCGCGGCACCCAAGCCGCAGTGATGCTCTGGCCGAACATGACGTTGTCGCCACCCTGACCCTGAACTGGTGCGCATGAACCCGCCTGCCGGGGATATGACGCTCGACCCCGGCCGGGGGATGGCGTGGGTGGACGAGCACGGCGCCCACCTCGTCGACTACGCCTCCTGCCACCTCGAGCCCGCCCCCATGCTCGCGGCGGTGACCGCCGCGCTGGAGTCGTGCGCCGCCCGCGAACGGCCCGAGAACCTTTCGGACCGGGCCTGGCTGCTGTCCGCGCTGCGCCGTGAGTGCGCCACCGGCTCGGGGCCCGGCTTTCTGCCCGCGTCCGGTCCCGGCGGACCCGACCAGTTGGCCGTACGACGGGCGTGGAGCCTGGCGGACCCTCTGGGCGCGGAGACGCTGCGCCTGCTCTACCGTCACGAGCTCCCGCTGCGGGACCTCGTGTACGTGCTCGCCCTGCCGATCAAGGAGGCCGGCAGGCTCATCGCGCGCACCCAGGACGTGGTGGAAATCCTGGTGAGCGGGCTGGACGGCCTGGCCCGGGGCCGTCCGATCTGCCCCGATATCGGCTCGCTGGTCGCCGCTGTCTTCCCGGACGAGCGCCGCGAGGCGGCCGACTTCGGCGCCGCCCGTACGGAGCTGCTCCGGCACATCGTGACCTGCGTCGTGTGCAAGCGGCCCATCAACATCCGATACACAGTTCCGCAGATCCTTTCCCGCCCTCCGGTCGCCGACCTCACGGCCGAGACCAGGCAGCGACTCCTGGACGCCCTGAACAGGGCCCGGCCCGCTCAGGTGGAGCGGACGGCACACCGGCCCCCTTCGTCGTTCGGGGCGCCACTTCCCGCTCCCGTGGACACCGCGCCCGCCCCTGCCGCGCCGCTGTCCCCCGCACAGCCCCCTGCTGCTCCGGCGGCCTCCGCGCAACCTTCTGCTGCCCCACCGTCCTTCGCGCAGCCCTCTGCCGCGCCGCAGATGCCGCCCGCGCCTGTGCCGGAGGCGGCGTTCGGTTCGGCGGCTCCCGCGCAGCCCTCTGCTGCCCCGCCTTCCTCCGTGCAGCCTCCCGCCGCTCCGGTGGCTCCCACACAGCCGCCGGCCGCGCCGCCGTCTTCCGGCTCCTTCGATACGGCTCCTCTGGTGCCGCCGGGCATGGCGGGCGCGCCCGCGCAGCGGCCTGCTCAGCCACCGCAAGCATTACCGCAGGGACCGCAGCATGGGCCGTCGGAGGAACCGTCGCAGGCGACGCATGAGCATGAGCGCCCGGTGCGGCCGTTCTCACAGGAGGACACCCAGCCGAGCCTGCCGTGGCCGCCGGGGGTGTCGAAGGCGCGCGGCCTGCGACGGTCCGCCCCGCCTTCCGAGCCGTCCGGGCACAGCGCGCCGGAGCTGACCCGCCCGAGCCGGCGCCCTGTCTCCGGGGCGCGCGGTCCCATGCGGCCGTACGGGCCGCCCGCGCCGATGATGCCGACAGGACAGAGCGGGGCGGCAGGCCAGAGCGGGCCGACGCCGACGATCGGGGCGGCGGGGCCGGCCGGATCGGGCGGACCGGCGGGGACGACTGGCTCGGCCGGGTCGCCGGGCGCGGGCGGGACGGCAGCGCCGTGGGGGGTCGCCGGGCCGGTGGAAGGGGCGACGCACCCGGCCTTCGGGGAGGGCGCCGTACTGCCACCGGGCCAGGACACCCCTCTCTACAACGCGCTGCTCTCTCAGATCAGGGCGAGGGAGGCTCTGGCGCACGCCGCCGACGCGGTTCACGCACCCGCCGACGTCGCCGAGGCGGCCGGAGGGCCGGACTCCCATCACGCGTCGTTCTCCGGTACGCAGATCAGGATCATCCAGGTCCTGGCGCGGGTCGGTTCGCTGCTCCGGGCGACCGCTTTGAGGATCGTCATCGTCGTCGTCGCAGGGGCGGCGGGGACGGTGGCGGGAATCAACCTCTTCGCTCCCGCACCCCAGTCTCAGAAAGGCGCGCTGGAGGCGAACGTCGCGCAGGCGTCCGCCGACCCCGTGCAGACGGCGGCGAACCTCTCGGCGGGCGGTGGCACGGGCGGCGAGACGGTAACCGGTGGGACCGAGACGGGCGGCGCGACCGACGGCGCGACGGGTGCGGCCTCGGGCGCGCCGCAGGTCACGGTGACCGCGACCGCCGCCATGGGGGGCGCCGATCAGGGTGGCGGCCAGGGCGCTTCGGCCGGGGACGCCGCAGGGCAGGCCGCCGGGCAGGGCGCCGCCCCGGACGCCGCCGCTACCCCGGGCGCCTTCCTGATGGGGGCCTGGGGCGTGCAGGCGCCGTCCGTCGTCGCACTCGACGCGTTCGGGAGGGGCACCCTCACTCTCTCGACGACCTCTGGAAAACCCGTGAAATGGCGGATTTCGGCTCCCGGCCTGGTGGTCGAGCCGTCCAGTGGAACGCTCAAGCCCGGGCGCACCGCAGTGGTCACCGTGCGTGCGTTGCGTGTCCGCTATTGGTGCGGGGTTCCATCGCCCATGACGGCACCGCTCAAACTGCACGGCCCGAAGGGCAATAAAGGCACCGCCACAGTGCGATGGAGCACCTGCTGACCGCCGCCCCCGTTTCTCTTCTCCCGGTGAAAGGACCCGACATTGACCGAGATGCACACTTCGGTGCCTACACCAGCCGAGCAGTTCCCCGACAGCGTGCCTCTCACTGCCGAGCACCTGTTGACCAACCGGCGCATGGAGCCCACCGGCGGCTGGCGGCGGCTCGTCTACAAGCTCTCCGGCGGGCGGATCGTCCCGTCCGAGTCGGCGGCGGAGCTGGAACGGCGCACGCTGATCGCCCAGGCGCAGACGCCGGTCGCCAGCGGTCATCACAGGATCGCGGTCATGAGCCTCAAGGGCGGGGTGGGGAAGACCACGACGACGGCGGCGCTGGGCAACACGCTGGCCTCGCTGCGCGGCGACCGGGTGATCGCCATCGACGCCAACCCCGACCGTGGGACGCTCGGCCTCAAGGTCAAGTCGGAGACCGCCGCGACCATCCGGACCCTGCTGGCGGAGGCGCCGCACATCGTGCGGTACGCCGACGCCCGCGCGTTCACCTCCCAGTCGCCCGCCCGGCTTGAGGTGCTCGCCTCCGACACCGACCCGGCCGTCAGCGAGGCGTTCAACGCCGACGATTACCGTACGGTGGCCAATCTGATCGAGCGTTTCTACTCGATCTGCATCACCGACTGCGGCACCGGGCTCCTGCACGGCGCGATGGGTGCCACGCTGGAGCTCGCCGACCAGATCGTGCTGGTCACCATGGTCGCGGTGGACGGCGCGAGCTCGGCCGCCGCGACGCTCGACTGGCTCACCGCCCACGGCCACGGCCACCTCGTCAAGAACGCCATCGTGGTGCTGAACGCGGTCGAGCCGAAGTCGAACGTGGACGTCGACCTGCTCGAACGCCACTTCGCCGGACGCTGCCGCACGGTGGTGCGCGTGCCGTTCGACCCGCATCTCAAGGAGGGCGCGGAAGTCGACCTGACGCGGCTGAAGCCCACCACCCGCGGCGCGTACCTGCGCCTGGCGGCGGCGGCCGGGCAGGCGTTCTCCCAGCGGACGGACCGGAGCAAGTAGTGGGACCAGTCATCCCCGATCCGGCGCTCGACTGGGACCTGGGACCTCAGCGCCGCTGGGATCCCCGGCATCTGGTCGTCGCCATCGCGGGGGTCGTCACCGTCATCGCCGTCGCGGTGATCGTGCTGCAGACGCGGGACGTCGAGCCGCCGCCCGCGCCCGTGCGTGTCACCGCGGCGCCGAGCGTCGCGCTGGCGGTGCCGGCGGATTACGAGGGCGACGGAGGCTACCCCGTCGGCTTCCCCCACACCGAGATCGGGGCGGCGTCCGCCGCGGCCGCCGCCCTGGAGGCCGCCTGGACGCTCGACGTCCGCCAGGCGGAACAGGCGGCCGCGCTGTACGCCCCGCCGGACCAGCGTGAGGCGGCGCGCGCGGGCGCTCGCGACGCCGTACGCGGCTGGCGGGAGACCCTCGGCCTTCCCCCCGAAGGCGATCTCCCCGCCGGGGCGGCCCTGCGGACGCAGACCATCGGCGTCCAGTGGAAGGCCCGCTCCGAGGACCAGGTGCAGGTCTCCGTCCTGGTCCAGGTGACGGCGACCACGGGCGCCGGTGGCACCGGCCCCGTGTACTCCAGCCCCTACGCCATGAGCCTGCTGATGGCGTGGAAACCCGATATGCGCGGCAAGGACAAGGGCGACTGGGTGAACATTCCCGACCCGACGCCCCCGTCCGTGCCCGCGGCAGCTCTCCCAGGGACGCCCGAGTTCGCCGCGGCGGGCTGGAAGTCCCTCATCGGTCCCCGGCCCACTCCCTAGATCGAGGAAGAGCCCGCAATGACCCCCCGAATGTCCTCCCGGCGAGCCACTCTGGTCTCCGGCCTGCTTCTGGCCGCGGTGTCCGCCACCGGCGGCGCCGTCGTCGCGCAGCCCTGGGCCGCCGTGGCCGAACCCGGCAGGGACACCCCTCCACCGGTAGACGGCGCCGCCTTCCCGGCCGCGCCCACATCCAACGACCCCGCGGACGTCTCGTCGGATTCGACGCGGTACTCCTCACGCGCCGACTCCGGCGGCTCTGACAGCTCCGGCGGCTCTGACGGCTCCGGCGGCTCGTCCCGCACCGCTCGCGACTCCTCCGGTGAATCGTCTCGTACGACTCGTGAACGGGCCGGCGACACCGCCGACCGCGAGTCCACCGGGTCGTCCGGCACCACCTACGGCGCCAGATCGGACACCGGATCGCGCACCGGATCGGACGGCACCGTCGTCGGGAGCCGGAGCGACCACGAGTCGTACGACCGGGACCGCGAAAGCCGCGTCCGGGACACGGGCGACCGTACGGCCCGCCAGTCCCACACCTCGGACCGTACGCGGAGCGGTCGCGCGGACGACGACCGGACCGCTCGCGATTCTCGTGATCGCACCCGTGACGGGTCCGTCGCCAGGAGTGAGCGGCCGGACGGCACCTCGCGTCGCACCGACGCGACCCGCCGTGCCGGAGGTTCGGCGCCCGCGACCGCCTCGCCGAAAACACGCGGTGGTACGGCGACGGCTCCGAAGAAGGCCGCACCCACGGCGAGCGGCGGCCCCAACACCCTGGCCGCACCCGCCCCGAACGGCGGGCCGAGCGCCGCGCCGGCTCCGAAGGCCGGCGATGCCGCTGCTCGCGCCCAGACCGGTCAGGCGACGCCGGCGCCGACGGCCACCAGCGGGTCGGCCACCGCCACGCCGGTGGCGAGTGCCAAGGGCGCGGCTCCCGCGACTCCCACGGCTCCCGCAACCCCCGCGACTCCCGCGCCGGTTGCGAGCACCACGAGCCCGGCCACGCCGAGCAGCGGCCCCACCGCTTCGGCGACGCCGAGCGCCACGTCGAGCGCGGCCCCCCCGGTAGCCGTTTCGCCCAGCCCGACCGCCTCGGCGAGCCCTCAGGCAAGCCCCACGGCCACCGCGAAGCCGACGGACAAGCCCACCACGAAGCCGAAGGCCACGGCGAAGCCGAAGCCGACCGCGAAGCCGAAGTCCACCGCGAAGCCGACGGCCAAGCCCACGGTCACACCTTCGCAAAAGCCGACGCAGCAGGCGCCGGACCCGAAGGCGAGCCCGACGGCCACCTCCACCGCGCTGCCCACTGTCAGCCCGACGGCTGCGGCCTCGCCCGCCGTCCCCACGACGACGCCCGGGACGGCGACGCCGACCGTGACGCCGACTCCGGGGGTTCCTCCGGCTCCCACGGCAGCGCCGACGTCTCCGGGCGGTCCGACCTGGGGATCGCCGGCGCCGTCGACCGTCAACCAGTCCGCGGCGGTGCCTCCTGCGGGCGGATCGGCGACTTCGACACCGATCGCGATGCCGGGATATCTGCCGCTGCCGCCGCTGGTCGCTCATACCCGCCACCAGTGCGGGGACGACGCGGCCGGCTGCTGGAGCCTGTCGCCTTGGCGAAGCCGCGCGTACGGGCAGCCGTACGCGGGTCCGAGCGGCGAGCAGCCGGGCAGTACGGCCGCACCGCGATGGGCCTTCGCCCCGCCGTCCGTGAAGGCGGGCGTGCCGAGCCCGTCGAACGTTCCGGCGACGTCCAGTGCGCCCTACGCCCGATACCTGCTCTCGGCGGACAAACCGGCCGCGGGACAGGCCGGGTGCTGGGCCTTCAGCCCCTCCGCCTACTGCGCGCGATGGGATTGATCATGCGCCGTTGACCACGTGTTATGCCGTCACCGTCCCGGGCAGCTCCATCGCATGGAGCACATCACGCAGCACCCGGCCACGGTGACGGCGGTCACGGTGACGCCTTGCGAGGACGGCCCGCTGCTCGTGCGCGGGCCGTTCACGCTTATGACGCAGGACGGGCGGTGCATCGACCCGGGCAGGGACACCGTGGCGCTATGCCGCTGCGGCCGGTCCTCCACCAAGCCGTTCTGCGACGGCTCACACAAAGAGGTCGGCTTCCGGGCGTCAAGCGAACCCGACCCGCCAAGCTGACACCAGATCCGCCGAGCCGACTCCCGATCCGCCGGGCTCACGCAACGCCCCGGCCACCGATCCGTCGTCTTCCTCGGGGCCGCGTGCGTGCCGCCTTGAAGCCTCGGGCGTCGAGTCGCTTGATGCGCTTACCGGCTCCGGGGTTCTGGTGTGAGTGCTCGGCGGCGGAGGTGGCGCGTTGAGTGTGCGGCGACCCGCAGACGGCGGCCCGCGTACGGCACGCCGCCGAGCAGCACCCTGGCGGCCAGAGCGGCCCAGCTGCACGTGGCGCGTTCGAGCACCCAGACGGGCGCGAACAGGCTGGTCGTGGCGGGGAAGACCCGGCGGCCTCCGGAACGGCGGCGTCCGATCTCCGCCAGGCCGACCGTCACCACCGCGCCTGCCGCGACCAGCTCCGGTCGGCGTCGCCACAGGGCCGCGCCCACGCAGGGAAGGACGGCGAGGAAGACCGCCATCCGCGTCGGCTGCGCCAGGTCGTCGTACGCCTGCCGGACCCGCTGCGACCAGAACCTGCGGGCGCCGGGCGGCAGGCGCCGCACGTACAGGTCAAGTGGGCGGACCTCCCGGCCGCCGTGGGCACGGACCGTACGGATGAGCTCCAGGTTTTCGAACAGTACGTCGCCGTCGTAGCCGCCCATCTTGTCGAACATCGAGCGGCGTACGCCGAAGGTGCCCGGGTAGTCCGCGCCGAGGCAGCGGTTGAGCAGGGTGCGGGCGCTGTCCCAGCGGGCGTGCCAGGGAAGCGGGTGGAAGTGGTTCTGCGGGCGGACGAGGTCGGCGTGGTCGAGCAGGGCGTGGACGCGGGCGAGCGCGTCCGCCTCGTAGCGCACGTCGTCGTCGGCGATGATCACGCGTTCGCCGCGGGCACGGCGCATGCCGGTCAGCACGCCCGCCACCTTGCCGTTCGCGGCCGTCAGGTCGTCATCGGGCCGCACGTGCTCGGCGATGCCGTGCCACAGGCGGGCGTGCCGTTCGAACAGCGGCGACGGTGAGCCGTCGACGACAACGATCCGGGCGTGCCGGGCCAGGCCGCGCAGGTAGCCGGTCAGCTCGTCCAGCCCGGCGTCGTCGTGCCAGCGCAGCGGCAGCACGTAGTCGATGTCCGGGGTGACACGGCCCGGCTCCGGCCGCACCGGGGTGAGCGGCGTCATCGGGCTGTCACCTCGATTCGGTGAGGCGGGCCGGTCGTGTCTGCGAAGCAGCGGGTGACGCCGTGGTTCGTTTCCATCCGGCGGCGTCCGGCCGCCACAGGGAGGTGCGTCCCTCCCGCCAACGGCCCAGCAGATGGTCGGCGAAGAGCCGGTCGAGGGTCAGCGCGCAGGCGGCGCCGTACATGATGTCGCCGGTCAAACCGGGATGTTCGGCGGCGAACGCGCCACACAGGTCGTGCGCGGCGATCTGCTCGTGCACGGCGTCGGCCTGCACGTGCTCGTCGTAGTAGCGGCGCGCGTCGGCGTCGCCGCCCAGCCGCCGCAGGCCCCGGCTGTAGCGGCGGTTGGGGAGCGACGAGGTCATCTCGAACGCCGCGAGGTGCCCGAGGAGCGCGGCCCGGTGGCGGCGGTGCAGCCCGAACAGCGACATGACGTTGCTGATCGCGAGCGTCACGCCGGGGACGCTGCCCAGGTAGGCGCCGTACGAGTCGTCGAGGCCGAGCCCCCGCAGAGTCGCGCGGAACAGCTCGGCGTGCATGCGCTCCGGCCTGCCCCCGCCGTACTCGTCGGCCTGGATCTCCACGAGCGCGGCCTTCGCCCGGCCGAGCAGACGCGGGATGCCCCACGTGTGCGGGTCGGCCTCCTTGAGATGGTAGATCGACCGGTGGATCGCGAACTCGCGGAACTGCTCCGCGTCGGCCCTGGCCCGCAGGTACGCCGACAGCGAGGGGCCGTCGTCGGCCGCCGCCAGCGCCGCCAGCGCCCGGGGCACCTCCCGCGGTGGCGGGGCGGGCGGGCGAGGCACGCGCCTGGCCAGCCACCGCTCGAACCACCTCTCCAGGCGCTCCCGCAGGGCCAGCACCGACGGATTCCACTCCCAGCGGTCGTCGACGCCGTCGAATCCCTGGTAGTGCAGCTCGTAGCAGACGAACAGCGCGAGATGGGCGTCCTCCTCCGCGCCGTACGGGATGGTGGGCGGCGGGTCGAAAGCGTGCGGCGGCCGGGTCAGCTCCGTGAAGAGCCGGCCGGTGAGCGGGCCTCGGGGTGCGGGCAACTGCATCAGGTCTCCAGCAGGCGGTAGACGGACACGTGGGCGCGGCTGTCGTCGGTGAACGGAGCGCCGGACCAGTCGGCCCAGCGGTGCTCCCGCTCCATCCCGGCGAGGCGGGCCATGAGATCCAGCTCGCACGGCCAGGCGTAGCGATGGTTGGCCGGCAGCAGCCGCAGGCCGTTCACGGTCATCCGCAGTTTCGTGGTGTGCATGTGCTGCTCGGCCGGGCTCAGCCGGGCCGCCTCGACGACGATCTCGTCCTCGGTGAGCGACACCAGCCGCAGCGACGTACGGTCGCGGAAGGCGGCCGGGTCCGGCACCCACGCCTCGATCACGAAGCGCCCGCCGGGCCGCAGATGGGCCGCCGCGTTCCGGAAGCACCGCACCTGCGCGTCCTGCGAGGGCAGCGCGAAGACGGTGTTGAAGACCAGCAGAACGAGCGAGAACCGCCCTTCGGCCGTCGCCTCGGAGAAGTCGCCCACGGTCACCGGGACGCGGTCGCCGCCGGGCTTGCCCCGCAGGATCGCCACCATGTCAGGCGACGCGTCGATGCCCGCCACGGCCAGGCCGCGGGCGGCGAGGGGGAGCGCCAGCCTGCCGGTCCCGATCCCGAACTCCAGGACGGGCCCTCCCTCGGCCAGCAGGAACACACGCTCGACCGCGGCATCGGTGGGCAGATGCTCCACCATCTCGTCGTAGATGTCCGCGATCGTCCGCCCGTACGCGGACGCGTCGAATCCCCCCATAGGCTCCCCTCGGTGCCGGCTCCTCTCAGTGCCGCAGGACACCCGGCCGGGCCGTCACGCCCCCAGGTCGCGGGCGACCGTGTCGAGCTGGTCCGCGAGCTCGCCGAGCCGCCGGTCGTCCATCGGGCCGTCTCCCACGACGCCCTCCAGGTCGCGCCGGCTGACGATCACCAGGCCTTCGGCCCGCGACTCCGGCACGACCTCGCACCGTCCGCCCACCAGCACGAGCGTCGCGTCGGGCGACGGCGACTCCAGCAGCGCACGGACCTCGTCCCGGCCGACGACACTCATGACGACCCCCTTTCGGATTGTGTGCTCCGCCTACCCCGGCGATCCGGCCGTACACGGCGGCGCTCACGGCGCGTCGGCGGGCAGCAGCGTGCCGAGCGGTCCCAGATCGAGGTTGAGGTCGGACGGTGAGATCTCGAACCGTTCGCACAGCTCGGTCATGGCCTCCTCCAGGCGCATGAGCGTCAGGCCGAGCGTCTCGACCTGCTCATCGGACAGGTCGCCCTGGTCCATGCGCCGGATGGCCTGGCGTTCCACGAGCTGGCGCACGAGTTCGACGAGCGTCAGCACCAGACGGCTCAGGTCGCGCCGCACCGCCTCCGGGTCGGTGTCGAGCCGCCAGGGAGTGGTCTTCCCGGCGTCCCGGGTCCGTTCGCGCCGGTTCGTGCCCTCCGCCTCGGCCTGAAGGTCTTCTACGCCCAGCCGCCATGGCCCCGCCGCGGCGTCCCAGGGGGCGTTGCGGGCCTCACCACAGGTCATCCTCACTCTCCCTTCCGCCGCCGGGACCTTCCGCCGCCCGCCTGCCGTACGGCTCGCCGAGCGGGTCGAACGGCTCGGTGCCGCGTACGGAGCCGAGCAGCGCCCGCAGGGAGATGCGGACCAGGTCGATGCCGGCGATCGACAGCACGACGTCGCCGGCGATCACCACACCACCCGCGAGCAGCCGGTCGAGCAGATCGACGAGCGCCACGCGCTCGGGCGGCAGGCGGCCCTGGGCGGCGAGGGCCGCGCCCCGGCTCCGCTCCGGCAGATACGCCGGGGTCTCGCCGGGCGTCATCGCACACCCCCGGCACGATCGGTCCCGAGGTCGACCGAGGTGAAGGAGTAGGGCGCCCACGGCCCGGTCAGCTCGACGTCAAGGAACCGGTCGCGGAAGCCGTCGAGCACCGCCGCGAACTCCTCCTCCCGGGCCGGATCGACCAGATAGGCGCCGTTGAGCAGCATCGACTCGCTCCGCCCGGACAACTGGGGGTCCTGCGGGCGATGGCGGCGGCTCGCCACGGCGACCCGTCCCAGCTCGGCGTGCAGGCGCTCGGCCCGCTCCGCCGCCGCGCGCCACAGGTCCTCCCTGCCGCGCAGGTTCTCCTTCTTCCTGCGCAGGTACGCCATGCCGGGGCTGTCGGCACCGGCCCCCGGGGCGGCCGCGGGCACCGGCGACGGAGGCGGCGTCTCCCGGTGCAGGTACGCCTTGACGCCCCACTCGCGCCGTCCCGCGACGTGCGACAGGATCTCGGCGAAGGCGTCGTGCCGCCGGTCGAGCAGGTCGCGGACCTGCTCCTCGCCGATGTAGACGGTGACGAGGCGCACGGGGGCGGTCGGCCCGGCCGCCGCCAGCGCCTCCACGACCCGGTGATGGGCGCGGGCGACTCCCTCCACCCAGGTCAGGTCCTCCAGCGAGCGGCGCAGCGGTTCCTCTCCAAACCTGTCCAAAGGCACATCGCTGATGTGGGCCACGAGCCCGGCGTGCGGCACCTGCCGCACCATGCCGTCCATCACGCCGAGTAGATTGCGGGGGAACTCCCCGCCGTACGTCACCGCGTACAGGTAAACCCCCTGGCCGACGCCCCCCGGGGCGGCGGGGTGGTTTTCGCACATGGGGTTCTCAGTCACGGCCGGGCTCCGTTCCGCGGGGGCCGCCTGGTCCGAGCCGCCGGGCGCGGGCCTCGGCCTGGCGGTCGCCCGGTCGTCCGGGCCGCTGCTCGTCCGGGGCCGGCTCGGTGCGTTCCTCCCAGGCGAGCAGGCGCTCCTCGACCGCGTTCAACCGCTCGCGAAGGCGGCGGTTCTCCTCGACCAGCTCGCGGTCCCTGCCGCTGAGCCACGGGTCGCGCTCCCACCAGTCGATGCCGATCTCCCGCGCGGTGTCGACCGAGGCGATGACCAGCCGCAGTTTGATCGTCAGCAGCTCGATTTCCAGCAGGTTCACCTTGATGTCGCCGGCGATCACGATGCCCCGGTCGAGCACGCGTTCCAGGATGTCGCCCAGGTTGGTCGACTCCCGGCCCATCACGGCCGGCGGGCCGTACGACGACTCGCGGAGGACGGGACGCGAGCGGGGATCGGTCATGACCCACCCCCGTAGGCGCCCGTGCCGCGCCGGTAGGTCCGGGTGCGCCGGTAGGACATCAGGTTTCCCTCGTCGTCCAGCCGGCACTCGAAGACCGACAGCATGTCGCTGGTGGACGGGATCCTGCGGTCCTCGACTACCTCGACGTCCACCACCCAGCCGTCCTCGACGGGTTCCACCGACGTGACCCCCTCGGTCTCCTTCGAGGTCAGGTCCGCGATGTAGCGCAGGCCGAGCTGCCCGGCGGACACCGCGTTCAGCGCCCGGCGCCGGCGCGGCTCGTCTATGCGCTCGTCCTCCTCTTCGCCCTCGGGCTCGTCGTACGGCCCGTTCTCCTCGGCGGGCACGCCGGACGGGGCCCGCCGCCGAAAGGAGGCGGCGTCCTCGTCGTAACGGGCTCTGCGCCGGGGAGGCATCAGGCGATCACCCCCTCGGCCGTCCGCTCATGAGCCTGAGAATCTCCTCCACGGCCTGTGCCTCCTCCTCTTCGGAGATCTGGCCGGAGCGCCTGGCCTCCTCGATGGCCTCCAGCCGCCGCCGCACCGCCGCCGGATCCTTGAGCTCGTGCTCGACCTGCTGCTGGATCAGCTCACCCAGCCGGATGACGCCGTGGACCGGGGCGAGCGGCCAGGTGAACAGAAAGCTGATCAGTCCCACGGCGGCCTCCTCTCATGAGTCAGGTGGTGACGAAGTCGTACGGCGCCATCGGCCCGAGCACGCGGACCTCGACCCGGTCCCCCCACTCGGAGCGCAGCTCGCCGACGACGCGCTCGAAGTCGGTCTGGCGGTCGTTCTCCACGAGGAACGCGACATGCGCGGCGTCGCGCTCGTGGCCGGGGTCCCGGACCACCGTGCCGACGGTGACGGGCTCGAAGCGTTCGACGACCATCCGGGTGTCGGCCTCGCGTTTGGCGGCGATGATCTGCGTGATCAGCTCGCCGAGCCGGATGCGTTCGTTGCGGGTCACCTCTTCCGGCAACTGCCTGATCCGGTCGCGTAGCTGCCTCGCCTCGGCGCTCTCCGTCAGCACCTCGACCAGCACCGGCTGCTCGGCGTACCGCGCCTTGATGACGAACTGCGCCCGGCCTTCCATCTGCTTCAGGGCCGCCGCGAACGAGTCGTGATGCGGGGCCAGCAGCTCCTCCACGACCGCCTCGGGCGTGGTCATCACGGCGCCGAACCGCAGGGGAAGCACGGGAACCTCGGCCGCGGCCTCGTCGAGCAGCTGCTCGTGGGCCACCAGGTCCCGTGCGCGGCCGAGGGGACGGTCCACGTCGACGTCGCTGATCAGAGCGGCGATCTCACCATGCCTGACGATCGTGACCCGGGCGGGAGGGTCGCCCACCCCGACGGCGTCCTCGCTGATCTCCACGTCCTCCGGGAGGATGCCGTAGACGTAGCACGCGGTGTCGCGCGGGGGAGCTTCGGCCCGGTCGCCCGCACCCGACTGCCTAATGGAGCCCGTCATGTCAGTCCTCCTCCCGTCGACGGCGGCGGGCACGCGGGGTGGGTTCGTCCGCGTAGCTCTCCCTCATGTCCTGCAGCTTCTCTCCGGCCGCCTCCAGCACGCCCTGGACCACGCCCTTGGTCTTGCCGCGGGCGACGCTCTGGGGCGCGCTCGACAGGAGGTCGGGCAGCCCCTGCTTCTGGGACGCCAGGTCGAGGCGGTTCACCGCCTCGGCGAAGCGGAGATAGGTGTCGACGCTGGCGACAACGACACGCACGTCGATGGTCAGGATCTCGATGCCGACCAGTGAGACCCGTACGTAGGCGTCGATCACGAGGCCCTTGTCCAGGATCGTGTCGATGACGTCTGCCAGACCCGACCCCGACGGCCGGCCCGGCAATCCGCCGCCACCCGCCGGTGGAACGGCTACCGTCATGCGCTTCCCCTCCCCCTATGTCGTGTCGCGTTCGCGCTCACCGGCTCCGTCCGCCGCCGTCCCGCTCGGTGCCTCGTCCGCGCCGGTGGCTCCGTGCCGGTTACTCGGGGGTGCGGCGGCGCCGGATCAGGGGGCGGCGCGCCGGCTGCTCTCCGGCCTCGCCCGTCTCCCCGCCCGTCTCCTCGGCCCGCCCGGCTCCGCGGGTCTGCTCGCCCCTGCCGGTCTGCTCGCCCCTGCCGGTCTGCTCGCTCCTGCGGGCCTGCTCGCCTCGGCCGGCCCGTCCACCCGCGCCCGCGTAGGCGGGCCGGCGCGCCCGTTCGGGCTCTTCCTCCTCCTCTTCGTACGGCTCCTCCTCGAACTCCTCGGGCTCCCCGACCTCCCCGAGCTCTTCCGGCCCTTCGGGCTCCTCGGCGGCCTCGCGCTCCTCCGGGGCCTCTTCTGCCGCGCCCTCTTCCGGGGTCTCCTCGCGTTCCTCACGCAGGGCGGTCTCGTGGTCCTTGACGACCTGGCTGTCGCGGATCTCCCCCCGCCAGCCCTCGATCTCGTCGGGACGCAGCAGGGCGTTGGTCATGACGTGCCGTCCGAAGTGCTTGAACTCAAGCCGGACCCGGCGGCCCTGGGCCCGCCACAGGTTGCCGACACGCTCGAAGAAACCCTGCGGGTGATACTCGATCACGAGCAGCACGCGGGTCAGCTCCGGACCGAGCTCGTGGAAGGTCACCGAGCCGTCCGGGAAGCCCTTCGGCCCCTGCGACCTCCAGACGATCCTGCTGTCGGGCACCTGCTCGACGATCGTCGACTCCCAGGTGCGGTGAGACCAGAAGACCTGGGCCTTCCACCCGAGCTTCTCGTCGGACTTCTGCTCGACCGTCTCGACCTTCTTCATGAAGCTCGGGAAGTCTTCGAACTGCGTCCACTGGTTGTAGACCAGGCGGACCGGCGCGCCGATGTCGAGCGACTCGACGATGTTGGTGACCTTGAGCTTCTTGCCCTTGCCGCCCTTGCCCGCGCCGCCGCCCTTGCCGAACAGGCCCTTGATCTTCTCCTTGCCGTACGCCATGAGGGCCGCGCGTACGGGGTGGCCGCCTCCGCCGTCCTCGGTGAGGGCGTGGGTGAGCGCGCCGAGCAGACCGCCGCCTCCACCCTTCGCGCCGAGCCGATTGGCCGCGGACTCGAGCAGCCCCCGGGCGTCCTTGCCGCGGGTGAGGCCGGAGAGGAGCCCGCCGAGCACCTCGCGCCCGCCGCCTTCCTTCCCGGTGAGCGCGCTGAACAGCCCGGAGCCGCCGTGCTCCACGTAGTCGGTGAGACGCCCGGCCAGACCGTCGATCTTGTCGGCGACCCGGCCCAGCGCACGCTCGGCCACGGCCGTGGCGAGGTTCTGGAATTCCTGCGCGAGTCGCTGGGTGGGCAGTGCGCCTTCATCCGGCAGCCGAGTGGCCCGATCGCGGGCGCTCTCGATATGTTCACGCGTCTGTTGAGTCATCGGTCTCACCTCCTCCGCGGCACGGGACGGGGAGGACGGATGCGGGGCCGGCGACGCTCCTCGGGTTCGGGCTCCTCCGCCTCCTCCTCATACGGCTCCTCCTCGTATTCCTCGTCCTCCTCGTAGTCCTCTTCGGGGGCCCGTTCGCGCTCACGCTCGGGCTCGCGGTGCGGCGGACGGCGGCGGGGCGCTCGGCGGCGGCTCTCCTCCGGCCGCTCCTCCTCTTCGGCTTCCTCCTCGGCGGCCCGGCCGCGGCCCTTGGGATGCCGGAGAGACTCGGCGCGTTCGTGCAGCCTGTCGCTGAGGTTGTCGATCTGGCGGCTGGTGGCGCGCCTGGCCGCTGCCTTGCCGATGTCCAGCAGGTCGCCGCGGACGCGTTCGGTGATCTTGCCGATGTCGGGGGCGGCGCCGCCGAGGATCTTGGGGACCTGTTCGAGCAGGGCGCCGGCCGCGCCCTCTCCCTTCAGCCGGGCGGCGAGGATGGCGAGCGCCAGCATCAGGGCGAAACGGAGCTTTTGATGCCGGCCGAGGTAATAGCCAGCGATGACCGCCAGAGCCACCTTCAGTCCGTCTTTCATGATCGCGCCTCCTACTGGCCGGCCCCGAAGCGTCGGACCGGACGTCCGCCCGCCCGCCATGCGGCGCTGCGATCCGACTGAACGGTATGAATGCCCTAGAGGTGCACATAGAAACTTGATCCGACGTATACCGGACAGTTTTGGTACGGCTTGTTCCATGTGTTAGAACCCGTCCGACATCGCCCTTCCCGGGCGCGCCGGTCTTGGGGTCTTCGAGGTGATCCGGTGACCCAACCTCGCCCTGCCTGGTCCGATTACTGTGCGCAAAACGGGTATTACGCGCATATACCGGCGGTAAGCGGACGAATGAAGCGGGGGAGTCAGATGACCGAAACGAGAATGTCGACCGCGACCGTCGAGCAGGTGCCCGGACGGTCCCTGGGGACGCAGGGGCATTCCGGCCTGGTGACGGAGCGGGGCCGCACCACGATCGCCGACGAGGTGGTCGCCAAGATCGCCGGAATGGCGGCCCGCGAGATCGACGGAGTCCACGACTTCGGCACCGGCACGGCCCGCGCGTTCGGCGCGATCAGGGGGGCGCTGGGCGGGGAGGACGGCGTCACCAGGGGCATGTCGGTCGAGGTCGGCGAGCGGCAGGCCGCCGTGGACATCCACCTCGTCGTCGAGTACGGCGTCGCGATCCCCGACCTCGCGCAGGCGGTGCGCAGCCACGTGATCCGCGCGGTCGAGCGCATGTGCGGGCTGGAGGTCACCGAGGTGAACATCGCGGTCGACGACGTCCACCTGCCCAGGCAGCAGGAGCCGCAGGCGCCCGGGGACGGGGAGCCGCGGGTCCAATGAGCGCGGAAAGCGCCGTTCCCGGGAGCGCGGGAGCGGAACCCGGCGGCCGGCGGACCGCGGCGCCCGAGGGCGGTCCCGGTCTCCCGGCGGGCCCGCCGCCGGAGGAGGAACGCGGGGTCTCCGCCCGGCGCATCGCCGAGCGCGTGCTGGCGTGTCCCGACGTCGCGGACCTGTCCCGGGGACCGTTCGGGGTGGTCGCGACGTACCTGCCCGGCGGGCTGGTCCCGGGCGTCGCCGTACGGGACGACGCCATCGAGGTCGACATCGTCGCGCGGTACGGCAGGCCGCTGCCGGAGGTGGCCGACTCGGTCCGCGACGCGATCGGCGGCCTGGCGGGCGGCCGAAGGGTGGACGTGACGATCGCCGACGTGGTCGCAGACGACGGCGGAAGGAAGGAATGATCATGGAAGGCTATCCGCTCTGGGCCCTCGCGGGGCTGCTGTTCGGCACGGTGCTGGGGGTGGTCGGGGCGTTCGGCGGCCTCACCGCGTTCGTCATCGTCCTGGTCCTCGGCATCGTCGGGTTCCTCGTCGGCCTGGTGCTCGAAGGCGGCGTACACCTGCCGCAGATGCACCCGAGGCGGCAGTGAGCGTGCCGGCGGCGCGCGGGACGACGACGATCTCCGACCGCGCCTTCACGAGGATCGCCGAGGAGCTGGCGAGCGAGGACGAGAACGTCACCGGCCGCGCCCACGTGTCCGCGTCGGTGAGCGGCGCGGTGGCGGCGGTCCACTGCGACCTGGCCGTGCGTTACCCGGCACCGGTGCCGCGGCTGGCCGCGAGGCTCCGCGAGCACATCCGGCGGCGGCTGCGCGAGCTCACCGGCATCGCCGTGGAGAACGTGGACATCGAGGTCGTGCGGCTCGTGCCCGAGCCCGGGCGCGGGCAGCGGCCCGCACCCGGGGAGTCGCGATGACCAGAGGCTCGTACGAGAAGATCCCGAGGTTCGTCCCCATGCGCGGGTTCGAGGGCGGGGCGACCGCCCGCGCCTTCCGGCCCGCCCGTGGGCTGCCGGCCGCGGTCGCCGCGCTCGCGCTGCTGGGAATCGGCGGGCTCACCGCCGTTCACGTGGTCTCCGCGCTGCTGGGGCTCCCCGTCAAGATCGTGCCGTACGACCAGTGGGCCCGCTGGGCGAGCACCACGGCCTGGAACGACGGCCGGGTCCTCGCGGTGGCCGGTGCGCTGGCCCTGATCGGCCTGGTGCTGATCCTGATCGCGGTGGTCCCCGGCCGGGGGCGGATGGTCGCGCTGCGCACCGGCGACCCCGACCTGGTGGTGGGCATCACGCGCCGCACGCTGGCGCGGGCGCTGCGGGCCAGGGCGAACGCGGTGGACGGCGTGCGCGCGGCCGGGGCGCGGATGCGCGGCTGGCACGCGGACGTGTCGGTCCGTACGGACCTGCGCGACACGGCGGCGCTCGGCGACCGTGTGCGGGCGGCCGTCGAGGACGAGCTGGCCGGCCTCGCTCCCGCCCACCGCGTCTCGCTGAACGTGCGGGTCCACGGCCCGTCCTGAACCGGATCGCAGAAGGAGGCAGGACGTGAGGACGAGATCGGGCATGGGCAACCGGGTGGGCCTCGCGTTGGCCGGCCTGGTCCCGCTGGCCGCGGGCGGCCTCGCGCTGGCGCGGGCGCTCGGCGCGTTCGGCGATACCGCCGCACGACGGCCGGTGCTGGACCCCGGGACCAGGAGCTTCGCGGCGGCGACGCCGTGGTTCTGGCCGGTCGTGGCCGCCGTGGGCGTCGTGGTCGCGCTCATCGGGCTGGCCTGGCTGCTGGCGCTGCTGCGGGTCGACCGGCCGCGGCGGCTGCGCCTGGAGTCCGGCACGTCGGGGGTCACCGAGGTCGACGCGCATCCCGCGAGCGAGGCCCTGGCCGAGCAGGTCAGCGCTTATCCGGAGGTGCGCCGGGCGCGCGCCGCGCTGCGCGGCCCGTCCGACGACCCGCACCTCGACCTCGGCGTGTCCGCCGTGGAGCCGGCCGACCTCGGGGCGCTGGTCACCCGGCTGCACGACGAGGCCGTGCCGAACCTGCGCAGCACGCTCGGCCTGCGCCGCCTCCCGGCGATGGTCCGGCTCAACCTCACCGGCGGCCGCCGGACCCGCGCGGTCCACTGACCGGCGCCGAACCCTCCGTACCCCGGCTCAGTCGCGGCGCTCGTCGGACAGCACCTGGGCGAGGACGGCGGCCTGGCTGTGCTCGACGTCCCTGGTCGCGGTGAGCAGGGTCAGCGGACCGTCCGCCATGAGCCGGCGCAGCCGGTCGAGCGCGGCCCGCCGCCCGGGGTCGTCCAGCTCGGCGAGGTAGCGGCTGCGAAACTCGGCGAACCTCTCGGGGACGTGGCCGTACCAGACGCGCAGCTCGCCGGACGGCGCCACGTCCTTGACCCATTCGTCCAGGTGAGCGGCCTCCTTGGTGAGACCACGCGGCCACACCCGGTCGACCAGCACCCGCGTCCCGTCCCCGGGCGCGGGGTCGTCGTACACGCGGCGCACTGTGACGGACATCGACCTCACCTCCTGCGGTCATACTCCCCGCCCGGCGGCGGCCCACGCGGACCGCTCGGACAGGACGTATAACTGAAAGTTTCACCTTCCGTAAGGGCGTTGGCGCTGGTTGGGATTTTGTCCAAGTTGTCGATCAAATCGGTGCATGTCGCCCGTCTCGGACCGATGTCTATGGTCCGGGACATGAAGATGCGAATGATCACGGCGGGCCTCGCCATGCTCGGCTCCGTCGCCGCGTCGCTCGTCGTCGGTCAGGCGGCGCACGCGGACACCACGATTTGCGAGAAGTACGGCTCGACCACCATTCAGGGCGGCAAGTACGTCGTCATGAACAACGTCTGGGGCAGCGACGCCCAGCAGTGCATCAACGTCACGAACACCGGCTTCACGGTGACGCAGGCGGGGCACAACAAGGCGCAGAACGGCGCGCCGGCGTCCTACCCCGCGGTGTACGCCGGCTGCCACTACAACACCTGCTCCAGCGGCAGCGGCCTGCCCCTGCAGGCCAGCAACAGCCAGTTCAACACCGTGCAGACCAGCGTCAGCATGACCTACCCGGGCTCGGGGGTCTACGACGCGGCGTACGACATCTGGTTCGACCCCACGCCGCGCAGGGACGGCCAGAACACCGGCGCCGAGCTCATGGTGTGGCTCAACCACACCGGCTCGGTCCAGCCGGTCGGCTCGAAGGTCGGCACGGTCAACCTCGCCGGAGGCACCTGGGACGTCTGGTACGGCAACACCGGCTGGAACGTCGTCTCCTACGTCCGCACCTCCCCGACGAACTCGATCAGCTTCGCGGTGCGGACCTTCTTCGACGACATGGTGAACCGGGGTTACGCCCAGCGGTCGTGGTATCTGACGAGCGTCCAGGCCGGGTTCGAGCCCTGGGTGGGCGGCGCCGGCCTCGCGGTGAACAACTTCTCCTACAGCATCGGCGGCGTGGTCCAGAGCCCTTCGCCCAGCCCGACGCCGGGCGGCAACGGCAACGGCGCCTGCCGGGTCAGCTACAGCAAGAACGAGTGGCCGGGTGGCTTCACCGGCAACGTCACGATCACCAACACCTCCTCCAGCCCCGTGAACGGCTGGACGCTCGGCTTCTCCTTCCCGAACGGCCAGCAGATCACCGGTTACTGGAGCGCCACCGTGACCCAGAACGGGTCCTCGGTCACGGCCAGGAACCTCGACTACAACGGCTCGATCCCGCCCGGCGGCAACGTCTCGTTCGGCTTCCAGGGCACCTGGAACGGCGCGAACGGCGACCCGACCGGCTTCACGCTGAACGGCACCCGCTGCTCGTAACGCGTCCCTGAACGCGGGCGCCGCCGGAGAGGAGCCTCTCCGGCGGCGCCTGTCATGTGATCAGGAATTGATGTTGATCGTGAAGGTGGACGTGGTGTTCTTGATGTTCTGGTAGTTGTCGCCGAACCTCAGGTTGTTGAAGGTCACCGACCCCACCGCCGGGCCCTGGCCGGGCTCCGGCATCTCGTTCGCCCACAGACCGAAGCCCGACTTGGCGTCGAACTCGTCGCCGCTGCGGCGCGCACCGGAGATCGAGATGTTGGTGAACACGGTGTCCGTGATCGGGTTCACCGGCTGGCCGCCGATGTACTGGGTCTGGAACATGATCCCCGAGTACGTCGGGTCCACGATGTCCACGTTGCTGACCCGGATGCCCTGGAACACCTTCGACGCGGAGAACAGCCAGATCGCCGGGAACGTCTGCTGGCCCCAGAAGTGGCCGCCCGCACGGACGATCGAGATGTTGTCGAACACCGTGGGCGGGCTCGCGCCGAAGCCGTTCATCGGATAGCCGAAGTCGAGCGAGCTGATCGTGATGCCGGAGTAGGTCAGCGTGTCCGCGATGTAGATGTTCCTGAACGTGTTCGCGTACCCGCCGTACACCGCGATGCCGGCCGCGCGCCACGGCAGGATCGCGGTCAGGTTCTCGTAGACGTTGTTCTTCTCGTCGGCGCCTCCCGCGTCGATGGCCGAGAACAGCGCGAAGCTGTCGTCGCCGGTCGTCCTGGCCTCGTTGTTGGAGACCAGGTTGTCGGTGCTGCCGTTGGTCATGTTGACGCCGTCGGCGAACGTGTCACGGATCCGCGAGTTCTTGATCGTGATGTTGTCCGTGTTGGCGCCCCAGTACATGCAGACCTGGTGCTCGACCCAGATGTTGTCGATCGTCATGTTCGCGACGTTCTGCCAGTCGAACACCTTGCCCGGCCCGTCGATGCGGCTGGTGTAGTTGCCGAAGTAGGCGAACCCGGAGAACGTCGAGCCGTTGGCCGACGACTCCGCCCGGAAGCCGATGTCGGTGTTCTCCTGGGTCGAGGGCGCGTGGAACCGGGTGAACCACGGCCCGGCGCCGACCACCTCGATCGGCTTGCCGTACACCTGGAACTTGCTCGCCGTCTGGTAGTCGCCCGGCGGCAGGTAGACGCCTGCGAGCGTGCCCGTGGTGTCCATCCGCACCCGGTCGAGCGCGTTCTGCACGTCCTGGTGGGTGAACCCGGCCGGTACGGCGTACCTCGCGGGGTCGGGGTTGGGGATCGCCGACACCTGCTCCAGGTTGACGAAGTCGATCGCGTACGTGGAGGTGTTGGCGGCGTCCTTCTGCAGGCGGATCTTGCTGCCCTTCGGGACGGTCGTCCCGAGCATGACGTTGGCCTCGTCGTAGATGTGCCGCGGAGCGCCCATGCCCGGCGAGTTGCCCGGGCTCGCCTCCGGGCCGTACAGCCAGGCGTACTTCGAGGTCAGGTTGATCGCCTTGAGGAAGCTGCCGTTGACGTAGATGTTCAGCGTGGCGTCGATGCCGCCGCCGCCCGGCGCGTCGGGGATGGAGAAGCGGGTGACCAGGGTGTTCGTGTCGGCCCGCGTCGTCCACTCCACGTAGCTGCCGGTGGTGGTCAGCCGCACGGCCTTGCGGCCGGACGCCTCGCCCGCCAGGTCGCCGATGGTCCGGTTCGGGCCGACGACCGTCGCCCCGCCGCCGGTCACGCCGTCCTCGGCCTCGTACATGTCGTACGGCATGTTCGCGCCGCGGCCGACGAAGAACGGCAGCGTGGAGGTGTTGTTGGCCTGCTTGACCGGTAGCTCGTTGGCGTCGGCTGCGATCACGGTCTTCACCGTGTATCTGCCGTCGGCGGCGGTCCACGTGCCCAGGTTCACCGGGCTCGTCGTGGCCCCGGCCGCGATCGTGCCGCTGTAGGAGCCGGTCAGCGTCTTGACCACGGCGCCCGAGTCGTCGGTGATCGTGAGCGTGATGCCGTGGGCGCCGCCCGCCGAGGCGACCGTGCCCTGGTTCTTGATCGCCACGGTGAACGTCACCGTGTTGCCGCCCGCCGGGTTGCCGGGCGACCAGCTCACCGGCGCGGCCACCAGGTCGGAGCTGTCCACCGGCCTGACGACCAGCGGGGAGGAGGCGGTGAAGGAGTTGTTGGTCTCGTTCTGCTCGATCACCGCGTTCGACTCGTCGACCTTGGCGCTCAGCGGGTAGCTGCCCGCGTCGCGCCGGCCGATGTTCGCCGTCACGGTGGCCGAGGCGCCGGCCGCGAGGGCGCCGACCGATGCGGTGCCCGCCTTGGTCCCGCCCAGGTAGAAGTTCACGCTGGTGGCGGCGGAGCCGAGGCTGCCCGCGTTGCGCACCGTCGCCGAAAGCGTGACGGCGTCGGTCTCGACCGGCGACGCCGGGGAGGCGGACAGGGAGGTGATGGTCAGGTCGGGGTTGGGCGCCGGGGTGCCGATCACCTGGAACTCGGCCACCTGCCCGGCCGGGGCCCCGGAGTTGGCGGTGAACCTGAGCTGCACGTCGGCGACCGTGGCGGAGACCGGGATCGTCACCGTGTTGCCGGTCGCCGGGTTGAACGTGTAGGTCGCGGCGTCGACCAGGCTGGTGAACCCCGACGCGCTCTGCTCCCGGCCCAGCACCTGGATCGTCTGCGTACGGGTGGACCAGGCGGCGGCCGGGTTGAGCTTCAGCACGACCGAGCTCACGACCGCGTTGGCCCCGAGCTGGACGGTCAGCGTCTGCGGGTAGGAGCCGCCCGCGCCCTCCCAGTACGTCGCCAGGTCGTTGTCGTTGGCGTTCGCCGCGACGTACGTGAACGTGTAGGAGGAGGCGGTGATCGGCTTGCCGACGGCCATGTTCGAGCCGCCGCCCGAGCCGTTGCGGGTGACGGTGTTGCTGTTGATCGACTCGTTGCCCGCCGCGTCCTTGGCCCGCACGTAGTAGGTCACGGTCGCGGTGGTGGGCTGGGTGTCGGTGTAGGTCGTGACATTTCCGGCGACGCTGGCGCGCAGGACGTTGTTCGCGTAGATGTCGTAGCCGGTGACGCCGACGTTGTCGGTGGAGGCCGACCAGGTGAGCTTGACCTGCCCCGGCGTGGTCTCGGTGTAGGCGAGGTCGCCGGGAGCGGTCGGCGCCTGCGTGTCGCCGGTCGCGCCCTTGCGGGTGACGGTGTTGCTGTCGGCCGACTCGTTTCCGGCCGCGTCCCTCGCCCGCACGTAGTACGACACCGTGGCGTCGGCCGGCTGGGCGTCGGTGTAGGTCGTGACATTTCCGGCGACGCTGGTGCGCAGCACGTTGTTCGCGTAGATGTCGTAGCCGGTGACGCCGACGTTGTCGGTGGACGCCGACCAGGTCAGCCTGATCTGACCGGTCGCCGGCTCGGTGTAGGCCAGGTTCGACGGCGCGGTCGGCGGCTGGGTGTCACCGGTGGGAGCCGGGCCGTACACCTCGAACTCGGAGATCTGCCCGGCGGGCCAGCCGGTGTTCGCGGTGACGGTCACCCGGACATACCGCACGTTCGCGGTGGAGAAGGTGATGGTGACCGCGTTGCCGCTCGCGGGGTCGAAGGCGCGGCCCGCGGAGGCGGCGAGGGTGGAGAAGCTCGTGCCGTCCGTGCTCCCCTGCACGGCGAGCGTCTGCGTGCGGGCCTCCCAGGTGAGCGGGAGCTTCAGCACCACCTTGTTCACCGCGGTCGAGGCGCCGAGGTCCACCTGGAGCCACTGGGGGAAGGCGTTGTTGGCGCTCTCCCAGTAGGTGGCCTGGTTGCCGTCGTTGGCGTTGCCCGCGACGTACACGTCGGCGTGCGCGCTCTCCCTCATGGTCTTGCCGAGAGCGAGGTTGCCGGAGGCCGTGGCGGCGCCGTACACCTCGATCTCGGAAAGCTGGGCCGCGGGCCAGCCCGTGTTGGCGGTGATATTGATCCGGACGTACCGGGTCGTGGTCGCGGTGAAGCTGATCGTCACCGTGTTGCCGCTCGCGGGGCTGAAGGAGCGGCCCGCGGAGGCGGCGAGGGTGGAGAAGCTCGTGCCGTTGGTGCTGCCCTGCACCGACAGCGTCTGCGTGCGGGCCTCCCAGCTCGCCGGCAGCTTGAGCACCACCTGGTCGATGCTCGTCGCGCTGCCGAGGTCCACCTGGAGCCACTGGGGGAAGGCGTTGTCGGCGCTCTCCCAGTAGGTGGCCTGGTTGCCGTCGTTGAGGTTGCCCGCGACGTACGGGCTGTTGCTGCTGCTCGCGGTCACGGCGCGGCCGGCGGCGAGGTTGGGGCCGCCTGCGGCGGAGGCGGGGGAGAGGGGTGCGACCACGGCGAGCAGGCAGGCCGCGGCCACCACGGCGATCAAGCGCAATAACGGGACGTGCGTTCTGGACATGTGCGTTCCTTCGTCCGGCAGGAACCGACCGGCGGTCGTCCGACCCGCGGTCGTGGGGGGATTTGGGGGAATCGGAGCTGCTGCGCCGGGTCGCGGCGGCGACCGGTTGCCCACTGCCGTGGCCGACATCACCTCGTGTCCTTTCGCGCGAAAGGTGACGGTGGCGGGGCGCACGGACGCAGTGCTTCCTGCCGTGACTTGCGGAAGGCCGCAAAGTCTCGATATGAAATTGCAAATTTCTTACATCAGATTGCTCAGATGTTACATAGCGCGCACGTCGCCGTCAACGGGCAGAGAAGTAGGACCGAAAGGTCCGTCACGAAGCCGCGTCCACCTGGGGATACTGCGGGTAGGCGGCTGGTCCGGAACCGGTCCTGCGCCGCGCGGGTCCCCCCAACTCGCCAAAGGAACCCGGCAGAGGAGCCCTCATGTTTCTGCCCCCCAGGCGCTCGCTCGCGGCGTTGGCCGTGCCGCTGGTGAGCGCGACCACCCTGCTGGCCGTCCCGGCCACCCCGGCCGCCGCCGTCCCACCGGCCGGAACCACGGCGGCCCCGCGCGTGGCGACCCTGGTCGACGTACGCGCCGCGCACCACCCCGGGCTCGACCGGGTCGTCTTCGAGTTCCGCGGGCCGCTCCCGTCACGGCGCACCGCCGGATGGGTGTCCCGGCTGATCGCCGACGGCTCGGGCCACACGGTGCCGGTGGCCGGCGACGCGATCCTCGCGCTGCGCTTCGACGGCGCGGCCGGCCACGACCAGAACGGGAAGCCCGCCTACGGCCCCACCCGGGAGACCTTCGCGCTGCCCGGCGTGATCCAGGTCGTCCAGGCGAGCGACTTCGAGGCGACACTCACGTTCGGCATCGGCCTGTCACGGAAGACGTCCTACCGCGTCTACACGCTCACGCGCCCGAACCGGGTCGTCGTGGACATCACGACGCCCCGCCGGACCGTGCCGGTGCGGACGTACTTCCTCAACTCCCGGGCGTACGCGGCGGGGCGGACGCCGTACACGACGGCGGTGTCGCGGCCGGTGACGCCGCCGTCCACCGCGCGCGGCGCCCTCCAGCGGCTGTTCGCCGGGCCGACGCAGGCGGAGTACGCCAAGGGGCTGCGCTTCGTGGCCTCGGGGGCCACCGGTGTCCGTTCCGTCGTCGTCCGCGACGGGGTGGCCCACGTGCGGCTCACCGGCTCGCTTACCAACGGCGGGTCGACGTTCACCGTCGCCGACGAGATCATGCCTACGCTCAAGCGGCTGCCCGGCATCCGCTGGGTGAAGATCTACGACGCCCAGGGCCGCACCGAACGCCCGAAGGGCCGCTCCGACTCCATCCCGGAAAGCCTCGAACCGTGACGGCACGAGGGCCGGACCCGTCGGGGCTGGGTGACTTCGTCTCCGGGGCCGGCCCTCGATCCCGGCTGCCAGGGGTGCCATCGCGCTTCGTGTTCGGACCGCTCGTAACCGCATGGGAATGCGTACAAGAAAGAGCCTCGTAACTCGAGTGACTGAACAAGGGCAGCTATCTGTGCGTCCTTGATAGGAGGCTGGGTATTTCCGCATACGGGACGTACGATGGGCCGGTCGGTTGTCATGATGGTGCGCGGCGCGAGACTTGGTGGCCAGGGAGGATTGCATGACGCTTCGGCTGCGGCTTATCGTCCCGATTTTCCTGGGAGCCGGGCTGATGCTGTCCGCGTGCAGCGAACCAGAACCCACCGCAGCCGAAGCGGGTCAGGTCCTCAAAAACCACATCGACCAGACCGTGAAGCAGGCATTCGGCGCGGACATCGAGGTGACCGATCCCGGAGGCAAGGACATCCCGTGTGGGAACGGTAAATTCAAGCGCAGCTACGCAGTGAAGGCAAGAGCGAGAGTTGGATCTGGAGATTCTGAAGGAATAACTCTCGCTTTGGTAGGCACGCTAGACGCCATTGCTAGCTACGATTTAGTCAAGGCTGGCATGACTCCGACCTATCAGCAGGCCGTGAGTGAGGAATTCCGTACACGGATTGTGCTTTCATCCCCGAGCCAGGGCAGGATAGAAGTGCGCGGCGAAACGGATTGCTTGCCGCTGAAGTAGGATGGGAAATTACTCGTACGGTGATGGGCCCCGGGTTTCTGCGACTTTTCGTGCCCCCGCAAACCGCTCCTCGAGGGATGCTTGGACCTCACCGAATTGGATTTCGCTCGTGCCGCCGGAGCCGTTGGCGATGAGCCAATTATCGAAGTTGCGTACGGCCTCCTTGTTCTTGGCGATCTCGGAGTAGGGCAGCAGCTTGCCGTCGGCTCCGGTAATCGGCGCGTTCGAGAAGCGTGGGTCGTCCGGCGCCACCCTGGCCTTAAAGCCGTTGGACATCAGGATGTTCGCCAACCAGGTTTCGCGTGCCATCCATGCGGCGCGATCCCTGTCGTTCAGTTCGCTGACCCGGCTCTTGTCTGGAGTGATCATAGCTTCCACTCCGAGGGGTGTGAGACTGGAGACCGCCACCCACAGGGCCTGTCCGATCATTCCCGGAATGAGCAGCCCGGCACCGCCGAGAGCGAGGCCGTAGGCGAACATTTCTGCCTTGACCCTGGCCTGGTCCTCGGCATCGAGTTTGCCCTGCACCTCGCGTTCAGTTGCGAATTGCATGCCGGCGACGTAACCGAGCGCCCGCATCGCCCGTTCGAGGTGGTCGACGCTTTTGCCGTTGTCCATCTTCGCGGCGGCTTTGACGATCCTGTCGGTGAGGTTGCCCATCCCTTCTTCGAAGGGCTTGATGTTTCGGGCTGAGTCCGCGAACGTCTTGACGAACTCGTAGGTGTCCTTCGGACTGAGGCGGAACATTGGATTCAGGCCGGGCACGATTGTCTTGACTGGCCCAAAGGCGCTGGGCTGCGTGCGGTTGGCGTCGCTGAGGTTGGCCCCCTCGGTGAACTCGGTGGCGTACGATCCCGCGATCTCGGCCATGGACAACCGCATCGGTGTGGGAACACCGAGCTTGGGCATCTCTCGGATCACGTCGAAGGCGAACTTCGCAGCTTCGACGGAATGTGCCCCGTCCTTCTCGTCGTATGCTCCGCTGGCCGTGGCTAGCACCCGGCCGAAGGCGTCGGCGACATCGACACCTGTCCCATAGGTCTTGGCGTAGCTGAGGAACTGCTTCATCTTCTCGACCCGGGTGAGCTTGACCCCCTCACCGCCCATCTGGGCGAAGGCGGCGCGGGCGGCCTTGCCGTCTCCAGCCAGCATTTCCAGCGCGAGCGCGACCGTGTCGGGGGAGTAGCCGTACGTCCTGGTCTCATCGATGCTTGCACCAGTCCAACTTTGGCGAGGGTTCTTCATGAAGTCGTCCAGTGCGAGATTGCGAGCGGCAGCCACGCGGACATCGGTGGGGGCCTTCGCCCCGGCCAGCAGCGCCAGCCGGTTCCACGCCATGCTGCGGTTGCTCGGTTTGCTCACCAGCTCGGCCTTCACCTTCTCGAACGCCGGGATGCCACTCGGGGCGCGCAGCGCGGCGCCCAGAGCGGCGCTGAACGCGGCGAGGTCCTGCTTGGCGGTCGGGCTGCCGGTGGTTATCAGGAGGGTCGGCAGCAAGTCGCGCACTTTCGGATGCAGGGTGGCGAAGAAGGCCGCCGCGGCGGCGGGGTCTTTGGCCAGCGCGGCGAGTTCCTTGATGTGCTGATGGACGAGGTCGGCCTTGGTCTCGGCGCTGAAGTCGGAGTTGGCCAGGATGCCCGTGCCGTACGTCGTGGCGAGGGCCCGGCCGGTGGCGAAGCTGTCCAGCGCGTCGGGCAGGCGGGCGAAGGTGTTGTCGCCGGTCCCGTTCAGCGCCTTGATCAGCTCGGCCCGCTCCGACAACATGGGGGCCTGCTTTCTGCCCCAGTCGGCGATGGCGGTGATCTGCGACAACGGTGCGGTGCTCACGCCGTTGGCGCGGAAGAGCCCCTCGAAGTCGGTGGAGAAGGCGGTGAGCCGGTCGGCCGCCTGGCGCAGGTCGGCCGCCATGGCGTTCATCGCCGCCGGGTCGATGCCGCAGAACTCGCTGCTCGGGGATGTCATCGCGTCCTTCCTCCCGGGACCGGCTCCGGGGTCAGGGGCGTCCGGTCAGCTGGCGCCGGATGAGCTCGGCCTGGGAACGGGTCACCATCGCCGGATGACGCTGCAGCTCGTCCTCGATCGCGTTGGTCATCTGCCGTACGAGCTGAGCCAGGCGGTGATGGCGGTCGCCCAAGTCGTTCCTCCATTTGGTGGCGGTCGGCCCCGTCCAGACCTTCCCGGACTGCATCGACGCGTAGACGCGCTGGAATGCCTGCCCGACCTCGTTGGATCGGTTGTGTACCTGTTTGAGAAGCTCCACCAGTTGTGCGTGACGAGGGTTGGGCACCATCTCTTCCGCCACGCTGCCCCCTGTTTCCGCCTGTCGCTCGCCCCCGAGTCACATTGCTGTCCAAGGTAGACATCGCGCTACAGCGTCGGCAACACCGAAATGGCCGGAAATTTCGGTAATGGATTGGCCGA
Organism: Microbispora rosea subsp. aerata; assembly: GCF_014647835.1. Classification (GTDB taxonomy): domain Bacteria; phylum Actinomycetota; class Actinomycetes; order Streptosporangiales; family Streptosporangiaceae; genus Microbispora; species Microbispora aerata. The sequence goes on from NZ_BMPY01000015.1 coordinate 46,647, forward strand.
CACATTCTGCTGCGCGCAGGACAAACTTTCTCCCGCGTGGAATTTATCTCTGTGTCTATGGCGTGACCAGTAGGAACGAACAACTACCTGGAGCAACAACCGGCAACCCGCCGCACCGCCGTTCCCCGCACCCTTTCGGGCGCATCGGACCTGGTGAGCACCCGGCTACGTACGTATTTCCAGCCGGTAATCGCCCTGTAACGATCTGTGGCGATCGTCGTGGGTGACAAGGTCACGCGCAGGAAGAAGGCGGGAGGAAAGCGGTATGGCGTCCATCTTCGATCGGATCGGCGGCTCGGGCGCGGTTACGGCCGTGGTCGACGAGTTCTACGCCCGTGTCGTCGCCGACCCGATGCTGAAGGGCTACTTCGCCGACGTCGACATGGCGAAGCTCAAGGCCCACCAGCGCAGCTTCGTCGCCGCCGCGCTCGGCGGCCCGCAGGAATATCGGGGCAAGACGATGGATGAGGCGCACGCCGGACTCGGCATCACGGCGGAGGAGTTCGACCAGGTGGTCCTCCACCTGGCCGGGGCGCTGGAGGCGTGCGGTGTCGACGCCGAGACGATCGGCTCCATCGCCGAAGCCCTGGCACCGCTCAAGCCGCAGATCGTGCAGGGCGCCGTCGCCGCCTGAACGTCCCCTGGCTCTTCGCGATCCTCGCTCCGGCGATCGGCGGGTGTGGGCACGCGCACGTCGAAGCGCTCCTGCGGACACATCGCCCGGCAGCCCGAGGAGGCGGGCGTGAGGAACGGCGCCGCCGCCGGTGTCCGCGTCGCTGCGCGCGCCGTTCGTCCGGCCCGCCCCGGTGAGCCGGGGCGGGCCGCTGTGTCCACAGGTTGAGACGACACTTGACGCTTAACCGGTTCACCGTTGAACTGGCCGGTGATGAGAATCGCGACTGAGGACATCGCAGCGTTGGCCGTCGACCCGGCAAGGGCCCGGATCTACGCGGAGGGCTGGCAGTCCTGGAGCTTCACCGCCACCCTTCCTCTGACCGAGACGCCCTACCGGGTGACTCTGCCGAACTCGCTGGTCGTCGACTGCCACTACGGCTCCGCCCCGGACGTGGGCGTGTTCCGGGGTGAGGGGCTGCTGGCGATCGATCCGGGAGACGGCGGGCCGATCCACGTCTTCGGCGCCGCGAGCCCCGCGAGTGGCGTAGACAGTGCGAATGCCGCGAGCACCGCGAGTGCGGCGGGCGCCGCCGGTGCCGGGGGCGTCGCGTCCCGGGTGCCCGTCATCGATGCGCGCCTGCGGGGTGACCGTGTCGTGGTGTCGGCGGACGGCCCCGTGGACCACGTCGAGTACGACGTCGAGCGGGGCACCGGGCATCGAGACCGGCTGGAGGCGGCGCTGGCCCGATGGGGTGAGGTGTTCGCCGGGCGGGCCGGCGTGCGCCTGCGCCCGTCGCCCACGGTCTGGTGCTCCTGGTACCAGTACTTCTTCGAGGTGACCCAAGCGGACGTCGCGGAGAACCTCACGGCGATGGACGACTTGGCGGTCCCCGTGGACGTCGTGCAGATCGACGACGGCTACCAGGCCGCGCCGGGCGACTGGCTGACGTCCTCGGGCCGCTTCGACGACCTTCCCGGTTTGATCCGGCGCATCCGCGAGCACGGACGGCGGGCCGGGATCTGGATCGCCCCCATGGTTGTGGCCCGCAAAAGCGCCCTTTTCGCCGCGCATCCGGACTGGCTGGTGACCGATCCCGCGAGCGGCGACCCGGTCTTCGCGGGCGACGCCCTCCGCGACTCCTGCGCCGCGCTCGACCTGACCCACCCCGACGCCGCCGAATATCTGGCGGACACGCTGCGGACCATGCGCGGCTGGGGCGTCGACTACTTCAAAATCGACTTCGTGTACGCCGGGGCGCTGGAGGGCCGCCGCCACGAGGACGTGACCGGCGTGGAGGCCTACCGTCACGGCCTGCGGCTCATCCGCGAGGCGATCGGCCCCGAGGCGTACCTGCTGGGGTGCGGCGCGCCGATCCTGCCCTCGGTCGGCATGGTCGACGCGATGCGGGTGGGCCCGGACATCGCGGCGTACTGGCAGAGCCCGAACGGACACCCGTCGGAGCCCAGCCAGGCCAACGCCACCAGGAACACCATCGCCCGGGCGTGGCAGCACGGCAGGTTCTGGATCAACGACCCCGACTGCCTCATGCTGCGCCCGGAGGTCGAACGGCGGGAGGACTGGGCGCGCACCGTCGAGCGGTACGGCGGGCTGCGGGCCTCCAGCGACCGACTGCGCGGCCTGGACGAGTGGGGGCTGGAGACGACCCGCCGCCTCCTCACCCCCGCCGATCCCACCCCGCTGGTCTGACTCCAGCGCCCGGGACGTACGGACCGGACCTCAGGGCACGAGCTTCAGCTCGGGACGGTGGGCGGGCAGGCCGATCAGCTCGCGTACGCGCGCCACGGGCCAGGCGAGCTCCCGGGCCAGCGCGGGCACGGTCAGCCCGGTCTCGGCCGCCGCCATCTCGAACGCCCGGCTGAGCAGGACGGGCTGTTCGCCGGGGTAGCCCGACACCGGCTCGGTGGCGAAGCCCGGCTGCCCGCGCAGCGCGGCGAGCCGCTGGTAGGCGCGTCCGGCCGCGGAGTCGGACAGCAGGCCGACCTCCCGGCACCGGTACAGCAGGGAGTCGACCGACACGCCCCAGACGCCGCGCAGCTCCGCGAGCCGCCGCAGGTCCGCGCGGGCGGGCAGGTGGGGCAGGATGCTGTCGCGCGGGGTGAGGAACTCCGCGGCGAAGGTGTCGGCCTCGCGTTCCTGCTGGCTGTCTCCGGCCGCGGTGTCCCCGTGCAACACCAGGTGTCCCAGCTCATGAGCCGCGGTGAACCGGTGCCGGTAGACGTCGTCGAACCGGTTGGGCGTCAGGACGACGATGGGCCGGGGCAGGCTGGAGGTGGAGAAGGCGTCCACCGTGACCGCGTCCTCGTCGGCCTGCGGGAAGACGACGACGATGCCCCGGGACTCCATGTGCCGCACCAGGTGGCTGATCGGCCCGGTGCCGAGGCCCCAGTAAGCCCTTAATGCGCGGGCCGCGTCCACGGGATCGCGGGGCAGGGCGCTGCCCGAGTGCACCTCGCCACCGGCGAAGCCCGGCAGGTCCACGAAGGGGAGCCGCACCCGTTTTTCCAACGCGTACGTCAGCTCCCAGACCTGCTCGACGAAGGCCACGGCCTTGGCGCGCTGGTAGGCCCGGGTGGAGCGCAGGCTGCGGAAGTGCGCCATCGAGCCGTCCAGCTTGCCGTGCGGGCGGCCCGACAGGAAGAAGGCCGGGGGGACCGCGAGCACCTCGGCGAGGAGCGGGATCAGATCGGGACGCGGCCGGGTGACCCCCGCCTCGTATTGGCCGACCGCGGCGGGCGACACGCCGATGCGCTCGGCCACCTCTTTCTTCGTCAGCGCCGCCAGCCGCCGCGCCTGGGTGAGGCGGGTCCCGTCGAAGGCGTCCGCCACGGCCTGCGGGCTGGGCCCCCGATGGCCCGGCTCCGGGGTTCCGGACTCGGTGGGGACGGCCTGCGTGACCAGGCGCAGCCGTTCATCGTCCTTCATCGGCGGCGGCGTTCGGTGCGTACGGCATCTCGCTCATCGGAGGCAGGGCGGTCGCGCGCTCGTACGGCGGGCGGGGGTTGAGCGCCGGGGCCGGCATCGCGCCCCGGGCGAACGGCGACGCCTCGCCGACGGGGGCCGCCACCCCGGGCAGCCCGGCCGCGGGCGACTGCCCGGCGAGCGGGATCGGCTCGCAGTGGTGCCAGCGCAGGCTGCCGGTGTGGTCGAGCAGCTCGGCCTCGCCCCACCACACGTCGAGCAGGCCGGCCTGCGCGTTGCAGGCGTACGCGATGAGCACGAGGCGGGTGCCCTCGGGCAGCCGGGTGAGCGCGCGGGCCGCGGGCGTGGGCTCCGGCGGGGCGACGTCGACGCCGAGCGTCAGCTGCTCGGCCCAGGGCTGCGGGCCGAACCGGGTGAACAGCGCCTGGACCAGCCCGGACGGCCTGCCGTCGCCGATCCTGGCGTTGCGCACGTCGACCGACCGGTCCTTGGCGTAGCGAAACGGGAACAGCAGGTTGCCGCCGAGCACGACGAGCTCGTGCTGGGAGCCCGGGGGCTTGACGGTCGCGACGTCCGGCATGTCCGCGAACGTCCTGGCGAGGGCCTCGAACTTGCGGGACATGAGCGTGAAACCGAACGGGTGGAGATGTTCGGTCTGGGCCGTCTTCTGGGCGTCCTGGGCGTTTTCCAGCGCGAGCGTCAGCGCGTCGACCACTCCCTGGCGGATCTGCCCGGCACGCGGGCCGAACGTCTCCAGAGCCCAGCTCGACAGCATCGCCACCTCCGGTACGTTTCGCGCGGTGCCGCTTTCCCGTGCGCTTTTCCCGTGGCCGCCGTACGCCCGGCGGCACTTTATTTTCCAACATCATAGTCCCGCGAACGCTTCACGGATCACCCACGTCACAGTTCTTCCGCGCTTCCCCTACCCGCGGGCGGGGCACGCCGGTGGGTATGGGGGAGATCCTGGTCGGCACGGCGTCGTGGACCGACAAGACGCTGCTGGAGTCGGGGTGGTATCCGCCCGGCGTGACGACGCCCGAGGAACGCCTGCGCCACTACGCGAGCGTGTTCCCGCTGGTGGAGGTCGACTCGACCTACTACGCGCCGCCCGCCGAGGCCACCGTACGGCTGTGGGCCGAGCGCACGCCCGCGGATTTCGTCTTCGACGTCAAGGCGTTCTCGCTGCTCACGCGGCATCCGACCCGCCCGGCCGCGCTGCCGAAGGATCTGCGGCCAAGCGGCGGCGGCGGCAAGAACCTGTACGCCCGCGACCTCGACCCGAAGGTCGTGGACCAGGTCTGGGAGCGGTTCGTCGGCGCCCTGCTGCCGCTGCGCGAGGCGGGCAAGCTCGGGGCGGTGCTCTTCCAGTTTCCCCGGTGGTTCCCGATCGGCAGGGCGAACAAGCACTACATCCTCGAGTGCAAGCGGCGCTGCGAGCCGCTGCGGATCTCCGTGGAGTTTCGCAACCACACGTGGATGAGCGAGGAGAACCAGGCCGAGACGCTCGATTTCCTCCGCTCGTACGCGATTCCGTACGTGTGCGTGGACATGCCGCAGGGCTACCCGGACTCGATCCCGCCCGTCGTCGCGGCCACGTCCGACCTGGAGGTCGTGCGATTCCACGGGCACAGCGACAAGTGGACCAGCCACGACATCCACGAGCGCTTCGGCTACCGCTACTCGCCGGAGGAGCTGAAACGGTGGGCGCCGAGGCTGCGCGAGCTCGGCGACCAGACGTCCGCGACCCACGTGCTGATGAACAACTGCTACCGCGACTACGCGCAGACCGACGCCCGCCGGCTCGCCGCCGTCCTGGCGGGCCTGCCGAACTGCGACGTACGCCCCCGGCCCGGCGGCGCGCCGGAGGACTGAACGCGCTCTACCGCGAAGATCAGGCCGTGGGCGCGAAGTGCGGCCGGGCGTCGATGCGGGCGCGGTCGGCGTCGGTGCCGAAGCGGTAGTCGATCTTCCGGGTGGCCTCCGCCCACTGCTCCATCGTCCGCACGGGCCGCAGCGTGTCGACGACGAAGGGGTCGCGCCAGCGCTCCAGCGCGCGTTCCCACAGCCGTTCCGGCGGGTCCGTCAGCAGGTTGCCGACCGTCCCCTCGTACGCCGGCATGGCCCGCACCGCTCCGTCGGGCTCGACCTGCAGCACGGGGAGGAACGGACGGTCGGGGTGCATCTGCAGCGCGAGGTTGTCGGTCGCGCTCACGTGGACGGACGGCGGGGCCAGCGCGCGCAGGCGGCGGGTGAAGTCGCGGCTGCCGAGCAGGGCGACCTGGGCGTCGGAGAGCAGCTCGTGCTCCACGACCCCGGTGCGGCTGGCGAGCCCTTCCGGGATGACCGCGCCGAACGACACATACTCCAGCTCGGGAAACCTCGGCGCGATATCCGTGCAAAACCGCTCGATCTGGTCGAAGTTGCTGCGTACGACGACGCAGTCGATGCCGAAAGACAGCGGTTTGTCTCCGGCCAGACGTCGCTCCCGCGCGGCGGCGTCGAGCAGCGCGAGGGCGTTCATCGCCCGGTCGAACGAGCCGCGGCGGCCCCGGACGCGGTCGTGCACCTCGGCCGTGGCGCCGTCGAGGCTCACGCTCACCCTGACGGAGGTCCGCACGAGGTCCGCGACCATCGGCGGGCGCAGCGTCCAGCCTCCGGTGAAGACGGTGACCGGCACGCCCGCGGCCGTCATGCGGCCGGCGACGTCGAACACGCCCGGCACCAGGAGGGGCTCGCCGCCGGCCAGGCAGACGCCGTACGGCCGCATCGCGATGAGGGCGTCCGCCGCCCGCAGCAGCTCGGCCCGCTCCAGCTGCCGCGAGGGGCGGCGGCCGGACTCGGAGTAGCAGTGGAAGCACCGCAGCGGGCAGGCGTACGTGATGTCCCAGATGATCTCAAGCGGGCGGTCGGGCGTTTGCATGGATGCTCCAAGCGGGTGGTTCACGCGGTGACGGGGGAGGTGGCGAGGAACTGGGTGGCGGCCAGCTCGGCGTAGAGAGGGTCGGCGTCGACCAGCTCCTCGTGCGTGCCGACGGCACGCACCACGCCCGCGTCCATCACGACGATCCGGTCGGCCAGCGTGACCGTGGACAGCCGGTGCGCCACGACCAGCACCGTCGTCGTACGCGCGATCTCGGCGACCGTGTCGCGCAGCGCCGCCTCGTTGACGGCGTCGAGCTGGGAGGTGGCCTCGTCCAGCAGCAGAAGGCGGGGGCGGCGCAGGAGCGCGCGGGCGATGGCCACCCGCTGGCGCTCCCCGCCGGACAGGCGGGTGCCGCGATGGCCGACCAGGGTGTCCAGGCCCTCGGGCAGCCGCGCCACCAGAGCGTCGAGGCGGGCGACGCGCAGCACGCGCTCGATCTCCTCGTCGGCGGCCTCGGGCGCGCCGAGCAGGAGGTTGTCACGCAGGGAGCCCGACAGGACGGGGGCGTCCTGCTCGACGTAGCCGATGACGGCCCGCAGGCGAGGGATGTCCCAGGTGGAGATGTCGCCGCCGTCGATGAGGATGCTCCCCGAGGTCGGCTCGTAGAACCGCTCGATGAGGGAGAACACCGTGGTCTTGCCCGCCCCGGAGGGCCCGACGAACGCGGTCATGCCCCGGGCGGGCACGCGGAAGCTGATTCCGCGATGCACCGGCGGCAGCTCAGGGGAGTAGCGGAAGTGCACGTCGCGAAACTCCAGGGCCGCCGGGGCCGCGCCGGACGCCGGGAGCGTCGCGGCCGGCGCGGCCGGCTCGGCGGGCAGCCGCTCCGCCTCGGTGATGCGGGCGACCGCGGCGGCGCCGACCTGGTATTGCCCGGCCGCGCCGATGAGCTGCTGAAGCGGCGGCACCAGGAAGAAGACGTACATCAGGAACGCGATCAGCGTGCCCACGTCGATAGCCCCGGCGGCCACGCGGCTGCCGCCCACGGACAGAACGACGAAGAAGGCCACCTGCAGGGCCAGCTCGGCGGTGTGCCCGGCGATCGCCAGCCACTTGCCGGCGCGCACCGAGGCCCGCCACGACTCCTCGGCGGCGCGGTGGACGGCGGCCTCCTCCCGGTGCTCGGCGCCGGACGCCTTGATCGTGCGCAGTGCTCCGAGCGCGCGTTCGAGGGCGGCGCCCATCGCCCCGACGGACTTTTGGGCGTCCTTGCTCATCCTGCCGACGCGCGGCATGACCACCCGGATGAGCGTCCCGGCGAGCACCAGCACGCCGAGCGTGACCACGAGGAGCACGGGGTCGAGCAGGCCCATCAGCGTGGCGGTCGCGAGGACGGTGAGGCTTCCGGTGACGACGCCGATCACCGAGTCGGTGGTGACCTGGCGCAGCAGGATCGTGTCGGAGGTGACCCGGGACATCAGGTCGCCGGGTTCGGCCCGGTCGAGGGCCGGCACCCGCAGCCGCAGCAGATGCGAGACCAGGCGGCGGCGGGCGGTGAGCACGATCGACTCGCCGGTGCGGCGCAGCACCCACTCGCCCAGCGGGCCGACGCCCGCCGTCACGACGACGAGCAGGCCCATCAGCAGCAGCACGCCGGTCAGCGGCCGGTCGGCGCCGAGGTCGTCGATCAGCCGCCTGGCGACGAGCGGGAGCGTCAGCCCGACCGCCGCGGTTGTGAGGTTCAGCAGGCCGCCGAGCGCGAGCCAGCGCCAGGACGGGCGCATGTAGCGCAGCAGCACCCGCCACGTGGGCGGCGTCGCGGCCGCGTCGTCGGTCCCGGCGGGAGGTACGGCGCGGGGCGCGGCGTCCTGAGCCGCCGCCGGTGCGCCGGACTGGTCGCGCTGCGTGTCCACGGGTTCCTCGCAAAGAGTGTGGGAGTGGGGCTCGCAAAGGGGGTGAGGGTCACCAGGAGTACGGGGCTCGCATAGAGAGGGCTCGCAACGAGGGGCTCGCGAAGGCCCGGGAGAGGGGTCAATCCGGCCCCCGGCCGGCGCGCCGTACGCGACCGGCCGGGGTGTCTCACCGTCCGCGAGCGTTCACCGGGTGGTCACCGGCGGGCGACCACCCGGCTGCCGGCTCGACCGGCCGCGGTCAGACGCAGATGTAGCAGGCGGTGCCGTTGTACGAGGTCACGATGCTGGAGCACGGGTGCGCCTTGGCCTCGTTCGGGTTGAGGGTCTGGAGCTGCAGAACCTGAGCCATTTCCTATTTCCTTTCTGTCGTCTCGAACGCGGGGGTCCGCAGATCGAGAACCGGGATTACCGACGCGCTCTGGTTGAACGCGACGCTGAGGGCGGCCAGCACACCGGCGGAACCCGTCTCCAGGTCCATGGACAGCCGCAGGAGCTGGTTGCCGGGGAAGGCCAGGTGGCCTTCGTAGGACAGGGCGTGCCAGGAGAGCCGGCGCACGTGCTCGTCGATGAGCGGCCGGTCTTCCGGCAGGCCCATGAGGCGGAGGGTCGCGATGGTGCCCGCCCGGCCCTCCAGCAGGGCCGGATGGCGGGTGAACGGCGCGCGCAGGGCGCGGCGGACGCCGCCGATCACGTCGGCGAAGCCCGGCTCCTCACGCCGGCCGAGATACTGGGACAGCACCAGGGCCAGCCCGCCGCTGCCGGTGCCGAGGTAGAGCAGATAGCGGTTGCTGTCCAGGAGGCAGAAGCCGCCGTCCGGCAGCGTCTGGCCGCGGCCGATCTCGCGTCGCAGCGCGGTGCGGGCCAGGTCGAGATAGCCGGGCTCTCCGGTGACGTCGTGCAGCCGCAGGAAGTAGGACGCGACCCCGGTCAGGCCGTGTTGCAGGCCGACCCTGCCGTCCGGGCGGAACATCCGCGACCCGTCGTCGCCGAGCTCCCGGGCGAGCCGGTCGGCGATGCGCACGGCCTCCGCGCGCAGGTCCTCCTCGCCGGTGACGGCGAAGAAGTGCAGCAGGGTGAGGCCGACTCCGGCCAGGCCGCCGTGGACGCCGGGGACCTCCAGGCCGTCGTGCAGTTTGCGGGCCCGGTCGAGCACGTCGAGCGCGTCGTCGCGGCGGCCGAGCGACTCGAGCGTCGCGGCCACGCCGTGCAGGCCGTTCAGCAGGCCGGGACGCGGAGCGGGCGCCCGGCGCACGGCCGTGACGAGCCAGTCCACATGCTCCTCCGGCACCGGGACGCCGGCCTGCCGCAGCGCCCACAGCACTCCGGCGGCGCCGTTGGCCACGGTGAACCCGCCGGTCGCGAACTGCTGCGGGTCTCCGGGGAAGAGCCGGTCCCCGCGATCGGGTGTCGCACTCGCCAAGATCCCCGCCGCGATCGAGTCGCGGATGGCCGGCCAGTCGGGCTCGGTGAACATCCGCGCCGCGACGTCCTCGCCGAGGGGGCCCTTCACCGCCTCGAAGTTGCGGACCATGCGCGCCGCGAACCCCGGCGGGAGCGGGAAGTGCTCGGTGACGACGTCGGTGAGGCTGGCCAGCTTGACCGGGTCCCGGTCCTGCAGCGGGCTGATCGGCAGGAACATCCACTGCCGCAGGCAGTTCAGCACGTAGTTGTCCGCCGCCCGGCCGCTGAGCTCCTTGGGCGCGGCGAACCCCGCCGCGGCGAGGCCGGGGGGCCGCGTGTCCTCGAGGCCGGAGGCGATCTCGAAGTCGATGAGCGCGATGCGGCCGTCGGGCCGGACGATGATGTTCTCGGGGTGCAGGTCGGCGATCCGCACGCCCCTGGCGTGGATCGACATCAGGGCGTGGTCGACCTTGGCCAGGATGTCGATCGCCCAGCGGGTGTAGGCGGCCAGCGTCTCGGGAGCCGGGTCGGGGGTGGCGAGCGGATAGCGCTCGAACACCTCGTCCAGCAGGGTCTTGCCCTCGATGTACTCCTCGACCAGGAAGTGGTGCTCCCAGATCACCCTGTGGCCGATCAGCCGGGGCACGCAGTCGAGGCCGCTCAGCCGTTCCAGGATGTCGCGCTCGCGCGCCAGCCTGGTGACCGCGTCCACGCCCGCGGCGTCCAGGCCCGCGTGGGGCCGGGCCTCCAGCAGCACCACATATCCGCCGGACGCCTCGTCGCGGGCGAGGTACACACCGCCGCCGTTGGAGAAGTGCAGCGCCCGCTCGATCTGGTACGGAAACTCCTCGCCGCCGCCCGCCGTGTGCTTCTCGTACGACCCCCGCAGCACCTCGGGCAGGGTGACCCACTCCGGCACGGTGAACGCGGGAGTGCGCTGGTCGGGCACCAGCCGGCCGTCCGGCGTGCGGATCGCGTATCCGAGACTGCCGTCCGACCTGGTGTAGGTCATCGGCTGGAACGCGCCGTACCTGACGTAGACCGGCGAGTCCTCATAGCGCAGGTCGCTGAGGATGTACGGCCCGGTGTATCCCTTGAGGAGCTCGGCCAGCGCGGGCAGCACCTCGGCGAACTGCTCCTCGTCCACCGGATAGAGGGTGACCAGTTTGCCGCTGCTGCCCCGGTCGGCGTACTTGTTGTTCATCAGCCGCACCGCCATCCTGCTGCGCAGGAACTTGACGGCGATGCCGCGGGCCAGGCAGAAGTCGGTCACGAGGTCGCAGACGGCGGAGGCGTCGGCGTCGGTCGCCGAGACGTGGATCTTCCATCCCTGCTCGGGGAGCGCGAGGTCCGGCGGGAGCAGCACGACCCACAGCTCGCTCTCGCCGCGGCGCCATCCGGGAGGCAGCGGGCGGGAGCCCGCCGGGAAGCGGTTGCCGTCGTCCGGGATGCGCCAGACCGGCTCGAAGAACAGCGGGTCGGCCTGACAGTAGGCCACCAACTGCGGGATCGTCTCTTTCATCGCGTCGGGCTCCTGGCTGCTCGGGGCGTGCGTGATGACTTTTCGGGTGAGGTGGACGCCGGCGTCACGACGCGGCGGCGGGCTCCGCGTGACGGTCCGGGCGCAGCACGACCGGCAGGCCGAGGAGGTAACGCACGCTGCTCTGCCGGTAGTGCAGGCTCCGCGAGTCGCGGGCGAGCTCGACGTCGGGAAAGCGTCTGGCGAGCGTGCCGAAGGCGACCCGCAGCTGGGCCCTGGCCAGGTCCGCGCCGAGACAGTGGTGGTGACCGTGGCCGAACGAAAGGTGCGGGTTGTCCCGGCGTCCGACGTCCAGCAGGTCGGGGTCGGGGAAGAACGCGGGGTCGCGGTTGGCGGCCACGAGCGACGCGCCGAGCAGGTCGCCCTTCGGGATCGGGGTGCCTCCCACCTCGATCGGGGCCGTCACCTGACGGGCGATGGTGACCGGGAAGGGCGTGACGAGCCGCAGCAGCTCCTCGACCGCCGTGGCGACCAGCGCCGGCTCGGCCACGAGCCGGGCCCACTGCTCCGGGCGCTTCAGCAGGGCGGCCAGGCCGCTCGCCAGCACCGTCGTCGGGGCGCGGTGGCCGTTCACCATGAGGAACCTGGCCGCCGACACGAGGTCGTCCTCCACCAGGTCGTCCCCCTCGGCCGCGACGACCCAGCCGAGCAGGTCGTCCGACGGGCTCTCGCGCCGGGCCGCGATCAGGTCGCGCAGGAGCTCGTCGATGTCGGGGTGCGCCTTCGGCGGCGGAGTGACCAGCCGCTCCAGGATCCACTCGCGGATGTGGCCCCGCCGGTCGTCCGGCACGCCGAGCAGCTCGCACAGCACGAGGACCGGCAGCGGGTAGGCGAAGGCGTGGAGGAAGTCCACCACCTCCCCGGCGGGGATCGCGTCGAGCAGCGCGTCGGCCGCGCGCTGAATCCGCGGGAGCAGCGCCTCGACCCGCTCGGGGGTGAGGTGCCGCTCGATGAGCCCGCGCAGCCGGGCGTGCTCCCGGCCGTCGATCGTGATGAGGTCCAGATCGCCCCGGTGGGCGAGGGCCGGATCGTCCGACTGGAGCCGGAACCCGGCGGTGATCTCCACCTCTCCGGTGAGGCGCGGGTCGGCGAGCGTCCGGGTGGCGGCCGCGTGGCCGGTCAGGATCCAGGTCGTCGCGGCGCTTTCCGCGTTGAGCCGGTGGACCGGCCCGATCTCCCGGAACCTGCCGAGCAGCTCGGCGTCGTTGAGCAGCGCCGGCGTGAGCGGCCGGAGCGTGGCGGGCAGGCGCGGGAGCACCTCCGCCCGCGCGTCCAGCCCGGCCAGGAACGGGACGACCGCCGAGGCCACGGACTCCCACTCGGAGGTGGGCAGCGTCAGCGTCGGGCACGACAGCTCCCCGGCGAGGTCGTGATCCGCCGCGCCCACGACGACCACGGCGGTGACCCGCTCCGGGTGGCGGTCGGCGATCTCCAGCGCCGCCAGGCCCGCCTCGCCGTACCCGACGATCGCGGTGCGGTCCGGGCTGCCGGGCGCGGCCAGCAGGTCCGCGAGCCGTTCCACCAGGCCGGGAAGGTTCTCCGCGGCCAGGTCGGCCCTGCCCGTGCGCCAGCCCAGGCCGGCGAGCTCGCTCTCCAGGCGGCCCGCCCCGTCCCCCGCGTTGAGGATCAGCAGGGCCGGGCCCGCGTCGCCGACGATCGGTGTCATCTGGTTCCCCCCGTTTCATGCCCCTTGGAACCTTGCGACGGGGTCCATTTCTCCCGACCGCTCTTGTCGCCCGCTTGGGAGTCACTTGTGAACGACGTGTTACGCGGGGCGACCTGCGCTGATGCCGGCGCAGCCGGGTCTTGTGCGATGGCCGGGGCCGATTCGCCGCCGGGTGATCCCCGGATATGGCAAGATCCCGCCAGGTTCATCTACGTACCGACGGCATCGTGGGGGAGCGGGACGAATGTGGGAACGGCCCGAGTCGATCGCCCGCGTCCGCCTCGGGTGACGCCGCGTCGTGCCGCCGTACCCTCTCGGCCCCGGTGATCCCGATCAAATCGGCGATCACCGGCTCGTCGGCGTGCTCGGTGAGGGCGGCCAGGGCACCGTCTACCTCGGACGGGACGCCTCGGGAGCCCAGGTCGCGATCAAGATGCTGCACGCCAGGGCCGCCATGGACGCCACCAGCCGCCGCCGCTTCCTGCGGGAGGCGGAGACGGCGCGCAGGCTCGCCCCCTTCTGCACGGCCCGCGTGCTCGACGCCGGGTCGCATCACGGGCGGCCGTACATCGTCACCGAGTACATCCCCGGGCCCTCGCTGGCGACGGCGGTCGCCGAGGACGGCCCGCGCACGGGCAGCGCGCTCCATCGCCTCGCCGTCGCCACGCTGACGTCCCTCGCCGCGATCCACCGGGCCGGGATCGTGCACCGCGACTTCAAGCCGGGCAACGTGATCCTCGGCCCCGAGGGGCCCGTGGTCATCGACTTCGGCATCGCCAGCGCCGCCGACTACACCGTCAGCGGGAGCGGCATGGCGGGCACGCCCGCCTTCATCGCCCCCGAGCAGCTCGCCGGGGAGCGGCCCGGCCCGCCCTCCGACGTGTTCAGCTGGGCCGTGACGATCGCGTACGCCGCGACCGGGCGCCTGCCCTTCGCCGGGTCGGCCATCCCGGCCATCCTGATGGCCATCGCGACCCGCGACCCCGACCTGTCCGGCGTGCCCGCCGACCTCCGCCCGCTGCTGGAGGCGTGCCTGGCGAAGGACCCCGCCGCCCGGCCCGCCGCCTCCGCCCTGCTGCGCGCCCTCACCGGCAGCGACGCCGCCACGGCCGCCACCCGGCCGGCCGATCCGGAGCGTACGCGGGCTCCCCGGACCGGCATGCGGCGGCGTTGGGCCGCGGGGCTCGCGGCGGGTGTGACGGCCGTGCTCGTCGCGGGCGGGGTCTTCCTGCTGTACGGGCCGCGCGGCGGCGGCGAGGCGGTGTCTCCGAGCTTGTCGCACGGGCCGAGCGGCGAGGCGGTGTCTCCGGGCGGGAGCCTGCTGTACGGCGACGACTTCGGCGAGCGTGGCAACTGGGACGGCTACACCTTCGATCCCGGCGCGCCCGGCGACCGGCGCACGATACGCGGCTACGAGATCGAGCGCGGCGTCTACACGGTGCGCGCCGACCGCTCCCGCCCGTTCAACGCCGCGCTGTCACCCGTGCCCGCCAAGACCGACGCCGCCGCCGGGCGCGACGTGCTGGTCGGCGTGACGGCCGAGCTGCGGGAGGGGACGGGACAGGGCGGCTTCGGGCTCGTGTGCCGGTGGGACGAGGACGTCCCCAGCGGATACGCGTTCCTGCTCGGCCTGGACGGCACCGCCCGCGTCGTACGGCAGGCCGGGGGCAGGCGTCTCGACGTCGTGCCGCCGGTGAAGACGGCCCCGCCGCGCGCCGGGCGCGCGGTGCGCCTCCAGGCCGCCTGCCGGGGTTCGCGGCTGACGTTCTGGGTCGACGGCACGCGCGCTCTCGACGCCGAGGACACCAGTCCGCTGCCGCCCCGCCCGCACAGCCAGGTGGGGGTCCTCGCGCGCGTGCCCGAGGCCGGGGGCAGAGTGGTCACCGTCTCGTTCGACGATTTCAGCGTGCACAAGACGGGCTGATCCGGGGCGGTGCGTCCCGTTTATCCCTTAAAGTCACCTGAGTGGCAGTAAACCCCACCAGGCTGGCGTGGCTGGACGCCTTACGCGGGATCGCCGCCCCGGCCGTGGCGCTGCACCACTCGGCCTGGACCTTCATCCCGGCCGTCTGGGCGGAGGCCGACCGCAGGGTCGACGTCGGCACCTGGGGCGTCTTCGTGTTCTTCCTGGTCAGCGGATACATCATCCCCGCGTCGCTGGAACGGCGGGGCGACCTGCGGGCCTTCTGGATCGGCCGGGCCTTCCGGCTCCTCCCGCTGCTGCTCGCCGCGCTCGCCCTCGCGCTGCTGCTCGCGCACGCCGGGGTGTTCGAGACCTCGCCGGGCCTCGACCGGCGGCCCGCGCCGCTCGTCGCGCTGGCGAACCTCACGATGCTGCAAGAGCTCCTCGGCGTCCCCTCGGTGATCAACGTGATGTGGACGCTCTCCTACGAGATGGCGTTCTACCTGATGACGGCGGGGCTGTTCGCCGTACGGCAGGCGCACAGACCGGCGCCGATCGCCGTGGTCCTCGCGGTGGCGGCCGTGCCGCTCGGGCTGCTCATGCCGTACGCGACGATCAACGGCGGCGCGGGCCTGGCCGCCGCGATCCTGGGCGTCGCGGTGGTCCTCGCCGTCGTCGTGACCGTGGCCGCGAACGGCCGCCTCAGGACGGCGGCGGCGGTGATCGGCGGCCTGCTCGGCCTCGCGCTGGTGATCTTCGGCAGCCGGATCGGGGCGGGGCAGGGCCTGGTCGTCGCGGCGACGATGTTCGCCGGGACCGCCGTGTGGCGCGCCGAGCAGGGCACGCTCCGGCCGGTCTGGGCCGCCGCCGCGCTGGTGACGGTCCTCGTCTGCGGCGTCCTGGTGGCGCGTGAGCCCGCCTGGGCCGCGGCGGTCCTGCTGGCGGCGGGTGTCTTCGCGCTCGCGTTCGCGCTGCGGCGGCGATCGTTCCCCCGGTGGCTCGCCTATCTAGGGATGATCAGCTTCTCGCTGTATCTGCTGCACCCGCTCCTGCTGCGGATCGTCCCGAACCTCCCGGTGTTCTTCCTCGTCCTGCTGGTGCTCGGTCATGTGGCGTACCGGCTGGTGGAGGCTCCGGGACAGCGGCTCGGCCGCCGCGTCAACGCGTACCTTCGCCGCTCGTCCGCCGAGTCTTCAAGCGGGTCTTCCGGCGGGTCTTCCGTCAGGTCTTCCGCCGAGGCGGCGAACGCGCCCTCCGGCGCCGCCCGCGTACGTCACGGCTGACGCCTGCCGAATCGAGGGGTGCCCGGACGGGAAAAGGGCCGGACTTCCGGGGAAGCAGAAAGTCCGGCCCAATGGAAAGGAGAGCTGGGGCGCTCAGGGAGTGTAGATCTCCTGCACCTTGACGATCTTGCCGCGATAGACGGTGATGAGCGCCGGACGATGGCCGGCCTTCATCCGGGAGATCAGCACGTTCCTGGAGCAGCGCTTGGACCCGAGGCTGTCGCGTTTCACCGTCACCGTGGTGCCCTTGCACCCGGTCGCGCTGTAAAACACGACGTTCTTCGCCACGGGAGAGGCGTACGCCATGACGTCACCCTCGGGCGGACCTTCGAAGTAGCCCTCCGTGTGCCCGGTTTTGTCCTTCACCCACCTGATCGGCTCATATTCCGCCACACCGTTCCGGTAATACGTGACCCAACCGCGCAAGATGCCATCATGCCGGGACGAAATGCGCTTGGTGAAGTCATGCTTCGGGTCGCTCTGGAACGACGTGCCGAACACCTTGGGCTTGCTGAACTTCGGCACGCCGGCCGCATCGGCGGGAAGCGCCGCCGCGGAGATCAACGCGGCCGCCGCGGCGGTGGGGACGACAACCCGGAGCGATGTCATGAGCTTCATGTCTTGTTGGAGTCCCGGCCACGCCGAAAGGTTCACGCGTTTTTCGGGGGCGAGATCGGCCCGATACGCCGACCCGGGCGGGCGCCTCGTGGCGCCGGTCGATGAAACTTTCGCGCAACTTAGAAAAACTACCGATCAATCAAGCCGCTGTACCTACGATGAACAGCCCGGTTTTCTATGCGTCGGCGACGGCGTGATGCTGGGCAGAGTGGGGTCTTGTGGCAGCCGCAACATTTCGGCAATGTTTCGAAAAAATCGCCTCCCACTCGGCCTGTGGTTCTCTCCGGACCTGTACGGGTCCGGGACCAGCAGGAGGAAGGACGCACTGCCTTGGAAGGTTTCAAGGTTCTGCCGGCACCAGCGGTGAGCCCGGCTCAACCCGGCCGCATGCTCTTCGCCGATTCCCGCCAGTCCTCTCACGGAGGCGCCCGATGATCGGCACCGGCACCCCCGGCGGCGGGAGCCGGACCCCCGGTCTCCGCCGCGCGCTCGTCATCGGCGCCGTCGCGGCGCTTTCGCTGGGTCTCGCGGTGGCCGAGATCCCCGGTGCGAAGTCCGGCGTCGGCGCGCTCGTCGCACCCGGAGCGGCGCAGGCGGCGGTGGCCGCCGCCGGTGTCGAGGACGAGGGCGCCGACTGCCCGGTGCCCGACCTGGGTTCGTTGACGTCCAACTCCCGGCTCCCCGACCCGTTCAGGAAGATCAACGGGCAGCGCATCACGTCCAAGGACGAATGGCGCTGCCGGCGGGCGGAGATCAAGAAGCTGGCCGAGCGGTATGTCTACGGGGAAAAGCGCGGCAAGCCGGCCGGCGTGACCGGAACGGTCTCCCGCACCGGCATCACGGTCAACGTGTCCGACGGCGGCCGCAGCGCCAGCTTCTCCGCGAGCGTCGACCTGCCCAGCGGCAACGGTCCGTTCCCGGCCGTCATCGTCTACGGCGGCTTCGGCGCCGACACGGCCACCATCAAGGCGAGCGGCGCCGCGGTGATCAGCTACGACCCGTTCTCGGTCGGCAGGGAAGGCACCCCGCGCAGCAACAAGCAGGGCGCCTACTACACCCTGTACGGCTCCTCGAGCAGCACCGGCCTGCTGGCCGCCTGGGCCTGGGGCGTGAGCCGGATCATCGACGTCATCGAGCAGTCCGGCGGCTCCATCCTCAAGGCGGACGCGACCGGTGTCACCGGGTGCTCCCGCTTCGGCAAGGGCGCCTTCGTGGCCGGTGTGTTCGACCAGCGGATCGCGCTGACGATGCCGATCGAGTCCGGCAGCGCGGGTGTGCCGATCTTGCGCGGCATCGCCCAGGAAAGCGGCGCCCAGCCGCTCAGCAGCGCCTACGGCGAGCAGCCGTGGCTGGGAGACGCCTTCAGCTCCTTCACCGGCAACCCCGCCCAGCTGCCGGTCGACACGCACGAGATGGTGGGCATGATCGCCCCGCGTGGTCTGTTCATCATGGAGAACCCGCACATCGACTGGCTGGCCGCCCAGTCCGGCAGCGTGGCGGCGCTGGCCGGGGCCGAGATCTACAAGGCGCTCGGCGCGGGTGACAACATCAGCTACTGGTCGGACGTGCAGGACGGCACTCACTGCGCCTCCCGCTCGGAGTGGCGCACCCCGCTGCAGCAGAACATCCAGAAGTTCCTGCTGAAGACGGGCAACGCCAACGGCGTGTTCCGCATCTCCGCGAGGAAGTCCGGCAACCTGTCGCAGTGGAGGGACTGGACGACCCCCACCCTCAGCGACGGCAACACCTCGCCCAGCCCGAGCCCGTCGCCGACCCCCTCGCCCAGCGGCAGCCCGAACACCAGCCCGAGCCCGTCGCCCAGCCCGACCCCTTCGCCGTCCGGCGGCGTGAACGGCGCGTGCTCGGCGACGATGCGGGTGGTCAACTCGTGGTCCGGCGGCTGGCAGGGTGAGGTCACCGTGCGCGCGGGCAACGCGGCGATCAACGGCTGGACCGTGCGCTGGACCTGGCCCGGCGGGCAGACCATCACCCAGCTGTGGGGCGGCCTGCACTCCGGCTCCGGCTCGTCCGTGACGGTGCGCAACGAGTCGTGGAACGGCTCGCTCGCGGCCAACGGAAGCACGACCTTCGGCTTCATCGCTGGAGGGTCTTCGGCCACCCCGGCGGCCACCTGCACCAGCCCTTGACGGGGAAGAACGTGCGATGACAGGGTCCGCGGCCACCGCGCCGCGGACCCTTTCGCATACTCGCGGCGCGATGGCCCTACAGCAGAGCCCGTACCAGGCGCTGATTCGGGATCGTCCCCGGCGCCTACCTTGCCGGGCGATTAACCTCGGGCTTTCGCGACGAATTTGAGCGGGCTTGATCGTTTACATGAGAAAAGTGCCTGATGCCGTTGCGGCCCGGCAACGCCGGATCCAACACCGCCGCCGACCACATCACCGCGACCCGCCTGGCCCTGGCCCAGCTCCCCAAACAGCGTCGCCGTCAGGTGCTGATCTGCGCCGACTCCGGCGGTGACACCCGCGAGTTCCTCACCTGGCTGTCCCGGCCCGGGCGGCGGCTGTCCTACTCGATCGGGTTCGCCCTCACCGAACAGATCCAGGCGGCGATCCTGGCTCTGCCCGCGCAGGCGTGGACGCCCGCCTACGACGCCGAGGGCCACGTCCGGCCGGGTGCGTGGGTCGCCGAGCTGAACTACGCCACCGCCGCCGCGCCCGATGCGAAGACCGCATCCGCGCCGCCAAGGACACCGGGCTGAGCAACCTGCCCCTGCACGACTTCACCCAGAACCAGATCTGGTGCGAGATTGTCGCGCTGGCCTGCGAGCTGCTCGCCTGGACGCAGATGCTCGCCCTGGATGGGCCGGCCCGCCGTTATGAGCCCAAACGGCTGCGGCTTCGCCTGTTCGCCGTCGCCGCCCGCCTGGTCCGCGGCGGACGACGACTACGCCTACGTGTGGCCGCCTCCTGGCCCTGGGCCGGCCAACTGGTCACCGCCATCACCCGGCCCCAAGCACTCCCGGCACCGACCTGATCCAGCACCAAACCGCCCCGACAACCTAGGAAGGACACCCCGCGGGCCCGTGGAACCCCGCCCACCCGGCGCGACAGCCGGGCTGCCGCGCTGGCCACGACCCCAAAATCACACCCCAGCCGAGCCGCTCAGCCGGCCACCGGATACACGTGAAAGATCGAGGTTAAGGAACCTGTAGAAACGCGACGGAGGGGCACCCCAGAGGCTGGAGGTCTTCATGATGACTCCCTTCGGCTCGTCGTGATGACATCAGGGCCGGTCTACAAGCCCTTGAACATGTGTGACGTGGCGATAAGGACCGTCAGCTCCCCCTCGACGATGGTTCGGCGTTCTCGCAACGCCGCATAGGCGGCCAGCGTGGTGCAGCTGCTGAGCTCCCAGGTGTGTCCGTGCCGGCAGGCGCGCGCGAACCAATCCTCGGCGGTGCGCTCGTCGACGACGACCGCCGAGCCTCCGCTGCGGACGACCGCCGCATGAGCCTGCACGGTGGTGCAGTCACCGGCGATCGACGTCAGCTTTCCCGCGCTCTGAAAGAAGCGCGTGGTGAGATCACTGCCGGACAGCACGGCGGACAGCCGCGGAAACGGCTCCACGAGATGCATGCGCGGGATCCCGGTCCCGCGGATCCGCTGCAAGTCGCAGAACCCGCGATAGATTCCCCACGCGAGGTCGCCCCGGCTTGACGGGACCACGATGTGGTCGATCCCGGAGGGGACCTCGTCGGCGATCTCCCACGCGATGCGCTTGTAGCCCTCGATGCCGACGCAGTTGCTGCCCGCTACGACAGGAGCGACGTTGGAGACCGCCAAGGTGTCGCTCCGGCCCGCCAGCTCCGCGACGTACGCGGTGCGCTCGGGTTCGCCGCCGAACGTCTGTACCTCGGCGCCGAGAGTCCGCAACTGCTGGATGATCGGCTGAGGCAGCCAGGAGAACCCCGCCACGACGGCGCGTACGCCGGCGGCCGCGGCGAAGGCGGCGACGGCGAGCCCGGCGTTGCCGGACGAGCCCACGACGATCTGGCGGTATCCGGAGGCACGGGCGTGGGCTGCCACCATCGCGGCGAACCGATCCTTATGCGAACCGGTGGGGTTGGCCGCCTCGCTCTTCACCAGCACGCCGTCCAGCCAGTCCAGCCGGATCAGCGGGGTGTTATCCTGCCCGAGGTCGGGAACTTCCTGGTAGGGCAGCATAAGATTGAGATCACGGATCTCGTCCCCGTAACGGCAGAACAAGTTCGAGTGTCGATCCCGCGCGGCGCAGGCATCACAGCCGAACGGATAGTCGGCGGGCGGGTACGTCGCACCGCACTGGACGCACTCCAGGAGAGCGACTCGGGACGGCGCGATGTGGTGCTGAGGCATCACGTGATGCTCCAGACGAAGTCCGCAGTGCTCTCGTAGTCGGCTCCGGGCACGCAAAAAACCGACTCGGGCCCGGACTGTGTCCACAAATCGAAGCTTTTGTGGAGAGGGGCCCGCACCACCGCTTCATCGGGTTCGCCGATCCTGCTGACGAGAAACGTGGGCGTGTCCGGGTCGCGATGCCGCAGGAGCGTGTCTCGAAGGAGCAGGAACCTGCGGCGGGAGAGTTCCACGGCCGGTTCTGCGGTGGGATACCGCTCTGGGCTGATCTCTCCGTTGTGCCGCAGCATGTAGGCGACCACACCAAGGCCGGACGCCGCGACTCCCCCGACTTGCCGGGCGATCTTCTCGTCGCTGTGGCTGTGCAGACACAGCGACAACACGCACACCCCGCCGTTGAACGGCGCGCCAAGCCGGGCCGACGCGTATTGCCAGGCGGACAGTCCGGGCAGGACACGCACCTCGGGCAGCTTTCCAGCGGAACGCTGTGCGTGGAGACGGCGTAGCAGGGGCCCGGCCATGCCCAGCAGACCCGGATCGCCTCCCGACACGATGACCACGCGTGCGCCCGTCGCCGCGTGGTCGATCGCGGCCTGGGCCCGGAGCGCGAAGATGTCATCCACCTCGCCGACGCCAGGGCGGACGTCGTAGCAGTCCGCCTCGTCACGTACGAGTTCCCGGACTGCAGCGAGGAAATCCTTATGACCGATAACCACGTCGGCGTCGTGCAGCGCCTGCGCGACAGTACCGGTCATGTCCTGTCCGTAGCCGATGCCCACGATGCTGATTATCACGGTTCCTCCGTCAATCGGCCCGCGGCCGTCTCCTGGTGTGCCGACAGGCCCACAGCTTGTCCTCGATCTCGGCGGTGAAGGTGTCGGCCTCCGCGTGGGCGGTCGGCGGTGACCTCGTTCGCGCCCCGGTCGTCGCTGGTCGGCCAGTCCGGCGGCGGCAAGAGCACCCTGACCCGGCTGCTGCTGCGCCTCATGGACGTGAACGGCGGCAGGATCCTGATCGGCGGCCAGGACATCGCCCGGTTGCGCCAGGCCGACCTGCGCAGCCTCATCGCCTACGTCCCGCAGGAGCCAGCCATGTTCCACCGGTCCGTACGCGACAACATCGCCTTCGCCCGGCCGGGCGCCACCGACGCCGAGATCCTCCGGGCCGCGCGGGCGGCGCACGTCACGGAGTTCGTCGAGTCGCTGCCGGACGGGTTCGACACCCTCGTCGGCGAGCGCGGCGTCAAGCTCTCCGGCGGCCAGCGGCAGCGCATCGCACTCGCGCGCGCCATCCTGCGCGACGCCCCGATCCTGCTGCTGGACGAGGCGACCAGCGCCCTCGACTCCGAAAGCGAGATCCTCGTCCAGGAAGCCCTGTGGCGGCTGATGCAGGACCGCACCGCTCTCGTGGTCGCACACCGCCTGAGCACCGTCGTACGCATGGACCGGCTGGTCGTGCTCAACCGGGGACGCATCGTGGAGCAGGGCACCCACGCCGAGCTGCTCCAGGCCGACGGACCCTACGCACGGCTCTGGCACCACCAATCCGGGGGCTTCCTCATCGACGACGACGCACCCGAAGCAATTGCCCCCCAGGCCACACAGACCGGGCGTCGCACGTTCCAGCGCGCGGAGATGTGATGGCCGGCCAGGCCGCTCAGGTGCACCACAGCGAGGATCTCGCCGGTGGACGGCCGCAGCGCGACGAGCGAGGCGGGCTTGTCCACCCCCTCCAGCGCCTGCGCCCCCGCCTGGTGCACCCGCAGGTCGAGTGTCGTGCGCATACTCCCCGGAGTCACCGACGACGTCGCTCTTCTCGTGCTACGCCTGCCCGCGTGGGCGCCGTCGCCTGATCCCGTACGGGGTCATACCTGAGGCCGGGGCGCCCTGCGGTTCCGCGAGTGGGCCACACGGGCATGCCTTTCCGGGTGAGTCCGGCCATCACCCGCCGGGCATCGGGCCTCGAACTCTCGCCGTGTCCGGGGCTTCGTCACGCGGCGGGTTGATCTGCCCGGGCTCACGCCGCGGTCTTGAGCGTCCGCGCAGGAGGTTCCGCCGCCGGCGGCCGGCCCGGTCCCGGCAGGGCCATCCGCAGGACGCGTCTCCAGACCGAACCCGCCTGCCGGGCCAGCGATCCGGAGTTGTAGGGAAGGCCGAACCGTTCGCACAGGGCTCGGACCCGCGGCGCGATCTCCGCGTACCGGTTGCTGGGCAGGTCGGGGAACAGATGGTGCTCGATCTGATGGCTGAGGTTGCCGCTCATGATGTGGAAGAGGCGTCCGCCGTCGATGTTGCACGAGCCGAGTAGCTGGCGTACGTACCACTCGCCGCGGGTCTCGTTCTCGAGCCGGTCCTCGGTGAAGACCTCCGCGCCCTCCGGGAAGTGGCCGCAGAAGATGATGGTGTGCGCCCACACGTTGCGTGCCATGTTCGCGGTCAAGTTGCCGAGCAGGACGGGCAGGAAGGCCGGGCCGGCGAGCAGTGGGAACGCGATGTAGTCCTTGACGATCTGGCGTCGTATTTTGGCCGCCACGGCGCGAGCCTGGGCGAAGGCCTCCTTCGGATCCTTTCTCCCCGACGGGATGCGCTCCAGTTCGAGGTCGTAGATCGCTATGCCGTACTCGAAGAAGAGGGCCAGCAGCGCGTTGTAGAACGGCTGGGCGAGATAGATCGGATGCCACGGCTGCTCCGGGGTGATCCGCATCGCCGAATAGCCGATGTCGCGGTCCTTGCCGAGCACGTTCGTCCAGGTGTGGTGGACGAAGTTGTGAGAGTGTTTCCACTGGTCGGCGGGGGAGGCCAAGTCCCACTCCCAGGTGGTCGAATGGATCTTCGGGTCCCGCATCCAGTCCCACTGCCCGTGCAGGACGTTGTGGCCGATCTCCATGTTCTCCAGGATCTTTGCGACGGTCAGCGCCGCTGTTCCGGCGGCCCAGGCGGGGGGCAACCAGGAGGCGAACAACAACGCCCTCCCCGCCAGCTCCAGCTTGCGCTGGGCCGCGATGAGACCACGGATATAGGCCGCGTCCCGCTCGCCGAGGCTCGCGAGCACCTCGTCGCGGATCTTGTCCAGCTCGCGGCCGAACGCTTCGGTGTCGATCGAGGCCGGATGGAATGTGGCAGGCATGTGTGTCCCCCTCACAGTTCGATTTCGACTGGGCCGGCCGCTGCCGACACACAGGTCTGAATCATGTCGCCCGTCTCTCCGTGTACCTGGCCGGTCCGTACGTCACGTACCTGACCTGAGCGAAGGCGGGCGACGCATCGGTAGCAGATGCCCATGCGGCAGCCGCTCGGCATGAGCACCCCCGCGCTCTCGCCGACCGCCAGCAACGGCGTTCCGCCGTCGGCCTCGGTTTCTCGGCCGCTCCTGGTGAAACGGACACGTCCCCCCGAACCCGCTGCCGCCGCCGGCGCCAGACTGAAGCGCTCGACATGGAGCCCGTCCGCGGGCCCGGTCCAGCGCGCCGCGATGTCGTCGAGCATCGCGGGCGGTCCGCACACCCATAGAGACCGCTCGGTCCAGTCCGGGCAAAGCCGGGCCAGATCCGCGGGCCTCAGCCGTCCTTCAGCGCGCGTGTGCCGCTCGTGCAGCCGCAGCCGGGAGTGTCGCGCGGCCAGGCTCCGGAGTCGTCGGCCGAAGATGACGTCGTCGGGTGTCGGTGCCGAGTGGACCAGCACGATGTCCGGTCCATCCACATCGTCCAGACGCAGGCCGTCCAGCATCGCCATCACCGGGGTGATGCCGCTCCCGGCGGTGACGAACAGCAGACGCGGCGGTGGTGGCTCCGGGAGGACGAACGCTCCCTCGGGCCGTCCCAGCCTGAGCACCGTCCCCACCACTGTGTGCCGTACCAGGTGGTTGGAGACGAGCCCGCCCCGCACCGCCTTGACCGTGACGGTGACGCAGTCACCGGAGCTTCCCGGAGCCGACGACAGTGAGAAGGTGCGCCAGTGTCGCCGCCCGTCGATATCGACGCCGATCCGGACCCACTGGCCGGGACGATGTGTGATCCAGCCCCGACCAGGGCGGATCGTCAGGGTCGCCGCGTCGCTGGTTTCCGCGTGCACCGCCTCGACCCGGCCGCACAGCTCCCTTGTGGCCCAGAGCGGATTGATCAAGCTCAGGTAGTCCTCGGGAAGCAGCGGCGACGTCAGCCAGTGCGCGGCCGCCGACAGCCGCCGTAGGACCGTTGCAGGGGACGTGGATGCGCGTGTAAGGATCACGGAGCCTTCCCGAGAGTCGGGCGACAGCGAGGACCCAGGCCACGAAGGGTCATCCACACCGACAGATACCCGGTGGTCACGTTCGGCATCCGCAGGCCGGGGCCAGGATGAGGCAGAAAAACGGTCCAGACCTGATAACGGCCTGGTAGGGGCCCGGTCCCGGTGCACGGACCTGCGACGCCATGCCGGCAAGAGTCCTGCGGAAAGCGGGAGGCCGTAGTGGACGTCATCGCCGACATCCGGCTACGCCCCGTGCATCGCGGGCATACCGCGTGGACAGGCCCCGTCCTCAATCCAAGGAGGGCCGTATGACCATGGACGCTCCCTCGGGATTGCTCTACCTACTGAGCGTTGGCAAGGAGAAGGAACTGATTCTTCGCGTGCACGGCGCGATGCCCGGAGTCGAAATACTCGCCGGCTGGATGGAGCAGGGCACTGTGGTGTCTCTGCAGATTTCCCACGAGGGCCAGCCGGGGACATTCACCTACGTGGTCAACTTCAGGCACGTGGTGGCAGCTCGCTTCGCTCCCTACGCGTCGACACGGATCAGCAGCTTCTGACCCGTATGAACGCGGAGTTTGTGGTGACGTATGCTTCGACTATCCATCGCCGCCCCTCCGAACTCTGTTGAGCCGAAGGAGCCGCCGCAGTGTCCAGCTCGACCACGGAAAGAAGCCCGGAGAATTCTCCGGCCGCGGATCCGCGTAGCGAGCCCGCTCCGTTTCTTTTCACCGTGGGAGCGATGACGGTTACGGCGGCCGCGATCGTGCTTTTCTACGCGTTCACCAGCTATCCGGGCCCGATTACGTCCCGGATCCCACCGTTGATAATGTTCGGGCCGCTCGTCTGGGTGGGGTACGAAGTGATGACCACTCTGTGGTGGAAACGCTGGTGGGCGATCGCCCCCGCGGCGGTGGCCGGGCTGGGCGTCTTCTTCCTGCTGCGCGCACTCATCGAGGCGTCGTTCGCCACGTCGGTCGCGTGCGTCGTCGGCTGGGCGGCGTTCGCCGTGGTCTTCGCGCTCGGCACCCGCCTGCCGCGCATGTCGCCTTCCACCCCGTGACCCGCCAACCGCGCTCCAGGCTCCGCCACTGCAGCATGACGCAACCGGGCAGGCTGGGCTGACGTGTGACCCCCTTGAACGCAGGGGAACGCGGCGCTTGGCGTTCCACAGCCCACATCGTCGTGAGGTGATGGGCGGGCACCATGCGGTGCGGCTCACCGAGGCCGACACTTGCCCCGTCGGCATCAACGACCACATGGAGGAGATAGAACCATCCTCCTGCAGTGGTCGGAGGCGATCAGTGCCATGCGAGGCGTTCTGCCGCCCGGTCAACTGCTGGAACTGGCTGATCCCTGCGTCTGCTCAGAGCCTCGTGGTTAGTGGCCCACGAGGACTCGCGACCCAACGTTTAGATGATCTATGCCGATCCGGCATAGTGATCGAGGGAGCCCTCTCAGGCGGTAACAGCACGTCGTGGTAGACGCGGCAGCGGGAGCTGACACCGGGATCACTGAACCGTTACGACGGCTTATCCACTGTATCCCTGCGGTCTCTTGCATAGTCAGCCGCCAAGGCGCGTATCTTAGCTCTTGCCTAAGAGCAATAGCTGCATTGGATGCGGCAAGTCCTACGGCTGCCCCTTCGCGGGGTGGCCGTAGTTGCATATATGGGCCGTCACCTGAAAATCCAGGAGAAATCAGTACTGCTCGTGCTTCCGGCAGCACTCAGTTGCTTCAGGGTACGTTGCTCGTACGGTGGCTCGCCGGACAGCGTGGCGGTGGCGGGGGAGAGGTGGCAGGACTGGGGATCTCGTCTGGTGCGAGCCGGACAGCGGCCCGATCGACTCGTGGCAGTGCCGGGAGCAGGGGATAGAGGCCCGGTGAACTGCCCGGGCTGCGGTGGGCTTTAGGTCGCCTGCTACTTCTCGACGGTCCGCCTGACTGGCTTTGGTGGCAGCGGAGACGCTGACCCGCGCGCGCAGGCGTAGGAGACCGGAGCCGACGTCGGCACGGGCCGTTTTCAGTGCCCTGCCGGTCCCCGGGATCGGCCGGCAGGGCTTCCCGCCCCACCGTGGCGTACGGCGTACGCGGGGCGGATCAGGCGATGGTGGCCTTCCACCTCCCGCGTTGGAGGTGTATCACCCCATCCGGGGTAATCGTGACGTTCGCGCCGTACAGCGGCAGCGCGCCGTGCTGAAGCCAGTAGTCGCGAGCTTCGTCGAGCACGTCCCACAGGCGGCGCGGCCCGCCCTGGTGCACTGTGGGCGGTTCCCGGCCGATCTGCTCGGCCCGTGCCCACGACCCGTCCTTGTGGACCATCAGCGCGATCCGGGCGTCACACCGGTCTCCCGGTAGTCGTGCTCGATGCCGGGAGCGAGGATCTCCACCATGGAGCGCAGCTCCCAGGCGTTCTGTTCGATGTCGATGACGGGGAAGCGGCCGGTCCTGACCTCGTCGCCTTCGGCGGTGCGGGCGGTCTCCATCAGGTCGGACAGGCCCGGCGGGTAGTCGGCGCCGGTCCGCGTGCGCATGAACATCGCCCAATCGCGCTCTACGACCCCGACCGCGCCGCCGTCGTCGGTCTTGGTCGCCGACACGATGAGTGACGTACCCGAGATGGTCGTCGTGAGGCGACCACCGGGATTGAGCGCGGTCAGCCACGACGGCGGGATGGGCCGCACCGACACCATCGCCACGATCCGGTCGAACGTCCACCGCAGGTCGCCGGTCGCGTCGATCGACGCCACCCGGGGGTGGTGACCGGCCTCGGCCAGCCGCCGCGTGGCTATCGCGGTCACGTAGTCGTCGACATCGATGCTGGTGACCAGCTCGTCGCCGAGCAGGTGGCACAGCAGGGCGGCGCCGTATCCGGAGCCGGTGCCGACGTCGAGCACGGCGTGCTTCTCCCCGATGCGGGCGTGCCGGTACATCTGCAGCACCAGCACCGGCAGCGTGGACGACGACGTAGGCCGGCCGGTGGGTTCGTCGGCCGTCGTGGCGTGGTCGGCGTGCAGGGTGCCGATTTTCGTGATGAGCGTCCGGTCCCGGTATGCCGCCTCCAGCCAGGCCGCCTCGTCGGACGGCCCGTGCCGTACCTTCCAGCGGCCGCCGGACCGCGCCCACCAGGCGGGCACGAACAGGTGGCGGGGCGTGGAGGCGACGGCGTCGCGCCACCTCGACCCTGGGTGAGTGACGCGGCCGGCGAGTGCGTACGCGTAGGGGCGCCAGTCCATGACGGTCAGTCTGCTCTCGCCGCCCGCGTCCGGTCTCAGGTTTCCTGTACGCGCTGGCCATCCCATAGCTGGACGATCCCGACCTAGAGCGTGATATCCCACCGACACACTTGAGCACCGAGGGGGACGGGGATCAACAGGTCGCCGACCGTGAGTGCGCGTTCAGAGCATCGCCTGCCGAGATGTCCTTACAGGTAGTCCCGCCAGAACGGTTGCATGCGGCTGCCGTGTCTCGATGTAGTCGAGCAGGCCGGTCCTGGTGCGGATCGCCGGGCGTTGTGGGGTGACTGAGTAGGCGAGTGCACAACTGCAACCAGAAATGCAACCGGGCAGGCCTCCGATCAACCGTGATTCGGGAGTCTGCCCAGCTTGTTAAGAGTGGGGCGCCAGGGACTCGAACCCTGAACCGACGGATTAAAAGTCCGCAGCTCTGCCATTGAGCTAGCACCCCTTGGTCATGCCCCCCGGATCTCACCCAACGGTGTGATCCGCGGAACACTCCCCACAATGCAGGGTACAGAGAGTACCGCGTGTTCGGCGACGCCATTGTGCCGTCGCAGGTCGCGACCGGCCCCGTCGGGGTCCTCCCTTAGGGGCCGTGGCAGGGGCCGTGGCGCGGTCGTCAGCGGAAGGCGTCGAGGCCCGTGAGCGCCTTGCCCAGGGTGAGCAGGTGCACTTCCTGGGTGCCCTCGTACGTGAGCACGGACTCCAGGTTGGTCATGTGCCTGATGACGGGATACTCCAGTGTGACGCCGTTCGCCCCGAGCACCGTGCGCGCCTCGCGGGCGATGTCCAGCGCGGCCCGTACGTTGGCCAGCTTGCCGAAGCTGACCTGGGCGGGCTTCAGCTTCCCTGCGTCCTTGAGCCGGCCGAGGTGGAGCGCGGTGAGCCCGGCCTGGCCGAGCCGGACGGCCATCCAGGCCAGCTTCTCCTGCGTGAGCTGGAACGCGCCGATCGGCTTGCCGAACTGCACCCGCGTGGTGGCGTAGTCCACGGCCGCCTCCAGGCAGGCGCGGCCCGCCCCGACCACGCCCCACAGGATGCCGAACCGCGCCTCGGTGAGACACGACAGCGGGCCCTTCAGGCCCACGACGCCCGGCAGGACCGCGGAGGCGGGCAGCCGTACGTCGTCGAAGTACAGGGAGGCCGTGACCGAGGCGCGCAGCGACAGCTTGCGGTGGATCTCGGCGGCCGAGAAGCCGGGGGTCGAGGTGGGGACGACGAAGCCCCGGATGCCCTCGTCGGTCCGCGCCCACACGACGGCCACGTCGGCGATCGAGCCGTTGGTGATCCACATCTTGGCGCCGTTCAGGATCCAGTCGCCGGACGGGTCCTGCTTGGCGGTGGTACGCATGCCGGCGGGGTCGGACCCGTGGTCGGGCTCGGTCAGGCCGAAGCAGCCGATGGCCTCACCGGACGCCAGGCGGGGCAGCCACTCCTCCTTCTGCTCGTCCGAGCCGTACTTCCAGATCGGGAACATCGCCAGCGATCCCTGCACGGACACGAACGACCGCAGCCCGGAGTCGCCCGCCTCCAGCTCCCGGCAGGCCACGCCGTACGAGACGGCGTCGAGCCCGGCGCAGCCGTACCCCTCCAGGTGCATGCCGAGCAGGCCGAGCGAGCCCAGGGCCGGGGCGAGTTCGCGGGCGGGGAACGTGCCCTGCTCGAACCATTCGCCGACATGAGGGAGGACCTGGTCGGAGACGAGCTGCCTGACGGAGTCCCTGATCATGCGGTGCTCGGGGTCGAGCTGGTCGTCGAGTTCGAGGAGGTCGTCCATGGCGCCAGGGTATCCGGGCCCCCTCGGGGTAGGGCCAGGGGGAATCCCGATGTGCGCCCGACTCTCCGAGAGGCACTGTGGAGGCATGAACGAGATGCACACCAACGGTTCGGTCAAGCAGCTCCGCCGCACTCGCAACGGCAGGATCATCGCCGGGGTGTGCTCGGGCATCTCCGAGTACACCGGCATCGACGCCAACATCCTGCGCCTCGGGCTCGCCGTCGCGAGCTTCTTCGGCGGCCTCGGGATCGGCGTCTACGCCGTCGCCTGGCTGCTCCTCCCCGAGGAGGGCAAGCGCACCTCCATCCTCCAGGACCTCATCGACAAGAACAAGGACGGCCGCGTCTGGCAGGACGCCAAGGCCAAGTGGGACAACGTCCAGCACGGCTGGAACCAGGGCCGCTCCACCGGCACCCCCTACCCCCCGCAGCCCCCGCAGGCCCCCGGCTATGAGCAGCACCCGTACGGCCGGGCCTCCGCCGACGGCCCCCAGCAGCACCAGGGGCCGCAGGGCTGACTCAGGTGGCGGCCCGGACCTTGGCGATGATCTCCCCGCGCGACTCGGTCCAGAGCACGGTGAGCACGGCCGCGCAGCACAGCCCGGCCACGCCCGCCAGCGTCACGACCGGCTCGGGACCGAGTCGCTGGGCGGCGGCGCCTCCGACGAGGATGCCGACGCCCTGGGCGGCCAGCAGCCCCGACTGCACCAGCCCGAACGCCGCGGCCCGCCCCGACGACGGGACGCACTGGACGAAGGCCGCGTTGGCCGCGAGCTGGTAGGCCCCGCCGATGCCCGACAGCACCCACAGGGCGAGCACGACCTCCAGCGGCGGCCGGACGACGCACGGCACGAGCGGCGCGCAGGTCAGCATGGCCAGCCACCCCATGCCCCGAAGCCGCCCCGACGGCGTGACGAACCGCCCGAAGAAGAACGCTCCGATCACCGTGCCCGTCGGCATCGCCGCCATCAGCAGGCCCGTGATCACCGGCACGGGCAGCCTCTCGTCGCCGAGCGCCGCGGCGTACGGCACCGCGATGCCCTCGGGGATCACGTAGAACCCGCAGAGCCAGGCGAACAGCACGAGCGTGCGCAGCCGCCGTTCGCCGAACACCAGGCGGGCGCCGGACAGCGTCATCCGCCACATGGACGGCCGTTCGTCGTCCTCCCGCAGCGGCGCCGGGCGATGCCGCACCCCCGCCGCGATCACCAGGGCCGATCCGAGGAACGTCGCGCAGTCCAGCGCCAGCGCGCGGTACGGCCCGAGCATGGCGATGGCCGCGCCCCCGGCGGCGAACCCGAGCATCTGCACGGCCTGGTTGGTGACGTTCTGCAGGGCCGACCCCACGACGTACCGGTCGCCTTCCAGCACCTCGGGCAGCAGCGCCGCACGGGCGGCAGAGAACGGCGCGCCCAGCAGGACCACGCAGAAGACCAGCGCGCACAGCACCGGAAACGGTGTGACGGGCAGGGCCATCACGGCGAGCATCAGGGCGCGCAGCACGTCGCACCAGAGCATGACCCGCCTGCGCGGGTAGCGGTCGGCGAGCCCGGCCAGCAAAGGCCCGCCGAGGATGGGCGGCAGGTAGGTCAGCGCGTAGACCGTCGCCGTGGCCAGCGGCGACGCGGTCCGGCTGTAGACCAGCACCGCGAGCGCCACTTGGGCGAGCTGGTCGCCGAGCAGCGACATGCCCTGCCCGAGCCACAGAGCCCGGAACTCCGGGATCGCGGCGACCTCCCGGTACGTGGTGCGCACCTCGGGAGAACGGCGATGCCGGCCCGACAGCCTGCCTGGCTTGGTGGCCGACATCTCACGCAGCGGAGGTCGCTCCGCCGGCCGTGTCCGCCGGTGTCCGCCGCGGCGACTGGATCTTACAGTCCGTGGTCAGCATGTCACTAACAGTGCCCGCCGGAGATGACTTTTGCAACCCGCTGACGGTGCCGTTTTACCTGCCCAGCACGCCGATAACCGTCCTGACGAGGGGAAACGCCGCGGTCAATAGCCGAGCTCGTGCAGCCGGTCGTCGTCGATGCCGAAGTGATGGGCGATCTCGTGGACGACGGTGATGCGGACCTCCTCGACCACATCGTCCTCGGTCTCGCAGATCTCCAGCGTCGGGTTCCGGTAGATCTCGATCCGGTCGGGGAGCACCCCCGAATACCAGCCGCCCCGCTCGGTCAGCGGAATGCCGGTGTAGAGCCCGAGGAGCCCGGGCTCGGGCGGGTCGTCCACCACGACGACCACGACGTTGTCCATGACCTTGGCCAGATCCGGGGGGATCGTGTCGAGCGCCTCGGCCACGAGCTCTTCGAACCTCTTCCGCGGGACGTCGATCACGGTCTCATCGTGTCATCGCGAGGCGGCCGTGCGGTAGCGCCGTACGGCGAGGGATGCGAACACGGCGGTGATCAGCGGCGACCGGCACACCGACGCCGTCACCGGATGCCGGAGGGGCCAGGAGACGGCGGCCGAGCCGGGGTTGCCGAACAGCTCCCTGGCGGCCGAGCACGCCTTCCGCATGGATCGCGGCATTCCTTAGCGCGGTTGAATTTAACGGCGTTAAGGATCTATTGAACGCCGTTAAGCTGTCAAACCGTGGCACTCGAACGCGACGTGATCGTCCGGACCGCCATCCGGCTCCTGGACGAGGTCGGGCTGGAGAAACTCACCCTGCGCAGGCTCGCGGCCGAGCTGGGCGTGCAGGCTCCCGCTCTCTACTGGCACTTCAGGAACAAACAGGAGCTCCTGGACGCGATGGCCGAGGCGATCTCCGCGCAGGAGCCGCCGCGGCCGCTCGCCGAGGGGGAGTCGTGGGAGGAGTGGCTGGCGGAGTGGTGCAGGAGCCGGCGCCGCGTGTTCATGTCACACCGCGACACCGCGCGCCTCACCGCCGGCACCCATCCCGGCACGGCCACGCTGCGCACCGCCGAGACCATCCTGGAGTCGCTGCGGCGCGCGGGCTTCACCCGTACGGAGGCCATGTGGGGGTTGAGCACGCTCGCGAACTTCCTCGGCGGGTTCGTGCTGGAGGAGCAGGCCGACCGGGAGAGGGGGTCGCTCGCCCCGCCCGCGCTGGAGGAGGCGTTGGAGAGCCTCGCGCCGTACCCGAACGTGCGCGCCGTCATGGCCGAGACCGGCGGCCCGCAGACGGACGCGTCCTTCGAGTTCGGCATCGGGCTGATCTTGTCCGGCATGAGGGCCCGCCTGGAGGACCGGAAGAACGTTCGGTAACCGGAACACCGTTCTCCGGTAACAGGGCAGTGCGTGTCTTCGGGTAGGCAAGAAGGGATGGACAGCTCGTGGTTGAGGGCGGCAGCCCGTAAGACGGTCGGCAGCCGGTTCGCCCGGGTGTCCGCCCGGGTGTTCGCGATCGTCCTGGCGGCGGTGATCGGCGGATGGCTGGGGATGGCGTTCGGCGCCAAGGTGGACACACCGGTCGGCCCCGCCGACGTCGGGATGTCCCTGACTCCGTCGTGGAGCGGGGAGACCGTCATCGACGTACGGCCCCTCGGGACGCTCAGCTTCGACACGCACAACGGCCCGGTGCGGCTCGACCTCACGATCGAGGCGGTCCACCCGGACGTAGCGGAGGAGATCCTCAAAAACCCCCGGTGGGCCGACCGGCTGCCGACGACCATCGAGGCCGACGTCATCGCCGGGCTGCGGGGCCTCGCCCTACGCGCCGCGCTGTTCGCCGTCGCCGCCGGGTTCGTCACCGGCCTGCTCGCCTTCCACCGGCTGTCGCGGGCGGCCTGGACCGCGGCCTGCTCGCTGGTGATGGTCGTCGTCCTCGGCGGCGTGTCCGCGCTGACGTTCAACCCCCGGTCGATCTCCGAGCCCCGATACACCGGGCTGCTCACGGGCGTGCCGTCCCTGGTCGGCGACGCCGAGTCGATCGTGACCAAGTTCTCCGAATATCGCGGCCAGCTCGCCAAGCTGGTGACCAACGTCTCCCAGCTGTACGAGGCGGGGTCGAACCTGCCGATCTTCGACCCGGACCCGGGCACCATCCGCGTGCTGCACGTCTCCGACCTGCACATCAACCCGCTGGCCTGGAACGTGATCAAGTCGCTGAAGGAGCAGTTCAAGGTCGACCTCATCATCGACACCGGCGACATCAGCGACCACGGGACCAAGGCCGAGAACGAGTTCCTCAAGGAGATCGGCTCGCTCGGCGTGCCGTACGTCTACGTGCGCGGCAACCACGACTCCATGACGACCCAGCGGGCGGTCGAGAAGCAGAAGAACGCCATCGTGCTGGACGGCAAGGCGGCCACGGTCAAGGGGCTGAACATCTACGGAATCGGCGACCCGAGGTTCACGCCGGACAAGTCCGTGAAGACGGCGGGAGACGAGAGCAAGACCCTCCTCGACCTCGGCCGGGCCAACGCGGTCAAGCTGGCGCCGCGCGAGTGGCCCAGGTCGGCCTCCACCTCGGCCCCGGACAAGATCGCCGCGGACATCGTGGCCGTCCACGACCCGACCGTGGGCCGGGGCCTGTCCGGGTATGTGCCGCTGGTGCTGAGCGGGCACGCCCACGCGCGGTCCACCGAGCTGATGCCCTCGGGCACCCGGCTGATGATCCAGGGGTCCACCGGAGGAGCCGGCCTGCGCGGCCTGGAGCACGACGAGCCGACCCCGCTGACCGCCTCGGTGCTCTACTTCGGCAAGAAGAGCCACCGCCTGGAGGCCTGGGACGACATCACCGTCGGCGGCCTCGGCGAGCAGTGGATCCAGTGTGAGCGTCATATCGAGCCGGACCCTGGACGTACAATTTTTCCCGAGTCACCGCAGGTGCCGTCGCCGACGGCAACCCGCAGCGGCTCGCCGTCGCCAGCCGCTTTGGCATCAGGGGCAAACGTCCCCTATGCTTCAGGGGTCTCCGACGGAAGGCGTCACGGAACAGGGCGGAAGCCTTGAGCCCCCATCGTCTAGCGGCCTAGGACACCGCCCTTTCAAGGCGGCGGCACGGGTTCGAATCCCGTTGGGGGCACGTGAAGCGCGTCGAGCGCGCCGGATGACGGAAGGTCGAAGACCTCCCGAAACCTGGTAAGCTAGGCGAGCCGAACAACACGGGGAAGCGAAAGCCCCCCGGACATAAAGGTCCTGTAGAGCAGTTTGGAGTGCTCGCCACCCTGTCAAGGTGGAGGTCGCGGGTTCAAGTCCCGTCAGGACCGCGTACGGCGGCAGCCGCCGAGGTCAGGTAGCTCAGTTGGTACGAGCGTCCGCCTGAAAAGCGGAAGGTCGGCAGTTCGACCCTGCCCCTGACCACCACACTTCAACAGCCCAACCGCCCCGAGCCGATCACGGCCGGGGCGCTTTTGGTTTTCAGTGACAGCGGCGTCCAGCCCGGCCCGCTATCGGCTGCCGACCTTTCGTATCCCGGCTACGGCGAGCTGCGGATGAGCATGGCGCGCGGCGCGGTCCGTGAACCGCGGGGAGGGCGCTTACGTGGTGTGAGGCGTGAGACTGCGAATGATTCTGCTGGTGGCGGTCGCGGCGTTGACCGCTTCCTGCGGAGGGGTGGAACCCGACACCGTGGCGGCCGCGGCCGACGCCGGCCCGCCGCGGCCGGTCGCCTTGTGGGGCGCGGAGGGCGGGTTCGTGACCGCGACCATGAACGCGCTGCGCCCGCCGAGGGTGGTGGTATACGACGACGGCCTGGTGGTTGTGGACGCGAGCAGGCAACTGACGCTCACCGGCGCCGAGACGGCCGATGTGGTCGCGCGGATGGAGGAAAACCTGACCGGGCAACCGCCGACCGCGACGCCGAAGCCGGGTGCCCCGTCGGTGGCCGACGTGCCGGACACCGTCCTCGGCGTACGGGGCAAGGACGGGAAGATGCTGGAGGTCCGGGTCCCGGCTCTGCAGATGCTCGCGGACTTCTACCCGAGGCAACTGACAGACGCGAAGAACCTGATGGACGGCCTGGCGACCCGGGCTGCTTCGGAGGGCACCGACTACGTCTCCGGCCGCGTCCGGATCGTCGCCCAGGAGGCCTCGTCGGCGGAGGGCAAGCCGTCGCCGTGGCCCGAGGGCGTTCGCGAGCCTCCGGGCGTGGTGGACCCGGTCTGGCAGGAGGACGTCGAAGGCGCGGCGCTGACCGCCGTCACCAGGGCGGTGCCGGCCGGACCGGAGTACGGCCGGTCGCTGTTCAAGACCGGCTCGGGGCAGGTCTTCCTGCTGTCCTGGCGCTATCTGCTGCCCCACGAACAGTCGCCGGCCTCCCCGGCACGGGATTGAAACGACGCGTACGCGCTGATAGCGGCCGGGTCGGCCCGACGGCGGCGGGGCGGCGGCTCGGCGTAACACCGCTACGCGCCTGCCGTACGGGAGCATCGGCGCCGCCGGATCAGGGCGGGAAATAGCTTCTCGCCGGCGAAGTGCCGTAGCGCGACGTTCTTCCGCCGATTTTCCGCGAACGATTCATGGGTGAGAACGTTCGCGATCGGGTCACGATGACGGCCACCTGGGGCCTGTCTCGACTAGCCTCACCGGCATGCCGCTTGCCTCGATCCCCAGCCCTTCCCAAGGGGTGTGGCATCTCGGGTTCATCCCGATCCGGGCGTACGCGTTGTGCTTCATCGTCGCGATCGTCTTCGGCGCCTGGCTCGGCGAGCGCCGCTGGCGCGCCCGCGGAGGCGAGAAGGGCGCGATCAGCGATGTCGCGGTCCCCGCGGTGCTCTTCGGCCTGGCCGGCGCTCGTCTCTACCACGTCATCACCGACTGGCAGACCTACTTCGGCCCGCGCGCGATCAAGGAGCCGTACCGGGCGCTGTTCATCTGGGAGGGCGGGCTGAGCATCTGGGGCGCGATCGCCCTGGGAGGCGTGGGCGTGTGGCTGGCCTGCCGCCGCCGGGGGCTGTCGTTGACCGCCGTCGCCGACGCGGTCGCGCCCGGCATCGCGTTCGGGCAGGCGATCGCCCGCTGGGGCAACTGGTTCAACCAGGAGCTGTACGGCAGTCCGACCACGTTGCCGTGGGGCCTGGAGATCGACCAGGCGCATGGCGGCGAGCCGGGAGTGCTCTATCACCCGACGTTCCTCTACGAGTCGCTGTGGGACGCGGCGGTCGGTTTCGGGCTGATCCTCGCCGGGAGGCGGTTCACGCTGCGCCACGGCCGCCTGTTCGCCCTGTACGTCGCCTGCTACACGTTCGGGCGGTTCTGGATCGAGGGGCTGCGGATCGACCCGGTGGGCGGGGTGGACCACGCGGTGACGCTCCTGGGGCTGCGGATCAACCAGTGGACCTCGATCGTGCTGTTCGCCGGCGCGCTGGCCTACATGTGGATGACTCGCCACAAGGACACCGAGGAGATCACAGCGTCGGCCTCGCGGCGCACGACTCCGCGCGAGGAGAACGGCGGGCGGCCCTCCGAGTCGCCCGCGAGCCCCTGACATGGCCAATGCACCGTAAGACGTGGAAAAGGGTCGATCTCCACGGGCATTTCCGTACGCCCTCGTTATTTGGGTGGATTTAACGCGCGATTGATTGACGTCTCGCCGGTTCGCGGTTAGTTCGACGCCGGTGTTTATCGATCCCGGGCTCGGGGACGGTTGCCGTCGTAAACGCCCATGCCGGGCGAGTCGAACGGATCCAGGAGGCTGACATGACTGGATACCTGCCGTATCGCGATTCCACTCCCGCCGCCCGCATCGGCGGCGTACGCGGCTGGCAGGCGGACATTCTCCGCGGCGAGTCGTAGCTGAGTGAATCGAGGTGCTGCGGCGTGAAAATGCCGCGGTGCCTCGACATGTTTCGGGCAGGGCGACGACTGGGGGCGTTCATGGCGCGATTGTTTTACCCTGCCGCGTGGCGCAGCGATGTCACGGAGGAATTGTTCGGATTCCGAGTGTCCGATCCCTACCGATGGCTGGAAGACGGCGACGACTCGCGCGTACGGGATTGGCTCGCGGCCCAGGACCGGCTTTTCCGCGCGTGCCGCGGCCAATGGCCGGATAAGGAAACGTGGGCGTCCCTGGTGGACCGGGTGGCCTCCTTCGGCGTTTCGGAGCCCCCGATCGTACGTGGCCCGCTCATGTTCCTCGCCGAGCAGCTCCGCGGGGACGAGCAGCGACGGTTGCTCGTCGTCGACGCCGAGGGCGGCAGGCGGGTGCTGGTCGATCCGATGACGCTCGATCCGTCCGGCCACACCGGGCTGTACGCCTGGTGGCCGTCGCGCGAAGGCGAACGGGTGGCCGTGCAGATGGAGGTGGCCGAGCAGCCCGGCAGCGACATCACGGTGCTGGACGCGCGCACCGGCGAGGTGGTGGACGGGCCGCTGCCGCGCGCCCGCAACACCTCGCTCGCCTGGCTGCCGGGAGGGGACGCGTTCTACTACGTCAGCCGTGTCCCCGACGAGGACCTCGCGCCGGGCGACATGCGCCTCCACCGGCGGGTGCGGCTGCACCGGATCGGATCGCCCTGGCGGGACGACGTGGTGGTGTTCGGCGGGGAGGACGCCCCGGACCACTACTACGGCCTGACGGTCAGCGCCGACGGCCGTCATCTGGCGATCACCGCGATGGCCGGACCGGCCACGCGAAACGACGTGTACGTGGCCGAACTCGTCAATCCGGAAGCCCCGCGGTTCGTGAAGGCGGTGGACGGGAACGCCATCGGCGCCCGCGTTCTCCCGCGTTTCCTCCCGGGCGGCGACCTGCTGCTCGTCACCGACTACCTGGCCCCGTGCGGGCGCGTCTGCGTGGCGGACCGGCACGAGACCGACCCGGCCGCCTGGCGCACTCTGGTCGCCGAAGACCCCGAGGCCCCTCTGGACGAGTGTGTGGTCCTGGACGGCCCGGCGCTCGCGCGGCCCCTCCTGCTGGTGGCGCGCGCCCGCCACGGCATCTCGACCCTGACCCTGCACGACCTGGCCGACGGCCGGCCGCTCGCCGATGTGCCCCTTCCCGGCGCGGGCGTCGTGTCGTCCCTGCGTACGAGCGTCCCGTACGGACACCGGGCGTGGTTCGGCTACTGCGACGCGACCACGCCTCCCATCATCTACCGGTACGACGCCGTACGCGGTGTGACGGAAGCGGAAGCCGGTGCCGCGACAGCGGGGCGTGCTCCCGAGATCCGCAGCCGCGCCGTTCGCTACCGGGCCGGTGACGGCACGGAGATCACGCTGTTCCTGTTCACTCCGGACGAGGAGCACCAGGGCCCGCGCCCCACGCTTCTGTACGGGTACGGCAGCTTCGGCATGCCGATGCGCCCGTGGTTCTCCCCGCTGGCGGCCGCATGGGTCGGCGCCGGGGGCGTTTACGCGGTCGCCTGCGTACGCGGAGGTGGCGAAGAGGGCCAACGCTGGCACGACGCCGGGCGCGGACCACGCAAACACCGGGCGGTCGGCGACTTCAACGACGCCGCGGCCCATCTCATCGACACCGGCCTGACCACGCGCGACCAACTGGCGATCCACGGCCAGTCCGCCGGGGGTCTCCTGGTCACCGCCGCCGCCGTCCTGCGACCGGACCTGTACGCCGCGGTCATCGCCGAAGGCCCGCTCTGCGACATGGTGCGCTACGAGCGGTTCGGCCTGGGCTGCACCTGGACCGACGAGTTCGGCAGCGCCTCCCAGCCCGGACAACTCGAATGGCTCCTGGCCTACTCGCCCTACCACCACGTCACGCCAGGAGTCCGCTATCCCGCGTTTCTCCTCACCGGCGCGGTGACCGATCTGCAGACCGGGGAGGCTCACGTCTCGAAGATGTGCGCGGCCCTTCAGCACGCCACCAGCGGCGACCGGCCGATCCTCATGCGACGGGAGCCCGACACCGGCCACGCCGCCTCGCCCGCGAGCAAGGAACGTGCCCTGATCGCGGACATCCTGGCCTTCGCGGGAGAACACACGGGCCTGTCACCGGCAAGGACGGCCGTACGGCTTCGCGAGGCGGCCCCGGAACCACTCTGAGGCGGTCGGGGACCGCTGTGAGGCGGCCCGGAGCACTCTGAGGCCGCCCTGGAATCGCTGTGAAGCGGCATGGGAACCGCTCGTTGAGGCGGCCCCGGAATCGCTGTCGGACGGCCTGCGTACCGGCCGCTTCACCCTACGGTGGACGGCGCGCCGGAGCGCACGGGGGCGTCGCGGTGGAGACGGGCTCTCCGACGGCGCCGGGAGGCGACGGCCGCGACGACGAGCCCGCAGACGGCCAGAAGAACAAGCAGCGGCGCCCACAGCGGGGTCCACGCGTGCGCGGTGCCCTCCACAGCGGCGAGTGGGGCGACCGAGCCCGCCGCGTCGGTGAGCAGCGGGACGAGGGTCACCGTCCCCGTCAGTCTCAGCGCGGGGGTCACCCCGCGCACCGGCACCGAGACCTTCCAGGTCTCACCCGGCAGCAGCGGCGGCGAGTCGGCGACGCGGTCCGCGCGGGCGCTCCACCGCCCGAAGGGCCCCGACAGGGACACCGTCTGGCGGGCGGTGAGGATGCTGTTGCCGTCGTTGCGGATCGTGTACGTGACGATGGCCTCGCCCGTGCCGAGAGGATTGGACGTGCCGGAGTAGCGCACTTCCAGGTCCTGTACGGAGAGGCTCGGCTTGAGCTCGCCGCCCACCCGCAGGCGGACACGGATGCCGAGACGTCGCCCGTCCGCATCGCCGTTCTCGACCGGCGTGGTGACGATGCCGCCCATGTATTCGCCGGGCGCGGCGTCGTCGGGGAGCGCGACGGTGAACGGCACCTCCGCCGTCTCACCGGGAGGGACGGTGACGTCGGGGCGGCCGGGGCGGACCCACGCGCCCACGCCGGTCTGCTTCGCGTCCTTGCCGCGCAGGTCGAGCCGGCCCTGCTCGGTGGTGAACCCGTCCGCGGCGTACACGGCCAGGCGGAGCGGGGTCGTGCCGTGGTTGGCGATGACGAGCCCGTCGTCGAGTCGCCCGCCCGGGTCCAGCGTGTAGCTGT
This sequence comes from Microbispora rosea subsp. aerata, assembly GCF_014647835.1. Classification (GTDB taxonomy): domain Bacteria; phylum Actinomycetota; class Actinomycetes; order Streptosporangiales; family Streptosporangiaceae; genus Microbispora; species Microbispora aerata. The sequence goes on from NZ_BMPY01000015.1 coordinate 87,889, forward strand.
AGTTGGGCCGGTCGGACCCGAAGTCGTTCGACGCGGTCGCGACCGTCCAGGACACCTCGCCGTCCGCAGCCGCTCCGGAAACGCCGGCTGCGGCCGGCCTTGCGCCCGATGTAGCGACGTTTGCCGCGGCGACCTTCGCGCCCGTTCCGAAAACGCCAGCGGCAGCGGGCTTCGCGCTCGCTCCGGGAGTGTCGGTGATGGCGGGCCTTGTGCTCATTCCGGAGACGTTGCCCGTGGCCGGCTTCATGCTCGTTCCGGGGAGGTTTGCCGCGGCGGCCTTCGCGCGAGCGTCGGCGGTGGCGGGCTTCGCGCCAGATCCGGGGACGTCGGCCGCGGCGGGACTCGTACTCGTTGCGAGGACGCCGGCTGCGGTGAGGAGCACGGCGGTGAGGAGCACGGTGAGGCGCACCGTGGCGGCGGCCCGGGCCGGGGAGCCCGCCGTGGTCGTCGTACGCGGTCGGGACGGGTGCATCTGCTCGATCCTCGAATGGGGTTGGGGAAGCGGTGGGGAAGGGTGATGTGCCGTGGGGTGGACACCGACAGGTGCCCACCCCACCCGAGAGCGGGGCCGTGCCGAACTCGTCGTGACGGCCCCCCGCGTCGCCCCCGGTCGTCTCCTACCGGAGCCGGTGGTCGTTCACCGCAGCCAGTCGGACCCGGCCGCGACCGGCTCGCTCTTGGCGTGCGCACCGCCCTTGCCGTGGCCGCCCTTGTCACCGTGGTGTCCGTCGTTGTCGTCCCTGCCGCCGGTCGTGTGGATCACGACCTTGTCGACGAGGGAGCCGACCTTGGGGGCGGGGGAGGCGCCGTTGTCCGGGCCGCACCACTTCACCTTGCCGAGCTCCACCGCGGCGTTGGGGGCGGCGCAGGTGCCGCTGCGGATGTTCTCGACCACGAGCTTGTCGCCGCGCACCTGGACCCGCACGTACGTACGGACGTGCTCCTGGTTCTCGACGGAGTTGGCCCAGTGGCTCTTGGGGTTGAGCGGGTCGGGACCGTAGTTCGGGTCCTGGGTCGTGTCGGGGGCGGTGAGGTCGTAGTACTTCGACCCCGACGCGGAGTTGGCCGTGACGTAGACGACCCCGCCCGGGCCCTTGAACACCTCGGTGTCGCCGGGCCGCTCGTTCTTGTTCGCCTTCTGCCCGTTCTTGATCACGTAGCTGCGGGAGTAGCTGTGGTCGTGACCCTGCAGGACCAGGTCGACGCCGAGCTTCGAGAAGGCCGTCGGGAAGTCCTTGCGGCGCTGCTGGTTGTCGCGGTCGTTGGCGTGGTCGGCCGGCGAGTAGATCGAGTGGTGGTAGATCAGCACGATGTGCTTGGCGTCGCGGCCGTGCTTGTTCACCACGTCGGTGACGTAGTCGATGTGCGCGGCGTCGGACCCGTTGGCGTACGCGTTGCTGTTGAGGTCGATGAACAGGATGTTCTTGTATGTGAACCAGTAGTCGCCGCCCGAGCGGGTGGCCGCGTCGCCGTTGTAGTACGGCGCGGAACGGTCGGTGTTCGGCGTCCAGAAGTGCTGCTCGTACGCCTTGCCGCCGACGTCGTGGTTGCCGATGGTGGCGACCCACGGATACTGGCGCAGCTTGTCGGAGGCGAGGAACGCGTTCCACTGCGTCTCGTTGTTGGCGCTTTCGACCTGGTCGCCGCCGGAGACGAGCAGCTCGGCCTTCGGGTTGGCGGTGAGGGCGACGTCGAGGGTGTCGGCCCAGCCGGCGCCGTCCTTGGCCGTGTCGCCCGACGAGCCGATCTGCGGGTCGCCGAAGAACAGGAAGTCGAAGTTGCCGCCGTTGAAGTTCTGGGTCCTGAAGGTGTACGTCGGGGACCAGGCGCCCGGGGCGCCGACGCGGTAGGAGTACTCCGTGTTCTGCTTCAGGCCGTCGATCGTGGCGTGCCCGTTGTAGCCGCCGTTGACGCTGTTCGCCGTCACGGTGGCCGGGAAGGTGACGGAGTTCTTGGGGAACTCGCCGCGCACGAGTTTCTTGGTCGGCGCGACCTGGACCACCTGAGCGGCGCCCGTCGAGGCGTACCACGACACGACCCGCTGCGTCTCGTCGGCGCCCACGCCGAGGACGATGCCGCTGACCGTCACGCCGGGGTCGGCGTGGGCCGCGGTGGCGAGGCCTCCGCCGAACACGGCGGAGGCGCTCAGGGCCGCCGCGGCGGCGCCGAGGGCCACCCGGCGCAGGACGAGCCCGGGGTTGTTTGTCCCCTTGTCGAGCTTCATGCTTTTCCATCCATGTGGGGGAATTAGAGCGATTTGCACGATTACGGGGCTGGGTGTCGGGTCGGTGAACACCGGGCGGTCACACCGTTGCGCCCGGCGGAAGATGTGTTGCGAGTTCAGACGCCGAGGACGCGTTGCACGAACCACACCAGGCCCATCGCGGACACGCCCGCGGCGATCGCCCCGGTCGTCCACAGCCCGGCGACCGGCCGCCGGCGGCGCAGCAGGGCGAGCAGCGGGAAGACGACGACGATGAGCGAGAGCTGGACGGCCTCGATGCCCACGTTGAAGACGAGCAGCGACCACAGGAGCGTCCACGACCAGGCCTGGTCGATGCCCAGCGCCGAGGCGAAGCCGAGGCCGTGCACGAGGCCGAAGCAGAAGACCGCCGCGAGCCGCGCCCAGCCCGCGCGGTCCAGGCCGAGGCGGCCGTGACCGGCCGTTTCGAGGTCCGTGGCGTGCGACCGGCGCCGCCACAGCCGCCACAGGTGCCAGCCCGCGACGACCGCGATCGACAGGGCGATGACGGGCTCGACGAAGGCCGCGGGCACCTCCACGAGGCCGAGGGCGGCGAGGACGAAGGTCACCGAGTGGGCCAGCGTGAAGGTCGTCGCCGTCAGCACGATCTCGCGCAGGCGGCGTGACCCCGCGATGAGCGCCAGCAGGAACAGGATGTGGTCGAGCCCGCCGAGCAAGTGCTCGGCTCCGAGCCGGAAGAACTCCCAGAACCGCTCGAACCAGGACTGCTGCGTGGAGAACGACCGGTGCTGGGCGTCGAGCGCCGTGCTTCCGGACGTCAGGTCGAGGTCGTAGGTGACGATCGTCTTGCTGTCGCGCACGTACCCCTCGGAGCCCGGGAACAGCCCGCTGCGCACCTCGTGCGCCTCGGCGGACTCCGGGCACCGGTAGTCGAGGACCAGCCGCGCGTACGGGACGCCCTCGCGCCGGCCGATCGTGAAGCCGCCGTCCTTGACCGGGGCGCACGCCGTGCCGCCGGCGGTCACGCCGAAGCGTTCGGTGACGTACGCGACGACCGAGTCGGCGTGCGCGTCGAGCGCGGCGGCCTGCTCTGTCGCGTCGCCGCCCTCGAACGCCGCGGTGCCCGCCGCGAAGAGCGGGTCGTCCTTCTCGGAGTCGGCGGCGGAGACGACGAGCAGGTCATACTCAAGCTGGAGTTCGGCGCGGACGTGCCCGGCCGCGGGCGAGGTGAGGTTGACGTAGACCGTGGAGGTGAACCCGTGCGCGAGGGCGGGCGGGGCGCCCGGCGGCACGGGGAGGGCACCGAACAGCACGGCCACGGCTGCGGCGGCGATGACAGCGCTGACGCGACGCCGAGCAGTGGGGGACATATGACTCCTTTTGGCTGCGATGCACGAAATTTGCTCGATTGAGATGAACAGTCGGTATCCCGTGCACGAATCGACGGCGAATCACTTCCTGCGAGCGCAGCCACCGCATCGGACATGAGGTAGGAAATAGGCGCAGCTCTCCGCCGCGTTCGAAGGACGATCCCCATGCGCTCTCGGCTTCTGCCTGCCTGCGCGCTGGCCGCGGCAGTCGCGACCGCCCTGCCGGCCGGCGGATGCGGCTCCGCCGACGACTGGTCCCGGCCGCATGCCAAGCCCACCGCGGTCGGCACCCCCGGCCCCGGGTTCTTCCCGGCCACCTCACCCGCCCCGGAGGCGACGATCACGCCCCGGCCCGGCTCGTGGAGCGGGGTCCGCCCGCCGGAGGGCTACCGGGTGGTGCTGCTCACCGCGGGGGAGGACCCCCAGACCAGGACGCTGGTGGACGCGGTGACGGAGTGGGCCGAGGAGGAGCGCGTCAGCCTCAAAACGGTCACGGCCACCAAGCCGGACGAGTTCGTGCCGAGCATCACCAAGGCCATGGAGATGAAGCCCGACCTCATCGTCAGCGCCGGCAACGACCTCGTCGACCCCCTGGCCCTGGTCAGCGCCAACCACCTCGATCAGCAGTTCCTCGTGGTCGGCGCGGAGCTGGCCGAGCCCACGGAGAACGTCACCGCCGCCGACTGGGCCGGTGCGTCGTTCCGCGGCGAGGGCCTCGGCATGTCCTCGACGTACGATCCGGCGAGCTTCACCCCCGAGCGCGCCGCACGCGCCGTACGGGCCGGTGTCGCGGCCGTGCTCACCGGCATGACCGGCATCGTGGTCCGGCTCGACTGACGCTGCCCGCCACCGTTCACCGCGGCGGACGGAGCCGGCTGCTATCTGCCGGAGGCCAACCGGCCGCGGAACTCGGCGTTCGCGCTCTCGATCAGCCGGTTCATCTGCTCGATCTCGTCCGGGCGCGGTTCGCGGCGCAGCCGCACCTGGATCGCGAAGTCGCCGTCCTCCACGGTCACGTCGAGGTCCTCCAGGAGGTCGCGCGGCAGCCTGGCCATGACGAACTCGCGGAACGCCTCGGCGATCGTGCCCTGGACGTCTCCGCAGCCGCAGGCGCAGCCCCGGGCGATGGCGCCGAGGTGGCTGCGGCCCGTGATCGCGTCGGGGTGCGCGACGTCCAGCGTCGACAGCCCCGCCTCCACGACCTGCCGCGCTTCGGCCAGCCGCTCCTGATGCTGCAGGAACAGGCCGAGCGCGATCCGCGAGCGGCCGAGCATCTCGGGGTCGTGCCCGAGGTCGGCCTCGGCCACGGCTTCGCGCAGCCGCCGTTCCGCCTCGGCCGTACGGCCCGCCGCCGACAGGGCCAGCCCCCAGTTGCGCAGCACCTGGGCACGCAGCTCGGGGCGGCCGATCCGGTCCGCGCGGGCCCACGCCTGTTCGTACGTCGCGAGGGCCCCGGCCGTGTCACCGGCGTCGTCTCGCGCCATGGCGAGGCCGAGCGCGGCCATGAGAGCGTCCTCCGCCCTGCCCTGCCGGTCGTAGGAGGCGAGCACCTTCTCGATCGCCTGCACCCGCCCGGTTTCGTCGCCGATGTCGCGGCCGGCGTTGGCGAGCTGGGAGAGCGCGTTGAGCGTGAGCTGGTGGTCCGGGCCGAACCGTTCCTCAAGCGCGGAGACCAGGCCGGTGAGCAGGCTGGTCAGCAGGGCCCCGCCGATCGCCGCGGCGTGATCGGCCCGGCTCATCACGGTGAGCGCGATCTGCTCGACGACGTCGTCGGGCAGCCGCTCCAGGTCGGTGAAGGCGGGCTCGCCGCCGCCCCCGGCGACGACGATCTCCGCGCGCAGCGCGAGCGCGGTGGCGACCCGCTCGTGGCCGTGCCGCCAGAAGACGCCGATCGCCTCCTCGGCGGCCCGCCGAGCCTGGCCGATGTCGCCGCGCCTGAGCAGCACGTCGGCCAGCGGCTCCAGCGCGAAGGCGTAGCCGGGATGATCCGGGCCGTAGAAGTCGTGCCGCTCCCGGAGGTTGCGTCGCAGTTCGTCCTCGGCCTCGTCGAGCCGCCCGGCCTGCGCCAGCACCGTGGCGAGGTTGAGCCGGTATGTGAGGTGGTCCTTGTACGCCTCCGGGTGGCCCGCCGAGGGCGGATGCGAACAGGCGCTCCGATAGCACTCCACCGCCCGCCCGAGCTGTCCCGCGCTGAACAGGAGATTGCCGAGATCGCACTGGGCCGACGCCCACTCGGGGCTCCCCCGGCCATGCCTGCGCTCGGCGGCCCGCAGCTCCCGCACCAGGACCTGCTCCGCGTCGACCAGCCGGCCCTCGTCCAGGAGGCCGTACGCGATGTCGAGGGGGGACGGTGATCTTGACATGAGTGGAGTATAGGGACGCGGAAGCCGGGCAACTGGCGGCGTAAGGAAAATCAACGGCACTTGGGGCATAGCGCGGGAGCCGGTTCACGCGATACAAACGACCCACACGTTTTTTCGAGGCTTGATACAAGCCTGGCTAACGGAGAGAGCGCTCTCTCGCTGCGTGCGCAGCGGAAAGGACGAACCGTATGACGACCCAGATTCCTGGAACTGGGAGTCCCACGAGGCGGCGCCCCGGCCGCCGGCTGATCGGCCGGGCGTTGACGTTCGGTCTCGCGCTGACGACCGCCGTCGTGACGGCGGGAACGACGGCCGCGGTCGCCGCGCCGGCCAACGGAAACCACGGCAACCACGGCGGTGACCACGGCAACCACGGCAACCACGGACCTGTCGACCTCGGCCCGAACGTCACCGTCTTCGACCCGAGCATGCCGGTCGAGCAGATCCAGGCGACCCTGGACGCGGCGCACGCGGCCCAGGTCGACAACGAGATGGGCACCCAGCGCCACGCCTACCTCTTCAAGCCCGGCACGTACGGCACCGCAGAGCGCCCGCTCCAGATCAAGGTCGGCTACTACACCGAGATCGCCGGCCTGGGCGCCTCGCCCACCGACGTCGTCATCAACGGCAAGGTCGAGGTCTACAACCGCTGCCTGGAAAACAACGGCACCGGCAACTGCATCGCGCTCGTCAACTTCTGGCGTACGCTGTCGAACCTGTCGATCAACATCAACGCGGCGGGCCAGGACGGCTGCCGCCAGTCGGCGAACTTCTGGGCCGTCTCCCAGGCGGTCTCCATGCGCCGCCTCAACGTCACCGGCGGCACCCTGTCGCTGATGGACTACTGCACCGCCGGCCCGCAGTACGCCAGCGGCGGCTTCATCGCCGACTCCCGGCTCCCGTCCGTCACGAACGGTTCGCAGCAGCAGTGGCTGACCCGCAACAGCGAGATCGAGGGCTGGTCCAACGGCGTGTGGAACCAGGTCTTCGCGGGCGTCGTCGGCGCGCCGGACGAGTCCGGGTTCCCGGACCCGCCTTACACCACGCTCGACACCACCCCCGTCAGCCGGGAGAAGCCCTACCTGTTCACCGACGCGAAGGGCAAGCTCAACGTCCGCGTGCCCGCCGCCAGGAAGAACACCCGGGGCATCTCGTGGGCGAACGGCCTGACGCCGGGCCGTACGGTGCCGCTGTCCGACTTCTACATCGCCAAGCCGTCCGACTCGGTGCAGGTCATCAACAGCCAGCTCGCGCGCGGCAAGCACCTGCTGCTCACGCCCGGCGTGTACGACATCGAGCGGAGCATCGAGGTCAAGCGGCCCGACACGGTGGTCCTCGGTCTCGGGCACGCCACGCTCACCGCCGTACGCGGCTCGATCCCGATCGACGTCGCCGACGTCCCCGGCGTGATCATCGCCGGAGTCACGGTCGACGCGGGTCTCCAGAAGTCCCCCGTCCTGCTGCGGGTGGGCAAGGCGCACGGCGGACGCCCGGCCTCGCCGGACAACCCGACGACCCTGTCCGACGTGTACTTCCGGGTCGGCGGGCCGCACGTCGGCAAGACCGAGACCGCTCTCGAGATCAACAGCGACCACGTGCTCATCGACCACACCTGGGTGTGGCGGGGCGACCACGGCGTCGAGGGCTTCACCGACACCCAGCGCTGGAACACCAACATCGGCCGCTACGGCGCCGTCATCAACGGCGACCACGTCACCGCGACCGGCCTGTTCGTCGAGCACTTCCAGCGCTACAACACGGTCTGGAACGGCAACGACGGCACCACGATCCTCTACCAGAACGAGCTGCCGTACGACCCGCCCACCCAGGCCGACTGGATGAACGGCTCCGTGGAGGGCTACGCCGGTTACAAGGTCGGCGACCGGGTGAAGACCCATCGTCTCTACGGCGCCGGGGTGTACGTCTTCAACCAGAACAACCCGTCCATCCACACGGAGAACGGCTTCGAGGTTCCGGAGACCCCGGGCGTGAAGCTGCACCACATCATGACGGTCAACCTCAGCGCCGGGACGATCGACCACGTCGTCAACGGCGTCGGCGACGCGGCCGACACCACCAAGGTCGGCGCGCCGGTGTTCATCGCGGACTACCCCGCGCAGTAGTCACCCCGCGTAGGCCGAGGCCCTCCCACGGCGGCGGGCACGGCCAGGTGCCCCCGGTGGGCCTCCGCCACGGCGGCGGCGGGCACGGCCAGCCATCCCGTGTGCGGGGGTCCGCCACTGCGGCGGGCACGGGCTGGCACCCCGCATGAGCTGATCACCGCCTGCGACGGGCGGCTATGCGCCGGACTCTCCCCGAAGAGTCCGCCGCAGTGGCGGGCGCGGCCGGGGCGTACCTAATCACCTCGCGTGGGCCGGAGTCTCCGGACTCCGGCCCACTGTTCACTTGCTCGTGCCGGTTCCGCAGGACCGACGCCCCACCCTCCCAGGTGGGAGCGCGTGTGTCCGTTCCCGGGTTCCGGCCCACTGTTCACCCGCTCGTGCCGGATTCGCAGCGCCGTTTGAGGCTTTCCGCCTCCGTGCGTATGTACCTGCGGGTGCTGTACCTGCGGGTGCGGCCGCCGAACAGCAGGTTGATGAGCGGCGCCAGCGGCCCTGACTGTTCGATGCCGAGCGGGACCGACACCCTGTCCTTTCGGGGTGTGAGCGCGTGCGTCCGTTCCCGGGTTCCGGCCCACTGTTCACCCGCTCGTGCCGGATTCGCAGCGCCGTTTGAGGCTCTCAGTTCTGCCGGGTCGGGATTGTCGGCGTCGGCGGCAACGTGCGCCCCGCGTGGAGGGCGGGGATCACCGCCCGCGACGGGCGGCTATGCGCCGGACTCTCCCCGACGGCCGGGCTCTCCTTAATGACCGGACTCTCCCCGACGGTCGGACTTTCCCTGATGGCCGGGCTCTTTCTTGCGGCCGGGGGCGGCGACGAGGTGGGCGTAGACGATGAGGTTGTCGCGGTAGTGCCCGCTGGCGCTGTCGAAGTCGCCGCCACAGGTGATCAGGCGCAGGCCGGGGAAGTCGATGTTCCCGTAGACCTTGCCGGTGGGGAAGCGGTCCTTCGGCACGCGTTCCAGGGAGTCCACCTCGAAGACCGCCCGGGTGCCGTCTTTCCTGGAGATCGTCACGGTGTCGCCCGGACGCAGGTCGCCGAGCCGGAAGAAGACACCGGGCCCGTTCTTCGAGTCGACGTGGCCGACGACGACCGCGGGGCCGGAGGAGCCCGGCGACGGGCCGAGCCGATACCAGCCCGCCTCGCCGACCCGGTCGAGGGGCGGGACCTCCAGCGTCCCGTCGGGGTTCTTGCCCAGCGTCATCAGCGTGGTCCGCACCTTGATCTTCGGGATCTCCAGCAGGACCGGCGGCGACGACGGCATCGCCCGCGTGGTGGACTTCGGGATCGCCTGCGGCGTGGCGGCGCTGACGGGAGGCGCGGGCGGGGCCGCCGCCTGACGGTCGCTCGCGAGATCGGTGGCGACCGTGACCGTGACGGCGGCGGTGACGGTGACCGCGGACAGGCCCAGCAGCGTGGCAACAGCGGCCCTACCCAATTCGATCACCGTCCTATGTGCGCGGCACAAATCACATTTTCGTGTCTCACTGCTCATCTAGAGCACCAGAACGTCGCCTGTGTAACCTTAAGCGCGTTCTTGCCCAAATGTGGTGGATTGCAGGGATCTGGACGGTTTTTCAATGATTCGGTCAGAAACGCAGCCTGCGCCGCCGCAGACGGGGCGTGGTCACGTGGACGGCTCCGCGGGCCGCGGCCATGCCCACACGACGACCCTCACCGGCGCCCGTACGGGCCGGCGCCGGGCCGCGAACCGGGTCGCCAACCGAGGGGACGGCAAGCGGGACCTCCCCAAGATCGATCCGGCGCGGATGCACGTCACCGTGCTGATCCCGGCGCACAACGAAGAAGACCAGATCGCCGAGACGATCGTCTCGCTGCACGGTCAGCACCGCAGGCCCGACCGCGTCATTGTGATCGCGGACAACTGCGCCGACAGGACCGAGGGCATCGCCCGCGCGCACGGCGCCGAGGTGATCAGGACGGTCGGCAACCGCCACAAGAAGGCGGGCGCGCTCAACCAGGTGCTCGACGTCCTGCTGCCCGAAATGGGGTCCCCGCACGCCGTACTGGTCATGGACGCGGATTCGGCGCTCGATCCCGGCTTCATCCACCATGCCGTCCTCCGGCTGGCCGCCGGTGAGCTGGCCGCGGTGGGAGGCACCTTCACCGGCAAGCCGGGCGGCGGGCTGGTGGGCATGTTCCAGCGCAACGAGTACGCCCGCTACGCCCGGGACGTACGGCGGCTGCGCGGAAAGGCGCTGGTGCTCACCGGGACGGCGACGCTCTTTCGCGCGCTCGCGCTCAAGGAGGTCGTCGGCGCGCGCCGCGACGGCCGTCTCCCCGGCCGCGACCAGGTGTACGACGTCCGTGTCCTGACCGAGGACAACGAGCTCACCCTGGCGCTGCTGCACCTGAACTTCCGCATCCTGTGTCCCGCCGAGTGCACGCTCACCACCGAGGTCATGGAGACCTGGAAAGACCTGTTCAAGCAGCGGCTGCGGTGGAAGCGGGGCGCGCTGGAGAACCTCACCGACTACGGCTTCACCCGGGTCACCGCGCCCTACTGGGGCCGGCAGCTCCTGTCGCTGATCGGCATCATCGTGATCTTTGCGTACCTCGGCGCGATGGCCTGGTCGATCCTGGTCGCCGGCACGGTCAACGTCCACCCGCTCTGGCTGGCGGTCACCGGAATCTTCGTGGTCGAGCGAGTCGTGACCGTACGCAGCAGGGGCGTCGGCCAGATGGTCGTCGCCGGGCTCCTGATCGTCGAAATGATCTTCGATGTCTTCTTGCAGATAGCACAGGCGAAAGCCTTCTGGGACGCCGCGTGGCGTCGGGAAAGGAAATGGTGAACATGTACAACAACCCACCCATCGGGGGAGTCGCGGCGGGCTTCGGCGGTGCGGCGCTGGCCGCCCCGTTCGCCGGCTGGAACGCGCTCTGGCTCGCGCTGGCGCTGTTCACGCTGGTGTCCGCCGCTCTGGCGGTCAAGCGGATCATCCCGAAGCGGGAGGCCTGACCGCGGAGGCCGGGGCGGGTCCGGCGGCGGCCGCCGGGGACCGAAAGATGTGACCGCGGGGGCGGAGGCCGGCCGTACGGGACGGCCGGTCACCTGCGCCGAGGGTGAGCCCAGCCATGGACCCGCGCCGTACGGACCCGCGCGGCGCGACGGCGGCCGGCCTTGATACACAGGAGATACGGGCGTGCGGAGGGGGTCCCATGCCTGGAGGCCGGTGGCAGTTCTGGGTGGACCGCGGGGGGACGTTCACCGACGTCGTCGCCAGGCGTCCCGACGGGCGGCTGGTGACGCGCAAGCTCCTGTCGGAGAACCCGGCGCGTTATCCCGACGCGGCGGTGGCGGGCATCCGCGCCCTGCTGGGCGTCCCCGAAGGCGAGCCGATCCCGGTCGAGCGGATCGAGTCGGTGCGGATGGGCACCACGGTCGCCACCAACGCGCTGCTGGAGCGCAGGGGCGAGCGCACGGCGCTGGTGATCACCAAGGGGTTCGGCGACGCGCTGCGCATCGGCTACCAGGACCGGCCACGCATCTTCGACCGGCGCATCGTGCTGCCGGAGATGCTGTACGAGCGCGTGGTCGAGGTGGACGAGCGGATCACCGCCGACGGCGAGGTGCTGCGGCCGCCCGACCTCGACGGGCTCGCGCCGACGCTGCGACGGCTGCGTGAGGAGGGCGTCCGGGCGGTCGCGGTGGTCTGCCTGCACAGTCACCTGCACCCGGCGCACGAGCGGGCCGTCGGGAGCCTGGCCAGGCACGCGGGCTTCACCCAGGTGTCGTGCTCCAGCGAGGTCAGCCCGCTGATGAAGCTGGTGCCGCGCGGCGACACCACCGTGGTCGACGCCTACCTGTCTCCCGTCCTGCGCCGGTACGTCGAGGCGGTGGCCCGCCAACTGCCCGGCGTACGGCTGATGTTCATGCAGTCGAACGGCGGCCTGGCGGAGGCCGGGCACTTCCGCGGCAAGGACGCGATCTTGTCCGGCCCGGCCGGCGGCATCGTGGGCATGGCCCGCATGTCCCGGCTGGCCGGGTTCGACAAGGTGATCGGCTTCGACATGGGCGGCACCTCGACCGACGTGTCCCACTACGCGGGCGCGTACGAGCGGGTGGTGCAGACCCGGGTGGCGGGCGTACGGCTGTCCGCACCGATGATCGCCATTCACACGGTGGCGGCGGGCGGCGGGTCGGTCCTGCGGTTCGACGGCGGGCGATATCGGGTCGGCCCGGACTCGGCGGGAGCCGACCCCGGCCCGGCCTGCTATCGCAACGGCGGCCCGCTGTGCCTCACCGACGCCAACGTGATGCTCGGCCGCATCCAGCCCGGATGCTTTCCCGCGGTGTTCGGCCCGGACGGCGACCTGCCGCTGGACGTGGACGAGGTGCGGCGGCGGTTCGCCGAGATGGCCGCCGACATCCGCGCGCGGACCGGCGACGCGCGTGACCCCGAGCAGGTCGCGGAGGGCTACCTGCGGGTCGCGGTGGAGAACATCGCCAACGCGATCAAGCAGATCTCCGTGCGGAAGGGCCGCGACGTCACCGAGTATGCCCTCACCACGTTCGGCGGCGCGGGCGGGCAGCACGCCTGCGCGGTGGCGGACGCGCTCGGCGTCCGCACCGTGCTGGTCCCGCCGATGGCGGGAGTGCTGTCCGCTTTGGGCATCGGGCTGGCCGACACGACCGTGATGCGGGAGCAGTCGGTCGAGGCCCGGCTTGGCCCCGCCTCGGCGCGGCGCCTGGCCGGCCTCGCGGACGCCCTGGAGGCGGCGGCCCGCCGTGAGCTGGCTGACGAGGGGGTGCCGGATGAGCGGATCCGGGTGACCCGGCGGGTGCGGCTGCGCTACGACGGCACCGACACGTCGCTGCCGGTTGACCTGGCCGAGATCGACGCGATGGTGACGGCGTTTCGGGCCGCTCACCTGCGGACGTACTCCTTCCTCATGGACCGGCCGCTGGTCGCGGAGGCCGTCTCCGTCGAGGCGGTGGGGCTGACCGAGCAGCCCGCCCTCGCGGACCTCGGGCCGGGTGGTGGACCGGACGCCGAGCCGCACCCCGGGCCGGGCGCCAGACCGGACGCCGAGCCGCGCCTCGGGCCGCACTCCGGACCGGATGCCGAGCCACACCTCGGGCCGGGCATCGGGCCGGGTGGTGGACCGGATGCCGAGCCACACCCCGGGCCGGACGCCGGGCCGGACTCCGGATTGGACTTCGGGCCGGTTGCCGGGGCCGCGCAGGCACAGTCCCCGGTCGCCGTACGGCTCTACACGGGTGGCGCGTGGCGTACGGTGCCGCTCCACCGGCGGGAGCACCTGCGGCCGGGTGACACGGTCGTCGGTCCCGCGATCGTGGCCGAGGCCGACGCGACCACCGTCGTCGACGACGGCTGGCGGGCCGAGGTGACGCCGTACGGCCACCTGCTCCTGAGGCGGGTGCGGGCGCGCCCCCGGCCCTCCGGCGTGACCACCGAGGCCGACCCCGTGATGCTGGAGGTCTTCAACAACCTCTTCATGTCGGTGGCCGAGCAGATGGGCGCTCGGCTGGAGGCGACCGCGCAGTCGGTGAACATCCGGGAGCGGCTCGACTTCTCCTGCGCGCTGTTCGACTCGGGCGGCAACCTCATCGCCAACGCGCCGCACATCCCGGTGCATCTCGGGTCGATGGGGGCGAGCGTCAAGGAGGTGGTGCGCCGCCGCGGCGACGGCATGCGGCCCGGCGACGTGTACGCGATCAACGACCCCTACCACGGCGGCACCCACCTGCCGGACATCACGGTCGTCACCCCCGTCTTCGACGACCGGGGCCGGGAGATCCTGTTCTTCGTGGCCTCCCGCGGCCACCACGCGGAGATCGGCGGGCTGACGCCCGGCTCCATGCCCGCGGACAGCAGGAACCTGCACGAGGAGGGCGTGCTGTTCGACTGCCGGCTGCTGGCGGACCGCCACGGCCTGCGCGAGGAGGAGACGTGGCGGCTGCTCACCGAGGGGCCGTACCCGTCGAGGGACCCCGCGACCAACCTGGCCGACCTGCGCGCGCAGATCGCCGCGAACGCCAAGGGCGTCGAGGAGGTCGGCGCCATGATCGCCCACTTCGGCCTCGACGTCGTACGGGCGTACATGCGGCATGTGCAGGACAACGCGGACAGCGCGGTGCGGGCGGTGATCGACGGGCTCGGCGAGGGCCGATACCGCTACGAGACCGACTGCGGCGCGGTCATCGCGGTGCGCGTCTCGGTGGACCACGCCCGGCGCGCCGCCACGATCGACTTCACCGGCACCTCGCCCCAGCTCGACAGCAACCTCAACGCGCCGCCCGCCGTGGTCACCGCCGCCGTGCTGTACGTCTTCCGCACCCTGGTGGCCGAGGAGATCCCGCTCAACGACGGCTGCCTGCGGCCCCTGCGCATCGTCGTGCCGGAGGGGTCGATGCTGGCCCCGGCGTACCCCGCAGCCGTGGTCGCCGGCAACGCCGAGACCTCGCAGGCGATCACCGGAGCGATCTACGCGGCGCTGGGCGTCCAGGCCGAGGGGTCGGGGACGATGAACAACGTCAGCTTCGGCGACGACCGGCACCAGTACTACGAGACCGTCGCCTCGGGGTCCGGCGCGGGTGACGGGTTCGACGGGGCGGCGGTGGTGCAGACCCACATGACGAACTCCCGGCTCACCGACCCCGAGGTGCTGGAATGGCGCTTCCCCGTGCTGCTGGAGGAGTTCGCCATCCGGCGCGGCAGCGGCGGCGCCGGACGGTGGCGCGGCGGGGACGGGGCGGTGCGCCGCATCCGCTTCCGCGCGCCGATGACGGTCAGCATGCTGTCCGGCCACCGCCGGGTGCCCCCGTACGGCATGGCCGGCGGCGCCCCTGGCGCTCTGGGCGTCAACCGGGTGCGGCGCGCGGACGGAAGCGTCGTCCACCTGGCCGGGTGCGCCTGCGTACGGGTGGAGCCGGGCGACGTGCTGGAAATCGAGACCCCCGGCGGCGGCGGTTACGGCCCTCCCGACGGGGCCTGACACGCTCTCCCGCCAAGGTGCGGCTACGGCCGTCCGAACGGGGCTCTCTTCGGCAAGGCGCGGCTGCGGCCCTCCGGACGGGGCCCGACGCGCTTTCCTCGATAGGACGCTGCTGCGGCCTTCCGGACCAGGCCTGTCACGCTCGCCTCGAAGGCACCACCTCGCCGAGGCGCGGCTACGGCTTTCTGGCGAGGCGTGACACACTCCCCTTGACGAGGCGCCGCTACGCCTTCCGACGGAGCCTGGAGCGCTTCCTTCGATGAGGCGCCGCTGCGGCCCTCTTGGGGCGGGCTGACCTGCTCGCCTCGAAGGCACCGCCCCTTGACGAACCCCCGATGGGGGCGTTCGGAACGGCACCGCTTGATATGGCACCGCCCTCCTCGGCCGTCGGCGGCGAGGAGGGCGGGCTTCGAGCGGTTTCGCCGTTACCACACCGGGCGGCTGTTTCTTGGCGATGAGCCGCGGGGTTTGCGCCTGACCTGCCAGGCGCTTGCCACGAAGCCTCTCATATCGCGATCAAACGCTCGATGCGGTCCAGTGCAACAAACCGCTCGATCACGCAAAAGGCCGCCATATCCCCATCGGCACGGACCGGTCCGGCCGTCCGCGCGCACCGCCACGATAGACCGGGCCCTGCGAGGCCCGGCCGTCTGCGTACGCGGGCTCCGCTCGGAGTGCGGGACAGGGCCGGAGCGCGTCAGAGCGTCGAGCAGATCGTGCCGTTGAGGCGGAAGACCGTGGGGGAGGGATAGGCGCCCTCGTTGGCGCCGACGAATCCGACGGTGACCGACCCGCCCGCCGGAATCGTCTCGGTCTCCTCGGCGGGCGCGACCCGCACGTCCTGCCCCTCGGACGTCCACGTGCCGCCCCAGCCACGGGAGACCCGCTCCCCGGCGACCGGGAACCGGAACGCCAGCGTCCAGTCCGTGAGGTCCACGGCCCCCCGGTTGGTGACGGTCACCTCGGCGGTGAAGCCCCGTCCCCAGCCCTGCGTCACCCGATAGCGGACCGCGCAGGTGCTGTCCTGCGGCGTGGGAGCGGTGAAGGTCACCGGCGCGGACGGCCGCGACAGCCGCCCGGCCCGGTCCCTGGCCAGCACGTTGACCGTGTAGGAGGCGCCCGGCTCCAGGTCGCGCAGCGTCAGCGAGGTGCCCCGGGTCGTGCCCAGCAGGACGGTGTCGGTGCCGTTCTGCCGGTAGACCTCGTACCTGTCCGCCCTGGGTCCGGCGGAGGGCCAGCTCACCGTGACGCCGCCCGCCGTGCCGCGCGCGGTCGGCGTGCCCGGGGCCGGTGCGGGCTTCGGGCCATGCGCCGACCGTACGGTCATCGTCGTGACCGAGTACGGCGGAAGCGTCCGGGTGTACGGGTCGCCCTGCTCGGCCCGGACGAGCTTGGTGGCCCCCCGGGTGAAGGTGTACGTCACGGGAGGCCGGCCGGAGGGGACGAACCCGGTGTAGCGGAGCCGTACGGGATAGGCGGTGGCCGGATCCTTGTTGATCATCACGACGGCCAGGTCGCCGTCGGCCTGCCGTACGGCGTGCACGGCCACCTTCGGCTGGCTGGAGCCGGCCTTGACCAGGTCGTCACCGGGCTCGGCGGCGGTGTGGAGGATCTCGATGCCGTGATAGGTGGGGAACGGCGTGTTGAGCGGCGGCTCGCACACCCCGTCGGCGTCGCACTGGCCGAGCGACAGGAAACCGATGTCCTGATAGTCGGTCTCGCCGTCGATGACGCTGACCCTCTCCAGCGCGTTGTGGGTGTCGAACCAGTCCACGGTGAAGACGCCGTTCTCCAGCGCGGTCAGGTAGGTGTCGGTGGCGAACAGCCCGGCCGCGTGGGTGTTGCGCCCGATGTTGGAGGCGACCTCGGTCAGCGCGAGCGGCACGTCGCGCCCGGCCAGGGCGGTGATGTCGGCCCGCAGCTGGGCCAGCATCTCGGCGAGGCTGGGCGGAGAGGCCAGCAGC
This sequence comes from Microbispora rosea subsp. aerata, assembly GCF_014647835.1. Classification (GTDB taxonomy): domain Bacteria; phylum Actinomycetota; class Actinomycetes; order Streptosporangiales; family Streptosporangiaceae; genus Microbispora; species Microbispora aerata. Next base: position 104,890 of record NZ_BMPY01000015.1, read on the forward strand.
CCGACGACGTCGCCGGTGGTGTCCGGGATGCTCGTGCCCGGATACCAGTGGACGACGAAGAAGTCGATCTCGGGGGCCACCACCGGGATGACCGTGTGGTTCCAGTTCGCCGAGTCGCCTTCGGCGACCACGCCGTCCGGCCAGGTGCCGGGGATGGTGAGCACCGCCCCGATCTTGATCGTCGGATCGACGGCCTTCATCGCGCGGACGTACTCCAGGGTGTTGCGGGCGTACGCGGCGGGGCTCTTGTCCGGGTGGTCGTCGGCCTCCCAGGCGACGCCGTAGTAGCCGTTGCCGTAGAGCTCGTTGCCGATCTCCCAATACTTCACGCCGTACTTCTTGGTGATGTTGGCGTAGCGGACCCACCCGGCGGCCTCCTCGGGCGTGCCGGTGCCGTAGTTGGCGATCACTATGGCCTGCGCGCCGGCCTTCCTGACCGTGCCCATGAACGTGTCGAACTCGCTGTTCGGCGCCACGTATCCGCCCGGCGCCGTGTGCGTCTCCCAGTGGTACAGGTCGGCGTACGACCCGCCGGGATAGCGCACGGCGGCGATGTGCGCCCGCTTGTACAGCTTCGCCACCTCGGGGTCGTTCATGTGGTTGTCGTAGATCGCGGCGTTGGCGCCGTACGCCGTCTCGTGAAGGGTGCCGAGCCCGGCGTGCGCGTTGACCGAGATCTCGACGGCGGCGGTCTGACCCGGCGGGGCGGAGGCGGGACTTCGGGCGGGGTCCGCCGCCGCGAGCAGGGAGGCGGCCAGGAACGCGGCGAGCGGGACGGCCAAGGCTTTGCGCATCGATCACTCCGATGTCGAAGGGGGACCGGTTCGTGGAGCCAGACTCCGACGATCAATCGCGGTGATCTCCCGGTCAAGTGCGCGGAGAGTCGTCCCTGATCAGCCGTCCGGCGCGCCCGTGGTTGTCGCATCGCGCGGCGGACCGTCGCCCGGCCGCACAGCCGGGGCTCAGGCGGCGTAGTCCTTGAGCGTTATCGAGGTGGCCGCCTTGGTGGTCATCCTGTCGAGCACGCCCATCAGCGGCCCGGTGGTGAGCACCCGGTAGGCCAGGTTGCGCCGCCGGATCGCGCGCCGCGTCGTCGGGGCGAGGAACGAGCCCGCGTTGCCCGCGACCCGCTGGCACGCCTTGACGAACCCCCTGATCACTCGCTCGTACTCGGGGAACGCCGCGCGGTGGTCGCCGCCGGCGGCGGCGATCTCGCCCGCCAGCACGTACGCGGCCACGACGGCCATGCCGGCCCCCATGCCCCCGCAGGTGGCGCCGTAGCCGGCGTCGCCGAGCAGCGCGATCCTCCCGGTCGTGTAGCGGTCCATGCGGACGAGGCTGATCGAGTCGAAGTAGAAGTCGGACGCGTCCGGGACGGCCCGGAGGAGGCGAGAGGTCTCCCAGCCCGCCCCCGCGTACGCGTCCAGGACGATCTTCTTCTGCTGCGGCACGTCTCGGTGGTCGAACTCCAGCCACGGGGCGTAGAAGACGCACATCACCGCGGCGGTCGCCCCGTCCCCGGCGCCCGAGACCGCCACCCCGAGGCCGGGCTCGTTGTAGAGCAGCGTGTCGCGGCCGAGCCCCAGGTGATCGGGCGCGCTGAAGATCGCGACGTGGTGGCCGGACGGCCGCACGAACCGCGACTCGGGGCCGAAGGCCAGCCGCCGTACGTTCGAGTGCAGGCCGTCCGCGCCGATCACGAGGTCGAACGTCCGGGGCGCCCCGCGCTCGAAGGTCACCTCCACGCCGTGCGGGGTCTCGGTCATGGACGCGATCGAGTCGCCGAAGACATACTCCACGTCGTGCCTGGTCAGGTCGTACAGCACCCGGGCGAGGCCACCGCGCGGGATCTCCACCTCGCCGCCGGCGAACTCCGCGGGCAGCGCGACGATCTGGTCGCCGCGCGAGTCGACCACCCGCCACGGGCCGGGGTCGGTGCGCAGGCGGCGGATCTCGTCCAGGACGCCCATCCGCCGCAGCACGTGCATGTGCACCGCCCCCCGGAAGTCGACCGCCTGGCCGCCCTCGCGCAGCGCGGGGGCCCGTTCGACCACGGTGGGGGTGAAGCCGTGCCTGCGCAGCCAGTAGGCGACGGCGGGCCCGGCGATGCTCGCGCCGGAGATCAGAACCGATCGGGTCGTCATGTCGCGCTCCTCTGCTCCGAGGCCGCGCTGGCGTCGCGGCCGTGGGAAGAGCCTCGGCCCCGGCGCTGACGGACCGCCCACCGGCGGCTGACCGGGCCTTACGACCCCCGACCGGCTCACATGGTGATCACGGCCCTTGACCGGCTCACATGTTGATCATGTGCCCGGCCAGGCCGTGGATCGCCTCCTTCACCGCCTCGCCCAGGGTCGGGTGGGCGTGGATGTTGCGCGCCACCTCGTGAACGGTGAGGTCCCACTGCTGGGCCAGGGTCAGCTCGGGCAGCAGCTCGGTCACCTCCGGCCCGATGAGATGGGCGCCGAGGATCTCGCCGTACTTCGCGTCGCTGACGACCTTCACGAACCCGTTCGGGTCGCCCAGGCCGTGCGCCTTGCCGTTGGCCGTGAACGGGAACTTGACCACCTTCACGTCGAAGCCCTGCTCGCGCGCCTGGGCCTCGGTGTGGCCGAAGCTCGCGATCTGCGGCTGGCAGTAGGTCGCCCGAGGGATCATCACGTAGTCGATCTCCATCGTCTCCGCGCCCGCGATGGTCTCGGCGGCGACGATGCCCATCGACTCGGCGGCGTGGGCCAGCATGAGCTTCGCGGTGACGTCCCCGATGGCGAAGATGTGCGGCACGTTCGTGCGGCAGCGGCCGTCCACGGCGATCGCGCCCCGCTCGGTCAGCCGTACGCCGGTGGTCTCCAGGCCGTAGCCCTCCACCCGCGGCTGGAAGCCGATGGCCTGCAGCACCTTGTCGGCTTCCAGCACGGACGTCTGGCCGTTCTTGGAGACCGTGACCCGCACCTTCTCGCCGGTGTCGTCGATCGACTCGACCCGCGTGGAGGTCAGCACCTCGATGCCGAGCCGCCGGTAACGCCGCGCCAGCTCCGCCGACACCTCCTGGTCCTCCAGCGGGACCATCCGGTCGAGGAACTCGACGATCGTGACCTTCACGCCGTAGTTGTGCAGCACGTACGCGAACTCGACGCCGATCGCCCCGGCGCCCGCGATGATCACGCTGCCCGGCAGCGTCTCGCTGAGGATCTGCTCCTCGTACGTCACCACGCGCTCGGACAGGGTCGTCCCCGGCAGCAGGCGGGTCGTCGCCCCGGCCGCGATGATGCAGTGGTCGAACGTCACCGTGCGCACCGAGCCGTCCGAGCCGCGCACCTCCATCGAGTCCGGGCCGGTGAAGGCGCCCCACCCGTCGTACTCGGTGATGCCGTTCTTCTTCATCAGGTAGTGGACGCCCTTGACACGCCCGTCCGCGACCTGGCGGCTGCGGCGGAAGGCCGCGCCGTAGTCGAGGGTGATCGGGCCGTCCGACTGGATGCCGAACGTCTTGGCCTCGTTCGTCAGGATGTGGGCGAGTTCGGCGTTGCGCAGCAGCGCCTTCGACGGGATGCAGCCGACGTTGAGGCAGACGCCGCCCCAGTAACGCTCCTCGACGATCGCCGTGCTGAGCCCGAGCTGGGCCGAGCGGACCGCGGCGGTGTAGCCGCCGGGCCCCGCGCCGAGGACCACGACATCGTAATGATCGGTCATGAACCGGACCCTACGCCGCCCCCGTCCCTCGGCGTCGGCAGGGTCCGCACTTCCTCCCGGACGCCGGATGGACCGGGCCGCGGCGGGTAGGGGCCCGTACGTCGAGGAAGTCGACGTACGGCGGAGTCGACCAGGGGGAGTCGACCAGGGGGAGGGTGACGGACCATGAGCGAGTTCGAGCGTTCCCGCAGGATGCCCGCGGCGGCCGACCAGGTCTTCCGGCAGGCCTGCGACATCGGCAAGCTCGACCGGTGGATGCCGCGCGACCTGCACGTACGCGCCGATGAGCCGCCCGCGGTCACCGTCCACGAGGACGAGACGGGACAGGACGAGCGCGCGCTGCTGCGGGCCGAGCGGGACCGGCTGCGGATGGAGTGGGGCACCCGCGACGTGGACCGGTACGCCGGATGGCTGCAGGTCGCGGGCATCGACGACTCCAGCAGCGCCGTGACGGTCCACTTGTCGTTCTTCGACGAGCAGCACACACCCCCGGCCGAGGCGGTCGAGCGGGCGCTGGATGAGAGCCTCGAACGCCTGGCCGAACAGGTAAGCCACGCGGCCTGATCAACCTGCGGCCTACCTGGCCTCGGGGACGTCGGCCTCCTGCCCGGCCCATCCGGCGACCCGGCCTGCCTGGCCTGCTCGGTCTGTCGTAGGTCGCATGCACCTCGCAGCCTGGCTGCGGGGTGGCCTGGGCAGCCTGGTGGGGCTGCTGATCGGCCTACTGGGACTGTCCGGCTCCGGTGGCGTCGGGGTCGTCCGGGTCCTCCGCGTGGCCGCGTACGACGGGCGGGGCGGGAGGCGGGGGCGGGGCGAACGCCGAGGCCCGGGCGCCGGCCAGGCCGAGAACCTGACGCATCCACGTCTCCAGGCTCGTCGGGTCCGGTGGTGTGAGCGGATCCTGCCTGCCCGCCCCGTTCTGCTCCCCGAGCCCCCGCCCGGGTGTCGCCGAGGTCATGCCGTCAGCCCAGAAGGGCGGGGGCCAGCAGCCGCAGGTGCTCGATCTGCGTGTCGACCGAGTCCGCCAGCGGCTGGACGCAGACGTGATCCGCCCCCGCGTCGTGGTGGGCGCGTACCCGCTCGGCGATCGCCTCCGGCTCGCCCCACACCACGATCGCGTCGATGAGCCGGTCGCTTCCCCCGCCCGCGAAGTCGTCGTCGGAGAAGCCCAGTTCCCGCAGGTTGTTCGTGTAGTTCGGCAGGGCGAGATACACGCGGGCGTACTCGCGGGCGATCTCCCGCGCACGACCGGCGTCGGTCTCGACCACCACCGCCTGCTCGGGGGCCAGCACCGGGGCGGGGCCGAGGATCTCCCGCGCCCGCGCGGTGTGCTCGGGCGGCACGAAGTAGGGGTGCGCTCCCTGCGCGCGTTCGGCCGCCAGTCCCAGCATCCCGCGCCGTAGTGCCGCCAGCAGCCGGGGCGGCGTCTCGGCGAGCGGCGCGCTGAAGGACGTCTGGTCCATCGCGTCCAGGTAGCTCCGCATGTACGACAGCGGCGCGGAGTAGTCATGCCCGCGGCCGGCGACCAGGGGCTTGTGGCTGACGCCCAGGCCGAGCACGAACCGCCGGTCCCACGCCTCCGCCAGGGTCGCGGCGCCGTTGGCGGCGGCGACGGCGTCGCGGCCGTAGATGTTGGCGATGCCCGTGGCGACCCGCAGCCGCCGGGTCGCCGACAGCAGCAGCGCGGAGTGCGTGAACGCCTCCCGCCCCGCCGGGGTCTCGCCGACCCACAGGGTCGCGTATCCGAGCTCCTCGATCTCGGCCGCGGCCTTCCTGACCCGGGCCGCCGGGGTCGCCGACAGAGAGGACAGCCACACTCCCGTACGGCCGAGGCGGCGCCTCAGCTCATCCGGCTCCACGGTGGGCGGTTGCCTGCGTTCGGCCATCCGTACGCTCCTTGTCTGTCGCGAGATCGGCTGTCGTGAAATCAGGTGTCGTGGGAATCGGGCGGCGGTTCGCCGGGGATGCCGCGGCTTCGCCGGCGGGAGTCGCAGCCTCAGCATCGCATCGCGTGCGGCGGAGACGACGGCATCCCACGGTGATCGGTTCACGTGTCGGCGTGCGCGGCCACGGCCGTACGGTTGACGCTGATTTCCCCGAAACCGGCGGTTTGTCCGTGTAGGTCGAGGATGCGCTCGACGGCGGCGAGAGGTCCGTGAGACGGAACCCACGAAACGGCAAAGCCCTGTCCTGGATCTTCGCGTCCTGGCGGCGGGGTCACCGTCGCCGCGTGTCTCCTTGGAGCCGACTCGCTCACTTCCCAGGAGGCCGAACATGAGGAAACTGCTGTATGCCGGCGCGGTCGCGATCAGCCTGCTGGCCGCCGGATGCGGCGGTGCCGGCGACGAGGACGCCAGCCGCGTCGCCAGCGACCAGGTCAACGAGTCGGAGACACCCGAGCCGTCCGAGTTCCCCACGGGGACGACGCCGTCCGCCGGCGTTCCGGCGTCGCCGACCTCCCCCGTCCAGGCATCCCCCACGGGACCCGCGCGCATCGCCGTGGCGTCCACCTCGCTCGGCAACGTGCTGACCGGCGTGGAGGGCCGTACGGTGTACCTGTTCACCAAGGACAAGGGCGGCACCTCGGCCTGCACCCAGGCGTGCGCCGCCGCGTGGCCGCCCGTGCTCACCGTCGGCGAGCCCCAGGCCGGTGCGGGCGCGCAGGGCAACCTGCTCGGGACGATCCACCGGGAGGACGGCACCACGCAGGTGACCTACAACAAGCACCCGCTCTACTACTACGCCAAGGACCAGAAGGCCGGGGACGTGCTCGGCCAGGACGTGAAGGACTTCGGCGGCGAGTGGTACGCCGTCACCCCCGAGGGCAAGAAGGCCAAGCCCTGACGTCTCGCGCGTTCCGGACCGCGGTCATGTCGTACGGCAGCCGGGCGAGCAGAGCCGACACATGTTCGCGCTCGCCCGGCGGCAGCGTCAGGAGCCCGTACGTTGCCTTCGACGCCACGCCGCCCCAGCCCGCGCCGGGGCCACCCGCGACGTACGCGTACGGGCTCACGGCGGATCCACGCGGGCGGTTGACGGCCGGTTGGCCTATGGCGAGCGCGCTCATAACGGGTGGCTTGTGACGGGCTCGTTCAAGCGGGCGGGCTCGCGCAGACGGGCCCTCGCTGGGCGGTTCGTGGCGGGCCGGCTCACAGTGGGTGGGCCCACGGCGCACGGCTTATGGCGGGCCTGCTCATAACGGGTGGCTTCTGATGGGCTCCGCGGCGGGCCGGCTACGGCGGGCGGCTCATGACGAGCGGGCTCACGGCGGGCGCCCAATGGTGGACAGGCTCAATGGGCGGGCTCACGCGGACGGCGCCGAGGGCCGCCGTGACCGGGCGATAGTCTTGCCGTGATGTATCGACTCGTGTTCACGCAGGTCCTGAGCCGCCTCGACGCGGAGACCGTCCACCACGCCACGATCAGGCTGCTCCGCCTGCTCGGGATGTTTCCGCCCCTCGTGCGGCTGCTGCACCGGCTGCTCGCGCCGAGGGCGGAGTCGCTGCGCGTGCGGGCGTTCGGCGTCCACTTCTCCTCGCCGTTCGGGCTCGCGGCCGGGTTCGACAAAGACGCCGCGTGCGCCGAGCCGCTGTCGGCGCTCGGATTCGGGTACGTCGAGGTCGGCACGATCACGGCGCGGGCCCAGCCCGGCAATCCCCGGCCGCGGTTGTTCCGCCTGCCCGAGAACCGGGCGATCATCAACCGGATGGGCTTCAACAACGGCGGCGCGGCTGCCGCCGCCAAGCGCCTGAGAAGAGTGCGGCACATCCCGGCCGTGGTCGGCGTCAACATCGGCAAGACCAAGGTCGTGCCCGAGTCCGAGGCCGTACGCGACTACGTGGAAAGCGCCCGCAGGCTCGCGCCGCTCGCCGACTACCTCGTGGTCAACGTGAGCTCGCCCAACACGCCGGGCCTGCGCGACCTGCAGGCCGTGGATCGGCTGCGGCCGCTGCTGTCGGCGGTGAAGGAGTCGGCCGGGCGCACCCCGCTGCTCGTGAAGATCGCCCCGGACCTGGCGGACGAGGACGTGGACGCCGTGGCCGAGCTGGCCACCGAGCTTGGGCTGGCGGGCATCATCGCGACCAACACCACGATCAGCCGCGAGGGCGTCGCGAGCACCGAGGCGGGCGGCCTGTCCGGACGGCCGCTCAAGGCCCGCTCGCTGGAGGTGCTGCGCCGCCTGCGCAAGAAGGTCGGCGACCAGCTCACGCTCGTCTCCGTCGGCGGCGTGGAGGACGTCGACGACGTCTGGGAGCGGCTGCTGGCCGGCGCCACTCTCGTACAGGGTTACACCGGCCTCATCTACGAGGGCCCCCTGTGGCCGTCGCGGATCAACCGGCAGCTCGTCCGCAGGCTGCGGCGGCACGGCTACAGTTCGATCCGCGAGATCGTCGGCCGTACCGCATGATCCCCCTTCTCCCGGAAAAGGAGAGCGCCATGAGCGTCAAGACCTACACCGTGCAGGGCATGACCTGCGGGCACTGCGTCAGCTCGGTCAAGGAGGAGGTCGGCGAGATCCCCGGCGTCACCGGCGTCGAAGTCGACCTCGACAGCGGCCGGCTCGACGTGTCCGGCGACGTCAGCGACGACGCCGTCCGCAAGGCCGTCGAGGAAGCCGGCTACACCCTCGTCTGACGGGGTCGGCGAAGCCCGGGCCCACCCTCATACACCGGGGTGTTCGCGAAGCTCGGCCATACCGCTCGTCGGGCGGGGTGTTCGGGAAGCCTCGCCACATCCTCGTCCGACGGGGGTGTCCGCGAAGCCTCGTTAGGCGGGATGTCGGCGAATTCTGGCCACCGGGAGTGTGCGCGAAGATCGGCTACACCCTCATCTGGCTGGGGTGTTCGCGAAGCCCCGCCATGCTCCCGTCGGGTGTTCGCGATGCCCAGCCCCGCCCCTCGCCGGGCGGGGTGTTCACGAAGCCTGGTCACACCCGCGCGGTCCCTGTGGTGGTGAGGTGACCGCCGGGTGTTCTGATCGGCTTGGCCCGCCTTCCCGCGGGCCGGGCGCTCGCATGCCGGGGCCGCGCCGATCGACCGGTCGGCCCGGCGTGCTCTCCTTGTGCGGCGCCGGGGCCGCCCGACCAGCCGTACGCCGAGAGCGAAGGAAGGCTCGCTCTCCATTCGTGTTCCGCCGCAGGCGGAACCGTTCGGGCGGCTCATGCCGCCCTCAGCCGCCGATGCTCCGTTGGCAAGTCGCGATCATGTGGTCCGAAAGTACGAGATCATGCATGAGCGAAGTCTCGCAATCCGTCCCGACATAACTGCCAAACGAGCGGCCACCACGCATGAGCGCCATTTACGACCACGCCGACGGCGAGCGGATCGCCGTGGCGGAAAGCGGTGACTCGGTGAGCATCATCAACCGCTCCGGGCGGGTGGTCGTCGCCAAGAAGGACGCCCGGCGGCTCGCCGAGCGGATCCTGGCCGCCGCGGGCAGGGTGGCCGTCGTCCTGTTCCCGACGGCCCTGCGGAAAGACACTCTGTCGGCGTCCTCTTCGTCCGGACGGTGGAGGGTCCGCGTCTCACCCAAGAACGGCGCACGCGTCCTCGTGGAGGTCGACGAGCATGGTCTCGGCCCGGACGACGCCTATGAGCTGGCCGCCGCCGTCGCGGTCGCCGCGCGGCACATCGGCGACGCCGAACAGGCCGACATGCGCCTGACCACCAGGATCCGTGAGGTCATCGACGCCCATCAGGGCCTGGACGCCGAGAAGGTCGCCGCCGCCATCGTCGCCGAGGTCCTCGACGGCCGGTGACGCACCGCCTGGGCGGCCGGACTCGCGCCTGAGCCATCCCGCAGACCCGGAAGGCGCATCGATACCGGGCCTGTGCCCGGGGCCGTCCCGGCACGCCGTGCAGGCGGGTCGACGCCGGAGTCGCGTCCGGGCCATCCCGCGCGCCGGGCAGGCGTCTCGATCCCGGACTTGCGCCCGATATCGTCTCGCAGGCCCGGCGGGCGCATCGAGGCTCAGGAGCGGGAGAAGGTCAGATGCTGGGCCGGGTGGAGTCGGCGGACAGGCTCAGCTCGTGCAGATGCCGCATCACGTCGTGCACCACGACGACGCCCGGGCGGTGACGGCGCCATCCGGTGCCGCCCCGCTGCCAGGGCCGTGGTCCGGACAGCGGGCGATACTCCACGCCGAACGCGTCGAGCCGCGCGAGGTGGGCCTCGAGGCGGCGGACGAAGTCCTCGGACGCGACCGGGCCGCCGGTCCACGCGACCTCGGCCGCCGCGCAGCCCCTGGGCCAGGCGCGGTAGTCGAGCGTCCGGCCGTCGGGTATGCGCTCGCTCCACAGCTGGAACTGGACCCCGATCACCCGGGCCCGCTCATCCTCCGGCCACTCCGACGGCGCGGGTGCGAAGGCCGCCACGTCGCCGACGGTGATGGCGTCTCCCAGCCCGGCCGGCTCCTCCGGCGATGCCGCCTCGGCATAGTCGAAGTACATCGGGAAGACCGGTGTCGCCACCACGTCGTGCCCCGCAGCCGTGGCCCGGCGGGCGACGTGCTCGCCGCGCCACGGCATGACAATCGTGTCCGGCCGCAGCCTGCCGCTGACGAACGCCTCGTCCCACACCACCGTACGGCTGCCGCGCTCGGCCAGCGCGTCGGCGAGCCGCCGCAGGAACCACGCGTGCAGGTCGCCCACGCTGTCGAGCCCCAGCGAGGCCCGGTAAGCCGAGATCTCGGGCGAGGCCGCCCAGTCGTCCAGCACGCACTCGTCTCCGCCGATGTGGAAGTACGGCACGTCGCCCAGCGCGTCGGCGATCTCCGCGAACACCGTGGTCAGGAAGTCGACGGTCGCCGGAAGCGGAGACAGTATCGCCGACGAGATGCCCCACCGGTCCAGCACCTCGTAGCGCTCCTGCGGCCGGGAGGCCAGGGCGGGATAAGCGGCCAGAATCGCGCTGGCGTGCCCCGGCACGTCGATCTCCGGCACGACGGTGACCGCCCGCGCCCGTGCGTACGCCGCGATCTCGGTCAGGTCGGCGAGCGTGTAGTAACCCCCGTGGGGGACGCCGTCGAAGGCGAGCGGCTCCCCCTTGTGACTGGTGATCGTCCGCGGGCGGTGCGAGCCCACCTCGTGCAGCAGCGGGAACGCCCTGCTCTCCACCCGCCAGCCCTGGTCATCGGCCAGGTGCAGGTGTAACCGGTTGAGCTTGTGCGCCGCCATCAGGTCGATCATGCGCAGCACCTCCCGCTTGGGCAGGAAGTTGCGCGCCACATCGAGGTGCGCCCCTCGCCAGGAGAATCCCGGCGTGTCGTCCACCCGCCCGCAGGGGACCGTCCATGACGTCCCGGGCACGGGGGCCGACCGGAACGCCTCCGCCGGCAGGAGCTGCCGCAGCGTCTGCCCGGCGTAGAAGGCGCCCGCCCGGCCTCCGGCCGTGATGCGGACGCCGTCGCCCGCGATCGTCATCGCGTACGCCTCGGGTCCCAGGCCGGGGTCCTCCTCCACCCGTACGGCCGCCGTCGCGGCGTCGCCGGGCCTCAGGTCGAGCACGGGGAGCGCGAGCCGTACGGCGTCGGTGAGTGAGGCCGGGCCCGACACGGCGGAGCCGGGCGCGATCACGGTGGACCCGGAGCCCGGCTCGACCAGCCTCGGCGGGGGAAGGAGGTTGTTCATGCCGCCGATGATGCCAAACCCCACCGACACCCCATCCGGCCCGCCCACCGGGCCCGCCACGCACAGGACTGCATCGAGGCCCGAGGCCTCTCACACCCCCGCTTCCCGGCCCAGTGCTCGCTCTCCCGAGTCCGGCCCGGCGCGTCCGCTCCCACGAGCGGCCAGGGGCGCCCGTATGGCACCGCTGTCGCGCGGGGCGTGCCAGTGAGGGGAGGCCGGCGGGTTGCGCTCTCGGATCGGGCGATCGGGACCGCCTCTTCGCGCGGACGCGACCCGCCGCCTACGGACTGCCGGCGTCGCCTCGGTCAGTGGGTGGCGAGGAGGTAGTTCTCCAGGCCGTCCGCGAGTGCCTTGGCCATGCGCTGGCGGAACTTCCGGTCCTTGAACTTGGCGGCGTCCGTCGGATTGCGCATGTTGCCGCACTCGATGAAGATCTTCGGCACCCTGGACAAATTGAGCCCGCCGAGGTCGCTGCGGTAGTTCAGCGCCTGCCTGCCGATGTAGTTCGAGTACGGCAGGCCGGTGCCCCTGCGGAAGGCGTCCCGCACGGCCTTGCCGAGCCGCGCCGAGTCGTCCACGACCGCGTCGACCGGCCCGCCGATCTTCTTCGGCATGATGATGTGGAAACCGCGAAGGTGCGCCGCCGCGCCGTCGCCGTGGATGGAGATCGCCGCGTCCGCGTTGGCCTTGTTCCCGATCGCGGCCCGCTGGTCGATGCACGGGCCCCACTCGGTGTGACGCGACCGGGTGAGCTTGACCGTGGCCCCCCGGGCCTTCAGAAGCTTCGCCAGCTTGTTGGAGACGTCCCAGGTGAAGGCCGCCTCCGTGTAGCCGTCGTTGGTCGACGTGCCGGTCGTGTCGCAGGCCTTCTTCTGGTTGGAGATGTTGACCAGCCGGTTGATCTCCTTGGTGTGGCGGTAGTTGCCGCCGTTGTGGCCCGGGTCGATCACCACGGTCTTGCCGGCCAGCGGCTTGGCCGTCGCATCGGATAAGGCGGCCGTACGGGTGCCGGGGACGGTTGTGATGTCCATCTCGGAGTCGGCCGGGCCGGTCGCCGCCTGCCCGGTCGCGTCGCTCGCGTGCTTCTGAGTCGCGGCCGGGCGTTCGATCTGGGCTGTGGTGGCGGACGCCCCGGCGTCGGAGGCCCCGGTATCGGAGACCGCAGCGCCGCCGCAGGCGACGGCTCCGACCCCGCACAGGGCCAGGGCTGCGGCGGCGAGTGGTCGTCTGATCACGATCGAAACCCCTTCCCGGTCGTGTGGTCTCCCCAAGCTAACCGGAACGGAGTCGTGATCAGACCGTTATGCCGGAAACCTGCTCGCCCACGCCGGCTCGGGGACCTCCTGCCGGTGCAGGAGAGCGGCCAGCTCGCGGGCGTCCTCGGCGTCGAGGCCCAGCACCACGCGGGGCCGTCCCCAGGGGTGGTCGATGGAGTGGGCGACGTAGCTCGCCACCGACTCCGCGACGTCCTCATTGCTGAGCCCCCGGCTCTCCCTCCAGCGCGCCCAGGCCCGCTCCAGTTCGCCGGCGGCCCGCTGGGCGCAGGAAACCAACTCAGGATCACGCATGAATCCCCCCGATTCCGGTCGCCGGCCCGCGGGCGGCCCTTCCGCGACCCGCTGGGGGCCGGCGCCACGGCTGAAGTCAACACCGGCCGCGAGGGGACACGTCGGCGATTGACCTAGCTTTTGGCACCACTTGGAGCGGCCCTGCGTTGTTCCCCGGCCCGGCCCGGGGGCGTCCGACGAGTGCTGCCCGTCGCGGGGCGTGGATCCGGGTGAACGCATCGAAAGGCGGGGGAAGAGCTCGTAACGGAGTTCTGGGCGACGGCCCCGGCCCTGCGGAAGCCCGCGAGCGATCTTCGCGGGCGGTGCGATAACCCGGCGAGGCACCGCCTGGCGCCCGGCCACGCGCCACAGGGCCATGACTTGCCAGCCAGACACGACCCAGCTTCAGCCGTCGCCCCGGGTGGCCCCGGCGCCGCTCATGGCTGGCTCTGGTTAGGCGTCGTGAGGCGTGGGCTCGGCGCTGCTCTCGCGGCTGGCCTGGATTCAGGCCCTGGCATGGGTCCGGTGCTCGGGGCTGGCCCTAATTCAGGCGTCGCTTGGCGCGGGGCCGGTGCTGCGCCGTACGACGAGCTGCGGGCTCACCTGCCGGAGCCGTGCGGCCTTGCCCGGCTCGGTGATGCGGTCGCTCAGCAGCGCCGCCGCCGAGCGGCCCATGGCCCGCCGGGGCTGGTCCACGCTGGTCAGCGAGATGTGGGTGACGGACGCGAGATGCGTGTTGTCATATCCGACGACCGACAGGTCCTCGGGCACCCGCAGTCCCAGCTCGCTCGCCGCGGTCAGCACGCCCATGGCCACGATGTCGTTCGCCGCGAAGATCGCCGTCGGCCGCGGGTCGCGCTTCAGCAGCGCCAGCGCCGCGCGCCGGCCGCCCTCCTCGCTGAAGTCGCCGTGCTCCACCATGATGTACGGCGCGAGCGCGTGGCTGCGCATGGCCATCAGGTAGCCCTCGCAGCGGCAGCGGGCGGCCGACGACGGCGCGCCCTCGATGTGGGCGATGCGCCGATGGCCTAACTCCACCAGGTGGTCGACGGCGAAGCGGGCGCCGAGCTGGTCGTCGTCGACGACGATGTCCACGCCCTCGAGTTCGACGTCGCGCTCGCCCACCACGACGGTCGGCGTGTAGGCGGCGGCCTCTGCCAGTGTGTCGCTGGACGGCGCGACCCCGAGCAGGACCAGTCCGTCCACCCGCAGCTCCAGGAAGGCCTCGACGGCCTCGTCCTCGAACGCCGGGTCCCAGCGGCCGCTGCCGATCAGCAGCCGCAGCCCGTCGCCGTGCAGGCTCTCCTGAAGGCCGTCAAGGAACTCCGCGTAGAAGGGGTTGTGCAGGTCGGCCACGAGCGCGCCCACCAGGTGGGTCCGCCCCTCGACCAGGCTGCGGGCGACCGCGTTGGGGCGGTAGCCGAGCTCCCGGGCGGCCTGCAGGACCGCCTCCCTGCGGTGCTCGCTTACGTGCGGGGAGCCCCGCAGCACGAGAGACACCAGCGATTTGGAGACTCCTGCCCGCTCGGCCACGTTGCGGATCGTCGGGCGGGGTCGTGGGCTGAACCCATCGGACAGTCCGCCGGTAGGGGTATTGACCCCGACGTCTTTCCGGGCAGTGGTCTGCATGGACGGTCCTGACATGGTTCTCCCCACGATGCGTGGACGTGCACCTGACACACCAAACGATCGAGTTGCCCAGAGGGTACGGGTTGATCGCGGTAAGACAGGAACCTTCCTTCAATTGAGCGTGGGGAAGAGTAGCCTGACCGTGGGTAGAGCGGCGGCACCGGGATGGGGTCGCCGGCAAACCCCTTGATCCGGCCGGTCCTCCTCGTGGGAGTCGATTCGCTAGGGTGCGGGGTGTGGGTGCCACACGCCAAGCGGAAGACGGCGCACGGCCGGCGCGCCGCAGGCTCAGCGTCGACCGGCGGCGGGAAGAGCTCATCGCCGCCGCGCTCGAACTGTTCAGCAGGCACGACGCAGAGGACGTGTCGATCGACGACGTGGCGGCTTCCGCGGGCGCGTCGAGGGCGCTCGTCTACCACTACTTCGGCGGCAAGCAGGAGCTCTATGTGGCGGCCCTGCGGAGCGCGGCGGCGGAACTGCAGGCGCGTCTGCAGTCGCAGGGTGAGGGTGGGCCGCTGGAGCAGCTCAGTTCGGGCCTGACGCGATATTTCGACTTCGTCGAGGAGCACGCGGCCGGTTTCGCCGCGTTGCTCAGGGGAGGCCCGGCCAACCGCGCCGGGGAGATCGGCGAGATCGTCGACGGCGTACGGCAGCGCATGCTGCGCATGATCGTTCATCAGCTTGGGGTCGACGCGCCAGGTCCGGTGTTGCGCGTCACGCTGAGGTCGTGGATCGCCTCGGTGGAGACGGCCGGCCTCGACTGGCTGGAGCACCGCGACATGGCGCGGTCCGAGCTGGAGCGGCTGCTGGTGGATCAGTTGGTCGCGCTCCTGCGGGCGGCGAGCGGGCATGACCCCGTGGTACGGGGGCTGCTGGAGAGCTTGCTGCCCGCCACGAATCAAGAGGCCGTTTCCTGAGCCCTCTCTCGCGGCGGCCCCTCTACATGGCCGGGGTAAACGCACGAAGGGCCCGGGGTGAGTAGGCGAAGGGCCATAGTGAGGGCGCAAAAGGCTCGGAGTGAACGCACGAGGGGCCCGGGGTGGGCGCGCGAAAGGCCTGTGAGCGTGCCAAGGGCCACGATAGGGGCGCAAACCCCAAGACGAGGGTTGATGGGCCAGGGCGAAGACACGAACAGGCCGGGGCGGGGGCACCAAGGCCGGGCCGTACCGCAACGGGGCGCACCGCAAGGGGAGACGAGGACGCCGTGGCCGGCGAAAGGACGGGTGTGCACGCGGGGAGGCGCCGGGCGGGCGGCGCCGACCCCAGATCTCTCCCGGGCCTCCTGGCGGCCGCGGGAGCGTGTCTTTCCATCCATCGCCCGGAAGGGCGCTCGAATGTGAGCACCACACCGGGCAGTGAGCCTTCCCCCCGGGGGTTCCCGTTGCTCGGGGGCGCGCCCGGCCGCGCCGGGTCTCGCCGCTCCTCCACGGGGCTCACTTTCTCCCCGCGACTGTCGGCATCCCCGCGACTGCCGGCGACGTCGTACCACCGGTCACGGACGGGCTCGGTGCCCGCGCACGTCAGGAGATCGCTCCCGTGATTTCCCGCCGTGGCGGATCCCGCGTTCCCCTCGCCGAATCCGATGGTGGACGCGCTCACATCCCCGACGCGAGCGCGTCGTTGTTCCCCCCTGGCGTAACGGCCACGCCCTACTCGGACCGCTGCTGCGGAATCCCCGCGAGCAGTGCCCGGACCTCGGTCTCCCGGTACCGCCGGTGACCGCCGAGGGTGCGGATGGACGTCAACTTGCCCGCCTTCGCCCAACGGGTAACGGTCTTGGGGTCGACCCGGAACATCGTGGCGACCTCCGCCGGGGTGAGCAGTGGCTCGGCCTCGGGTGTACGAGCTGACATTTGTGCGGCCTCTCCTCCGTGTGGACCGCCGGCAGCGATCCTGCGACTTGTCTGACGCAAGTGCCCCTCCCGCCAGGCTCCACCCCGTCGCGTCGTCCAGAGCGACACCTCGCGGCGTTGTCGCTCCGTCACTCTGGACCTCG
The DNA here is from genome assembly GCF_014647835.1 of Microbispora rosea subsp. aerata. Taxonomy (GTDB): domain Bacteria; phylum Actinomycetota; class Actinomycetes; order Streptosporangiales; family Streptosporangiaceae; genus Microbispora; species Microbispora aerata. The sequence goes on from NZ_BMPY01000015.1 coordinate 121,380, forward strand.
TTCCGTCGTGGTAGATCCTGTCGTTCGCGGCACTGTCACGGATGTCCTTCAATGATCCAAAACGTGCGGTTTCTAGGACCATTTACGGCATCACCCGATGTGACCATACAGCCACGTAGCGCGATTGGCGAGCCCTCTGGGCACAACGTCTCGACCACGGGTTGATGTCACGCTGGGTGATTCTAGCGACACGTTTCGTGGTATCGCAGTGAAAACGGCAAACTACTCAGTTCGTAGATGTGAGATCGACGATGCCGTGACCAGAATCGGCAGGTCAGGCCGCGTTCATGACCGTCAGTTTGCCGACTCGAGAGCGCGAATCGACCTCCAGCGGAGAATCACCCGCTGATACATCGCGTAGGCAAGTTCTTCCTGACCGTTGTCCAGACCCGCGAGAGCCGTCGCCACCTCCGCGACGGACTGGTCGCCCTGGAGGGTGCGGTCGTCCATCAGATGCACGAGGCCGCCGTAGTCGAGCTCCACCAGCGAGTGGGGGTGAAACTCCTCCAGCCAGCGGCCCACCTCCTCGACCTCGGTGAGGGCCGCCACCTGCCCGACATGCCGGCGGATGACCACCAGCGCCCGGGCCACCCGGCGGCGGGCCTGCGCCATCGAGGTGACGTACAGCATGTTCCTGGGCGGCGCGGCAGTGGCGTGCCCGGCCGGCTCGGCGGGCTGCTCCGAGCCCAGCACGAGCCAGCGCTCGGCCGAGTCGAACGGCACGAACCACGCGATCGGCACGTGCCAGGTGCTCGTACGGATGTAGGTGCGCAGGGACTGCTCCCCGCGCTTGAACCGGTCGAAGTCGTCGGCCGTCTGCTCCGCGATCGCCTGCGGGACGAACCGGGAGGCGAGCTTGACCGGAACGCTCCCACGGAACGACGCGAACGCCAGCCACGACCGCAGCCTGCTCTGCCAGGGGCAGACGTACAGCGTCTCCTCCACCCGGCGCAGGTACGCGTTGGGGCTCTCCCGTTCCGGCGCCGGCAGCGGCGGGACCGACAGCAGGCGGCGGACCGCCTCGCCGTGTTCGACCTCGAGCGCGCCCGCCCGGCGCGGCCGGTCGCGCGACTCGGCGTACTGAGCCCACCGAGCTTGATCCTGAGGGGTGAAAGCGGTCAGCGGCTCGTACACACGGAGATAGGCGGCGTAGGGGAGCACACCAGAATCGTGCCACGTCGCCGGACACAAGTGCAGCACCGTCCCCGGTTTTCATGATCGTTTCGTAGGGGCATCGGATAAGCTGAAGGCCGATCGCCGCAACGAGGCGGCGTAGCACGATCAGGAGTCACCACCGTGACCGACGTTTTCGGGCTGTCCCACAAGGATTCCGGCTCCGGCAGCGACACCAACCCCGTCCGCCCGGAGCGCCACGAGCAGGTCGTCTTCTGCTCCGACGAGCGCAGCGGCCTGTACGCCATCATCGCGATCTACAGCACCGCCCTCGGGCCGGGCCTGGGCGGCACCCGGTTCTACCCGTACGAGAGCGAGCAGGCCGCCCTCGCGGACGTGCTCAACCTCTCCCGGGCCATGGCGTACAAGAACGCCCTGGCCGGTCTCGACCACGGCGGCGCCAAGGCCGTCATCATCGGCGACCCCGCGACCGACAAGAGCGAGGCCCTGCTGCGGGCCTACGGCAGGTTCGTCCAGTCGCTGGGCGGGCGCTACTACACCGCCTGCGACGTGGGCACCTACAGCGAGGACATGGACGTGGTGGCGCGCGAGTGCTCCTACGTCACCGGCCGCACCCAGGCGCACGGCGGCGCGGGCGACTCCTCCATCCTCACCGCGTTCGGCGTGTTCCAGGGCATGCGGGCCGCCGCCGACCACGTGTACGGCGCCTCCTCCCTGCGCGGCAGGCGGGTCGGGATCGAGGGCGTCGGCAAGGTCGGCCACCGCCTGGTCGAGCACCTGCTCGAGGACGGGGCCGAGGTCGTGATCTGCGACGTCGACGAACGGGCCGTCGAACGGGTGCGGCAGCGCCACCCCGCCGTCGAGGTCGTGCCCGACGCCGCCACGCTCGCGGCGTCCGACATCGACGTGTACGCGCCCTGCGCCCTCGGCGGATCGCTGAACGACGAGACCGTCCCCCGGCTCAAGGCGAAGATCGTCTGTGGCGGGGCCAACAACCAGCTCGCCCACCCCGGCGTCGAGAAGCAGCTCGCCGAGCGGGGCATCCTGTACGCCCCGGACTACGTGGTGAACTCCGGCGGGGTCATCCAGGTGGCCGACGAGATCGAGGGCTTCGACATGGCCAGGGCCCGCGCCCGGGCGGAGAAGATCTTCGACACGACGTTGAGGATCTTCCGATCGGCCGAGGAGGAAGGCGTCCCTCCCGCCGTCGCAGCGGATAGGCTGGCGGAGAGGAGAATGTCAGAAGTCGGTCGGCTAAGGGGGATTTGGCTCCAGCGCTGACCGCCGCCGCCCGTACGACGTACCGAGCGGCGCGCAAACCAGGTACGGTAATAGGCGAACGAGAGACTGACGCCTGAAACGGATGGCGTCGGTGCGCGGTGCGTTAGTGACGAGGGGTCGGGCACGGCCCCGCATGAGGGGGTCGAGCCAATGGGGCGCGGCCGAGCCAAGGCCAAGCAGGTCAAGGTCGCCCGTCAGCTGAAGTACAACAGCGGCGGCACGGATCTTGAGCGCCTGCGCGCGGAGCTCGGAGTCGTGGACGCCGACGATTCCGGCCACAGTGACGAGCATGACCCTTACGACGAGTTGGCTGAACGCTACGCCGATTACGCGGCCGTCGACGACGATGACGACGACGACCGCGGTCGTGGACGGCGTTGACGCGTTTCTGATCGCCAGGTGAGTGGCCCGGCGGGACGTTCCCGCCGGGTTACCCCCTCATGTCCCGGGGAGCCCCTCTCCCCGCGATCCCCGTCTTCCGTACGGAGGCCGGGCGCGACATGAGGGTCGGGTCGGCGTCACGGTCACAGTCGGCCGGGATGCGGTTGTCGCGTTCCCGAGCAGAAGTGAGCGGGCGGTCCGGTGTCCGCGTTCCGCCGGAGCGCGGACCCGGCAAGGCCGTCCCGTCGTGAGGTGGCGTCCGGGCCTGGCTGCCGGCTCATCATGAGGCGGCATGCCGGCCCGAGTTCGCCGTTCCTCCCTTGGCGGCTGCCCATCGGCTCGACGTGGAGTGCTGTCGTGGCACCGGGAACGGTCCACGGGAACGCTCCACTAGCCGGCCGATCGTGGCCCCGAGTCCACCGCGGTGGTCCCGATCCGGTTTCGGGACGATTCGGGTTCCGGGCATGAACGCGAAACGGCGTGGGCCCGCCCCGAGACGGACGCCGAGGGCTCGGCGACACCCCGACGCCACCCGGTGAACCATGCCTGTCGTGTCGTCGTGTCGTCGTGCCGGACGCCAGTCCATTCAGCCATGCCTCGCGCTGTGGCGGCGGAGGCGTCCGTGGCCTGCGAGCCACGCCTGTCGCGTCGCGGTGTCGGTGTGTCTGTGGTCGGACAACCACGCTTGTCGTGTGTGGCACCGAAGGCCGTCCATAGCCTCCAGATCACGCCTGTCATGTCGCGGCGCCGGGCGGCGTCTGTGGTCCGCGGGCCACGTCGCGCGTCGAGACGGCGGAGGCATGCCTGTCGTGTTGTGACGGCGGAGGCCGTCAAGGCCATGCGAGACCGGGGCGGGCTGTGCGATCCGGGCTGTGGTTCGCTGTGGCCGCACCCTGCCTGGCCGCATGCCCGGTGACAGGCGTCTCCCGTCTCTCCGGTCGGTTGGTGAGTCACGCCGGGGCGTGAAAGCCCGGCGCGAGTGGCGATTCGTCACCGGTCCCGGGCCACCCGCCATTGGTCACCGGTCCCGGCGTCCCGTCACCCGTTCGCTCGTCCGAACGAGTGCCCGCGTCCGAGCGCGCGGCTCCTGTGGAGAGCCTGTCCCTGCCGTGGGCGCCGGACTCACCGGCCCGGGTCGGCGGCGTTCCTCGGAACATCGCGAGCGCCCCGGGCCGGCGGTGAGAGACCCGGGTCGTGGACCGGCTCGGCTCACCGAGGCCGGGTCACTGGCGGAACCGGGCCCGTCCTTCGCCGGGGACGACCTCGCCCAGCACCCAGGCGGGCAGGCCGCGACTCGCCAGCAGGGCGAGTGCCTTGTCCGCTTCCGCCGCGGGCACGATCGCGCACATGCCCACGCCGAGGTTGAACGTCTTGTCCATCTCCTCCTGCGGCACGCCGCCGTACCCGGCCAACACCTCGAAGATCGCGGGCGGGGTCCAGGAGCCGCGGTCGAGGAGCGCGTCCACCGTGCCGGGCAGAGACCTGGCCAGGTTGGCCGCCAGCCCCCCGCCGGTGATGTGCGCCAGGGCGTGCACCTCGGTCTCCCGGATGAGCGCCAGGCAGTCCAGCGAGTAGATGCGCGTGGGCTCCAGCAGTTCTTCGCCGAGCGTACGGCCCAGCTCGGGCAGCTCCTGCTCCAGACGCAGCCCGGCATTCTTGATCACATGCCTGACCAGGGAGTATCCGTTGGAGTGCACGCCGCTGGAGGCCAGCCCGAGCACCACGTCTCCCGGCACGACCCGGTCGGGTCCGAGCAGCTCGTCCGCCTCGACGACCCCGGTGCCCGCGCCCGCGAGGTCGTACTCGTCGGGGCCCATCGCGCCGGGGTGCTCGGCGGTCTCCCCGCCGACCAGCGCGCACCCCGCGAGCCTGCACCCCTCGGCCACGCCGCCCACGATGTCGGCGATCCGCTCGGGCACGACCTTGCCGCAGGCGATGTAGTCGGTCATGAACAGCGGCTCGGCCCCGCAGACCACGAGGTCGTCCACGACCATGCCGACGAGGTCGATGCCGATCGTGTCGTGCTTGCCGAGCTGCTGGGCCAGCATGACCTTGGTGCCCACGCCGTCGGTGGACGTGGCCAGCAGCGGCCTGCGGTAACGCAGGAAGGCGGAGGCGTCGAAGAGCCCGGCGAAGCCGCTGGCGTCGTCCACCACCTCCGGGCGGCGGGAGCGGGCCACGCGCGACTTCATCAGCTCGACCGCGCGGTCACCGGCCTCGATGTCGACGCCGGCCTCGGCGTAGCTGGTCATCGCTGAGCCTCCAGCACGAACTTGCCCACCCTGTCGTCCTCGATCGGAATGGGATATTCACCGGTGAAGCAGGCGCGGCAGAGCCGGTCGGCCGGCAGCGTCGTCGCCCGGGTGAGCCCCTCCAGGGAGATGTACCCGAGGGAGTCGGCGCCGAGCGAGGAGCGGATCTGCTCGACCGACAGCGACCCGGCGATGAGCTCCGCGCGGGTCGCGAAGTCGATGCCGTAGAAGCACGGCCAGGCGACCGGCGGCGAGGAGATCCGGACGTGCACCTCGGTTGCCCCCGCCTCGCGCAGCATCTTCACGATGGCCCGCTGGGTGTTGCCGCGGACGATGGAGTCGTCCACGACCACCAGGCGCTTGCCCTCGATGACCTCGCGCAGCGGGTTGAGCTTGAGGCGGATGCCGAGCTGGCGGATCGTCTGCGACGGCTGGATGAACGTCCGGCCGACGTAGGAGTTCTTCACCAGGCCCTGGCCGTACGGGATGCCGCTCTGCTCGGCGTAGCCGATCGCGGCGGGCGTGCCGGACTCGGGCGTCGGGATCACGAGGTCGGCGTCCACCGGGTGCTCGCGGGCCAGCACGCGGCCGACCTCGACCCGGGTGGACTGCACGCCGCGGCCCGCGATGGTGGTGTCGGGCCGGGCGAGGTAGACGTACTCGAACAGGCAGCCCTTCGGCTCGGCCGGGGCGAAGCGGCGCGAGCGGACCCCGCGCTCGTCGATCGTGAGCAGCTCGCCCGGCTCGATCTCGCGGATGAACGACGCGCCGACGATGTCCAGGGCCGCGGTCTCGGAGGCGACCACCCAGCCGCGCTCCAGCCGGCCCAGCACGAGCGGGCGGATACCCTGCGGGTCGCGGGCCGCGAACAGCGTCGTCTCGTTCATCCAGACGAGCGAGTACGCGCCCTTGACCTCGGGGAGCAGCTCCGCCGCCACGTCCTCGACCGGGCGCGAGGAGTCCTGCGCCAGCAGCGCGGTGAGCACCTCGGTGTCGGTCGTCGCCCGGATCGACCCCGGTGCGAGCCGTTCGGCGAGGTGGGCGGTGTTGATCAGATTGCCGTTGTGGGCGAGCGCCAGCCCGCCGCCGTCGGTGGAGCTCAACGTGGGCTGCGCGTTCTCCCAGACGCTCGATCCGGTCGTGGAGTAACGGCAGTGCCCGATGGCCAGGTGCCCCCGGAGGGTGCCGAGGATCGATTCGTCGAAGACCTGGGCCACTAGGCCCATGTCCTTGTAGACGAGGATGCGGCTGCCCTCGCTGACCGCGATGCCCGCGGACTCCTGTCCGCGGTGCTGCAGCGCGTAGAGGCCGTAGTAGGTGAGTTTGGAGACGTCCTCCCCGGGTGCCCATACGCCGAAGACGCCACAGGCATCCTTCGGAGCGCGGTCCTGGGGGTCGAGGTCATGGCCCAGCCGGCCGTCGCCCTTCAACACATACTTGAGTCTATTTGGGCATTGACGCTGCTCGAACCGAGGGTCTGCCCGGTAGGTGCCGCAAGCATCACCCGCTCTTTGCCGTGTCGTCCCCGCGCGCCCGCGGAATTCGCGGCAGCCTGGGGTTTCGGGCCGGTCCCGAGAGTCGGGTCACGGTCCAGAACCGGTACGGGAGGATCATCGTGGCGACACCCGACGACCCCGGGCACCCGAGGGAGCCATACGGGCCGGGGGCGCCGCAGGAGCGGGAGCCGTACGGGGGGCCGCCGTATGGGCAGCCCCCCTATGGGCAGCCGCCGTCTTCCCAGCCGCCGTACGGGGGGCCGCTGCCGCCACCGCCGGGGGCGGGCGGACCTCCCGGTGGGCCGTGGGGCCGGCAGCCGAGCGGCGCGCTCGGGACCGCCGCGCTGGTGCTCGGGATCTGCTCGATCGTCCTGCTGCTGGTCTGCGGCATCGGCACGCTTGTGGCCCTCGTCGGGCTCGTGCTCGGCATCGTGGCGATCGCCAAGAACTCCAACCGGACCAAAGCGCTCGTCGGGGTGGTGTTGAGCGGGCTGACCCTGCTGTTCGCCGTGATCATGAGCGTGGTGATCTACAACTGGTTTCAGACCAAGCATGTCGGCGAGTGCTTCGACCCCCGGCTCTATCCCACCCAGGAGGACGCGCAGCGCTGCGTTCAGGACAAGCTTGCCGGGGTTCCGTAGGCCGGGGCGGGTGGTGTGGTCACGGCTGCTTTAGAAGGGCGCGCAGCGTTGGGTGCGGGACAAGCTCGCTGGAATTCAGCAGCCGGACGGCCTTGTGGTCACAGTGTGGGAAGCGCCGTCTGAACCAGCGGTCCGGTGCCGTCGGCGATCACCAACAGAGATACGGTCACCACAGAGGCAGCAGTGCGGACAGGTCGGCCCGGGAGCCGCTGGCCGCGACCTTCCCGGCGGCCGTGGCGTCGGCCCAGGTGACCCGGCCCGTGGCCAGTTCGAGCCAGGTGCGGGGGTCGGTCTCGACGACGTTGGGCGGCGTGCCCCGCGTGTGCCGGGGGCCCTCCACGCACTGCACCGCGGCGTACGGGGGGACGCGCACCTCCACCGACCGCCCGGGGGCCCGCGCGGCCAGGTCGTCCAGCAGGTGCCGTACGGCGGCGCGAGCAGCGGCCTTGACGGGCGTGAGGCCGGCCTCGTAGGCGTCCAGCACGGCCAGCACGCACGCGTTGCCCGCCATGCCCTCCGGACCGTCGAACGGCGGTCTGCCGAGATCGGCGAGCTGGGCGTCGAGCGCTTCCCTGATCTTCCCGGGGTCGAGTCTGCGTACCGGCACCGGCCCATTGTCCCGGATCCCGCTCCCTTTCGATGTCGCGCGAAATGATCGCCCGTCTCCGTACATGAGAAGGACGTCCGCACTGAGAACCCGGCAAGGGGAACGATCATGGGAACCACCCGTGGATGACGAACCGTCGGCCAGATTCGAAGCCGTTTACCGGCAGACGTACGGCCGGCTGACGGCGTACGCCGCGCGCCGATGCGACTCGCCGCAGGACGCGGCCGACGTGGTGGCCGAGGTCTACGCGGTCGCCTGGCGGCGGATGGACGACTTACCCGAGGGAGACGAGGCCCTCCTGTGGCTGTACGGCGTGGCCCGCAATGTGGTGGCCAACCACCGCAAGGGACAGGCCCGCCGCCAGGAGCGTATCGCCGAGCTGGACGCCGAACTGGCCGACCTGTACGGAGACTCCCCCGAAAGCGGGGTCGAGCTGGGTGCCATCGGCGAGGCGTTCCGGAGCCTGTCCGACGACGACCGCGAGCTGCTGTCGCTGGTCGCATGGGAGGGACTGGGCCATCAGGAGATCGCCACGGCTCTCGGCCTGTCGCGCAACGCCGTACGCATCCGGCTTCACCGCGCCAGAAGGCGCTTTTCCCGGGCGCTCGCCGAGGCGGGCGTTCATCTCACATCGCAGAGCCGGCTGGTGCCGGCGGGGAGGTCGCTGTGAAGGACATCGAAGCGATGATCGGGCCACTGGCCCGGGTCGAGCCCGGTGCGCCGGGTGGCCGCCCGTCCGACGCGGGGGCGCGGGCGTTGCTGACCTCGATCGTGGCCGAGCCGCCCGGCGGTGGCGTGGCCGCGCCCGTGCGTGCCAGGCGGCGTGGTCCGCGGCGCCTGGCGCTGGGCCTGGCGATCGCCGGCGTGACCGCCGCGGCCATCGTCGTCGGCCCGAGCCTGCTCGACGACGGGGTCTTCACCACGCCTTCCTACGCCGTGACCAAGGACCCCGACGGAGTCGTCTGGATCAAGATCCGCAACTTCCGCGACGTCACGGGGCTGAAGAAGCGGCTACGCGACCTCGGGGTCCCCGCCGTCGTCGACTACGTGCCCTTGGGCAAGAAGTGCCGGGAGCCGCGCGCCGCCCACGTGGAGGACGTCCCCCGGGGCCTCTACTACCCAACGAAGATTCCCGGGGAGAAGCAGGGCTGGCAGATGCGGATCGACACCCGGCTGTTCAAGCCGGGCCAGACGTTCGTCTGGATCCTCACCGCACTGCCCGACGGCGGAAGCAGCACCAGCACGATCCTCATGCACGACCCGGTGAAGCCGTGCGTGCTCGTGCCCGACGACACCTCCGAGAGGAGCTAGCCGGAGCTCTACGACTATCGGCTGACGACGAAGAGCCGCCTGCTCGCCGGAGGTGGGCGGGAAGACGGTTGCGGTTTCACAGGACGACGTGATCAAGGATGACGCGCTCCGAAGGCCGGAGCGCCGTGGACGAGTCCGGCGGTGTCTCCGTACGGCTCCGCGCCGCCGCGGAGCCGTACGGAGACTCATGCGGTGGGCCCGGTCACGGGCCGCGGCTCGGAAGCCTTGGAAGCCGCGGAAGGCTCCGCGGGCTCGGCGGCGGCGCCGGCGGCCCGGGTGCGGCGCAGGGAGTAGACGCTGACCGGGACGCCGGCCAGCACGATCACCGCCGCGATCACCAGCGTGAACCGGTACGCCTCCAGGAAGGCGTGCAGCGGAGCGCCGCCGGCCGCGCTCTGCCTGGCGCTGAGGATCGCGCCCAGGATCGTGATGCCGAGCAGGCCGAAGACCTCACGGGAGACGTTGAGCACGCCCGAGGCCACGCCGGCCCTCGCGGGCGGCATCGCGTTCAGCACCACGTTCGTCAGCGGGACGAGCAGGCCCGCGCCCGCGCCGTACAGCAGGAACCAGGGGAGCAGGTCCCCGTAGTGGGAGCCCTCGCCCGCGCTCGACAGCCCGCCGATGGCCACCGCCATCAGGCCGAGGCCGACCGCGACCGTGCCCGCGCTGCCGAAGCGCTCGGCGATGCGTGGCGAGACGCTCGCGATCACCGCCATGAGCAGCGCCATCGGCACGAAGCCCGCGCCCGCCTCGGTCGGGGAGAACCCGAGCGCGCTCTGCAGGTAGAGCGCGGTGAAGAAGTAGATGCCGAAGACGCCGAACGACCACAGGCCCAGCGACAGCAGGCCGCCGCTGAAGACCCGCTCCCGGAACAGCGTGAGGTCGATCATCGGCTGTGCCGTACGGGACTCGACGACCAGGAACGCGACGGCGGCCACCGCGAAGACCGCGAAGGCGCCGAGGATCGGCGCGGAGGTCCACCCACGCGACTCGCCCTCGATGAGCGCGTAGGTGAGGGCGAACAGCGCCACGGTCGAGGTGAGCAGGCCGGGCAGGTCGAGTGACACCCACCCGGCGGACACTTGTCCGCGGGTCACCCGCCTCCGGGACGCCCGCCCGTGGGATGCCTCCCCGGGAGACACCTGCCGGTGGGACGTCCGCCCGGGGGCGGCCCGTCCGGGGGTGATTCGCTCGGGGACGGCCCGCTCGGGGATGGCCCGCTCGGCCCTGATCGAGCGCAGTCCGATCACGGCCGCGACCACGCCGATCGGCAGGTTGATCAGGAAAATCCAGCCCCAGTCGGCGTTCTCGCTGAGGAACCCGCCGGTGAGCGGGCCGATCGCGAGGGCCAGTGCGCCGACCGCGCTCCAGATGCCGACGGCCGTCGCCCGCTCGCGCGGGTCGGGGAAGAGCCGCGGCAGCAGGGCCAGCGTCGACGGCGTCACCAGCGCAGCGCCGAGCCCCTGCACCACCCGCGCCGCGATCAGCGTCTCCTGGCTCCCGGCGACGCCCGCCGCCACCGACGCGAGCGTGAAGACCGCCAGGCCGCCGAAGAACGCGGTCCTGGGGCCGAAGACGTCCGCCAGGCGGCCGCCGGCGAGCAGCAGGCCCGCGAACACCAGGATGTACGCGCTCACGATCCATTCCAGGCCGGAGATCGTCAGCGCCAGATCGCGCTGGATCGTCGGCAGGGCCACGTTGACCACGTTGTTGTCCAGGTAGGTCATGAATGTCGCGAGTGCCACCGCGACAAGCGCCCACCATCGTCCGGACATGAGTCCTCCCGTTGTACGCAGTACATGTACGACGTACATGTACGCTGCATAGGAGACCTTGTACGGCGTATAGTTGTCAAGCGCGGAGGAGGCAGGGAGGCTGCGGACCATGGCGAACGCGGAGCGGCTGAGCCGCAGGAGTCTGGTCGAGAAGGCCGTGGAGCTGGCCGACGCCGAGAGCCTCGACGCGGTCACCGTGCGGCGGCTCGCCCAGGAGCTGGGCGTCACGCCGATGGCGCTCTACTGGCACGTCAAGAACAAAGACGAGCTGCTCGCCTGCCTCGCCGACCATCTGCTCGCCGAGGTCACTCCCGAGTTCGACCCCGCCGCGCCCTGGAACGTACGGATGCGGGCGATGGTCGAGGCGCTGGTGCGGGTGATGAGACGGCACCGGTTCATGCCGGGGCTGTTCGCGCTGATCAAGCGGGAAGAGGTGCCGAGCTTCATCCGGGCGACCGACACCGCGCTCGACCTGCTGAACCAAGGCGGTTTCAGCCTCAGCGAGGGCTATGTGATCTCGTCTTACCTGCTGTACGGCGCGATGACCCTCGTGGAGGGCGAGCCCGGCTGCCCCCGCACGATGACCAAGGAGGAGGCGGCCGAGTGGCGTCGGCAGAAGCGGCTGGCCCTGGAACGGGTCCCCGCCGACCAGTTCCCCCGGATCGTCGACTACGCCAAGACGGTGGAGCAGGAGCCCGACATCGACGCCTACTACGCCTTCGGCCTGGACCTCCTGATGTCCGGGGTCGAGGCGATGGCCGCGAAGAGGACGCCGCGCGGCGCCGCGCGGAACGACGCCCGATAAGGCGGAGGCGACGCGGGATGAAGCGGCCGTGAACGCGCGTCACGGGCGGGACCGGTCGGACCGGCCCCACCCGTGACAAGAAGATCTCCCAGGGGATGTTCAGGTGAGCTGATCGGCCGGGCCCAGCCGTGGCAGGGAGGTCTCCCGGGGGAGCGCGGTGTGGTGTGACGGCCGGACCTGGTCAGATGGGCTGACCGATGGGCCGGACGGTCACGGTGTCGACGTCGACGCCTGCCGGCTGCTCCAGGGCGAAGCGGATGGCCTCGGCGATGGGCTGGGCAGTGGCCTCGAGGTGGGGCAGGGCGGCGTGGGCCAGCAAGGCGAGGCCGAGGACGTTGATGAGGACCGTCGGCGCCCACGCCGTCGGGTCGCCGTCCCCGATGGAGCCACCGGACTGGAGGCCGGCGTTGGCCACCGCCGCGTCAAGGGCGCCGAAACGCTCCACGGTGCGGGTCACGGCCGACTCGGTGGCCTGCCAGTCCGCCGCGTCCGCGACGAGACCCAGCAGCCGGTCGGGGTGGCCGGCCTCGTCGAGGAAGGTCTTCAACTTGGTCTCGTCGCGGCCGGTGACCACCACGCGATGGCCATGGTCGATGAGCAACCGCGCGGCGTGGGCGCCGATGCCGCTGGTCCCGCCGGTGATCAATACGGTCTTGCTCGCCATGGTCGTGCTCCTGAGGTGTGAGAAGGGAGGAGGCGGGCGGCGACGAGGAAGTGCCGTTCACGTCCGCCACCCTCATGGAACCGGCGGCGTCGGAGGCGGAGAAGGTCGCGTTCATGGGGGTATAAACACGTTGTGCAGGGCCGTGTACGCGCGAGCGAGGTCGCGCCAATTTCGCCCGCTACTTCTTTCTCGACTCCGGTTCCGCCGATTTCTTCGCCGACTGGGAAGGGGGCGTCAGGGCCGCGGTCGCGATGCTCCGCGCCGAAGCGGGACGTGAGCCTACGACCGTGCGCTGCGTGAGCTGGTCGGCGAGCTGTCCACGCTCAGCCCCGACTTTCGCACCATGTGGGTCAGTCACGACGTGCGGATCAGGTTCGAAGGCGTCAAGCGGCTGAACCATCCCGAAGTCGGCCGTCTGGAGATGGCCTTCCGCTCCCTGAACCTGCCCGTGCCCCAGCGGGCCGTCCGCGAGCTGGTCGTCTACGCGGCCGAGCCGGGCACCCCCGCGGAAGACCGCCTCAAACTCCTCGCCAGTTGGACGGCGCCGCCGGCCTCACCCACGGAACCCCTCCGCCCGCCCCGCTGACCTCGTACGTTCACCTCGTACGCCCGGAATGCCGTCGGACAAACTCGATAATGACAAAGTCGGACCAAATGGAAGTCATTTGACTTTGTCAACTTACTGATAGCGGAGATATGCATACGTGATGTTTAGCGGGACAACCGGCGTACCTTCTGACGCGTGAATCACATGAGTGTTGTCGCGTTCCTGCGCACTTCGTGTGCCTCAGAAAGGGAAGTCCCGTGGCTATCAAGTTGCCGGGCGGGCGCACCGTCGGTCTTATGACGGTTGGTGCTCTGGCTGGGTCGGTTCTTGTTTTGGGTGGTGCGGCCACCGCTTCGTCGGCGAGCGACGCTGTTCTCTACGCGTGCGTGAACAAGAGCACGCGATACATGCGCTTGGTCAACGCGACGACGAAGTGCAAGACGACCGAGGTCAAGGTGTCGTGGAACAAGACCGGTCCGCAGGGCCCGGCGGGTGTCGGCGCGATCGGTCAGCAGGGCCCGAAGGGCGACACCGGTCCTCAGGGACCGCGTGGTCTCCAGGGTCCCCGCGGCCTGCAGGGCCCTCGTGGTCCCCAGGGGCCGAAGGGCGACACCGGCCCTCAGGGTCCGAAGGGCGAGAAGGGCGACAAGGGTCTTCAGGGCCCGCAGGGTCCCAAGGGGGAGAAGGGCGACAGGGGTCCTCAGGGCCCGCAGGGTCCTCAGGGGCCGAAGGGTGACCCCGGTCCGCAGGGTCCGAAGGGCGAGAAGGGCGATCCGGGCATCGCCGGCATCACGACCGTTTCGAAGAGCTTCGACTTCGGCATCGTCGGCGGATCGGTGGATCTGAGCTGCGGCGGCGGATACGCCACCGGCGGCGGGTTCACCGGTACGAAGGTCCTCGGTGAGATCACCACCAACGGCCCGATCGTCTCCGGCGGCAAGCCCACCGGCTGGCGCGTGGGCGGCACCTCGACCAAGGGCACCGCGTACGTGATCTGCGCCACCATCGGCGGCAGCGGGGGCGGCGGCGTCAGCACGTTCGCCACCGAGAACGAGGCCGGCAACAAGTCCGGCAACGGAAGGCAGCCGACCGGCCCCGGCGCTTCCACCAACTGATCCGGCGGGCACCGGGCCGTTGCCTCCAGCTACAGAGGTGGTGGAGTCCGTGGGGGCTCCACCCGGCCCGCCCGCTCTCATAGCGTGCCCATGACGTGCCGTACGCGACAGGCGTTGGCGTACGGCGCCGCGAAGGCCCTTCCGGAGGGGTTACCGGAAGGGCCTTCGCCTGCACTCCCCAGCTCGCCTCCGCCCTAGACCTAAGCGCCGACTCGGGGCCTTCCTCGGAGACCTCAGGCGACCTTCACCGAGTGATCTCCGAAGTCGGCCACCACATCCAGCCTTCCTCCCAGCGCCACCACATAAGAACGAAGCGTGTCGAGGCCGCCGATCTGGCCATGCTCAATCCTTCCGAGAGCGACCCCGCCAAGACGGCGACGGTCAAGTGTCACGTCATCGGCCTGTGACCCGGCCGCTGTGACACACGAGAGCCCTTCCGGACGGGTTCGTCCGGAAGGGCCCTTGTTGTCGTTTGGCCGGTCTCAGCCGAAGACGCGCGGGAGCGCGGAGGAGTGCACCTCGCGAAGCTCCTCGACCGGGACCTCGAGCACGCCCTCGACCGTGAGCGCGGCGCCGCCGGTGAGGCCGAGCCCGTAGCAGGGGACCTCGTGGCGGGCGCACAGGTCGGCGACGGCGTCGAACGCCTCGGGCCGCACGCACACCAGCGCCCGCGCGGCCGACTCGCTGAACAGCGCGACGAAGGCGTCATCGCCCGGCAGGGTCACCGTGCAGCCGACGCCCTGGGCCAGGCACGCCTCGGCCAGGGCGATGGCGAGGCCGCCGTCGGACAGGTCGTGCGACCCCTCCAGCAGCCCGCGGGCCGCCGCCTCGGTCAGCACGGTCGCCAGCGCGCGCTCGGCCTCCAGGTCGGCCCGCGGCGGCAGGCCGCCCAGGTGGCCGTGGATCACGTGCGCCCACTCCGAGCCGCCGAACTCCTCGCGGGTCTCGCCCAGCAGCAGGACGCGCAGGCCGGGGGTGGTGAAGCCGGACCTGACCCGCTGCGCCACGTTGTCGATCACCCCGAGCACGCCGACCACCGGCGTCGGGTTGATCGCGGTCGAGCCGGTCTGGTTGTAGAACGACACGTTTCCGCCGGTCACCGGCACGCCCAGCGTGCGGCAGGCGTCGGCGAGCCCGCGTACGGCCTCGGAGAACTGCCACATGACCTCGGGGTCCTCCGGCGAGCCGAAGTTGAGGCAGTTGGTGACGGCCAGCGGCTTGGCGCCGGTCACCGCCACGTTGCGGTACGCCTCCGCCAGCGCGAGCTGCGCCCCCGTGTACGGGTCGAGCTTGGCGTAGCGGCCGTTGCCGTCGGTGGCGAGCGCGATGCCGCGGGTGGTCTCCTGGGCGCCCGGCATGACCTCCGAGATGCGCAGCATGCCGGCGTCGGCGGGCTGGGCCAGGACCGTGTTGCCCCGGACGTACCGGTCGTACTGGGAGGTCACCCACTCCTTGGACCCGAGGTTGGGCGAGCCGAGCAGGGTGAGCAGGGTCTCCCGCAGGTCCGTGGGCCTGGGCAGGCGCTCGGGGCCGTCGGCGTTGAGCGCCGCCTGCCCGGCGGGCTCGTGGAACGGCCGCTCGTAGACCGGGCCCTCGTCGGCGGCCGTGCCGGGCGGGATGTCGACGATCACTTCGCCGTCCCACGTCATGACGAGCCTGCCGGTGTCGGTGACCTCGCCGATCACGGTCGCCGGCACGTCCCACTTCTCGCAGATCGCCATGAAGGCCGGGATGTCGTCGGGCTTGACGACCGCCATCATGCGCTCCTGCGACTCGCTCATCAGGATTTCCTCGGGCCGCAGCGTGGGATCGCGCAGCGGGACGAGGTTGAGGTTCACCTCCATGCCGCCGGTGCCCTTGGCGGCCAGCTCGGTGGTGGCGCACGACACGCCGGCCGCGCCGAGGTCCTGGATGCCGACGACCACGTCCGCCTGATACAGCTCCAGGCAGCACTCGATCAGCAGCTTCTCCATGAACGGGTCGCCGACCTGCACGGCGGGCCGCTTGGCGTGCGACTCGTCCTCGAAGGTGGCCGACGCGAGCACCGACGCGCCGCCGATGCCGTCCGCGCCGGTCCGCGCGCCGAACAGCACGACCTTGTTGCCCGGGCCGGGGGCGGTGGCCAGCTTGATCTGGTCCTTGCGCAGCAGGCCGACGCACAGGGCGTTGACCAGCGGGTTGCCGATGTAGCAGGGGTCGAAGACGACCTCGCCGCCGATGTTGGGCAGGCCGAGGCAGTTGCCGTAGTGGCTGATGCCCTCCACCACGCCAGGCAGCACGCGCCGCGTGTCGGGCTGGTCGGCGCCGCCGAACCGCAGCGAGTCCATGACCGCGATCGGCCGGGCGCCCATCGACATGATGTCGCGGACGATGCCGCCGACGCCGGTCGCGGCGCCCTGGTGCGGCTCGACGTACGACGGGTGGTTGTGCGACTCGATCTTGAAGGTGGCGGCCCAGCCGTCGCCGATGTCGACCACGCCGGCGTTCTCGCCCATGCCGACGAGCAGCGCCTCCGACTTGGGGGCCTTGGTGCCGAACTGCCGCAGATGCACCTTCGACGACTTGTAGGAGCAGTGCTCGCTCCACATCACCGAGTAAATCGCCAGCTCGGAGCTGGTCGGGCGGCGGCCGAGGATGTCGCGTACGCGCTGGTACTCGTCGTCCTTCATGCCCAGCTCGGCGTACGGCTGCCGCTCGTCCGGCGTCTCCTGCGCGCGCCGTACGGTGTCCAGGGTCATGCGTTCACCAGTCTCTTCAGGATGGAGGTGAAGAAGTGGCGGCCGTCCACGCTCGGCGCGCCGGTCAGCTCCTCGACGGCGTGCTCGGGGTGGGGCATGAGGCCGACGATGTTCCCGGCCTCGTTGGTGATGCCCGCGATGTCGTTGAGCGACCCGTTCGGGTTGCTTCCGGCGTAGCGGAAGACCACCCGGCCCGTGCTCTCCAGCTCCGCCAGCGTGGCGGCGTCGGCGACGTACCGGCCCTCGCCGTGCTTGATCGGCAGCAGGATCTCCTGGCCGTCCGTGAAGTCCGAGGTCCACGCCGTACGCGTGTTCTCCACCCGGATGAGCTGGTCACGGCAGATGTAGTGGAGACCCTCGTTGCGGGTCAGCGCACCCGGAAGCAGGTGCGCCTCGCAGAGGATCTGGAAGCCGTTGCAGGTGCCGAGCACGGGCAGCCCGGCCTTGGCGGCGGGGATCAGCTCGGTCATGAGGGGGGAGAACCGGGAGATCGCCCCGCAGCGGAGATAGTCTCCGTAGGAGAACCCTCCGGGCAGGAAGACGGCGTCGACTCCCTTGAGGTCGTGATCCGCGTGCCACAGGGGCACGGCCTCCGCTCCGGCCAGCCGTACGGCTCGCGCGGCGTCCTGGTCGTCCAGTGTTCCGGGGAAGGTGACGATGCCCACGCGGGCAGCGCTCATGACAGTATCCCTCCAAGGATTCCCGCCAAGCGGGACGCCACCGTCATCTGGCCGGACGGCGGTCTGTGGCGGTACACCTCAGGGTATCGGAGCCGCCAAATCGGCTCCCCGCGCGGAGGGCGTCACCGATCACGGCGTCGGCGTCCCCACGATGCGGCCGGACCCTTTCACGTGTTGACGTCCCCCGAGCCCCGGCGCGGCCGGGCCCTCAGACCGCGGCGAGGTGACAGTCGAGGGTGAGATGCTGAGCGATGGCGTCCTCGTCCCAGACCAGCTCTTTGCGCAGGCGCACGATCGTGCCGCGGCCCGGCGTGATGTCGAACGACAGGTCGTCCACGACGGCACGCATGATCAGGATGCCCCGGCCGTTCTCCTTCTCGGCCGGCGGGTACTGCCGGGGGATCATGTGCAGTCCCTCGCCCTCGTCGGCGACGCGCAACTCGCAGCGGCCGTTTCCGATGGTGGCCATGACCTCGTAACGGTTGGCGGGACCACCGTGTCGTACCGCGTTGGCGCACGCCTCGGACGTGGCCAGGAGTATGTCGGAAACGCACTGCTCGGCCACTCCGAGAGACCGCAGCGCGTCTCCCACTACCCGGCGAACCATCGGGATGCCGATGGCGTCCCGAGGCATCGCCAGTGAGAACTCAATATCCACCGGACCCCTCCCCGGTGTCGAAGGTCACCAAGGTAGGCTTCCCCGATGAATCAGGGCTAACCGCAAATTCACATCCCTGTTATTCAGAACACGTCTCGCGGGAGGGGTCCGAGACAGACCATGCCCGAATAGGGGTGGAAATGCCGAGGATGCAGTGGTGTGGAATGCGGCGCTCTCACCCCTCGACGCGGATCGAGAAGTCCTCGATGACCGTGTTGGCGAGCAGGGTTTCGGCCATCTTCCGGACATCCGAAAGTGCGGCCTCGTCGGCCGGGCCGTCCAGCTCCAGCTCGAACCGCTTGCCCTGCCGCACCTGCGAGACGCCGGAGAAGCCCAGTCGCGGCAGCGCCCGGGCGATCGCCTGGCCCTGCGGGTCGAGGATCTCCGGCTTGAGCATGACGTCGACGATGACGCGCGCCACGATGGTCCTCCAATTCGGATAGCCCGCCACTTCGAATAGGCGGTCGCTTCGGATCGGCCGCCACTTCCACTGGGCCGCCCGGTTCGGATGGGTCCGCTTGGGGTCAAGCCTAGTGCCGTGCCGAAGACAGACCGGGACGCCCCCGCCTCCCCGCGGACCTACGCCCTTTGCCCGCAGGACGTCCCTGCCTCCCGGCGGATCCGCGCGGGATGCCCTCGCCTCCCCGCGGGCCTACCCCCTTTGCCCGCAGGAGGTCCCCGCGTCCCCGGCGGCTTTACGCGGGATGCCCCCGACTCGCGGCCGACCCGGGAAGAATCCCCTGCGTCTGAGCGGATCCGGGTAGACGCCGTCGCCCCCGGCGGTCCCGCGCGATACGCCCTTGGCCCGCGGCGGGCCGGGGTGGGCGTGCGAGCGTCGCCGGGGCGTCCGAGCGGGGCTCTCGGGGGGTGTGGCGTCTCGGCATTTGGGAATCGGAGTTGTGTGGACGGGCGGGCGGGGTCTTGCGCTAGGGGGCGTGACTTCTGCCACGATGTCCCCACATGCGCCTGGTCGCCCACCCCAGCGGCCGTGCGCCAGACGACCCGGCCTTCCGCGGGGGTGACCCCACTCGCGAGGGCCCGAACGCACAGGAGTGGCACGTGACAGCCGACGCCCCTCGTGGTGCAGACGCACCCCCGGAGCTCGTCCAACTGCTCACCCCAGAAGGAGAGCGGGTCGAGCATCCCGACTACGACATCGAACTGACCGCGGAGGAGGTCCGCTCCCTCTACCGCGACCTGGTCCTCGTCCGCCGCATCGACCTGGAGGCCGTCGCGCTCCAGCGGCAGGGCGAGCTCGGCATCTGGGCGTCCCTGCTGGGCCAGGAGGCGGCCCAGATCGGCTCGGGGCGGGCGCTCACCGACGCCGACATGGTCTTCCCCACCTACCGCGAGCACGGCGTGGCCTGGTGCCGCGACGTCGACCCGGTCAAGCTGCTCGGGCTGTTCCGCGGGGTGAGCCACGGCGGCTGGGACCCGGCCGAGCACAACTTCCACCTCTACACGATCGTCATCGGCTCCCAGACCCTGCACGCGGTCGGGTACGCCATGGGGGTCCAGCGCGACGGCGCCGAGGCGGCCACGATCGTCTACTTCGGCGACGGCGCGACCTCCCAGGGCGACGTGAACGAGTCGTTCATCTGGGCCTCGGTGTTCAACGCGCCCATCGTGTTCTTCTGCCAGAACAACCAGTGGGCGATCTCCGAACCGCTGGAGAAGCAGTCGAAGATCCCCCTCTACAAGAGGGCGTCCGGCTTCGGCTTCCCCGGCGTACGCGTGGACGGCAACGACGTGTTCGCCTGCCTGGCCGTGACCCGCCGGGCGCTCCAGGCCGCCCGTGAGGGGCAGGGCCCGACGCTGATCGAGGCGTTCACCTACCGGATGGGCGCGCACACCACCTCCGACGACCCCACCCGCTACCGCCTCGCCGACGAGCTGGAGGCGTGGAAGCTGAAGGACCCCATCGAGCGGGTCAAGGCGTACCTGTTCAAGAACCAGCTCGCCGACCAGGAGTTCTTCGACAAGATCGAGGCCGAGGCCGACGCGCTCGGCAAGGACGTGCGAAGCCGTTGCCTGGCGCTGCCCGACCCGTCCCCCAGGGCTATCTTTGATCGCGTGTACGCCGGTGCCCATTCACTCCTCGACGAGGAGCGCGAGCAGTACCTGACCTACCTGGCGGGGTTCGAACGATGACGACACTGACTCTCGCCAAGGCGCTGAACGAGGGCCTGCGGCGCTCGATGGAGGACGACCCCAAGGTGCTCGTGATGGGGGAGGACGTCGGCAAGCTCGGCGGCGTCTTCCGCGTCACCGACGGCCTGCAGAAGGACTTCGGCGAGGACCGCGTGATCGACACGCCGCTCGCCGAGTCGGGCATCATCGGCACGGCGATCGGCCTGGCGCTGCGAGGCTACCGGCCGGTCTGCGAGATCCAGTTCGACGGGTTCGTGTTCCCGGCCGCCGACCAGATCATCACCCAGCTCGCCAAGATGCGGCTGCGGTCGCTCGGCATGCTCAAGCTGCCGGTCGTCGTGCGCATCCCCTGCGGCGGCGGCATCGGGGCGGTCGAGCACCACTCCGAGTCGCCGGAGGTCTACTTCACCCACACCGCCGGCCTGCGGGTGGTCGCGTGCTCCAACCCGGTGGACGCGTACACGATGATCCAGGACGCCGTCCGCTGCGACGACCCGATCATCTTCTTCGAGCCCAAGCGCCGTTACTGGGACAAGGCCGACGTCGACCTCGCCGCTCCCGGCCTGCCGCTCGACCGCGCCCGCACCGTACGGCAGGGCAGTGACGTGACGCTCCTCGCGTACGGCCCGATGGTGAAGACCTGCCTGGAGGCCGCCGCGGCGGCCGAGGAGGACGGGCGGGACATCGAGGTCATCGACCTGCGCTCGCTCAACCCCCTCGACGTGGACGTCCTGACCGAGTCGGTGACCCGGACCGGACGGTGCGTCGTCGTCCACGAGGCCCCCGTCTTCACCGGCTTCGGGGCCGAGCTGGCGGCGCGCATCACCGAGCGCTGCTTCTACAGCCTGGAGGCGCCGGTGCTGCGGGTGGGCGGGTTCTCCACGCCGTACCCGCCGTCCCGGCTGGAGGACTACTACCTGCCCGACCTGGACCGCGTGCTCGACGCCGTGGACCGCACGTTCGCGTACTGAGGGGAGGGACTTCTCATGCTCCGTGAGTTCAAGCTCCCCGACGTGGGCGAGGGGCTGACCGAGGCCGAGATCGTCAAGTGGCACGTCGCCCCGGGCGATGCGGTGAAGGTCAACCAGACGATCGTGGAGATCGAGACGGCCAAGGCCGTCGTCGAGCTGCCGTGCCCGTACGAGGGCACGGTCTCCGCCCTGCTGGTGGACGAGGGCCAGACCGTGGACGTCGGCACCCCGATCATCTCGGTGGAGGACGGCGAGAGCGGTGACGGCGCCGCCACCGGGCACGCGGCGGCCGACACGAAGCCGGACGCGCGGAACGGCGCCCCGGCGAAGGAGGAGCGCCAGCCGGTGCTGGTCGGGTACGGCGTCAAGGCGGGCGCCACCCGCCGCCGCCCCCGCAAGCCGGCCGCGCCCTCCCCGGTCACGCACGCCGGTCCCGGGCGGTCCGCGACGGCTCCCGGTGGGCCGAGCGCGCCCGCGAGCGCTCCGCCGGTCGCGCCGGTCGCGCCGGTGCCGCCGGTTTCCACCGCCCCCGCTGCGGCTCCGGTCGCCCCGGCTCCTGCGGGTGCGGCCCCGGGCAACGGCTCGTCGGCCTCCGCGCGGGCGCGGGTCCTGGCCAAGCCGCCGGTCCGCAAGCTCGCCAAGGACCTCGGCGTCGACCTGGCGACCCTGACGGGCACCGGCCCCCAGGGGTCGATCACCCGGGCGGACGTGGAGGCCGCGGTCGCGGCGCCCGCCGCCCCGGCCGCCGTACGGCGGGAGGAGCGCATCCCGGTCAGGGGCGTCAGGAAGGCGACCGCGCAGGCGATGGTGGCCAGCGCGTTCTCGGCCCCCCACGTGACCGAGTGGCTGCAGGTCGACGTGACCGAGACGATGGAGGCGGTCCGCCGGCTCCGCACGCTGCCCGAGTTCGCCGAGGTGAAGGTCTCTCCGCTGCTCCTCGTGGCGAAGGCCCTGATCACCGCGGTGAAGCGGCACCCGATGATCAACGCCACGTGGACCGGCGAGGAGATCGTGGTCAAGCACTACGTGAACCTCGGCATCGCCGCCGCCACCGACCGCGGGCTGATCGTGCCGAACGTCAAGGACGCCGACGCGATGTCGCTGGCCGAGCTGGCCCGGGCGCTGGGCGAGCTGACCGAGCGGGCGCGGGCGGGCAAGTGCCAGCCGGCCGAGCTGAGCGGCGGGACGATCACGATCACCAACGTGGGCGTCTTCGGGGTCGACGCGGGCACGCCGATCCTCAACCCCGGAGAGGTGGCGATCCTCGCCGTCGGCCAGATCAGGGACATGCCCTGGGTGGTCGACGGGCAGCTCGCGGTCCGCAAGGTCACCACGCTGGCGCTGTCGTTCGACCACCGCGTGGTCGACGGCGAGCTCGGCTCCTACGTCCTGCGCGACGTCGGCGCCATGCTGGAAGACCCCCTCCGCATGCTCGCCTGGGGCTGAACGGCCCGCGCAAGCCGGATGCAAGATCCGAACCAGTGAGGTCCAAGCGCGCGTTCCTAGCGTGCACGTGTGATCCTCATCCTGCGTGACCGGCAGGACACCGCCGCGCGCCGTGTCCTGCCGGAGACCCGGCATCCCGGTGCCTCCGTGACCCGGTGGGACAGCGGTGAGTCCGTCACCGGGTCACGGGCAGCCACGGCCTCGGAGAGCGAGCGCGTCGTCCCGGAGATCGATCAGCACGGCGCGCGGACGCCGGTGGAGGAGAGCGCCGAGTCGCCGGCCGGCGACGCCGACGCCGCCCGGCCGGCGGCGTGACCGCCGTGCCGGTGACCGCGTTCGCCGCGGCTCTCGCCGAGGCCGTCGAGCTGCTGCGCGCCCTGGGCCGCCGTCCCACGGCCGTCGCCGAGGCCGAGGCCCTGGCCGCGGCGTGGGCGGCCGCCCACCCGGACGCGCGCGGCCGGCTCGTCGTCGGCCTGCGTCCCGGCAGCCCGCTGGTCGGCTACGACCTGCTGGTCGAACACCCGGAGGGCGGCACCGTCGCCATCTCCGCCTCGCCCGGCGACGACGCGCCCCGCCCGTCCGGGCACCCGGAGCACGGGGCCGCCGGATATCTGGTCACGGTCGACCGGGTGCGCCTGCGTGTCGCCGAGGCGCTCATGCTGCTGCCCCGGCGGCCGTACGGCGACCGCGGCCTCCACGACGAGATCATCGAGCAGTGCCTGCTGATGAACGAGACGATGGACGACGGCGAGCCCCTCGACGACGCCGAGATCAGGGCCGCCGCCGAGGAGTTCCGGGTCGGCCACGGCCTGCGTGACCGCGCCTCCACGCTGGCCTGGCTGGCGGAGATGTCGTGGTCCGGCGAGCAGTTCGAGGCGTTCATCGCCGGCGTCGCGCGGCGGCGGCGCTTCCGCAGGCGCAAGAAGGCCGAGCTCGCGCCCGGCCACCTCGCGGCCCACCGCCGCGACTTCGACCGCGTACGCGCCCTGTGGGTGACGAGCTCGCAGCCGGTGAACGGGGAGTCGCTGCGCGGCGCGCCCGCCCTGGACGGCTGCGGGGAGGCCGTGGTCACCGTGGGCGAGCGGTGGGCCGGTCACCTGCCCGGGCCGCTGCGCCACGCCGCGGCCGGCGCGCCGGTCGGCCCGGTCGCGTACGGCGGCGGCTATCTGAGCGGGCTCGTGCTGGAGCGCCGAGCGGCGCGGGACGACCCGGAGACGCTGGCCGCGGCGGGCGAGGCCGCCTTCGGCGAGTGGCTCGCCGCCCGGCGCAGGCGCGCCTTTATCGAGTGGCACTGGCCGATCCCCTGACCTCTCGGCGGGCGCACGCCGGACCCGGCGCATTCTCGCGGATCCCTCGCGGACGAGCCGGGCGGTGGACCTGGCCCGCGAAGGCATGACCGGAACGGCGGGCGTCGACGCGGGAGCAGGCCGAGGGACTGTTGGAGGCGGTCGGCTCCCCCGCCGGGACATGCCGGACGCGGGACGCTGGACGTGCCGGACCCGGGCATCCTTGCGAGCTTTACCGGCGCC
The DNA here is from genome assembly GCF_014647835.1 of Microbispora rosea subsp. aerata. GTDB lineage: Bacteria > Actinomycetota > Actinomycetes > Streptosporangiales > Streptosporangiaceae > Microbispora > Microbispora aerata. Next base: position 145,562 of record NZ_BMPY01000015.1, read on the forward strand.
GATGCGGCCAAGCCGGCCGGTGAGGGCGGGGAGCCGGGCCGCGGACACCGGTGCCGGGGTGCGTCGCCGGGGATGAGAAGATGAGCGGCGTGAAGATCGTGGCCGCCCGGCCGCGTGCGTCCCAGTCGAGGGGGAGTGCATGTTCCGCCACGTCGTGCTGCTGAAGTGGACCGACGACGCCACCGAGGAGCAGCGTGCCGAGGTGGCCAGGCGGCTGGGCGAGCTGCCCGGCCTCATCCCCGAGCTGCGCGCCTACCATTTCGGCCCGGACGCCGGCGTCAACCAGGGCAATTTCTCCTTCGCCGTGGTCGCCGACTTCGACTCCCCCGAGGACTACGTCGTCTACCGGGACCACCCGGCCCACCGCGCGGTGATCGACGAGTGCATCACGCCGATCCTCGCCGCCCGGACGGCCGTGCAGTACGCCCTCTGACACGATCACCGGAGCATAGGCGGGCGGGAGCCGCGGGTCCGCGGGCGGCCCGTCACGGTCGTGTCCGCCGCCCTCCCCGACGCGCCGGAGCGCGAGAAGGCGTGGGCGGCGATCAAGGGCGCGCTTGGCCTCGCGCGGGCTCCGCGAAGAGGTTTCCAATGGCCGCGGGCCTCGCATGAGGCTCCCGATGAGAGCCTGCCCGGCGGACGTGGGACCGGTGTCCGTCGGCGGGCACTTCCCGGTTCTTCCGGGCGCCCGCGTTGTTTCCGAAGGACGCTGCCTGTGCCGGTGAGCGGTGAGCCGGCGCGGCGTCCGGCCCGGCCGGGGGCGCGGACGCCGGTTTCACTCCTGCGCGTGCAGTGATTCGACCGCTTTGACCAGCGGGGCGAGCTTGGGGTTCTGGGCGGCCTGGTCGAGGGCCTCCCGCAGGGCGGCGTCGTTCGTGGGCCGGGCCTCGGCGAGCAGCGCCAGGCCCGCCGGGCTGACGTCGGTGTAGATCCCGCGGCGGTCGGTGGGGCACAGGTAGCGGGTGAGCAGTCCCCGCTCTTCGAGACGGGTCACCAGGCGGGTGGTCGCGCTCTGGCTGAGCACCACGGCGTCGGCGACCTGCTTCATCTGCAGATGACCGCCGGGGCCGTCGTGCTGCCGGCTGAGCGTCTCAAGCAGGGAGTATTCCCGCACGCTCAGGCCGTGCTTGCTCTGCAGCGCGCGCTCGATGTGCGCCTCGATCTTTTCGTGCAGCAGGGAGAGCGCGCACCAGCCTTGGGCGAGCGCGGTGAGGGCGGGATCGGTGGCCGTCATCGACTCTCCCTCCGTACGCGTGGTGGCTGAGACGAGGATAACCCACTCCCGCAATAGCACGCGTTTGCAAATATCTGGCGTCTGCAACTATTGTCTGCGCTCGTTACAAGCTCATGCAATCGTTCAAGGACGTGCTCATGCCTCTCGCACTTGTGGCCCTCGCCATAGGGGCCTTCGGGATCGGGACCACCGAGTTCGTGATCACAGGGTTGCTTCCGCAGGTGGCGTCCGAGCTCGGGGTCTCGATCCCGACCGCCGGCCTGCTCGTCACGGGGTACGCCCTGGGGGTGGTCGTCGGCGCCCCGCCGATGACCGTGCTGGGCACGGCGATGTCCCGCAAGCGCATGCTGATGCTGCTCATGGCGCTGTTCATCGCCGGAAACCTGCTCTCGGCCCTCGCGCCGGCCTTCGCGGTGATGCTGGCCGGCCGTGTGCTCGCCTCCCTGGCGCACGGCGCGTTCTTCGGCATCGGCTCGGTCGTCGCGGCCGAGCTGGTCGCCCCGCAGCGGAGGGCGGGCGCGATCGCCCTGATGTTCACCGGCCTGACCGTGGCCAACGTCGTCGGCGTGCCCTTGGGCACGCTGCTCGGCCAGGTCGCCGGGTGGCGGACCACCTTCGCCGTCGTCGCCGCGCTGGGCGTCGTCGGCCTGCTCGGCATCGCCGCGCTCGTGCCGGAGATGCCGCGGCCCGAGGGCGTGCGCCTGCGCCACGAGGTGGCGGCGCTCCGCAACCTGCAGGTGGTGCTGGCGATGGGGATGACCGTGCTCGGGTTCGGCGGCGTCTTCGCGGCCATCACCTACATCGCGCCGATGACGGTCCGGGTCACCGGCTACTCCGAAGGGGCGGTGAGCTGGCTCTTGGTCCTCTTCGGCCTCGGCATGGTCGCGGGCAACCTCGTCGGGGGCAGGTTCGCCGACCGGGCGCTCATGCCCATGCTGTACGTCTCGCTGGGCGGCCTCGCGGTCGTCCTCGCCGCGTTCACGCTGACCGCGCACAACAAGATCCTCGCCGCGGTGACCGTCGCCCTCGTCGGGGCGCTCGGCTTCGCCACCGTGCCGCCGCTGCAAAAGCGCGTGCTCGACCTGGCGTACGGCGCGCCGACCCTGGCCTCGGCCGTCAACATCGGGGCCTTCAACCTCGGCAACGCCCTGAGCGCCTGGCTCGGCGGCCTGGTCATCGCGGCGGGCCTGGGATACACCGCGCCCAACTGGGTGGGGGCTCTCCTCACCACCTCCGCGCTCGTGCTCGCGGTCCTGTCGGCCGCTCTCGAGCGCCGCTCCGCGGTGGTCGCGGCCGTCTGACCCGCGCACCGGCTCCGGTACGCGTGCGAACATGCCCGGTCGGAGGGCGAGCGGCGACGCCTCTCGTCCTCCCGTCCGCGTGTGTGCCCTTCAGGACGACGATCACCGACAACGATCCAGCGCCGCCCGTCCGCTGACGGCGTCCGCCCGACCCTCGCCGCCGCACCGCCTCCCGTGCTTCACCTGCCCGGCCCGGGGACCGGTGCGACCCCGAGACGCGGTACGGCCGCCGCACCAGAGCGTGGGCGGCGGCCGTACCGGATCAACCGACTTCGGCGGCTCCGCGGGAGCCGATCAGAACGCCTCCTCCGGCAGCTCCATGAGGTCCTGGCCGGTGGCGGCGAGCACCCGGCGCTCGGCGGCCAGCCGGGGCAGCACGGTCTGCGCGAAGAACGAGGCCGCCCCGACCTTGCCCGTGTAGAACGCCTTGTCCTCCTCCGAACCGGACAGGGCGTTCAGCGCGACCTCGGCCTGGCGCAGCAGCAGCCAGGCCAGGACCAGGTCGCCCAGGGCCATCAGGAACCGGGTGGTGTTGAGGCCGACCTTGTAGATCTCCTGCGGCGTCTCCATGGAGGCGATCGCCCACCCGGCCATCGTGTCGGCCATGGCCTTGACCTCGTCGGCCGCCTCGTCGAGCAGGCCGCGCTCGACCTTCAGCCGCCCGTTGCCCGCGTCGGAGGCGGCGAACGCCTTGATCTCGCCGAGCAGCGACCCCAGCGCCGCGCCCTGGTTCTTCAGGATCTTGCGGAAGAACAGGTCCTGGCCCTGGATGGCGGTCGTGCCCTCGTACAGCGAGTCGATCTTCGAGTCGCGGATGTACTGCTCGATCGGGTAGTCCTGCAGGAAGCCCGAGCCGCCGAGCGTCTGCAGCGAGCGGGCGAGCAGCTCGTACGACCGCTCGGAGCCGACGCCCTTGACGATCGGGAGCAGCAGGTCGTTGAGCGCCTCGGCGGCCTCGTCGCGGCGGCCCTCGAACTCCGCGATCTGAATCTGGTCCTGGATGGTCGCCGTGTAGATCACCAGCGCCCGCATCGCCTCCGCGTACGACTTCTGCAGCATGAGCTCGCGGCGTACGTCGGGGTGGTGGGTGATCGTGACGCGCGGGGCGGTCTTGTCGCCCGCGCGGGTGAGGTCGGCGCCCTGCACGCGGTTCTTGGCGAACTCCAGCGCGTTGAGGTAGCCGGTGGACAGCGTGGCGATGGCCTTGGCGCCCACCATCATGCGGGCGTGCTCGATCACCATGAACATCTGCCGGATGCCGTCGTGCACATCGCCGACCAGGTAGCCGATGGCCGGGTGCTTCTCGCCGAGCGTGAGCTCGCAGGTCGTGGAGACCTTCAGGCCCATCTTCTTCTCGACGTTGGTGACGTAGACGCCGTTGCGCTCGCCGAGCTCGCCGGTCTCGAGGTTCACCAGATATTTCGGCACGAGGAACATCGACAGGCCCTTGGTGCCCGGCTTGGCGCCCTCGGGCCGGGCCAGCACGAGGTGGTAGATGTTCTCGGCCAGGTCGTGCTCGGCGCCGGTGATGAAGCGCTTGACGCCCTCGATGTGCCAGGTGCCGTCGGGCTGCCGGATCGCCTTCGTACGGCCGGCGCCCACGTCGGAGCCCGCGTCGGGCTCGGTGAGCACCATGGTCGCGCCCCAGCGCCGCTCGACGGCCAGCTCCGCGAAGCGCTTCTGCTCCGGGGTGCCGATTTCGTACAGCAGGCGGGAGAAGGCCGGGCCACAGGAGTACATCCACACGGCGGGGTTGGCGCCGAGCACCAGCTCGGCCATGGCCCACACAAGGCTGCGCGGAGCGGCCGCGCCGCCCAGCTCCGGCTGCAGCTCCAGGCGCCACCACTCGGCGTCCATCCAGGCCTCGTAGGAGCGCTTGAAGCTCTCCGGCATGGTCACGCTGTGGGTGGCGGGGTCGAAGACCGGCGGGTTGCGGTCGGAGTCCTCGAACGAGTCGGCGATGGGACCCGTGGCCAGCCGGTTCACCTCGTCCAGCACGCTTCGCGCGGTGTCCTCGTCCACCTCGGCGAACGGACCGGTGCCAAGGATCTCCTTGCGCCCGAACACCTCGAAGAGGTTGAACTCCAGGTCGCGGAGGTTGCTCTTGTAGTGACCCATCTGTGTGCGCTCCTAGAACCGAAGCCGGGGGTAACGTACTGGTCGGTAACTCTAAAGGAATGCTACCCGTCGGTAACAGGCGTTATCCATGGGTGGTGTCACAGATCGCACGGATTGGTGACGCACGGGCGGTAGGGTCACGTGGTGAGAAGGCCGTGATCCGCGGCCTTCCCGGACGAGGTGCCCGCCGTACCCGGCCCAGCGAAGACGGTGGGCGGAAGGACATGAACCAAGTTCTGCAGATCGCCGGCGCCGTCCTCATCCTCGGCGCGTTCCTGCTGTCCCAGATGAACGTTCTGGACAACCGCTCGAAGATCTACCTGGTGCTCAACCTCGTCGGCTCCGCGGTGCTCGCGTGGCTCGCCTACGTGGACGACGACTGGGGATTCCTGCTGCTCGAGGGCGTCTGGGCCCTTGTGTCGGCGGTGAGCCTCGTCCGCGAGCTGCGCCCGCGCCGGACGGCCGCATAACTCGCTTGACGCCTTTGGTGGTGTCGCGATTGGCTGTGCCGCGTGATTGAGATCTACACGACGACGATCGACTGCGCCCGGCCGTACGAGCTGGCCCAGTGGTGGAGCGAGGCCCTGGGCTGGCCGCTCGTCGACTCGGAGCCGGAGGACGACGAGGTCATGCTGGACCGCCCGGGAGGCCCTCCGCACCTGCTGTTCATCCGGGTGCCCGAAGGCAAGACGATCAAGAACCGCCTGCACCTCGACGTGGTTCCCTCCGGGGACGGCACCCGCGACCAGGAGGTGGAGCGGCTGCTCGCGCTCGGGGCCAAGCCGTACGAGGACCACCGCACGCCGGACGGCGCGGGATGGGTCACCCTGCTCGACCCCGAGGGCAACGAGTTCTGCGTGTGCCGGAGCGCCGCGGAACGGCAGGCCGCCGTCTAGCGGGTCGTCCACGAGCGTCGGCCGGGCCGGCCGACGTCGTCGCTGAGCCGTTCCGGTGGGCGTGGTCTACGAGCGTCGGCCAGGTCGGTCGCCGCGCCGCAAGCAAGCCTCCGGTCCTCGCGAAGCCCGCCATGCTGGGCTTGGGCCGTGGTCCTCGCTTCCTTCCGCTCCGCTCCCTCGACTCCGGCGAACGGCGGTGGACGACGCGTCGGCCTCTACCGGGCCCGGCCCGCTACTGGGCCCTGGCCCGGCCGCGCATCGAGAACGTGAGGACGGCGGTGACGAGCAGCACGAGCGCGCCGCCCCACAGCGCGTCCCAGGCCGCGCCGAAGATCCCCTCGCGATCGATCACGAGCTGCACGGGATACATGAGCGCCGCCGCCCCGAGACCCGGGTAGAGCGAGAACCGCCAGGGGTGGCGCAGCGCCCACAGGCGGGCCTGCCGGGTCACCCGGTCGCCGACGTCGGGCTTGGAGATCGCGCCGATCGCCGCGACGAGGGCGAACAGCGTGATGCCCGAGCACAGGGCCCAGGTCAGGTCGGCCGGGCCGGGCAGGATGACGCCCAGGATGAAGCTCGTGGCCGCGACCGCCCCACCGGACATCGCCGCGGCCCGCCAGGGCGCGCCGCGCAGGGCCGCGCCGGCCAAGGACATCTCGTCCATGCGGGTCAGTTCGTTCATGACTTCAGGGTGCCTTCGCGGGCGTTTAAACGGCATCGGGGAAGTCCCTGAGCGGCCCCTGACGCCACCCGGTTAGGCTCCCCGGCATGGACCTGCGGTTTCGTACGGCACGGCGCGAGGACGTCCCGGTCGTCGTTTCCCTGATCGACGGGGATCCGATCACCGCCGCCCGCCCGTCCTCCCGGGAGCCGGACTACTACGCCGCCTTCGAAGCGGTGGACACCGACCCGCGCAACGAGCTGATCGTCGTGGAGCTGGACGGCGAGGTGGTCGGGACCATGCAGATCACCTACATCCCCGGGCTGTCGCGGCGGGGCGGCGAGCGCGCGCAGATCGAGGCGGTCAGGGTCGCCGCGCCGCTCCGCAACCGGGGGATCGGCCGCGAGATGATGCGATGGGCGATCGAGCGGGCCAGGGAACGCGGCTGCGCGCTGGTGCAGCTCACCTCCGACAAGGCCCGCACCGAGGCCCACCGCTTCTACGGCTCGCTCGGTTTCACCGCCTCACACGAGGGCTTCAAGCTCCTCCTCGCCTGAGCCACCCTTCAACTCGGTCCGGGAACGATTCTCGTGGCTTTCTCTCGCGCCGCGATGCGCCGACGAGTGTGTGCCGGGCCGCGCGTGGCCTGCCGTTACGCCGCCGCCCGGCTCGCCGTACTCCCACCACGCTGACCGCCGCCGCTTTCGACCCGGCGCTGGCCGGGGCGGCTCTCATAGCGTGGCTCGCGCTTTTCTCCCACACGACTACGCGCCGAAGAGCCGTCTGCCAAGCCGCGTGTGGCCCGGGCGGCGTTTCGATGTGCTCTCGTCGCGGGTTGCGCCGCGGTTCGTGCGGCGGGTCGCGTCGCGGCCCGCAGCCGATCGCGTCGCTGCGGGCCTCTGGGACGCGTCCGCCCGGGGCCGGCGCCCCTACAGCGGGGCGACCTCGACGAAGTTGTCGTGGTAGACCGGCCCCCGGCCCATGTCGGCGTCCCGCTCGTCCACCAGCGCGTTGGGGTTGGCGCCGTCCGACAGCTTGGGCCAGCGGCCCTTCGGCGCCGCCACCACCCCCGGCGCCACCCGGTCGCTGACCTCCACGCACGCGCGGAACTCGCCGTTGCCGTTGAAGACCCGGGCGGCCTGGCCGTCCACGAGGCCCCGCGATTCGGCGTCGGCCGGGTTGACCAGCACGCGCGGGCCCTTCGACCGCCTGAGCAGCTCCGGGTTGTTGGCGAACTGCGTGTTCAGGAACTCGTGCGAGGCAGGGGTGATCATGACGAGCGGGTGCGGCCGGTCGGCGGGAGCCGTACGGGCCGTGAACGAGGGGACGTAACCCGCCACCCGCGGCAACCCGTCGGCCTCGGCCTTCTCGGAGGCGAACTCCAGCCGCCCGCTCGGCGTCGGGAAGCCCTCGGTGAACGGCACGAACGGCTCGGCCACCCGCAGGCGCGCCCAGCCCTGCTTGCGGATCTCCTCCACCGAGATGCCCACCTGGGCGAGCGTCTGCTCGGCCAGCTCGAGGTCGCTGTCGTATAGGGACGGCTCGGTCAGCCCCATCAGCCGGGCGAGCCGGCGGAACGTCTCGGTCGTGGACAGGCACTCGCCGGGCGGTTCGACGGCGGGCTCGTTCCACACCATGTACATGTGCCCGTAGCCGTGGTGCACGTCCAGGTGCTCGATCTGCATGGTCGCGGGCAGCACGTAGTCGGCGTAGTCGACGGTGTCGGTCGGGAACTGCTCCATCACCACCGTGAACAGGTCCTCGCGCGCCAGCGCCGCCCTGATCCTGTTCTGGTCGGAGGTGGAGCCGAGCGGGTTGGCCGCGTAGACCCACAGGCACTTGACCGACTCGTCCTCCAGCCCGTCGGCCAGCCGGGTCATCGTGAGCGTGCGCACCGGATGGGGCAGCAGGTCGTCGCGCGGATCGGGGCCCGTGGGGGCGTACGCCGAGGTGGAGTAGGCCACCCCGCCGCCGGGGTAGCGCCAGTCGCCGGTCACGCCGGGAATGCAGGCGATCGCCCGCATCGCGGACCCGCCGCCCGCGTGCCGCTGGACGCCCATCGTGGCCCGGATGCCGGTCGGCCGGGTGTGCGCGAGCCGTACGCCGAGGGCGCGGATGCGCTCCTCCGGGATGCCGGTGATCTCCGCCACCAGCGCCGGGGGATGCCTGCGGATCTCGGCCTCGAACTCGTCCCAGCCGGTCGTGTGCTCCTCGATGTACGCCCGGTCTTCGGCGCCCTCCTCGAGGACGACGTGCAGCAGGCCGAGGGCGAGCGCGGCGTCCGTGCCGGGCCGGATGGGCAGGTGCTCGTCCGCCTGGTCGGCCGTACGCGTGCGGATGGGGTCGATCGCCACGACGTACGCCCCGGCGGCCCGGGCGTCCTGGATGAACTTCCACAGGTGGTGGCCGCTGGTCAGCGTGTTGGTGCCCCACAGCAGGATCAGCCGCGACAGGGCGAACGTCTCCGGGTCCATGCCGCCGGGAGTCCCGTTGACGTACCGCAGCCCGACGTTGCCGGCCCGCGCGCAGATGTTGAGGTCGTGCCGGGACGCCCCCAGCGCGTTCCAGAACCGCCGCCCCGCGTGGCCCGACTCGCCCTGGACGTACCCGAGCGTCCCGGTGCCCTGATAGGGCCAGATCGCCTCGCCCCCGTGCTCCTCGACGATCGACGTCAGCTTGGCCGCGATCTCCGAAAGAGCCTGGTCCAGGCTGATCCGCTCGAACCGGCCGGACCCCTTCGGCCCCACCCTCTTCAACGGGTGCAGGATGCGGTCGGCCGACCGCACCTGTTCGAGGTAGCGGTTGACCTTCACGCACAGGGCCCCGCGCGTGTAGGGGTGGTCGCGGTTGCCGCGCAGCCCGACGGCCTCGCCGTCGCGTACGGTGACGACCCAGGAACAGGTGTCGGGGCAGTCGAGCGGGCAGGCGCCCAGGACGGGTAGCGACGTGCTCATGCCATCGACGTTAACAACCCGGGCCGACAGGAGTCGTCACCCGATCTCCCCTACGTACGCGATGTTCGCCACGTCCTCCGGATCGGTGCTCGGCGTTCCGGCGAACCACGCGTCCAGGATCTCCTTCAGCATCTGCTCGGAGGTGAGGCGGAGGCTGAGCGCGAGCACGTTGGCGTCGTTCCACTTGCGGGCGCCCGCCGCCGTGGCGGCGTCGGCGCACAGCGCCGCGCGCACGCCCGCTACCTTGTTCGCCGCTATGGACGCGCCGGTTCCGGTCCAGCAGCAGACGATGGCCTGGTCAGACCGGCCCTCCGCGACGTCCCGCGCCGCGGCGGAGCAGCACCAGGCCCAATCGGCCCGGTCGCCGGGGGCCAGTGCTCCATAGAGTGTGACTGAATGGCCGCGCCGTTCCACCTCGGCCGCAAGCACCGACGCGATGCCGTCCAGGCTGTCCGAGGCCAGGGATATACGCATGCCGCTAATTGTGGACACCGAGTGCGAAGATCGCACAGAATCGCTGGTGGTGAGAGGCATCAAGGAGCAGGACATCACGCTGGACACTCCTGGCCCGGGGGCTGTCCTCGTCGTCGAGCCTCTGCTGCCGCAGCGGATCCGCCGTCCTTCCGACGCTCTGCGGTTCCTGCTCACGCTGCTGGCCCTCGGCGCCGTCGTACTGCTGGCCATGGCGTTGCAGCGCACGCTGAACGGCCTGGAGACCGACGTACAGGCGGGCACCACCCGCGCTCCCGACGTGCTGTCGGCCGCCGCCGGGCTGCTGGGCGGCGTCGCCGTGTTGATCGTACCGGTCGCGTTCGCCGTCGAGCGGGTCTTCCACCGCGACGGCATGCGGGTCACCCAGGGGCTGATCGCCGCGATCCTCGCCCTGCTCGTGTCGTACGCGCTGGACGAGTGGCTGATCGCGGCGGGCCCGGCCGACCTGGTGCAGCTGCTCACCGGCGGCAGGGACGTCGAGCCGCTCAACACCGTGCTCACCCCCGCCATCGCGTACGCGACGGCGGTCCGGATGAGCCGCCGCCCGCACTGGCGCGCGCTCATGTGGGTCGCGCTCGCCCTGGACGTGTTCGCGCTGTTCACCGCCACCAAGGTCACCGCCCTCGGCGTGATCATGACGTACATCGTGGGCCTCGCCGTGGGGTTCGGCACGCTGTACGGCATCGGCAGCGCGAACACCAGGCCACCCGGCAGCGCCGTGCTGGCCGCGCTGCGCAAGCTCGGTTTCGCGCCGGTCAGCGCCAGGCGGGTGGAGGACGACAGCTCGGGCAGCCGCCGCTACCTGGTCGGCCTCGCCGACGACCGGCGCATCGACGTGACCGTGCTCGACCGGGACCGCCAGGTGGCGGGCGTCATCTACCGGCTGTGGCGGCGGTTCCTGCTCAACAACGAGACCCGGCGCAGAGCCATCCGCTCGCTGCGCGCCGAGCTGGAGCGCGAGGCGCTGATGGCGTACGCCGCGCAGGCGGCGGGGGTGCGGCTGCCGCGCCTGCTCGGCACGAGCGAGGTCGGCACCGAGGCCGCGCTGCTCGCCTACGAGCACGTGGACACCCGGCCGGTGAGCGAGCTGCCCGACGAGGAGTTCGACGACGAGCTGCTGGCGCGGATGTGGGAGCAGGTCAGGCTGCTGCACGCGCACCGCCTGGCCCACCGCCACCTCACCGGCGAGAGCATCCACGTCGACGCCTGCCGGAACGTCTACCTGGTGGACGCCCGCAGCGGCGAGATCGCGGCCGGCGACCTGCTGCTGCGGCTCGACATCGCCCAGCTCCTCGCCTACCTCGGCACCCGCGTGGGGCCCGAGCGCTCGGTCAAGTCGGCGGCCGAGGCGCTGGGGGAGGACACGCTGGCCGGGGCGCTGCCGCTGCTCCAGCGGATCGCGCTGAGCCGGGACACCCGGACCGCCGCCCGCCGCGACAAGAACCTCCTGCCCGCCATCCGCGAGCAGATCGTCGCCCTGAAGCCGCAGGTCGAGGTCGAGGAGGTGCGGCTCGAGCGGTTCCGCCCCCGGACGCTGGTGACGATCATCGTCAGCGCGCTCGGCGCCTACTTCCTGCTCTCCCAGCTCAGCCAGGTCAACCTGATCCACGTGCTCACCACGGCCAACTGGGCGTGGAGCGGCGTCGCGCTGGTCGCCGGCGCCCTCAGCTACGTCGCGGCGGCGATCATGCTGCGTGGGTTCGTGCCCGAGTCGCTGCCGCTCGGCCGTACGGTCCTGGCCCAGCTCGCGGCGTCGTTCGTGAAGCTGGTCGCGCCCGCCGCGGTCGGCGGTGTCGCGCTCAACACCCGCTACCTGCAAAAGCGGGGCGTTCCGCCGGCCGCGGCGGTGACCAGTGTGGGGGCGTCGCAGCTCATCGGCCTGGCCATGCACATCATGCTGCTGCTGCTGTTCGGCTACCTCACCGGAACGCAGGCCGCGCCGTCCCTCACCCCGTCGCGGGGCCTGCTCGTCGTGCTGCTCGGCGTCGCGGTGCTCTTCCTGATCGTGCTCGCCGTACGGCCGCTGCGCCGCGTGCTGACGACCCGCTTGCGTGCGATGTTCTCGGGGGTGATTCCCCGGCTGCTCGACGTGGTGCAGTCACCCAGGAAGATCCTCGAAGCGGTGGGCGGAAACCTGCTGCTCACCCTCAGTTTCGTGATCTGCCTCGAGGCGTGCGTGCAGGCCTTCGGCGGCGATGTCAGCTTCACGGCCGTCGCCGTGGTGTTCCTGGCCGGCAACGCCATCGGCTCGGCCGCGCCGACCCCCGGCGGTCTGGGGGCGGTGGAGTACGCCCTGTCGCTCGGCCTGCAGGTCGCCGGCGTGCCGGGCCCCATCGCCACCTCGGCCGTGCTCCTGTTCCGGGTGATGACGTTCTGGCTCCCCGTCCTGCCGGGCTGGGCCTCCTTCGCCTACCTACAGCGCCAGAACGCCCTCTGAGCCCGCCGCCCAGCGCCCGGCGGGTGTCCCCTTCGAGATGGACGTGCGATGGCAGCGGGCCGGAGCCTCTGCCTACGCCGGAACACAGACGCCGGGTCCGGATCGATCGCCTGCGGCCGGCCTGAGCCCGTCGCCCGGGGCACATGCGTGTGGTCGGAAGCGTGGGATGAGGAAGCGCGAGATCACCTCAAGCTGTGGGCCGACGACCTCGGCTGGCTGCTGGATGACGAGGGCTTCGGTGTGTGACTGGGCCGCCGGGCGGGGGGCAAGCGTGGGGTGGGGAGTTTGAGCGCACGAGCCGCGATGCGGGCGCGTCGGCCGGTGGTGCACCGCGGCTCGTGAACGCTCAATGGGTCAATGCGCGCTGGAAGCGGCCCAGAGGTTGATGCCGCAGTCGACCGCGTCCTTGTCGATCGCGTCCAGCTCGTCCTGGGTGAAGTCGAGCCGGTTGACCGCGTCGAGGCTGTCGTCGAGCTGCTCGACGCTGCTCGCGCCGATGAGCACCGACGTCACCCGCCGGTCGCGCAGCGCCCAGGCCAGGGCCATCTGCGCGAGCGACTGGCCGCGCTGCCGGGCGATCTCGTTGAGCCGCCGGACGTGGCGCAGGCTCTCCTCCGTCAGCAGGGACGGGTCGAGCGACTTGCCCTGGGCCGCCCGCGAGTCCTCGGGGATGCCGTTCAGGTAGCGGTCGGTCAGCATGCCCTGCGCCAGCGGCGAGAACGCGATGCAGCCGACGCCCTCCTCCTCCAGCACGTCGAGCAGCCCGTTCTCGATCCAGCGGTTGAGCATGGAGTAGGAGGGCTGGTGAATGAGCAGCGGCGTGCCCATGTCCCGCAGGATGGCGGCGGCCTGCCGGGTCCGCTCCGGGGAGTAGGACGAGATGCCCGCGTAGAGCGCCTTCCCCGAACGGACCGCGTGGGCGAGAGCCCCCATGGTCTCCTCCAGGGGCGTCTCCGGGTCGAAGCGGTGGCTGTAGAAGATGTCCACATAGTCGAGGCCCATCCGCTTCAGCGACTGGTCGAGGCTCGCGAGCAGATACTTGCGCGATCCCCAGTTGCCGTAGGGGCCGGGCCACATGTCGTAGCCCGCCTTGGTGGAGATCACCAGCTCGTCGCGATACCTGACGAAATCCTGCTGGTAGATGTGCCCGAAGTTGATCTCAGCGGAGCCGTACGGCGGGCCGTAGTTGTTGGCGAGGTCGAAGTGGGTGACGCCGCGGTCGAAGGCCCGGCGGAGGATGGCCCGCTGGGTCTCGATGGGCTTGTCGTCTCCGAAGTTGTGCCACAACCCGAGCGAGATCGCGGGCAGCCTCAGCCCGCTCCGTCCGGTCCGGTTGTACGGCATGGGCCCGTACCGGCCCTCGGCTGCGACGTAGCTCACTCGGTGACTCCAACTCGGTCGAGGATCCAGGAGAGCGCGAACGCCTCCTCACGCCAGGCGTCGTAACGACCGCTGCGGCCTCCGTGGCCGGCGCCCATCTCGGTCTTCAGCAGGAACGGGCCGCCCTGCGCGGTGGTGCGGAGCCGGGCGATCCACTTGGCGGGTTCGTGGTAGAGCACCCGCGTGTCGTTCAGGCTGGTGGTCGCCAGGATGGGCGGGTAGGGCCGGCCGTCGATGTTCTCGTAGGGCGAGTAGGTCTTCATGTACGCGTAGACCTCGGGGTCGTGCAGCGGATCGCCCCACTCGTCCCACTCGGTCACCGTGAGCGGCAGCGACGGGTCGAGGATCGTGTTCAGCGCGTCCACGAACGGGACCTCGGCGACGATCCCCGCGAACTCCTCCGGCGCCAGGTTGGCGACCGCGCCCACGAGGAGACCTCCGGCCGAGCCGCCCCTGGCGATGATCTTGTCGGACCAGCCCTCGGTCTTCAGATGCCGCGCGCACGCCACGAAGTCGGTGAAGGTGTTCTTCTTCCTGGTGAGCTTGCCGTCCTCGTACCACCGGCGGCCCATCTCGCCGCCCCCGCGCACGTGGGCGATCGCGAACACGAACCCCCGGTCGAGCAGCGAGAGCCGGGCCACCGAGAAGTAGGGGTCGATGGACGACTCGTAGCTGCCATAGCCGTAGAGCAGGGTCGGAGCGGGCCGGCTCGTGTCTTTGCGGACCACGATCGAGATCGGGATCTTGGTGCCGTCCGGGGCGGTGGCCCACTCGCGGTGCTGCTCGTAGTCGGCCGGGTCGTAACCGCCGAGCACCGCCCTCTGCTTGAGCAGGATCAGCTCGCCGGACCGCAGGTCGTATTCGTAGACCGACGGCGGGGTCACCATCGAGGTGTAACTGAGGCGAAGCCGGCTCGTCTCGAACTCCGCGTTGCCGGTCGGCGCGACGTCGTACAGCGGCTCAGGGAACGAGATCTCGTACGGCTCGCCGCCGTCGCCCGGCAGGATCCTGATGCCCGTGAGGCCGTCACGGCGGAAGTGCACGGCGACGTGGTCCTTGAACGCGTCCACGTCGAGCAGCCGGGTGTCGTCCCTGTGCGCGATCAGGGGAGTCCAGCTCCCCGGGTCGTCGATGGGAGCGGTGGCGAGCTCGAAGTTCACCGCGCCGCCCTCGTTGTGCAGAACGAGGAAGCGGTCGCCCGCGTGCTCCAGGGCGTACTCGACACCGGTCTGACGCGGCCGCACCACCCTGAACTCGCCGTTCGGCGTCTTCGCGTCGAGGATCCGGACCTCGCTCGTGATCTTGCTGCCCGAGCTCAGCACCAGGTAGCGCTGGCTGCGGGACAGGCTGATGCCCACCCAGAAGCGCTCGTCGTCCTCCTGGTAGACGACGACGTCATCGGCCGAGCCGAGCGTGTGCCGGTGAATGCGGTACGGACGCCAGGCCTCGTCCACGGTGGTGTAGAAGAACGTGGAGCCGTCGGCCGACCATGCGCCGCCGTAGAAGACCCCGGGAATCTCGTCCGGGAGCAACTCGCCCGTCTCCAGGTCCTTGAACCGGAGCGTGAAGCGCTCGTCGCCGGAGAAGTCGGTCGAGTAGGCGAGCTTCGTGCCGTCCGGGCTGATCGCGCTCGTGCCCATGGAGAAGAACGGGCTGTCGCCGGCGAGTTCGTTGCCGTCCAGCAGCACCTGTTCGCCCGGGAGCGAGGTGCCCGGCTCCAGACGTGGCGGAGTGTCGCCGTCGGCGGCCACCCGGCACTGGATGGCGTACTGCTTGCCCTCTTCGGTCCGGGAGTAGTACCACCAGGCGCCCTTGCGGGTGGGCACCGACAGGTCCGTCTCCTGGGTCCTGCCCTTGATCTCCTTGAAGATGGTCTCCTGGAGATCCTGCAGGTGGCTGGTCATCTCCTGGGTGTAGGCGTTCTCCGCCTCCAGGTATGCGATGGTGTCGGGGTCGTCCTTCTTGAGCAGCCACGCGTACTCATCGATGACGGTGTCACCGTGGTGCGTGCGCTCCAGGGGGACCTTCTTCGCTACAGGCGGCATCTCGCTCACCCGCCAAAGTCTATGTTCGGCGAGGTCGCGCCAAGCCTTCTCGCCGCGGCCTGTGGATAACTCGCCGGGCGGGGTGTACGCGGCCCGTGAGACGGTGGGCGGGGCGGCGCGGGCCGGAGGAATACATCCGGAGCCCGAGGCGTTCTTCTCCAGTTGGGTCATGGCGGTGCCGGACCCTGGTAATCTTGTGGTGTCGGCGCGGTTCGGCGCACTCCTTTTCGATCACTTTGGTGGTTGGCTTGTGTGTGCGCGGGCCGGTTGCCGGCGCCTCCCTTCGTTCTTCCCTGGGTCTTCTGGGTTCGGTTTTGCGCCGGGCTGGGGGTTCGGGTAAGTTAGAGGGGTTGCCCCGGAAACGGGGTGGTCGAATTCCTGTCGGCTGGCGGGTTTCCGGTCAAATTGAGTCCCGGTGGGGCGGATTTGACACGAAACGGCAAGTCGGGAAGGATTAAGACCAGAAAGCGAAACGAAACGCCCCGGAGCGTGGAGCCCGGTTGAGGGTTCTGGGTGATGGTGGTCGCGTCCGTTTCTTGAGAACTCAACAGTGTGCTAAAAGCCAGTGCATGAATCATGCATTACCCCGTCTGCCGATGCTGTCGCATCGGTGGCGGAATTCCTTTGACGGTGTCTCCTGGTAGCCGGGGGATGCCGGCCAGGGAAATCTTCTCTAGGCATTGTTTGGAGAGTTTGATCCTGGCTCAGGACGAACGCTGGCGGCGTGCTTAACAC
>NZ_BMPY01000016.1 GCF_014647835.1 Microbispora rosea subsp. aerata
CGCCTGGATCCGGGTGATCTGGAAATGCTGGAACGACGGCATCGCCTACGACCCCGCCAAACACGGCGCCGCAGCAGCTCTCCTCACCCCGAACACTGCGGGAGGTTGACACAGGGAGTATCACGGCCCCTCCCCCGCACGCAGCGCGGCGGCCGGCTCGCGGCGGTGCAGCGACCGCGCCAGTCCCGCCACGATCACCGACAGCACCGCGAGGACCGCGGCCACCAGCACCGCCACCTGCGGCCACGGGACGTGGAGCAGCACGGGCAGCGCGCCGGGGGCCGCGGTGGACACCATCGGCGGCACCACCACGGCGGAGACGGCCACGGCGAGCGCCACGCCACCCGGCAGCGCGAGCCCGATCACGAACGACTGCTCGGCCGCCAGCAGGCCGAGCGTCTGCCGCATGCCCACGCCGAGCGCGCCGAGCACCGCGAACTCGCCCCTGCGCTCCCGTGCCAGAACCGCCGCGTTGACCAGGAAGCCCAGCACGGCGAAGGCCAGCGCCGCCGCGAAGCCGAGCAGCAGCGCGCCCTGCAGGCCGGCCGCCTTGGGGTCGTCCCTGAGGCCGCGGGTCAGCGCCGCCGCGTCCACGACGTCCCTCCGCCCGGATTCGGCCAGCGCGGCGGCGGCCCGTGCGGTGTCGTGCCCGTCGGCCGCCAGCCACCACTCCGTCACGGGCCACCGCGTCCCCTTGACGGACTGCCCGCGCAGCGCCGTCAGGTCGGCGAGCAGGGCCGGGGCGCCCTCCGGCGTGCCGGGCATCGCCGCGACGACGCCCACGACCCGGATCGGCACCGTCGCCGTGCCCGCCGTGATCCGTACGGTGTCGGCCAGGCCGGGGGTCACCACGACCGGCAGCGGCTGCCCGGGCGAGCCGGCGAGCCGGGACGCCAGCGTGGCCGGCGACAGCGCCGACAGGTCGGGACGCAGCAGCAGGACGCGGCTCAGCCGCGCGGCGTCCAGCGCGATCAAGGTGGCGTCCGCGCCGCCCGCGACGACCGTGGCGCGGTGCGCCGGCGCGGCCGCCGTGACCCCGGGCAGGCCGGCGAAGGTGCGCGGGTCGTCCTCCGGCAGGGCCGTCACCCGCAGGTCGGCGCCCGCGAGGTGGCGCGCCCGGTCCTCCTGCGCGCCCCGCCAGGTGGCGACGGTCGTCAGGGACAGCGCGCCGATCGCGACCGCCATCGTCAGCAGCAGCGCCGGGCCGCGGTAGCGGGCCGGACGCCGGCTCACCTGCCGCGCGGCCAGGGCCGGGCCCAGGCCGGAGCGCCGCCGTGTCACCCGTTCCGCGAACCCGGCGACGACGGGCACCAGCCGCAGGGCGGCCATCGCGCCGCCGAGCAGGGCGAGCGCCGGTCCCGCCCCGATCAGCGGGTCGAGCCCGAGCTCGCCGCCGAGCCGCGTGGCCTCGGATGTGTCGAAGCTGACCAGCCGCCACACGGCGAGCCCCGCGACGACGAGCAGCGCCAGGTCGGCGCCGGCCCGCTGCGCCAGGCCCGGCCGTTCGCCGCGCCCGCGCTCGGCCTGCTCCTCGACGTACGTGCGGCGGGCGGCCAGCAGGGGCGGGAACGCCAGCATCGCGGCGCAGGCGAGCGCGACCGCCGCCGCGACCGCGAACGTGGCCCCGTCCGGCGCCCCGGGCGGCTCGACGCCGGTCGTCTCGATCCAGGGGACCGCGCCCAGCAGCCCGAGCAGGACGGGCGCGAGGAACGGCGCCACCGGCGCGCAGGGCAGCGCGATCAGCAGCGCCTCCCCCGCCGACAGGGCGGCCAGCCGCGGCGACCCGCCGCCCCGGGAACGCAGCAGGGCCGTCTCCATCCGGCGGTGCTCGGCCAGCAGCCGCGCCGTCAGCGCCAGCGCGTACCCGGCGAGCACCAGCACCTGGAGCACCGGGACGAGCATGGTGGAGCGGGCGACCAGGGCGTCGCGGTCGAGCCGCAGCAGCGTGGCGGACAGCGACGCGGTGACCGTGCACCGGGGGCAGCCGGACCGCACGGCGGCGGGGCTTTCCGCGACCGACGCGGACACCTGCCGCAGCCGGTCGGGCGCGAGCCCGCGCAGGTCGGGTACGGCGAGCCAGCGCGCCGAGACGCCGGTCGCGAACCTGTCGAGGAAGGTGCCGGCCGGCACGACCAGGGGCCCGTGGGTGACGAAGTCGCCGGTCCGCGTGCCGGAGCGCAGCAGGTCCTCCCCCGCCCAGCGCGGGTCGGCGGGGTCGCGCAGCCGGAAGACACCGGTGACGCGCACCCGGACCGGCCTGCCGTCCAGGCGTCCGGTGACCGTGAGGTCGTCGCCGGTGGACACGCCCATCGCCCGGGCCGCCGGCTCCGGCAGCGCCGCCTCCACCGCCACCGCTTCTGCCGTCGCCGTTCCCTCTGTCTCCTCGGCGGGCCAGCGTCCGCTCACCAGGTCGGCCCGGCCGTCCAGTGCCTCGTACATGGCGAACCGGGTCAGGACCGGCCGGTCGTCGCCGCCGCTCTGCTCCGGCAGGCTGTAGGAGTCGGACTCGACGCGCACGGCGACGTCTACGGGCACCTCCCCGTGGGCGTGGGCGATGCCCGCGCGGACGGCCCGGTCGACGCCGGCGAAGTCCCCCTCCGTGACCGACGCGGTGACGACGGTGGCGGTGGCGGTGAGCGGCGCCGTCGCCAGCGCCCGCCGCGTCCCCGCCTGGGTCGCCGACCCGGCGTGCAGCAGGAGGGCCGAGATCGCCGTGGTGGCGAGCAGGATGGAGCCGAACGCGGCGGCCAGGAGCAGGGGCTCGGCCAGCGCGCGCCGGACCACCAGCGGCAGTCTCATCCGCACCGTCCGCACCACGTCCATCGCGGCATCATCGCAAAGGCCAAAGTTAACGCCAAAACGGACATGTAGCGCGCCCGATACATCGGACAGACGAGCCCCCTCTGCGGGGAGCCGGGGAGGACGCTACGGGCCGGATGACGTGTGTCGGGATCTCTCCCGTAGGCTTCCAGAACGCCTTCGGTTGCAGGAACCCGGTGAGATTCCGGGGCGGTTCCGCCACTGTGACCAGGCCCGTGAGGGTCTGCAGCCAGATACTGGCCGAGGGTGATCCGACCGCTACACGGGGCGAGAACCCCGGAGGAGGAGCCCGGCGATGGCCGCGTCCGTACGTCTCTGTCTGTTGTCGACGTCCGATACCGATCTGCTCTCAGCGCGGGCCAGCGGGGCCGCCTACGTACTCGCCAATCCGGCGCGGGACGATGACGCCACCCTTGAGGCCTGTGTGGCCGCCGCCGGCCTCGTCGTCGTGCGTCTGCTCGGTTCGCCGCACGACCTGTGGCCGGGGCTGGCGGCGGTCCGCGCGGCCGGGACGCCGGTCGTCGTGCTCGGCGGGGAGCAGCAGCCGAACGCCGAGCTGATGGAGCTCTCCAGCGTCCCCATCGGGATCGCGACCGAGGCCCACCGCTACCTGGTCGAGGGCGGCCCGGCCAACCTGGCCCAGCTGCACGCGTTCCTCTCGGACACGGTGCTCCTCACCGGCGAGGGCTTCGAGCCGCCCGTGACGATTCCCTTCTGGGGGTTCGCCGAGCGCACCGCGCCCGCCGACCCCTCACTGCCGCGGATCGGCGTCCTCTACTACCGGGCGCACCAGGTCAGCGGCAACGCGGCCTTCGCCCACGCCCTGGCCGACGCCGTCGACGCGACCGGCGAGGCGGTCGGCGTGCCGATCTTCGCCGGTTCGCTGCGCAGCGCGCCCGACGAGCTCTTCGAGGCGCTCGGGGCCCTCGACGCCCTGGTCGTCACCGTGCTCGCCGCGGGGGGCAGCGTCCCCGCGGCGGCGAGCGCGGGCGGTGACGACGAGACCTGGGACGTGGAGCGGATCGCCGCCCTCGACATCCCGGTTCTGCAGGGCCTGTGCCTGACCAGCAGCCGGGAGGAGTGGGAGGCGAACGACGACGGCGTCACCCCGCTCGACTCCGCCAACCAGATCGCGATCCCGGAGTTCGACGGCCGGATCATCACCGCCCCGTTCTCCTTCAAGGAGATCGACGCCGACGGCCTCCCCCGCTACATCGCCGACCCGGAACGCTGCCGCCGCGTGGCCGCGATCGCGGTCAACCACGCCCGCCTGCGCCGTGTGCCAAACGGCGAGAAGAGGATCGCGCTGGTCCTCTCGGCGTACCCGACCAAGCACTCACGGATCGGCAACGCGGTCGGCCTCGACACCCCGGTTTCCACGATCCGCCTCCTGCGGCGGCTGCGCGACGCCGGCTACGACCTGGGCGAGCCGGGAGCGGTACCGGGTCTCGACCTCGAAGACGACACCGAGGCCGGCGACGCCCTGATCCACGCGCTGATCGCGGCCGGCGGCCAGGACGAGGAATGGCTGACCTCCGGGCAGCTCACCGACGCCCACGTGCGGATCAGCGCCGAGCAGTACGCCCGATGGACCGCGGACCTTCCCGCCACGCTGCGCGAGAGGATGGCCGAGGCGTGGGGCGAGGCGCCGGGCAGCCTGTTCGTCAACGACGCGGGCGAGATCGTCCTGGCCACGCTGGTCGCCGGGAACGTGGCGCTGCTCATCCAACCGCCCCGGGGCTTCGGCGAGAACCCCGTCGCGATCTACCACGACCCCGACCTGCCCCCGACCCACCACTACCTGGCCGCCTACCGCTGGCTGGAGGCCCCGCAATCCGAGGGCGGCTTCGGCGCTCATGCGGTGGTGCACATCGGAAAGCACGGTTCGCTGGAGTGGTTACCCGGCAAGAACGCCGCGCTCTCCGCCGAATGCGGCACCGACGCGGTGCTGGGGAGCCTGCCGCTCTTCTACCCGTTCCTCGTCAACGATCCCGGTGAAGGCGCCCAGGCCAAGCGCCGGGCCCACGCCACCATCATCGACCACCTGGTCCCGCCGATGGCGCGTGCCGAGACATACGGCGACATCGCCCGGCTGGAGCAACTGCTCGACGAGTACGGCACCATCGCCACGATGGACCCGGCGAAGCTGCCGGCGATCCGCGGCGAGATCTGGTCGCTGATGCGGGCCGCGGAGATGCACCGCGACCTCGGCCTGCAGGACCGTCCCGAGGACGACGAATTCGACGACTTCCTCCTGCACGTCGACGGCTGGCTCTGCGAGATCAAGGACGTGCAGATCCGCGACGGCCTGCACGTGCTGGGCCAGGCACCCACCGGCGAAGCAAGGGTCAACCTCGTGCTCGCGATCCTGCGCGCATCGCAGGTGTGGGGCGGCGTGGGCAACGCGCTACCCGGCCTGCGCACCGCGCTCGGCCTGCCCGAGAACGCCTCGACGGCGACCGTGGACGCCTACGAGGAGCAGGCCCGCGCCCTCCTCACCGCGATGGAGGCCACCGACTGGGACGTCTCCATCGTGGACTCCCTGCACGACGACCCGGTGGTCCGCCAGGTGCTGACCTTCGCCGCCACCGAGGTGGTGCCGCGTCTCGCCCGCACCGGCGACGAGATCGACGCGCTGCTGCACGCCCTGGACGGCGGCTACGTGGCGGCGGGCCCGTCGGGGTCGCCGCTGCGCGGCCTGGTCAACGTGCTGCCCACCGGCCGCAACTTCTACACCGTCGACCCGCGCGCGATCCCGTCCCGGCTGGCGTGGCAGACCGGCCAGGCGATGGCCGAGTCGCTGGTGCAGCGCTACCTCGACGAGACCGGCGAGTACCCGGCCTCGGTGGGGTTGTCGGTGTGGGGTACCTCCGCGATGCGCACCTCCGGCGACGACATCGCCGAGGTGCTGGCCCTGCTGGGGGTGCGCCCCGAGTGGGATGACATGTCGCGGCGCGTCAACGACCTCAAGGTCATCGACCTCGCCGAGCTGGGCCGACCTCGTATCGACGTCACCGTCCGCATCTCCGGCTTCTTCCGCGACGCCTTCCCGCACGTCGTGGCGATGCTCGACGACGCGGTGAGACTGGTGGCCGAGCTCGACGAACCCGACGAGATGAATTTCGTCCGCGCGCACGTCCGCGCCGACCTGGCCGAGCACGGCGACGCACGCCGGGCGACCACTCGGATCTTCGGCTCCAAGCCGGGCTCCTACGGCGCCGGGATACTGCAGGTCGTCGAGTCGGGCACGTGGCGCGACGACAACGACCTGGCCGAGGTCTACACCGCGTGGGGCGGGTTCGCGTACGGCCGCGGTCTCGACGGCGTCCCGGCCGCGGACGACATGCGCGCCGCCTACCGGCGGATCAAGGTCGCAGCGAAGAACGTCGACAGCACCGAGCACGACATCGCCGACTCCGACGACTACTTCCAGTACCACGGCGGCATGATCGCCACCGTGCGCGCGCTGAGCGGGTCCGACCCGAAGGCGTACGTGGGCGACTCGACCTCGCCCGACGCGGTGCGGACCCGCACCCTCCAGGAGGAGACCAACCGGGTCTTCCGTGCGCGCGTGGTCAATCCCCGGTGGATCGGCGCGATGCGGCGCCACGGCTACAAGGGCGCGTTCGAGCTGGCCGCGACGGTGGACTACCTGTTCGGTTTCGACGCCACCGCCGGTGTCGTCCACGACTGGATGTACGAGTCACTGGCGAAGTCGTACGTGCTCGACGAGACCAACCAGGAGTTCCTGCGCAGGTCGAACCCGTGGGCGCTGCGCGGCATCGTCGAGCGCCTGCACGAGGCCGCCGAGCGCGGCCTGTGGGCGGAGCCGAACGCCGAGACCCTGGAAGCGCTGCAGAAGGTCTACCTGGAGGTCGAGGGTGATCTCGAAGACGGCTCCTGACGGGCCGGGAGCAGCGGTGACGCACGTGTACGTGGTCGGCTTCGGGATGGGGCCGCACCAACTGACCTACGAGGGCGCGAAGGCCTTGGCGGCGGCCGACTACGTGCTCGCCGCGCGCAAGAGCGACGACGATGGGCTGCTGGAGGTACGCCGTCGGATCTGCACGGAACACGGCCTCGAACTCGTCGAGGTCGCCGACCCCGAACGCGACCGCGACGACCCGGCCGACTATCCCGGCGCGGTGAAGGCGTGGCACGCCGCGCGCGTGGACGCGTACGGGAAAGAGCTGGCCGCCCGTGGCGGGACCGCGGCGTTCCTGGTCTGGGGCGACCCCTCGCTCTACGACTCGACGCTGCGCGTCCTCGACCGGCTCGGTGAGCGGATGGACCTGACCTGGGAGGTGATCCCTGGGATCAGCGCCCCGCAGGTACTGGCCGCGCGGCACCGGATCGTGCTGCACGAGGTGGGCCGGCCCGTGCACATCACCACAGCCCGCCGACTGCCCGAGGCGATCGCCTCAGGCCAGCGCAACATCGTGGTGATGCTCGGCTCCGAACGGAACCTGGAAGGCCTCCGGGAGCTGCGGGACTGGCGGATCTGGTGGGGAGCCAACCTCGGCGCGGCCGGTGAACGCCTGGTCGCCGGGCGGGTGGGCGACGTGCTGCCCGCCCTGTGCTCGGCCAGGGAGGCGGCCCGCGAAGCGGACGGCTGGGTGATGGAGGCCTGTCTGCTGCGGGCCCCGGGAAGGAAGGACGCGTCGTGAGCGGTCTGCTCGTCGCCGGTACCACCTCGGACGCCGGTAAGTCGGTCGTCGCCACCGGGCTGTGCCGGGCATTCGCCCGCCGCGGCATGTCGGTGGCGCCGTACAAGGCGCAGAACATGTCCAACAACTCGATGGTCTGCCTCGACCGCGACGGCTCGACCGCCGAGATCGGACGCGCCCAGTGGGTCCAGGCCCTGGCCGCCCGGGTGACGCCGGAGCCCGCGATGAACCCGGTGCTCCTCAAACCCGGCTCCGACCGCCGCAGCCACGTCGTGATGATGGGCCGCCCGGCGGGCGAGGTGTCGGCGACCGACTTCACGACCGGCCGCCGGCGCCTCGCCCGGGCCGCGCACGCCGCGTACGACGACCTCGCCTCCCGCTTCGACGTGGTCGTGGCCGAAGGGGCGGGCAGCCCCGCAGAGATCAACCTGCGTTCCAGTGACTACGTGAACATGGGGCTCGCCCGCCACGCCGACCTCCCGGTCATTGTGGTCGGTGACATCGACCGCGGCGGTCTGTTCGCATCCATGTTCGGCACCCTGGCACTGCTCGAACCCGCCGACCAGGCGCTGATCGCGGGCTTCGTCGTCAACAAGTTCCGCGGCGACCTCTCCCTCCTCCGCCCCGGCCTCGAACGGCTGGAGGCCCTGACCGACCGCCCGGTCCACGGCGTGCTGCCCTGGCACCCCGGCCTGTGGCTCGACTCCGAGGACGCCCTCGACCTCGAAGGACGACGCAGCCGTGACAACGCGCGTGTACGGGTGGCGGTGGTGCGGCTCCCCCGGATCAGCAACTTCACCGACGTCGACGCCCTCGGCTTGGAACCCGACCTCGACGTCGTCTTCGTCTCCGACCCCCGTGACCTGGCCGACGCCGACCTGGTCGTGCTCCCGGGAACGCGGGCCACCCTCTCCGACCTCGCATGGCTGCGTTCACGCGGCCTCGACACAGCGATCGAGAAGCACGTGCGCGCGGGACGGCCGCTGCTCGGAATCTGCGGCGGATTCCAGATGCTCGGCACCGAGATCCACGACCCCGAAGGCGTAGAGGGCCCGGCGGGCACCCGTTCCCCGGGCCTGGGGCTGCTCCCCGTGACGACCGAGTTCCGCCCCGACAAGGTGCTGCGCCTCCCGCACGGCACGGCCCTGGGAGCCGATGCCGCCGGATACGAGATCCACCACGGACGCATCACCCGCCAGGACGGCGCCGACGAGTTCCTCGGCGGCGCCCGGGTCGGCCGGGTCTTCGGCACGATGTGGCACGGAGCCCTGGAAGGCGACGAGTTCCGCGCCGCTTTCCTGGCGGAGACCGCCGGGCTGGAGCCCTCGGGAGTCAGCTTCCCGGCGGCACGCGAACGACGAATGGAGCTGCTGGCCGACCTCGTGGAAGAACACCTCGACGTCGACGCCCTGCTCACCCTGGCCCGCAAGGGGGCGCCCCCCGGGCTTCCGGTCCTGACCGTGGGAGGCAGTCGATGAAGGTCCTGTTGCTGGGCGGCACCGCCGAGGCGCGGGAGCTCGCCCGTCTCCTGGTCGACGCAGGTGTCGACGTCACCTCGTCGCTCGCCGGACGGGTGTCCCGTCCCCGACTGCCCGTGGGCAAGGTGCGCATCGGCGGCTTCGGCGGTGTGCCCGGGCTGCGCGCGGCTCTCGCGGACTACGACGTCGTCGTCGACGCGACGCATCCGTTCGCCCGCGGCATGAGCGCCAACGCGCTGGAAGCCTGCGTCGCGGAGGGGGTCCCTCTGCTCCGTCTGGAGCGGCCGGGGTGGGAGCCCGATCCCGCCTGGCGGTATGTCGCCACCCATGACGAGGCCGCGGTGCTCGCCGCCTCGCTCGGGGAACGGCCTTTCCTCACCGTCGGGCGGCAGGAGCTGGCCCGATTCGTGCCGCAGCTGCGCGAGTTCTCCGTGCTGGCGCGGGTGGTCGACGTTCCCGAGATCGAGCTGCCTCCGGGCTGGCGGCTCCTGACCAGCCGGGGGCCGTACACGCTGGAGGGCGACCTCGAAGTGATGCGCGGGCACGGCTGCGACGTACTGGTCACCAAGGACTCGGGCGGCTCGTACACGTGGCCCAAGATGGAGGCCGCGGCCGTGCTCGGCATCCCGGTCGTGATGATCGCCCGGCCGGAGCCGGACCCCCGGGCGCCGGTGGTCGACGCCGTGGGCCGGGCTCTCGACTGGGTGTTGTCACACCGCCGAGGTCAGACGGCGGCCTTCTGAGAGACCTCGAGCCGGCGCAGCAGCCATGTCAGGGCGATCCCGAGGGATCCCCACAGCGCGGACAGTGTGAGGAGCGAGGAGACCCTGAACTCCCACAGCACGTCCGCCGGGAAATCGCCCAGTTCGTTGACCGTCGGCATCGCCAGGGCGGCCACCGCGACGACCGCGACGTAGGCGATGCCCGCCAGGACGACGGCGGGGTACGCCCCCATACCGGAGGCGAGGCGCCGCGCCAGGACGACGGCGGCCACCATGGCGACCACCGAGATCAGAGCGAAGAGGAAGTAGTACGCGGTGCGGGACCCGATGGTGTCGCCGCTGCCCACCGCCGGAGGCACGGCCGGGTATTTCAGGAACGGCACCAGGGAGTAGGCGACGAAGCCCAGCCCTGCGACGAGTGCGGTCGAGCCGACCAAGGGCAGCCGTCCGAGACGGCCCGCGACACCGGCGGCGATGAGGGCGACGATGCCGCCGAGGGCCACGCCCATGGCGACGGTGGCGGTCGCGAGGCCCCAGGTGCTCTGGATGGTCCGGCTGATCCCGCCCCCCTCGTCGCCGTGCTCGTGGTCGCTGCCGGTTTCGTGCGCGTGGTCGGCTGCGGGTGCCGCGGCCGCCTCTTCGATCGCGATGGCCGCGTCAATCGGAGGCTCGCCCACGGTGTAGCCGATCGCGAAGGAGAAGAGACCTGCGATGAGCCCTGCCAGCAGACCGCGGATAAGGAAATTACGTGCAGTCACAATGGGAACCGGTTTCTGTGGTCGTCAAAGCAGCGCGCGGCTCCAGGGCAGCGCGACGGGCGGTGCCCGGAACACGGGCACCGCTGTGGCCGCCCCGAGGGCGGCGGAATCAGGGGATTCTGATCAGTGGCAGGGGTAGCCGAGCAGGTGGCGGCCGTCGTGGACCCACTCGTGGACCATCGTGCCGGCCGGGATCGAGACGGCTCCCTGGTCCGCGCTGACGAAGAAGATCACCAGCAGGCCGAGAAGCCCGACGAAGAACGCCCACGGGGCGAGCTCGCGCAGATCGACGGTGGGGAGTTCGGGAACGCCGATGACCGGCGCCGCAGCGGTCTGCGACATGTGTCCTCCTCAGGGTTATGCGCCCTGGTTGTAGGGGAGATAAACGAATGCCAGGGTCTGACTTCACCACCGAGCGGTGTCACAGCAGCGCAACTGTTCCGGATTCCCACCGGATTCCATGACATTCGCAAATAGCAGCTTATCTTGCCGGAATACCCGGCAACAGACCCGGCTGGCTTCCGAGGCCGTCGAGTTCGGCGAAGAGCCGGGCACAGGTCCGGGGAGGACGCACCGCGATTCGCGCCCACTCGGCGCTCAGGCCCGGGAAGGTGTCCGCCCTGCGCACGGCGACGCCGCGATCCCGCAACGCCTCACGGACGCCCCGTCCGAGACGGGCCAGGACGAACGAGGTGCGCGAGGGCAGCACCTCGATCCCGCGCGCGCGCAGGCCCGCGACCAGGGCCTGCCTCCACTCAGTGATCTGACTGGCGCGACGTGCCGCCTCGGCGAGCGCCTCCGGGGAGGTGCACGCGACGACGGCGGCGATCGCCGGGGCCGAGACCGACCACGGGATCTGCCTGGCCGCCAGACCGGCGATGCAGCGGTCGCTGCCCAGCACGTAGCCGACGCGTATCCCGGGGATCGACCAGTGCTTTGTGAGGCTGCGGACCACCACCAGCCCGCGGCGGCGGTGACCGGCGAGGGACTCCGTCTCTCCCTCGACGGTGTCCATGAACGCCTCGTCCACGACCACCACCCGCCTGGGGCGGCGCAGCCGCAGGACGTCCTCGGCCGGGTGCAGGACCCCCGTCGGGTTCGTGGGATTGCCCAGCACCACGAGATCGGCGTCGTCGGGCACCGCGGCCGGGTCCAGCCGGTAGCCGTCCTCGGGACGGCACTGGACCATGGTGACCCGATGCCCGGCGCGCTCCAAGGCCGCGTGCGGCTCGGTGAACTGCGGGTGCACCACCACGGCGTGGCGCCACTGCTTCCACCGGGCGACCAGTTCGAACGCCTCGGTCGCGCCCGCGGTGATCAGTGCCTCGTCCGTACGGCGCCGGTACAGCTCGGCGACCGCCTCGCGCGCGGGTGTCGGGTCCGGGTAGGAGGCCGAGTCACGCACCCCTTCGAGCAGGGCTGCTTCGAGCCAGGCCGGTCGCGGCCCGGGGTGGACGTTGACGGCGAAGTCGACCAGCCCCGGCCCGGTCTCCCGGTCGCCGTGGTGCTGGAGGGGCTTGGCGGGAACCGGATCGTGCACCACCGCGCCGTCGGCGCGCACCGGCGCCGCCACCGGCTCGGCCTCGGCCGCCGCCTCCGCGAACCGCTGGGCCATGTACGGGTGACCCGCCCAGTGCAGGTGCAGGTAGGAGGCGTGCAGGGTGGGCGAGGCGACGCCGATGAGTTCGCCGTCGAGATCCCACGCCGGTGTCCAGCCGACCGCCGGGCGGGTCAGCGCGGTGCGGTGGAACTCGTGGCCGGTCACCTCCTCTCCCGCACGCGACAGCAGGTCGTCGCCCACGGCCTTGGCCACCGGGTAGCGCAGGGTGAGACGATCGGTCATCGTGGCACTGGTGCCGATCACCCCCGCCATCGGAGTGCCGTCGAGGGCTTCGAGCAGGTAGAGCAGGCCGGCGCACTCGGCCACGGTCGGCAGACCCGCCCTGACCGCCTCGCGTACCTGGGTCAGCAGCGACACGTTGCGGGCGAGCTGCCGCACGTACACCTCGGGGAAGCCGCCGCCGAGCAGGAGCGCGCAGGTGCCGGACGGCAGCGCTTCGTCGGTCAGAGGGTCGAAGTGCACGACGCGGCATCCTGCGGCGGTGAGCAGTTCCTCGGTCTCGGGGTAGGCGAACGTGAACGCCTGGCCCGCCGCGACCGCCACCACGGGAGACCCGGCCACAGGGCGCACCTCGGCGCCCGGATCCCATGGCACGGCGTCCAGGCCGGGCGCCGTGCGTGCCGCGTCCAGCACGGCGTCGAGGTCGACGTACCGGGCGATCCGCTCGCCCAGTCGCGCCACCACGGCCGCGGACTCGTCCCGCTCGGCCGCCGGGACCAGGCCCAGATGACGGGAGGGCGAGGAGATCGAGTCGTCGGGCGGGACCACCCCGAGCACTGGCAGGCGCAGGGATCGTTCGACCTCGGTGACATTGCGCGCGGAGCCCGCGCGGTTGAGGATCACGCCGACCACGTCCACCGTCGGGTCGTACGCCGCCATGCCGGCGACCACCGCGCCGACCGAGCGCGACATCCGGGAGATGTCGACGACCAGCACCACCGGGCTGCGGGTCAGGCGCGCGATGTGCGCGGTGGAGGAGAACCCGTCGGTGCCCATCCGCCCGTCGTGCAGCCCCATCACGCCCTCGATCACGGCCGCGTCGGCGCCGCGGGCCCCGTGCAGCAGCAGGGGGGCGATCCGGTCCTCCCCCACCAGGTGCGGGTCGAGGTTGCGGCCGGGCCGGCCGGTGGCCAGGGCGTGGTAGCCGGGGTCGATGTAGTCGGGCCCGACCTTGTGGCCGGAAACCCTCAGCCCGCGATCACGCAGCGCGGCCATCAAGCCGGTCGCCACCGTGGTCTTCCCCTGCCCGGTGGAGGGGGCGGCGACGACCAGGCGCGGCAGGGTCACCATTCGATGCCCTTCTGCCCCTTCTGGCCGGTGTCCATGGGGTGCTTCACCTTGGTCATCTCGGTGACGAGGTCGGCGGCCTCCAGCAGTTCGGGCGCCGCCCGGCGGCCCGTGACGACGACGTGCTGGCGGCCGGGGCGGTTACGCAGCGTGGTGACGACGTCGTCGAGGCCGACCCAACCCCAGGCGATCGGATAGGTGAACTCGTCGAGCACGTACAGGTCGTGGGTCTCGGCGGCGAGACGGCGTTTGATCTCCTGCCACCCTTCGGCGGCGGCCCGGGCGTGGTCCTCGTCGTCGCCCTGTTTCCTGGCCCACGACCAGCCGGAGCCCATCTTGTGCCATTCGACCGGCCCGCCCTCGCCCGTCTCCTCGTGCAGCTTCCCAAGGCGTTCGAGCACGGTCTGCTCGCCGATGCGCCACTTGGCGGACTTCACGAACTGGAAGACCCCGATGTTCCACCCCTGGTTCCACCCGCGCAGGGCGAGCCCGAAGGCCGCGGTGGACTTCCCCTTCCCGTCGCCGGTGTGCACTATCAGCAGCGGCCTGTTGCGGCGCTGCCGGGTGGTGAGGCCGTCATCGGGCACGGTGAGCGGCTGGCCCTGGGGCATCAGTGAATCTCCTCTTCGTGTACGGAGGAGGCCCACCGGGCCACCTCTCCGATGACGGTGACGGCGGGTGGGCGGACCGAACCGGCCACCCGGGCGATGTCGTGCAGAGGCGCCGTCAGGACCTCTTGGTCAGGGTGTCCCCCGCGTACGACGACGGCGGCCGGGGTGCCGGCGTCCATGCCGTGCACGAGCAGCGCTTTGGTGATGGCGGCCAGGTTGGCGACCCCCATGAGCACCACGAGCGTCGTTCCGGAGGCCGCGAGCGCCGCGTAGTCCAGGGTGTTGTCCGGGTGGTCGGGCGGGAGGTGGCCGGAGATCACGCTGAATCCCCGGACCAGCCCGCGGTGGGTGACCGGGATGCCGGCGAGCGCCGGAACGGCGGTCGAGGAGCTGACCCCGGGGATGACGCGCACCGGCACTCCGGCCTCGGAGCAGGCGAGGAGCTCCTCCATACCGCGTCCGAACACGAACCCGTCGCCGCCCTTGAGCCGCACCACCCGGCGGCCCGCCCGCGCGTGGGCGATGAGGAGCTCGTTGATCCGCTCCTGCGGGGTGAAGGGGCCGCGCGGCAGCTTGGAGACGCACACGATCTCGGCGCCGGGGTCGGCCCATTCCAGCGCTCCGGCCGGGGCGAGGTGGTCGACCAGCAGCACGTCGGCCTGTTCGACGGCGGCGCGGCCCGCGACGGTCATGAGTCCCGCGTCGCCGGGCCCGCCGCCGACGAGGACGACGGATCCGGGGCGGAGTGCTTCGAGCGATCCCATCAGGCGACCCGGCCGGTCACGACGTCCACGAGCCCGTCGGCGCTGACCCGCGCCATCAACACGTGTTCGGCGCGCAGGTGTCCGGCCAGGACCTTGGCGAGCCCCAGCTTGAGCGGGCCGTTCTCACAGTCGATGACAACGCTCGGCACGCCGAGGGCGGCGAGGTGGTCGGCGGCCTGCCGGGAGCGGGCGACCGCGTGGGCTCCGGAGGTGGCGCGACCGTCCGTGACGAGGATCAGCAGCGGACGCATGCGCGCGTCGCGCAGCTGTTCCCGGCGCAGTACCCGCTGCGCTTCCATGAGGGCCTCGGCCAGCGGCGTGCGCCCTCCGGCGGGGAGGTCGTCGAGAAGGGCGGCGGCCACCTCGACCGACCCGGTCGGCGGCAGGGCGAGTTCGGCGCCGTCCCCGCGGAAGCTGATCATCGCGACCTTGTCGCGGCGGCGGTAGGCGTCGGTGAGCAGGGAGAGGATCGCGGTCTTCACCTGGGCCATGCGGCGTCGCGCCGCCATCGACCCCGAGGCGTCCACGCAGAAGAGCAGCAGGTTCGCCTCCCGGCCCTCCCGTACGGCGACGCGCAGGTCAGCGGGCTGCAGCACGACGCGCCGGCCAGTCCGGTCTCCCACTGCGCCTGTGCCCTGGGCTGCGTGGCGTTCCGCGGCGGCGCGCAGCGTCTCGACCAGGTGGAGCGGGCCGGTGCCCGTGCCGCTGCCGACCCTGCGTCCACTGGAGCCCAGAGCCCGGCTGCGCCGGCCGGGCCTGCCCCGGCCGGCGCCGTCGATGGTGAAGAGCCGGGGGCGGTACGCCGTCCCGGCCCGGTCGGTGGTCTCGCCTCCCGGGGCGGTGGGAGCGGGCGGCGCAGGCGATCGGGGGGCGTCCTGATCGGCGGCGGGCTCGGGCTCCCTCGTCGTTTCGGAGTCCGGCTCGGGGGTGGTGCCGGCGGGCCGGTCGCGGAGTGCCTCCGACCACTCCCCGGGCCGTTCCTCGACCGGCGTCTCCTCGGGCGCGCCTCCGCCCCGCGGCTCCGGGGGTTCCGGCAGCTCGTCGTCGCCGAGCACCCGGTCGAGCAGGTCCTCGTCGATGCCAGGGGCATCGAACGGGTTCCGGCGGCGGCGGTGCGGCAGTGCCAGCAGGGCCGCCGTCCGGATGTCGGCCAGGGTCACGTGGCGGCGGCCCGCCCAGGCGGCGTGGGCGACGGCGGTGCGGGCCGTGACGATGTCGGCGCGCAGCCCGTCCACCTCGAACGCCGCGCAGACTTCGGCGATCTTGAACATCGCGGCGTCGCCCAGCAGCACGTCGCCGACCCCGGCGCGGGCGTCGGCGATCCGGCGGGTCAGGTCCTTCTGGCGGTCGGCGTAGCGGGCGGCGAAGGCGATGGGATCGCGGTCATAGGCCAGGCGCCGCCGCAGGATCTCGACGCGCGATTCCGGGTCGCGCGGGGCGGCCGCCTCCACGGTCAGGCCGAACCGGTCGAGCAGCTGGGGGCGAAGTTCCCCTTCCTCGGGATTCATGGTGCCGATCAGTACGAAGCGGGCCGCGTGGCTCAGCGACACCCCGTCGCGCTCGACGGTGACCCGGCCCGTCGCCGCGGCGTCCAGCAGGAGGTCCACCAAGTGGTCGTGGAGCAGGTTGACCTCGTCCACGTAGAGGACCCCGCGGTGCGCGCGGGCCAGCAGCCCAGGCTCGAACTCGACGGCGCCCGTGGTGAGCGCCTTCTCCAGATGCAGCGACCCGAGCACCCGGTCCTCGGTCGCGCCGACGGGCAGCTCGACGAGGCGCACCGGCCTGCTGACCACCGCGGCGCCGGGGCCGAACGGGCCGTCCGGCGACGATTCGACGGGATCGTGCGGGTCGACGGAGAAGCGGTCGCCGTCGTACACCTCGATCCACGGAAGGACGTCGGCGAGACCGCGGACGGTGGTCGACTTCGCGGTCCCCTTTTCGCCCCGGATAAGGACGCCGCCGATCTCGGGGCTGATCGCGGTGAGGACGAGGGCGAGGCCCATGTCGCCGAGGCCGGAGGCTGTCGCGGTGTCGTACTCGCAGCCGACAATGGCAGAAAAGGGGTATTTCGCTGGCACGTGTGAGGCTCCCGCTCGCTAGGCCATACGTCAGTGAAGACGTGAGGCCGGTCTTCGGACTTGTCGGGTCACTCACGAGGAGTGCTCGATTCACCGCAGCGGGCCTGTGCCGGAATCTCACCGGCTTCCCAGATTCTCCCCATTGACCTTCCCCACCGTTTCCGATGGCTGGGCGCAGGGGCACCTCACGTCCGCCCCCACGATAGCCTCTCGTGACATGTCCGATTCGACGGCCCCTCTCCCCATGCCCCAGCTGACCGTCGTCGGCGTCGGCGCGGACGGGCGCCTCGACGCGGCGGCGGCGGCACTGGTCCGCGACGCGGAGGTGTTGCTCGGCGGCCGCCGCCATCTTGCGGCCGTCCCCGAAGTAGCAGGTCAGGTGCGCATCCCGTGGCCCTCCCCGCTGGCCGAGGGGCTGCCCGCGCTGCTGGAGGAGGTGCGCGGACGCCGCACGGTCGCCCTGGCCTCCGGCGACCCGCTGGTGTCGGGCATCGGCACGACCCTGATCCGTCTTCTGGGCGCCGACGGCGTGCGGATCCTGCCCGCCGTCTCCTCGCCCGCCCTGGCGCGGGCGCGCATGAGCTGGTCGGCCGAGGAGTCGGTGGTGGTGACCCTGGTGGGCCGCCACGAAGCCCGACTGCTGCGCGAGGTCGCCCCCGGGCGGCGGCTGCTCCTGCTGACCTCGGGCCCGGAGACACCGGCGATCGTCGCCGAACTGCTGGTGGAGAGCGGCAACCCGGACGCGGTCATCACACTGCTGAGCGACCTGGGCGGCCCGGCGGAGTCCCGCATGACCCGAACGGCCCGCGAGTGGACGGACGTCCCGGCCGACGCGGTCCCCGCCCTGCACGTGCTGGCCGTCGAGATCCCGGCGACGAGCACCTGCTGGACCTCGTCCTGGGTCGCGGGCCTGCCCGACGACGTCTTCGAGAACGACGGCCAGCTCACCAAACGCGATCTGCGCGCCTCGGCGCTGGCCCGCCTGCGCCCCGCGCCCGGACAGCACCTGTGGGACGTCGGGGCGGGAGCGGGATCGGTCGGCATCGAGTGGCTCCGGGCACACCCCACGTGCCGGGCGACGGCCGTCGAGGCCGACCCGGCCCGTGCCGACCGGATCACGCGCAACGCCGTCCGGCTGGGCGTACCGGACCTGCGCGTCGTCGAGGGGCGGGCGCCCGACGCGCTCGCGGGACTCGACGCCCCCGACGCGATCTTCATCGGGGGCGGAGCGACCCGGCCCGGCGTGCTCGACGCCTGCCTCTCGGCCCTGCGGCCGGGCGGGCGGCTCGTGGTGCACGGCGTCACCCTGGAGACCGAGCGTCTGCTCGCGGACGCGTTCCGCACCCACGGCGGAGAGCTGACCCGGATCGCGGTGGAGACCGCGCGCCCCTTGGGGGCCTTCACCGGATGGACTCCGGCGCGCACCGTGACGCAGTGGAGCCTGGCTCTCTGACTCCCCGGCCGCGTTACACCCTCCTGCGCTTCGCCGACCGGTCCCTCTCCGCGCTGTAGAGGTACGACTCCCCTCCTCCGCGCCGGTCCGCGTCGGCCAAGGCCCGCCCGACCAGGATCACCGCGGCCTGGCGGAGCCCGGCCTCCTCGACCAGGTCCGCCACCGTGTCGACCGTCCCGCGCAGCACCAGCTCCTCCGGCTGGCTAACGCGATACACCACGATCACCGGGCAGTCGGCTCCGACGACCGGCTCCAGTTCCGCCATCAGCTCGCGGGTCCGGGTGATCGCCAGGTGCAGCACGAGGGTCGCCCCCGTGGCCGCGAAGCCGGTCAGCGACTCGCCCTTCCCCATCGGGGTGGAGCGGGCGCGGGTACGGGTCAGCACCACGGACTGGGCGACGAGCGGCACCGTCAGCTCGCTGCCCACCCGCGCGGCGGCCGCGGCGTATGCGGGCACGCCGGGTGTGACCTGCCAGGCGACCCCCGCCGCGTCCAGGCGGCGGGTCTGTTCGTGCAGCGCCGAGTACAGCGACGGGTCACCCGAGGTCAGCCTCACCACTCTTCGGCCCGCCCGCGCCTCCTTCACGAGGAGGGAGGTGATCTGGTCCAGGTCGAGGTCCTGGGTGTCCACGAGCACCGTTTCCGGGCCGCAGTGCGCCAGTACCTCGAGGTCGAGATAGGTGCCGGGGAAGAGGACGACGTCGGCCTCGGCGAGCAGCCGCGCGGCGCGTACGGTCAGCAGGTCGGCCGCGCCCGGCCCGGCGCCGACGAAGTGGACGGTCACCGCACGTACCTCGGGGTCCAGACTCCGGCGGCGGAGACGCGGGTCAACGAGGAGCCCACGATCAGCAGGCACTTCATGTCGATGCTCTTCACATCCAGCTCACCCAGCGTGGTCACGGTCAGCGACTCCCCGGCCCGGCCCACGTCGCGCCCGACCACGACGACGGTGCCGGGGCCCCGGTGCTTCAGCAGCACCTCCCGCGCGGTCGCGATCTGCTCCGTTCGGCCGCGCGAGGCGGGGTTGTAGATCGCCAGGACCAGGTCGGCCTCGGCGACGGCACGCAGCCTCCTCTCGATGACCTCCCACGGTTTGAGCCTGTCCGACAGGCTCATCACCGCGAAGTCGGCGCCGATCGGGGCTCCGGCACGGGCCGCCACCGCCTGGACGGCGCTGACTCCGGGCAGGACGCGTATGGGGACGTCGGCGAAGGCCGGGTCCTCGGCCGCCTCGAAGACCGCTGCCGCCATCCCGAAGACCCCGGCGTCGCCGCCGGAGACCACGGCGACCTTCTCGCCGCGGCGGGCGAGTTCGAGGGCGAACCTGGCCCTGTCCACCTCGACGGTATTGCCCGACGGGTGCCGGGTCAGGCCGCGGCGCTGCGGCACCCGGTTGACGTACGGCCCGTAGCCGACGACGTGGTCGACCTCGGCGAGGGCGGCGGCGGCCTCGGGAGTGAGCCAGTCGTCGGGACCGGGGCCGAGCCCGACGACGAGCAGTTCGGCGGCTCCTGAGGAGGGCGTCCGGGTCTCGCGAATCTCTGCGGCGTCCCGGGAGCGTCGGCCGTTGAGACTGTCGCCGGTGACGACGATCAGCGAGAAGTACGGAACCTTCGTCTCGTCCACGTCGGCCACCGGCTGCCACCACTGTTCGGGCATGGAGGCGCGCTCCACGTACAGGGCGTGGTCGAGGCGGCCGGCCGCGGCCAGGGCTCGGCGCACGGCGGGGAAGGTGCGGCCCAGCTTCATGATGATCGCGCCGTCCGTGTCGGCGAGGCGGCGGGCGAGTTCGGGCTCGGGCAGGGTGCCGGGCAGGACGGTGAGCACGTCGGTCTGGCGCACCAGGGGGCTCCCGGTCGCGGCCGTCGCGGCGAGGAAGGCGGGGACGCCGGGTACGATCTCGGTCGGGTACTTCTCCGAGAGGCGGTCGTGCATGTACATGTACGAGCCGTAGAACAGCGGGTCGCCCTCCGAGAGCAGCACCACGTTCCGCCCCGCGTCGAGGTGCGCGGCGAGCCGTGCGGCGGACTCCTCGTAGAACTCCGCCAGTGCCCCGGTGTAGCCGCCGGGGTGGTCGGTGGCGCCCGTGGTCACCGGGTAGACGAGCTGCTCCTCGATGACCCCGGCGCGGAACAGGCCGGCGGCGATCCTCCGTGCGTTCGACTGCCTGCCGCGGGCCGAGTGGTAGGCGATCACGTCGGCGCTTTCGATCAGCCGGGCGGCCTTGAGGGTGAGGAGTTCGGGGTCTCCTGGGCCGACACCCACCCCGGCGAACCTGCCCGGCGCGGTCACGGTGCTCATTCGGCCTCCTGGGCGAGAGCGTTGATCGCTGAGGAAGTCATCGCCGAACCGCCGCGACGGCCCCGCACGGTGACGAACGGGATGTCGATCCCATGGTCGCGGGCGAAGTCCTGCAACGCCTGCTTCGACTCGGCGGCGCCGATGAACCCGACCGGGCAGCCCACGATCGCGGCCGGGCGGGGCGCCCCGTCGGCCAGCAGTTCCAGAAGGTGGAACAGGGCGGTCGGAGCGTTGCCGATCGCGACCACCGCGCCCTCCAGGCACGGCTCCCACAGCGATACGGCCGCGGCGGTGCGTGTCGTGCCCCATTCCTCGGCGAGGCCGGGCACCCGGGGGTCGTCGAGGGTGCAGATCACCTCGTTGCCGGCGGGCAGACGGCTGCGGGTCACGCCTCTGGCGACCATGGTGGCGTCGCAGAGGATCGGCGCCCCCGCCTCGAGCGCGGCGCGGGCGGTGGGCACCAGGCGCGGGTCGATGACGAGGTCGTCAGTCAGATCGACCTGGCCGCTGCCGTGGATCATCCGGACCACCAGCTTCTCGGCGTTGGCCGGCACCTTGGACAGGTCGGCCTCGCGCCGGATCGTCGCGAACGAGTCGAGGTAGATCGCGGCCCCGCGGTCGACGTACGCGTAGCGGCGGTTCGGCCGGCGCGGCCGGTAGTCGGGCATCGGGTTCATCGGCTTTCCTCGGGGATCAGGACGCCACGCCAGGGGGTGACGACGAGTTCGGAGGCGGCGGCGCACAACCGTTCCACCGCGGCGCGGTCCAGTCCTTCCGGCGGCACCGGCCGGTGGACGCCTCCGGGGACCGGGCCGAAAGCCAGCGGCGGAGCCGGGTCGGGGACGTCACGGGATCGGGCCACTGGTTCGACGAGTGGCTCGGGCAGTTCGACGACGTGCCAGGGAGCGTCCGGGCCGTCACCGCGCGCGCCGAGGAAGAGCCGAGCGAGATCGGCGAGGTGCGCGTGCGCGTCCCGTAGAGGCACGACGGGGCCCCACGCGTCGCCGACCCGGAGCTGGGCCGACCTGTCGCCGAGAGCCACCAGACCCAGGTCGCACGAGCGGTCGAGCAGGTCTCCTCGACCGTCGTCGAGGACGAAGAGGAACCGTCCGGGCAACCGTCCCAGCTCGGGATCACCGCACAGCGCGGTGTCCAGGGCGTCGACCACGGGGCGCAGGTCGGCCCGGCCGCCGGCCAGCCCGGTCTGCGGAGACGCCATCACATTGCGCGACAGGTCGTGGGCCCGGCTGGGCAGCAGTCCGGTGGCCTCCAAGGCGGCGAGCACCTCGTCAGGCAGGCGTTCCGTGCCGGGAACGGCGGGCATGGCACGTACCTGCAGATTCGCGCGGAAGGTCACATGAACATGCCCGTCGCCGTACCGCTCCGCCACCTCGGCGAGCGCGTGCAGCGACTTCGCGGAGACCCTCCCGCCGGGGAGACGCAGCCGCACCAGCAGGCCGTCGTCCGCGGGCCAGGGTCGCAGCACACCCGGGCAGCGATCCGCTCGAAACCGCTTCATCCGGCATCATCCACCTGTTCGGAGTCCGGGTCCGTACGCGGGACCCATCACGACCCGACGACGGGGTGTCGTCAGCACCAGCAGGTCTTCGGACTCGGTTCATCCGGGAAAGGACGCCTTCCCAGGCCTTCGGGCCCAGTGGCCGCCGTCGCCGGCGTGTCCTCCCGTCCCCTCACCGCTGCGCGTCAGTTCCGGAATTTCACCGGATTCCCTGACCCCATGTGACGGAGTACGACTGGCTCCCCAAGCGTATCGCGAGCCTCTTCATCCCGCGTGCCCCGGCCCGCAGGCCGCCCTCCGAGGGGCGGACGGCATGGCACGATGGACGCAAAGGCGAGCGGGGGACGAGGAAGCCGGTGCGAGTCCGGCGCGGTCCCGCCACTGTGAGCGGCGAGCAGCTCCCGACTCCAGCCACTGCCCCGGACGGGGTGGGAAGGCCGGGAGAGGCGTTCGAGCCGTCAGCCAGGAGACTCACCCGTCTCGCCTCCTCGAAGAAATCGGGGCGGATCTCCCCGAGAGAGGACGGTGTCGGCCATGCCGTGTGTTCTGCGGTGCGCGCCTTTCGCATGCCTTTCTTCCGGAGATCTCCGCTCCTTCGTCCCGTGTCCGGCGCCGCGGGGCGGCGGGCACGGCGTCCCCGGGAGAAAAAACGATGCGTTCCCCCCGCAGGCTGTCGCCTCGCTGCTCAAGGACGCGGGCGGCACCTACGCCTGGGCCGACACGAAGGGGACCGGCAGCACCGCCCTCGACCTGGAGACCGTCCTGTCGAAGGCCGGGGACGCCCCGACGTGGCTGGTCGTCGAGAACAACTGGAAGAGCCTCGCCGACGTGGAGAAGGCTGACGCCCGATACGCGAAGTTCAAGGCGTTCCAGGACGGCAACGTGTGGTCGGCCAACAAGGTGCTCGGGCCTGGCGGCGGCAACGACTACTACGAGCGCGGCGTCGCCCGCCCCGACCTCATCCTTGCCGACCTGATCGCGATCCTGCGCCCCGAGCTGGCCCCCGGCCACGAGCTCACGTTCTACCAGCGGCTCACCAAGTGACCGACCTGCTGCAAGCCCGTCCCGCGGTTGCCCGCCGCAGGACGGGCGTGCTCATCGCCCTGGCCGCCGTGACCGCTGCGGGTTTCGTACTCGCCGTCGTGGTCGGCTCGACACCGCTGCCGCTCGGCGACGTGCTCGCGGCCCTCACCCGCACCGGCGACCCCGGCACCGAGACGATCGTGTGGACGGTCCGGCTGCCCCGGGCGGTCACCGCGCTCCTGGCGGGTGCCGCACTGGGCGCGGCGGGCGCGCAGATGCAGACGCTCTTCCGCAACCCGCTCGCCGAGCCCTACATCCTCGGAGTGAGCTCCGGCGCGAGTCTGGGCGTCGCGCTCGTCGTCATCGGCCTAGGCGGCGTGGGCG
Organism: Microbispora rosea subsp. aerata; assembly: GCF_014647835.1. GTDB lineage: Bacteria > Actinomycetota > Actinomycetes > Streptosporangiales > Streptosporangiaceae > Microbispora > Microbispora aerata. The sequence continues at coordinate 23,487 of NZ_BMPY01000016.1, forward strand.
GGGCGTTCACCGCGGGCGTCGCCGGGTTCGGGCGGATCGGGATCGTGCTCGCCGCCTCCGCGGGAGCGGCGGCCGTACTCCTGCTGGTCCTGATGCTCTCGCGGCGGGTCCGCTCGGTGGCCACCCTGCTGATCATCGGGGTGCTGGTCGGCTCCGCCGCGGTCTCGCTGATCAGCCTGATGCTGACCTACACCGATCCGCGGCTCGCCCAGCAGTACATCGCCTGGGGTCTGGGCACCTTCTCCGGCACCACCTGGTCGGACCTGGCGGTCCTCGCGCCCGTCTGCGCGGGGGCGCTGGCCGCCGCGCTGGCCGGGGTGAAGCCGCTGAACGCGCTGCTGATGGGTGAGAACTACGCCCGCACCATGGGCGTCAACGTGCGCCGCACCCGCACCGCCACGCTGCTGGTCTCCTCGGTGCTGGCCGGGGCGGTCACCGCCTACTGCGGGCCGGTCGCCTTCCTCGGCATGGCCGTCCCGCACATGGCGAGACTGCTGATCGGCACCTCCGACCATCGCGTCCTCATGCCCGCGGCCGTGCTCCTGGGCGCCGGTACGTCGCTGCTGTGCTGCGTGGCGACCCAGGCGCCGGGCAGTGAAGCGGTCCTGCCGCTCAACGCCATCACCACGCTGCTCGGCACGCCCGTCGTGATCGCCGTGCTGCTGCGCAGCCGCTCCGCCCGGATGGGACTCGCCGTATGACCGGATTCACACTCCACGACCTGACCGTCGGCTATCCCGCCCAACGCGGCCGTTCCGAACACCGCGTCCTGACCGGGCTGAACGCCGCCGCGGTGCCGGGTGACCTGACCGTCCTCGTCACCGTCACGGGGCTCCTGCGCCGCCTCGCGCAGGAGCGCGCCCTGGCCGTCATCGTCTCCACACACGACCTGGAGCTGGCCCTGCGCATCGCCGACCACGTCTGGCTGATCGGCCCCGACCGGCGCCTGCGCACCGGCACACCCGAACAGCTCACCCTCGACGGCGCGATCAACGCCGTCTTCGACGGCACCGACCTGGCCTTCGACGCCGCAGCGGGCGTCTTCGTCCCGCACACCCCGGCCGCCGGAACCGTCCGCATCACCGCGGACGGCCCGCACACGCCCCTCTTGGCGCGCGCCTTGGCCCGCTACTCCTGGCGGATGGTCGACACCGGCCCCGCCGACCTGGAGATCGCCTTCACCGGGGACGGCTACCGGGCCGACCACCTCGGCGAACAGCACCGCTTCACCACCCTGGACGACCTCACCGCTTGGGCCCGTGACCGCGGCCCACGACGGGAGCCTGCCCGGACACCCGCTCAGAGAGAGGCATGACAGATGCGTTCCCTCGACCAGGTGATCGCCGACGTCTCGGAGATCGGCGGCTACTTCCACCTGTACACCGCCGACGCCCCTCCCGGCCCATGGCTGCCCCTCACCCGGCTGCTCTCCGACTCCGACGCCTTCGGCGAGCGCATCTCGGCCGCCTGCGACCTGCTCGGCACCGACGAGCGGCGGGTCATCGCCTCCGTTCTCCACCTGGGCATCGTGGCCCGCCTCTGGTCGCCCGTCCTGGGTGCGGCCGTCGTCCACCGCGTGCTCCTGGACTGGACCGTTGAGGAGCTGGAGTGGAAGGACGCCCTCGGCGGACCGCTGCCGCTACGCCTGTCCTCCCCCTCGGGGCGGCCGGTCGCCGACCTGTCCGAGGCCGCCGAACCCCTCTACCGGTCGGTCTCCGCCCTGCTGAAGCAGCTTGCCGACCTCGTCCTCTCCCAGGTCAAGCTCGCTCCTCGGCTGTTATGGGGCAACGCCGCCTCCGCGTTGGGCGGCATCATCCGGGCGCTGGCCCGTGAACGCCCCGAGCACGCCGCCGACGCCTTGACCCTCGGAAACCTGCTCCTCGACCTGGAAGACCTCCGCGGCACCGGCCACTTCACCGAACCCGCACCCGGCCGCCCGTTCTTCACCCGCACCAGTTGCTGCCTGTACTACCGCATCCCCGGCGGGGGCAAGTGCGGCGACTGCGCCCTGCTCGCGTCCGACGTCCGCCGGGCCCAATGGGCCCAAGCTCTGAAGGAGAACCTGTGACCCACACCGTCGTCACCGAAGAAGGCACCGGAACCCTGCACGTCTGGGCACTGCCCACCGACGAGCAGACCCTCCTGTCGATCATCCGGGAGCTGTTCGAGAACCACTGGCAGCACATCCACTTCGGCGTCCTCGTGCAAGGCGCCGCCTGGGAGGTCGCCACCCCAAACGCCCCCAAGAAGATCGCCATGTACGACGGCTACGTCACTGTCGACTTCGGCCGCTGGCACTTCCACCTGTGCATCGGCGAACACACCGCCAGCGGTCCCGAACTCGGCCGCATCCGCCGCTGCTCGCGCGCCGAGCTCTACCGCGGCATCGGCCCCGACGGCACCCCCACCACCTGGGGCCTGCGCCTGTTCAACGGCCGCGACGAACAACTCATGACCGTCATGCTCCCCAACCCGTTCCTCACCGACACTCAGGACATCCTCGACCCGCCCGACTACAGCCGCCTCACCGTCTGGGACCACCTGCGCGCCACCTACCTCGGCCTGGAGCCCGACCCCTTCGACCGCTCAGGCAAGGGCTTCACCCACACCCGCTGACGAGAAGCACACGCCCTCGTCCTGGCCGGGGTGATCGGCCTGTGGCGGAAGATGGCGCGCGGCGCGCTCGGCCGGGACGAGCTGGAGGTGCTGCTGCTCAACCGCGGCCTGCTCAACCGCGTGCTCGGCCGCCGGGCGCGCGGGCTGATCCGGTCGTCGTGGCACATGTGCCCGGTGGGCATCCTGTTCGGGCTCGGCCTGGAGACCGCCAGCGAGGTCACGCTGCTCGCACTGTCGGCCGGGACCGCTGCGCAGGGCGGGCTGCCCGCCCTCGCCGTGCTGACGCTGCCCCTGCTGTTCGCCGCCGGGATGACCGCCTGCGACACCGCCGACAGCCTGCTGTTATCGCGCGCCTACTCCTGGGCGCCGCAACCCCGCCCGGCGGCTGTACTACAACGCGGCGACGACCGGGATGACCGTCGTCGTGGCCGCCTTCATCGCGAGCGCCTACCTCGCCGGGCTCCTGTCCGAGGCCACCGGCCTCGGCGGGCCGCTCGCGGCGCAGGCGTCCCTCGCCGAGCACTTCGAGATCCTCGGCTACGCCATCGTCGGGGCCTTCGCCGCCGTGTGGACGCTCGCCGCCCTCCTATGGCGCCTGTCCGGGCTCGGCCGGAGGTACGGCGAATGAGAGCCGCCGTCAACGCACTTTTGTACTGGGAGGGTGCACTGTGACCGGCTCTCCGGCGTTGCTCCTCGTCGGCCACGGCACGCGGCCGCGCTGCGCCGGGAGATGCTGTGCCACCCCGGCCTCGGCTACGCGTACGGCAGGCCGCTCGGGCCGCACCCCACCCTGCTCGGGCTGCTCGACGAGCGGCTGGACTCCGTGCTCGATCGGGCGGAGCGCGCGGAGACCACCGTCGTGCTCGTGGGCCGCGGCGCACCCGGAGGCCGAGGTGCGCTGCGCCGGCGTCATCGGGCCCGCGCCCGCCCTGGCCGACCTGGTGCTCGAGCGCTACCACGAGGCGCTGCGCGGCGGCATCCGGATGAACTGCGACACCTGCCTCTACCGGGTGCCGCTGCCGGGCCACGAGCACCGGGTGGGCGCCGCACAGCACCCGCACCACCACCCGGACGACCCGGCGCACGCGCACGTCTGAGTTCTCAGGAGATGCTCCGCACGAGTGCGGTGAGGGTCGTGCCAAGCGGAGCGTCGAAGGTCAGCAGCGCCTCGCCGTCGCCCCGGGTCGGCCCCTGGTTGATGATCACGACGGGGATCGAGCGGGCGGCGGCGCGCCGGACAAACCGATATCCGGACATGACGGTCAGCGAGGACCCCAGGACGAGCAGCAGACCGGCCCGCTCGGTCAGCGCGTAGCACTCCTCCACCCGTGAGGGCGGCACGTTCTCGCCGAAGTACACGACGTCGGGCTTGAGCACGCCGCCGCAGCCCCCGCAGTCGACGGTGCGGAACGACTCGACCTCGTCGTCGGCCAGCACGGCGTCCCCATCGGGGTTGATCACCCGCGAGCGGGCGTGCCAGCCGGGGTTGGCCGCGCGCAGGCGCCGGTCGAGCGCGTGCCGCGAGGTGCGGTGGCAGCAGGTGAGGCAGCGCACTCGGTGCAGGCTGCCGTGCAGTTCGATCACTCCGTCCGCGCCCGCCGCCTGGTGCAGGCCGTCCACGTTCTGGGTGATGATCCCGGCGACCAGGCCGCGGCGCTGAAGCTCGGCGACCGCGCGGTGCCCGGCGTTGGGCGAGGCGTCGACGATGTGCCGCCACCCCAGATGGCTGCGCGCCCAGTAGCGCCTGCGGGCGGAGGCGCTGCTGACGAAGGTTTGGTAGGTCATCGGCTCGGCCCGGCGCCTGCGGCCGGTCTCCCCCCGGTAGTCCGGGATCCCGGACTCGGTCGACAGGCCGGCCCCGCTGAGGATCACCACCTCGCCGTCGGCCACGAGATCGGTCAGCATGCCCCACCGCCGGGCGATTCCCGTGTCGCGCGCCACAGTCACGCATCCATGGTGCCCGATGCGTTCCATCTGTCAGCTCCGGTCACCCCCCCAGCCGCACGTCGAAGATCAGCTCGACCTCGTCGCGCAGCTTGAGTGCGCCCAAGAACGCGGAGTAGGGACGGATGCCCCACTCGGACTGGACGACGGTCGCCCGGCCACGCGCCCGACCGTCCGCGAGCGCCCCGTTCACTGTGACCGGCCGGGTGGCTCCCACGATCGTCAGGTCGCCCTCCACGCGGAAGGCCTGGGGGTTACCCGTGACCCGGGTCGACCGGAACGTGATCAGAGCGTGCTGATCCACTTTCAGGACCTTGTCACGCATGTTCTTCTCGATCTCGACACGATCGGAGTTGGTCAGCGGCTTGACCCCGCCCGCGCCTTCCCGGACGCGCAGCGAGGCCGCCTCCACCTCCACCGTCACCCGGCAGCTCGCAAGGTCGTCCGGCGTCACCACCGCCTCACCCCGCCACCTCGTGACCTCGATCGTCAGATCGTGCCCCGCCTTGGCGCCCAGCCCGGCGCGGCCGGTGAGGACAAGGAGCCGGCCGGACCTCGGCCCCAATGCGTATGTGCCCGCCTCGACGTCCATTTCGTGGGCATTCCCACGGAACGGGCCGGGGATGTCGGCGTGGGATGACATCACTGTGCTTTGGAGGGATGGATGACTCACCCCACCTTCTTTACAATGTAGATTTCGTACGTGCCGTGGGGTGTCGCACTCGCCCCGCGGCTCCTGCCTGGTCAGGCGAGCCCTCCACGCTCTCATCACCGCCGGGCTGTTGTGAGGCGGTGGTAGGTGAAGGCCCCGCGATCTTTGCCTCCTCTTCTCCGTCGATGCGGTCCTCGGCGCACGGTGATGCACGTCGATGCAGGCCGATGGGCAGATGGCGCCGCGCGCTTCGCGTACCCGATCCCGGGCGCGGATCACCGACTGGGCGTGCATCACCCACTGGTCGCGGCAGACGTCCGGGGTTAGCCGGCGCGGCGGGTGACGGCGTCCCCGGGCGTCACTCCCGCGACCTTCGAACTGCCGTGAGGCGATGGTAGGTGAAGGCCCAGCGGTCCTTGCCCACCCTGCGGCGGGTGTAGCGCTCGGGGTGGCGGTAGCGGTCGCGGTTGTGGAACTGGCAGGCCGGACCCAGCAGCTTCAGGTCGGTGAGTCCGCCGGTGCTCCAGTTGTCGGCGTGGTCGATCTGGCACAAGGTGGCGGGCAGCGGGCAGCCGTCGACCCAGCAGGTGGCGTACCGGGCGAAGATCGCCCTCCGCTGGGCGGGGGTGGCCAGGCGGACCTTGCGGCCCATGTCCAGCACCTGCCCCTCCGCGTCCATCACCAGGCGCACGAGGGTGGAGGTGCGGGCCAGCCGGTGCACGCCGGAGACGGGCAGGACCTGCCCGGTCGCCAGCAGCAACCCCGGCACCAGCCCAGACAAGGTATCCCCGGGAGGATCACAAGATCGCCACTCACCCCGCTGCGACTCCCCCGAGCACGGCCCCTGCCCCTGCGCGTTCCCCTGCCGCCGGGTGCTGCCGGCATCATCCGGGTCCACGGCGGCCCGACGGCTCCCCTGGGCTGTCTCAAAGTTCCGGCCGTCTCCGGTCTCCTCAGTGGCTTGGGTGTCGTCAATCGCCCCGGCGTCCTGGGCGTCGTGAGCGTCCCCCCGCTCGCCGCCGCTGTCGCCACGCTCAAACTCAGGGAGCGCGCTGTCGGCGTGCCCGCCCTCGACGTGCCCGGCCCCGGTGCGGGCCGCGGCGGGGTGACACGTCCCGAGGTAGTCGGCACCACCGGAGCCACCAACGGCGGCACCGGTGACGAAGTCGTTCACCGCGCCGGGGCGGTCCACGAAGCCGGGGTTTTCGGTCTCAGGGTGGCCGATGCCGCTGGGCGGTCGGTGCTGTCGGGGCCGGTGCCCTCGGAGTGCCGGGCAGACTGACCGGTCGCCGGATGCTGCGTGGCCGGGTCAGCCGGGCCCGGCTCCGCGTCGGCCGGAGCCCGGCTCTGGGTCCGTCGGGCCGGGCTCTGAGCCGGTGGGGCCGGGCTCCGCGTCGGCAGGGCTGGGTTCGGGGTCGGCAGGGCTGGGTTCGGGGTCGGCAGGGCTGGGTTCGGGGTCGGCGGTGCCGGGTTCGGGGTCGGTGGGGAGGGACTCGGCGCTGACCAGCACCAGCAGCTCGGTGGCGATCTTGTCCTCCAGCAGGGCGATGAACGCATCGGCGTTGCGGACCCGCAACGGCCGGTCATCCCCCTCCGCCCTCGGTTTGGCGTAGGCGTCCAGCAACGCCCGCAACCGCGCCGCCGCCTCCCGCGGCAGGTAGAACTCCCCCTCCATGCCGCCACCCGAGGTGGGCAGTCCTGGGGAGGGGGGCGGCGGGTGGCGTCGGCGCGGGGGTGGCGCAGGCCGTACGGCGGGCGGCGACGCGGGTTCGCGCCCGGGGAGATGGTGTGCGCCTGGGAGATGCCGGCGTTCTCACCCAAGCACCGTCGGTCTTGCGTAACGGGCGCCCCAGCGCCGGCGAAAAGTGCGCCGGCGCTCCGGGGCAGTACGAGCGAGAGGTGCCTCAGCGGCTCCCCGCCGTGGAGCCGTACGGGCGAGCCGTGGAGCCATATGGGCGAAAGGCCCCTCAGCGCTCCACGTTGCGGGGCCGTACGACCGCGACGGGGCAGTGCGCACGGTGCAGCACGGCATGGCTGACCGACCCGATGAGCGCGCCGCGTACGCCGCCCAGTCCCCGGGACCCCACGACCACGAGGTCGGCGACGAGGGATGCGTCGGCCAACGCCGGGACCGGGTGCCCGCAGACCGCGGTCTCGACGAGCGGAACATCAGGGTGCTTGTCGCGCCAGGGCGCGAGCCGTAGCCGCGTGGCGCGCACCTCATTGTCGTAGATCTCCTCGAGCGCCGCCCCGTAGCCGACGGCGAAGGGCGAGAACGCAGGCATCTCCCAGGCGTACACCGCGTGCACCCGCCCGCGCCGCGCCCTGGCCTCCTCGAACGCGAACTCCAGGGCCGCCTCCGAGTGGGGTGACCCGTCGAAGCCGACGACGACCTCGTGGTACTGGTCCCGGTGCGGCTTGCGCACCACCACGACGGGAACCTCCGCATGGCCGGCCAGACCGAGGCCGGCGGACCCGAGGACCAGGCCGGAGAACCCGCCCATGCCGCGGCTGCCGACCACCAGGGCGGCGGCCCCGGCCGAGACGGCGCGCAGGGTCTCGACGACCGGCCCCTCCACGAGATCCGTCGTGATCTCCAGGCCGGGGACGATCTCGCCGGCACGGGCCGCGGCCGCGGCGAGCACACCCTCGCAGTACTCGCTGTAGGACTGGGAGAATCCCTCGACCGCGTGGAACGGATACTCGTGCGCCCACGGCTCGCGCACGTGGACGATCCTCAGGGCGGCCCCCCGGCGCCGCGCGTCGTCCGCCGCCCACTCCAGCGCCGCCGTAGCGGGCTTCGATCCGTCGACGGCGACGACGATCTGTCCGGCCATGTGGTTGTTCCTCCTGTTTTCAAGCGGTTCGGGGGCGCGGGGAATGGTGCGGTGCTCCCGGCCCCAGTGCACCGCATCCGCTGCCCGCCGCGCAGCAGACCAAAGTCCTCAAGCGCCGGGACTTCCGCCCGGACGGCCCGGGATGGGCCGGGTGCGGGCGGCGGCGGGACCTTCGGCCCTGCCCGGGGGCCCGCTCGGGAGATGGGATGGATGGCGCGGGCCGCTCCCCCGCGGGAACCCGCCGGCGACCGAAAGCGCCCCGCGACCGGAAGGAGACCGCCATGCGCACGAAGGTGCAGGACGTCATGACCACGGACGTCGCGTCCGTCCACGCCGACACGCCGTTCAAGGACATCGCCGAGGTGCTGATCGCCCGCGCCGTGAGCGCCGTCCCCGTCGTGGACGGGGACGGCCGTGTGCTCGGCGTCGTGTCCGAGGCCGATCTGCTGCGCAAGGAGGAGTTCAGGGAGCAGTACTACCACGAGGGCTATCGGCCGCCGCTGCGCGCGCGGCTGCGCGCCCGCCTGGGCCAGCAGGGCGGGGTGCGGACCAAGGCGGCGGGCGAGACCGCCGCCGACCTGATGACCTCCCCCGCCGTCACCGCCACGCCGGACACGACCACGGTCGCGGCGGCCCGCCTCATGGACGAGCACGGGGTCAAGCGGCTGCCCGTCGTGGACTCCGACGGCCGGCTGCGCGGCGTCGTCAGCCGCCACGACCTGCTCAAGACGTTCGTACGACCCGACGGCGAGATCGAGCGCGAGGTGCGCACGGAGGTCCTCGGGCGGAGCCTGTGGGCCGACACCTCCAAGGTGGGCGTCCACGTCCACCAGGGCGTGGTGACGCTCACCGGCAGGATGGACCGGCACAGCGACGCGCGCATCGCCGTACGGATGACGCGCCGGGTGAGCGGGGTCGTCGACGTGGTGGACGAACTGCGGTGGGACGAGGACGACGCCCCCGGGAGACTCGGCAGATGACCCCTGCCGGTCAGGCCCTCGCCAGCCTGATCACGTTCCAGGAGACCGGCGGCAGCACGATCTTGAGCGGATCGCTCCGGTGGCTCGTGTTCGGGCGGGGGATCACCCGATCGGGGTCGTCGGCGGTGTTGCGCGCATACACGTCCTCGTCGGCGAGCGTGGTCGCCTCGGCGATCCGCACGGGTCCGAGCGCCCGCGCGTCGAGCTCCAGCTCGACCGGGTCGCTCACCGACCTGTTGACCGCGAACAGCACCGTGTCCGCCTCGTCGCGGGTGGCGACCGCGTGCAGCACGGGCACCCGGCCGAACTCGGCGGTCTCGTACGACGGGCAGACGGGCTCGACCCGCAGGACCTCGCCCTTGGCGTGGCGGGCGGCCTGAGCGAAGGGGTGGAAGGTCGTCTGCCGCCAGGCCCGGCCGCCCGGCTCGGTCATGATGGGCGCGATCACGTTCACGAGCTGGGCCAGGCAGGCCGCCGCGACCCGGTCGCTGTGCCGCAGCAGCGTGATGATCAGGGTGCCGAGGGCCACGGCGTCGGCGAGATGGTAGTGGTCCTCCAGCAGCCGCGGCGCGACCGGCCAGTCCGGCGGAGGCGGCGCCGACTGGAAGCGGCTCATGTACCAGACGTTCCACTCGTCGAAGGAGACGGAGATCTTCTTGCTGGAGCCGAGCTTGGCCCCCACCTGGTCCGCGGTGGACACGACCGTGGAGATGAAGTGCTCCATGTCGGCGGCGCAGGCCAGGAACCCGGCGAGGTCGCCGTTCTTCTCCTCGTAGTAGGCGTGGCAGGAGATGAGGTCGACCAGGTCGTAGGTCTCCTCCAGGACGGTCGCCTCCCAGGTGCCGAAGGTCGGCATGGAGGAGCCCGAGCTGCCGCAGGCCACGAGTTCGAGACCGGGGTCGATCATGCGCATGGCCCGGGCGGTCTCGGCGGCGAGCCTGCCGTACTCACGGGCGGTCTTGTGCCCGATCTGCCAGGGGCCGTCCATCTCGTTGCCCAGGCACCACATGCGAATGTTGTGCGGCTCCTTCGCGCCGTTGGCGACCCGCAGGTCCGACCAGGCGGTGCCGGAAGGGATGTTGCAGTATTCGAGCAGGTCGAGGGCCTCCTGGACGCCGCGCGTGCCGAGGTTGACCGCCATCATCGGCTCCAGCCCGGCCAGGCGGGTCCACCGGACGAACTCGTCGACGCCGATCTCGTTGGTCTCGGTGCTGTGCCAGGCCAGGTCGAGCCGCCGGGGCCGCCGCTCGCGCGGGCCGATGCCGTCCTCCCAGCGGTAGCCGGAGACGAAGTTGCCGCCCGGGTAGCGCACCGTGGTCACCCCGAGCTCGCGGGTGAGCGCGAGCACGTCGCCGCGGAACCCCTCCTCGTCCGCCGTGGGGTGGCCCGGCTCGTAGATGCCGGTGTAGACGCAGCGGCCGAGATGCTCGACGAACGTGCCGAACGTGCGCGGCCGTACGGGGGCCACCCGGTGGGCGGGGTCGATGGTCAGTTGTGCCTGGAGCACGGGGAGATCTCCTTTGCCTGGCAGAAGGCTCGCGGGGCGATTGTTAGCGTTCGCATCCCATCTGGTCAAGGCGCCGGCCCGATCTCCCAGGTCATCATAGGAAGCGATAATCCCCTGAAACCCGGCCGTCACCATCTTGAATGTTATCGCTAACAGTCCAGTCGGTCCCGGTGCTCATCGTCATGTCGCCGGCGGGAGCCTCGCCGCCCGGTCTTTTGTTGATCTCCCGACGACTGTGCCAATACGATGCCGCGCTGGACGAAACGGACGATCTCGGGGGGTCGACGATGAGGATCACGACAGCTCTGCGCGCGGCGACGGTCGTCCTGACCGCCGGTGCGGCGGCAGGCGTGACGGCGGGCGCCGCGCCCGCCGCGGCGTCCGGGGCGAGCGCGGCGCCGCGCTGCCCGCTGGTGTTCGGGCACGGGGGCTACCCCGAGGGCGCGAACGGCTGGGCGAAGGACCAGATCCGCCAGCCCAACAACCCGCGGGCGCTGAACGCCCACAAGTCCTGGGGAGCCGACGGCGTCGAGGCCGACGTCCAGCTCACCAAGGAGGGCACCAAGGCCGTGATGTGGCACAACACCACCACGAACGGCCTGACCGGCAAGCAGCAGAAGATCACCGGCATCTGGTGGGCGTACGGCGCGGGGAACCTGTCCGGCCGCCGCATCGTCCGGGGCCCCTACAAGGGCGAACGCGTCTACTCGCTGCGCCAGTGGCTTGACCACGTACGCCCCCTGGGGCTGATCGCGCTGCTGGAGATCAAGCCCGAGACCAAGGCCGTCCTGTCGAACCCGAAGTACGCGGCCCAGGGATGGAGGGAGATCTCCGCCCCGATCAGGGAACGCCAGGGGAAGCAGCGGATCATGGTCTACTCCACCGATCCGTGGATCCAGAGCGAGCTGGCCAAGCGTCACCCCGCGCTGCTGAAGGGGTCCGCCGCCCGCTGGACCGACGGCGTCCGCTGGAACGAGCCGGTCCCCTCGTGGAAGGGCAACGTGCCCCAGTGGCAGGCCGTGCTCAACCAGTCTCCGGGCAGCGTCATGACGAACTACCCCAGGGAATACCGCGCCTGGCTGCGGGGCAAGTGCCGTTAATCCAGGGGACGGCCGGCATCCCGCCGGGCATGCTCTCAGCCGACGAACCTCTCGGGGCTGGGAGCGCGCATCGTGAGTGGCGGGTCGCCGTCTGGCGGAGGAACGGCCGTCGCGGGCCGGTGGGCGCCGGCCGTGCTCGCCGCGCTCGGCCTGCTGGCGGGCGCGTGCGGACCGGGCACGGGCGGGCCGGGCGCGGCCGTCCCTAGCGCGGGCGTCGGCGCCGCGACCGTCCCGAGCGGCCCGGCGGCCACCCCCTCCCCTTCCGCGGGCTCCCCCGTGGCGGGCCGCTACCAGCCGCTGTGGCCGTTCGCGGACGAGAAGCAGGCGCGAGACTGGCAGGAAAGCTACCGATCGGGCGGCCACCAGCCCTGGCACCTGGACGCGGAACGGACGGCGCTCGCCTTCACCCAGGGGTTCCTGGGCTTCGGCGGCGTCGATCGGGTGGTCGAGCGCACGGTGAACGGGACGCACGCCCGCGTCTCCGTCGGCGTACGCGGCGAGGGCGGCGGACGGCCCTCCGTCGCCGCCGTCATCCACCTGGTCAGGTTCGGCGGCGGGCCGGACGCCCCGTGGGAGGTGGTGGGCACCGACGACACCACCCTCTCCCTCACCGCTCCCCGGTACGGCGCCTCGGTGTCCTCGCCCGTCACGGTGGGCGGCAGGATCACCGGGGTGGACGAGAGCATCCGGGTGCAGGTGCGCGCGACCGGGAGCGCCGCCCCTCTCGGCGAGCACTGCTGCGTGCCGGCCGGAGGGGAGGACGTCCCCTGGTCCGCCACCGTGACCTTCCGCGCGGACCCGGGCCGGACGCTCACCCTCGTCGCCAGCACCGGCGGTCACCTGGCGGAGGTGGAGCGCTTCGCCGTCACCGGTGTCCGGGCCGCCCGGTAGGTCACGCGGCGGCGCACACGACAAAAGCGCACGGCGTCAGTAGCCGCGGCGGATCCACTCGTCGAGGTGCGGCAGCTCCGCGCCGATCGTCGTGCTGTCGCCGTGCCCGGTGTGCACGACGGTCTCGGGCGGCAGGACGAGCAGCCGGTCGCGGATCGAGTCGATGATCACCCCGAAGTCGGAGAACGAGCGCCCGGTCGCGCCCGGGCCGCCCTGGAACAGCGTGTCGCCCGTGAAGACGACGCCCAGCTCGGGGGCGTAAAAGCAACAGGCGCCGGGAGCGTGGCCGGGGGTGTGGAGCACTTCGAGGCGGGTGCCGGCGACCTCGATGACCTGGCCGTCGGACAGCGTGCCGCCGGGCTCGCGATCGGGGTGGGTGAGCCGCCAGACCGGCAGGTCGTCCGGGTGCAGCAGGACGGGCGCCCCGGTGGCCGCCGACAGTTCCGGCGCGACCCGGACGTGGTCGTCGTGGGCGTGCGTGGCGAGGATGGCCAGGACGCGCCGGCCCGCGATCACATCGGTGATCGCCTTGACGTCGTGGGGCGCGTCGAACACCACGCACTCGGCGTCGTCGCCGAGCACCCACACGTTGTTGTCGACGTCGAAGGTCTGGCCGTCCAGGCTGAAGGTGCCCGAGGTGACGGCATGGTCGATACGGGCACTCACGTGAAGATCACCACCGTGCGGAGCATGCCCTTATTGTGCACAGCGCCGCCCGAAACCCGCGACCGGGGGCACGGGCGGGGATCACGGGCCCTGCCGCTGGTCCTCGGCGGTCCGGGACGGCTTGGGCGGCAGCACCGGCTCCAGGCGGAACATCCCGGCCGGCACCTCCTCGTGCGCGGGCGCGCCCGTCCGCCTGCCCGCGACCGCCACGAGCACGTCGGTCACGGTGACGAGGCCCTGCAGCGTGCCGGAGACCCCGATGACCGGGACGACGTCCACCCCCGACTCCAGCATCACGGCCGCCACCGCGGGAAGCGTCGTCTCGGGCGGCACGTGCGGGCACCTGCGCCCGGCGAGGAGCTGCCGCACCTGGCTGCTCGACTGCTCCGCGGGCCCCCCGGACCAGTGGGCCGCGATGTCCTCTCGCGTCAGCACGCCGACGATGCGGGAGCCGGAGTCCACCACGGGCAGGTGATGCATCGACCCGCGGCGCATGAGTTCCCAGGCCATGAGCGGCGACTCGTCCGGCCTCACGGTCACGAGCACCCTGCTCATCACGTCGGCGGCGGTCATGGCTTCCACGCTCATCGTTCCTCCCCGCGGGCGGCGCGCCCTGCACCGGGCCACCTCCATCCGACCACCCCGGGCGGGGCCGCCGCACGGGCCCAAAGACCCGGTGGCCGGGGACCTCCGGCACCTGCCCGTACGGCCGGGACGGCGGTGGAATGACCACGACGGCGCGAGACGGGGACGAGACGGGGAGGTGGGCCATGCTGGCCGGTGAGGTCATGACCAGCCCGGCGATCACGCTGCGCCGCGACGACTCCGTGCGGCGGGCGATCCGGGTGCTGTACGAGCACGACATCACGGCCGCCCCCGTGCTCGGCGACCACGGCGAGCTGGTCGGGATGGTCAGCGAGATCGACCTGCTGTGCGGCGCGTTCGCACCGGGCATCTCGGCCCCGCGCACGGTGAGAGACGTCATGTCGCGCCAGGTCAGCGTGGTCGAGGACACGACCGACGCGCGCGTGCTGACCGACCTCATGGTCACCAAGAGGATCAAGACCGTGCCCGTGCTGCGCGACGAGCGGGTCGTCGGTATGGTCAGCCGCCGCGACCTTTTGGCCCTTTTGGCCAGGTCGGACGAGGAGCTGCGCGAGGCCGTCCTGGCCGCCCTGCGCGAGCGCTACCCCGCGGACGCCTCCTGGGAGGTGACCGTGCGCGACGGCGAGATCGACCTGCGCGGCCCCGACGGCCAGGGCCCCGAGCACGTGGCCGACCTGCTGGCGCGGACGGTGCCCGGGGTGCGGCCCGCCCGCCCGCACTGACCCGGCCGCCGCCGAAAACACCGCCGCCAAGACACCACCGTCCAAAACACCGCGGCCGAAAACACCGCGGCCGGCTCACCGCCGCGCCGCTCCCCGCACCACCGCCACCGGGCAGTGCGCGTGGGAGAGCACGGCGCGGCTCACCGAGCCGAGCACGGCCGCGGTGAGGGCGCCCCTGCCGTGGGAGCCGACGACGAGCACGACGGCCCGGGACGACGCCTCGACGAGCGCGGAGACCGGATGGCCGCGCACCATGTCCAGCTCGGTCTTGACGTCCGCGTATTCGCCCTGCCACGGCCGCAGCTCCGCGCGGGCGTAGTCCTCCGCGGCCCGCCGCATCTCGTCCAGGCCGGTGGCGATCACGGGTCCGTACGGCACCGGCGGCTCCCAGGCGCAGACGATCCGCACCCGGTGACCGCGCAGCCGCGCCTCCTCGAAGGCGTACCCCAGGGCGGGCCTGGACGCCTCCGAGCAGTCGAACCCGACCACGATCTCCGCCGCCTCCGGGGGCGTGGGCCGTACGACGACGACCGGCACGGGCACGTGCCCGGCGACCTGGTTGCCGACCGACCCGAGCAGCATGCCGGGGAAGCCGCCCGCGCCGTGGCTGCCCAGCACGACCTCGCGGGCGCGGGCGGCCTGGTCGCGCAGGACGCGCGCGGGCCGCCCCTCGGCCAGCTCCGCGGTCACGGCGAGGCCGGGCCGCCGCCGCCTGGCGGCCCGTTCCGCCGTGTCGAGGATCTGCCGGCCGTTGTGGGTCAGCCGGTCGTAGCTGTCGGGGATCGGATAGCGGGGGGTGTCGTACGGCAGGCGGTCGACGGCGTGGACCACCTGCAGCGGCACGCCCCGCAGGGCCGCGTGGTCGGCCGCCCACACGACCGCCTCGATCGACCCGGCGGAGCCGTCGGCGCCGGCGACCACCGGACGGATGGACGGCTCGGTCATGGCGTCTCCTCCGATCCCGGCCGGAGCGGGACGCTCCAGCACAGGCGGGTGCCGCCGGCGGCGCGGGCCTCGGCGGCGCACGACCCGCCCAGGCTCTCGGCGCGGTCGCACAGGTTGCGCAGGCCGCTGCGGCGTCCCCGCGCGGGGATGCCGATCCCGTCGTCCTCCACGAGCAGGGTCAGCCGGTCCCTGTCCAGGCGCACGGTGACGGTGGCGCGGGTGGCGTGGGCGTGCCGGGCCACGTTGGAGATCGCCTCCCGCGCCACGGCCAGCAGGTGCTCGCCGACGGGGCCGGGCACGCGGGTGTCGAGCTGGCCCTCCAGGCGCAGGGCCGGCATGAAGCCGAGGGGTTCCCGGGCGCCCTCGGCCAGCTCGACGAGCCGGGCGCGCAGCCCGCCGGCCGGAGCCTGCAGGGCGAAGATCGTGGAGCGGATCTGCCGGATCGTGCCGTCGAGCTCGTCGATCGCGGTCCGCAGCCGCGCGGCCACCTTCGGGTGCTCCTCCAGCCGCGCGGCCCCCGACAGCGTCATCGCGACGGCGAACAACCGCTGGATGACGACGTCGTGCAGGTCCTTGGCGATGCGGTCGCGCTCTTCCAGCAGGCCGAGCCGTTCGGCGTCCCTGCGCGCCTCGTCCAGTTCGAGCGCGACGGCCGCGTGCCCGGCGAAGGAGTGCAGCATGCACACCTCGGGCCGGCTGAAGGGGACGCGTCCGGGCCGCCTGCTCAGGGACAGCACCCCCCGCACTGCCCCCGGGGAGCCCAGGGGCACGGCGCACACGGCCCCGGCGTCGGCGGCGTCCCCGACGGCGGTGAGGAGGTCGGTGTCGCCCACGTCGTCGACCACCTGGGGCTCCCCGTGGACGAAGGCCCGCCCGGCAAGCGAGCCCTCGACGGGCAGCCGGCGCCCCCGCGCCGCGGGCCCGGCGGTCCCGCCGTCGGCGATCGCGACCCGCAGCGTCCTTGCGCCGTCCTCCGGCAGCAGGATCACCACCGCGTCGGCGGCGGCCATCTGCCGGGCCCTGCGGGCGAGCAGCGTCAGCACCCGGGGCGTCCGCGCGCCCGACAGCAGGCTCGTCGTGATCTCGGCCGACGCCCGGAGCCAGGTCTCCCTGCGGCGGGTGTCCTCGTACAGGCGGGCGTTCTCGATCGCCACTCCGGCGGCGCCGGCGAGGGCGACGACGATCGCCTCGTCCTCCTCGCTGAACTCCCCTCCCCCGCGCTTTTCGGTCAGGTAGAGGTTGCCGAACACCTCGCCCCTGATCCGGATGGGCACGCCGAGGAAGCCGGTCATCGGGGGATGGCCGGGCGGGAAGCCGTACGACTCGGGGTGGTCGCGGATGCGCGCCAGCCGAAGCGGCCGGGGTTCCTTGATCAGCAGACCGAGCAGGCCCAGGCCGTGGGGCCAGTGCTCGATCCGGGCGATCTCCTCCTCGGTCAGCCCCACCGGCACGAACTCGACGAGAGTGCCGTCGTCCCCGACCACGCCGAGCGCGCCGTACCTGGCGCCGGCCAGCGTGGCGGCGGTCTCGACGATGCGGCGCAGCACGGTCTCGAGGTCGAGCTCCCCGCCCACCGAGACCACCGCCTCCAGCAGCGCGTGGACCCGGTCGCGCGTGGCCAGGACCGCCTGCAGCCTCGTGTGCAGCTCGGTCAGCAGCCCGTCCAGGCGCGTCTGCGGGATCATGGTCAGCTCCCCCGTCGCCCCCCACAGTTGGAGTGTCCCAAACCGGGCACTCCGGACTTATGCCCTTTGCCGGATCGCGACCGGCTTCTTACGGTCCGTATGCGTTCATGTACTCTCAGAGCCCTCCGCGCCGGAGATACTCGAAGAGAGCCGTATCCGACGCGGGGGTGCGCGATGAGCGAGCGGCGCGACGGCGTCATCCGGGTCGCCTGGCACGGCGCCCACCGGTTCGACGTCCGCATCCGGCAGCACGCGATCCGCGCCGACCAGCCCGCGGACGTCGGCGGCAGCGACACCGGCCCCACCCCGGCCGAGCTGTTCGTCGGCAGCGTGGCCGCCGGGGTCGCCTGCTGCGCCGAACGCTACCTGCGCCAGCGTCAGCTGCCCGCCGGGGTCGGCGTGACCGCGCGGTACGCCATGGGCGTGTGCCCCGGGCGGATCGACGCCATCGAGCTGTCGGTGGACGCCCCCGGCCTGCCCGAGGGGCTGCGCGCCTCGCTGCTTTCCGTGCTGGAGCACTGCGCGGTCTGCGCCACGCTGCGGGTGCCGCCGAAGGTCACGTTCGAGGTGCGCCAAGGCGTCCCCGAGACAGCCGTTCCCGCAGCTCGCCGGCCGTACGGCGGACCGCGGCCAGGACCGGCGGGGTCATCGGGGCCCCGGGGGTGAAGTCGGCGCCCTCGACGCCAACGACGAGCAGCTCGCCCGGCAGGCGGCCGAGGGCGCGCCCCAGCGCGACGGCGTCGGCCAGCCCGAGCGCGTGAGAGGCGCCGCGCCACCGCGCGGCCGGAAGGGACCGCACGGGCATGCCCGTCGAGGAGGCGCAGCGCCTCGTCGCAGGCGTGCACGATCTCCACGGCCCGCACGACGATGGCGCGGTACGGGTTGCGGCAGACGGGCCCGAGACCGGCGGCCCCGGCCGCCTCCCGGGCGAGCGGGGACAGCCGCGCCGAGTTGAGCGCGTAGCGGGCCAGCGGGCCGGTGAGGTAGCCGGTCTCGCCGTCGAGCCTGGCGTGCAGGGCCGTGGAGTGCGGCACCTGTTCCTCGGTCACGTGGTCGGGCCACCGCGCCACCTCGAACCCGGAGACCGGGCCGTGTCCGTCGCCGGAGGCGACCGTGCCGGACAGGATGGCGTACTCGCCGGGGTGGCGCAGCGCGAGGAACCGGTAGCCGTGCTCCACGTCGGGGCAGTCGAACCCGGCGACCCACTCGACGGTGGCGAGGGCGTGGTCGCGGGCGCGGCGCAGCCGTTCGGCGACGGGGCGAGCTCCCGCCGGGACGGCACCCGGTAGAACCCGCCCACCCGGACGTTGACGGGGTGGATGGGCCGCCCGCCGATCGCGGCGACCAGCTCGTTGCCCGCCTTCTTCAGCTGAAGCCCGCGCTCCACCAGGTCGCGGCGGCCGGCGGCCATCGCGACGCCGCTGTCGTAGCCGAGGAAGTCGGGCGCGTGCAGCAGGTAGACGTGCAGCGCGTGCGACTCGATCCACTCGTCGTAGTACAGCAGCAGCCGCAGGTCGCGCAGCGGCCCGGTCACCTCGGCCCCGCAGGCCGCCTCGATCGCCTGACAGGCGCTCATCTGGTACGCGACAGCCGTAGCAGCCCCGGTTGTACGCCGGGCACAGCGCCCCGCATCCGGCCTGGGTGACCGGCCCCAGGCACGGCGTGCCGTGCGCGACCATTACGCAGGCGTTGTCCCTGGCCTTGCACTCAACGCACACGCTGTGCGCGGGCACGACCGGCCGCCGCCCGGCGAGGAACGCCGCGATCACCTCCAGCAGCTGGTGCTTGTCCGGCGGGCAGCCGCGCAGCTCGAAGTCGACGGGCACGTGGGCGGCGATCGGGGTCGAGCGGTCCAGGGTGGCGATGTAGCCGAGCCTGGCGTAGACGACGGCGGCGAACTCCTCGACGTCGGCGAAGTCGCGCAGCGCCTGGATGCCTCCGGCGGTGGCGCACGCGCCGATCGTGACCAGCCGTCTCGACACCCGCCGCACGTGCCTGATCCGCTCCAGGTCCTCCGGGGTGGTGATCGACCCCTCCACGAGCGACAGGTCGTACGGGCCGGGCCCGAGGGCGCTGGACGCCTCCGGGAAGCAGGCGATCTCCACCCGGGCCGCCACGGACAGCAGGTCGTCCTCGCAGTCGAGGAAGGTGAGCTGGCAGCCGTCGCACGAGGCGAACTTCCACACCGCCAGCCGGGGCACGCCGCCGCCCATCCCGCCGCCCATCACAGCTCCCTCACCTCGAGCAGCCCCGCCGCGCGGTCGTACCGCAGCACCGGCCCGTCCTCGCAGACGAACAGCGGGCCGAGCTGGCAGTGGCCGCAGCGCGTGACCGCGCACTTCATGTTCCGTTCCAGCGAAAGCTCCACCCGGCCGGGGGCGACGCCGCGCCGCACCAGTTCGGCCGCCGCCGCCCGCATCATCGGCTCCGGCCCGCACACGAAGGCGCACGTGCGGCGCGGCTCGAAGACGATCCGGTCGAGCAGCCGGGTGACCAGGCCGACCGGCCCCCGCCAGGTGTGGCCGGGATGGTCCACGGTCACCCGGACGTCGGCGCCCTGCCGGGCCCAGCGGGCCAGGTCCTGCGGATACAGGAGCAGGCCGGGGGCCCGGCTGCCGGCGATCACGCTGATCCGGCCGTGCCGCGGCCGCTCCCGCAGCAGGGCCCGCACCAGCGGGCGCAGCGGGGCCAGGCCCAGCCCGCCCGCGACCACCACCACGTCGAGGCCCGCCGCCGCGGGCACGTCCCAGCCCCGGCCGTACGGCCCGCGCACGCCGACGACGTCGCCGGGCCGCTTGCCGCACAGGGCGGCGCTGACCGCGCCCACGGCCCTGATCGTCTGCGTGTAGCCGCCGGAGCGGGCCCGCCCGCTGATCGAGACCGCGATCTCCCCCACGCCCGGGGCGTACAGCATGGTGAACTGGCCGGGCCGGAAGGGCGGGCAGTCGCCGCGTACGGGCTCCAGCGTCAGCGTCACGGTGTCGGCCCGGTCCGGGCGGCGGGACCGCACGCGGTACGGCGCCGGCGTCATCGGGTGCGGACCGCCGATCATGTGGCCCGCACGCCGAGCAGGGCGACCCGGGGGGCGTCCGGCTCGGCCTCCTCGACGTGCTCGCCGCGCATCCGGAACAGCGTCTGGCGGGGCGGCTGGGTGTAGCGCTTGGCGGAGTCGGGGCTCGCCGCGAACGAGAAGATCATCTCGTCCGCGCCCTCGGCGAGGCGGTAGCGGCCGGGCTCCTGGACGTCGGTCCAGCCCCCGGCGAGCCGGTCGGCCGAGGGGACCTCCTCGAAGCGGATGACCCGCTCGCGCACCACCGGGCCCACGACGGCGTACCCCCGGGACCGCAGCTCGGCGACCAGGGGTCCAGAGATTCGATCACGACGGCGTCCACGGCGTCCCCCCGTCCCTCGTCTTTCACGGTACGGCGGCCCGCGGGCGCTCAGCAGGGACGAAAGTCCCTGGGGGGCGGTGTTCCCCCGAGCGCATGCGGCACAATCTCGATCACCTGCTCGCCGTGTCGGCCGGACACGGCGAGGACCCGGGCACCGGGGCACGACCGGAGGAAAGGCACATGATCTCGAACCACCGACTCGACGGGCCGCCGGACGCCCGGACGCCGCGGACCTCGACCTTCCTGGTCATCGGCGAGAGCCTGGTCGACCTGATCGGCGCGCCGGGCTCGTGGACCTTCACCGCCGTGCCCGGCGGCAGCCCGCTCAACGTCGCCGTGGCGCTGGCCGCGCTGGGCCGCACGGTGCGGTTCGCCGGGGAGGCCGGGGACGACCTGTTCGGCGGCCTGCTCCGCGACCACCTGGCCCGGCACGGGATCGGGACCGGCGACCTCGCCCCGGCGGAGGCGACCGGCCTGGCCTTCGCCCGGATCGGCGCGGACGGCTCGGCGTCCTACGACTTCCGCTTCGGCTGGACCTTCTCGGCTCCCGTCCCGCTCGGCGGGGTGACCTGCCTGCACACCGGCTCGCTGGCCACGCTGGTGGCCCCGGGAGGCGACCATGTCACCGCCCTGATGCGGGCCGCCGCCGAGGCGGGCGTCACGGTGTCGTACGACCCGAACATCCGGCCGTCCCTCATCGGCGACCGGGCCCGCGCCCTGGCCCGGGTCGAGGAGTGCGTACGGCTCGCGCGCCTGGTCAAGGTGAGCGAGGAGGACCTCGGCTGGCTCCACCCCGGCGAGCCCTGGCTCGACGTGGCGCGGCGGTGGGCGGGCCTCGGCCCGGAGCTCGTGGTGGTCACCAGGGGCGGCGACGGCGCGGCGGCGGTGCTGGGCGAGGAGGTGATCACCTGCCCGGCCCCGGAGGTCGAGGTGGTGGACACGGTCGGCGCGGGCGACACCTTCACCGCCGCCTATCTCGACGCGCTCGACGGCGCCGCGCTGACCGCCGAGCGTGTGGCGGAGGCGCTGCGGCGCGGCTGCGCCGCCGCCGCGATCGTCTGCACCCGGGCCGGCGCGGTCCCGCCGGTGCCGGCCGAAGTCGCCCGGATGCTGCCGTCCGTCAGGCCCCGATGAGCTCGGCGGGACCCGGGCGAACGCCTCCTCCTCGCCCACGGAACCGGGCGCGTTCACGGACGGCGGCGCTTTGATCCACTCGACCGCCCTCCGCGCCGCGACGTCCGCGTTTTCGTCGTCCATGTGTTCACGGTGGTGTCCGGGCTCGCCGGACTCGCGGCTGTGCTCCAGCCGCCGGCGGATGTCGTAGCCGCCCGCGTCGTTCCCGGCGGCCGCGGCGATGTCCCCGAACAATCGCCGGAAATACACGGGGACGCGGACTCGGCGGGAAAGACGAGTTTCGGATCGGCGTCCCGCCCGCGGAAGAGCACCAGGCACGGCAGCCGTGTCGCGGGCACGCCATGCTCCCGGGCGATCTCGTGGCGCAGATGCCGCTCGCACGGCCTCCGGCGTCCCCTCCCCGGTTCGGAGCCGCGGCGCGGCGCCGGTGGACAAGCCCCTCTCCCCGGGTACGGGTGCCTCACGGGACGAGGAGGGACTTCAATGATCGAGATAATCCCTGTCGACACCCCCTCGCTGGGCGACCGCGGCTACCTGGTCGTCGACGGGCGGGTCGCCTTCGTGGTGGACCCGCAGCGGGACATCGACCGGTTGCTCCGCCTCGCCGAACGGCACGGTGTCGAGATCCGCCACGTCTTCGAGACCCACGTGCACAACGACTATGTGACCGGCGGGCCCGCCCTCGCCTCGGTCACCGGCGCGGACTACCACGTCAACGCGGCCGATCCGGTGGCCTTCGACCACGGCCCGATCGAGGACGGGGACGTGATCGAGGTCGGCCCGCGCACGCGCCTGCGCGTCGTCGCCACCCCCGGCCACACCTTCACCCACCTGTCGTACGTGCTGGAGAGCCCGGACCGGCCGCCCGCCGTCTTCACCGGCGGTTCGCTGCTGCACGGCACGACCGGGCGGCCCGACCTGCTCGGCCCCGAGCACACCGGCACGCTGGCGCGCGCGCAGTACGCCTCGGCGCACCGGCTGGCCCGCGAGCTGCCCGCCGAGACGGAGATCTTCCCCACCCACGGGTTCGGCAGCTTCTGCTCGGCGACGCAGTCGGACGTCACCGAGTCGACCATCGGCCGGGAGCTGCGGGTCAACCCGGTCCTGACGCGCGGCGAGGACGAGTACGTGGAGTCGCTGCTGGCCGGGCTGGACGCCTACCCGGCGTACTACGCGCACATGGCCCCGCTCAACCTGGCCGGGCCGGACGCGCCCGACCTGTCCCCGCCGCACCGCGCGGACGCCGCCGAGCTGCGCCGCCGCCTGCGGGCCGGCGAGTGGGTGGTGGACCTGCGGTCCCGTACGGCGTTCGCGGCCGGCCACCTGGCGGGCACGCTCAACTTCGGGCTGGACGGCGACTTCGCCGTCTACCTCGGCTGGCTGATCCCCTGGGACTCCCCGGTGACGCTGCTCGCCGAGAGCCCCGGCGACGTCGCGCGCGCCCAGCGCGAACTGGCCCGGATCGGCATCGACCGCCCGGCGGCCGCCGCCACCGGCGGGCCGGCCGACTGGACCGGCGGCGAGGCGCCCGCCTGCCTGCCGACGGCGACGTTCGCCGACCTGGCCGCCGCGCGCCGCCGCCGCCCGGTCGTGGTGCTGGACGTGCGCCGCGCGATGGAATGGCGCGAGTCGCACCTGCCCGGCGCGGTGCACATCCCCCTGCACGAGCTGCCGTCGCGGCTGCGCGAGGTGCCCGACGGCGAGGTGTGGACGCACTGCGCGAGCGGCTACCGGGCGTCCATCGCCGCGTCGATCCTCGCCGCCGCCGGGCGGGACGTGGTGGCCGTGCTCGACGAGTACGACGACCGGCCCGCCGCCGCGTGAGCCGCGAAAGAGGTCTTCATCGGGGGCGGAGGAACTCCCGCAGCCGGTCGAGCGGCCAGGTGTTGACCACCTGCTCGGGGGTGAGCCAGCCCCGCTGCGCCGTGCCCACGCCGTACCGCATGTTCGCCAGGTGCGGCACGGCGTGCGCGTCGCTGTCGATCGCGAACAGCACGCCCCGGCCGGCCGCCCGCCTGACGAGGTCCGCGGGCAGGTCGAGCCGGTCGGGGAACGCGTCGATCTCCAGCGCGGTCCCGGTGCGGGCGCAGGCGTCGAACACCCTCGGCCAGTCGGCGTCCACCGGCTCCCGCCTGCCGATGACCCGCGCCGTCGGATGGCCGATGATCTTCACGTACGGGTTCTCGCAGGCCCGGATGAGCCGCCGGGTCATCTCCTCCGGCGACTGGGTGAAGTGCGAGTGCACCGAGGCCACGCACAGGTCGAACCCGGCCAGGAACTCCGGCGGCCAGTCGACCTCGCCCTCCGGGCCGATGTTGAGCTCGCACCCGTGCAGCAGCGTCAAGCCGGGGAGCGCGGCGCCGAGGCGGCGCAGCCGCTCGCGCTGGTCCAGCGCCTTCTCGTCGGTCATGCGCTGCATGTAGAGGTTGGGCGCGTGGTCGGTCACGGCGTAGTAGGCGTAGCCGCGCGCGGCCGCCGCCTCGGCCATCTCCTCCAGCGGCGCGAGCCCGTCGGTCAGGTCGGTGTGGGTGTGCAGGTCGCCGCGGACGTCGGCCGGGGTCACCAGCGTGGGCAGCCCCTCCCCCAGCGCGGCCTCGATCTCCCCGGTGTCCTCGCGCAGCGCCGGCTCGATCCACGGCAGGCCGAGCATGCCGTACACCTCCGTCTCGTCCGCCGAGGTGATCTTGTCTCCGGTGGCCACGTCGAACACGCCGTACTCCGACAGCTTCAGCTTCCGGTGCACGGCGATCTCCCGGGTGCGGATGTTGTGCGCCTTCGAGCCGGTGAAGTACTGCAGCGCGGCTCCCCAGGAGTCCCCCGGCACCACCCGCAGGTCGGCCTGGAGCCCCGAGGCGGTGCGCACCGAGCTTTTCGTCTCGCCGTGCGCGATCACCTCGGTGACGTACGGCAGCGTGGTGAAGGCCGCCATCAGGGCGGCCGGGTCGCGGGCGGTGGCCAGCACGTCGACGTCGCCGATCGTGTCCTTCATCCGCCGCAGCGACCCGGCGTACGCGCACCGCTCGCAGCCCGGCTGCGCCGTCAGCGCGGCGACGACCTCCTCGGCGACGGCCATGGCGATCCCGATGTGCACCCGGCTGCCGGTCTTGCGCATCACCTCGATGCCGTGGAGCAGGTTCTCCTCGGTCTTCTCGCCGAACCCGTGCAGCCCCCGCAGGTCCCCGGCGTGGATGGCGTGCTCCAGCCTCTCGATCGAGTCGATCCCCCGCTCGTGATACAGGACCATGGCCTTCTTCGGCCCGAGCGTGGGGATCGTGGTCAGCAGGCGCACCCCCGCGGGGATCTTCGTCCGGAGCTCCTCCAGCTGGTGGATCGACCCGGTGCGCAGGTATTCCTCGATCTTCGCGGCGATGGACGCGCCGACGTTCGGGATCTCCCGCAGGGCCGCCGCGTCCATGCCGTCGATCTCCCCGCCGTACCCGCCGACCGACCGCGCGGCCTTCTCGTAGACCCGTACCTTGAACGCGTCGCCCCCGGTGATCGCGATCAGATCGGCGTACTCCTGCAGCAGCCCGGCGACCTCCTCGTTGCGGCGTCTCATCGCAGGCACCCCCCACGTCAGGCTGCCGCGGGCCCCGGACGCCCCTCCAGGTGCGGAGGTCCCGGCCCGGTGTGACCGAAGACCCGGGTGATTCGTACTGCCGGTTCCGCGACGTCTCACCCTGCCCGCCCCGGTCGCGCGCCGACGATCATGGCGGCCATGGCGGAAGCGGCGGCG
Organism: Microbispora rosea subsp. aerata; assembly: GCF_014647835.1. GTDB lineage: Bacteria > Actinomycetota > Actinomycetes > Streptosporangiales > Streptosporangiaceae > Microbispora > Microbispora aerata. Next base: position 48,900 of record NZ_BMPY01000016.1, read on the forward strand.
CGGGGCTCGTGCTCCCGGTTCGCGCGGCGCCCCCGCTCGTCGCCGTGACGGCCGCGCTGGCCGCGATCGTCCCGGTGCACGCCGGCTCGTTCCACGAGGCGCTGTGGGGCGCGGCGCTGACCACGTTCCTCGCCGGGATCACGACGTACGGCTTCCGCCGGATGGGCGAGGTGATCGAGGAGCTCGGCCGGACCCGGGAGAAGCTCGCCGTCGCCGCCGTGTCGGCCGAGCGCCTGCGCTTCTCCCGCGACCTGCACGACCGCGGCCTCCGGGATGACGGCGGGCAGGGGTGAAAGTTCACATAGGGGACATCAGCGGCGTGACGATCTCGAAGTCCAGCCAGTCGGCCCGGGCGAGGTACACCCGCTGGCGCACCTGCCCCCCGGCCAGCGTGAGCGGGCCGCGCCCGGAGACGACCGTCGTGCCGTCGGCGATCGCCTCCAGTGCGGGCACTGCCAGCGTGCCCGCGCGCCGCGCCAGGGCGGCCAGCATGAGCACGCCCTCGTAGCAGCCGTGCGCGAGCCCGTTCAGCAGCGGCGCCTGCGGGCCGAACATCGCGGTGTAGCGCTCGACCAGGCCGAGGTTGGCGTCGGTGACGATGCCGCCGAAGTAGCCCATGGCGGCGTACAGGCCGCCGGTCGTGTCGCCCCCGGCCGCGAGCAGGCCGTGCTCCTCCAGCGCGCCGCACAGCCGCGCGCAGCGCAGGCCGCTCGCGGCGAAGGCCCGGTTGAACGCGACCAGGTCGCTGCCGATGAGCGTGAGCAGCACGACGTCCGGCCGCGCGGCGGCCACCTCCTCGACCAGCCGGTCCATGTCGGCCGTTCCCTGCGGGACGAGCCGCTCCCCCACGACGGTCGCGGACCGGGCGCGCAGGTGCCCGCGGGCCGAGGCGTGCACCAGGCGCGGCCAGACGTAGTCGTTGCCGAGCAGGAACCAGCGCCGGGCCCGCCGATGCTCGGACAGCCAGCCGATGGCCGGGCCGACCTGCTGCGCGGCCGGCTCGCCGAGGCAGTAGACACCCGGACGGCGGGCGCCGCCCTCGTACGGCGGGGTGTAGACGAACGGGGCCGCGCCGTCCAGCGCCCGCTCGACCGCGACGCGCACGTCGCTCGCGTGGGTGCCGACCACCGCCCGCACGACCCCGGAGCGCACCAGGCCCCGCACCTCGCCGGCGACGGCGGCCGGGCAGCGGCCCCCGTCCACGAGCACGAGCTCGATCGGCCTGCCCAGCACGCCCCCGGCCGCGTTGACCTCCCGGGCGGCGAGCACGGCACAGTTGATCGCCGCCGGGCCGAGCAGCCCGAGCACGCCGGAAACCGGCACCACCAGCGCGACGCGGAGCGTGTCGGCGGGTAGGAGACAAGCCTCGAATGACTCGATTACGAGTGTGACAGGATCGGCCACGTGCACGAGTATCCCCTGACCGAACAGGTGACCGGTCTCCGGTCGTCGCTCGCCTACCTGCTGAGCCGCGCCGAGCGCAGCGTCAACCGCGGGCTGGCCGCCGCGCTCGCCACCGAGGACGTCACGGTCGAGCAGTGGCGCATCCTGCAGGCGCTCGCCGACGGGCGCGGGCACTCGATGGGCGATCTGGCGGAGGCCGCGCTCATGCCCCATCCCACGCTCACCAAGGCGGTGGACCGGCTGGTGGAACGCGCGCTGGTCTACCGCGGGCACGACCCGGCCGACCGCCGCAAGGTCGCGGTCTTCCTCGCCGACCGGGGCCGCGACCTGCTCGCCCGACTGGAGGCGGGCATCGCCGAGCACCAGCAGGTCATTCTCATGGCGTACGGCCCGGAACGCACCGGCCGGCTGATGCGCGACCTGGAGTCGCTGGTGCGCTCCCTGGAAGACTGAGCCCAAGAGACCAAGCACCCCGAGCCGAGCACCACACGAGGAGATCCACCGGCACGAACGCACCACCTGACGGAGGCAGGCATGAGCACTTCCAGCACGGCGAGACCCGTCAACCTGTTCGACGCGGACCTGGTGCGAGATCCGTTCGGGGGCTATTCGCGCCTGCGGGAGCAGGCCCCGCTGGTGCGCGGCTCCTTCCCCGGCCTGGACTCCCCGGTCTGGCTCGTCACCCGGTACGACGACGTCAAGACCGTGCTGGGCGACCATCGGTTCGTCAACAACCCGGCCAGCGTGCCGGGAGCGGACGTGGGCAACATCCGCGAGCAGCTCATCAAGGCCCGCGGCGTCCCCCGCGACTGCGCGCCGTACCTCCTGGACAGCGTGCTGGACGCCGACGGCGAGGACCACCTGCGGCTGCGCCGGCTGGTGTCGCGCGCCTTCACCGCGCGGCGGGTGGCGCAGCTGCGGCCCCGGGTCGAGGAGATCGCCGAGGATCTCCTCGACCGGCTGCCCGGCCACGCCGAGGACGGGGTGGCCGACCTGATCGAGCACTTCGCCTACCCCCTGCCGATCACCGTCATCTGCGAGCTGGTCGGCATCCCCGAGGAGGACCGCCCGCTGTGGCGGGAGTGGGGCAGACGCCTGGTCTCGCTCGAACCGGGAGCGATGGCCGAGCCGCTGCGGCACATGGTGACCTACATCCGCGGGCTCATCGCCCGCCGCCGGGCCGAGCCGGCCGACGACCTGCTGACCGGCCTGATCCGCGCCCACGACGAGGACGGCGACCGGCTGAACGACACCGAGATGGTCACGATGGTGCTCACGCTCGTCATCGCCGGGCACGAGACCACCGCCCACCTGATCGGCAACGGCACCGCCGCCCTGCTGACCCACCCCGGCCAGCTCGCCGTGCTGCGGGCCGACCCGGGGCTGCTGCCGCGCGCCGTCCACGAGCTGATGCGCTGGTGCGGGCCCGTCCAGGGCACCCGCATCCGGTACGCCGCCGAGGACGTCGAGATCGGCGGCATGACCGTGCGCCGGGGCGAGCCGGTGATGGCGGTGCTGGTGTCGGCCAACTACGATCCCCGGCGGTTCGACGACCCCGACCGGCTCGACATCACCCGCGAGCCCGACGGCCGCAAGGAGACCCACGTCGGCTTCGGGCACGGCCTGCACTACTGCCTGGGCGCGGCGCTGGCCCGGCAGGAGGGCGAGGTCGCCCTCGGCGCTCTGCTGCGCCGTTACCCCCGGCTCCGGCTGGCCGTCGCGCCGGAGGACCTGGACCGGCAGTTCGTGCCGGTCTCCTGGCGTCTCGCCCGCCTGCCCGTACGCCTGGGTGCGTAGTCTCCCACCGTGAGCAGCGACACGGCCCTCCCGCTTCCCGTCCGGATCGCCGTCACGGGGCACCGGAACCTCGATCCGGTGACGACGTCGCTCGTGGACGCGGAGGTGCGGACTTTCCTGCGGGCGTACGCCCCGCGCATGGTCGGCATCTCCTGCCTCGCCCTCGGGGCTGACCAGATCTTCGCCGCCGCGGTGCTCGATCTCGGCGGGACGCTGGAGGCCGTCGTGCCCGCCCGCGAGTACGGCGAGGGCGCCTTCCACGCGCTGCTGGCCGTGGCGAGCCGGGTCCGCCGGCTGCCGTTCGAGCGGGCCTCACCCGAGGCGTACGCCGCGGCGAACGAGCTGCTGATCGAGACGGCCGACCTGCTCGTCGCCGTGTGGGACGGGCTTCCCGCGCGGGGGTCGGGAGGGACGGCGGAGGCGGTCGGGGCGGCGGCGCGCCGGCGGGTGCCCGTGCGCGTCATCTGGCCCGCGGGGGCGGCGAGGGCCGAGGCGGGGGTCGACGACGAGGGTTGACGGCGAGGGTTGACACGGTCTGAGGCATCAGATCATGTCGAAGAGGTGGAGGTGCTACCGGAGTCAGAGTTTCCCGCCCTGTACCGCGCCGCCGACCGCACCGCCGTCATCAACCAGCGCAGGCTGCTGACGGCCACGTCCGTCCGCCTGTCGTCCCTGGTCACGGCCGCCGTCTGCGGCGCGTTCAGCCTCGTCGTCGGGCGGCTGGACCTGACCGCGACCATCGCGGCGGGGGCGATGGGAGTCGCCCTCGTCACCGAGGTCTACCTGCTGACCGCGCGCCCCGACCGGCGCTGGTACGAGGCGCGGGCCGCCGCGGAGTCCGCCAAGACGCTGGCGTGGCGCTACCTCGTGGGAGGCGAGCCCTTCGGCCTCGGCGCCTTCGCCGACCGGCCGGCCACCGGCGGCGTGCCGCCCGCGGACGGCGGCGCCCCGGGCGGGGAGCGCGGCCACACGGCCGACAATCTCCTGCTGCGCCGCTACAGCGAGATAACGGCCAGTCTGCACACGATCGGCCCGGTCTCGGTGTTCGACGCCGATGCGCAGGTCACCGAGGGCATGCGCGCGGTCAGGGCGCTGCCGCTGGAGGAGCGCCGGCGGCACTACGTCACCGGCCGGCTCAACGAACAGCGGGCCTGGTACACCGCCAAGGCCGTCGACAACGAGCGCCGGGCCGCCAGATGGCTGCTCCTGGTGGCCGCGGCGGAGGCGCTCGGGCTGGTCACCGCCGCGGTGAAGGCCGCGCTGGGCGGGGAGGGCCCGGACATCGACCTGCCCGGCATGCTGAGCGCGGTGGCGGCCGCGGGCGTGGCCTGGCTTCAGACGCGTCAGCACCAGCAGGTCGCGAGCGCCTACGCGGTCGCCGCGCTCGAACTCGGACATATCGTTATACGCGCGGACTGGGCGTCCACCGAAGACGAATGGGCCCATTTCGTGGACGAAGCGGAAGAGGCTATAGCTCGCGAACATATGCTTTGGACCGCATCCCATGCTTTGTCTAGCAATAAGTGACTAAACGGTATCTATGTGACAGGATTGGCTTTCGCAGACGAAACACTGACCCCCCGGGAGGCGCGCCGGACCGGCGGGTGCGGTAGCGTTAGCCGCCTACCGTTCCTTGCATCGACGTTCGATTGCACGTTCGCATTGGTGGGCAAATGAACATAACCGATGAGAAGCAGTCCGAGGTCCCATCAAATGTGACGGACCTCCGCGACATTCCGCTCTCCCACGTCTCCGACCTCGACCGCGAGAGCATTCTCCGGCGCGTCCTTCCGGACACCCCGGTCGAGCGCGTCCCGGTCGCGCGTTTCAACTCGTCGATCTGACCTTCCGCGCGCGGTGAACGTGCCCGCGGTGCCGTTCCGGCAGTTCGTGCTCAAGGTGCACAGCCGGTGCGACCTTGCCTGCGACCACTGCTACGTCTACGAGCACGCCGACCAGTCCTGGCGAAGACGGCCCGCCGTCATGGCGGACGAGACCGCGACGTGGGCCGTCACCCGCATCGCCGAGCACGTCAAGAGCCACGGGCTCGGCCAGGTGCACGTCGTGCTGCACGGCGGTGAGCCGCTGCTGGCCGGCCGCGGCCGGCTCGGGCGCCTCATCGCCGAGCTGCGCGGCGGCCTCGACGAGTTGTGCGCGCTGGACCTGCGGGTGCACACCAACGGCACGCTTCTCGACGACCGCTTCCTCGACCTGTTCGAGGAGCACGACGTCAAAGTCGGGGTCTCTCTGGACGGCGACCGGGCCGCCAACGACCGGCACCGGCGCTACGCCGACGGCCGCAGCAGCTATGACCGCGTCGTCCGGGCCGTGGAGCGGCTGCGCCGCCGCCCCCGGCTGTACGCGGGGCTGCTGTGCACGATCGACGTCGCCAACGACCCCGTCGCCGTCTACCGGGCGCTGGCGGACCTGGAGCCGCCGTGCGTCGACTTCCTGCTCCCGCACGCTACGTGGGACTCCCCTCCGCCGCGGCCGGCTCCGACGGCGTACGCGGACTGGCTGATCGAGATCTTCGAGCTGTGGTCGGCCGAGGGGCGCCGCGTGCCCGTGCGCATGTTCGAGTCGATCCTGCGCACCAGCCGCGGCGGCACGAGCCTCACCGAGTCGCTCGGGCTCGAACCGGCCGACCTCGTCGTCATCGAGACCGACGGGAGCTACGAGCAGGCCGACTCGCTCAAGGCCGCCTACGACGGAGCGCCGGCGACGGGGCTCGACGTGTTCCGCCACGACCTCGACACGGTCGCGCGGCACACCGGCGTGCTCGCCCGGCAGCAGGGCCTCGGCGGGCTGTGCGACACCTGCCGCGCCTGCCCGGTCGTGGACAGCTGCGGCGGCGGCCTGTACGCCCACCGCTACCGCACCGGGTCGGGCTTCGCGAACCCGAGCGTCTACAGCGCCGACCTCTTCGCGCTCATCACCCACGTCCGCCGGAGAACCGCCATGCCCACGCACTCGGTGCCCGCCGCCGCCATGGACGCCTTGTCGGCGGGATACGGCGGCGAGGAGGACGTCCGCTGCCTGGCCGCGGCGCAGCGCACGATGCGCCGGGCGCTGCTGAGCGGCGTCGGCGCGCAGGAGTCCGCGGCGGCGGGGTGGGAGTTGATCACCCGGCTGGACGCCGGCCACCGCGAGGCCGTCGACGCCGTGCTCGACCATCCGTACGTGCGGGAGTGGGCGGTGCGGTGCCTGCGGCACGACGGCGACCCGGCCTACCTCGCCAACATCGCCGGCGCCGCGGCCGTGCGGGCGGGCGTGGCCGCCGACCTGGTGATCACGGCCGTGGACGGCGTGTTCCACCTGCCCACGCTGGGAGCGTTCGAGGCGGGGCGGGCCGCCACCGCGCGGCTGGTCGCCGAGAGCGGGCGGTTCTCCCTGCCGGACATGCCCGATGCGGCCTGGCGCCCGGCGCGGCGGCTGACCGCGCCGGGCCTGTCCGTCGTGCTGGAGGACACCGATCCCCATCGGCACTGCCACGGTCACCCGGCCTCCGGAAGGCTCACCGAGGCGGAGGCGGCCGAGTGGCAGCGCGTGTTCGCCGAGGCGTGGGCCGTCATCGAGTCGGATCACCCGGCGTACGCCCCCGGGCTGCGTGCCGGGCTGACCACGCTGGTGCCGCTCGACCCGCCCGAGGGGGGCGGCAGCGCCAGCTCTGCGGCCCGCAACGCGTTCGGGGCCGTGGCCGTCGCTCCCCCCGCCGATCCGGCCACCCTCGCGCTGCTGCTGATCCACGAGTTCCAGCACGTGAAGCTGGGCGCCTTGTTCGACCTGGTCGACCTGTACGATCCCGCGCACACCGGGCTCTACTACGCGCCCTGGCGGCGGGAGAGCCCGCGCCCCATCGAGGCGCTGCTGCAAGGGGTGTACGCGCATCTGGCGGTGACGGACTTCTGGCGGGTGCGGCGGCACCTCCGCGACGACGGCACCGGCGAGGTGCAGTTCGCGCTGTGGCGGGAGCAGACGGCCCGGGCGATCGACGACCTCGACGGCTCGGGGGGCCTCACCCCTCTGGGCACGCGCTTCGTCGCCGGCCTGCGCCGCACGCTTGAGCCGTGGCTGGACGAGCCGGTCTCCGGCCGGGCGGCGGCCGCGGCGGCCGAGCTGGCGGAGCGCTACCGCGCGGAGTCCGCGGCCCTGCGCTCCTGAGCCGCCGCCCCGGCGTTTTCCTGTGCTTTCTCCTCTGCGGCACTTTCCTGACATAGACCTCGTTCCTATAGTGAAGTCCGGGAAGGAGGCGAATGGCGACTCCACACACGCCCGCTCAACCCACTGGGCCGTACTTCTTCCTCAGTTATGCGCATGTGCCCCCGAACGATCCGGCGGACGGCAGCGATCCCAACCAATGGGTGGAGCGGCTGTTCAAGGTGCTCTGCGAGCACATCATGCACCTGACCAAAGTGCCCGCCGGGGCCGCCGGATATATGGACAGGGAATTACGCACCGGGGAGAACTGGCCGCAAATGCTCTCCGAGCGCCTGTCCAGCTGCCGGGTTTTCGTTCCCCTTTATTCGCCCCGCTACTTCGAGAGCGAGCACTGCGGCAAGGAGTGGGCCGCCTTCCTCGAACGGGCTCCCGGCTACACCGGACCCGTGCCGATCGTGCCCGCCGTCTGGGCCCCGATGCGCATGATGACTCTCCCCCGGGCGGCCCAGGCCATCCAGTTCAACCACGCGGAACTCGGCGCACGCTACGCCGAGGAGGGCTTCTACGGGATCATGAAGCTCAGCAAGTACCGCAGCCAGTACCAGACGGCGACACTGGGGCTCGCCCAGCGGATCATCGAGGTGGCCGAGACCTCGCCCATGCCGTACGGCAAGATCCGCGACTACACCACCGTGCCGAGCGCGTTCGCCGATCACACGCCGGAACGGCCGGTGACCGTCACCGTAGTCGCACCCGACTTGCGGCATCTGCCGGAGGGCCGGGACCCTTACCACTACGGGCGCACCCCGCACGAGTGGGACCCGTACCGCAGCCGCAACGGCATGCGGCCCCTGGCCGACAGCGCGGCCGAGGTCGCCCGTTCCCGCGGCTTCCTGCCGCACGTGGGCTCGCTGGAGGAGCACGGCCGGACGCTGGAGGCCGAGACGCCGAGCGCGCCGGGTGTGATGCTGGTCGATCCCTGGGCGACCTCCCAGGCCGACTGCCGGGAGGCGCTGCGCGGGGTGAACCGGCCGGGGCGGCAGTGGATCACCGTGATGGTGCCGTGGAACCGGGAGGACCCGGAGACCGTGGCGCACGAGCCCAGGCTCAAGAGCTGCCTGAGGGAGGCGCTCGGGCACAAGCTGTCGGAGCCGGCGGCCGCCCCCGAGGTGCCGAGCCTGGAGGCCTTCCGGAGCCTGCTGCCCGACGCGTTGCACAAGGCCACGCAGCAGTACTTCAAGCACGCCCCCGCCTACCCGCCGGAGGGCGCGAAAGTCGACAGACCGAGGCTTATCGGGCCGGAGGAGTAGCGACATGAGCGAGGGCCGGATCGTCACCTTCTACTCGTACAAGGGTGGTACGGGGCGGACGATGGCGCTGGCGAACACGGCGTGGATCCTCGCCAGCGCGGGCAAGCGCGTGCTCGTCGTCGACTGGGACCTGGAGTCCCCCGGCCTGCACAAGTTCTTCCGTCCTTTTCTCGACAGCGGCGTGGTGACCACCACCTCCGGCGTCATCGACCTCATCACGACCTACCAGTGGGCGGCGATGAAGCAGGCGACGAGGCCGCGCGACTGGCACCGGCAGTACGCCCGGGTCGAGCCGCACGCCGTCTCCCTCGACTTCGACTTCCCGGGCGAGGGCACCCTCGACTTCCTGTCGGCGGGCCGGCAGAACCGCGACTACTCCTCCCTCGTCTCCGGCTTCGACTGGGACACCTTCTACGAGCGGCAGGGCGGCGGGCAGTTCTTCGACGCGCTGCGCGACGACATGAAAGCCTGCTATGACTACACACTCATCGACAGCCGCACCGGCCTGAGCGACATCGCGGAGATCTGCACCGTGCAGCTGCCCGACGTGCTCGTCGCCTGCTTCACCCTCTCCGACCAGGGCATCGAGGGCACCTCGTCGGTGGCGCGGCGCATCGACGACCGGTACGGGGACCGCGGCATCCGCATCCTGCCCGTGCCGATGCGCGTGGAGATGGGCGAGAAGGAGAAGTGCGACGCGGGCCGGAGCCTGGCCAAGCGGCGCTTCGACAAGTTCCCCCGCGGCATGAGCCAGGAGGAGGCCGACCAGTACTGGGGCGCGGTGGAGATCCCGTACACGCCCTTCTACGCCTTCGAGGAGATCCTGGCGACCTTCGGCGACGAGCCGAACCGGCCGACCTCGATGCTGGCCGCCTTCGAGCGCCTGACCGGTGTGATCACCGAGGGCGAGGTCACGTCCTTCCCGCCGATGGACGAGTCCGTGCGACTTCGCCACCTGGACGCGTTCACCCGCAGGCACCCCGCGCACCAGGCCGAGGTATACCTCAGCTACGCCTCCGAGGACCGGATGTGGGCCGACTGGATCGCCGCACTGCTCGACCGGTACGGCTACCAGGTGAAGCTGCGCGCCGTCGACACCGACGAGGCGCTGGAGTTCGGCGGCGGCGAGGCTCCGCGGACGGTCGTCGTGCTGTCGGGCGCCTACGTCCGCGCGTCCCGCGGCGAGGAGGTGTGGCAGCGGCTGACCGACACCGACGTGTCGGGCCGCGGCGAGGTCATCGCGTTTCGGGTGTCGGAGTCGCGGTTCCCCTCGCCGTTCGGCGACCGGGCGCTCGCCGACCTCACCAGGATCTCCGAGCAGGCCGCGGCCGAGACCGTGCTGCGGGCCTTCGGCCGGGCCGGGGAAGCGGCGTCGCTCGACACCGGAGGGCTCGGCGCCCGCTTCCCCGGCAGCGAGCCCGCCGTCTGGAACGTCCCGGCCCGCAACGCCGCCTTCACCGGGCGCGGGCAGGTGCTCGACCGGCTGCGCACCCAGCTCGTCGGCGGCAGCGCCGCGGTCGTGCTGCCGCAGGCGCTGTACGGCCTCGGCGGGGTCGGCAAGACCCAGGTGGCGCTGGAGTACGCCCACCGCTTCCGCGCCGACTACGACATCGTCTGGTGGATCTCCTCCGAGGACCCCGAGCGGATCTACTCCGCCTTCGAGGAGCTGGCGCGGCAGCTGCACATCCCGGTGGCGGACAACATCGCCGAGGTGGTCGCCGCCGTCCGCGAGGCGCTGCGCCTGGGCCGGCCGTACGGCCGCTGGCTCCTGATCTTCGACAACGCGGGCGTGCCGGAGGACCTGCGGGACTTCTTCCCCGGCGGCTCGTCGGGCCACGTTCTGATCACCTCGCGCAACCAGGCGTGGTCGTCGGTGGCGGCCCCGCTGGAAATCGACGTCTTCAGCCAGGAGGAGAGCCTGGAGCACCTCGGCCGCCGCGTGCCCGGGCTGGCCCCCGAGGACGCCGTCCGGGTGGCCGAGGCCCTGGGCAACCTGCCGCTCGCGGTCGAGCAGGCCGCGGCCTGGCTCGCCGAGACCGGCCTGCCGGCGGCGACGCTGATCGAGCAGCTCGACACCGAGGCGGCGCGCGTCCTGGCGTCGATGACCCAGCCCGGGGACTACCCGCACCCCGTGGCCGTGACGTGGAACCTCTCGCTGGCCCAGCTCCGGGAGAGCTCCCCCGCGTCGGTGCGGCTGCTCCAGCTGTGCGCGTTCTTCGCGCCCGAGCCCATCTCGATGCTGCTCCTCTACAGCGACGAGATGGTGGAGTCGCTGCTGCCGTACGACGACTCGCTGCGCGAGAAGCTGGTGCTCGGCCGCGTCATCCAGGAGATCGGCAGATTCGCCCTCGCCAAGGTGGACCAGGGCAACAACACGATCCAGGTGCACCGGCTGGTCCAGTCGGTCATCCGCAGCCAGATGTCGCAGGAGGAGCAGGACGCCGCCTGCCACGAGGTGCACCGCATCCTCGTCGGCGCCCGCCCCCGGCAGGGCGACGTGGACGATCCGGAGAACTGGATCCGCTACGACCTGATCTGGCAGCATCTGCAGCCGTCCCGCGCCACCGAGTGCACCGAGGAGGAGACCCGGCAGCTCCTCACCGACCGCGTGCGCTACCTGTGGAAACGCGGCGACTTCGACAGCGCGCTGGCCCTCGGCGAGCGGCTTGCGAACTTCTGGGAGGAGGAGTTCGGGATCCACGACAGGCAGCGCCTCCACCTGCTGTTCAACGTGGCCAACGTGAAACGCTCGCAGGGCAAGTACGAGGAGGCCAGGGACCTCGACGAGTGGGTTCGCGAGCAGCAGCTCCAGGTGGTCGGGGACAGGCACCCGCACACGCTGCTGACGGCGGGCGGCCTCGCCGCCGACCTGCGGGGCCTCGGCGACTACGAGAGCTCGCTGGAGATGGACCGGGTCACCTACCAGCAGTGGAAGACGCTGTTCGGTGAGGACCACCCGCGCACCCTGGCCTCGGCGAACAACCTGGCGCTGTGCTACCGGCTGGTCGGCGACGCCGTCAGCGCCCGCGACCTCGACCAGGACACCCTGGAGCGGCGGACCAGGGTGCTCGGCGTGAACCACCCCTACACGTTGTTCTCCGCCGCCCATCTCGCCCGCGACCTGCGTGAGATCGGCCTGTACCGGGAGTCCGTGGACCTGCTGCGCACCACCCTCCAGCACTACCGGGAGTCGCTCGGCGAGTCGTTCGTCGACACCCTCAGGGCGGCCAAGAGCCTGGCGGTGTCGCTCCGCAGAGCCGGCGAGCAGCAGGAGGCGTGGGAGCTGGCGAAGGAGACCGAAGAGCGCTACCGGCAGCGTTACGCGGGCACTCCCGACGCGCTGGCCGCGACCCTGGAGCTCGCCTGCTGCATATCGGCGCTCGGCGACAAGGCCGGAGCCCGCGACCTGGCCGGCGAGATCACGCGCGTCTACCGGCAGACCCTGGGCGAGAACCACCCGGGCACCCTGATCGCGATGAACAACCTGTCGATCTACCTGCGGGGGTCGGGAGAGCCGGAACGCGCGACCGAGGTCGCCGCCGCGGCCCGCGAGGGGCTGGCCCGCCACCTGGGCCAGACCCACCCGTTCACGCTCTCGGCGGCGATCAACCTGGCGAACTGTCTCGGCGACCGGGGACGGCACGACGAGGCCGAGCGGCTGGAGCGGCAGACTCTGGAGGCCCTGCGAGCCAAGCTCGGCGACCGCCACCCGGACACGCTCGTGTGCGAGGCCAACCTCGCCGTGACGCTGTGGTCCTCGGGGCACACCGCCCAGGCCGAGCGCATCAGGGAGCGCCTGCTGCCCGTCCTCGGCAGGGTCCTCGGCGAGTCGCATCCGAACCTGACCCACCTCGGGGAGTGGCGGCGCATCAACAGAGACCTGGAGCCCCAGCCGTTCTGAGATCAGGCCGCCGACAACCAGGTGAGCACGTCGGGCAGGACCTGGAACGCACCGAAATGCGCCATGCCCTCCTGGATCACCACCCGCGCGCCGGGGATCCTCCGCCCCAGCCATCGGGAGTGGCCCACCGGGGAGAAGACGTCCGCCCCGCCGTGCCACAGCAGCGTCGGCACGCAGATGCTCGCCGGTTCGAAGCCCCAGGGCGTGCTGAACGCCACCGCGTCGTCCACCCAGCCCGCCGCGGAATGCCGTAGGGCCTCGGCGAAGTTGTCGGCCAGCATCATGCGGAGCCCGAAGTCCGCGATGACGTGGCGGTCGTGCTCGGGCAGGTCGTCGTCCAGCGCGGGCACCAGCAGCGTCGGGTCCTGCCTGATCCGCTCCACCACCGGAGACAGCAGGTCCGTCATCGCGTGGTGGCCGGTCTGCGCGGCCGTGTACTCGGCGACGTTCGACTCCGTCATGCCGTGGAACCAGTCCAGGCCCTCGGCCCCGGGCGGCGCCAGCGGGACCAGCGCGGCCACCCGCGTGGTGCGATCGGGCAGCAGCGCCGCGCACGCGAGGGCGTGCGGGCCGCCTCCGGATCGCCCGATCACGGCGAAGCGGCCGATCCCCAGCGCGTCGGCGATGGCGGCCACATCCTCGGCGACGTCCGCCACCGTCCTGCCGATCTTGCGATCGGACAGGCCGTACCCGGGCCGGTCGTAGGTGATGAGCCTGACCCCGAGCCGATACAGCACCGAAGCCCTCGGGTACGGCCCGAGCCTGCTGCCCGGCGTGCCGTGCAGCAGGAAAACCGGGGTCCCCTCCGGTTCGCCTTTCTCCTCGACTGCGAGCGTCCGTCCGTCATGGGCCTGCACGATCGTCGTCAAGGCACCTCCCCGTCTTTACTGCGATTTTCCCCACCTCGCGGTGTTTTCCATCGCAATCGCCCTCCGGCATCGGGAAATACCCATTGCCGGAGAGGCAGGAGAAGCGCGGTCGGCAGTGCCGGGCCGGGGAGGATCGGGGTACCCCGAGACCTTTAGGTCAATCGAGTCGCAGGGTGCCGTCGAACAGGCCGTCGAAGCCGGCCGCGACCAGGGTCTCGCTCATCTCCCGCGCGGCCCGCATCGCGTCCTCGAATTCGAGCAGCTTGCGGAACGCCTCGCCGTACCTGCGCTGCTCCTCGACGGCGAGACGGGGAAGCTGCGCACGGCGGGGGTCGAAGCGCATCGAGGAGCCGAGCCTGGTCGAGGTGCCGCCGGCCGCGCGCAGGCACCCGGCGAGGAAATGCGGGTCGAGCCGTTCCGGGTCGGCCCGCAGGAGCAGGAGCTGGGCGCCCAGCACCGCGCCCGGCTCCGTCATCACGCGCGGGACCGGGCCGCTTCCCGCGATGAGCGGCGCGACCACATCTCCGGCCTCGATCCGCACCTGGCCCGTCACGTCGGACGTACGGCCGCTCGCGGGCCGGCCCAGCAGCAGATCCTCTGCCGTGAGCATCGGCAGGTCGCCCTCGTTCGGCATCTTGAGCGGACCCTGCATGATCACCACCACACCCGCGCGGACGAGCTCGCCGACGGTCGTCATCGGCAGTTCCTTGCGCCCGCCGGCCACCAGCCTGGGCAGCCCGGCGCCGAGGTCGCGCAGCAGCGCCTCGGTGCGTTCCCGGACGGCCGCGTAACCCGCCGGGTCGGGTTGCTCCGGCGACACCACCCGATGGCCGGTGCTCAGGTCCACCTCCTCATCGAGCAGGTCGATGATCCTCACGCTGGCGCTGCCCGCGGGCAGCTCGGCGCCCTCGGCGAACGCCTGCCACGCCTTTTCCGCCAGGTCGAGATCCCCGCCCGCGTTGACCATCAGCACGTCGGACGGCGGGTTGTCCCCCGGCGCGGGACGGCGCAGCACCCACAGGTCGGGCGCGCCGCTGGAGGCGGGAGCGGCTCCCGGAGAAAGCGTGATGACCGCCCTCAGCGCGCCCGCGCGCAGGAGGTTGCCCCGAATCCGCCTGCCGGGGCGCCGGGCGGCCGCGGTGCCCGGCATCATGATGACCACCAGGCCGCCGGGTTTCACGTGGGAGAGGCAGTGCTGCACCCAGGCCAGCTCCGACTCGCCACGCGGCGGCAGGCCGTACTCCCACCGGGGGTCGCTGGTCAGCTCCTCGTATCCCCATCCGCGCTCGTTGAACGGCGGGTTGCAGACCACCACGTCGGCGAGTTCGCCGGGGAAGGCGTCGGCCCGTAGCGAGTCGCCCGCCATGACGGTGCCCGCGGCGTCCGCGAACCGCAGGCAGATCCCGGCCAACCGCGCCGCGCTCTCGTTGAGCTCCTGGCCGAGGGCGCGCGCCGCTCCGGAGGCGAGCAGCAGCGTGCCGATCCCGCACGCGGGGTCGAGGACCGTCGCACCGGCGGTGCCGCCGAGCCTGGCCATCAGCTCGGCGACGGGACGGGGGGTGGCCAGCAGCCTGCGCGAATGCAGCTCTACGTAGCGGTCGCAGATGCCCCGGAAGGTCGCCGCGGGCCCCTCGGCCTCGCCCACCTCGACGATGGCCCTGACCAGGCTGGCGTCCATCACGACCCCCTCGGGCGGGGCCTCGGGCAGCCGCTCGAGCAGGGAGCCGTCGCCGCGCTCACGCCAGCCGCCCGGATCATCCCGAAGTGACAGCAGCAGCGTTCCCGCATAGGCGACGGCGTCGCCCAACCGGATGTCGTCGGTGCTGGCCCGCAGCCGCTGCCAGAGCCGCTCGACCGGCGCGACCTCGACGTACCGGCCGTGGCGGCGCAGCCACGCCTCGACCTCCGCGAGCGAGAAGGCCGGGCTGCTCGCCGTGCCTCCGACCGGCTGCGGGAAGTCCTCGAACCGCTTGCGCCAGTTGCTCACCGCGGCCCTGCCCACGTCGGCCAGTCGCGCGATGTCGGCCGCGTTGACCGTGACGTCCTCAGGCCTCATCGTCGTTCCTCCGGAACCCTGCCTTACGGAACCCTGCCCTCTGAAAACCTGCCCTCTGAAACCCTGCCCGCTGAAAACCTGCGCTCGCCCGGCGAAGCCACTGCTCGGCACACATGCCGTCCATCCGGGTGAACCCCCGCAGATATTTCCCGATCATCAGCATGCCCGGTTCACACGACTCCCGGCGGGTGCCGCCAGCTCAGCGAAATCGTCCCCCACCCTATCCGAGAACCCTCCCCCTGGCACAGCACGGGACGATTCATTTGTTTAGCGTGTTCACAATGCACTGCTCCACACGTCCTTGTTACGCTGCCATGTCCGGAAACGTTTCCGTCGCCCCCACGGAAGGATCGACTCATGGCACCGACGCTGCTGTACCAGGCGCTCCTGCGGGATCCCGGGCGGCCGATCTGGGTGCGGTTGCACCGCGTCTTCTCCGCCTGGGTGCAGACCATGGGTTTCCCGCCGCCGGACGCCGGAAGGCCGCGGACCGAGCACGAGCACGCGGGGGCCCGCCTGGTGATGGAGCGGCGCTCCGGGTGCGGGCGGTACGTCCTCGAGGAACCGCTGGACGACGGACGGCTGCGCACCAAGGCCGTGTTCCTCGACGGCGCCCCCGGCTGGGTCCTGGTCACGGTCGAGCAGTACGGGGGCATTCGCCCGGCGAACGCCCAGGCTCCCGGATTCGTCCCCGCGTACCTGCGCACCGCGCGCATCACCGACGGCGGGATTCACCTGGTGGACCGCGCGGAGGTGGTGGCCGACGACGAAGTGAACCGCTTCCTGCGGGTCCTGACCGAGCCGAGGCGCCGGGTCCCCGTCGTGGTGGTGACACCCGGCCGCGATGGTGAGAACGCCGCGCGGGCCGACCGGCTGGCGGAGGCGACGGCCGGTGCGGGAGTGGTCGTCCGGCTGGCGGACAGGCTCGCGGAGAACCTCTTCAACCGCCTGGTGGGGGGCGAGCTGGGCGTGTACGGCGGCGCGATCCGCACCTACACCGCCCCCTTCGACCCCGCGAGCGAGCGCAGTCCCTACCGGCACCCGCCGATGAGATTCGCGAAGTTACGCGAGGAGGGCGCGCTGGAGAAGATCGCCGACGGTGTGATCGGCCGTGCCTCCGCCGTGGACCTGCCTCCCGAGGTCAGGCAGTCCCTGCCGGTCGTGCTGCGGGTCCTCGCGGGCCGCGCGGACGCCGCGGAGCTGGACGGGGCGATGACGCCGCGTCGCACGCCCGTCGACCCCGCCCGGGAGGAGCTGCGGCGCAAGATGATGGCGCTGACCGTCCGCCCCCGGCCCCCGGCGCCCCCGGTTCCGCCCGAGCCCGAACCGGTTCCCGAAGCGGCTTCGGAGCCGGTTTCCAAGCCGGTTTCCGAGCCCGAGCCGGAGCCGGTCGCAGTGGACACCGCCCGGCCCGGCGAGACGCCCGGCCCCGATCTCGCGCATCGGGTGGCCGAGATGGTGGTCAAGGCCGTGCGCCAGGAACTGGACACCGCGCTCGGCCTGGCCGCGGGGACCGATTCCAGCCGTGACGTGCTGCGGGAGGTCCGCACCCTGGGCCTGCATCTGGCCGGGCTCCGCGACCTGCTCGTCTCCCCCGCGCCGAGCGGGGCGCACGACGACCTGCGCGTCGCCCACGAGCTGCTGCGGGAGGAGTACGCCGAGGCCGTCGCCACCACCCGCAAGCTGGAGGAGCGGGTCCGATGGCTGGAGCGCGCCCTCGCCGAGTCGGGGCATCCCGTCTACGGCGTCCCGACGCCCGAGGAGCCCTTCACGCCCACGAGCCTCGCCGAGGCCCTGGTCGAGGCCCGCGCCCGCCTGACCCACCTCGTCGTCGGCCCGACCGACGCGAGCGCGGTCCGGCTCGACCACGCCGACCCGGTGCTCAGCCGTACGTGGGCGGCCAAGGCGTGGGACGCGCTGCTCGCGCTGGACGACTTCGCCCGCGCCCGATCCTCCGGCGAGTTCTCCGGCGGCTTCCACGACTGGTGCGCCGGCGGCTCAGGCGGGCGGCGCGTGATCCCGACCGGGATGCTCGCGATGCGCGAATCGGCGTCGGTCACCGGCAACGCCAAATTCAGCCAGCCGCGCACCTTCCCCGTCCCCGCCGAGGTGCATCCCAGTGGAAAGATCCTCATGGAGGCCCACGTCAAGCTGCGCGCCGTCGGATACCCGGCGCCGCGGATGTACTTTCACGACGACTCGGGCGGCGCGACCGGCAAGGTCTACATCGGCTACCTCGGCGACCATCTTCCGAACACCCGGACCAACTGACAAGCGCCCGCATGGAACGGGCCGGTCCCCTTCGGCGGCCCCTACGGTGCCCGCGCCCCGCTGCGGCCGGCCGACCAGGGCTCACACCGGGGCGGCATGCCGGTAACCCCGCAGGTCCACCGAGGCGATGATCTTCTTGTAGCCCTCTTCGTCCTCCGGGTGGGCGCTCAGCACGTAGAAGGCCACCTCCGACTCCGGCAGGTACCAGACCAGCATCGTGTACGCGAGGTTGACCTCGCAGGCCACCTGCCACGACCGGTAGTACGCCTTCCTGCCGTCACGCATCCTCGCCAGGCCCGACTCGACGAGCCGCGATGCGTACGCGTCGACGCCGTAGTAGAGCCCGCCGGGCTCGTCGGACGAACCGTAGGGGTTGCGGACCACGCTGCCGCCCGCCAGGCAGGGGACGTGCTGGCCCCAGAGGAAGCCGAACTCGTCGTCCTGGATGCCGAACCCCGGCCAGTCGTCCTTCTTCGACCCGAGCTGGATCACCATGGAGTCGGGGCGGCAGTAGAAGTCCCAGGGACCGTCCACTCCGGCCGACCGCGGCGACTCGACGCATGCCTGGCTGTCCGCGACACCGGTCATCCGCCAGCCCTTCGGCAGGGTGAACGTGATGCCCTGGAACGACACCCTCGTGCCCTTGGCTTTGGGCTTGTTCTTCGGGCTCGGTGGCGGGGAGGGCGTGGAGGTCACGGTGAACGTGGTGGCGGGGACCGGCGAGACGGACGCGGGGGTGGGGGCCGCCATCTCGGCCACGGGCATGGAACGTTCCCGGCCCGAGACGGACGAGGCGATGATTGCGGTCACCACGATCAGGGTCACGGCCGCGGCCGTCGCGATGTACGCGTGCACCCAGTTCGGGCCGGTACGCGGAGCGGCGACCACCGCCGGGGCCGCGGCCGGGAGCGTTCCAGGATCGCTCTTCCCCGGCTCTTCCGTCACGGTCTCGCGGCGCGGGGGGACGGCCGGCGTGGGCCACTCGGGGGTCTCCTGCCCGGGCAGCACCCACGTGCGCTGAATCAAGGCGGTGACGTCCGGCCGCTCCTCCTCGTCCTCCACCCCACGCCAGGCCGCGGTCACCTCGGCGAGCACCTGCTCGGCCGTGGGCCGCGCCGCCGGGTCCTTGGCCAGCGCACGGCGCACCAGGTCGCGCAGCGCTTCGGGGACCGGTCTGACGTCCGGCGTCTCCTCGCGCACCCGGTAGGCCAGGATCTCCGGCCGGCCCGTGCCGTACGGCGGCTCGCCCGTGGTGGCCCAGAGCACGAGCAGCGCCCAGCCGTACACGTCGGCGGGCGTGCCCGCGCCACCGCCGCCATACTCCTCGGGGCTGATCCAGCCGGGTGAGCCGACGAGCGTGCCGGTATGGGTCATGGAGGTCTCGTCCAGGACCTTGGCGATCCCGAAATCGATGAGCCGGGGACCGTCCGGCGACAAGATCACGTTCGAGGGCTTGAGGTCTCGGTGGACGACACCGGCGGCGTGCATGGCGATCAGGGCCTCGGCCAGCCCCGCCGCCAGGCCGTACAGCGCGTCACCGGACAGCGGCCCGTCGGCCCGCACGTGCTGCTCCAGTGTGGGGCCGGGGACGAACTCGGTGGCGAGCCAGGGGCGTTCGGTGCCGGGATCCGCGGCGAGCACACGGGCGACGCAGGCGCCCTCGACCCCGGTCAGCACGGAGACCTCCCTGCTGAAGCGGCGCCGGAACTCCAGGTCGACCGACAGCGCCTCGTGCACCAGCTTGACCGCCACCCGCCGCCCCGAGGCGTCGACGGCGTAGACCACACCCATGCCCCCGGCGCCGAGCCGGCCGACGACCCGGTATGGGCCGATCTCGTGGGGATCGCCCGCCAAAAGCGGCTGCACACACCCTCCGTGGTGATCTCGCATTGCGTGGGGGCGATTCAACCAGATTCTCCGCCCTGTTGGCCACGACAGCACCATAACGCGCAAAGCAAGCGACAGATGCAAACAATTTGTGTGTTCTATTCACATGTGCTCTACTGTCTTCACCCGTCTCCACGGAGTGACGGATGAGGAAGGAGAGCGCTCCCCGTGCACCGGAATCCGCAGCAGCCGTACCCTCACCAGCCATACGCGCAGCCGTACCAGCCGACGGTGATCGTGCAGAAGAAGGGCAACGGCTGCCTCAAGGCCGTGCTCGCCGGCGCGGCCGTGTTCATGATCCTGGTCATCGTCGGTGTCGTTCTCGGCAGCCGGGGTGGCGACTCCCGGGTCGGCGTCAGCGACAGTCCCGGGGAGACCGCCCAGGCCGCCGAGCCCCGCACGTCCCGGATTCCGCGGGCGGCCCACCTTCCCGGGCTGGGTGAGGTCGTCAAGGACGGCAAGTTCGCCTTCAAGGTCACCAAGGTCGAGAAGGGGCTGTCCCAGGTCGGCACGGGCTTCACGGCCCACAAGGCGCAGGGACAGTACGTCCTGGTGCACCTGACCGTGAAGAACATCGGCGACGAGGCTCAGATGTTCACCGACTCGGCGCAGAAGCTCATCGACGCCAAGGGCCGCACGTTCGACGCCGACTCCGGCGCGGCCATCTGGCTGCCGGACTCCAACGCGTTCCTGGAGAACATCAACCCCGGCAACAGCGTCAACGGGATCCTGGTCTTCGACGTGCCGGAGAGCCTCACCCTCAAGGCCGTCGAACTGCACGACTCGATCTTCTCCGCCGGCGTCACGGTGTCCCTGAAGTGAGCGAGTGCACGCGCCTCGCCGCCCCCCGGCTCCGCGTCCTCGGCCGTCTCCTTCGCGAGGCGACCGGGACCGCGCCGGACAACCCCACCGGTTATCCCTGATCCCCCACGAGGAGAAACATGTTCCGCCGCATGCTCGCCGTGTTCACCCTGACCGCCGCCGCGCTCACCACTCCCGCCACCGCGCAGGCCGACACCAGGTTCCGCGGCAAGGGCGACGACGTCGTGCGCATCCACACGACGACCAAGCCCGGCGTCATCCGTTTCACGCACAACGGCGAGTCGAACTTCATCGTCCACACCGTCGACCGCCGGGGGAAGACGAGCGAGTACCTGGTCAACGAGATCGGCCCGTACGACGGGACCGTCCTGTACAACGACTACGGCACCAAGGGCACGAGCGGCCTCGCGATCAAGGCCGACGGGTCCTGGACGGCGACCTTCATGCCGCTGAGCAAGGCACGCTGCTGGTGCGCCGCGACCATCCGCGGCCGGGGCGACCAGGTGCTCAAGCTCTCCCCCACCCGGGGCCTGCGCACGATGCGGGCCACGCACGCCGGCGAGGCCAACTTCATCGTGCACGCCTATACGCGGCCGGGTTCCTTCTCCGACCTGCTGGTCAACGAGATCGGCCGATACAAGGGCAAGGTGCTGCTGCCCACGGGCACCCGTCTCGTCACCGTCCACGCCGACGGACCCTGGACCCTCACGCGACGCTGACGCGCGACCGGGCGGGGCGAGTGCCGATGGTGCGGTTGCGTACGGCCGCACCTCGGCTGCCACACCCCGGAACCGCGCCGTGATCAGGCGAGATAAAGGCGGTCCCGGAAGCCCCCACGCTCGGCGCGCTTGGCGTCGGCGAGCCGCTCGATGTCCCGCCATTCGCAGCCGTGCACCTGTGCCAGGGCACGGAGGACCTCGAGCACGTCCGCAATTTCCTCGGGCACCTCATCGATCGGCGCATTCCTGAGCTCGGCCGCCTCCTCGAAGAGCTTCGCGAGCAGGGCCTCGCGATAGGCCGCCTCGTCCAGCACGCTCACGGCCGGCTCTCTTCCGTCCCGGCGGATGATGTCCGGGATCTTGTCACGTACCAGCTTCCCCATCCCTCGCCTGCTCCCACTGCCGTTCATCCGAGTGCCCAGAGGGTAGCGCCGCGAGCCGTTCCCCAGGCATTGATCCAGAAGTAGTCTGTCTCGGACATTTCAAGATCAATTCCTGTGGAGCGGCACAAAGGTGGATTTCTTCGAATATGAGCCGTCCGCTCGGACCTCGTGGCGACTGGCGATCCTGATGGGGGCCAACGACCGCACCTACAAGTTCGCCCTCGGCACCGCGCTGCTTCAGGCCGCCGCCGAGGGCCGGGCGGACCTACCGCTCCGCGAGCTCGCGGTGCCGTACGCGATGAGCCTGGTGCGCCATCTGGGACAGGCGCCCCAGGCGAGGCCGGAGAGCGTGAGCGGGCGCACGGACTACCTCGCCGTAGCAGAGGAGGAGGCCGCCGAGTCGCTGCGGCTCGGATCGCCAACCGAGAAGCTGCTGGCGGCGACGCTGAAGTCGATGCCCGAAATGGTCATGCGGAAGTTCCACAACCTGCGGGGCGCGGGACAGGTGCCGCACCGCTTCTACGAAGTGACCGGGAACTCGCGAGAGCGAATCGTTCGGCTCAGTCCCGACCTGCGTGCCGTCGCAACGAGCGAGCAGGCGACGAGCCTGCGCGCAGAGCTGGACGCCCGGTGGAGCATCGTGGAGACGTCCTTCGCGGCGGGCATCGGCCGAAGCCTCATCCAGGAGGGCGTCTCGGTCGACCTGGCGACGATGCGGGTGCTGGACAAGCGGCGGCGCCGTCCGGTGACAGGGGTCACCGAGGCGGTCATCGGCTTTCAGCACGGGCGGTGCCTGATCTGCCGGGAGCCCATCGTGCCGGGTAGAGACGCGGTCGCGGTCGATCACGTGTTTCCCTTCTCGTTGATGGATCGGTTCGCCCTGAGCGTCGATCTCGACGCCCTCTGGAACATGGCTCCCGCCCATGCCGCCTGCAACCTGGCCAAAAGCAACCGTCCACCCACGCCGCGCGAAGTGTCGGCACTGATCCGGCGTAACGAAGCGATCATGAACTCCCCTCACCCGCTGCGCAGAACACTCGAACTGACGCTTGGTCCGTACGCGCGCAAGGGTGGGTGGCATCGCTTCGTTCAGGACGTCCACCGCGAGCTGTCCTGACCGGGCCCACCGCGGGCCACGTGGCTGAACGGCACGCCGTACGACGGGCTGCCCGGGAGTACGATCAAGGTCGTGGAGTGACGACGTGTGTTCCCGCGTTCCGGCGAGGCCGTAGAGCGCCGCTCCGGCCTCGATGACGCCTGTCCCTGCCACCTCACGAGAAAACGGCTTGCACATGAACGACCAGGCATTCCTCGACCATGTCGCCGACCGGCTCGCCGCTCTGCCCAACGTACGCGCGGTCTCCCTGGGCGGCTCGCGGGCGCAGGGCACCCACCGGCCCGACAGCGACTGGGACCTCGCCCTCTACTATCGCGGTGACTTCGATCCGGACCATCTGCGCGCCGTCGGCTGGCCGGGAGAGGTCAGCGAGGTCGGCGGCTGGGGTGGCGGTGTGTTCAACGGCGGGGCCTGGCTCACGGTCGAGGGCCGGCGGGTGGACGTGCACTACCGCGACCTCGACGTGGTCGAGCACGAACTCGCCGAGGCGGCCCAGGGCCGTTTCCACTGGGAGCCGCTGATGTTCCACCTCGCGGGCATCCCCAGCTACCTGGTCGTCGCGGAGCTGGCCCTCAACCGGGTGCTCCGCGGTGAGCTGCCGCGCCCCGCCTACCCCGAGCGGCTGCGCGAGACGGCGCCGCCGGTGTGGCGTGGCCGGGCGGCCATGACCCTGCAATACGCGAAGGCTTCCCACGCTCCGCGGGGGCAGGCCGTCGAGGTGGCGGGCGCCCTCGCGACCGCCGCCATGCAGACCGCCCACGCCGTTGTCGCGGCGCGCGGCCAATGGGTCACCAACGAGAAGCGGCTGCTGCATCAGGCCGGCCTGCGCGGCGTGGACGCGATCGTGGCGGCGCTGCGGCCCGAGGCGGAGACCCTCACCCGTGCGGTGGCCGAGGCCGAGACCATGTTCGCGGCGGCCGTGTGATCCGGTTCGGGACGCGTCCGGCCCGATCGGCCGTCAAGCGGTCACGCCGGGGATGCCCTGGCCGGCGATCAGCGGCTCGAGGGTGAGGCCCTCGTGTTCGCGCCGGATGGAGCGCATGCGCCACTGGTCGGTGAACACCGCGAGCAGGGCCTGGTCGCGGCTGCGGGTGAGGACCTCGGTGCCGCGCTGGCGCCGCAGCACCTCCGCGGACTCGGCGTCCGTACGCATGGCGAGGGTGTACTCCAGCCGGTCGAGGACGATCTCCGCGCCGAACTCGGCGGCCAGGCGGTGCTGGACGACCTCGAACTGCATGGGCCCGACCGCCGCGAGCACGGGGGCCTGGTCGCCGCGCAGGTCGGAGCGGAGCACCTGGATCACGCCCTCCCCGTCGAGCTGGTCGATGCCGCGGCGGAACTGCTTGGCCTTGGCGGTGCTCCGCGACCGGGCGACGGCGAAGTGCTCGGGCGCGAAGCTCGGAATGGGCGGGAACTCCACCGGCTTGCCCTCGTACAGGGTGTCTCCGGGTCGAAGCGCGGTGGCGTTCACCAGCCCGACGACGTCTCCCGGGTACGCCTCGTCGATGGTGGCCCGTTCCTGACCGAACACCGACTGGGCGTACTTGGTCGCGAACGGGCGGCCGGTGGCGGCGTGGGTGAGCACCATGCCGCGTTCGAACCGGCCGGAGCAGACCCGGACGAACGCGATGCGGTCGCGGTGGGCGGGGTCCATGTTGGCCTGCACCTTGAACACCAGGCCGGAAAACGGCGCGTCCAGCGGCCGGATCGCACCCTCGACGTCCGGGCGGGGCGCGGGGCTGGGGGCGATGTCGACGAGCACGTCCAGCAGCCGGGCCACGCCGAAGTTGGACAGCGCCGCGCCGAACAGCACCGGCGTGGACTCGTGCTCCTCGAACGCCTTCTGGTCGTGCTCGGCGCCGATGGCGGCGAGCAGGTCGGTCTCCTCCCCCGCGCGGGTCCAGTCGTCGCCGAGCTCGGCGGCGGCCTGCTCGGGGGTCAGCTCGGTCTCCAGCGCCTTGGTGGCGCCGCCGGGGGTGCGGGTGTAGCGGACGATGCGGTCCTCCAGCCGGTCGACCACGCCGTGGAAGTTCCCCGCGGCGCCGATCGGCCAGGTGACCGGCGTGGGACGCAGGCCGGTGCGCTCCTCGATCTCGTCGAGCAGCTCCAGCGGCTCGCGACCGGGCCGGTCCCACTTGTTGACGAACGTGATGACGGGGATGCGGCGGTGGCGGCAGACCTCGAACAGCTTCATGGTCTGCGGCTCCATGCCCTTGGCCGCGTCGAGCAGCATGACCGCGCAGTCGACCGCGGCGAGCACGCGGTAGGTGTCCTCGGAGAAGTCCGCGTGACCGGGGGTGTCCACGAGGTTGAACACATGCCCCCGGTAGTCGAAGCGCAGCGCCGCGGAGGTGATGGAGATGCCGCGGGCCCGCTCCATCTCCATCCAGTCGGACGTCACGCCGCGCCGGCCCGCCTTGCCGTGTACGGCTCCCGCCTCGGTGATCGCCGAGGCGTGCAGGGCGAGCGCCTCGGTCATCGTGGACTTTCCGGCGTCCGGGTGGCTGATCACCGCGAACGTACGGCGGCGCGCCGCCTCATCCACGACGGCGCTCATCGCCGCGTCCCCCTGTCGGCGCGGGCGCGGGTCGTTGTGGTGTGGTCGTACGTGCAGGCCATCCGTGCTCCCAAACAGCATGAGGACGGTTGAGGTTACCGCACGCCGGAGGATCTTGAGACGCTAGATCACGGGGCCGGCGCCGTTACGAGAGCGACCGGGCCGCGCCGACGACGAAGGACTCCAGCCGGTGCAGCAGGGCGGCCATCTCGCTCTCGGGAAGGCGGGTGGTGTCGGCGTTCAGCTCCACGCCGAGCGTGCCCTTCCAGCGCATCAGGGCCACGCAGAAGTCGCAGCTGCGCTGGTCCGTGCCGGGAAGCCACTCCAGCTCGGACTCCTCCTCCGCCCGGCTCGCGGTGCCCAGGTCCTCGCCGGGGCGCAGGTCGTTGAAACAGCACGACGGAAACATGGGGACGCCCCGTTCGGCGCTCAGCCGGGCGACCATCGCGTCCAGCGCGGGCTTGTCGAAGCGGGCCCGCCGGTAGGACGCGAGCACCGCCGGGTAGGCGCTCACCAGGGTCTCGGCGAGGCTTCCGGACGGCCCCAGGGTGAACAGCCCGAGCTGGTTCAGGCTGGTGACCAGGTTCTGGGTCTTGTCGTCGAAGCGGTTGTGCACGATCGGGGTGATCGCACACACCTCGTGCCCGGTCAGCTCACGCAGTTGCATGGCGACGGCCACCAGCAGGACCGTCGCGGTGCTGACGCCGGCGCGGCGGGCGAGCACGTGGGCGGCGTGGTTGAGCCGGGGCGAGGTGAGCACCGCCCGCGCGTACCTCGGCGTCGAGCCCGCTCCGACCTCCTTCGGGAACATGGCGGACGGCACGGTCCGAAGCAGCGACTCCCACTGGGCGATCGCCCGGTCGGAACGGGCCGACGCCGCCTGCTCCTCCACCACCAGGTCGAGCAACTGCGCCGGCGGCGGTCCCGCGATCGCGCCGCGGAGCAGCAGCATCCGCAGGTCGCGCACCACGATGTCGGCCGCGCGCCAGTCCGCAGCGACGTGGTTGAACACGAGCGCCACGTGGGTGACCGCGCCGTCGCAGACCACGAATCCGGCGCGCATCGGCTGCTCGCCGACGTCGAAGGATCGCCCGGCCAGCCGGGCGACGAGGTCCGCGGCGACGCCGTCCGCGTCGGCGCGCGCCGCCTCCGCCAGCTCGACGGACGCGGTCCCGTTCGCCGTCACCTCCTGGTACGGCCCGGCAGGACCGAGCCGCACCAGGGACCGCAGGGCGTCGTGCCTGCCGATCACCTCGGCCAGGGCGGCCGCCACGACCTCGGGCTCGCGCGGGCCGCCCGCGCGCGGGACGGCGAGCACCCGGGGCACGTTGAAGTAGTGCGCGCTGCCCGGCCCGACATCCTGGATCGCCTCCCAGATGTCCCGTTGTCCCCATGCGAGCTTCGCTGTCCCGGAACGGCCGGAGGCGAAGTCCACCGACAGCCGCATGACTCTCCTTCGCGGACCATGTGGCGGGCGAGATATGAAAAAGCTCCCACGAAGGCTAGGTTTCGCTTCCGGACGGGTCAAGATTCCCCACCGCCGTTCCGAGAGCGCTTCCCCACGGCCTCGATTACGGATCGGCCATAAAAGGGAGAGGCGATTCCTGACAGGAAGTGGATTCCGGGGTGGAATTTTCCGTCGACACCGACGTCGACGTCGACGCCAACGCCGCCATCCACACACGCTCAGGCCAACACGCACGCTCACGCCCACTCTCACACGCAGGCGCATGCCGGCACCGATGCGCACACCCATGCCACGCGCGCGCTCATGCCAACGCCAGTGCGCACGTCCATGCCCACGCGACACCCCGGCCCACGCCGCGTCCACACCGCGCCCACGCCTCGGCGGGCTGCCGCGCTCACGTTCTCGCCGGGCATCGCCGATGGGAGAACGCGCGAGGGTGCGTCGCGCGGCAGGCCGTGCACGAGGACGCCCCTCGGCCGCGGCGGCGTCGTACGGGCCGTGAAGATCGCGCAGGCCGTGAGAGTGCACGCCTGCGCCGAGGCGCCGCGCCAACTCGACACGTACGCGGAGCCGGGCCGTCGTACGCCACGACTGCGAGCAACCTCGTCGAGCGATAAGCCGCCGGTCCGGCCCGGCGGCAGGCGCACCGCCGAGCCGGACCGATTGTCGTGCTCGTTACCGGCCTCGCCGGCGCTCGTCACCGGAAGACGAAGCGCTGAGCCGCCGTGCCGTTGCAGTCGTAGATCTGCAGGCGGGTGCCGTTCCCCGTGGCGCCGCCGGGCGAGTCGACGCACCGGCCGGACTGGGGGTTCTGGATCGACCCGTTGGACAGCAGCACCCAGTTCTGCGCGCCGGTCCCGTTGCAGTCGTACAGCTGCAGGGGCGTGCCGTTGACGGTGCCGCCCCCCTGCACGTCGAGGCAGCGGCCGAGGGTGCGCAGCGTCTGCCCGCTCCAGGTCCAGAACTGGTCCTTGGCGTAGGACTGGCAGTCCCACAGCTGCACCGCCGCGCCGTTGCCGCCCGTGTCGTCGCCCGACACGTCGACGCACTTGCCGCCGGGGCCGATGATGTTCACGCCGGTGGGGCCGCTCGTGCCCCCGCCGAAAGCGCCGATCGTCATCCCGGCCGACGAGGGGTTGGGCTGGTCGATGGTCGGGGCGAAGCCGCCGACGTCGTCGTAGGAGAAGCCGTAGGCCAGGCCGTTCAGCGAGTGTGCGTGGATCGTCTTGCTGAACAGGTTCGACGCGGACTGGCCGTAGAACTTCGTGGCGTCCGTCGTCGGCTGGGTGTCGTACATGACCCGGCCGGCCGTCGAGAGCGTCGCGCGGTTGAGCGCGGCGCACACCCGTGCGCCGACCGCGAGGATGGCCGCCTGGTTGGGCTGGTTCGGCGGCTGCAGACCGCCGGCGCACGCGAAGACGTCGCTCGTGGTCGGCTTGGTGAGCGTGCCGATGACGGCGCCGGACGAGTTCCGGAACGTCCAGTTCGCGCCGCTGGTGGTGCCGGTGAAGGTGCCCAGCGACGTCTGCACGGTCAGCGGGCGCGTGGCGTAGTAGGACCACACGCCGTTCACGTAGGAGTCGAGGTACGTCGAGGGGAACAGGCCCTTGGCGATGGCGTGCACGGGGGCGAGCACGCGCAGCGGGAGGCCGTCGGAGGCCCTGGTCGTCGCCAGCGCCGACCACGGCGACCCCAGACCGGCGAACGCGTTGAATATGCCGGCGCGGTTGCCGGTGATGCCCTGCGTCTGGGTGTTGCCCGAGGCGTCGGTGACGCTGACCGTCACCGGGAGGCTGAACATGTCGACGGTGGTCGAGTTGATGAAGATGCCCGTGCCGCCGTTGCTGGTCCGGGCGAACTCCGCCCAGTCGTAGAGGATGCCGGCGTTCGGGTCGCTGTCGACCCAGGGCGCGGGCTCGACCAGTCCGTTCGTGGTCAGGAAGAACTTCAGCTTGGCGCCCATCGACAGGTAGACGCGGCCGCCGGACAGGTTCGGCGGCAGCGTGATGGTCGTGCTCGCGCCGTTGCCCGGCCCGGGGATCGCGATGTCCGGCGCCGGGACCGGCCCGTTGGGGGTCGACGAGGGGAAGCTGTACGGACGCCACGTCCCCGAGCCGTCCACGTATCCCTGCTGACCGGTGACCGAGTTGCGGGCGACGACGTAGATGTACGTCGCGTCGCTCCGGCCGGAGTTGTTGGTGATTTTGAAGGGCAACTGCGTGACGGCGGCGTTCGCCGCCTGCTGCCCGGCGGCGAGGACCACCGCCTGGGTCAGCAGGACGACGGCGAGCAGCGCCCGCCGCCATCGCCGGAACGACCTGTGCATCTCTCGGCTCCTTGGGGGGTGGGAGGCAAGCTGTGAGAGCGCTCTCAGGAAAGTAACTTTACTGTTAACTGACCGCTCGTCAATACCTTCTGACATCTGTCGATCACCACAGGAAGCCGGAGCCACCCGTGAGAGCGCTTCCTCCGGCGGCTCGGCGGGACCGCCGAGCCTGCCCGCCGAGCGGCCGATGCGCGGCGGGGCTCGAGGCCCTGGTCGTCTCGCCCGCTCTCAGATGAGGTTGTCCTCGACGGTCAGGCCGAACTCGCCCTTGCCGTACATCGCCAGGGCCCGCTCCACGTCGTTGGCCACGTGGACGCTGCCCGCGTGGGCGTCGCGCCAGGCCCGCTCGATCGGGTTGCCCCGGCTGAGCGAGTTGCCCCCTGCGGTCTTGAACAGGATGTCGATCGCCTCCAGCGCCCTCTCGGTGGCGCGCACCTGGTCTCTGCGCACCCGCAGCCGCAGCTCCGCCGGGATCGTCTCGCCCCGGACCGCGTGCTCGTACACCTCCCGCACGTTGCGGTCGGTCTGCAGGATCGCCGCGTCGATCTCCGAGGCCGCCCGGGCGACCGCGACCTGCGCGAACTGGTCCTCGGCGAACCGGCCGCCGCCCAGGCTGAGCCGTACGCGGTCGCGCATGGCGGTCACGTACGACCGGTAGCAGCCGACGGCCATCCCGATGACCGGGGCGGTGATGGTGGTGGTGAACACGGTGCCGAACGGGATGCGGTAGAGCGGGCCCGGGTTCGCCTTCTGACCGGGGCCGCGCAGCTGCGCGATGTCGTGGTTGCGCATCACGCGGTGCGCGGGCACGAAGGCGTCCTCCACGATGATGTCGTTGCTGCCCGTGCCGCGCAGGCCGATGACGTCCCACACGTCCTCGATGCGGTAGTCGGAGCGGGGCACGAGCACGGTCATGACGTCCACCGGCTTGCCCTGGTCGCCGAGGACGAGGCCGCCCAGCAGGGCCCAGGCGGCGTGCTCGCAGCCGGAGGAGAACCGCCACCGCCCCGACAGCCGGTAGCCGCCCTCCACCGGCACGAGCCGCCCGACCGGCGCGTACGAGGAGGAGATCAGCGCATCCTGGTCGCTCCCCCACACCTCGTCCTGGGCGGCCTCCTCGAACAGGCCGAGCTGCCAGGGGTGCACGCCGAGCACGGCGACGGTCCACCCGGTGGATCCGCACACCGCCGAGATCTCCCGGACGATCTCATAAAAGCCCACCGGGTCGCTCTCCAGACCGCCGTACCTCTTGGGCTGCAGCATCCGGAAGACGCCGGCCCGGACCAGCTCCCCGATCGACTCGGCGGGCACCCGGCGGTCCTCGTCCGTGGCCCGGGCCCGATCGGCGATCTTCGGCAGCAGCGCGCGGACCGCGTCCAGGACCTCGTTGCTCATGTGGGGGTTCTCCGTGTCACGCTCGTCGGTCAGATGCCGTCCATCATGCTGCGTGACGCCGATGACCGCATGTCAGGACATGTGCAACTAATGAGCCTGGCCGTCCTGCGGCACCAGGCGCTCCACCGCCTGCTCGACGAGCTCGTGCAGCCGCGCCTCGGTGAACACGCCGGGCAGCGTGAGCCGCTCCACGATGAGCCAGTTCACGGCCAGATAGAGGAGCTCGACCGTGGTGGCGTCCCCGGGCAGGCCGGACTCGAGGTGATAACGGACGTTGGCGTCGACGTCCTGCCTGATCCGCTCGGTCAGCACGGCACGCAGGCCCGGCCTGCGGGTCGCCTCCAGGCGCAGCTCCAGCAGGGCGAGATAGCCCGTGTGGTAGGTGCTGATCCGGTCGACCAGCTCGTGCATCAGCTCGGCGACCCTCGCCCGGTCTCTCGGCCCTTCGAGGCTGCGCGCCATGGTCTCGGCGTCCGGCTCCAGCCTCTCGTAGATGTGCGCCCCCGCCTGCGTGAGCATCTCGTCGCGGTTGGCGAAGTAGTTGGAAGCCGTGCCGGCCGGCACCCGCGCCTGCGCGTCCACCGCGCGGAAGGTCAGGCCCCGGGCTCCCTCCCGGGCCAGCACCTCGATGGCCGCGTCGAGCAGCGCGGCCCGCCGCGCCGGGTTCTGTCGCACCACGATTGACACCACTCCACTTGTAGTACTACGGTCCTAACCACTACAGACAGAGTACTTCAAATGGAGTGCGAAGAGTATGCGAAAGCTCGTTTACTACGTGGGTGTCAGCATCGACGGCTACATCGCGGGCCCGGGCGGCGAGTTCGACTTCTATCCCCAGAGCGACGAGATGGGCGCCTGGATCTACAGCGAATATCCGGAGACCGTGCCCACGCACATCCGCCCGCACATCGGCCTGGACGCGCCGAACAGGCGTTTCGACACGGTGCTGATGGGCCGGGGCACCTACCAGCCCGCCCTCGACATCGGCGTCACCAGCCCGTACGCGCACCTGAGGCAGTACGTCGTCTCGGCCACGATCCCCCGGATCGACGACCCCGGGGTGGAGCTGGTGAGCGGCGACCCGATCGACCTCGTACGGCGGCTGAAGAAGGAGGAAGGCGGGGACATCTGGCTCTGCGGAGGCGGCAAGCTCGCGGGCGCGTTGCTCGCGGAGATCGACGAACTGATCGTGAAGAGCTACCCGGTCGTGGCCGGCGCCGGAGTCTCGGCGTTCACCGGGGACTTCCGCCCCACGCTGTTCACCCCGCTGCGCAGCCGGTCCTTCGACAACGGCGCCACCGTCACCTGGTACGCCCGGGCGTAAACCCGAATCGACGCGCGCGGCCGCTCCGCCCCCGCACTCCGGGGGCGGAGCGGCCGCGCCGATGTCAGCGGGCCTCGTGGCGCCGCTGGCAGCCGATGCAGTAGCGGGCCATGGGCCGGATCTTCAGCCGGCCGAAGGGAATGGCCGCGGCGCAGTCGGCGCACCGGCCGTAGCTTCCGTCCTCCATCCGCTCCAGCGTCTTGCGCAGCTCGGTGACCGCCCGCTCGGTGGCGGCGAGGTCGGCGAGCAGGGCGAGCCTGGCCGTGTCGTCGTTGCCGCCGTCGACGGCGGCCCGCAGGTCACGCAGCTGCACCTCACGCCACTGGAGCTGCTCTTCGAGGTCCGCGCGCATCGCCCGCAGCTGCGGCTCGCTGATGGCGGTGAACTCGTCACTGGTGGTCATCGTCGACGTCCTTTCGTCCGATGGCAGACATGCCGTGGGTGCGGTGCTCGACCGTGGCCGGCAGGCCCCGCTGCGGGGCGGCGGGCCGCGGGGCCGTGGAAACACGCGCGATCGGGCCGGTGAGGTCCGCACCGCGGCCGACCGCCGCGCCGGTCACGCCCGTCATGCCGTCATCCGGGTTTCGCCCGCGCACCCGGCGCACAACTGCACGTGCGGCGCCAGGCGGAGCCGGTCGAGCGGCAGGAACGCCTCGCATCGGACGCAGGTGCCGTACAGGCCCCGGTCCATGCGCTCCAGCGCCGCCTCGATCGCGGCGACGTCGTGACGCGCCCGCCGCACGCGCGCGGCGGACGGGCGGGCCCGCGTGGCGGACAGCGTCACGTGGTACGGCTCACGCAGCCGGGCCAGCTCTGCCCGGGAGGCGTGCAGCCGCTCTTCGAGCAACGTGCGCAGCTCGGACAGCTGCGCGGTGTACCGCCGGCACTCCTCCATGAGAAGGCGCGGCGACCTGATCTCTGCCATATGCGGCATCACTCCAGGTGAATAACGGTGTGGGCGCGCGAGCGGTGCACGCGCGCCGCCGCGCACCGGTGCCGGTGCGCGAGACGAGTACGCGGGTGGGCCCGCGTGACGACGGCGGGAAGCTCTGCTGCGGAGTGCGATGCGAGACCGCCCGCGACGACGGCGGGGCGGCCCCGGGCGCGCGCCACGGCCGCCGCGGGCGCGACGCGCGGTCACGCCGCCGGGCGGCTAGGGCGATGTGCGTGGTTGTAGGTGCGCCGAAGGCGGCACACGTCCCCGGTCGTGCCGGCCGTCACCGAATGCCGGCGCGACCTGGGGCCGGCGAGACCCCGGACGGTGCCGCGCTCGCGGCGCGCTCCAAGCGAGCTCGTGTCACGCGGCTCGCGGCGGACTTCGCGAGCCCGCGGTGCGGTGCCCGGTCTGCTGCGGGCTGAGGACGATGTCCTCGTGGTGCCGGGCGGACACCGGTGCGGAGACGGGAGCCGCCGCGACCGCCGGATTGCGCGGCCGGAACGGGAACGGCAGATGCTCGAGACCCGCGCCGCCGACCGGCAGGGTCGCCGACTGCGGCGTCCACGCCCCCGGCGTCCACACCTCACCGGCGGACTGCGGCGTGCGATGGGCGGGGTCGCCGCCGTACCAGGCGGGCGTTGACGCGACCAGTGCGAGGGCGAGCATGAGCAGGCCCACCACCAACGTGAAGGCGGTGGACCCGCACGTGCCACGTCGCGAGGTCGCCATGAGACCGACCATAACCCACCTTCGCGAAACGGTCATCCGCGTTTCCCGCCGCCCGTTTCCGCCATTGGGTCGGCGCCCGTTTTCCGCCATTGGTGGTGCGTACCCCGTTTTTCCGGGGCTTTCCCGTCCACCCGGGTGCGTTTCGTCTTTCCCGCATGGCAGACCTCACACGCGCGGGAGGAACTCGCTACGGTGGCCGAAAGACCGGAACCCGCGGAACGCGAGGCCGGGCCGTGCGGAGGGGAGGGAGGGATCGTGCCGGGGATCGTGCGACGCGGGCTGACCGCCGCGCTGCTGCTCCTGCTGCACGCGATCTTCCTGACCGCCGCGGCCGCCCCCGTGTCCGCGTCCGCGCGGCAGGCGCCGGGCGTCGCCGGGCTCCACGTCATGAGTCCCCGCGCGGCCGAAGGCCGTCCCGCGGCCGGAACGGACCGCACGGCGGCCCGCGCCTGGTCACCGGCCCGCGCCTGGTCTCCGGCGCGTGACGGCACCCGGCTCACAGACGCGCGGACCTGCGCTCCGGCGCACGCCACCCGGCCGGACCGGGGCGACGCGCCCCGGGCCCGGGCGGGCGCGGGCGGTCCCGGCGCATCCGGCGGGCCTGTCGTGCTGCCCAACCCCGCGGCGCCGCGCGGCGGGGCCCGGATCACCCGGGCCGGTCCCGGTCACGACCACCGGCCCGCCCAGTGCCCGCGTCGTGCCGCCACGGCGCGCGCCCCTCCCTCCACCACGGCGTACTGAGACCCTTTCCCGCTCACACCGCCCGTGGAGGCTTCATGTCCCGTGCGCCCTTGTGGCGTGCGGTGGCGGCGCTCGCCGTCATCGCGACCTCACTGCTGCTCGCTCTCACCATCGCCCCGCGCCTCGGCCTCGACCTGCGCGGCGGCACCCAGCTCGTCTTCGAGACGAGAGACTCCGCCACGGTCAAGGCGGACGCCGACGCCACCGACCGTGCCCTCGACGTGCTCCGGCGCAGAGCCGACGCCCTCGGAGTCGTCGATCCCACCCTGGTCCGCTCCGGCGAGAAGCGGATCATCGTCGAACTGCCCGGCGTGCTCGACCCGCGCGAGGCCGCCGCGGTCATCGGCAAGACCGCTCAGCTCGGCTTCCATCCGGTGCTCGGTCCCGCGGAAGACGGCGACGAAGACGCGGTCGCCGACGAGACCGGCCGGAAGCTGAAGCTCGGCCCGGTCGCCCTAAGCGGGGACGGCGTCACCGACGCCGCCGCGCGCACCGACCCGCAGCTGGGGCCGGGCTGGTTCGTCACGATCGACTTCAAGGAGCCGGGCCCCTGGCGCGAGCTGACCGGGAAGGCGGCCTGCGCGCCGGTCGGCGACGACAAGCGCCGCGTCGCCATCGTCCTGGACAACGAGATCATCTCCTCGCCGCAGGTGGACGAGTCGGTGGCCTGCGAGGCGGGAATCCCCGGCGGCGCCACGCAGATCACCGGGTCGTTCACCCCCCAGGAGGCGCAGAACCTCGCGGTTCTGATCAAGGGGGGCGCGCTCCCGGTGCCGCTCGAGCTGGTCGAGCAGCGGACGGTGGGCCCGACCCTCGGCGCCGACGCCATCGCGGCGAGCGCCAAGGCGGGTGTCGTCGGGGTGATCTTGACCGCGGTGTTCATCGGCGTCGTCTACCGGCTGGTGGGCCTGCTGGCCGCGGTCGCGCTCGCCTGCTACGGCCTGATCTCGTACGCCGGGCTCGTGGCCCTGGGAGCCACGCTCACGCTGCCCGGCCTGGCGGGTTTCGTCCTGGCGATCGGCATGGCGGTGGACGCCAACGTGCTGGTCTTCGAACGGGCCAGGGAGGAGTACGGCGCGGCGCGGCGCCGGGGCCTCAAAGCGGCCCTCGGCCGCGGCTTCAAGAACGCCTGGAGCGCGATCGCCGACTCCAACATCACGACCCTGCTCGCCGCGGGGCTGCTGTTCTGGCTGGCCTCGGGGCCGGTGAAGGGCTTCGGTGTGACGCTGGCCATCGGCGTGCTCGCCTCGCTGGTCTCGGCGATGCTGATCACCCGGGTGCTGACCGCCGCCCTGATCGGCCGGATCGGCCCCCGGGCGTCCGGCCTCGGCTCGATCGGCCGGGTCAGGACCTGGCTGACCCGGCGCGACCCGGACCTGATGCGGGGCCGGCGGGT
This sequence comes from Microbispora rosea subsp. aerata, assembly GCF_014647835.1. Classification (GTDB taxonomy): domain Bacteria; phylum Actinomycetota; class Actinomycetes; order Streptosporangiales; family Streptosporangiaceae; genus Microbispora; species Microbispora aerata. The sequence continues at coordinate 84,467 of NZ_BMPY01000016.1, forward strand.
GTGGCTCGCCGTCGCGGCGGGGCTGCTCGTTCTGGCGGGAGCGGGGCTGGTCACCCGCGGGCTGAACTACGGCGTCGAGTTCACCGGCGGCCGGATCGTGGAGTTCGGCACGAGCAGGCCCGTCGACGTCGCGGCGGCGAGGCAGGCGGTGGCGGACGCCGGGTTCCCCTCGGCCGTCGTGCAGCGGTCGGACGACGCGATCTCGGTGCGCACCGGGCAGATCAGCGCCGACGACGTGGTCCGCGTGGAGGAGGCGCTCGACCGGCGCGTGGGCGAGGTCGTCAAGCAGCGCGACGAGCTCATCGGGCCGAGCCTCGGCGCGGAGCTGCGCCGCAACGCGATGATCGCGCTCGCCGTGGCGCTCGCCGCGCAGCTCGTCTACCTGGCGTTCCGGTTCCGGTGGACGTTCGGCGCGGCGGCGGTGGCGGCGCTGTTCGTGGACGCGGCCGTCGTCGTCGGCGCGTTCGCCTGGATGGGCAAGCCGATCGACGGGGTGTTCCTGGCCGCGATGCTCACGATCATCGGCTACTCGGTCAACGACAAGGTCGTGCTGTTCGACCGGGTGCGCGAGCTGTGGCCGGCGCGGCGCAAGGAGCCGTTCGGCGACGTGGTGAACGCCGCGATCCTGCAGACCGTGCCGCGCACGGTCAACACCGGGCTCGGGGCGCTGTTCATCCTGGCCGCGCTGGCGGTGTTCGGCGGCGACTCGCTGCGCGACTTCGCCATCGCCCTGCTGATCGGCATCGTCGCGGGCACGCTGTCGTCGTCGTTCGTGGCCGGGCCGGTGGCGATCGCGCTGGAGCGGCGCAACACCCAGCCGCCGCCGGTTCCCGCCGCCCCGCGGGCCAGGCCCGCGCGGCGCGACGGGTCGGGCGCGGTCGTCTGAGCAGCGGCCGCCTGAGCGGCGGTCTTCTGCCCGCCGAGCCCGCGGAGGTGGCCCCGGGACGCGCCCCCGGGGCCACCGTGCGGGGTCAGGGACGGCCGAGCGCGCGCAGCTGAGCGGGCGTCAGCGGGGAGACGTTCTGGTCGATGGGCGTGTCGGTGTACTGGTGGATCGCCCAGGTCTTCCAGTCGGCGGGCGGCGTGATGTCGCCCGGGGCCTTGCTGTAGTGCGCCACCCAGAGCGGGTACTCGCCGAGGCCCCGGCCGTACTTGTTCGCGAAGTTCCAGCCGCTGTAGAGCATCGGCTTGACGCCGGTCTTGGCCGTCACATACTCCAGCCAGGTCCTGGCCCACTCGTTGACGTGCTCGACGGACTGGCCGTCGCTGGTCTCCAGGTCGAGCACCAGGATGTCTCCCGGCTTGCTCGGCTGGGAGTCCACCACGTCGAGGAAGTGGTCGGCCTCGGCGATGGGGTCGTTGGAGGGGTGGCCGTAGTGGTAGACGCCGCGGACGATGCCCTTCTTGTCCAGCTCCCGCCAGTGCCGGGGGAAGGACGAGTCGACCCAGGACGTCCCCTCGGTGGCCTTGATGAAGCCGAACTGCGCGCGGCTGTTCATCCAGTCGTGGTCGGCCTCATATCCCGAGACGTCCTGGCCGTACGTGTACGGGTTGGCGTAGGCCGGGACGGGCAGGACGGCGGCCGCCGTGACGGAGGCGGTGACGGCCGAGAGGGCGAGGGTCGCCGCCGCGAGGGCGGAGCGCAGACGCCGGCCGGAGGGCCGGCGACCCAGGGAGAGGCGATGGGTGGGCATTACGGGGTTGACTCCTTGCTTCCATGCCGCCTACCGGGTTAGCTGACGGGTTCGGGCAGGAAGTGCCCTACGGGCGCATCTGGGGGCTGCTCCCGATTCACCCCGGAAAGAAGTGGGTCCCCGGTTCCGCTGATCGCGGATTCGGCGGCCCCACGGTCGAAGGACCGCGCGGACCGGGCAACGACACGGCAAGGGAACCGATGGTGGGTACCCATGACCGTGTCCCCTAAAGGTACACAGCGCCCAAGAATGGTGTAAACAGGACAAAACACGTCTTTACTTGGGCGGACTCGCCTCCGGCCCGGCGTCCCGGACGATCGCCCGCCCGGCTTGCCGGCACCCCTGGCTAGACAGAAGGTGCAAACAGAGCGATCATCCCGATGAGCGAGACCGGTCCACGCAGTCCCCGCGACCTGCCCGGACCACCCCCACGCCGGCACGTGCCTTCCGCCGACCGGGATCCCCTCGCGGTCCGCCGATGAGGGGGTTTGTAAGTTCGTCACCTGAGGCACCGACACGCACGCGAGGTGAGTCCATGACCGCTGCACCGGCCGACCCGGAGTTCACCGAGGCGGCGCCGCCCACGCCCGCCGAGTTCCGGCGCGCGCTGGGCATGTTCGCGACCGGCGTGACCGTGGTCACCGGCCTCGACGCGGGCGAGCCGGTGGGATTCACCTGCCAGTCGTTCGCGTCGGTGTCCCTCGAACCCCCCTTGATCCTGTTCTGCGCGGACCACCGGGGCCGCGCCTGGCCGCGGATCAGGAGATCGGGCCGCTTCTGCGTGAACGTCCTCGGCGAGGATCAGACGGACCTGTGCGGCCGGTTCGGCTCCAGCAAGGGCGCCAAGTTCGCCGGGCTCGACTGGGACCTGTCGCGGTGGGGCGCCCCGGCGCTGCGCGGGGTGCTGCTGCGCGTCCACGGCGAGGTGCGCGACGTGCACGTGGCCGGCGACCACGACGTGGTCATCGGCCTGGTCCGCGAGCTCGAACCCGTCGTCACCGAGCAGCGCCCGATGCTGTTCTTCCGCGGCCGGTTCGGCGTCGACCACGACGACCGGGCCGCCGCCCTCGGCCCCAACCTGTGGGGCTGGGGCGACCACTGGGGCTGATCCCCGCCCGGCCGGCGGCCGCCCCGCTCTTCCCACCCGGGCCGTGATCGTTTCGTGACCTTGATAACCTACCTGCTCCATAAGGCGAGGGGATCGGGGGCCCGATGGGGGAAGGGCGACGGTTACGACTCGGCGCGCCGCTGGACACGGCCGGGATCGTCCTCGCCGCGGCCTTCTTCTCCCTGTCGCTCACGCCGTCGCTGCTGCCCCGCCCCTGGCCGCTGCAGGGGATCATCGCGGGCGTGCTCTCGGCCACCGGATATCTGGCCGGAGTGATCGCCGCCGCGCTCGTCCGCCCGCTCACGGCCCGCGTTCCGGCCGGGTGGCGCGAAGCGTGGCGGCGTACGGGACGGCGGCGGGTCCGGCGGCTGGTCGCGACGTTCGGCTGCGGTCTCGGCGCCGCCGCGCTGGTCCTCGGCGTGCGCGCGCAGCGGGACATCTACTTGCTGATGGGTCTGGACCCGCCGGAGCGGCTCGGCTACCTCGGCGTCCCGCTGCTCGCGGCGGCCCTGTTTGCGGCCCTGCTGGCCGCGGCCCGGGCGCTGCGGATCGCGGCGCGGGCGCTGGGCCGCCTCCTCGGGCGGTGGATCCCCGCGACGGCGGCGCAGTTCGCCGCGGGGCTCGGGGTGGGCCTGCTCGCCGTCTTCCTGACCGACGGCATCCTCACCGAGGCCCTGCTCAAAGGAGCCGACCGCAGCTTCGCCGCGATCAACACCGAGACCGCCCCCGGCGTCGCCCCGCCGACGGCCGCCACGCTGTCGGGCAGCCCTTCCTCTCTGATCTCCTGGGACTCCCTCGGGCTGGAGGGCCGCGCCTTCGTCGCCGACGCGCCGGGCGTGGACGAGCTGAGCCGCTTCGGCGGACGGCCCGCCGTCCCCCCGATCCGGGTCTACGCGGGGCTCGACTCCGCCGCGACCATCCGCGACAGGGCCGCCCTCGCCGTACGGGAACTGGAGCGGACCGGCGCGTTCGGCCGCAAGGTGCTCTGCGTGGTCACGACGACCGGCACCGGCTGGGTGGATCCGCAGGCGGCCGCCGCCCTGGAGTTCATGTACGGCGGCGACACCGCCGTGGTCGCCATGCAGTACTCCTACCTGCCGAGCTGGCTGTCGTTCCTGGTCGACCGGGAACGCGCGACGGCGGCCGGGCGCGAGCTGTTCGAGCAGGTGTACGCCCGGTGGTCGGCGCTGCCCGCGGGCAAGCGGCCGAAGCTGCTGGTCTTCGGGGAGAGCCTCGGGGCCTTCGGCGCGGAGTCGGCGTTCGCCGACGACGGCGACCTGCGCAAGCGCACCGACGGCGCGCTGTTCGTCGGGCCGCCGGACAGCAGCGCCCTGTGGCGGCGGTTCGTCGACGGCCGCGACCCGGGCAGCAGGGAGGCGCTGCCCGTCTACCGGGACGGCGAGACGGTCCGCTTCGCCAACCGCCCCTCGGATCTGGACCTCCCGGCGTCCCCCTGGAACGCGCCGCGGGTCGTCTATCTCCAGCACCCCTCCGACCCGATCGTGTGGTGGTCGCCCCGGCTCGTCCTCTCCCGGCCGGACTGGCTGGAGGAGCGGCGCGGCGACGACGTGCTGCCATGGATCCGGTGGTATCCGTTCGTCACGTTCTGGCAGATCACCGCCGACCTGGCCTTCTCCCTGGAGGCGCCGCCGGGGCACGGCCACGACTACGACGGCGAGGTCGTCGCCGCGTGGGCCGAGATCGCGCCGCCGGAGGGGTGGGACGACGCGCGGACCACGGCGCTGACCACGCTGCTGGCGGGCCGTACGACCCGGTCGGAGGCGCAGTGAGCCGAGCGGCGGGCCGCCTCGGGGCGGCCGTGAGCCGCCGCCGAGGCGCTCGCCGTCCGGGCCTCTACCAGTTGGCCGGCAGCCCGGGGGTGGTCGGGGGAAGGGGCCGGTTCTTCGGGTGGATGACGTACACGATCCCGCCGCTGCCGGTGCTGCGCAGCCAGACGTTCTCGAAGTTGGCCCGCGGGTAGACGCGGCGGACCGCCTCGTTGCCGGGCGACGCGGGGTCGTTGGCGATCACGTCGCCGTCGGCGGTGAAGCCGATGACGACCATCAGGTGGCCGTTGGTGCCGTATCCCGCGCCGGGGAGCTCCTCCGCTTTGAACGACTGCGAGGTGACGACCGGGATGCCGGCCCGGATCAGCCGCTCCATCTCGGTCAGCGAGCGCAGCCGGGTGACGAACCCCTCGAGGCCGTACCGCCCGGCGTACGCGGTGTTGAACGGCCAGTTGCCCGCCCCCTGGTAGGCGTAGTCGTAGGTGTGCCGGGCGGCGTAGTCGACCTCGGGGTCGGGGTCGGAGGGGTCCACCCACGACGTGTCCTGCCTGCTCGGCCACTTGCCCCAGTAGCCGAGGACCATGGTGGTCGAGGTCGGGCTGCACCACGCCTCTCCCCCGCCGTCCCACTCGGGGTAGTGGCCCTCGTGGACGTTCTGCGAGCGCCGGGGCACGGGCAGCTCGACGCCCCAGGCGATGCCGCCGGGGCTCACCGGGACGGTCGCCCGGTCGGGCACGGCGGAGGCCATCGCTCCGAGCGCGCGCACGACCGGCCTCACCGGCGAGCCCGGCGTGCGATAGAGCGTGACGCGCAGCTGGTAGGAGGTGATGGCCTTGCCCGCCGCGGCCACGAACGTGTCGACCGCGACGGTGCCGTCGGCGTCGCGCTGCCCGGGCACCGACGTGCGGCGGATGTCCTCGTCGCCGTACGCCCATCGGCCGAGCACATACCACTTGGTCAGCCCGGCGGCGTGGCGGCCGCGCATCTCGACCTGCAGCCAGCTTCCGGCCGGGACGTCGGCGTTCCAGGACGCCACCAGCTCGGTGGCGGCGAACCCGATCCGCTGCTCGGGGCCGGTCCACCGGGCGTACTCCCAGGTCTTGGTCCCCAGGGCGTCGGTGTAGGAGACGGTGCCCACGGGAGCGGCGAAGGACAGGGCGCCGCCCGCCTTGACGCCCTCCCGCGTGCCGGGGCCGAAGTGGGCCCGCTGGTAGACGACGTCGACGGCGGCCGACGACGGCGGTTTGGTCACGGCCTCGGCGGCCGCGGCGGTCGCGGCGAGGGGGGACGCGGTAAGGACGGCGGACAGCAACACGGGTAAAAACACGCTCGGCACACGCATGGCTCACCTCGGGGTCTTGTCGGCGCCCTCGACGGTAGAGTTCGCGGCCCGTCCGCGCATCGGCAGGAATACGTATCCGCCGCCGGGCCCGGCGAAATCGCGCCGGATTGCACGACGAGTCATGTCAAACCTCGTTATTCACATGCGTTACGGCGCTTTGCCGATATTTTGCGAACTATCACCCAAATGGCCCGAATAGTCATGGCACGCTGATTCGCATGTTCGGTCGCAAGCTTTCCCTTGGTGCCCCCTTGGCGGCCTTTGCCCTGATCACGGGGGTGGCGTCCCCGCTTGTCGCCCCTCCCGCGCTGGCCGCTCCCGCCCCGGCAGGGCACGTTTCCACGTACGCGCCGGCGGAGCCGCGCGTGTACGGGCGGGCGGTCTATCTCCTGGACGCCACGACCGGGCGCGAACTGCTGGACAAGAACGCCGGAAAGCGCATGCCGGTCGCCAGCCTGACCAAGGTGATGACCGCGTACATCATCCTGCGCGAGGCGAACCTCGACGACGAGATCCAGATCAAGCGCGAGGACGTCGAGTACGCCTGGGACAACGACGGCACCACGGCCGACCTCGAACCCGGCGACACCCTGCCGGTCCGCGAGCTGCTGTACGCCCTGATGCTGCCCTCCGGCGCGGACGCCGCGCACGCCCTGGCCCGCGTGTACGGCCCCGGCGTTCCGGGTTTCGTCGCCAAGATGAACGCGACCGCGCGCGAGCTCGGGCTGAACGACACCCTCTACGTCAACGCCGACGGGCTTCCGACGTCCCGCGGCGACGGCTACTCCACCGCCCGCGACCAGGCCAGGCTCGCGGAGATCGCGCTGCGGAACCCGATCTTCAAGGAGATCACCTCGGCCAGCGAGCACTCGACCGAGGACGGCCGGTACGACTGGTACAACACCAATCACATGCTCCACCTGCCGGGCGCGATCGGGGTGAAGACCGGCTCCACCAACGCCGCCGGGTTCTGCCTGGCCTTCGCCGCCGACCGGGGCGGCCACCGGCTGATCGGGATCATCCTCGGCGAGGACGTCGCCGGCCGCCGCTGGGACACCGCGGAGAGGCTGCTCGACTGGGCGTCCGACCGCTGAAAAAGCGGCCCGCGGCCGCGCACGACGCGGGGCCGGGGCCGCGCAATACCCCGGCGGGCGAGAAAAAGGGGTCTTTCCCTATCGGTCAATCCCGGTTAAGTTCCCGATCAGTGTCCATCGGGGGCCTCACCACCAGACCGTTCGGACCGTCATTGGACCCGAAGGAGAGCCCAATGCGCGCCTCGCTCGGCATGCGGGCCGCCGTCGCCACCGCGGCGTCCGCCCTCGTGTTTCCCCTCCTGCCGGCCGCACCGGCGAACGCCGATCCCGACCCCGGGAAGATCGCGCAGACGGTGGTCGCGTCGGCGGTGAAGAAGCACCTGCGCAAGCTGCAGGAGATCGCGAACGCCAACGGCGGCACCCGCGCCGCGGGCACCCCCGGATTCGCCGCCTCCCGCGACTACGTCGCCGGGGTGCTGAAGAAGGCCGGTTACAAGGTGACCCTGCAGGAGTTCGACTTCCCGTTCTTCAAGGAGAACTCCACCGCCGTCCTCCAGCGGACCGCTCCCTCGCCCAAGACGTACGCGCCCACCCCGCCTGACGGCAGCAGCGTCGGCGACTTCGCCACGATGACCTACTCCGGGTCCGGAGACGTCACCGCGGCCGTCCACAACGTCGACCTCGTGCTTCCTCCCGGCGCCGAGGCCAACACGTCGAACTCCGGGTGCGAGGCGGACGACTTCGCCGGCTTCCCGGCCGGCGCGGTCGCGCTGGTGCAGCGCGGCACCTGCACCTTCCAGGTGAAGGCCGAGAACGCCCAGGCCGCGGGCGCGTCCGCCGTGATCATCATGAACGAGGGCCAGCCCGGGCGCACCGACACCCTGCAGGGCACGCTGGGCGAGCCCACCGTGCACATCCCCGTCGTGGGCGCGAGCTTCGCGGTCGGGCAGGAGCTGGCCGCGGCCGGGACGTCCGTGCGGGTGAAGACCGACACCACCAGCGAGATCCGCAAGACCCACAACGTCATCGCCGACTCGCGGTGGGGCGACAAGAACAAGGTGGTGCAGCTCGGGGCGCACCTGGACAGCGTGGTCCCGGGCCCGGGCATCAACGACAACGGCTCCGGCAGCGCCGCGATCCTGGAGGTCGCCACCGTCTTCGGCAAGATCCCGACCAGGAACGCGCTGCGCTTCTCCTTCTGGAGCGCCGAGGAGCTCGGCCTGCTCGGCTCGGAGCACTACGTCGCGAGCCTGTCCCCCGCCGACCTGGCGAAGATCAAGCTGTACCTGAACTTCGACATGATCGCCTCGCCTAACTACGCGCTGAAGATCTACGACGGCGACGACTCCGACGCCACCGGCGCCGGCCCCGGCCCCGAGGGCTCCGACGAGATCGAGAAGCTCTTCCAGAAGTACTTCGACGCGCTCCGTCAGCGCCACGTCGGCACCGACTTCGACGGGCGGTCGGACTACGGCCCCTTCATCGCGGCGGGCATCCCGTCCGGCGGCCTGTTCACCGGTGCCGAGGGCGTCAAGACGCCCGAGGAGCAGGCGATGTTCGGCGGCACCGCCGGCCAGGCGTACGACCCCTGCTACCACCAGGCCTGCGACACCATCGCCAACATCAACGACAAGGCCCTCGCGCTGAACACCGGCGCGATCGCCACCGCCGCCGCCGTCTACGGCTTCAGCCGGGATCTGCCCGGCCCGGACAACCGCACCACCCGGGTGGCCGCCCGCACCGCCGCGGCCCACGCCGGCCACGCGCACGGCGCGCCCGCCCGGTGATTCCCGCACAGTGACCGTCGGCCCCGCCGGGACACCCGTCCGGCGGGGCCTTCTCACGCGGGCGTCAGCTCGTGAAGTTCACGTCGCTGCAGAAGAAGAACGTCTGGTCCATGTGCGAGGCCTGCCAGATCGTGTAGATCACGGCCCGGCCGCTGCGGCCCGACGTGCTGAGGTTGACGGTGTAGTACTCCCCGGGGGCGTACCTGCCGGTCTTGGCGAGCAGCTGCAGGTCGCTCCAGCGGACCTTCTGCCGCGTCGGGTCGAAGCCCGGCTTGGTGACGTAGACCATCAGGTAGTCCGCGCCGTGACGGGCCTGATCCCACAGCCTGATCGTGAAGTTGTTGCGGATGTTCGCCGCCTTCCAGTCGCCGGGGACGTCCATGGCGTCGTACCGGCCGTTCTCCGCGTGGCCGCCGCCGCACAGCGTGCCGTCCGGGATGGCGGCCTGGAAGTTGCCGCCCAGATACTCGCGGTAGAGGCCGTTCCAGTTCCACATGGCGTTCGGGTTTGCCTGCCACGCCTGCCAGCACATCGGGTCCTGCTGAGCCATGGACGGGTTCTGGAAGTCGCTGCCCCAGCGCAGCCAGCAGCCGTAGTTGCGGGAGGCCGGGTCGACGACCGATCCGTGGGCGTTGGCGGCGCCCGCCCAGGCGACCAGGCAGGCGGCCGACGCGGACAGCAGGGCCGTGAGGCGAAACGCCCAGCGGCGGGGACGTGCGTGCATTGTCGGATCTCCATCTTCCGGTGGGGGGATTCCGGGCGAGATGGGGAGCGCTCCCCGACGTTTGCCAGGGATGCTAGTTCACCGGTGTTTGTTTGACTATCCGACCAACTTGTGTCACGACGATAAAAGCCCCTGCCTCGGCTTTCTCAGGGATGGGGGCGGACAAAGCGTGCACCTTTCATTTCCCGCCGAGGGCAGAGGGCGGGCCCGCGCGCTCGCGCACCGGGCCCGCCCCAGCGTCCGGCCGAAGCCGATCAGCGCGGCGTCAGCTCGTGAAGTTCACGTCGCTGCACAGGAAGTACGCCTGGTCCATGTGCGAGGCCTGCCAGATCGTGTAGACGACGGCCCGGCCGCTGCGCCCGGACGTGCTGACGTTGATCGAGTAGTTCTCGCTGGGGGCGTACCGCCCGGTCCTGGTCAGCAACTGCAGGTCGTTCCACGTCAGAGGCTGCCGGGTCGGGTCGAAGCCCGGCTTGGTGACGTAGACCAGGAAGTAGTCGGCGCCGTGGCGCGCCTGGTCGTAGAGCCTGACGGTGAAGTTGTTGCGGATGTTCGTCGCCTTCCAGTCGCCGACCGCGTCCAGCGCGTTGTAGCGGCCGCCTTCCGCGTGGCCGCCGCTGCAGAGCTGGCCGTTCGGGATGGCGGCCTGGAAGTTGCCGCCGAGCCCGTCGCGGTAAAGGCCGTTCCAGTTCCACATGGCGTTCGGGTTGGCCTGCCACGCCTGCCAGCACATCGGGTCCTGCTGGGCCATGGACGGGTTCAGGTGGTCGTTGCCCCAGCGCAGCCAGCAGCCGTAGTTGCGGGAGGCCGGGTCGACGACCGATCCGTGGGCGGAGGCCGTGCCCGTCCAGGTGGCCAGGCAGGCGGCCGACGCGGACAGCAGGGCCGTGAGGCGGACGGCCCAGCGGCGTACGCGGGGACGTGATTGGGTGTGCACTGTCGGATCTCCATCTTCCGGTGGGGGTTCCGGGCCAGATGGGAGCGCTCCCTGAGGTTGCTGCGATCGTAGCTGACACACCACAGTCGGCAACTCTGACATGTCAAGTCCGGAGTCGGGCGCGGGCCGGCCCGTCCCGGCGCGGCCCCGGGATCACCGCCCCGACCTGCGCGTTCGCCCCGCGTGGAAGCCGGCGGCGGGCACCCCCTATGCCGTGTACCTTTCAAACCTCAGTCAGGGCCGCGAGGGGCCTGCTCCGACTTGGCCAGGAACGGCGAGCGGCCGAGGATGACGATGCCCGCCACGAGCGCCACGAGCCCGCCGACCTCGCCGGCCAGGGCGGGCGGGTCGACCCGCAGCCGCTCACCGAAGATCACCACTCCCAGGACGATGCCGACGATCGGCTCGGCGGCGGTGGTGGCGGGCAGCGAGACCCGCAGCGGCGCGGCGTCGAACGCGCTCTGGTTGAGCAGGATCCCGGTCGCGGCGATCACGGGCAGCAGGTAAGGCTGCCATGAGGTGAACAGCGCCGCCGGTCCGTGCGCGAGCGTCAGCAAAGAGCCGCGGGTCAGCGCGTCCTGGAGGCCGTAGAGCGCCCCCGCCGCGGCGGCGAGCAGCATGGCCTTGGTCTGCAGGGACGTCCGCAGCGCCACCGCGACCATGCTCGCGGCCACCCCCGCCACGCTCAGCACGGCGAGCCACAGCAGGGACTGCGACGCCGGCATCCCGCCCCCGTGCGGACGGCCGGCCAGGAGGAAGGCGGCGACGCCCCCGCTGACCAGCACCGCCCCCAGCCACTCCGCCGCGCCCAGGCGCTCCTGGTAGAACAGCGCCGCCGCGGCGAGGGCGAAGATGAGGTTGGTCGCCAGGAGCGGCTCCATGGTCGCCACGTCGGCGCGCCGCAGGGCCAGCGCGCCGAGGAGCTGCCCGCCGATCATCGCGGCGATGCCGGCCAGCCACACCGGCTTGCGCGCCAGGTCGAACAGCAGGCGCACGTGCAGCATCTCGCCCAGCGGTTCCGCGTACGCGACGTGCTGCTGCGCGACCCAGCCGAGCCCGAGGAGAGCCGCGGCGGCGAGACCGAGGACCACCGTGAGGGTCACGGTCCCGCGCCGCCCGCCGGAGCCCTCCGTGTCATGGCCGGTCGCTCCTCTCGGTGGCCGGGTCACCCATGTACTCGCCCATCCCCCGCTACGACGGCCTCATGTCCGGTGGTATCGTTTTGGGCAGTCGTCCAAGTCAATTGACCAAGTCGATTGACCAGGTCGGTCGTACGAGAAGTGAACGGAGCGCGGGGATGGCGGAGGCGTCCGCGGATCGGGGCAGGACCACGCGGCAACGGCTGCTCGCCGCGGCGGCGGCCCTGATCGCCGAGGCCGGGTGGGGCGGCGTCAGCACCCGGATGGTGGCCGAGCGGGCCGGGGTCGCCCCCGGGGTCGTGCACTACCACTTCGCGTCGCTGCCCGACCTGCTGATCACGGCCTCAACCGAGGTCGCGCGCGCGATGCTGGAGGAGTTCACCGCGCGGCTGGCGGAGCAGCCCGACGCCGAGACCGGCGTCGAGTGGCTGCTGGGCGAGCTGTCCCGCTACACGGGAAACGACCCCGCCTCGCTGCTGCTCGTCGAGATGTACCTGGCCGCCGCCCGGCTGCCCGAGCTCCGCGACCGGCTGCACGAGATCGTCGCCGGATCCCGCGCCAAGGTCGCCGCGTGGCTGCGGGATCGCGGCCACGCCGGTGACGCCGACGCCGTCGCGGCGGTCCTGGTCGCGGTGGTGGACGGCCTCATGCTGCACCGCGGGCTCGACCCCGCTCTCGACTTCACCGCTCTGGCCGGGCCGCTGCGGGCGATGGCGCGTACGGACGGACACAAGGAGGGCAGTGGACCATGAAGGCGGTCGTCTGCGGCGCCGGGATAGCCGGCACGGCCCTGGCCTGGCACCTGGAGCGCGCCGGCTGGGACGTCGAACTGGTCGAGCGCGCCCCGGCGTTCCGCGAGGGCGGCTACATGATCGACTTCTATGGCCCGGGGCTGGAGGCGGCCGGGCGGATGGGGCTGCGCCCCCGGATCGAGGAGGTCCGCCGCCCGGTCCACGAGATCGGCTACGTCGACGGCTCCGGACGGCAGACCAGCCGTCTCGCCGTCAAGGCTGCGTTCGCCGAAGTGGTCAGCCTGCTGCGAGGCGACCTCGCCCGCGTGCTCGCCGAGCAGGTGCGCGCGCCGGTGCGGTACGGCACGACGGTCGCGGCCGTCCGGCAGGACGACGGGGGCGTGGAGGTGGAGCTCACCGACGGCACCCGGCACGAGGCGGACCTGCTGGTCGGCGCCGACGGCGTGCACTCGCGGGTCAGGGAGCTGGTCTTCGGTCCCGAGGAGCGCTTCGTCCGCTATCTCGGCCACCACGTCGCCGCGTATGTGGTCGAGGACGAGGACCTCAGCCGGCGGGTCGGCCCGCGCTACCGGATGCTGACCGTGCCGCATCTCATGGCCGGCGCCTACGCGGTGGGCGAAAGCCGGCTCGCGCTGCTGTTCCTGCGCCGCGAGCCCGACCCCGCCGTTCCCGCCGATCCGGCCGCCTCGCTGCGCGAGCACTTCGAGCGCCTCGGCTGGATCCTGCCCGAGGTGCTCGGCCGCTGCCCGCGGCCGCCGGAGCTGTACTACGACCAGGTCACCCAGGTCGAGGCCCCCCGGTGGAGCAGCGGCCGGGTGGTCCTGCTCGGCGACGCCTGCCAGGCGGTCTCCCTGTTCGCCGGGCACGGCGCGTCCCTCGCGGTGGCCGCGGCGTGGGTGCTCGCCGGCGAGCTGCGCGCGGTCTCCTCCGGCGACCCGGCCCCCGCCCTCGACCGGTACGCGGCGCGCATGCGGCCGGTCGTCGCCGAGGTCCAGGCGTTCGGCCGCCGTTTCCTCCCCTGGATGGCGCCGTCCAGCCGCCTGCGCATCACGGCCCGCGACCTGCTGATCCGGCTGGCCTCCCTCCCCGGGGCCGACCGGCTCTTCATGAACAACCTCAGCCCCGGCGGGCACCGCCTGATCAAATGACGCACCGGCCGGATGCACGCAGCGTGACACGCCGGTAACCGCGTTTTATTCCGGATGCCGTGATCCGGTAATAGGTGCGGGCTGAAGTGGCGTCATGGGATCGGCGGCACGGACCACCACACCGCGGATCGCCGGGGCGCACTACCCGGTCGCGGTCGGCGGCGGCCATCCGACGCACTGGCGGGGCGTGACGAGCTGTCCCGGGCTGTACTTCCTCGGGCCGGTTCGCGGCGGTGGGCCGGGACGCCGGGTTCCCGGCCGCCCGCATCGAGGCGTCCCGCCGGCTCGCCGACGTCCGCGGCGCGCTGACCGGCGCGTGCCGGCCAACCAGGCGGGCACGTTCGGATCGTCGCGCTTCGCCTGCAGCGCCGAGGTCGTGGACCCTGGCGGGGAGATCGTGTCGGCGACGGACGCGGTGCCCGGCGGATTCCCCGTAACCGACGCGAGCGCAGGCCGGCCGTCTACCGGGGAGGTGGATGAGTGAGGATCGCGCTGCTCAGCTACTCGACCAAGCCCCGCGGCGGGGTCGTGCACACCCTCGCCCTCGCCGAGGCGCTCGCGGCGGCGGGACAGCACGTCACGGTGTGGACGCTCGGCCGTGGCGGCGACACGGGGTTCTTCCGCCCGGTCGACTCGGCCGTACGGCTGCGCGTCGTGCCGTTTCCCGGCATCCCCGGAGAGGGCGTCGGCCTGCGGGTGCTGCGGTCGATCACAGTACTGCGCGGGGCGTTCGCCCCCGAGGCCGCGTCGTACGACGTCGTGCACGCCCAGGACTGCGTCAGCGCCAACGCGGCCGGCCGGTGCGTGCGGACGGTCCACCACCTGGACCACTTCACCACCCCGGAACTCGCCGCCTGTCACGAGCGCGCCATCGTCACGCCGTACGCGCACGTCTGCGTGTCGGAGGCGGTGGCGGCCGAGCTTTCGGCCGGGTGGGGCGTCACGGCGACGGTGATCCCCAACGGCGTGGCGTACGAGCGTTTCGCCTCGGCCGATCCGGTCGCCACCCGGATGTGGCGCCGGCGGTTCGGGACCTACGTCCTGACGGTCGGCGGCGTCGAGCCGCGCAAGGGCTCGCTCGATTTGCTGGAGGCGTACGCGCTGCTGCGGGAGGCGCGCCCGGACGTCCGGCTGGTGATCGCCGGAGGCGAGACGCCGTTCGGCTACCGCGACTACCGCGCGCGGTGGGAGGCGCGGGCGGCGGAGCTCGGCGTCGAGCCGATCGTGCTCGGCCCGGTCTCCGACGTGGACCTGCCGCCGCTCGTGGCGGGCGCCGCCGCCTTCGCCTTCCCGTCGACGCGGAAGGGCTCCGGCCTCGCCGCGATGGAGGCCCTCGCGGCGGGCGTCCCGGTGGTGATGCGCGACCTGCCGGCCCTGCGGGAGGTCTTCGGGTCCGCCGCGCGCTTCGCCGGCGACCCCGCCGGGCTCGCCGCCGAGCTGGCCCACGCCCTGGCCTGCCCCGACCCGGACAGGCGTACGGCGGGCCGGGAGCTGGCCGCGCGTCACACCTGGCAGGCCGCCGCCGAACGCCACATCGCCCTGTACGCGTCGCTCGCCGACGCCGGCGACGGCCGCCCGTGACGTCGCCGGTTTCGTCCGGCGTCGAGGCCGCTGACTACGCTCGGATCGTGGGCGCGAGACCTTTCGCCTCCGTGCTGTGCGACTTCGACGGTGTCGTGAAATATCAGGATGTCGCGGAGCAGGCGGCGATCGAGCGGGCGTACGGCGTGGAGCCGGGGACGGTGGCGCGGGTGACCGGCGAGTCGGCGCTGGCGATCCCCGCGCTGACCGGGCTGGTGACCCGCGAGGAGTGGCTGGCGTCGGCCGTTCCCGTCCTCGCCGGGCCGGTGGGCTCGGCCGCGCGGGCGCGCGCGTTGATCGCCGCGTGGGTGGCCGCCCGCACCTGGGCGGACCGGAAGGTGCTCGCGCTGCTCGCGCGGGCGCGCGCCCGCGTCCCCCTCGTGCTCGTCAGCAACGCCACCTCCGAGCTCGCCGCCCACCTGCGCGAGCTGGAGCTGCACGACGCCTTCGACCACGTCGTGAGCAGCTACGAGGTGGGGGTGGCCAAGCCCGACCCGCGGATCTTCGAGATCGCCGCCGGCCGCGCCGGAGTGCCGATGGAGCGCTGCCTGTTCGTCGACGACCGGCCGGAGAACGTCAAGGCGGCCTCGGCCCTCGGTATGACCGCGCTGGTCTACCGCGCCCCGGCGGATCTGGAGGCGGCGCTGCTCCCGCTGCTGGAGGAGGCTTCGTGACGACGGTGCGGCGGGTGCCGGCCTTCGTCGACCGGCCGCGCGAGCGGTTCGCGGAGGCCGCCGCGTTCTGGACCGCGGTGACCGGCACACATCTGTCTCCCCGCCGGGGCGACGACGGGGAGTTCACCACGTCGCTGCCCGGGTCGGGCGACGCCTGGGTGAAGCTTCAGGCGGTGCGTGACGGGGCGGCGCTGGATCGTCGTGCGCGACCCGGCCGGGGGACCTACCGCCTCACCGAGCGCGACCCGGAGGCCGGTGGGCTGCCCTCGTGAACGACCAGGCGGCGTGATCAGACGGCGAGGTCAGGCGGCGGGGCGCAGGTGGCGCAGCGCGGTGGCGAGCCGCTCCAGCTCGGCGAGCATCGCGTCGGCGGCCGAGTTCATCACCTCGTTGGGCCGCAGGCGGCCCTCCTCGTCGAGGAACTGGGTGACGAAGGGGATGGAGACGGCCTCGAACAAGGGCACCATCTTCAGCGTGGTGACGACCTGCTTGAGCATCTGCACCGCCCGCGTGCCGGCCGCGATGCCGCCGTAGCTGACGAACCCGACCGGCTTGTACTGCCACTCGTGGTGCAGGTAGTCGAGCGCGTTCTTCAGCACGGCGTTGAAGCCGTAGTTGTACTCCGGCGTGACGAACGCGAACGCGTCGCCGCGCTCGACGGTGGCGCTCCACTCCTTGGTGTGCTGGTGGACGTACTGCCGCAGCCGGGGATGGCTGGGCTCGTTCATGAACGGCAGGTTCACCTCGGCCAGGTCGACGAGCTCGACCTCGAAGGCGTCCTGGGCCACCGCGCGGTCGCGGAACCACTCCGCCACCGGCAGCCCGACCCGCCCGGGACGCGTGCTGGCGATGACGATCTGCAGAACTGGCTTCGCCACAATTCCCCCAAACGCACAGTTATGCGGATATAACACACGTAACAGTACGCCGTGATCGATGAGAACAGCAGCCGGGGTGCGCGGCTTCCCGATCCCCGCAGCCGAGCCGCTCAGCAGCTCACCCGGCAGGCCCCGTAGCGCTCGCCGCCGCATGCGCGCATGCCCACAGGACCGCGCCCAGCCCGTGAGCGCGGTCCTCATGGAGCCGCCCTGCGGCTTGCGAACAGCGTCTGCCACCGGATTCCGTACTGCCTCGCCGACCCATCGGCGATCCGGCCGGTTGAAACTCACGAGGCGATTACCGCCGGATACAGCGGCATGTCGGTGTCCCTCATACCCCGCGGCTCGCCCCGGTTGACACACCACACCCGGCCTTGAGACAGAAGACGACCCGTGTGGAAACCCGGCCCGGTGCGTGGACGACGGGGCCGGGTATCGCGAAGGCGTCTCACAGATACCCGGCCCCGTATGTCGAGAGGCGTCCTATCGGCCCACGCGGGCGGCGTTCACGAAGTCGATCAGCGGACCGTCGGCGAGCCTGCCGGTTCGGTGCGCCCGCCGTACTTTGACGATCAGCTCGCCGACGCGCCGCATCGCCTTGTCCGCCCTGCCCCGTCGGCCCCTGGACAGGTCCCTGGCCGTCTTCCTGATCGCGTCGTGGGCCTCGCGGGCCAGCTTCCGGTCGATGCCTCCCCGGCGCTCCTGCTCGCGTACGGCATGGTCGAAGGCGGCGAGCCACTCGTGGAAGCTCCGGTAGACGCGGCGCGCGGTCGGCCTGGGAGACGGTTTCGGCGACGGCCGCGGGGACGGCGTCCTGGACAGCCGGGGGCTCGGGCTCGCCGAGACCGTCCGCACCGCGACGGGCGACGTCGTGGCGCGGGTGGGCGTCGGCGACTGGGCCGCGACGGCCGACTCGGCCTGCCCGCCGCCGTCGGACAGCGCCGCCACGCCGATCGTGACCGCGGCCAGCCCCGCCACCGCGGCGCCCAGCCGGATCATCGTGCGCCGCTCGCGTGACGACCCCGCGGTACGGCCGGACGGGACGGCCGGCGGCGGAGCGTCGAGCAGCGCCGTGTCGCCCGCACGCGCGCCACCCGCGTGAAGCGGGGGTGGTGTCACCGTCTCCCACGCGGGCATCCCGGTCTCGGGCGCCGGCGTTCGGGCCTCCCGCCCGGCCGCCGCTCCCGGGGAGAGAGCGACGGCCGCCAGCACCCGGCGCGCGACCTCCGCGTCAGCGGGCCTGGCCGCCGGGTCCTTCGCCAGCAACGCCATGATCAGGCGCTCCAGCTCGGCCGGAATGTCGGGCCGGTGCCGGCTGGGCGGCACCGGAGCCTGGTGCATGTGCTGATACACCAGCTCGGGGGCCGACCCGGTGAACGGCGGGTGCCCGCACAGCAGCTCGTAGCAGACGCAGCCCAGCGCGTACAGATCACAGGCGGGCCCGCCGCCGCTGCCGTCGATCTGCTCGGGCGCCAGGTAGGCGGCGGTGCCGACGACCGTGCCCACCATCGTGAGCCGCGCCGCCTCGGTCGCCATCTGGGCGACGCCGAAGTCGACCACCTTGAGCACGCCGCTCGCGGTGAGGTGCAGGTTCGCGGGTTTGACGTCCCGGTGCACGACCCCCGCGCGGTGCGCGGCGTACAGCCCCGCGGCGGCCTGGCTCATGAGGTCGCACGCCTCGGCCACGCCGTACCGGCCCCGGTCGAGCAGCTCGGCGGCCAGGCTGCGGCCGGTGAGCAGCTCCATCACCAGGTAGGGCCGCGCGTCCTGCTCCCCCACGTCGAGCACGGTCACCACGTTCGGGTGGACGACGCGGGCGGCGGCGCGGGCCTCGCGGGCGAATCGCTCCCGCGAGGCGAGCCCGGCGACCTGCGGAGCGAGGATCTTCACCGCCACGGGGCGGTGCGCCCGCAGGTCCCGGCCTCGCCAGACCTCTCCCATCCCGCCCTGGCCGATCAGCTCCTCCAGCTCGTAACGACCGCCGAGCGTGGACGGCACCACGTCCCGCACCTCCCCATCGCGACCCGTGCCCATGATCGGGAGCCAACCTATCCTCTCGGGCACCCGGGGCGAGAACGGCCGGATCGGCGGGGACTCCTTCCGGCGGCTGATCGGACGCACGGGATCGGCGGGAGGGGCAGGACGCGGTGTGGTGGCGTGCCGGGCCCGGCCACCGGCTCGGCCGCCGATCGCCGGCCCTTCCGGCCGGGCCGGCGATCGGGAGCCGGGAGGCCCGGGCCCTGGCGTGCTGCCGGCCCGCTTCACGCTCGGCACCCTCCGCACCGCTCGATGGACGAGCAGGCGGAAACCAGGGCCGCCCGCTGCCGGGCGGCTTCACGCGGGGCCGGTCCGCGGAGGGGCGGCCGGGTCAGGCGCGCAGCTCGGGGAACTGGTCGTCCCGCCACTCCCCCGGCAGCGGCGTGCCGGCGTCCGCGGCGTCGGCCTCCCTGGCCCGCAGCTCGACCCGCCGGATCTTCCCGGAGATGGTCTTGGGCAGGTCGGCGAACTCGAGACGGCGGATCCGCTGGTACGGCGCGAGCCGCTCGCGGGCGTGCCGCAGGATGGCCGCGGCCGTCTCCCGGTTCGGCTCCCAGCCCGCGGCCGGCATCACGTACGCCTTGGGCACGGCGAGGCGGATCGGGTCGGGGGCGGGCACGACCGCCGCCTCGGCCACGGCGGGATGCTCGATGAGCACGCTCTCCAGCTCGAACGGCGAGATCTTGTAGTCGGACGCCTTGAACACGTCGTCGGTGCGTCCCACGAACGTGATCGAGCCGTCGGCGTCCCGGACCGCGACGTCGCCCGTGTGGTAGAGGCCCGCGGTCATGGCCCCCTCGTCGCCGTCCAGGTATCCGGTCATCAGGTTGACCGGGTCGGCGGCGAGGTCGAGGCAGATCTCGCCCTCGTCCGCCGGTTCGCCGGTCACGGGATCGATCACGACGACCGGGACGCCGGGCAGGGGGCGGCCCATCGAACCGGCCTTCACGGGCGCTCCCGGCGTGTTGCCGATCAGCGCGGTCGTCTCGGTCTGGCCGTACCCGTCGCGGACGGTCAGCCCCCACGCCCGCTCCACCTGGGTGATGACCTCGGGGTTCAGCGGCTCTCCCGCGGCGACCGCCTCACGCAGGCCGCCCGGCCGGTCGCCGAGGTCGGCCTGGATGAGCATCCGCCACACGGTGGGCGGCGCGCAGAACGTGGTGACCCCGGCGCGGCGGAGCTGCCCGAGCAGTGCGGCGGCGTCGAACCGGGAGTAGTTGTACACGAACACCGTCGCCTCGGCGTTCCACGGCGCGAAGAAGCAGCTCCAGGCGTGCTTGGCCCAGCCGGGCGAGCTGATGTTGAGGTGGACGTCGCCCGGGCGCACCCCGATGAAGTACATCGTCGTCAGATGCCCGACCGGGTAGGACACCTGGGTGTGCCGCACGAGCTTCGGCCTGCTCGTCGTCCCCGACGTGAAATACAGCAGCAGCGGGTCGCCGGGGGCCGTCGCGGTCTCGAACGGCTGCGGCTCCGGCGTCGCGTAGGCGTCGCCGTACCGGAGCCACCCATCCGCCTCGCCCACGCAGACGCGGCCGTAGTCTCCCGGCACCGCGTCGAACTTGCGCGTGTCGGACGCGTTGGCGATGACGTGCCGGACCCGGCCCCGCCGCACACGGTCGGCGAGGTCCGCCGGGCCGAGGGCGGTCGTCGCCGGCATGATCACAGCCCCGAGCTTCATCACCGCCAGCATCGACTCCCACAGCTCGACCTGGTTGCCGAGCATCAGCAGCACGTGGTCGCCCTTGCCGACGCCCCGGGCGGCCAGCCACGCCGCCACCTGATCGGATCGGCGGGCCATCTCGTCGAAGGAGTAGCGCCGCTCCGAGCCGTCCTCCTCCACGATCCACAGCGCCGTACGGTCGTTTCCCCGCGCGATCGCGTCGAACCAGTCCGTGGCCCAGTTGAACCGGTCGCCGAAGACCGGCCACGCGAACTCGCGCGCCGCCCGCTCGGGCTCCTCCCTCAGGCGCAGCAGCAGGTCGCGGGCTTGCCGGAAGAGGTGGATGCTGGTCGTCTCGCTCACGGTGACTCCTTTGTCGCGCAGGCCATGCAGGTCAACGTACGACCGTGTCTCGTGCGTGTCACCCCCGCAGGTCCGCCAGCAGGGAGTCGGCGACGGCCTCCTCATAGACGGCGATCCCCCGCTCACGCATCGCGTCCGCGAGAGCGGGATCCCAGGGCGTCGGCCCCGGCCGCCCGGTGAGCCGCAGGTGCTCGTCGCCCTCGGGGAGATCGCCGAGGTTCGCGAGACCGGCGAGGTAGTCGGCGGCGGACATGCGCCAAAGCCGCGCGCCGTGCCGTCGCGCGGCGGCGCCGGCCATGTCCACTCCCGGCCAGTCGAAGTCGCCGTGGTAACGCAGGCGGGCCCCGCCGCGTACGGCGACCGCCGCCAGCCGGTGGAAGGCCGTGGACGGGCGTCCCTCGGTGCAGATGAGAGGCGGGCATCCCGGCCCCAGTTCCGCCGCCGCGCGCCGCAGGACGGCGGGGTTCTCGCACACGTAGACCACCGGGGCGCGCAGGGCGATGGGGAAGGCGTCGAGCTGGTGCAGGGTGACCTGGAACGGCGTGCCGAAGCGGGCCGCGCCGGTCAGCCACTCCCCCAGCCCCTCGCCCTCCGCCGGCAGGTTCAGGACGAGGATACGGCTGGCGAGGTCGTCGACGACGACCTCGTGGCGATCCCACAGCTCACGGCGTTCCTCGGCGGTGCCCGGGGCGGGAACGCCCGCGCGGATCGCCAGGGCACGCGACATCAGGGTGGACAGGGTGGCCGGATGGTCGAGGGCCTTGGGATGGCCGGTGATCTTGGTGGCCAGCTCGGCGAGAGTGATCTCCGCGTCGCCCTCGGGCCGCGCCTCGAGAAACTCCAGGACGCGGGCGGCCCGGGCGAGGGCCCCGGCCGTGCCCGGGCGGCGGGCGAGCTTGGTCACGGTGCCGTCCCGGCTGACCTCGTCGAGCCATTCGCGGTACCACTGCGCGCCCTCATGCAGCGGGCTCTCCTTCGCGGGCCGCAGGGCCTCGTCGCGGGCGGCGCGTGCGCGGGCCGCCTCGAGGGGCCGGTTGCGCAGCGGCCCGCCGAGGGTCTCCAGCAGGTCGGCGAGGCCGAGGCCGGTGCCGTCGCGTACGGCGGCGTCGAGCTCGCGCAGCGTTACGCTGATGCGTTTGACGCCGGGCTCGCGGTAGCGGCCGGTGATGCCGATGAGGGCGTTACGTTCCGCCTCGTCGGGCTTGTCGACGCCGACCGAGCCGTCCAGGCTGCCGCCGTTGCGTTCCAGGCGGCGCCGCGCGGCCTGGAACAGGCGGCGATACTCCGGCCCCCGGTAGCGCTCCACCGTCTGTGCGGCCACGGTCATATGCCGGCCTCCACCTCGTCGGTGTCGTCGTCGCCGTCGGGGGCGAGGAGCGTGCCCTCGGTGAGCGCGGGCGCGCGGCGGCTCGGCCGGAAGCCGAGCAGCGTCTCGGCCAGCTCCTCGTTGCCGGAGAACCCGGCGTCGGCGTCGATGGTCTGGGCGCCGTCCCAGAGCATCAGCATCGCCGAGACCACGTGCGCGCTCTTGTCGTGGTGCATGTCGTAGTGCGCGGCCATCGGCACGGTGTCGAAGTGGATCCACAGGTCGTGGCCGGTCATGAACAGGTCGAGGCCGAACTTCACGGTCAGGCCCAGCAGCTCGGGCTTGTACCGGTCGTCGATGCCGGCGAACGCCTCGTCCAGCGCGATCATGCGCGGGCACGTGGGCTTGGCGGACGAGTAAAGAGCGTTGGCCGCGGCGAACAGCGGGAGGTGGATGGCCGCCGACTTCTCCCCGCCCGACATCTCCTCGTGCTTGGCTCGGGTGAGCTTCACCTCCTTCTCCCCGGGCACCGCGAGCACCAGCTCGAAGCTGTACCAGGAGCGGTAGTCGAGCACGTCGGCCAGGGCCTGCTTGTAGGTGGCACGCGGATGGGAGGCCCGGTAGTCGCGGATCATCTCCCGCAGCAGGCCCCGCAGCTCGGCCAGCCCGGCCGCGCCGAGCCCCTGCGCGTCCCGGTCGAGGAGCCGCGCGACCGCGACCTGCTTGTCGTTCAGCCTGTCCGAGCGGCCCCACCGGATGCCGATCCTGGTGCCGGACGACATGGGACGTGACCGGGTGTCGTCGTTCATCCCGCGCACCAGGTCACGGGCGGTGCGGACCCGGTCGTGCACCTGCTGGGCGAGCGCGGTGAGCAGCTCGTCTTCCAGCACGGTCCGCTCCCGCTCCTCCAGCAGGAGCGCCTGCTCCTGGACGCGGTCGGCGACGCGCCGGGCGAACGCGGCGACCGGATTGCGGCCGCCCTCGTCGCTGACGTAGACCATCACGACGCCCGTCGGGTCGTGCTCCAGGCGGTAGTCCTCGGCGCAGCCGTCGAGCGCGTCCTGGAAGGTCCGCAGCGAGGCCGACAGCCGGCTCGCGGTGCTCTTGAGCGCGCTCTCCCCGGGCACCCGGATGTCGGCCATCTCCGCGGCGAAGGCGTCGAGCAGCGCGGCCACGTCGCCCGGCAGGACCCGGCCGATCAGGGCGGCGGGGTCCGGCGGCGGGCCGTCCCCCTCGACGTTCCTCTCGCCGGCCTCCTCGACGGCGCCGGAGCGGGCGGACAGCTCGGCCGCGACCGACGCGGCCGCCTCCGCCGGTTCGGGCCAGCCGACGTGCGCGGGCCAGGGGGCCGTGGCGGTGACGCCGAGCAGCGGGCGCAGCTCCAGATGGGCGTACGGCCCGAACGCCGCGACGTGCTCGAAGAGGTGGCCGAGCGCTTGAGCGAGGGACGCCTGCCCGTGTTTGAGGTCGTTCTGCGCGACGATGAGCGCCTCGTTCTCCCGCGCTGCGGCGGCGGCGTGCTTGTCGTACCGCTCGCGGACCTCGGCGAGGCGGCGTTCGGCCTCGCCGATCTGGGCGAGCACCTCGCGCAGCGGCGCGTCCAGGGCCTCCTCGCCCGCCCTGAGCTCCTCGACCTCGGCCCGGTGCTCCCGCTCCTTCTTCTCCAGGGCGCGGGAGGCCTCGTCGTGCCGGCCGCGCTCCCGGGCGATCGCGGCCTGCCGGGACGCCAGGTCGCGCTCCTCCGAGGCAGCCCGCTCGCGGCCGTCGTGCAGCCGCTGGGCCGTCGCGAGGAAGTCGTCGACGGCCCGCGCGACCGCGTCGATCTCCTCCTCGGCGACGGGCATGCTCCTTTCGGCCGCGACCTGCCGCAGCCGCCGGCGTGCCGCGTCGACCTGCGCCACCGCCGCGTCGAGGTCGCGGCGGCGGTCCGCGAGCACCGACCTCGCCTGGGCCAGCAGCGCGGACTCGCGGGACACGCGGGTGACCGCCGCGACGACCTCCGTGACGGACGGCAGCTCCCGCCGGGCCCGGGCGAAGTCGTCAAGGCGGCGGTTCACACGCGCCAGATCCCGCTCGGCGTCCTCGTGCGCCCGGCTCGTCTCCGCGATCATCTCGTCGTACTCGGCGAGCCTCGCCGCGCGGCGATTGGCCCGGTTGGTGGCGCCGATGAACTCCGGCGACGCCTTCGGCCGGGCGCCGAGCAGCACGCCGAGCCCGAACTGGGCCCGGCCGGTCACCGTGGGCGCCCGTCCGGGCGCGGCCGTGCCGGAGAGCGCGACCGACCGCAGCACGTCCATGACGACCGCGGCGGGCACCAGGTCTTGCTCCTCGGGCACGAGGACGTCGGCGAGCGTACGGCCCGGCGGGCGGCTCTCCTCGGGAAGCGGGACCAGGTAGCCGTCGGCTTCCAGGGCCTCCACGGCGTCGAGGGTCTGCCGCGCGTCCGGGTGCACCCAGGCGGTGAGCAGGCCCGCGCCGTACAGAGCGCCTTCGAGACCGGCGGCCTCCTGCTCGCCGAGCCCGTCGGCGAACCGGACGAGCCGCCACAGGGGCGCCCCCGGGCGTCCGTCGCGGCTCGCCGTACGGCGGTCGTCGGGCGGCGGCGCCTCGTCGCGTTCCGCCGCGATCTCCTCCCGCTCGCGGCGCAGGCGGACGAGGTCGGCGGCGAGGTCGCGCACCCGCGCGGACAGGCGTTCGGCGGCCCTGGCCGTCTCGGTGCGCCGTTCCTCGGTCCGCTCGCCGTAGACCTCGGCCAGGGAGGGCGCCCCGGCGTCGCCGGCGTGGTCGAGAGCCTCCGCGAGCGCCGCCACGTCGGCCGGCCCGGCCACCGCCCCATCGTCGTCCGCGTGCGCACCGCCCGCCGACGTGCCGGCCGCGCGCACATCGCCCGCCAGCGCGTCATCCGCACGCGCACCGCCCGCCAGTGCGTTGTCCGCAAGCGCGTCGTTCGGGAGCGGGTCCCCCATGTGCGGATCGTCCGCGAGCGTGTCGTCCGGATGCGGGCGCTCACCGTTCAGGTGCCCCCGGAGAGTGCGGTCCGCGAGCGTGTGATCGCGGCGGTCGTGCTCGCGGTGTGCGCGCGGCGGAAGCGCCGGCGCGGAGCGGGCGCTCTCCGGCACCTCGCTCTCCGTACGCTCGCCTTCCGGGCGCTCGCCTGTTTGACGCTCGCCTTCCGGCGGCTCATCGCCGAGGCGCTCGGGCGCGCGGGCCCAGCGGGCGGCCCAGGCGTCGAGTGCCTCCCGCGCGAGACGGCGCTCCGTCGCGAGAGCGGCGTCGGCGGCCTCGCACCGCCGTTCCCGTTCCTCGACCTCCTTGTCCGCCTTGTCCAGGTCGGTCTCCGCCCGCAGGCGGTCCCGCTCCGCCCCGGCCACCCTGGCGATCTCGTCGCGGACCTTGGCGACGTCGTCCCTGCGGGCGGCGGCACGCGCCTTCGCGGTCGTGAGCAGGTCTTCCCCGGTGTCGGCAGGGCCGTCCCCGTCATGGGATATCCCGGCCCGCTCCGCGGCGTCGGCGAGGTCCGTGGCGTGGCGGAGGATGGCCGCCCGCGCGCCCTCCAGCCGCTCCGCGAGCTCGCCCGCCTCGCTTTCCAGCGCGGCCAGGTGCTCGGCGTCGGACGCCAGCCGGGTGCGCTCCTGCTCGATCTCCTCGCCGGTCTTGGCGATCTGGCGGCGGCGCAGGTCCAGCTCACCCTGCGCGCGGTAGGCGTCGTCCGCGCGCAACGCCGCGAGGCGGCGCTCCAGCCCTTCCCGCTCGGTCTCGGCCTCGGCGGCCGCCGTCGAGGCGGCCTCGCGTGCCGCCGCCGCCTTCCTGCGCGCCTCCTCGGCCCGCACGAGCGTCCGTGCGTGCTCCACCGCGCCGTCCATCTCGACCTGGATGCGGGCGAGCCGGGCCTTCGCGTGGGTGCGCAGGTAGGCGACGTAGTCGGTCAGGAACGCCTTCACCGCCGCGTCGGCGACGGCGAAGTCGTCGAACTGCCTCTGGACCGCCGCCAGGTTCTCGAAGTCGCGGGCCGCCTGGTCGACCAGCTCCTCGTCGATGGGGCTGAGACCCGAGGTGAGCGTGGCCGAGACCTTGTCGGGGTCGAGGTCCTTGGCCAGCAGCGGGCGGCGCAGCGCCAGCAGCAGGTCGAGGAGCTGGGTGTAGCGCTCCCTGCCCAGCCCGAACAGCCGGGCGTCCACCGCGTCCCGATACTGGGTGGCGGTCTCGCTGTGGGCGTCCGGCCCGAGGACGGCCTTGAGCTGCCGCTCGGTGAGCGGCCGGGAGTCGGGCGCGATCAGCCCGAAGTCGACGCCGAGCCGCTTGTCGGTGACGAAGAACGAAGTGCGCACCCCGTCCCTGTGCCGGTGCGCGCGGATGCCGATGATCAGCGTGACGGTCTCGTCGGTCTCGGAGGGCTCCGCCGCGATCGGCCGGCGGGCGAACTCCATCCACACGTAGCCGTACTCGGCCTCCTGCCCCCGGTAGAGCAGGTTGGACTTCATCGTGCGGTTCTCCCCGCTGAACGGGTCGAGCCGCCGGGCGTCCGCCACGCCGTCCAGGATGAACGGGAAGAGCACCTCCAACGCCTTGGTCTTGCCCGAGCCGTTGTGCCCGCGCAGGACCAGCCGCCCGTCGGCGAAGACGAACTCCTCGTCGACGTAGTCCCAGACGTTGATCACACCGGCCCGGCTTGGCCGGAACCGGTCGCTCGGCGGCGTCATCACTCCTCCTCCTGCGCCGGCGCGTCCCGCGTCGGCGGGGCCTCGTGTACGGATGGATCCTCGGGTGCGGGCCAGGGCTCAAGCACGGGATCGTCGTGCGCGGACGGGGCCCCGGGCGCGGACGGATCCGGCCGCCGGGGTGAGTCCCCGTCCGGGAACGGGCCCCGGTCCGCGCCCAGGTCGGGCAGTGCCAGCGACAACTGGCCGCCCGAGGTCCGGGCGGGCAGCGCGGCCCGGATGTTGCGGTAGCGCAGCGCCGCGGGCAGGACGAGCACGCCGCCGGGCACCGGCCTGAGCAGCATCAGGTCGGCGAGGAAGCCGATGACGGCGTCGAGCAGCCCCCGGGGGTCCTGCTGCCAGGTGGTGGTGAACGAGGCCGCCCCGAACTCGTCGTACAGCTCGGTCGTCATCGCCTCGAGGCGGCTGCGCTCCACGAACGGCGCCTCGGCCGGCGCGGGCCGGTCTCCGGGGGACGGCGGCTCGGCCTCGGGCGCCGACCAGGCGAGCTCCGCGACGATCCCGTCGCGGGGCAGCCCCGCGTCCACCCGCGCGACGAGGTCGGCCTGGTCGTCGGCGAGCGCGGGCACGGGGAGGAGGTCCGGCACGTGCTCGGGGTCCTCCAGCAGGTCGGCGATCTTGGCGAGCAGGAGGCCGGCGGCCCGGCTCACCGCGTTGCCCCGGCCGGGGAACGGCCGGTCGGTGAAGACACCGGCGGGGTCGGCGAGCATGACGCCCTCCGCGCGCCGCTCCAGGACCAGGCCGGTGAAGCGGACGAGGTCCTCGGCGAGCCCCGGGGCACGCAGCGCGTCGGCCACCTCGGGGTCGACGTCGGCGTAGTACACCACGGGAAACTCGACCAGCAGACGCCGCGCCCGGCGGGCCGGGTTCGAGTGCGGCGGCTCGTGCACCAGGCCGGCCGCGCTGGTGAGGTGCTGGACGGGCCGGGCCGGTTTGAACAGCGCCGCGCAGATCTCGTGGTCGATGTCGTACAGCGCGTCGCCGCGCTCGGTGTCGCGCGCCCACCACTCCAGGCTGCCGTCGGACAGCCGCAGCGCCCCGCGGTCCACCAGCCACCCCAGCACGTCGACGATGGCCGCCTTGTGCGCGCTGATCGCGGGGTCGAAGCCGAGCCCGTCGATGGAGTTGGCCAGCGGCGTGAAGGTCCGCACCAGGTCGGCCAGGCTGATCTCGATGCGGGAGCGCTGGAACGATCCGAGCACCAGGCACAGGTAGGCGAGCCTGCGCCGGTCGAACGGCTTGCCCTTCCGCGAGAAGATCGAGCGCTGCGTGGCGTCCAGGACGTCGAGGCGGCGGACCAGCCGCACGTGGTGGGTCGTGGCGATCAGCGTGTAGCCGAGCAGCTCGCGGAAGTCGCGCGTCATCTCGTCGGCCCAGCGCAGCACCTGGTCGAGCACACCGGGCCGCGGCCGTTCCTTGGTGATCAGGTCGCAGGTCAGCACCCGGCGGACCGCCTGCTGGTAGGAGCCGAGGTCGGCCGCGGAGACGCCGGCGGCGACCCTGGTGCGAGGAGCGGTCACCGGGCGCCTCCCGCCCGCGAAGCCGTCTCGGCAGCCGCCTGCGCAACGGTCTCCGGGACCACTTCCGAGACCGCCGCCGAATTCGACTCCGGAACCGTCTGCGCAACTGCCCGCGTGACCATCTCCGCAGCCGCCTTCGAGACCGCCGCCGAAACCACGTCCGGAATCGCCGTGGAAACCGTGTCGGGAGCCTTCGCGGAACCGGTCGCCCGCGTCCGCCCGGCGAGCTCGACCCGGAACCCGGGCAGATGCAGCAGCCCCTGCGTGGTGCGCACGGTGCTCCCGGTCTCGCACGGCACGAGCCGGATCATCACGGCGTCGTCGGCCCCGGAGCCCCGCTTGAGGCGGCCGGCGACGACCGTGCGTCCCTCCAGCGCCCGCGTCATCAGCTTCAGCAACACCCGGGTCTCCGACTCGTCAAGCACCCGCCCGTGCGCGCCCAGCTCCGCCAGGTGGCCGGCGGCGGCCCGCTCGGCCGCCCGTTCCGCGGCCTGCTCGCGGCGCAGCGCGGCCCGCGCGCCGGGGTTGCCGCGCACCGGCGCGGGCACGCCCGGGGTGGGCGCCTTCCCGCTGCGGAAGAGCGTGACCGACACCTCCACCCCCGGCGCGTCCCACCAGGTCGCCCTGGGCGAGATCTGCTCGGTGTCCTCGTGGGCCGCGCCGAGGTGCCGCGCGCCGCGCAGGTTGAACGCCGCGCCCATCAGCGCGTGGGCGGCGCCCTCGTCCGGCGCGTTCCACACCCACTCGGCCAGGTGCCGTAACTGGCTGGCCCGGTTGACCCCGCCGCGCTGCGCCTCGGAGATCTGCCGCAGCAGCGCGATCACCCCCGACACCGCGAGGCGCGTGGCGTTGCGCAGCTCCCCCGCGCGGGACTCCTGCGACCCCTGGGGGGCGAACCACGCCCGCAGCGCGGACCAGCGGCGACGCCAGTCCTCCAGCCGCTCGTGCCGGTCCATGAAGGGCCGCTCGTCCGCCGCCGCCGCGCGCTCGAGCAGCGAGGCCAGCCCGCTCGCCTCGACGTCCCGTACGGCCGCGGCCAGGCGGGGCAGATATCGGTCGAGCTCCGCCATGAACTCGGACATGTGCGTCAGCAGGGCGTTCTTGTAACGCAGGAACGTCTCGGGGGAGGCGTCGGTGGACCGGATGATCTCTCCGAGCGTCACGTGGAAGTGCGCGGAGCGGCGTCCCATGTCCTCCATCACCGAGTCCAGCCGGGACAGCCTGCGGTAGACCTGCTCGCCCTCCCCCGCGCGGTTGGCCGCCGCGAGCGCCTTCAGGTCCTCCAGGATGTCGGAGAAGACCAGCCGCGACAGGTTGGCGTCCTGGATGCGGGCGGCGAGCAGGCCCTCGACCGAGGTGTAGGCCCAGTAGCCCAGCTCGCTGAACTGGTAGACCGACTGCCTGTTGCGGTAGCGGACGAGGTTGCCGGCCCGCGAGGCGTCGTCGAACCGGTGCAGCACCCCGTCGTCGTGCAGCGCGTCGAGCCGGTCGCGCAGGTTGCCGTCGAAGGTGGGGACCTCGTCGTGCAGCCGTGCCAGCTCGTTCAGGGCCGTCTGGACCTCCCCGGCGTCCACCTGAACTTGGTGCACCTCACGCAGCCGGTCCATCGCCCGCAGGACCCACAGATAGGCCACATGGTCGTCACGCCTGGTGAAGTTGAACAGCCTGAACCGATCGCTGATCACCAGCGAGTCGAGGTCCAGCGCCCTGCGTTCCGCCATCCGGCCCCCCAATCCGTGCGCCGATCCGTGCCGCGGATCCGTGACACAGATCCGTCGCACCCGCCCGATCGCGGAGTCCCGCCCACCGGGAGGCGGGCGGGGCTCCGCGTGCCGAGAAGACCGTATTGGAGAGCACCGACAGTTTCGACCGGCGCACGTGGCCGCCGCGCTCGCGCGGAGCGAACCGTCACCCCCGCCGACGGTCACAACCGCTCCCGGCGGGCGCCGGCCGAGGAACGCGACCGAGCGCGAGGACTCAGCGAAAAGACGGCGACGCCGCGACCGGCCCGGCCGGCGGGCAAGCGCCGGAGGCGACCGGGCCGGTCGCCGCGACCCCGGCGGCGCTGTCCGCGCTGCGGCCGCTCGGCCTCGACCGGGTCCGGCTGGGGGCGGAGGGCCTGCTCGGGCGGTGGCGGCGGCGCAACGCCGAGCGCACCCTGCCGCACTGCGTGGACAACCTCCACGCGTACGGCAACCTCGGCAACCTCCGCGCCGCCGGCGGCGCCGAGCGCCCGCGTGACCGTCCTGCCGCCCGGCGGTCGTCGGCCGGCCCACGACGGCGGGGTTCCTCCTCGCCCGCCGCCTGCCCGGCTTGGACCGAAAGTCCCG
This sequence comes from Microbispora rosea subsp. aerata, assembly GCF_014647835.1. Taxonomy (GTDB): domain Bacteria; phylum Actinomycetota; class Actinomycetes; order Streptosporangiales; family Streptosporangiaceae; genus Microbispora; species Microbispora aerata. The sequence continues at coordinate 114,989 of NZ_BMPY01000016.1, forward strand.
CGATCGCGGGACCTCGGGGCGATCGCGGCGTGCCGTACGGCACCTGCGGCACGGCCGGCAACCGCGGTTTGCTTGAGGTGTCGCAAACGAAAGACGTTGAAAGGGGCCGGTCATGGCCGTCACCGAAGGTCGCAACCAGAGGAACCACCGCCTCCACGAGGCCGCTTTCACCGTCCCCGCCCCCCGCGCGCACGGCGAGACCGTCCCCGCCGGGGCCGCCGGGACAGCCGGGGCCGGCCCGGTCCGCTACGTGTGGGCCGCCGCCCGCGTCGCCATCGGCTGGGTGTTCCTGTGGGCCTTCCTGGACAAGACGTTCGGCTGGGGCTTCGCCACCCCCGCCGAGAAGGCGTGGATCAACGGCGGAAGCCCGACCACCGGCTTCCTGAAGGGCACCGCCGACCACACCTTCGGCGGGGTGTTCGCCGCACTCGCGGGTCAGACCTGGGTCGACTGGCTGTTCATGATCGGCCTGGCCGGCATCGGCACCGCCCTCGTCCTCGGCGTCGGCATGCGCGTCGCCGCCGCCACCGGCGCGCTCCTCCTGGTCATGATGTGGGCCGCCGAACTGCCGCTGACCACCAACCCCTTCATGGACGACCACATCGTCTACGCCATCGTCCTGATCGGCCTGGCCATGGCGGGCGCCGGCGACACCCTCGGCCTCGGCAGGGCCTGGGCCGCCACCCCTCTGGTCCGCCGCCTCCCGATTCTCAAGTAGACCCCGTCGTCCGGTGCCCACCCCAGCCCCCGGGGTGGGCACCGGCATGTCCGCGCCCCGGCCGCCGGTCGCCGCCCCGAGGGGGCTCGCCTGCGGGCGGCGCGCCGTTCTCAGTACAGTGGCGGGGTGTCGGGTGAGCAGGCGAGCGGCGCGCGGGTGGACCTGTGGATCTGGTCGGTACGGCTGACCAAGACTCGTTCGATCGCATCCGACGCCTGCCGGGGCGGTCACGTCCGGGTCAACGGGGTGCGGGTCAAGCCCGCGCACGTCGTCCGGGTCGGTGACGAGGTCCGTCTGCGGCACGAGGGGCGCGAGCGCATCGTGGTCGTCTCCCGCGTCATCACCAAGCGTGTCGGCGCCCCGGTGGCCGCCGAGTGCTACGTCGACAAGAGCCCTCCGCCTCCGCCGCGCGAGGAGGCCGTGCAGGTGGCCGTACGGGCTCGCGGCGCGGGGCGCCCCACCAAACGCGAGCGCCGCAGCATCGACAAGCTGCTCGGACGCCCGGCGCCGGAGGGGCGGAGCCGCCGCCGGCGCCCGGACTGAACGGGCGCTCGCCCCGCCCGCTCCGGGAGTCCCACGCGAATTCCACATACGGCCGGCCAGGCCCACGCGGTACGGCGTCGCGGCCGGCTGTGGATCGCCCGGATCGCCGGGGCGATGCGGGCACACGCCCGGAAGTGCTGAAACTTTCAGTCACCGCGCCGATTCCGGCGCGGCCGGGCCCGCCTTCTCGCACCACCCGAACGCGTCAGCCGGCCCCAAGCGCCGAGAGCAGGCCGAACGGACGGTTCACGTCCGCCCTTCACCGGGTGTGCAAGCGTTTTCAGCGCACGTGCCACGCGGCCGGGCGGGAGCGCGGGACTCCGGTGCCCGCGGACAAGGCTCCTTGACGCCCCGGGAACCGGCCCTGACACTGAGCGGCGATCCCCGGTTAACGGCAGCGTAATCAAGGGCACTCCCGGACCCGTTTGTTAACGCTCACATCCGTACCATCGTCCCCTCGGAGAGGTACCCCCATGGACACCTCCGCACGTTCTCCCGCGGGGCGCTGCCGCATCCTCGCCCTGGTGCTGCTGGCGCTGATCGCGATCTGTCCGTCCGTCGTGTCCGCGGGCCCGGCCCGCGCGGCGACCATCGACACGAACGCGTGGTACGTGCTGGTCAACCGGCACAGCGGCAAGGTGCTGGACGTCTACAACCTGGCGACCAACGACGGCGCGCCGCTGGTGCAGTGGTCCCGCAACGACGGCGCCTGGCAGCAGTGGCAGTTCGTCGACTCCGGCGGCGGCTACTACCGGCTCAAGTCACGCCACAGCGGCAAGGTCGTCGACGTCTCCGGCCGCTCCACCGCCGACGGCGCCGACGTCATCCAGTACACCGACAAGAACGCCGCCAACCAGCAGTTCCGGGTGGTCGACACCGACAACGGCCACATCAAGCTGATCAACCGCAACAGCGGCAAGGCCCTCGAAGTGTGGGAGTGGTCCACCGCCGACGGCGGCCGGATCTCGCAGTACACCGACCACAACGGCGCCAACCAGCAGTGGCGGCTCGTCAAGCTCGGCGACTCCACGCCGTCTCCCTCCTACCCCAACCCGGGCTACGTCACCGGAGACGTCGCCGCGCACGACCCGGAGGTGACCAAGAAGCCGGACGGCACCTACCTGCTCGCCTACACCGGCGACGGCATCCAGCTCAAGACCTCGACCGACCGGACCACCTGGCGCAACGCGGGCGCGGCGTTCCCCGGCGGGGTCCCCTGGGCGTACGGCTACACCAACAACAGCAACACCCTGTGGGCGCCGGACATCACCTACGTCAACGGCCGGTACTACATGTACTACTCGGCCTCGACGTTCGGCTCCAACCGCTCGGCCATCTTCCTGGCCACCAGCACGACCGGCGCGTCGGGGTCGTGGACCAACCAGGGGCTGGTGATCGAGTCGACCGCCTCCGACAACTGGAACGCCATCGACCCCAACCTCGTCATCGACGACCAGGGCCGCTGGTGGCTCGACTTCGGCTCGTTCTGGTCCGGCATCAAGATGATCCAGCTCGACCCGGCGACCGGAAAGCGCCTGGACTCCACGATCCGCAGCATCGCGGGCCGCAACGGCGGCGCGATCGAGGCGCCGTTCATCTACCGGCACGGCGGCTACTACTACCAGTTCGTGTCGTTCGACCTGTGCTGCAGGGGCGCGTCCAGCACGTACCGGATCATGGTGGGCCGCTCGACCTCGGTCACCGGCCCGTACGTCGACCGCGACGGCACGCCGCTGACCTCCGGAGGCGGCACGCAGATCCTGGCCGGTCACGGGAGCGTCCACGGCCCCGGGCATCAGGCCGTGCTGCAGGACAACGACGGCGACATCCTCTTCTACCACTGGTACGCCGACGACGGCTCGTCCCGTCTCGGCATCAACAAGCTCGGCTGGGACAACGCCGGCTGGCCGTACGTCTACTGAGCCCCGCCCTCGAATCCCGCCCTCGCTCCCGGGGTGCGTCACCGCGCCCCGGGGCGGGGGCCGTGGCCCCTCCGCGCGGCCACGACGAGGGACGGGTCAGTCCTTCACGGCGCCCGCGGTGACCCCGGCGGCGACGTAACGCTGGGCGACGACCAGGAGCACGGCCGCCGGGATGGAGGCGACCACCGCGGTCGCCATGATGGCGTTCCACTGCTGGTTGTTGTTGCCGATGTAGTGGTAGATGCCGAGCGTGATCGGCTGGTGGTCGCCGCCCTGGTCGAGGGTGGAGGCGAAGACGAAGTCCGACCAGGCCCACAGGAACGCGAACAGCGACACGGTGATGATCGAGTTGCGGCTGACCGGCAGCACGATCGACCAGAACGTGCGCAGCGCGCCCGCGCCGTCCACCCGGGCCGCCTGCATCAGCTCCTCGGGGATGCCGGACATGAACGCGGTGAAGATCAGCACGGCGAACGGCACCGCCAGCGTGGAGTCGGCCACGATCAGCCCCGGCACGGTGTTCAGCACCCCCGTGCTCAGATAGATCGCGTAGAACCCCATCGCCATGATCACGCTCGGGATCATCTGCGCGATCAGCAGCATGAAGCTCAGCACGCCGCCGCCGCGCGGGCGCAGTTTGGCCAGCGAGTACGCCGCGGGCGCCGAGATCGCCAGCGTCAGGGCCACGGTGCCCAGCCCGACCACGAGACTCGTGGCGAGGTAGGGCCCCTGCTGCTCCAGCACCGCGCGGTAGCCCTCCAGCGTCCCGTGCACCGGGAACCAGTACGGCGGCGACTTGCGCATGTCCTGGTCCCGGGTGAACGACACGTTGACCATCCAGTAGACGGGAAACAGCATGAGCGCGGTGAACACCACGCCCAGGCCGGTCCGCCACCAGGCGCGCCGGGTCGCCGTCATGCCGCCCCCTGCCGTCGCTGCACGCGGATGTAGACGAGACCGAAGACCAGGGCCGTCAGGATGAGCAGGTTGCCGACCGCGGCCCCCGGGCCGAAGGAGGGCAGCAGGGTGCCGAAGCCCAGCCGGTACGACCAGGTGGCCAGCGTCGTGGACGCGTCGCTCGGGCCGCCCTTCGTCATGATCCAGATGATGTCGAACACCTTCAGCGTGTAGACCAGCCCGAGCAGCAGCGTGATCGCCGAGACCGGGCGCAGCAGCGGGAACGTCACCTTCCAGAACCGCTGCCAGCCGGTCGCGCCGTCGAGGGCCGCCGCCTCGTGGATGTGGGACGGGATCGCCTGGAGCCCGCTGTAGAGCACCACCAGGTTGAACGGGATCCCGATCCAGATGTTGGCGATGGTCACCGACCACAGCGACCAGTCCGGGGAGGTCAGCCAGTTCACCGGCTCGATTCCCACCGCCGCAAGCACCGCGTTGACCACGCCCGACTCGCTGTTGAGCATCCACGACCAGGTCGAGGACGACACGATCAGCGGCAGCAGCCACGGCACCAGAAACAACGCCCGCAGCGTCGCCGACAGCCGGAAGTTGCGGTGGAAGAACACGGCCAGCGCCAGCCCGATGGCGAACTGGAAGGCCAGCGACGCCACGGTGAACACCACCGTGTGCCACAGCGCCGGCCCGAACGTCGCGTCGCGGACGACCTTCGCGTAGTTGGCGAGCCCCGTGTACGGCGCGTCCCCCCGCACGAACGACCGCACCGTGTAGTCGCGCAGGCTGAGGTCGATGTTGCGGTACAGCGGATAGGCGTAGAACGCGAGCAGGTAGACCACCACCGGCGCGAGGAACGCCCAGCCCGCCCACTGGCCCGTTCCCCTCCGCCGTGCCGGCGCGCGGTGCGCGATTGCCGCCCGTGTCGCCGTGACCCGCTCCCGCGGGCGCTCCCCGTCCGGCGGGGCCGGCGTCTGTGCTGGGTGTCTCATGCTTTCCTTCACGACCCGTGCGCGGGCCCGCGGACGGGCGTCCCGGGCCCCGCGCGAGGCTATTGGACGGCGCTCGCCGCCGTGGTCTGGGCGGCCGTCAGCGCCTCCCGCGGCGACTGCGACCCGCTCAGCGCGGCCTGCATCGCCTTCCACATCGGCTCGGAGATCTTCGGGTACTTCGTGCCGAGGTTGTCGCCGGTGCGGCCCTTGGCCGCCCTGACCGCCTCCACCCACACCTTCAGCTCCGGGTTCCGCTCGACCTGCTCGGCCTGCACCTGCTCGGTCGGCGCGATGTACGACAGCGTCGTGTCGGTGGTCAGCGAGTTCCCGGTGCTCGCCAGGCACGTCACCAGCTTCTGGGACACGACGTGGCGGGAGGCGTCCCGCTGCACCGGAACGGTGACGAACTCCCCGCCGGTCGGCGCCGGGGCGGTCCCGCCGTCCTTGGCCGGGATCGGGATGATGCCGTAGTCGAAACCGGTCTTCTTCGCGTTGGCCAGCTGCCAGGTGCCGTTCTCGCCGAAGGCGTACTCGCCGGTCGCGAACTCCTGCCAGCTCGTGGTCTGGGTGTTGTTGATGACGGAGTTGGGCGCGTACCCCTTCTTCACCCAGTCGGTCCACAGCGACAGCGCGGCGACCCCCTGCGGCGAATCGAGCTTCGTCAGCTCCGCCCCCGCGCCCCAGAACCACGGCAGGAACTGGAAGCTGCCCTCCTCGGTGCCGATCGCGGCGAACGTGATGCCCTTCTTGCCCGCCGCCTTCACCTTCTGCAGCGCCGCGGTCAGCGACGCCCAGTCCTTCACCGACGCCGGGTCCACCCCGGCCTTGTCCAGCACCTCCTTGTTGTAGTAGAGGGCGAGAGTGTTCGCGCCGATCGGGATGCCGTACGTCTTGCCGCCGAGCCGGCCCGCGGCGAGCAGGTTCGGCGTGACGGCCGATGTGTCGATCTCCGTCTCGTCGGTCGACGTCAGCACCCCCGCCTCGGCGAGCGTCGAGACCACCGGGTTGTCCACGACCAGCACGTCGGGCGGGTTGCCCTGCTGGGCCGCGAGCAGGGCCTTGTTGGTGAGGTCGGTGGTGTCGTAGCCGGTCCGCTTGACGGTCACCCCGGCCTGGGTGCCGCACCGGGTCAGCAGCTTCACCCACTCGGAGGAGTCGTCGAACTGCGGGTAGGGGTCCCAGATCGTGTAGGTTCCGCCGCCGGCGGCCCGGCTCGCGCCCGCCGCGGAATCCGCGCCTGAGGATCCGGAGCACGCGGTGAGGCCGCCCGCGACGGCGAGGGCCGCCAGGCCCAGGCAGGCGGCGCGCCGGCCCCTGTCGAGGCTTTCCATGTCGGTGTTTCCTTTCGGTGGCCCGGGTCGGCGACCCGGGCCGGGGAAGACTGGGCCGGCTCAGGTGAGCTGGATGTAGTCCAGTTCGGCGTAGCCGGTGCCGCCGCCGAAGTAGGGTGACCCCTTGGCCAGGCGGATCACGTTGTAGCCCGCCCGCAGGTTCACCGTGGTGCTGACCGTGGCGCCGAACTGGCCCCACGCGGGGGTGGGCGGGTAGCTGACCGTCGTCCACGGGCCGCCGTTGTACGCCAGCCCTTGCGTGGCGGTGGCCCCGGTGGCGTTGGCGTAGCCGATGGTCATCGTGTACGCGCGGGCCGTGGGCACGTTCACCACGAAGTCGACGTAGCTGTCGGTGCCGTGGTTGCCGTTGTTGTTGTCGATGCGCCCCACGTAGCCGCCCTCGGACGCGCTGGAGCTCGTCAGCCGCAGGGCGCGGAAGACGGACGCGTTCTCCGCCTCGTAGCGCTGCTGGTAGGACGGCACGCCGCCGACCGGCTGGATCACCAGGTTGTAGGCGCTGGTGGCCGACATGTTCGGCACCGAGACGCTGATCTGCCCGTTGCTCACGGCGTACGTGCCCGTCGAGATGGTCGTGGGCGCGGGGACGGCGGTGAACCGGCCGCTCGCGGGGGTCGACTGCAGGGTCACCCGGACCGAGGAGCCGAGCGCGCCGATGCCGGTGACGCGGATGGTGTTGGTGCCGGACTCGTTGCCGAAGACCACGCTGACGATCTTGCGGGTGGAGTCGTAGGAGGCGAAGCCGTCCAGGCCGGTCTGGGTGGCCGGGGTGGTGGTCACCATGCGGCCGGCCATGTCGCCGTACCACTTGTACAGCCACCAGGTGCCGGTCGGCTGGGAGTTGTTGACGACCAGCCCGTTCATCGTGCCGTACTCGTACCAGAACGCCCGGTGCGCCATCTCGACCCCGGCGCGCTCGAGTTTGGCGACGTAACTGGCGATCCGGCCGGGGACGTCCACCTCGCTCGTCGCGGCGTACTCGTTGATCGCGATGCGGCGGGGGCTGATGCCGAGTGAGGACTCCAGGGATCGGTAGTCGGCGATGTCGGCGGCGATGCGCGCCGGGTCGATCAGCTCGTGCCAGCAGATGATGTCGGGCAGCGTGCCGGTCGCCTTCGCGTTGCTCAGGAACGACGACATCCAGGAGCGGTTGTAGGTCGCGGTGCTCGGGCCGACGATCGGCGTCGCCGGGTCCAGTGCCCGTACGGCCCGGTAGGTGCGCGTCCAGCCGTCGTTAAAGGACCCGGCGGCGGAGGTGTTCCACGTCCAGTCGGGCTCGTTCCACAGCTCCCAGCCGATGATGTTGGTCACCGTGGTCGCGTCGCGGCGGGCGCGGACCATCGTGTCCACCTTGGCCAGCCAGTCGTTCCAGCTCACCCACCTGTACGGGAAGTCGGGGTAGATGTCCGGCATCCGGATGAACTCCCCGGCGCCCACCCGCGTGGCCTGGTGGGCCACGAGCAGGGAGTCGCCGCCGGGCGGCTGGCCGTTGGGCCTCTGCCCCACGCCGGGGGCGGGCTGCGTGAGCGAGTTGAGCCTCAGCGGCAGCAGCGCGGAGTCGGCCGGGCGGCCGTTTTCCGCCAGGCCGTACAGGCCGCCGGCGGCGACGTGGGTGACGGGCCGGAAGGGCTGGGCGACGTTCACCGTGAGGGTGGCGCCCGCCGCCTCGGCGGGGGCCGCGGGGACGGCGGGGACGGCGGCGACCGCGCCCAGCAGCGCCGCCGTGAGGCCGATCACGCGTCCGGCCGTGATTCGTCTCGCCGTGGTTCGGGGTCTGCGCATGAACTACCTCGCTCTTTCTGCGCTCAGGGTGGAGGGCCCGGGGAGAAGGCCCGGGGTAGAGCAGGAGGTGGAGCGGTCATCCGGCGGCGGCGACCGGAATCCAGACCCGCATCGGGCCCTCGCTCCGGTTGCCCCACAGGAAGTACGGCACCGCCGTGAGCGTGAGCGGCGGACCCGTCCGCTCCCGCCCGGCTCCGGCGGCGTACAGCGATTCCCCGGTGTGCGCGACCAGCCCCTTCGCAGTGATCACGACCGGGATGTCCGGCAGGTCCTCCCGGTGACCCGCCGTGATCGGCGCGGCGAGGTCGAGCCGGACGTCCTCGAGGATCGTGCCGGGCGGCAGGTCGGCCTGCTCCAGGCAGTACACGAGCGGGCCGCGGGCCAGGGCGACGCAGCCGCGCACCGCGTCGACCCGCGGGTGGGCGGTCACCTGCCGGACCGGCATGTCCAGGTCGAGGACGACGACGGTGCCCGCCGTCCAGGCCCGGGTGAGCCGGACGTAACCGTCCCGCGCGGGCACCCGGACCGGTTCGCCCCCGACGCTCACCGCGTACGTGTCGCACCAGGCGGGCACGCGCAGCGCGAGCGTCCACGCGCCGCCGTCCCCGCCGGGCTCGGCGACCTCCAGTTCGACGCGGCCGTGCCAGGGGTAGTCCGTGCGCATCTCCACCCGGCGCCCCCGCGGCGCCTCCAGCGAGGCGTCGCCGTACAGGTGGATCTGCAGGCCGCCGTCGTCGGCGGTCGCCAGGTAGCCGGGCAGCGAGGCCATGAGCCTGGCGATGTTCGGCGGGCAGCAGGCGCACGAGTACCAGGGCAGCCGCCGCGCCGCCGCCTCCTCGCCCCCGCTCGCGTGCCCGGTGCGCACCTGCAGGGGGTTGGAGTAGAAGAAACGCCTGCCGTCGCGGGACACGGCCGCGGCGAACGCGTTGTACAGCACCCGCTCCATCTCGTCGGCGTAGCGGGCCCGGCCGGTCGCCAGCAGCAGCCGCCAGTTCCACTGGAAGCTCGCGATGGCCGCGCAGGTCTCGCCGTAGGCCCGGTCGGGCGGCAGCTCGTACGGGTCGCCGTACGCCTCCTCGCGGTGGCGCGAGCCGTGGGCGCCGGTGACGTAGGTCCGCGTGTGGAAGGCGTCGGCCCACAACCGCTCCGCCGCGTCCAGCAGGGTCAGGTCGCCGGTCTCCACGGCCACGTCGACCATCCCGGCCAGCAGGTACAACTGGCGTACGGCGTGGCCCGCGACCTCCCGCACCTCGCGTACGGGCTGGTGGTCCTGGTAGTAGCGGGAGCCGAACCGGCCGTGGCCGAGCAGGCCGCGCCCCCGCAGGTCGAGGAAGCGCCGCGCGAGGTCCAGGTAGGGCCGGTGGCCGGTCAGCCGGTACAGCTCGGCGAGCGCGGTCTCGATCTCGGGATGCCCGCAGACCTCCTCCACGCCGTCCGGGCCGAACCGCTCCACCAGCAGGTCGGCGAAGCGCCGGGCCACGGTCACCAGCGCGGGGCTCGCGCCGGTGCGGCCCGCCGCGACGGCCGCCTGGATGAGGTGGCCGGCGCAGTACAGCTCGTGGCTCCACTCCGGCTTGCGCCACCGCTCGTCCGGCGCGACGACGGTGAAGTAGGAGTTGAGGTAGCCGTCCGCCTGCTGGGCGCGGGCGAGCAGCGCGGTCGTGCTCTCCACGAACGACCGCAGGCCGGCGTCCCGCGGCGAGGTCGCGAGCTGCCAGGCCGCCGCCTCCAGGGTCTTGTGGACGTCGGAGTCGGCGAACCACATGCCGGCGAAGTCGTGGCCGTCCTCCCCCGCGGCGGCGCGGAGGTTGCCGAGGTTGCCGTACGCGTGGAGGTTGTCCACGCAGTGCGGCAGGGTGCGCTCGGCGTTGCGCCGCCGCCACCGCCCGAGCAGGCCCTCCGCCCCCAGCCGGACCCGGTCGAGGCCGAGCGGCCGCAGCGCGGACAGCGCCGCCGGGGTCGGGGCGACGGGCCCGGCGGCCTCCTGGAGACCGGCCGCGGCCGGGATTTCGAGCTTCTGCTGGGTCATTCCTGATCTCTCGTGTCGTGACGCGGGACGTGTGAGACTCCGCCCGGGACGGACTATGCAAGGAAAATTAGGAAAACGGTTGCCGGAAAAGTATCAACGCCCACCTAGGCCGTCAATAGCCGGTTTCCCGTGGGCTGCGAGAGAGACCGGCGCCGGAACGGTCCGGCGCTAGAGTGGAGCGCGGCAACGCCATCGGAAAGTGGAGGAAATGTGGGAAAACTGGAGCGTCACGCCACGATCGCCGACGTCGCGGCACTGGCCGGCGTGTCGGTGGGCACGGCTTCCAAGGCGCTCAACGGACGCGGATCGCTGCGGGAGGAGACCCGCATGCGCGTCCGGGAGGCCGCGCGGCAGCTCAGCTTCGAGGCGAACGCCGGTGCCCGCAGCCTGCACTCCGGCCGCACCTACACCGTCGGCATGATCACCACGGATACGATCGGCCGGTTCAGCATCCCCGTCCTGATCGGCGCCGAGGACGCGCTGGGCGCCGGGGAGATGTCGGTCTTCCTCTGCGACGGGCGGGACGACCCGATCCGCGAGCAGTACTACGTCAAGACGCTGCTCAGCCGCCGGGTCGACGGGATCATCGTGACCGGCCGGCGCACCGAGGCGCGCGCGCCCATCGCCGCGGACCTGCCCGTGCCGGTGGTGTACGCCTTCATCAGCTCGACCGACCCCGCCGACTGCTCGGTGGTCCCGGACGAGGCGGGCGGCGCCCGTAAGGCCGTCGAGCACCTGCTGGCCGTCGGCCGCATTCGCATCGCGCACGTCACGGGGCCGGAGCATCACAACTCCGCCCGGGTGCGCGCGGCGGCGGCGATGGAGCGGCTGGCGGAGGACGGGCTCGAACCGGCGGCGCCCGCGCTGTTCGGCGCCTGGAGCGAGGCCTGGGGACGCCAGGCCGTCGGCATCCTGCTGGCCGGGCGCACGGACTTCGACGCGGTCTTCTGCGGCAGCGACCAGATCGCACGCGGCGTGTGCGACGCGCTGCGCGCGGCGGGCCGCCGGGTCCCGCAGGACGTCGCCCTCGTCGGCTTCGACAACTGGGACGTCATGGTCGAGGGCTGCCAGCCGCCGCTAACCAGCGTCGACATGAACCTCGAAGGGCTGGGGCGGTCGGCGGCCGAGATGCTCCTGGCCGCCATCAACGGCTCCCCCGCCCCCGGCCGGCACGCCCTGCCCTGCCATCTCGTCGTCCGCGAGTCGAGCGCGGTCCCGCTGCCGTAGCCCGCTCCCGGGAGACGCTCGCAAGCCCCGCTCAGGAAAAACGTTTTCCGCGAACGCTTTCCCCGGGAAGGCCGGACGGAGGCCGTACGCGCATCGCGGCGGCCGTACGTGCGGACGGGAGGGCTCGGACGGCTCTCGTGGGGTGTCCGCGACGTTCCGGCCGGCGGCTCCGCGGTCGTCCGGCCGCCGGCGGCGCCCTCGACGCGCGGGCGCGGAAATTCCTCGCCGCGCGCAGGGGGACGGCGGTCCGGAGTCCGGCGAGGATTTTCATCTGACTCGGCCTGTCTGGCGAGAAGTTACGATCTCGACGAGATTTGCGGCACGCGCTGGCGCACGGCCGCGCGCGGCGGTGTGATTGCCCCGGCCCGATCACCCCACGGGCATTCGAGAAGGGGTCGCACAACGGTGAGAACTTCACATCGCGGCATCGCCGTCGCGGTCGTCGCGGCGGCGGCGCTGCTCCCCGCGGCGCCCGCCGTCCTGGCCTCCGCCGCCACGTCCGCTCCGCGGGTCTCCTGCGCTGCGACGCTGTCGGCGCCCACGCGCGAGGCGGCCTTCGGCGAGGCGGCCAAGGCGACGGGCGTGCCGGAACCGCTGCTGAAGGCCGTGGCGTACATGCTGTCCCGCTGGGACGACCACCGGGGCAGGCCGAGCTCCGACGGCGGCTACGGCGTGTTCAACCTCGGCGACCGGGCGCCCGAGTCGTGGGACGGCTCCGGAAAGGGACACGCCGCCGAGGCCACGAGCCAGCTCACGGCGGCGGCCGAGCTGACCGGCCTGACGCCCGACGCGCTGCGCCGGGAGCCGAACGCCAACATCTGCGGCGGCGCGGCGCTCCTGGCCTCCTACCACACGGGCGGCGACGGCCTGGCCTCCTGGCGTGACGCCGTGGCGCGCTTCGGCGGGAAGAAGAACTTCGTCCGGCAGGTCTACCAGACCCTGCGCGAGGGCAAGAGCCGCGTCACCTCCGACGGCGAGACGGTGACGCTCGCCGCCCACGACTCGGTCGCCCCGCCGCGGGTCACGACGGCGGCCGACCCGCGCGTGGACTGCCCGCCCGACCTCGACTGCGAGTGGCTGGAGGCGCCGTACGCCAAGGGCTCGGCGAACCTGCCGGACAACACCACCGACTACGGCAACCACGACATCGCCGACCGGACCGGGCCGGGCGGGCCCAAGCTGAACTACATCGTCATCCACGACACCGAGGGCTACTACGAACCCTCCGTCCGGCTCGTACAGGATCCCACCTATCTGGCGTGGAACTACACCATCCGCTCCTCCGACGGGCACATCGCCCAGCACCTCGACCCGAAGGACGTCGGCTGGCACGCCGGCAACTGGTACGTCAACATGCACGCCATCGGCATCGAGCACGAGGGCTTCGCCGGCACCGCCACGTGGTTCACCGAGTCGATGTACCAGACCTCGGCCGCGCTGGTGAAACACCTCGCCGCCAAGTACGGCATCCCCCTCGACCGGGCGCACGTCATCGGCCACGACCAGGTGCCGGGCACCGTGCTCGGGGCCACCAAGAGCATGCACTGGGACCCCGGGCCGTACTGGGACTGGGACCACTACTTCGAACTGCTCGGCGCCCCGATCGGCGCGAACCGCGCCGCGACGACGGACGTCGCCCCCGGCGACGTGGTGGAGGTCCGCACCGGCTACGCGGACAACCCCCAGCCGCTGACCGGCTGCGCCGCCGCGTCCCCGCCCTCCCCCGACTGCGTCCCCGGGGCCGGCGCCAACTTCCTGCCCCTCCACCAGTCGCCGTCGGCGACCGCGCCGCTCGCCGCCGACCCCGGCTGGAGACCCGGCTCCACCGCGGGCACGACGTACGCGAGCGACATCAGCGCCCGCGTCGTCTCCGGTCACAAGTTCGTCGTCGCGCAGGTGCGGGGCGACTGGCTCGGCGTGTGGTGGGCCGGCTCGCTGGCCTGGCTGCACAACCCCGCCGACCGTCCCGTCGTGGTCCGCGCCCGGGCGAAGACCGTCACCGTGAAGGCAGGGGCGACCGCTCCCGCCGCCGTGTACGGCCGGGCCTACCCCGAGGCCGCCGCCTACGCCGGCACCGGCATCCCGGTCCAGGCCCTGTCGCCGCTGGAGTACACGATCCCGGCCGGCCAGACGTACGCCGTCAGCGACGACGACGTGGTCACCGACTACTACCGGGCGGTGTCGTTCGACGGGTCGGCCCCCGGCGACCGCACCGACCTCAAGGGCCAGGACCGCTACTACCAGCTCTGGTACGCCCACCGCCAGGTCTTCGTCCGCGCCGCCGACGTGGACCTGCACGACGCGCGGCGGTCGCCGGTGTCCGGCACCACGCCGCCGGCGATCAGCGGGTCCGCCAGGGTCGGCGGCGAACTCACCGCGTCCCCCGGCACCTGGTCGCGGCAGGTGGCGGGCTTCACCTACCAGTGGTACGTGAACGGCGAGGCCGTCTCCGGGGCCACCGGGCCGGCGTACCGGCCGCGTGCCGCGGACCTCGGCAAGAGGGTGGCGGTCGAGGTGACCGTCGACGACCCCTACTTCACGCCCGCGTCGGCCAGGTCGGCGGCCACCGCGCCGGTCGCCCCGGGCACGTTCACCCTGGCCGAGCCGCCGGCGGTGACCGGCACGCCGAAGATCGGCCGCATGCTGAAGGCGTCGCCCGGCGTCTGGACCCCTTCGCCCCGCACGGTCGCGTACCAGTGGCTGCGTGACGGCGTCCCGGTCAAGGGCGCGACGAGCCGGACCTACCATCTCAAGGGCCACGACCGCGGCGCCCGCGTCGCCGTACGGGTGACCGTGTCGGCGAAGGCGTACGCGAAGGCCACCGCCACCTCGGCGGCGACCCGCCCGGTGACGCCCTGACACGACAGCCCGCTGGCGCGGCGGACGACGCCCGGATGCCGACGAGGCGCCGAGCAGCGGACCGGCCGGGGCCGCTACCAGCAGCCCCGGCCGGTCCACACCGGTCAGAAAGCCCGCCTTTGTGTCACAAACCAAGACTTCATGTTGTCCGCGAGGCCTGGCCTGCGGCCCCAGCGGCTTTACAATGCGTGGTCAAGACCCTCTCGGTTGGAAAGAGCTTCTACCAGGGGGAAGGAAACCACATCGAGCCATGTCGGCCGCCTTTGGCGCGCACATGACTACTCCATGTAACCTCCTGGCCATGACGACGATCAATCGGGGGACGATCCTGGAGCTCGTCCGCAACCGCCCCCTGCTCGCGGCGGAGCTCCTCGGCGACGCCCTGGCCGCCGGCGACGAAGAGGTGCCCGACGGGGGAGCCCTCCTGCGGCGGATCTCGCGGCAGGAACTCGCCGTCGCGGACGAGCTCACCCTGGCCTCCCGCTACCGGGAGATCGTGGCCGACGCGCGCCGCGTCCGGGCGCAGCAGGCGGAGGCCCTGTTCAAGGGCCTGATCGCCTTCCTGCGCGCCCGCATCGGGGAGGAGCTGGACCGCGCGTACAGAATCGCGGACGCCGGAGAGCCCGACGCGTACAAAACGGAGCGAGATCTGAGCGCGAAACGGAGCCGGGTGGATTACCTGGAGTCGGTGCTCGTCAACGAGCTGTACCTGACGATCGAGGAGCACGCCCAGGCGGAGCACCTGCTGAAGCTGGAGGCGTCCGCGTACAACTGGCACACCGACTACCAGGACGCCTGGCGGCCCTGAGCGACGAGACCGTCGTCCCCGGCCGCGAAATGCGGTTGTCCGTGTCGCGGCACCGCAATACCGTGCCGAAAATGCACCTGTTTTCGCGTTCCTGGACGGCGCTGCGTACGGCGGTCGCCGAGCTCGCGGATGAGGACTTCGCGCAGCCGTCCGGCTGCCGCGGCTGGCTCGTACGGGATCTGGTGTGTCATCTGGTCATCGACGCTCAGGACGTCCTGATCACCCTCGTGACCCCCGCGGACGCCGAACCGACCCGTGACGCGATCACCTACTGGGAGGTCTCCGCGACACCGCCGACCGGCGACGACCCGCTCGACGCGCTGACCGTCCGGCTGGCCGCCGCGTACGAGGAGCCCCGGCTGCTCAAGTTTCACCTCGACGACGTCGGGTCCGCCGCGGGGCGTGCCGCGGAGCTCGCCGACCCCGGCGTGCGGGTCGGCACCCGCGGCCAGGTCCTCACCGCCGGCGACTACCTGTCCGCGTACGTCATGGAGTGGACGCTGCACCATCTCGACCTGGTCGCGCACCTGCCCGGCGTGGCGGGACCGCCCGCCGAGGGGCTCGCCCGCTCCCGCGAGATGCTGGAGAAGATCGCCGGAGCCCCCTTCCCCGCGTCGCTCTCCGACCGGGACGCTCTGCTGGTCGGCACCGGGAGACGCGCCCCGACCGACGAGGAGAAGGCCGAGCTGGGCGGACTGGCCGCGAGGCTTCCGTTCGTCCTCGGGTGACGAGGCCGCCTGGGCGTGGTCGATGGAGGCCGACGACCTCTCCTGCCCCTGGCGCGGTTTTTGCGAGGTACGGCACGCGGGGAGCGTCGGCCCGGACATGAGTCGGGACCCGCGCTCGTCAGGTGCGGGCCCCGAGTCACGATGCGGGCCTGAGGTCAGGCGACCACGATGTTCTCGGCCTGGGGGCCCTTCTGGCCCTGGACGATGTCGAACGACACCTTCTGGCCCTCATGCAGCTCGCGGTATCCGCGGGCGGCGATGTTCGAGTAGTGGGCGAAGACGTCGGGGCCGCCGCCCTCCTGCTCGATGAAGCCGAAGCCCTTCTCCGCGTTGAACCACTTCACGGTTCCGACCGCCATGATGAATCTCCTTGTGAACAGGGACCGATCCGGAGTCCGCACCGCGCGGATTCCGCGTCGCCGGATGAGGCCCCACCGGAGATGGCCGGAAAACAAAAATGCGCCCGAAGGTCACATCCCGTCAGGCGCACACGAGTTTCATGGGTACCACAACTGCAACTCTCCGAACGCTACCACACGCCCGAGGTGACGGGTACAGAAGCCGGATGCCGCTCAGGCAGGCGCGCCGGCCCGGGGAACGGGTGGGCGGCGTCCCGGCGAGAAGACGGCACACAGGTCGCAAGAGGCCATCCGGCAGGCGGGCGGCCCACGGAACGCGTGGACGACGTCCCGGCGAGGAGGCCGCGCACAGGTCGCAGGTGGCCATCCGGCAGTACAGGCGTGGACGACGACCCGGCCCTGCGCGGCGTCGTACGGCCCGGGCGGGCGGCGGAAGGACATCGCCGACAGCGAGACGCTCCGGAGACTGAGTCACCGGGAGAGAACCGGCGGTCACAGCGGGGCGGCCTGAACGGCGCGGCGATCATACGGCAGCGTCGCCTCACTCAAGCGAGGCTCCCATAACGACGATTCAGACGGCCCGCAGAGGCCGGAAACGACCACTTCTTTCCGATCATCTCACCATCGATCGTGCATTTCATCGGCCATATCCGAAAAATATTCACTAATTGTTCACACCCCTCCCACCAGCCAGAAGTGGCCGACTGTGGCCAATCGGAAACTTGTGGTAAGCGGCCTATTTACATCTATTCGACAACCAGTCACCATATGGTCCGTGGCCACACCCCCAAGTTGATCAGCCACTGATACTCAAAAGATCGGTTAGGTTGTCAACAAATATCCGATTTATGTCGACACGCGAGGAGAACGCGTTCCGGTCGGCGCAATCGGAGAGTTCATGCACGGCCGGCAATCCCGAATTCGTTGTGGCACAACGCCACACCGGAAGGAACGACACCGTGAGAATGACGCGAAGTTTACGGGCCGCCGTGTGCCTGGCGGCGGCCGGCGCGATGCTGATGGCGGGGGTGGGCATAGCCTCCGCCTCGCCGGGGGTCACCCCGGCGGAGGTGACACTGAAACTCGCCCGGGGCGAATCGAAGACGATCGATAAGACCGTGTCCACTCCGGTGATCCCGCCCAAGCCGGACATCGCATTCCTGATCGACACGACGGGGAGCATGGGCGGGGTCATCTCGAACGTCCGGACCAACGCGAACACCATCTTGTCCAACGTCGCTTCGGCACAGCCGGACGCGCAGTTCGCGGTCGCCGAGTACAGGGACATGGCGGACACGACGCCGTTCCGGGTGGCGCAGGACCTCACCGGCAACCAGGCCGACGTCACCGACGGCATCAACTCGCTGGCCGCGTCGGGCGGCGGCGACACCCCCGAAGACGGCATCAACGCGCTGTTCCAGATCGCGACGGGAGCGATCAGCTTCCGGCCGGACAGCTCCCGGATCGTGCTGCTGATCGGAGACGCGCCCAGCCACGACCCCAGCAACGGCCACACGCTGGCCAATGCGATCAGCGCCCTGCAGGCGGCCAACATCACCGTGCTCGCGTTCGACCTGGCCGGGCTCAACTCGACCGGGCAGGCGACCGCGATCACCGACGCCACGGGCGGAAAGCTGTTCTCCGGCCTCGACGCCTCGGAGGTCAGCGACACCATCCTGTCGGCCCTGCACAACCTGCCGGTCACGGTCACCCACAAGCTGCGCGACTGCGACCCGAACCTGTCGGTGTCCCTGACCCCGGACAGCCGTACGGTGACCAGCGGCGAGGACGCCGCCTTCTCCGAGAAGGTCACCGTCGGCGACGGAGCCGTGCCGGGAAGCACCCTCACCTGCAAGGTGGACTTCCTGCTCAACGACGTCCTGTCACCCGGCTTCACCGAGACGATCACCGTACAGGTCCCGAAGGTGACCCCGAAGATCACCACGACGCCTTCGGGCCAGGCGCCCGCGGGCGGGAACGTCTCGGACACCGCGACCCTGTCCGGTGGCCACCACCCGACGGGCACCGTCAAGTTCGAGCTGTTCGGGCCTGGTGACACGGAGTGCGAGACGCCCATCGCGACTCGTACCGGGACGGTGTCGGGTGACGGCACGGCGACGTCCGGGGACATCCCCGCGGGCGGCGTCGGCACCTACCGCTGGGTGGCCACCTACAGCGGCGACGACGCCAACAACCCGGTCACCTCCGCGTGCGGCGATGAGGAGGTCGAGGTCGTCAAGGCCACCCCGAGCATCACCACCACGCCATCGGGATCGGTGCCGGCCGGCGGCGCCGTCTCCGACACCGCCACCGTCTCCGGCGGGTATCACCCCACCGGCACCGTCAAATTCCAGCTGTACGCCCCCGGCGACACCGACTGCAAGACGCCCATCGCCACCCGCACCGACGACCTGTCCGACAGCGGCACCGCCGCATCCGGCGACGTCACCATCGGCGCGGCGGGCACCTACCGGTGGACCGCCACCTACAGCGGCGACGCCAACAACAACTCCGTCACCTCACCGTGCAGCGACGAAGAAGTCCAGGTCACCCCGCAGCGGCTGACCGGGCGGGCGTACGGCCTGACCGCCAGCGCGTCCCTGGCAGGCCTGCAGCTGGTCAACATCGCGCGCACCCCCGACACCGGCCCTGTCTCCACCACGTCGTCCGGTAGCACCTCGGTGCCCTGCACCGCCTCCCTCAGCGGACTGATCACCGCGCGCGCCCTGTGCGCCAAGGTCGTCACCACCGAGTTCCCCGGTAAATCCGAGGCCACGGCCTCCATCGACGACACCACCATCGGGATCACCGGCATCCCGGTGATCACCGTCGGGGCCATCCAGTCCAGCTCCACCACCACCTGCGCCGGCTCCACCGGGGCCACCACGATCGCCTACCTCAAGGTCGGCAACACGGTGGTCATCTCGAAACCCACCGCCATCAAGCCCAACACCACCGTCAATGTCGGCGTCGTGAAGCTCGTGCTCAACGAGCAGATCTCGTTCACCACGCCGGACAAGGGCCTGACCGTCAACGCGGTCCACGTCACCGTCAACGCCCTCGGCCTGGCCAAGACCGACGTCGTCCTCGCCTCCGCCGAGAGCGACATCGGCAACTGCCCGTGACCCAACCCGTCTGAACCGATCAGCCCCGAGGCCGGGCGGAAACCCCATAACTCCGCCCGGCCTCGGCCGCGCTTCAGACGGCTTGAACCCGCGCGGTTCTCCGAAGCCCTTGCGGGTCCTGATGGATGCTGAGATGCAGCGCCGCCTATTGTGCGAGTTTCGATCCAAGGAACGCCGCCGGCAATAACGACGGGCCGAATGCCACGTGAAACACCCGGGCAAAATCCAGAAAGGCGAGAAGAGCCTCACTGGATGATTTAGCATCGGCTGCCTGGCAAACGTCGCCGAATCGACGGGGAGTTCGGCCACATGGGTGTCGCCGACACGGAGGGGCCGCTTGGGATGGCGTGAAGAGGTGGTCACGGCACTGGACCAATGGATCGCGCTGGAAGGAGGGAGCGGACGATCGCCGCAATGGCGACGGATCGGCGTCGCACGGTCCACATCGGAGCCCGGAATCTTCGTCGTCGACATCCGAGGTTCGGATCTGACCGCCGATCAACTGAACGAATTACGTCTGGCGGGCGCTGAACCGGACAGCGTCAAGTCCGGCTTTCCGGCGATGGACGCGACGGTGGAAGGACGCCTGCTGCGAATACGGGTGGCAGAATTCGCCGCCCCAGCCGACCCGCACGTCTGGGTCCTGCGGCACCCGTCGGGCTTCCTGCTCACCGCACTGCGCGACGGCATCGCCGGGCTCGGTGACGGCGGTCTCGCCAATTTGCTCGCCCGCGGCGAAATCGGCGGAACCCTGGCGGAAGCTCCGGCGCCCCCGGGGCTCTTGCCCGCCCAGAAGCTGGCGTACCGAGCCTGTCTCGGAACGGGGGTCTGGCTGGTGTGGGGACCTCCGGGGACCGGAAAGACGCGGTTGTTACAGGCCGCGATCGGAGACCTGATAGCGGCCGGCAAGCGGATCCTGCTGGTCTCCAGCACCAACATCGCCGTCGACAACGCGCTGAAGGGGGTGCTGGCAGAGCAGCGTCACCGGCCGGGCGAGATCGTCCGTGTGGGGCCGCCTCAGCTTCGAGAGGTCGCCGAAGATCCAGACGTCTGTCTCCCTCTGATGGTGCGCAGGCGGCTGGCCGAGGTCGAAGAACGACGCCGGGCCGTGGCGGCGAGACTACTGGAGATGCGTCGCGACGAAGACCGGTTGCGCCATCTCGAAGCCAGGCTCACGGGCTTCGACGCCGCGGCGTACGAAAAGGCGCAAGCGCTGTTGCGCTCCCCCGGTCTCGACACCGCGTCGCTGGCGGAAGCTCTCACGGCGTGCGAACACGCCGCGGAGACAGGTGCACGGGCTGTGGCGGACGCGCAGCGGAGATGTGATGCCGCCGCGCGAGCGGCCGCCGAAGCGCTGCCGGCACGGCGAGAGTGGCAGCGGGTCGAGGAGAAGCGCAGGGAAGTGGCGAAGGTCGAGGCCGCCGCCACGCAGGCCGAGGCTCGCACCCTGCTCGCAGAGGACGAATGCGCGCGGATCGAAGGCGAGATCGCGAAGCTGCGACGCCCCTCGGGAAAGGTCAGATGGCGAGATCGGGGCAAGCTGGCGCAGCACGAGCGGCGGCTCGCCGACGCGATGTCCCTGCGCGACAAGCTGCGCTCACAGTCGGCGACGGCCCGCCACACGGCCGAACGCTTTCGTGAGGACGTCGAGACGGCGCTCGCGCCGGTTGTCGCCCGCATCCCGTTCAGCCCTGACGAGATCACACGCCGCGAGGACGCCGCGCGCCGGGCGGCCGACGAGCTCGGCGATCTGCAGGCGACCCAGATGGAGACGTTGGACCGTCTTGAGAGCCTGCGGCGGGCCCAGGTCGAGTCCCGCGCCGCGGAAGAGCTGGTGGCCGAGTGCGACCGGCACGGATGGCCCCGTCACCACGTGGAAGCCGAAGCACTGCGCAAGAAAACGGCCCGGAACGCCACTCAGCGCGCCAAGCTGGAGAAACAACACGGCGAGCTACAGGAGGAGTACGACCGGCTTGCCCGTGACGCCCAAGGAGAGATCATCAAGGGTGCGCGCCTGGTGGCTACAACGCTCGCCAGATTTCGCACCACCAAAGCCGTCATCGCAGGTCCCTACGATGTCGTACTGATCGACGAGGTCGGGGCCGCGACGCTGCCGGAGGTCCTCCTGGCCACGGCCAAGGCCAAGAGTTGCGCCGTCCTTCTGGGCGATTTCATGCAGCTCGGCGCGGTGCTGCCCAATCCGATCAAAGACAGCGAGCGACCCGACATCCGCCGCTGGCTGGTCCCCGATGTTTACGAGCACTGTGGTGTCGCCTCACCGGAAGCCGCCGCTGAACACTCCGGCTGCCTCGTCATGGACACCCAGCACCGTTTCGGTCCGCACACCATGGAGCTGGCCAACCGCCTCGCCTACGGCGGCGTCCTCAAGGCGGGCAGTGGCATACGGCCCCGCACCGCCGACGACCCAGAGATCGTCTTCATCGACACGGACGGCCTGCACGAGCTGGCCCATGTTCACCGTACGGGTCCCAAGAGCGGCTGGTGGCCGGCGGGGATCCTGCTCTCCCGCGCCCTCGTCGACCTTCATCAGGACGACGGCGAAACGGCGGGAATCGTCACCCCCTACGGCGTGCAGGCAGAGGCCACCCTGGAGGCGCTTCGCGACATCGAGCGAAGTGACCGGCAGCTGGTCGAGGTCGGCACTGCCCATCGCTTCCAGGGCCGGGAGTTCCCCGTCGTCGTCTTCGACATGGTGGAAGGGCGTGACGGCGGGGGCATGTGGATGGCCGACGCATCCGCACGCCCTGGTGCCAGGCGCTGGGAACGCGATGGGTTGCGCCTGTTCAACGTCGCCGTCACGCGAGTTCGGACCCGGCTTTACATCATCGGAAGCGGCGAGCGGGTCACTCGCGCACGCACCGGAACGGCCCTCAGTCACCTCGCCGCCTTCGGCCGGGAGCGGAAGATCCGCCGGTTGGAGGCCACGAAGCTGATCTCACCACCCGCCGACGCCGCCGCCGACCTCGGCCCCTTCGGCGCCCGGCTGGCCGACGTCCTCGCACGCCACGTGGAGATCGCCGCCGTCGACGACGAGCGTTCGTTCTACGAGACCTTCGCCGCTCACCTCGCCGAAGCACGCCACTCGGTCTGGCTGTGGTCTCCCTGGGTGGCCAGGCGGGTGAGGGCCATCCTCCCCGCACTCAAGAAGGCGGTGGATCGGGGCGTCCGCGTCACGGTCTTCGTCCGGGATCCCAGCGACTCTATGCAGCAGAAGCAGAGCTTCGCCGATTGCCTGGCCGAACTCCGCGCGATCGTCCCGGCTGTCATCGAGGTCAACGTCATGCACCAGAAGATCGTCGTCATCGACGAGCGCCTCGTCATGCTGGGCAGCCTCAACGTGCTCTCCCAGAGCTGGACACGGGAAGTGATGGTGACCATGCGCGGCGGCCACTTCGCCCGCAAAATCCTCCAGCACGAGCACGCGGAGGACTTCAGCCGTCCCCCTCGCTGCGATCGCTGCCGGCAGCGGCAGGTCGACCTGCGACGCCGTTCGGATGGGCGCTGGTATTGGCGCTGCTACAACAAGGCCTGCCCGGGAAGGTCGGGTAAGAATGCGTGGACGGCGGACGTCGTCTTTCGCGGCGGTCACGCCGATCGCACCGCCTGAGGTCGGGTCGCATGCCCCGACGTTCCCAAGCCGCCGGCGACCGGAGCCTTGGACGATGGCGTCGACTTCGGCATCGCGCGCTTCGGCGAGCATCCGTCCGGCACCGTCAAACGCCGACCAGCGAGGATGAGACGGGTGCGCCTGCGATACAGCGGTCAGCGTCAGCGGGCTCGGAGACTACGGCAAGCGCGGGTGTGCCTTCCCGGCCGACGTCGGCACGCCGGTCGTGCACGAGACCTTCATGATCGGGAGCGTTTCCCGTCGGTGAGTCGTCAGGCGGACCGCCGGGCGAGGTCCTCCAGCACTTCGACCGCCTCGGCGGCACGCTCGTACGGCACGAAGAGGTGGTCGTGGTGAAATCCGGCGACGACGTTGCAGCTCATGCCCGCGGCGGCGAGTGCCCGCGCGACGGCGGCGGTCAGGCCGACGGCTTCCAGGGCCGAGTGGACGCGCAGCGTGATCCAGGCCGCCACGTAGTCGTACGCGAGCCCGGCCGCGTCGGCGTCCGGCTGTGGCAGGACCAGTGTGAGGCCCTCTTCCTCGGCGACCGTGACGACGGGCCTGACGCCCTGCGGGACGTCTCCTCCGACGGTGGCGAACACGTAGCGGCCCGGGTTCAGCGTGGGCCGCATCGTGGTCAGCAGTGTGCGCAGGTCGGTCTCACCGGTCATGACGATGACCTTACAACCGCCGCCCTTTACACCGTAGATTTCCACGCTGAGGATGCCGTACGGCTGTGATCACGAGCCAAGGGCCGGGCCGAGCACTGCGGGGAACCGCGGAGAGCCTCGCCCCGGAGGCCGCCGGGCCACCACCCCGGCGGCGAAGTGCCGCGGCGGCCACACGGCTGCCGCGGCGACGACCCGGTCGCGGCCCGCGACGCGGAACACTCCGCCGCGCCGCGGGCCACTGTTAAGGGTTACCTGTTCCAGGTCCACTTCTGGTTGTTGCCGCCCCAGCAGGAGTACAGCTGGAGCCGGGCGCCGTTGCCGCTGCCGGCCGCGTCAAGGCACAGTCCGGACTGGACGCCCCGGATGGTGCCGTCGGATTCGACGCGCCACTTCTGGTTGTCGCCGCCCCAGCAGCTGTAGATCTGGACCACGGCGCCGTTGCCGGTGCCGCCCGCGTCGAGACACTTGTTGCCGTACACCCGGATCTCACCGGACGAGGTGGAGGTCCAGACCTGGTTGCTCTGGCCGTGGCAGTCGTACAGCTGCACCTGCGTGCCGTCCGAGGTGCTCGCGTTCGGCACGTCCAGGCAGCGGCCGGATTCCACTCCCTTGATCGTCCCGTTGGTGCCGCCGTTGTTACCGCCGTTGTTGCCGCCGTTGTTGCCGCCGTTGTTGCCGCCACTGCCTTCGCTGACCGTGACGTTGGAGCTACCGCTGCTCTGGTAGCCCTCGGTGGCGAGGATCTGGTAGTCGTGGCTGCCCAGGTTCATTCCGACGCGGGCCCAGGCGTCGAAGTGGTTGCCGACGGTGATGGTGCCGCCGGTCCGCTTCTGCTGCCGGACGCTCCAGTACTGGTTGAACGTCCTGGTGCCCTCGATCGAAGGAGCGTTGTACCGGGTCGTCTGGTAGATGTCGTACGTGCCGCCGTCGGTGGTGACGGTGCCCTTGTACGTACCGGTGGGCCGGTAGGTGCCCCAGTTGTCGACGATGTAGTACTCCACGAGCGGGTTCCTCGTCCACCCGTAGAGAGTCAGGTACGCGTTGCCGGACGGGTTGAAGCTGCCCGAGTAGCTCACGGTCCTGCGGCCGCCGGTGCTCCAGCCCTTACCGGCGACGAAGTTGCCGGTGTTGCGCCACGAGGTGCTGTAGTTGCCGCCGGACCCCAGCTCCATGGAGACCGTTCCCTGGGCGTCGGTCCAGAACGAGTAGAAGTAGCCGCCGTGGTTGCCGGTCTGGTTGGTGGTCACCGCCGCCTCGGCGACGCCGGGCAGCATCGCCACGGCCGCGGCGAACGCCGCGGCGCAGCTGCGCACTATGAACTTCCTCATGCGGCCGGGTTTGCGGCCTGTCGATCGAACGGGCACGTCGATCATCTGCGTGCTTCCTCCTCGTGAAGCCTGACAGAGGCCCGGCGGCGTGCGACGCCGCCGGGTCGCGATCACGAGCACCGACTGTCGGCGTCCCCTGCCGCCGAAAACTATCGGAGCGTCGGCGAAAGTATCGGACCGTATTAGCCGACTGTCAACGCTTTCTCACATCGAAGTAAAGCGCTGTCGTGAGAAGGGATTGCCGTCCCACCTGGTTCGCCGACTATGGAACGCGCCATAAGGGCCGCAACGCGCAGGTATATATTTCGGACTAGCATTGAAACTTTCAGATTCTTTCATGCCGACGTCACGACCTGTTCTCACAGGCGCGAGGCCCCGCGATCCCGAGCGCGGAGACGGCGAAACAGACGTCTGCGGGCGGCGGGCACGGCGGACCGCCGCGCGGCCGGTCAAGGGCGGCGAAGGGGCGCGCCCGCGCGCCGGCGCCGGGATGTGAAACTTTCACGCCGCCCCCCGCGCCGCTCGCGTGGCCGGTCAGTCCCGTACGCCGCGACATGAGGCGAACACCACGCAATCGCCCCTGACGAGCGGCGACGCATCCGCACCCATGAGGTCCGCTGTCGGGACCCGCCGTACGCGAATCCGGGCCTTGACGGAGATCAGTCAGACGCCAACACTGAGCGCACCGATCCCCGTACGCGACTGTGAGACGACGGCGACCCACAGTCGCGAATGTTAACGTTAACAACCCCAAAACCGGACGACACCCCCAAGGAGACACCCCCCAACAGGAAGGCACGAAGGCGTCATGATTCCCCGACTAAGGCACCTCAGGAGGGCGTCGCTTTCCGCGGGCGCGGCGATCGCACTCGCCGCCGGCCTGCTGGCTGAGCTATCCGCACCGTCGGAGGCCGCCACTCAGGGGCCGTGTGACATCTACGCCGCGGGCGGCACGCCGTGCGTGGCGGCGCACAGCACGACCCGGGCGCTCTACGGCGGCTACAACGGCCCGCTCTACCAGGTGCGCCGTTCCTCGGACCACGCCACTCGCGACATCGGGGTGCTGAGCACGGGCGGAGTGGCCAACGCCGCCGCCCAGGACTCGTTCTGCTCCGGCACGAACTGCTTCATCACGAAGATCTACGACCAGTCGGGCCGGGGCAACCACCTCACCCAGGCGCCTCCCGGCGGGTTCCGCGGTCCGGCCGCCGGCGGATACGACAACTTCGCGATCGCGACCGCGGCGCCGGTCACGGTGGGCGGCCAGAAGGCCTACGGCGTCTACGTGTCGCCGGGCACCGGCTACCGCAACAACAGCACCAACGGCGTGGCCACGGGCGACCAGCCGGAGGGCATGTACGCCATCTTCGACGGCACCCATTACAACAACGGCTGCTGCTTCGACTACGGCAACGCCGAGACCAGCAGCCTCAACACCGGCAACGGCCACATGGAGGCCATCTACTTCGGCAACAACTCGTATTGGGGCTACGGCGCGGGCAACGGTCCCTGGATCATGGCCGACCTGGAGAACGGCCTGTTCTCCGGCGTGAACCAGAAGTACAACGCGAACGACCCGAGCATCAGCCACCGGTTCCTGACCGCCATCGTCAAGGGCGAGCCGAACCACTGGGCCATCCGTGGCGGCAACGCCCAGTCGGGCGGCCTGTCGACGTTCTACAACGGGGTGCGCCCCAACGTCGCGGGCTACAACCCGATGCATAAGGAAGGGGCCATCATCCTCGGCATCGGAGGCGACAACAGCGTCAGCGGCCGGGGCACCTTCTACGAGGGCGCCATGACCTACGGCTACCCGTCGGACGCAACGGAGAACGCCGTACAGGCCAACATCGTCGCCGCCGGATACGCCACGCGGGCGGACGGCGTCCAGAACGGCACGCTCACCCCCGGCGCGTCCATCTCGCTGCGGGCGACGACGGCCTGCTGCACCACCCGCTACGTCAGGCACCAGAACGACCAGGCCCTCACGTCGGTGGTCTCGTCGTCCAGCTCGGTCCTCGACAAGAGCGACGCCACCTGGATCGTGCACCGCGGCCTGGCCAACAGCTCGTGCGTGTCGTTCGAGTCGAGGAACTACCCCGGCGACTTCCTGCGCCACTACAACTACCAGCTCTACCGCCAGCACAACGACGGCAGCTCGCAGTTCGCGGCGGACGCCACCTTCTGCCCGCAGGCCGGGAAGAACGGGCAGGGCACCTCGTTCGCGTCCTACAACTACCCGACCCGGTTCCTGCGCCACTACGACAACACCCTCTACATCGCCAGCGACGGGGGCTCGAACACCTTCGACAGCTCCAGATTGTGGGCCGACGACGTCAGCTGGGTCGTCTCCCAGCCCTGGGGGTAGCTCCCGGCTCCTCCGTACGATGTACGACCGATGCCGCTCCCGATCCCCGGGGGCGGCATCGCCATTTGTCTGACTATGTCAGTAAATGTCGTCAATTTCCGAACAATTACATGTCAAGCATAGCTTCACAACACTGAGATAACGAAAGGATCTTCGACCTAACTCGTTCCAGGCCCTATTTGTGACGATGCCCGCGTGCGATCTTGCACCACCTTTCCTTACCACTGGAGGAGACCACAGGTGGCCGGCACCCTTGCATCGATCGAACCGGCCCACAAGGCCTTCGAGCGGCAGGCGCGACGAACCCCGCGGCACACGGCGGTCGTCTCGGGGACGACCCGTACGACCTACTCCGACCTCAACGCCCAGGCCAACCGGATAGCCCACGAGCTTCTCTCCCGGGGAGTGGGGCGCGGCTCGGCCGTCGGCGTGTGCCTGCACCGCGACGAGAGGCTGATCGCGGCGCTGCTCGGAGTGTGGAAGACCGGCGCCGCCTACGTGCCCCTCGACCCCGCCTATCCGGCCGACCGGCTGGAATTCATGATCGAGGACGCCGGGGTGACCCACACGGTGACCTCCGCCGACCTGGCCGGGCGGCTGCCGCGACGGGAGCTCGTCCTGCTGGACGAGATCGGCGACCGGCCGGACCTGGACCCGGACGTGCCGAGCGACCCGGCCGACCTGGCGTACGTCATCTACACCTCCGGATCGACCGGCCGCCCGAAGGGCGTCGCGATCGAGCACCGCAACGTGATGACGCTGCTGCGCTGGGACGCCGATTACTTCACCGCCGAGGAGCTGTCCGGGTTCCTCGCGTCCACCTCGGTCTGCTTCGACCCCTCGGTCCCCCAGCTCTACCTTCCGCTGCTGACGGGCGGCACGGTGATCATGGCCGAGAACCCGCTCGCGCTGCACACCCTGCCCGCCAGGGACGAGGTCACCATGGTCAGCGCCGCGGCCTCGGCGCTGACCGCGTTGCTACGTGAACCGCTGCCGCCGAACGTGCGCACGGTGCTGTCCAGCGGCGAGCCGGTGAGCCGGGCGCTGGCCGACCGCGTCTTCGCCAACCCCGGCGTGCGGCGCATGGTGAACCTGTACGGCCCGACCGAGTGCACCGTGCACTGCTGCGCGCACGAGATCGCCAGGGACGATCCCGGCGAGCCGCCGATCGGCACGCCGTACGCCTGGTCGGAGCTGTCGGTGCGGGGCGAGGACGGCCGGGTGCTCGGCGACGGCGAGCTCGGCGAGCTGTGGGTGGCCGGGCCGCTGGTCGGCCGGGGCTACCTCAACCTGCCCGAGCTGACCGCGGAACGGTTCGTCACCGACGCCGAGGGCGTGCGCCACTACCGCACCGGCGACCTGGTCCGCCGGGAGTGCGGCCTCTACTACTACGAGGGCCGGATCGACGACCAGGTGAAGGTCGCGGGCTTCCGCGTCGAGCTGGGCGAGGTGCGGGGCAGGCTGGAGCGCCACCCGCTGGTCAACCAGGCCGTCGTGCTCGCCCCCGCCGACGAGGAGGGCACCCGCAGGCTCGTCGCGTACGTCGAGCCGGCCGGCCCCGGCCTGGACGACGGGCAGTTGCGGTCGTGGCTGCGCGAGTGGCTGCCCGACTACATGATCCCGTCGAGGATCGTGTTCCTCGACGCCATCCCGATCGGCCCGACGGGCAAGGCCGACCGCTCCCGCCTGCCCGATGTCTTCTCCTCGTCTTCACCCCGGCGGGACGCCGAGCGGCGGGGTTACGTCGCGCCGCGCGACGACGTCGAGCGGCGGATCGCCGCCATCACCGCCGAGACGCTCGGCGTCGAACGGGTCGGCGTCCACGACCACTTCCTCGACCTGGGCGGGCACTCCCTGGCCGCCGCCAGGATCTGCGCCGGGATCGAGCACGCGCTGGGCGTCCGCGTCGCGCTGACGACGTTCCTGGCCCGGCCCACGGTCGCCGAGCTGGCGGCGTACGTCGCCCAGAGCGCGCCCGGCGACGTCACGCCGCTGGTGCGCCACACCGGCCGGACCCGCTATCCGCTGCCCGCCGCGCAGCGCGACAAGCTCCTGCTGCGCGAGGTCAGCCAGAACCCGCACGCCACCGCGATCGCCTTCCGGCTCGGGCTGCGCGGCCTGACCTCGGCGGAGCCGCTGCGCGCCGCGCTCGACGCGGTCGTGCGGCGGCACGAGGCGCTGCGCTCGGTGGTCGTGGACGGCGGCGCCACCGAGGTCAGGCCGCCGTCGCCGGTGCCGTTGGACGAGCACCGCCCGTCCTCCCCCGAGGAGGCCGGCGAGCTGCGGCGGGCCGCGGTCGCCCACGACTTCGACCTCACCCGGGACACGCCGCTGCTGCGGGCCACCCTGCTGTGGACCGGGCCGGACAGCGCGGAGCTGGTGCTGCTCACCGACCACATCGCGTTCGACGGCGCGTCGCTGGGGATCGTGATGCGGGAGCTTCTCGACGGGCTCGCCCACGGCGAGGTCCTCCTGCCGGAGCCGCCGCTGCAGTTCGGCGACGTCGCCCTGCGCGAGCACGAGACCGTGCGCGACACCGAGGCGCTGCGGGCCTTCTGGGCCGAGGAGCTGGCCGGGGCGGCGCCGCCCTACGAGCTGGTGCCCCGCCGGGACGGCCGCTCGAGCGGCCCGAGCCGGGCGCGCGGCGAGCGCCTCGTGCGGCGGCTCGACCCGGGCACGGCCGCCCGGGTCGGCGAGCTCGCGGCCGGCTGCGGCGCCACGCCGTTCGCCGTCTACCTGACCGTGCTCGGCATGCTGGTGGCGGGGCTGACCGACCGGCGGGACGTCGTCCTCGGCGCCGCCGTGGCCGACCGCGCCGCGCCGGGCCTGGAGGGCGTGGTCGGCGTGCTGGTCGACGTGCTCCCGGTGCGGCTGCGCCTGGACGACGAGCTGACGCTGCGCGCCGCCGTACGGCAGGCGGGGGCGGCGACCGCCCGCGGGATCGACCATCGGGGGCTGACCGAGCAGGAGCTGGTCGAGGCGGCGGGCATCGAGCGCCCGCCCGGCTGGGTCGCGACCCCCGTCATCCTTTCCATGCAGCCGCCCGAGGTGCCGCTCACCCTGGAGCAGGGGGGCGTGGGCGTGGACCTGATCGGCGAGCTGGACTCGGGCGGCGTCCAAGTGCCGCTGATCGTCTACGTCAACGACACGGCGACCGGGCCCGAGCTGCAGGTCGAGTATGACCTGGAGCACCTGGACCGGGCCGCGGCCGAGGCCCTGACCGGCCGCCTGGCCGGCCTGCTCGACGCCGCCCTGGCGCACCCCGACCGGCCGCTGTCGGCGTTCGAGGTGATCGGCGAGGAGGAGCGGGCGGCGCTGCTGGCCGCGGGGACCGGCGCGCCGCTGCCCGCGGACGCGCCCCGGACCGTCGTGCGGGCGGTGCTGGAGCAGGCCGCGCGGCGTCCGCACGCCCCCGCGGTGGTCGACGGCGACGGCGTCCTCACCTACGGAGAGCTGGCGGCCCTCGCGCGGCGGGTGGCCGCGGCCCTGGGACCGGAGGCGGCCGGGTCCTGCGTGGGGGTGTGCCTGCCCCGCGACCGTCGCCTGCCCGCCGCGCTGCTGGGCGTGCTGCTCGCGGGCGCGGCGTACGTCCCGCTCGACCCCGGCCACCCGCCGCGGCGGCTCCGCGACCAGGTGGACGACTGCGGCGCGAAGGTCGTCGTGGCGGCGGGCGAGGGGCTCGCGGTGGCGGGGAAGCTGTGCGGCGTCGTCGTGGACCTGGCCGCGCTTCCCGAGGCCCCCGAGGCGGCGGACGCGGCCGAGCCGGACCCCGGCGACCTGGCCTACGTGCTGTACACCTCCGGCTCCACCGGCAGGCCCAAGGGCGTGGAGATCACCCACGGCAACCTCGCGGCGTTCGTCGCCTCGATGACGGTCACGCCGGGGATCGCGGCGGACGACGTGATGCTCGGCCTGACCCCGTTCTCGTTCGACGTGTTCGGCTTCGACGTGTGGGTGAGCCTGTGCCTGGGGCTGCGGCTGGAGCTGCTCGGCCGCGACGAGGCGCTCGACGGGCGGGCCGTCGCGGCGCGGATCGAGGACGCCGGGGTCACGCTGCTGACCGCGACGCCCACGACGCTGCGCATGCTGGTGGCCTCCGGCTGGCGCGCTTCCGCCGCCGGGCGCACCGGGAGCCCGCGGGTGATCAGCATCGGCGAGGTGCTCGACCCGGCGCTCGCCGCCGAGCTGCTCGAGCGCGGGGTCGAGCTGTGGAACGCCTACGGCCCGACCGAGACCACGATCTACTCCACGATGATCCGGGTCACCGCGCCCGTCGGCGACCGGGTGCCGATCGGCCGGCCGCTGGCCGGGGAGCGCGCGTACGTGCTCGACCGGGCGGGACGCATGCTGCCCGCCGGGGTGACCGGCGAGCTGTGGATCGGCGGCGCCGGGGTGGGCCGGGGCTATCGCGGCCGCCCGGAGCTGACCGGCGCGGTCTTCACCGACGACCCGCTCCACCCCGCCGCCGGAGACCCTGCCGCCGGAGCCCCTACCGCCGGGGACCCGGCTCTGGGCCGCCGCTACCGCACCGGCGACCTGGCCCGCTGGCGGCCCGACGGCACGCTCGACTTCCTGGGGCGGCGCGACGGGCAGGTGAAGGTTCGCGGCCACCGCATCGAGCTGGGCGAGATCGAGGCCGTGCTCCGCGAGACCGTGCTCGGCGACGCCGGGCTCCGCGAGAGCGTCGGCGACGCGGCCGTCGCCGTGCACGGCGGCGACCACCTCGTCGGCTACCTCGCCGCGCCGCACGGGGTCGACACCCGCGACCTGGAGCGGCGGCTGGGCTCCCGGCTCCCCGACTACATGGTCCCCCGCCGCTGGGTGCTGCTCGACGCCCTTCCCCTCACGGCCTCCGGCAAGGTGGACCGCACCGCCCTGCCGGAACCCGGCGACGACGCCCCGAAGACGCCGCCGTCCACCGAGGCGGAGCTGCTGGTGTCGGAGGTGTGGGGCGCGGTGCTGGACCGCGCGGACCTCGGCGTGGACGACGACTTCTTCGCGCTCGGCGGGCACTCCGCCACCGCCGCCCTGGTGGCGGCCCGGCTGAGCGACGCGCTGGGCCTGAGCGTCCCCGTGCGTCTGCTGTTCGAACGGCGGACCCTGGCCGGTTACGCCGCCGGCATCGAGGCCCTGCTGCTGGCCGACCTGGAGGAGACGCCGTGACCGTCAGCGACGCGCGCCGCGGCGCCCTGGCGGAGCGGCTCGCCGCCGCCCGGCGCGCCGCCGCCCGGGCCGTCCCGGCGATCCCGGTCAGGGACGGGGACGGCGGCCCCGCTCCCCTGTCGCCCGCGCAGGCCCGGCTGTGGTTCCTCGCGCAGCTCGACGACGTGGCCGCCTACAACGTGCCGGCCGTCGTACGGCTGCGCGGCGAGCTGGACGTCCCGGCGCTGCTCGGCGCCGTACGCGACCTCGTCGACCGGCACGAGGTGCTGCGCAGCCTGTTCACCGACGGCGGCGCGGTCCCCGTCGACGGCGGCCGGGTCCCGGTCACGGTCGAGGACCTCGACGACGCCGCGTCGCTCGGCGCGCGGCTTCAAGAGGAGCTCGCCCGCCCGTTCGCGCTGGACGCGCAGCCGCCCACCCGCGCCCTGCTGCTCCGCCTCGGCCCCCGCGACCACGTGCTGGCGCTCACCGTGCACCACATCGCGTTCGACGCCTGGTCGCGCAACCTGGCGCTGGCCGAGCTGGCCGCCCTGTACGCGGCGCGGCTCGGGCTCGCCGACCCGCCCGAGCCGCCGAAGGTGCAGTACGCCGACTACGCGGCCTGGCTCGCCGGGCAGCCGGAGGGAGACCTCGACTGGTGGGCCCGGCGGCTGGCCGGGCTCGAACCGGTCCTCGACCTTCCGGTGGACCGGCCGCGCCCCACGATCGCCGACTGGACGGGCGCCACCGTCCCCGTACGGGTCGATCCCGCGCTGACCGCCCGGGTGCGCGCGGCCGCCGCCGAGACCGGCTGCACGCCGTTCATGGTGCTGCTGGCCGCGTGGCAGGAGCTGCTCGGCCGGATCTGCGGCACCGACGACGTGCCGGTCGGCGTGCCCGAGGCGGGCCGGCTGCACCCGGACACCGCGCGGATGCTGGGCTGCTTCGTCAACACGCTCGTCCTGCGGGGCGACAGGTCCGGCGAGCCGACCGGCCGCGAGCTGCTGGCCCGGACCAAGGCCGCCGTGCTCGACGCGCTCACCCACCGCGACGTGCCGTTCGACCGGATCGTGGAGCACCTGCACCCCGAGCGCAACCTCGCCACCACGCCCATATTCCAGGTGCTGCTCAACGTGCTGGAGGACGGCCAGCAGACGCCGGACTTCCCCGGCCTGGCCGCCGAGCAGGTGCCGATCGCCCTGCGCACCACCAAGTACGACCTCAACCTCGGCCTGGACAACATGGGCGAGACGTACGAGGGTGAGCTGGCCTACCGCGTCGACCTGTTCGACGAGGCGACCGCGCGGCGCGTCGCCGGCTGGTTCACGCACCTGCTCGACGGCATGCTCGGCGACCTCGACGCGCCCGCGGCGGCCGTGCCCCTGGAGCCCGTGACCGGCCCGGTCGTGTCGGGCACGCGGATGCCGATGGACCTGACCCGGCCGCTGCACGCGTACGTCGGCGACCACGCCCGCCGCGCGCCGGAAAGGACGGCGGTGACCGACGTCTCGGGCTCGCTCACGTACGGCGAGGTGGACCGGATGGCCAACCGCCTCGCCCACCGCCTGGTCGCGGCGGGGGTGCGCCCCGACGAGCCGGTCGGCGTCCTGACCGGCCGCCACCGCGAGCTGGTTCCCGCGCTCCTCGGCGTGCTGCGCGCGGGCGGGGCGTACCTGCCGATGGACCCCTTCTATCCCGACGACCGCCTCGGCTACATGCTGGAGACGGCCGGGGCGCGGATCGTGCTGGCCGATCCCGAGCACGCGGGCCGCCTGCCCGGCACGCTGGTCCTGCCCGAGCTGCTGGCCACCGGGCCCGAGGACCCGCCGGATGTCGACGTCGCCCCCGACAACCTCATCCACGTGATCTTCACCTCCGGCTCGACCGGGCGGCCCAAGGGCGCCGCGATCGAGCACCGCTCCGCCCTGCACTACCTGCACGGCCTGGCCGAGCTGGTGCCCGACGTGTACGAGTCGTACGGCGTGGTCTCCACCACCGCCGCCGACCTGGGGCTGACCTGCCTGTACGGCGCGCTGTTCCGGGGGGCCGCGGTCCATCTGGTGGACCAGGAGACCGCCACCGACCCCGAGGCGTACGCCGCCTACCTCGCCGCCCACCGGGTCGACGTGATCAAGATGGTGCCGAGCCATCTGGAGCTGCTGGCCGCCCACGGCGACCTGGGCCGGATGCTGCCGCGCCGCCTGCTGATCCTCGCCGGCGAGGCGACGTCGTGGGAGCTGGCCGAGCGCATCCGCGCGGCCCGCCCCGACCTGGAGCTGCAGATCCACTGTGGGCCGACGGAGACGACGGTCTCGGTGCTCGGCGGCCGGGCGCCGGACACGCCCACGGGGGCGGGGTCGGTGCCGCTCGGCCGGCCGTTCCCCGGGGTGGACTGCCACATCGTGGACCGCGCCGGCCGCCCGCTGCCCCCCGGCGTGCCGGGCGAGCTGTGGGTGGCGGGCCCGAGCGTGGGCCGCGGCTACCTGAACCACCCGGACCTCACCGCGCAGCGCTTCGTCCCCGACCCGGTGACCGGCACGCGGCGCTGCTACCGCACCGGCGACCGGGTCCGCCTCAACTCCGCGGGGCTCGTGGAGTTTCTCGGCCGGGTCGACGACCAGGTCAAGATCAGAGGCTTCCGGGTGGAGCTGGGCGAGGTCAAGACCGCCCTGCAGGAGCAGCCCGGGGTGCGGGAGGCCGTGGTCCTGCCGATCGGCGAGGGACACTCCCGGCGGCTGGCCGCCTGGGTCGCGCCCGCCACCGTGGACCTCTCCGCCGTGCGGGCCGGGCTGCGCGAGCGGCTGCCCGACTACATGGTGCCGTCCGCGATCGCCGTGCTCGACGCGCTGCCGCTCACCCCGAACGGCAAGATCGACCGGGCCCGCCTGCCGGCCCCCGAGCCGGCGCCCGCCGCCGAACGCGTGCCGCCGAGCACGCCGACCGAGCTGCGCATCGCCGCCGTCTGGGCCGACGTCCTGGGCGTGACCGGCTTCGGCGTCGACGACGACTTCTTCGCGCTGGGCGGCGACTCCTTCCGCGCGGTGCGCGCGGTGCGGGAGATCGACCCGGCGCTCCGGGTGATCGACCTGTTCACCCGGCCCACCATCCGTGAGCTCGCCGCCCACCTCGACTCCGGCGCGCAGGCCCCCGCCGGGCTGCTGCACCGCCTGGCGGGCCCGCGCACGGCGAGCCGCACTCTCGTCTGCCTGCCGTACGGAGGCGGCTCGGCCGCCGCCTTCCGGCCGCTCGCCGCCGAGCTGGCCCGCCGCTCGCCCGGGACGGCGGTGGTCGCCGTCGAGCTGCCCGGCCACGACTCGGCGCGTCCGGACGAGGCCATGCTGCCGATCCCGGACCTGGCCGACCGCCTCACCGCCGAGCTGGCCGCGATCTCCGGGCCGATCGCGCTGTACGGCCACTGCGTCGGGTCGGCCGCCACGATGGAGCTGGCGCTGCGCCTGGAGGAGGCGGGGACGCCGGTCGCCGGCGTCGTCGTCGGCGGCAGCTTCCCCGACGCGCGGCTGCCCGGGCGGCTGTCGGCCTGGTGGAACCGGCGCTTCCCGTCCCACCGGTGGTCCTCCGACCGGGCCCAGCGCGACTTCCTGCGCACGCTCGGCGCGGTGGACGACGACTTCGGCGACACCGGGATCATGCTGCGTGCCCTGCGGCACGACGTCGAGGAGGCGCAGGCGTGGTTCAGCCGCCACCTCGACTCCCCGGCGTACGAGGAGCGCAGGCTCAAGGTGCCGCTGCTGTGCGTGATCGGCGAGCGCGACCGGTCGACCGAGCTCTACCGGGAGCGTTACCGCGAATGGGGCGCGTTCGCCGAACGGGTCGAGCTGGCCACGATCCCCCGGGCCGGTCACTACTTCCTCAAACACCAGGCCGAGACGCTGGCGCGGCTGATCGACGAGCGGCTGGACCGCTGGGCGGGCGGCGACCTGCCCGAGCCGGTGGGGCGGGTCGAGGTCGCCGGGCAGAGCGCCCGGCGCGACCTGCGCCGCTTCTACACGGTCGCGGCCGGGCAGACCCTGTCTCTGCTCGGCGCCGCGCTGACCTCCTTCGCGCTGGGCGTGTGGGCCTACCAGGAGAACGGCCGGGTGCTGGACTACGCCCTGGTCAGCATGCTCGCCCTGCTGCCGTCGCTGCTGGCGGCGCCGCTGGGCGGCGCGGTCGCCGACCGGGTGGACCGGCGGCTGGTCATGCTGACCTGCGACGGCGTCTCGGCCGCGGCCACCGCGGCCCTGGTGATCCTGCTGTGGCTGGGGCGTCTGGAGGTCTGGCAGGTCGGCGTCATCGCGGGGCTGCTCTCGCTGGTGACGGCGTTCCACCGGCCCGCCTACCTGGCGGCGGTCGCGCAACTGGTGCCCAAGCCGTACCTCATGCAGGCCAACGCGCTGGCCAACCTCGGCACCGGCCTCGGCATGCTCGTCGGCCCGCTGGGCGGCGCCGCGCTCATCACGGCCGTCGGGCTGCACGGGGTGGTGGCGGTGAACGTCGCCACGTTCCTCGCCGGGCTCGGCACGCTGCTGCTGGTCCGCTTCCCCGACCGGCTGTTCCGCCGCCTGGAGGAGTCCTTCTGGCAGGCCATCACCGGCGGCTGGCGCTTCCTCGTACGGCGGCGCCCGCTGATGATCATGATCGGGTTCTTCGTCGTGGAGAACTACCTCGGCATGCTGGCCCAGGCCGTGACCGTGCCCGCGGTGCTGTCGTTCGGCGACGTCGGGGGCGTGGGCGTGGTGACCGCGATGCAGGGCCTGGGCGCGGTGCTCGGCTCCCTGGTCATGGTGTTCTGGAGCGGCACCGAGCGGCGCGCGATCGGGATGGTCGGCTTCGTCATCGGGTTCGGGGCCGGGGTGCTGCTGGTCGGCCTGCGGCCCTCGCTCCCGCTGGCCGCCTTCGGCGGGCTGATGTCGTGGGCGTTCCTCAGCGTGCTGAACGCGCACTGGCTCGCGATCATCCAGCTCAAGGTCGGGCTGGAGCTGCAGGGGCGGGTGCTGGCCACCAACCAGATGCTCGCCGTGTCCATGACGCCGCTGGCGTTCCTCACCGCGCCGGTGCTCGCGGACGACGTCTTCGGGCCGCTGCTCGTCCCGGGCGGCGCGCTCGCGGACACGGTCGTCGGCGACGTCGTCGGCGTGGGGCCGGGGCGCGGCGTCGCGCTGCTGCTGGTCGCCTGCGGGGCGCTGCTGGTGCTGTGGGGCGCGCTGGGACTGTGGTTCCGGCCGCTGCGGCGCATGGAGGACGCGCTGCCCGACGCGGTCGCGGGCGCCGAGATCGCCGACGACCTGGACGCCGTCCAGAGCGAGGCGGACGCCAAGCTCCTGGAGGGCGCGGCCAGGACATAGCCGTCGCGGCGCCCCGGCACGGAGCCTCCCCCCGGACCGTACCCCGGTGTGGAGCCCTTCCCGACCGCGCCTCGGCATGGGCCCCCGCCTGCCCGCACCCCGGCCTACAGCCCTTCCTCGACCTCCGCGAGCCCGCGTACGTCGTCCCGCCGTCCGCCGGTGGCCCCGGGCCCCGGCGGCGGCCGGGGCGGGGCACCTGCCCAACCGGGCGTCGGCGCGCGGACCCGGGCCGTACG
Organism: Microbispora rosea subsp. aerata; assembly: GCF_014647835.1. Taxonomy (GTDB): domain Bacteria; phylum Actinomycetota; class Actinomycetes; order Streptosporangiales; family Streptosporangiaceae; genus Microbispora; species Microbispora aerata. Next base: position 153,057 of record NZ_BMPY01000016.1, read on the forward strand.
TCCAGTGGGGTTGTCCGCGAGCCTCGGCCGAGTCGCGCCGGAGGCACATGAGGTCTCGGCCAAGCCCGCTCCGCCGGGCACAACCCTCGCGGTCTCTCCCCGATGAACGGCGGCACGAGCCGGGAGTGGACCTGGACGGCGTCCGCCGCGAGCGGGCCCTGGATTTGCCTACAACTATTAGGCAATTACATAATGTGTTCAGGCCGAGCGGGGAGAGGGGTATGGCGCGGGCGGGGCTGACCACGGAACGCCTGATCCAAGCGGGGGCCGAGCTGGCCGACGAGGTCGGCTTCGACCAGGTGACGATCTCGGCGCTGGCCCGGCGGTTCGGGGTGACGGTCGCGAGCCTGTACTCGCACGTGAAGAGCTCCCATGACCTCAAGACCGGGATCGCCCTGCTCGCTTTGGAGGAGCTCGCCGACCGGGCCGCGCACGCGCTGGCCGGACGCGCCGGCCGGGACGCCCTGGTCGCCTTCGCGGACGCCTACCGCGACTACGCCCGGCGGCATCCCGGCCGCTTCGCCGCCGCCGGGTTCAGGCTCGACCCCGAGGCGGCGGCCCGCAGCGCCGGCGCCAGGCACGCGCAGATGACACGGGCGATCCTGCGCGGTTACGACCTGGCGGAGCCGGACCAGACCCACGCCGTCCGCATGCTGGGCAGCGTCTTCCACGGCTACGTCAGCCTGGAGATGAACGGAGGCTTCAGCCACACCGCCGTCGACACGGAGGAGTCCTGGGCGTGGATCGTGGACTCCCTCGACGCCATGCTGCGCAACCGGGCCACACCCTGACTCCCGGGCACCGCACTCGGCCCAGGGTGGTCAGGTGGGCGATGTAGTCGAGGACGCTCGCCGTGGCGGCCGACCGGAGGACGCGCCGTCGGCGGCGCACCAGTCGCAGAACCTGGCCCAGTCCTCGGCATAGGCCCGGTGGGTGTTGTCCGAGAGGGCTGCTGGAGGTTGTTCGGCGGCCCCCTCTAAGGACCTCCTTGACTGAGGTCGGGATGTTCGACTGCGTCGAGCGGGCCGACTCGGCGATCCTATCCCGCCACACCGATACGGGCACCGAGCGACCGAACACCAAACCCATCATCGAAGACCTCACTTTCTTACGGAAGGACTGGAAGTCTTCATCGCAACCTCCAAGACCGACTGCGACGCCCGCGGCGTCAGCGCGCCGCTGCCGTACGGCTCCTAGGACCCTGCCTGATATGGGTCGAGCCGACTTGGCTGGAGCTCCTCGCCGAGCACGGCATCACCAGCGGGCCGCTGCTCCGCGCGACCGACAAGAACGGCCCGGGCGCGGGCGCGACCGGTCACGACGGAATGCCCGTACGGCAGGTGGCCGCGACGACGGCATCCGCATGACCCCCGAGCGATCAATCTGGTCGTCAAGGAAGCCGCCCGAGCGGCTGACCTCCCCGCACGCCGACCGGTACTCCGCCCAACGGCCCGCGCGCCGACAGGGCCACGGACTCGGACGCTGCCAGCACGACCACTGGTCGGAGAAGTGGAAGCGCTCCGGGTCTGAGGGAGGCTCGATTCTCCTGAGAGGATCGAGCCATGGCACGTCCGCCTCCCTACCCAGCAGAGCTTCGCGAGCGTGCGGTACACATGGTCGCTGAGATCCGCCCAAACTACCCCACCGAGTGATCCGCAATGAAGCCGGTCGCGGCGAAGCTGGGTATCGGCGCGGCTGAGACGGTGCGCACATGGGTCCGCCGGGCCGAGATCGACGCAGGCCGGCGGCCGGGAACGGCCACTGCGGAGGCCGAGGAGATCAAGCGGCTGCAAGCGGAGGTCGCCGAACTGCGACGCGCCAATGAGTTCTTGAAGGCGGCGTCGGCTTTCTTCGCGGCCGAGCTCGACCGGCCGCACAAGCGCTTGTAGCGATTCATCGACGCGTTCAAGCAAGTGTTCGGGGTCGAGCCTATCTGCCGTGTGCTGACCGCGTACGGGCTGAAGATCGCAACTAGCACCTACTACGCCGCCAAGAGCAGGCGGCCCAGCGTCCGAGCTCTACGCGATGAACAGCTCAAAGAGCACATCAGCCGCCTTCACGCCAGCAACTACGGCGTCTACGGAGCTCGCAAGGTCTGGCGGCAGTGCACCGCGAAGGGATCGAGGTGGCACGCTGCACCGTCGCCCGGCTGATGCGTGAGCTCGGCCCTGACTTGGCTCACGTTTCAGCTGGCCGGCTCGTCATCGTCCAGTTCCCAACCTACGCCCCAGCTTCAACCCCACCGAAGGCATCTTGCCCCCTACTCAAACGTGGTGCCCTGGCCAACCTCGCCGACGACCTGCCCCAGCTCGTCCGCGTCATCGAGCACGCCCTGAACAAAATCCGGTATCCCGGGCAAAACATCAGCTGGGCTCGCTGTCCACCAATACGTATGGATCCACCTCGTCGCCCATAACCCAGGGCGAAGAACGTCCGACCTGCTACTCGTAAGCCCAACCCACACGAGGCAGAGGGTCTCGGATAATATAACAGGGACGCATTTTGTCTAACCAGTCATTCGCCAGGGTAACACCAGTTGACAGGTCCATGATTGCCAACAGGTCCGCAAAACTTGGATGCCGATTCTCCATGCGACACAGTCCCATCACCCCATTAACCACTTCCGCTATGCATTGAGCAGCACCAACAGGAGGAGCGGCGGAAAATTGAATATCCGACCACTTATAAATCACGATTCCTTCTTCTGAATATGTGAACCGACTGTGATATCCGGCATTCCAGGACGCATTCCAGACACTACCTTTCTCACTCAATACTCGGAGGATCCGACTTTCGCTTACGTAACTCTCTTCCACTTCTAAGAGAAAGATACCCTGCCAAGCCTCTCATAGAACACCACCACTCCTGGTACATACAGGGGCTCTTCGAGCACAGACATTACAGAATGCTCGATCTGCCCAGATTGCGACAATGCCCGAATAACCTGCTCCTCGATATCTCTTGACTTCTTTCCTTCATAGAAGCAGACAGTCCAGCCCAAACTGCCATAGGCGAGCCATTCATGCTCAGCCAGAAAGTGCTCGTAATGCCGAACTACGCTCTCGACCATGCCGCATACTCCAGTCCATCTACTTCATGGGGAGGCGGAGTCGGCCCCGAAAGGAACCGACTCTTCCATACCATACGCAGCGACAAGACCTTCACTCGGCGGAGTGCCGATTGTGAATGCCCACATGAACGGGTCCATGGTGTTACCCGCGGCGTCTGTCGCACCAGTGACTTCGACTGTGTATCTGCCCTGTGGCAGAGGTTTCACGGTTGGGGTGAAGATCCATCCTGCAGGAGTCACACTGGGCGCGACACTCCCCGACAAAGGATTTCCAGTACCGTCCTTAAGGACAATCTGCGTTTCGCTGACCTCCTCATCAAAGTTTAGGTATACCTCTGAGACATCAGCAACAACTGCATCCGCGGCAGGATCCGTGTTCGGAACAGATGGGGGCGTTGTGTCTGCGGGAGGATTCTCGATCCCCGGATCCGGCTCTATAGCCTCTTCGGGGGAAACCTCGACAACATCACTGGAGGCCTCCTTATCGGCCACCGCTTGTTCACTTGTGATGTCGGCGACCGTAGGCAGAGATGCTTCGGCACGCCCCAGCTTGGGATTGGCGTCTATCGCTTCGGCGACCGCCCTGTCGGTTATGCCAGCTTCGTCAGGAGCGAACCATCCAACTGCCCCCAAGGGGGGAGCAGCTGGCTCGTATTCGATCATAAGGGTGGGGGGTGGCGGTACCCTGGGTACGGCTGGCCGCCGCCGTATTCGCTGGAGTAGTACTGGCGCCAGTTGGTTGTCGCGGTTTCGCTAGCGGCCCTTAGCACCATGCCGTAATTGGGCACGCCCTGTTCGATCCAGGCGCGGACCATGGTTGTGACCTGATACCACAGATCGCCGCTGAGTGCGAGGCGCTGACCTCGTGGTTTCCCGTCGGGGACGGCGAAAAGTGCGCACTAAATCGATCATGTCTCTACCCTGGTGGCCGTGTCTCCGTACGTGCGGACGGTGAAGACGGCTTCAGGTGCCCGAGCGGTGCAGATCGTCTACTCCTCCCGCCGTGGATCGCGGGAGATCGAGCACATCGGATCGGCGCACGACGACGCCGAGCTGGAGACGCTCAAGGCGGTGGCGCGTCAGCGGCTGGCCGCCGGTCAGCAAGAGCTGGACCTGGGGCTGGACGACGGGCCGGCGGCGGGAGGGCCGCTGGAGATCGTCAGCTCCCGGATGGAACACCTGTGGGACGCGCTGTCGCGCGCCTACCAGGCGCTGGGATTTGCTGCCGCGGCCGGGGGCGATGAGGTGTTCCGGCAGCTGGTGCTCGCGCGGGTGATCGAACCGGCCAGCAAGCACGACAGCCTGCGCGTGCTCGCCGAGGCCGGAATCGACGCGGTGTCGTATGCCACAGTGAAACGCCGCCTGCCGGACTACGCCATGCCACAGTGGCGCCAGGCCCTGGCCGGTGCGTGCGCGGCCCACACCCGCCTCGGGCCGGCCAGCCTGGTGCTGTATGACGTGTCGACCTTGTACTTCGAGACCGACGCCGGCGACGGGTTGGGTGAGGCGGGCTTCTCCAAGGAACGCCGTCTGGACCCGCAGATCACGATCGGGCTGCTCACCGACTCCTGCGGGTTCCCGCTCATGGTGACCGCATTGGAGGGCAACAAGGCAAAAGACCCACACCATGCTGCCGGTGGTCGAATGGTTTATGGCGGCCCACGACCTGCCGGACGTCACGATCGTGGCCGACGCCGGGATGATCTCTGAGGCGAACAAGCAGGCCATCGAAGCTGCGGGGCTGTCGTTCATCCTCGGCATGAAGATTCCCGAGGTGCCGTATGTGGTCGCCCAGTGGCGGCGTGAGCACCCCGGTACTCCGATTCCCGGCGGGCACATCTTCATCCAGCCCTGGCCGTCGGGATCAAGCCGGCCGCGCCGCGATCGGATGATCTACCACCAGTACCGCTCTGAGCGGGCCCGGCGCACCCTGCGCAGCATTGACGAGCAGGTCGCCAAGGCCCAGCGCGCCGTCGACGGGCAGGCGCCGGTCAAGCGCAACCGGTTCATCAGGCTGTCCGGTGCCACCGAGAGCGTCAACACCGAGCTGGTGGACAAGGCCAAGGCCCTGGCCGGCCTCAAGGGCTACATCACCAATCTCGCCGCCTGCCCGGACGGGACGCCCATCACCGCCGAGTTCGTCATCAGCTCCTACCACCGGCTGTTCGAGATCGAAAAGTCCTTCCGGATGAGCAAGCACGACCTCAAAGCCCGGCCGATCTACCACCACAAACGCGAGTCCATCGACGCGCACTTGACGATCGTGTTCGCCGCCTTGGCGGTCAGCCGGTGGATCGAGGCGCGGACCGGATGGTCGATCAAGAAATTCGTCCGCACCGCCCGCCGCTACCGCACCGTCCGTATCCAAGCCGGCAACCACGTCCTGACCGACGACCCCCTACCCGCCGATCTACGCGATGCCCTCAAGCAGATCCGCAGCCCCGGAGGCGCGCACTAAATTGAGCCAACTCAGGCCTCGACAACGCGCTGTGGAACCGTAGATCAACCTGTACAAGACCGAGCTGATCGCACCCTGTAAGCCGCGAAAGGCCTGGCCAACGTCGAGGTGGCCACCGCCGAATGGGTCAACTACTACGCTCAACACCAGCCCCGACCGATGGGAGCAATCGTCAAGACCTGTGGATCACGAGTTTTTAAGCGGCTGCGTGTGAGGGCTGATCGTCGGGGCGTTCGATGAGTTTGCCGTTGACGAACGTGGCCCCGGCGCGGACCAGAGCGACGAGGT
>NZ_BMPY01000017.1 GCF_014647835.1 Microbispora rosea subsp. aerata
ATGATCGCCGCCGACAGACGCGCCAGCACCCGCGTCGACACCCACGCGATCAGAACCAGTGCCGCCACCACCGTCGGCAACGGCCCTGTCAGCGGAAAAGCCGTCCCCGTTCCGGGCAGCGTTATCAGTGCCGGCCGCACGACCACTCCCGGACGCGCCATGGCCGGTGCCCGCAGCGTCATGTGCCTTCGCAGCGTGGCGCGCCCCCGCACCGCGACATGCCCTAGCACCATCGCGTGCGCCGCCGTCGGTGAAGGCGTCATCGCCCCGGCAAGCGCCAAAAACAGCATCGAAAGCAGCGCCCCGGACTCCGCGACCGTCGGCGGCCCGGCGCCCACCGCAATGCGCGCTGCCGATCCTCTTCCGCGCGGTGGCGTCGGGCGTGTGGCCGCCCCATGTGCTGTCCGTGAACGCGGCGCTGCCGCTCGCGGATCCACTCGTGGATCCATCGGCGCCGGGTGCGGGACCGTTGCTCAGAATGTCGGCCGCCCATGATGAAAACGAGAAAGACCCGGGACGGCGGTCGTCACGGGCTGATGAGCCGTCCGGCGACCACAACGGCGAACCGGCGATCAGCCGATCCCACCATTCACCGTCAGCGCAATACGAACGAGGAGAGTGCTCGGGATCAATATCAAACAGATCCACAGCACCTCCTACAGTTAGTTCGAATCCGTATTCTAATTCTCTCTCGCTGTCATCACTCTGTGCAACCGCACACCACGAATTGTTGGAGTCACAGGCTCACGGGCCCGGCCAGAGACCACGCAGAACGCGCGCCAACACCCCGGCATGCGCACCTACGACCACCGCTCCAAGGAAGGGCCCTGACGCGTCTCGGAAGGGTCTGACACGCGAGCGCGGACCCAGGCGGATGCACCCGCAAGGCAAAGCAGGAGCTCACAGCGGAGCCATGAGCGAAGGCCCCAAATCGTGCGGAGATCGCGAGCCTGCGAGCAACCTGGGCAAGGCGACCATGCAGCCGGTCGCCGCCGGGGATATCGCCGAGCTTCCCGACCTCGACGTGCACCAGCAGGCCGCGCAAGTCACGCTCGTAACGGCGGGCGGGCCAACCGCACGCGCGATCCAGGTGAGCCGGCGGCGGCACGCCCTACCCGACCACGACCCGGCACACCCCACGCGAAGGTCAGCACACCGCACGCGAGGCCGGCACGAAGGCACACAGGCGGCGCGGGCGACTCCGAGCCGATGCCTGACGCGCAGCGCTCTGCGGCTCCGGCCGCGGCGCGGGGCCGCGCGCGGCGCGACCGGCGGATGTCGCGCTGCGGCCCAGCTTGCGGATGCGCCGCATGGTCCGCTGCGCGATATCGGCGGTAGGAGCAGGGGCGCGACGTGGCAGGGGAAGACTGGTCGGCCATCCCCGTCGCGTCGCGGGGGTGGCAGCGGGTCCAGCGGGTGCGGTTGGGGGGAGATCGGGCGGTTGTCTCTGTCGCGCTGTGGGTGCGGTGGCGGCGGGCGTGGTTGCGGTGCGGCCCGGAAGGCCGATTGGCCATCGCCGTCGCGTCGTGGACGCGGGTGGCGGGGCGCCCTGTGGGGTGCGGTGGTGGGGTGGCGTTTTGGGGCGGTGGCGGCGGGTCCGGCGGCCGAGCTGGCCGGCGCGGCGGTGGTTTCGGAGATGTCGGCAGCGTGTCGGCGACAGCTCTTTCGTTGTCGCTGACGTCAGCGGACAGAACAGCTAGTGAAGCCGGGGCTTCCCTGGCTGCTCATCAAGGCGGGGCCTTGCCTGCCTCCGCAGAAAGGTTGCCTGACTGCTCACAAAAGCGGGCCTTCCCTGCATTGCTCGTGAAGGCGGGGCCGTCCTGATGGCCAGGGAAGCCGTGCCCGAGGGTTGAGCCGAGGCGTAGCTGGAGCGCGGGGTAACGAGGCGCGTCGAACCCGAATGACTTGTAGAGGTCGATGCCGTACGGCGTGGCGTTGAGGTCGACGGTCTCGACCTCGGTCTCGGTGCGGTACCAGCCGAGCAGCGCGTCGAGGCAGGCGCGCGCGAGGCCGAGGCGGCGGCGTCTGCGGTCGGTGCAGATGTTGAAGACGCGGCCGCGCAGGCCGCTCGGGTTGGTCGGCCCCGGCGCGTGGGGATCGCAGGTGCCCGCCGCACAGCTCACGACGCCGAGCTCCGGGTCGTCCACCACGAACGCGGCGAAGCCTCCCGGATCGCGCAGCCGCCGTTCGAACCACGCCTCGGCCGCCGCCCGCCAGGGCGCGCTCTCGTCCCCGACGTCCGCCCCCATGTCTTCCAGCATCACGGCGCGCAGGCGGACGAGGGCCGCGGCGTCCGCCGCTCCCGCCCGGCGGACCGTGATCCCCGAGATCGTCATGGCCTCATTGTGGCCGTCCGATCACGCCGTGGCCGGGCCGTTTTCCATGGCGGCCACGGCGTCCCGCAGCCGGCCCATCGCGTGGTAGGTGCCGAGCGCGTCGATGTAGTCGCGCGTCTCCACGATCTCGCCGTTCCGTACGCGGAGGATCAGCATGCCGGTGGCACGGAACGGCCGGTGGTCCGGGCCGACCGTGCCGGTGCCCTCCCACTCTCCGACGACGACCTCGGGATCGGCCGCGTCGTGGACGACGACGTCGTGGATCTCGGTGAGCCGCACCGGGCTCGCGCCCCACCTCGCCCGGTAGAGGGCGCGGATCTCCTCCCGTCCCTTCAGGCGGGCGGGGAAACCGGGCGCCCGGAACGGGAACGTGTGCACGCCGTCGGCGGCGTAGAGGTCGGCGAGGTCGTCGGCTGACCCGTCGACCATCGCCCGGTGGTAGCGGGCCAGGGCCTCACGCGGAGTGAGCGGCATCAAAGCGCTCCAATTCACTCAACACTTGTTGATTCAACGAATGTAGAGCGAACGAATCGCGGTGGTCAACGCCGGTAGAGTCGTCGCGTGGAGGGGACGCCGACGAGCCGGGCCGAGCGCCGGCGCCGCACCGAGGAGCGCATCCTGTCCGCCGCGCGGACGATCTTCGCCGAGCGCGGCTTCCAGCGCACGACGATCCGGGCCGTCGCGGCGGCGGCGCAGGTCGACCCCGCCTTGGTCATGCAGTACTTCGGGTCGAAGCAGGCCCTGTTCGAGCAGGCCGTGCGCATCCCGGAGATCCCGCCGCTCGACGGGCTGGAGCCGGTCGAGGAACTGCTGGGCAGGATCGGCATGAAGATGGGGCCGCTGCCGCAGGCGACGCTGGCGGTGATGCGCTCGATGCTCACCCACCCGGACGCCGCCGAGGAGGTGCGCGGCAAGCTCGACGGCCAGGTGGCGCGACTGGCGGAGGCCATCGGCTCCGGCGACGCCGAGCTGCGGGCGGCCCTGATGGTCAGCACGATGCTGGGCGTCACGATCGCCCACCAGTTGCTCGGTCTCACCGCCCTGCGCGACGCGTCTGGCGAGCGCATCGCCGAGACGCTCCGGCCGTCCCTGCGTGCCCTCGCCGACGGCTGAGCGCAGGCCGTACGGCTGGGGCCGCCACGCGTCGTGATCGCGGGAACAAATCGCACGGAAAATCTTCGTCAGGGCAGGAGCGGCGGGGCCGCGAGCCGGAGAAGCGAGGATGGCCGGCTACGACCCCGTCCCCGCCGACCCCGCGGCCGCGCGTACCCGTTATCACTGTGTGTCACACTCGGCAATGAAGTGCTGACCCTTTGCAGCACGAGTGTGAGCTTCGCCATGACTCACGGTCACGGGCGTGCATGCGGGCATTGTGAGGCACAGGGGGCGGTTGTTCTCCCGTGGGTACGTTCCTGCTCGGGAGGATCGCCATGACAAAGATCGTCGCTGTCGCCGTGCTCGCTGCGATGACCATGCTCGGCACGGTCTCCGCGGTCGCCTCGATGGCCGCCGCAACCGGCGGCCGCCCGCCGAGCGCCGCACAGGGGGCCGGGAGCCCGCCGCAGGCGCGCATGCCCGAAGGGGGCGTGGCGCGGCAGGAGGTGAGCCGCAAGCAGTACGACATCCTCATCGGCCAATGCCGCTATGCGAAGACGCCCGAGGCGCGGCAGCGATGCCGTACGCAGGTGCGCGAGCAGTACAAAGTGGGCGCGTTCAACCCGGACCTGGACTGCCGCACGTACTCCGGGATCACCGTCTGCGGCGTGCTCGAGCTCAGCGCCGCGCAGCGCTCGTGCGTCGAGGAGGCCGTGAACGGCGGGCTGACCCGCCGGCGGGCCGAGGTGGAGTGCTACGCCTTCCGCTGAGGCCACACCACTCAAGAAGATTTCCGGCCGAACCCAAATATTTGGCCATATCGCAACTTTCCGTGATCTACCCTGCGGGGGTGGACCCCAACAGTCAGGGCGCAGCCGAACTCCTTCGCGCGTTGATGCGCACGGCGGCGCGGTTCAGCGAGATGGGGCGGTCCGTCTCCCGTGACTTCTTCCCCCACGTCCGCGTCGAGGTCATCTCCGACCTGGCCGGGCCCGCCGTACGGCTCGGCGCGGCGCTGGCGCTGCCCGGGCACGACCTGGTGTTCGAGACCGCGGTCGCGGTCGGCGACGGGGCCTTCAGCGTGCGGGGCGACCTCATGCTGGACGGCGAGGAGGAGATCCTCGTCCTGCCGTCCGTCCAGACCGGCGATCCGGCGGCGTGCGCGGCCACGCTGGAGCGCTACGCCGACGAGCTGACCACTCCCGCCCGCTGGCACGTGCAGCGCCTGCTGGAGTCCTGCGGAGCGGACTCCTAGATCACAGCGCCTGGAGCCCCTGAATCACCTCGCGGAGGATGCGCTCCTCGGGCAGCTGGGCGACCGTGGCCGGCGGTCGCGCCGTGATGAGCCCCTGGTCGCGCAGGTCGCTCAGCAGGATGCGCACGACGTTCACCGACAGCCCGAGCTCCGAGGCCAGGTCGGCCACGGACGAGGGGACCCGGCAGAGTTGCAGGATCCGCCAGTGCTCGGGGGCCAGCCCGGTGACGCCCCGGTACGCCGGGGGAGCCGTCCTGATGATGGTCATCAGGTCGAAATCAGGCCCGGTCGGGCGCGTACGGCCACGGGTGAGCGTGTAGGGGCGCAGCAGCGGCCCGTCCTCCTGCTCGGTCACACGTCCTCCTGACCGCGTTGCCAGCCCGCCTGGAAGGAGGAGTAAAGGTCGCTCTGCTCCTCCCTGAGCTGCGGCGCCAGGCTGGCCTGCCGCACCCGGCGGGGCAGGTTGCTCGCGGCGCCGCCGCCGATCGGCGGCGTGAGGGCCAGGACCGGGGGCGCGCCCTCCGGCTGGGTGATGCGTTCGACCACGGGTTCCCTGGTCTCGTTCTCCACGACGATTTCCTGCGGGAGCAGGAGCACCGCGCTCGTTCCGCCGTACGGCGAGGTACGCAGGGAGACGCGGATGTTGTGCCGCCGGGCCAGCAGCCCGACGACGAACAGCCCGAGCCTATCGCTGTCGGCCAGGTCGAACTCCGGCGGGTCGGCGAGCCGCGCGTTGAGGTGCGCCAGCTCCTCCGGCGGGATGCCGAGCCCGCGGTCCTCCACCTCGATGGCGAAGCCCCGGGCGACCATCTCCCCCCTGACCTGCACGCGGGTCTGCGGCGGGGAGAAGACCGTGGCGTTCTCGATCAGCTCGGCGAGCAGGTGGATCACGTCGGTGACGGTGTTGCCCACGAGCGAGAACCCGTGCGGCACGTCCACGTCCACCCGCAGGTAGTCCTCCACCTCCTCGGCGGCGGCGCGGGCCACGTCGAACAGCCTGACCGGGTTGCGCCAGCCGCGGCCGGGCGCGGCGCCCGACAGGATGATCAGGCCCTCCGCGTGGCGGCGCATGCGGGTGGTGAGGTGGTCGACGCCGAACAGCCGTTCCAGCAGGTCGGGGTCGCTGATCTCCTTCTCCAGGCCGTCCAGCATGGTGAGCTGGCGCTGCAGCAGCGACTGGCTGCGCCGGGCCAGGTTGAGGAACACCTTGTTGACGCCCTTGCGCAGCTCGGCCTGGCCGACGGCCGCCTCGATCGCGGTGTGCTGCACCGAGGTGAAGGCCCGGCCGACGTTCTCGATCTCGACGGTGTCGCCGCCCCGGATCACCGGCGGGGTCTCGGTCGCGACGTCGACGTCCTCGCCGCGCCGCAGCCGCCGTACGAGGTCGGGCAGGCGACGCTCGGCCAGGTCGGCCGCGGCCTGGTGCAGGGTGCTCAGCTCGCCCGTCACCGTACGGGCGAACCGGAGGGAGACGAACACGGTCGCGAGCACGGCCGCCAGGCCGAGCGCGCCGACGACGCCGATGTCCCAGAGCACGTCCTTGGCCAGCGGCACGGCGCGGGCGGCGGTGGCGTCGCTGGCCGCGTTGGTCGTCTCGGTGAGCTGGCGGGTCAGAGCCTGGGCCGTCGTCGGCCAGGCGAGCGCCTCGGGCGGGAGCGGCCGGCCCGGCCGAACCCTGGCGATCACGTCGTCCTCCAGCGCGACGAACGACGTGTATGTCGCGGAGGCGTTCAGCGTGCCGTACTGCTTGAGCAGGCCGGCGTCGAGCCGGCTGGTGCCGAGCTGGTAGAGCAGGCGGCGCTTGCCGACCATGGAGGAGAACGCCTCGCGTTCGTCCTGCGTCATCCGCCCGGCCGCCTGCGCGCCCAGGACGAGCGCGGACTCCTGGCTCACGATCTCGCTGCTGCGGGCGATGAGGATGAGTGCGTTGGTCTGCTCGATGAGGTCGATGTCCGGCGAGATCATCAGCCGGTCGTAGACCTGATGGGCCGTCTCGATGACCGCGCTGTACTCCTCGATCGCGTCGAGGCGGGTGAGCCGCTGGCCGTCGACCTGGCCGCGCAGGACGTCGAGCCGGTTCATCTGCCCGATCAGGTCCTGAACCCGGTCCCACAAGGCCGGGGGCGCCTCGTCGCGGGCCTGCGCCGACAGGCGGAGCAACTGGGCGGCGGTCGCGTCGGTCTTGCGGCGCTGCGCCTGAAGGTCGGTGTGCAGGGCCGAGGTGCGCCAGGCGAGGTAGCTCACCGACACGAACCGCTCGCTCTGCAGCTCTTCGATGGCCTCGTCGACCGGAATGACGATGTTGTCGTAGACCTTCTGGATGCGCAGGAGCTGCTGCCCCCGCTCGATCGTCAGGTTGGCGGCGAACCCCCAGGTCACCAGCAGGGCGGTCACGGGCACCAGCAGGATCGCGAATATCTTGAAGCGGATGGACCGTTTCCGACCAGCCATCAGTCCTGCCTGTCGGTTACACGGGTGTTAATAGTGGCGAAACCCTAGCAACGTGCGAGTGCCACTCACCAGGGATCGTTCCTAACGACTTGGGCTACAGCCACATATCAGGACAGTCTCGACGTTCAGCGGAAAAGCCCTTGCTTGGCTCTGTCTAGTTGTCAGACAATCTGGACCATGAACTTCAGATCGGGCCCGCTCGCGGTGGTCGCGGCGGCCGTTTTGTGGGGCACCGCCGGCACCGCGGGCACCCTCGCCGCCGCCGGTTCCGTCTCTCTGGCGGCGGCCCGCCTCGTGCTCGGCGGGGCCATGCTCGGGGCGTTGGCGCTGGTCAGGCATCGCCGCACGCCCCGTGGGAACGTTCCGGCGCGCCGGCCGCTGGTCCTGGGAGCCGTCGCGGTCGCGGCGTATCAACTGTGTTACTTCGCCGCGGTCGCCAGGACGGGCGTGGCGATCGGCACGGTGGTGGCCATCGGCAGCGGCCCGGTCTTCACCGGGCTGCTGTCCTGGATCGCCGGACGCGAACGGCCGAGCGGGCGCTGGGCGGTCGCCACGGCCGCCGCCGTCGCCGGATGCGCGGTGCTCGTCACCGGCGGCGAGGGAACCGGGGGAGCGGGAGCCGGGGGCGCGGACGCCGGGGGCATCGCGCTGGCCCTCCTCGGCGGGCTCCTGTACGCCTTCTACGCGGTCGTCGCGGCCCGGGCCATCGGCGAGGGCATGGAGTCGGGGATCGTCATGGGCGCGCTGTTCGGCGGCGCGGCCGTGCTCATGCTGCCGGTCCTCGTGCTGACCGGCCCGGCCTGGCTCGCGCACCCGAGCGGCCTGCTGACCGCGCTCTACCTCGGCTGCGCCACGACCGGGCTGGCCTATCTCCTGTACGGCCGGGGCCTGCGCACGACCCCGGTGGCCACGGCGGCCACCCTCGCGCTGGCCGAGCCGGCCGTCGCGGCCCTGCTCGGGGTCGTGGCGCTGCGCGAGCACCTGTCGCCCGTCTCGTGGGCGGGCCTGGCGCTGCTCGCCCTGGGGCTGGTCGTGGTGGCGCTGCCCGCCGGGGAACGCGCCCCGGACACCGCCGCACCCGCCGAGCCTGACGCGCCTGACGCGCCGCCGAGAGCGCCGGCCGGGAGCCCCCACTAGGCTCGGCACGTGACCACCCTGAGGCCCGTCTCCACCGTCGAGGCGCTCGCCGCCGCGCTGCGCGAGCGGGTGCTGTCCGGAGACATCGAGCCGGGGGCCGCGCTGCCCGAGCAGGAGCTGTCCGCCCGGTACGGCGTGGCCCGCCCCACCGTGCGGGAGGCGCTGGCGCTGCTCGTCCACGAGGGACTGCTGCGGCGCGAGCGCAACCGCAGCGCGTACGTCCCGGTGATCACCTCCGCCGACCTGGCCGACCTCATGTACGTGCGGAGGCCCCTCGAGGAGCTGATGGCGCAGGCCGTCGCGGGACGCCGGGTGAGGGCGGCGGAGGAGGCGCTCGACCGCCTGTCGAAACTGCCGCCGGGCGCGCCGTGGGCGGCCGTGGTGGCCGAGCACATGGCGCTGCACGAGGCGCTCGTGGCCGCCGCGGGCAGCCCCCGCCTGGAGCGCCTGTACGCCACGCTCGCCGCCGAGACCCGGCTCGGGCTGGTCCGGCTCAGGCACGCGTACGAGGACCCGCACGAGCTCGCGGCCGAGCACGCGGAGTTGCTGCGCGTCATCGCGAAGGGGCCGGCGGAGGCGGCGGTCCACGCGGTGCGCGAGCACCTGCGGTGGCGGCACACCTCCTGAGCCACGCGGGTCCGGAAGATCTCCTCCTCGGGTGCTTCCCCGGGTATCGGATCGCCTCTCGCGTTCTTTCTTGGGCGCCGATTCTCTTGCACGCAGCCGCTCCAAGTCGTCACAATCGCGGCCATGCACGGCAACCCAGTGCCGGACACATACGTGTACGTAACCGAAGAAGGCGTCACGCGTCACTACGCCGACGGCAGCGTCGAGGCCCTCGCCTGGGAGGACGTGGTCGAGGTCCGCGTCGGCGGCCACAACCGGCAGGACTCGTCGGGCCAGCCCGAGGACGTCTTCATCGTCCTGCTCGACCGGGAGGGCGAGGGCTGCGTGGTCCCGCACTCGGCGACCGACGCGAACTTCATGGCGCGGTTGCGCTACCTCCCGGACTTCGACCTCGACCGGCTGAGCACGGCGGTCGCGAGCGCGCGCTCGGACTACGTCGTCGTGTGGCGCAGCCCAGAGCCGCCGTCCCCCCTGCTCGACCTCGAGTACGACTGACCCGGAGACGACTGACCCGGAGACGACTGACCCGAATAACGACCGACCTCGCGGGCCGCCGGGCGGCGCACACGTGTCCCCGGCGGCGGATTGGGCCCGTCCGGCGACCGCGTTACGGCCCTCCGCTGACGTGGCGAGCAAAGTCGAGTGCGCTTTCGGCGTCGATTCGACCAGGCGGCAATCGGCGGACAGAGGGTCCTATAATTCCTGAAATCGCTGGTGCGCTCTCACCGTCCCGTGGTGTGACGGTGATATGAGACGTGGCCTTTCGCGCGTTACGTCCAAGCGACTAATAGCGGTATATGCCCTGATGGGGGTCGGAGGTTGGCATCTTGGACCGTTCCCGTCAAGTCCTTTCGTTGGGTTCTTTGCGGCCAATTGTGGACAGGTGACTTACGTTCCCTACTGGTCAGTGCGTGTCTAACATCGTGCTCGTGTAGCGCACGCCCCTGAAACGTCCGAGCCGTGCGTCAACCCCTGTGGCGGAGTAAGCGTCATTCACCTGGACGGTCCAGCTACTTAGGTGCGGTGAGATGGAATCGCAGACGAAGTCGGCGGAACCGGGTGTGTCTCCGCGGAATCTCCCGGCAAGGCCGGCGGGGAGTGTCGCCATGCGGTTCTACTCCAGGGTTCTCCTGGTGGGAGACCTGCTCTGTGCGGCTGTCGTCTTCTCCGGCGTCGAGCTCACGCGGCTGCGGCTGGGAGCGTACATCCCCGCGTACGACCTCGTGTTCGGCGCGGCTTTGACGATCTTCTGGCCGGCGGTCGTCGCCATCGGGGGCGGATACCGCAGACGCGCCCACGGGGAGGGGACGGAGGAGTTCCGCTCGGTCATGCAGGCGGGGCTCGGGCTCACCGCGGCCGTCGCGATCATGGCGTACCTCACGCAGACCAACGTCGCCCGCAGCTACGTCATGGCGATGCTGCCGCTCACCACGGTGGTGACGCTGCTGTTCCGTCACCGGATGCGCAAGCGGCTGCACCGCCTGCGGTCCAAGGGCGAGCACATGCGGCGGGTCGTGGCCGTGGGCCACCGCCAGTCCGTCCAGGAGCTCGTGCAGCAGCTCAGACGGCAGCCCTACCACGGCATGCGGGTGGTGGCCGCGTGCCTGCCGTACGGGGAGTACAAGAGGCACCGCTCCGACGTCGACGGCGTGCCGGTGCTCGGCGACTTCCGGGACGTGCCGGCCGTGGTCGACAAGGTCGACGCCGAGGCCGTCGCGGTCCTCGCCTGCCCCGAGCTGCACGGGGCCGCGCTGCGCCGCCTCGCCTGGGGGATCGAGTCGCGGGGGACCGACCTTTTCGTCGCCCCGGCGCTGATGGACGTCGCGGGCCCGCGCATCAGCGTCCGCCCGGTCGCGGGAATGCCGCTGCTGCACGTCGAGCATCCCGAGCTGCAGGGCTCCCGGCGGCTGGTCAAGAGCGCCTTCGACAAGGTCGTGGCCGCCGTCTTCCTCCTGATCCTCGCCATTCCGATGCTGGTCATCGCGGTGGTGGTCCGCGCCACCAGCCCGGGACCCGCGTTGTTCCGGCAGACCAGGGTCGGCAGGTACGGCCGCGAGTTCCACATGCTGAAGTTCCGCACCATGGTCGTGGACGCCGAGCGGCTCAAGCCCGTCCTGCTCGAGTGCAACGAATCGGACGGCGTCTTGTTCAAAATTCGGAACGATCCACGCGTCACCCGCGTGGGCCAGCTGCTGCGCCGCTACTCGCTGGACGAGCTGCCCCAGCTCCTCAACGTGCTGCGCGGCGAGATGTCGCTGGTCGGGCCGCGCCCGCCCTTACCCGCCGAGGTCGAGCAGTACGGCGCGGACGTGCACCGGCGCCTGGTCGTACGGCCGGGCATGACCGGGCTGTGGCAGGTGAGCGGCAGATCCGACCTGTCCTGGGAGGAGTCCGTACGGCTGGACCTGCGGTACGTGGACAACTGGTCGCTGATGCTGGATCTGCAGATCCTGTGGAAGACGTGGTCCGCCGTCACCGGCGGGAAGGGGGCCTACTGAGATGAAGGCCCTCATCCTCGCGGGCGGGTCCGGGACCAGACTGCGGCCCATCACCCACACCCGGGCCAAGCAGCTGGTCCCCGTGGCCAACAAGCCCGTCCTGTTCTACGGGCTGGAGGCGATCGCGGACGCCGGAGTGCGCGAGGCGGGCATCGTGGTGGGGGACACGCACGCCGAGATCGAGGCCGCCGTGGGAGACGGCTCCGCGTTCGGGCTCGACGTCACCTACCTGCGCCAGGAGGCGCCGCTCGGGCTGGCGCACGCCGTGCTGATCGCCCGTGACTACCTGGGCGACGACGACTTCGTGATGTATCTCGGCGACAACTTCGTCGTCGGGGGCATCCAGAGCCTCGTCCGGCGTTTCCGGGCCCGGCGGCCGAGCGCGCAGATCATGCTGACCAAGGTCTCCGACCCCCGTCAGTTCGGGGTCGCCGAGCTGGATGCCCACGGGCGGGTCGTCAGGCTGGAGGAGAAACCCCGGGAGCCCAAGAGCGACCTCGCGCTCGTCGGCGTCTATCTCTTCACCCCCGCGGTGCACGACGCGGTGGCGGAGCTCAAGCCGTCGTGGCGGGGCGAGCTGGAGATAACCGACGCCATCCAGTGGCTCATCGACGCCGGGCACGTCGTGGAGCCGGAGGTGATCACGGGCTATTGGAAGGACACCGGCAACGTCGCCGACATGCTGGAGGTCAACCGCCTCGTGCTCGAGTCGGCCGAGCCCCGCGTGGACGGTCACGTCAGCGACTCCGAGCTCATCGGCAGGGTGGTCGTGGAGGCGGGCGCGTCGATCCACGGCTCCCGCATCGTCGGCCCCGCCGTCATCGGCGCCCGGACCACGGTCGCCGGTTCGTACGTCGGCCCGTTCACCTCGGTCGGCGAGGACTGCCGGCTGATCGACAGCGAGATCGAGTACTCTATCGTGCTCGCGCGCGCCTCGATCGAGGGCGTGCGCCGGATCGAAGCCTCGCTGATCGGGCACGACGTCGTGGTCACGCCCGCCCCCAACACGCCCAAGGCACACCGGCTCGTGCTCGGTGATCACAGTAAGGTACAGATCTCCCAATGAGAGTGCTCGTCACCGGAGGCGCCGGTTTCATCGGTTCCCACTACGTGCGCACGGCGGTGACCGAAACCGACGACAAGATCACCGTGCTGGACGCGCTCACCTACGCCGGCAACCTGGCCAACCTGGAGCCCGTGTCGGGGGGCTTCGAGTTCGTGCACGGCGACATCTGCGACGCCGAGCTGCTCGCACACGTGGTGCCGGGCCACGACGTGGTCGTCAACTTCGCCGCCGAGTCCCACGTCGACAGGTCCATCGCCGGGGCCGCCCCGTTCGTCCGTGCGAACGTCCTCGGCACGCAGACGCTCATGCAGGCGTGCCTCGACGCCGGGGTCGGGAAGGTCGTGCAGGTCTCGACCGACGAGGTGTACGGGTCGATCGACTCGGGATCCTGGGACGAGTCGGCGCCGCTGCGCCCGCGCTCGCCCTACTCGGCCGCCAAGGCGGGGGGCGACATGATCGCCCTGGCGTACGCGGTGACGCACGGGCTGCCGGTCTGCGTCACCCGGTGCGGCAACAACTACGGGCCCTACCAGTACCCGGAGAAGGTGATCCCCCTCTTCATCACCAACCTGCTGGAGGGGCGGAAGGTCCCGCTCTACGGCGACGGGGGGAACGTCAGGGACTGGATCCACGTCGACGACCACTGCCGGGCGATCCGGCTCGTGGTGGACGTGGGGGAGCCCGGGGAGGTCTACCACGTGGCCGGCACGGCGGAGCTGACGAACCTGGAGCTGACCGGAAAGCTGCTCGACGCGCTCGGCGCCGGATGGGACATGGTCGAGCGGGTGCCCGACCGCCCGGGTCACGACCGCCGCTACTCGCTGGACGACGCCAAGCTGCGCGCCCTGGGATACGCGCCGCGCGTCCCGTTCGACGAGGGCCTGGCCGCCACGGTGCGCTGGTATGCCGACAACGCCGCCTGGTGGGCCCCGCTCAAAGCCGCCCCGTCCTGACCCGCCCCGGCACAGCGCACACCCCACCCCCCGAAAGCGAACCCGATGACCCCCCGATGGCTGATCACCGGAGCCGGCGGCATGCTCGGCACCGACCTCGTCGCCGTGCTGCGGGCCGCAGGCCACGAGGTCGTGCCGCTCGGCCGCGCCCGGCTCGACGTGCGCGACCCCGTGGCCGTGCGGCAGGCGGTCCGCGAGCTGCGGCCCGGCGTGGTGGTGAACTGCGCCGCGTGGACCGCGGTGGACGACGCGGAGACCCATGAGGAGGAGGCGCGCGCCGTCAACGGCGACGCGGTGGCCGTCCTCGCCGAGGCGTGCGGCGAGGCGGGCGCGCGGCTCGTGCAGCCGTCCACCGACTACGTCTTCGCCGGGACCGGGCGCCTGCCGTACGCGGAGGACGCGCCGACGGCGCCGGTCAACGCCTATGGGCGCACCAAGCTGGCCGGGGAGCGGGCGGTCGTCGAAACGCTGCCCGACGCCGGCTATGTGGTGCGCACCGCGTGGCTGTACGGCGCGGCCGGCCCGAACTTCGTCTCGACCATGATCCGCCTGGCCGCCGAGCGGGAGACCGTCGACGTGGTGGACGACCAGCACGGCCAGCCGACCTGGACGGTCGATCTGGCCCGGCGGATCGTCGCCATGATCGAGGCGGACGCGCCCCCCGGGATCTATCACGGCACCAGCTCCGGCAGCGTCTCCTGGCACGGCCTGGCGCGGGAGGTCTTCACCCTGCTCGGCGCCGACCCCGGCCGGGTGCGTCCCGTGCCGTCCGCGGCCTTCCCCCGGCCGGCCCGGCGGCCCGCCTTCAGCGTCCTCGGTCACGACGGCTGGGCGCGGGCCGGGCTCGCGCCGCTGCGCCACTGGCGGGACGCGCTGCGCGCGGCCTGGCCGGAGCTGGTGGCCTGATGTACCTGTCGCAGGCACGGCGGGCCGACGCGGCGGGGACGCCGCGATCGGGCCTCGGCCCCGGCGCGCGCGTCCTCACGGGAAACGTGCTGGCACTCGGCCTGGTGAGCCTCCTCACCGACGTCTCCGCCGAGATGGTCACCGCCGTCATGCCCCTCTACCTGGTCTTCCAGCTCCAGTTCAGCCCGATGCAGTTCGGTGTCCTCGACGGCTTCTACACCGGCGCGACGGCCGTGCTGCGGCTGGTCGGCGGGCACGTGGCCGACCGCTTCCGCCGCAACAAGGCGGTGGCCGGGGTCGGTTACGCCATGTCGGCGGTGTGCAAGCTCGGTTTCCTCCTGGCCGGTCGCTCGCTCCCGCTGCTCGGGCTGGTGATCGGCCTCGACCGGGCGGGCAAGGGGCTGCGTACGGCGCCGCGAGACGCGATGATCTCGCTGAGCGTGCCCCCCGAGGCGCAGGGCCGTGCCTTCGGCGTGCACCGCGCGATGGACACGGCGGGCGCGCTCGCCGGGCCGTTCGCCGCCGCCGGGGTGGTGGCCCTGGTGGGCGCCGCCTACGACGCGGTCTTCATCGTGAGCTGCTGCGTGGCCGTCGTCGGCGTGCTGGCGCTGGTGCTGTTCGTACGGGAACCGGACGCCCCGGCGGCGGATCCCAGACCGGCCCGCGCGGCGGGGAAGACGCTGCTGCGGGAGGCGGCGGCGCTGCTGGCCGACCGGCCGTTCCGCCGGGTGCTGGTGGCGACGCTCCCGCTGTCGCTCGCGACGATCAGCGACGCGTTCCTCTACCTGCTGCTGCAGCGCAGGCTCGACATCGACACCGGCTGGCTCCCGCTGCTGCCCGCCGGCGTGGCGGCGGCCTTCCTGCTCGCCGCCGTGCCGTTCGGCCGCCTGGCCGACCGCGTCGGCCGCTGGGTGGTCGTCACCGGCGGATACGCCGCGCTGCTCGCCTGTTACCTGCTCGTCCTGCTCCCCCCGGCGCCGGCGACCCTGGCCGCCGTGCTCGTGCTGCGCGGCCTGTCGTACGCGGCGACGGACGGCGTGGTGAGCGCGCTCGTCGGGCCGCTGCTGCCGCCGGAGCGCCGCGCCACCGGGCTCGCGGTCGTGCAGACGGGCCAGGCGCTCGGCGCGGCGACCGCCTCGTGGCTGTTCGGGCTGTTGTGGACCGAGGCCGGGCCGCTGCCGGCCGTCCAGACGATGGCCGTGGCGTTGGGCGCGGCCGTCGTCGTCGCCGTCCCCTTGCTCAGGAAGGCAGGCGGATGAGACTTTCCGTGGTCATCGTCACCTATCGGAGCGCCGCGTACATCGGGCGCTGCCTCGCGTCGGTGCGGCGGGCGACGGAACACCTCGACGCGGAGGTGATCGTCGTCGACAACAACTCGCCCGACGACACCGCCGAGGTGGCGAGGGCCGCCGCGCCCTGGGCCGACGTCGTCGTCAGGGACGAGAACGGCGGCTTCGCCGAGGGATGCGCCGCGGGGGCGCGGCTCGCCAAGGGGCGCCATCTCGTCTTCGTCAACCCCGACGCGGAGCTGCGGCCCGACACGCTGGAGCGGCTGCTGGACTGCGCGGAACGGCACCCCGGCGCGGGCATCGTCGGCGGGCGCTGCGTCACGGAGAGCGGTGAGTGGGACCCCCGCTCGTGGTGGGGGCGGCCGACGCCGTGGTCGCTCCTCTGCTTCGCCACCGGGCTGTCCACGGTCTTCCCCGGGCATCCGGTCTTCGACCCGGAGTCGCCGAGGACCTGGACCGGGGAGCGCGAGGTGCCCATCGTGACCGGGGCGCTCATGCTCGTGTCCCGCGCCGCGTGGGACGAGACCGGCGGTTTCGACACCCGCATCTTCATGTACGGCGAGGACGCCGACCTGTGCCTGCGCGCCCGCGCCGCCGGCTACCGGCCGATGGTGACCGACCGGGCGGTGTTCGTGCATCCCGGCGGCATGTCGTCGTCGAGCCTGCGCAAGCTCGTGCTCCTGTTCACCGGCAAGGCCACGGTCGTCCGCAGGCACTTCCCCCGGGGCCTGCGGACGCTCGGGGTCCTCCTGCTGCTGGCCGGCGTCTGGCTGCGGGCGACCGCGAGCCGGGGCGTGGCCCCGCCCGGACGGGAACGGCAGGGGCGCCCCACGGCCCGCCGGGGCGACTGGGCCGGACTGTGGGCGGCCCGCCGCGAATGGTCCGGCGGCTGGGACCGCCGTACGGCATGACCCGCCGGCACCGTCCGGCGTCCGACATCAATTGGAGTTGTGTGATGACTCGCCATGAGGGGCGGCTCGCCGCCCTCGCCGATATCGACCCGTACGCGGCCGAGCTCGTCGAGCGCATGGTCGGCCTGTCGGTTCGCGGGCTGCCCCCCGGTTACGTGGACGGGCAGTTCGTCTTCACCCGGCGGGGGCGGCGCGACGCCGCGGGGCGGTGGACGGCGGTCCCCGAGGGCCGCAGCATCCGGTACGGCGCCATCGTGGCCCTCGGCGTCGCCACGCTCGACGCGGACAGGCAGCGCGAGGCGCTGGCCGGCGACACCGTCGCCGACCTGGTGGGCAACCTCGTCGGCCGGCTGCCCGGCGTGACGAACCTCGGCGACACCGCCCTGATCACCTGGGCGGCGGCCGAGACCGGTCACCCGAGGCTCGGGGAGGCCCTGCGCCGGCTGGCCGAGCTCGAACGCGGCGTCGCGGGCGGCGCGCCGGTGCCCACCGTGGAGGCCGCCTGGGCGCTCGCCGGGCTGGTCGCCGCGCACCGCGCCACCGGAGGCGACGCCGAGGTGGGCGAGCGCATGGAACAGGCCCGGGAGAGGCTGCTGAAGGGGCTCGGCGGCGAGCCGCTCTACCGGCACGTCATCGGCCCGGCCTCCTGGTATCGCGCGCACGTCGGCTGCTTCGCCGACCAGGTGTATCCGCTGCAGGCGCTCGCGCGCCTGCACGCGCACGCCGGCGACGCGGACGCGCTGGCGGCGGCCGAGCGGATCGCGGCGGGCATCTGCGCCGCCCAGGGACCGCAGGGCCAGTGGTGGTGGCACTACGACGCGCGGACCGGCGCGGTCGTGGAGGGGTATCCGGTCTACAGCGTCCACCAGCTGTCCATGGCCCCGATGGCGCTGCTCGACCTCGCGGACGCGGGCGGCACCGGCTATCTCAAGGAGATCGCGCTCGGCCTCGGCTGGATGATGTCCCGGCCCGAGGTCGACGACGAGCTGATCGTCGAGGACCTCGCGCTGACCTGGCGCAAGGCCGCCAGGGACGACCCGAAGAAGATCGTCAGAGGGGTGCGCGCCGTCGCCAGCGCGATCAACCAGAACTCGCGCATCGGCCTGCTCGACCGCATCTATCCGCCCGTCTCCGTGGACCGCGAGTGCCGGCCGTACGAGCTGGGCTGGCTGCTCTACGCCTGGCTGTTCACGCTGCCGCGCGACGTGCCGGGGAACGCCGGATGAGCGCCGCCGCCCCGCGTCGCGAGATCCTCGGGGTGTCTCTCGACGCGCTCACGATGGAGCAGGCCGTGGCGCGGTGCGTCCGGGCCGTCGAGAACCGGGAGAGCCTCACCATCGGCGTGGTGAACGCGGCGAAGGCCGTCCACATGCGCCGCGACGCGCGGCTGCGTGAGTCGGTCACCTCGTGCGACCTCGTCCTGGCGGACGGCCAGGCGGTCGTGTGGGCCTCGCGGATCCTCGGCCGGCCGCTCCCGGAGCGGGTGGCGGGCATCGACCTGTTCACCGCCCTGCTGGAGGAGGGATCGCGCCGGGCGTACCGCGCGTATTTCCTCGGGGCGCGCCCCGAGGTGGTCGAACGGGTGGTCGCCGAGGTGCGCCGCCGCCATCCGGGGCTGCGAATCGCCGGCGCCCGCGACGGCTACTTCACCGACGACGAGGCGCCCGCGGTCGCGGAGCGGATCGCCGAGAGCAAACCCGATCTGCTGTTCCTCGGCATGACCTCGCCCAAGAAGGAGATCTTCGTGGCGCGGTTCGCGCCGGTGATCCGGGCCGGGGTCGTCCACGGGGTCGGCGGGTCGTTCGACGTGTACGCGGGGAAGGTCCGCCGGGCTCCCCGCCTGTGGCAGCGGCTGGGCCTGGAATGGCTGTATCGGCTGCTGCAGGAGCCCGTACGGCTCGGTCCCCGATATCTGTCCACCAACACCCGTTTCATGTGGATGGTGCTGCGGGACTACGTGCGGGGCATGCGGAAGGGCCACGCGGGTGGCTGAGGGGTCAGGTCCTGCTGCTCTCGTCGCGCAGCCAGGTCGTGTAGTCCCCCGCCTTTACGGCGCGGCGCGCCCGTAGCCTGGCGACGACCGTGACGGCCAGGAAGACGCACAGGTGCGGCACGAGCCACGGCGCCCGGCGCACGATGCCGAGCAGGTCGCCGACCCCGGTGCGCGCCTCCTGCCCGGCGAGGGGACCCCCTTCGATCTCGGCGACGACCGTCACCGCCCGGACCCGGCGGCGGAGCAGGTCGCCGAGCGTGCGGGGAGGGTGGATGACCGCGTGCGCGGTGCGCACCACGCGCCGCTCGCCCGGCGCGAACGCCAGCGACGCGGCGAGGTCGTCGCCCATCACGGGCGGCAGGTCCCGCAGCCGCCGGTTGCCCGCCTCGCCCACCGCGATCACCCCACGCCCGAACAGTCCCTCCCGTACGGCGGGCAGGCGCGTCCACACGGCGTAGTAGGCGCGCACGGGCCACGGCCTGTCGCGCAGCACCAGGGCCCGCTCGGGCGCGGCGGCCAGCGCCCCCTCGGCGAGCGCGCCGCACAGGGCCCGCACGTCCGCGGCGCCCAGCACGACGTCGGCGTCGACGTAGACGCGGGGGAAGGCGGAGGCGGCCCGGTCCCCGAGCCGCAGCGCCTCCCGCTTCGACGGCACCGGCGTCTCGACGACGCGCGCACCGTGATCGCGGGCGACGGAGGCGGTGTCGTCGGCGCAGCCGTTGGCGACGACGACCACGTCGAACTCGTCCGGACCGGCCTCCCGCAGCAGGGCCGACAGCAGGCGTCCGATCACCCGGCTCTCGTTGTGCGCTGGTATCACGATGCTCGCACTTGGCATAGTTCCGAAGTATTCCTCCGAAGGGGAGCCTCCGATGGAAGAACCGCGAATCGCGGCGACCGCAGACGTCGACCCCAGCGCGACGATCGGGCGGGGCAGCGCGGTGTGGCATCTCGCCCAGGTGCGCGAGCACGCCGTGCTCGGCGAGCACTGCATCCTCGGCCGCGGCGCGTACATCGGCCCCGGCGTGCGCGTGGGCGACAGGGTCAAGGTGCAGAACTACGCCCTCGTGTACGAGCCCGCGGTTTTGGAAGACGAGGTGTTCGTCGGCCCGGCGGCCGTGCTCACCAACGACCTCTATCCCCGGTCCGCGGACGTGAGCGGCCGCCTCAAGCGTGACGGCGACTGGACCGCCGAGGGCGTGACGCTCCGGCGCGGGGCCTCGGTGGGGGCGCGGGCCGTGATCGTGCCGGGGCGCACGGTCGGGCGGTACGCCCTGGTGGCCGCCGGTGCGGTGGTGACGAGGGACGTGCCCGACTTCGCGCTCGTCGCGGGCGTCCCCGCCCGCCGCGTCGGCTGGGTGGGCCGCGCGGGAGTGCCGCTTGAGGAGGTCTCCCCGGGCCGGTGGCGCTGCCCCCGCACCGGCGAGACGTACGTCGAGCACGACGGCGAGCTGAACGGACCCGAATGAACGTCACCGCGCTGCCCGTCCGCGTCAGGATCTTGATCCTCGTCGTCGCCGTCCTGCTGCTCGGCGCCGCGGGGACGGCCTACGTCCTGCGGGCCCGGCAGGCCGCCTCGGTCCAGGGGGCCGCCGCGTCGCCGTCCGCGCCGGTCTCCGGCCCCGCCGGGGCGCCGGCCGTCCCCGAGGCGGGCGATCTCCTCGTGGTGGGGGCGGGGCCGTCGGCGGACAGCGGGGTCGTCCTCGCCGTGGGCGACGACGGGCGGCGCCGGTCGACGGGGATGCGGTGCAAGCGCTTTTACGCGGCCTCGGGCACGGGGGTGTGCCTGCGGGTGGAGGCCGGCCTGGTCACCCGTTCGCAGGCCGTCGTGGTCGACGACCGGATGCGCGAGGTGCGCACGGTGTCGCTGTCCGGGGTGCCCAGCAGGGCGCGGGTCTCGCCCAGCGGCCGGATGGTCGCCTGGACGTTCTTCGTCACCGGAGACTCCTATCTCACGACGGGGTTCTCCACCCGCGCGGGCATCCTCGACACCCGGGACGGCACGCTGGTCAAGAACCTCGAGGAGTTCACCCTCCGCAAGGACGGCCGCGTGCTGCGGTCGCCGGACCTCAACTACTGGGGCGTGACGTTCGCCTCCGACGACAACCGCTTCTACGCCACCGTCTCCACCCAGGGCAGGACCTACCTGGTGCAGGGCGACTTCGCGGGGCGCGGCATGCGGGTCCTGCGGGAGAACGCAGAGTGCCCCTCGCTGTCGCCGGACGAGACCAGGGTGGTCTACAAGAAGCGGACCGGCGGCCCGTCGGACCCGTGGCGGCTGCACGTCCTCGACCTGCGCAGCGGGCGTGAGACGCCGCTGGCCGAGCCCGCCAACGTGGACGACCAGGCGGCCTGGCTCGACGACCGCACGGTCATGTACGCCAAGCTGCGCGGCGACAGCTCGGATGTGTGGACCGTCCCGGCGGACGGATCGGGACGGCCGGAGCTCCTCCTGCGCGACGCCTTCTCGCCCGCCCCCGGGCGCTGAGCGGGCGCGCCGGGGTCACGCCTCGACGGGCTCCCCGGTGTTCTCCCACACGTTGCCCTCGAACCGGTTTCCCCGGCCCTTGGCGTCGAAGTAGGCCACGGGACCCCAGAAGCCGCCCTTGGGGAAGAGGCGGCGGGTGAAGACGTTGCGCAGGATCCTGATGTTGGTGGGCCTGCCGAACTTGCCCTCCCCGCCGTAGATCGCGTAGCTCCCGCCGCCCAGCAGGTTGTTCTCGATGAGCACGTCGTGCGCTCTGCTGAAGTCCTGATAAATCGAGATCGCCGACGTCTGCGAGAGCTGGTTCAGGATGGTGTTGTGCCGGATCGTCAGGGACAGGCCCTCGGCCGGTCCGCCGCCGGCCTGCGGGCCGGTGACGTGGTCGCCGGGGAACTCCTTGAAGTCGTGCATGTAGGAGTCCTCGATGAGGCCGTGCGAGGTGCCGATCGAGTTCGAGACCGTGTGGATGTTCACGCGGCGGATGGTGATGTCGCCGCCCTGGTTCAGCACGCCCCACTGCGCCTTGACGACGCCGTCGCCGGAGATCTCGCAGTCCTCGATCACCGCGCCCGACGCCTCGGCCGTCTGGATGACGGCCCAGTCGCCCTCGCCGATGACGCGGACGTTGCGCACGGTCACGTCGTCGGCCTTGATGTTGAGCTTCCCGTGGACCTCCAGGTTCTGCACCACGGCGCCCGGCGTCGTGACGGTCGTCTCGCCCACCTTCCGCAGCGCCACGCGGGTCCGTACGCCCGTGGTGGCGGCGGACGGGAAGCCGTGCGCCGCGGCGGGCGAGCCCTCGCCCGCGGTCGGCTGCGGATCCGCTTGCCGCAGGCGGACCCGTTCGCCGTCCGCGTCGCCGGAGGAGCAGCCGGCGGCGGCCACGCCGGCCAGCAGGACCGCGACGATCAGCGGCGCGAGGGAACGCGTGAACCGAGCAGGCACGGAAGGCTCCATTTCGGAGAGGATCGGAACGGTCCAGGCCGGCCGGGGCATCTCACGCCCTCGCGGCGGGCACCGGGGCCGGAGCGGCCGGGGCAGGGGCGGGCGAGGCGGGTCCGCGCCGGCTCCCGCCGCGACCGCCGCGGTCTCTCGTGCGGTCCCTGGTGAAGGTGATCACCGCGATCGAGGCCAGCGCGGCCATGAGCCCGATCCCGACGGTGGCCCGGCGTAGCTGGAGCCCCTGGCGGGTCGGTCCGATGACCGTGCCGATCTGCTCGATGCCGATCATGACGCCGCCGTTCGCGCCCGCCGCCTTCTGCAGGCTCTCGACCTTCTCCTGCAGCATTCCGAGGGCCGCGTTGAGCGTGTCGAGTGATTCATCCGGATTGTCGGAAACGGCCTGGATTGTGGCGTATGGCTGCTCATAGACGGGCAGCTCCTCATTGCCCCAGTGTGCTACCTGATAAGAGAATTGGGCGGTTCCGCCCATCTCGCGAAGCCGTTTGATCGTTCCCGGGTTGTCGAAATAACGCGCGATCGCCAGCGCCATGTAGATGTGGTTGTCGGTGAAGTGGTCGTACACCTCGCCGTGGAACCGGTTCGTCTTCGTCATGAACGCGACGGAGACGGAAGTCTGGTAGAGAGGTGACCGGTATCTGACCCACGCCGCCGCGCCCGCGGCGGTCAGCAGGATCAGCGCCAGGCAGCAGAACCGTACGACCAGTCGCCTTCGCACCGGCACATCCTGGCACACGGGTCCGGACTTCCGGGAGAGGCTGGTAAAGAAAGCACCCAGACGAAAGACTCGTGCCTGTGACAACGTGTTCGGGATCTTCGGCGTCCTACCTTCGCCTCGGGCGGCGGCCGGGACGTCGCATGAAACCGGGCAGGGCGAGGGGACTGTATGGATCTGGTTGATTCGCTGCGCGCGTTACTCCGGCGCTGGCCGCTCACGCTGGCGCTGCTGGTCGTCACACTCGCGGCGACGGGCGGGGCGCTGATCGCGATCCCGTGGCAGTACGAGGCCAAGTCCACGGTCGTCTTCCTGTCCTCCCGCAAGGGCTCCCAGCCGGTGGGCGGCAACCCCTGGCTGGCCTTCGACGGGTCGCTCACCATCACCGCCGAGGTGGTCGCGCGTGGCATGGGCGACGAGCGCACGCTGGAGCAGCTCAAGGCGCAGGGCCACACCGCCGAGTTCACGGTGGGGCTGGCGCAGGACTCCCGGGGACCCTTGCTCGACATCACCGCCACCGGTCCCGACCCCGCCGTCGCCCAGTCGACGATGAAGGCTCTGACGACGCTGAGCAAGCAGCGGCTGGCCGACCTGCAGGAGAAGGCCGGCATCCTGCCCGACGCGACGATCCGGGCCGAGATCGTGACCGCCAGCGACGAGGCGCTCCTCACCCCGGAGAAGAAGATCCGCCTGCTTGTGGTGATCTTCGCGGCCGGCATGCTCCTGACCGTCGGTGTGCCGCTGTTCATCGAGTCGCTGGCGCAAAAGCGCAGGCGGCTCGCCGCCGAGCTGGCCGCGGGCGCGTCCGGCGGGCAGGCGGCCCCGCCGCCGGGCGGCGTGCCGTACGCCCCGCCCGCCGCCGTCTCCGCCGCTCCCGCCGCCCCGGTCGCCCCGGCCCCCGCCCCCGTCCCGCCGGCGGCCGGCGTGAGCAGGCCGTACTCCGAGGACACCGGCGTGGAGCGGTCCGGGGGAGCGCAGGGGCCCCGGACGACCTCCGGCCACTACGCGCCCGCGGGGCGGGAAGACGACGGCCACACGGCCCCGATGCGGGCCATCCGGCCGGATGAGGACATCTACCTCTGGCCGAAGGGCAGCGAGCGGGCGCCGCGCACCCCGCTGACGTCCGGCCGTCCCGGCGAGACGGCGGCCCGGGAGGAACGCTCCACCGGGGACGGCGAGCCCGGGGACCAGTTCATGGTGTTCGATCCCACGTCGGGCAAATGACGGGTGTGTCGTCGTCCCGGCAGGCCGCTCCCGCCCGCCGGGCGTTCCTCCTCGGGCCCACGGTGGGCGTGGACCCGGTGTCGGTGATGACGGTCTTCCTGGCCGTGCTGTTCGTGATGCCGGCCCGCTACGTCGTCGGGCCGCTCGGAGGAGCGGGGTCGCCGGCGTCGATCCTGGCCGTGCTGCTGCTGGTCTGGTATCTGCTGTCCGCCCTGTCCCCGGTGTGGACGCCCATCCGGGACAGGCAGCCCGTCCGCCTGGTCGTCGTGTTCTTCGGCCTGGCGGTGCTGGCGAGCTACGTCGCGGCCATGACGCGGCCCGTCTCCGGCGAGGAGCTGAACGCCGCCGACCTCGGGCTCGTGCTGGTCGCGGGCTGGGCGGGCATCGCCCTGGTCACCGCGGACGGGGTCACCACGATGAGCCGCCTGGAGACGTTGCGGCACCGCATCGTGCTGGGCGCGACGTTCCCCGCCGTCATCGCGATGATCCAGTTCTTCACCGGGGTCGAGGTGAGCCGCTACCTGGCCCTGCCCGGGCTGGTGGAGAACGGGTCGTCCGAGCTGTTCGTGCGCGAGGGGTTCTTCCGCCCCGCGGGCACCGCCACTCATCCCATCGAGCTCGGCGTGGTGCTGGCGGCGGTGCTGCCGCTCGCCCTGCACGGCGCGCTCTTCTGCCGCGTCCCGCGGCATCGGCGCAGGCGCTGGATCATGGTGGCGCTCATCGCCGGCGCGCTGCCCATGAGCGTGTCGCGCTCGGCCATCCTCGGCCTGGTCGTCGTCATCGTGGTGCTGCTGCCCACCTGGCCGTCCGCCTGGCGGCTGCCCGCCGTCTTGATCTTCGGCGCGGCCGCGGTCGTGATGCGCCTGCTGATCCCGGGCCTGATCGGCACCGTGCTCAACCTGGTGGCCCTCATCGGCTCCGACGAGAGCTCCACCACCCGCACCGGCGACTACGACGCCGTCGTCGAGGCGGTGTCGCAACGTCCGCTGTTCGGGCAGGGCTTCGCCACCTACCTGCCGCGCGTCTACCGCGTGATCGACAATCAGTATCTGATGTCCGCGCTGGAGACGGGCCTGGTCGGGCTGCTCGCGCTGCTGGTCTTCCTCCTGTCGGGATGGGTGCTGGCCCGGCGGGCCAGGCGGCTGGCGACCGACGCCGAGACCCGCCACCTCGCCCAGTGCTTCGCCGCCTCGACCGCCGTCGCCATCTTCGGGTTCGGCACCTTCGACGCCTTCAGCTTCCCGATGATCACCGATGTGATGTTCCTCATCCTGGGGTGCTGCGGCGCCCTGTGGCGGTTGCAGAAGGAACGGGCGGCGCGGCACCCCGCCGGCTGACGGCGGGGATCAGAGCCCGCTCAGCACCTCACGCAGGACCTCGGCGACCCGCTCCTGCTGCGCCTCGGTCAGGTGCGGATGCATCGGAAGCGAGAGGATCTGCCCCGCGGCCTTCTCCGCCACCGGGAAGTCTCCCGGCCCGTAGCCGAGACGGCGGAACGCGGGCTGCAGGTGCACCGGCACAGGGTAGTGGATCTGCGCCTGCACCCCCGCGGCGTGCAGCCCCGCCAGCACCCTGTCCCGCTCGGGCACGCGGATCACGTACAGATGCCAGACGTGCAGGTTGCCGGGCGCCGTCCGGGGCAGCCGCACCCCCTCGACGCCCGACAGGAGCTTGTCGTACCGGTCGGCCGCGGCGCGGCGCGCCTCGTTCCACGCGGCGAGGCGGCGCAGCTTCGCGCGCAGCACCACCGCCTGCAACGTGTCCAGCCGGGAGTTGAAGCCGAGCGTCTCGTGCCGGTAACGCTCCAGGCTTCCGTGGCTGCTCAGCAGCCTGACGGCGCGGGCGGTCTCGGGCGAGGAGGTGAGCACCGCGCCCGCCTCGCCGTACGCGCCGAGGTTCTTGCCCGGGTAGAAGCTCGTCGCGACCAGCTCGGCCGGGGGCCGTCCCTCCTGGGCGGAGCCCTGGGACTGCGCGCCGTCCTCCACGACCGCCAGCCCGCGGCGCGCCGCGATCTCGTGGACGGCGGCCATCGGGGCCTGCTGGCCGTACAGGTGCACCGGGAGGATCGCCGCGACGTCCGGCCCGGCCGCGCTCGCGGCCGACTCCGGGTCGAGCAGGAGGAAGTCGTCGTCGCAGTCGGCCAGCACGGGCCGCAGACCCGCGCGGAGCACGGCCTCGGCCGTGGCCACGAACGTGTTCGCCGGCAGCACCACGCCGGCCCCGGCGGGCAGCCCGCACGCGCGGAGGGCGAACTCCACGGCGTCGGTGCCGTTGCCCAGCCCCACGCAGTGGGGCATGCCGGAGAAGGCGGCGAACTCCTCCTCGAAGGCGGCGACATCCGGCCCTCCGACGAACGCCGCGTCGCGCATGACCCGGTCGAACCCCTGGAGCACGTCGTCGGCCACCTCGGCGTGGGCGGCACGCAGGTCAACGAAAGGGATCATGTCAAGACTCCAGGTGAACGGGGGCGGGACGGATGAAACGGGCAGGAACCCCTGCCCACACCTGTTCGGGCGGGACGTCTCGGATGACCACCGAGCCCATGCCGACCAGGGAGTGCGAGCCGATCGTGAGGGTCTCGCGCACGAGCGCCCCGGCGCCGACGTACGCCCCCGGCCCGACCCGGACGCCGCCGGCGAGCCGGACGCCGGACGCCAGCGTGGCGAAGTCGCCGACGACGTCGTCGTGCGTGAGGGTGACGTGCGGCATGATCGCGACGTGCGCGCCCACGGTGACCGCGGCGGTCAGCACGGTCTGGGCCAGCACGATCGATCCCGGGCCGATCCGGGACGTGCGGGACACGCTCGCGGACGGATGCACCAGGGTCGCGTACCGGTCCGGCGGCAGGCCGAGACGGGCGACCATCCTGGCCCGGCTGCCGTAGTCGCGCGGGCTACCGATGCACACCACGACCCGGGCGTCGTCGCGGCGCACGGCCTCGGCTGTGCCGCCGAGCACGGGCACGCCGTCGACGACGGCGCCGTGCTTGCGGGGATCGTCGTCCAGGTGGCCGAGCAGCTCCCAGGTCGGCTCGGCGTCGTTGATCGCGTGGACGAGCTGCGCGGTCTCCCGGCCGAAGCCGCCCGCGCCGATGATCAACAGCGGGGTCATGCGCCCTCCCTGACCTCTCTGACCTCCTTGAGCACGGCGCGCCTTCTGTGGCCGTACAGACCGACGACCAGCAGGGCGAAGGCGCCGGCCACGACGAGGGCCGCGAAGTCGGAGGCGATCGCCCGCGTCGCCAGCACCGCGAGGCCGCCGACGGCCAGCGCGCCGAGCACGCCCGTCCACACGCCGCGGGCGAGCACGCCCACCCGCACCCCGGTGCGGCCGAGCTGCCGCAGATATCCGGGGAGCACCACCAGGGCCGCCACGGCCACCAGCGCCACCGCCGCGCCGCGCAGGCCGTCCGCCCGGACGAGCAGCCACATGACCGGCACGAGGACCACCAGCCACAGGGCCTGCACGGCGAGCACCGCGCGCGACCGCTCCAGCACGACGAGGTAGTCGTAGACGAGCTCGAAGAAGATCCGCAGCCCGGCCAGCACGGCGAGCCCGGCGAGCGCGACGGCCGCGGGCTCCCACTCGTCGCCGTACACGAAACGGACGACGGCCGGGGCGGCCCCGCCGAGCAGCAGGCAGACGGGCAGCGTGAGGCCGACGAGGAGCGCCGCCACGGCGACGAACGACCGGTGGAGGGCGGCGCGGTCGCGCTGCAGCCGGGCGAACGCGGCCGGGGCCACCGCGCGCACCGGCTGGGAGAACAGGGCCACCGGCCAGCCGGACAGGTTCACGGCGAGGACGTAGAAGCCCAGCGCGGTGGGGCCGAGCACGTGCCCGACGACGATCTGGTCGGCGTACCCCACCGCGAAGGTGAGAAGCGACGCGCCCGCGAGCGGCACGCCGAAGCCGATCAGCCGCCGGGCGACCGCCGGGTCGAACCCGAAGCGCGGCGTGCCCGGGGCGAAGCGGATCAGCAGCGCCCCGCCGGCGAGCGAGCCGCAGACCCGTCCGACGGCCAGGCTCATCGCCCCCCAGCCGAGCAGGGCGAGCGTGAGCGAGACCAGGGCGCCGACCCAGTTGTCCACCTGGTCGGCGATCATCTTGCGGCCCTGCATGAAGTGGCGCTGCATGGTCGCGGCCGACGTGGCGACGACACCGTTGGTCACCACGCTGAGCGCCAGGACGCGGACCGGGCCGGTGGCGGCGGGGTTGCCCATCGCCTCCGCGAACAGCGGCGCGGCCAGCATGAAGGCCCCGCACAGCACGACGCTGAAGCAGACCGACAGGGTGGTCACGGTCGGCGCGATCGTGCGGGGGTCGTCCGGCCAGCGCACGATCGCCAGGCTGACGCCCAGCTCGTTGACGCTCAGCATGGCGAGCAGCGCCACCAGCGCGACGGCGTACGTGCCGAACGCGGTGGGGCCGAGCACGCGGGCGAGGACGATGCCGATGGCGAGCGTGCCGAGGCGGGCGGTGAGCGTGCTGAGGAAGCTCCAGCCCAGCGCCCTGCCCGCTCGGGCACGCAACGAGGACGGGTCGTCCTCGGTCACGCGGGCCTCCTCGCGACGGCGTTGAAGTCGTCCGTGGCGTGCCGTCCCCGCAGCCGCGCGTAGCGGCGGCGGAGCTTGTGGCGGGCGATGCCGAGCGCGGTGCTCACCGCGCCCGTGAGCCCGGCGTCGCGCTCGGCGATCGCCTGCTCGTAGATCTCGACCTGGGTGCGTGCCGCGCGCTCCAGGCTGAAACGCTCCACCACCAGCCGCCTGCCGTACTCGCCGAGCGACGCGCGCAGCCCGGGATCGGCGTGCAGCCGTCGCAGCAGGGCGGTGAGCTTCGGCGCGCCCTGCTCGGGCCCGTCGCCGAGGCCGTACCACCCCTGATCGAGGAACGTCTTTTCGGTCTCCGGGGTCAGCAGCTCGAAGAAGCCCAGCTCGCCCTGGACGATGAGCGGTTTGGCGAAGGCCAGGGACCGCAGGGCGGATCCGCCCATCGCGAGGCAGACCGAGGCGGCCGCGTAGGCCGGCCGGGGATCGAGGAGCTGCCCGGTCAGCACGACGGCGCGGCGGCCCGCGGCGGCGTTCGCCGTGGCGGCGCGCTCCTCCACCTCGGCCCGCGCCGGCCCGTCGCCCACCACGACGAGCCGCAGGTCCAGCTCCCGCGCGAGGCGTCCCACGACGTCGATCGCGGTGAGCACCCCCTCCAGCTTGAGCTCGCGGGCCAGGCGGCCGACCACGACGACGTCGAGCGGCCCCTCGTCGAGGCCGAACTCACGGCGGAAGGCGTCCGCCGGGTGCCCGGGGGCGTTGGCCGTGACGTCCACCGGCGGCTCGATGAGGTGCACGCGGCGGCGGCCCGGCGCCGCCTGCTCCTGGATCTGCCTGGTGCCGACGACCAGCGGCAGCGACGCCGGCAGGAACGGCGCCACCGACATCGACATGACCGTGCAGACGGCCGTGGCCCGGCCCCGCAGGCCGGCGTAGAACGCCTCGGCCCCCGGCGGCCACTCGTATCCGTGGATGACGTCGAGGTCGCGTTGCAGCGCGAGGTCGCGCAGCAGCCGTACGGTGGCGGGGGAGGGCCGCCTGCGCCGGGGATCGAGCGGCAGGTGCTCCAGGCCGGCGGCGGTGACGTGCGCGACGAGCGGCCCCGGCTCTCCCAGGACGCTCACCTCGTGGCCCATGCGCCGCACGGCGGCGGCGAGCTCGACCGCGTTGAGCTGGCTGCCGCCGACCTCCATCGCGTGGGGATACACCAGGATCCGCACGTTCAGACACCCCCGGCGGCGTACACGGCCTCGACGACCGCGTCCTGCTCGGCCTCGGTCATCGTGTGGAACAGCGGGAGGATCAGCGAGCGGCGGGTGAGCCGCTCGGTCGCCGGCAGCGGGGCGGCCGGCACGTCGGCGTACGCCGGCTCCAGGTGGGCGGCCATGATGCCGCGCCGGGCCGATATGCCGCGCTCGGCGAGGAAGCGGAGCAGCTCGTCGCGGCTCATCGGGAAGTCGTCGGGCAGGCAGACCCAGAACGACTGGTAGTTCGTCCGGCCGTGCTCCGGGTCGCGGACCGTTACCAGCCCGGGCACGCGGGCCAGCAGGTCCTGGTAGCGCTCGGCCAGGGCGCGGCGGCGGGCGACCATCTCGGCGAGCCGGCCGAGCTGCACCAGCCCGACGGCCGCCTGCAGGTCGGTCATGCGGTAGTTGAACCCGACCTCGCCGTACTCCTCCAGGACGACGGAGCCGCTGGCGTGCCGCTCGGCCGCGCTGACGCTCATGCCGTGCTCCCTGAGGCGGCGGGCCCGGGCCGCCAGCTCGGGGTCGTCGGTCGTGAGCATGCCGCCCTCGCCGGTGGTGAGCAGCTTGCGGGGATGGAAGGACCAGGCGGCCATCGCCGCCCCCGCCCCCACCGGCCGGTCGCGGTAGACGGATCCGGCCGCGCAGGCCGCGTCCTCGATCAGCGTCAGCCCGCCGTGCACCGCGCGCAGCTCGTCGACGTCGGCGGGCACCCCCGCCTGGTGCACGACGATCACCGCCCGGGTGCGCTCCGTCCGGACCTCGTCGACGGTCTTGGCGGTGAGGTTGCCGGTCGCGGGGTCGACGTCGGCGAACACGGGGGCCGCCCCCGTGTAGCGCACGGCGTTCGCCGTCGCGATGAACGACAGGGAGGGCACGATCACCTCGTCGCCCGGCCCGATGCCCGCGAGCACCAGGGCCAGGTGCAGCGCCGTCGTGCACGAGGAGGTCGCCACGCCCTCGGCGGCCCCGACGCTCGCGGCGAAGGCCCGCTCGAACTCGGCCACCCGCGGCCCCTGCGCGACCCAGCCCGAGGCGATGACCTCGGCCACGGCCGTCTCCTCCTGCGGGCCGAACCACGGCCGCATCACCGGGATCATCGCCCGGCCACCTCCTTGGTCTCCAGGCCGAGCAGTTCCGCCAGGAGACGGACCCTGTGGCTCCAGTCGTGTCGTGCCGCGAACGACCGCCTGCGCTCGGCGAGGGCGGGCGTGCGCGCGGTGCCGTGCAGCTGCGCCGTCACGGCGGCGGCGAAGTCGCCGGGCGAGGCGGCCACGGTGATCAGCGGGCCGGCGTCCAGCCACGCCGTGGCCGGCAGGTCGGTGGTGACGACCCCGCGTCCCGCCGCCAGATACTCCAGCGTCTTCAGCGGGAAGCTCGCGCGGTTGAAGGCGGAGTCGGTGTACGGCGTCAGGCCGACGTCCACCACCCGGAGATAGGACGGCAGCTCGGCGTACGCCTTGCGGCCGACCCAGTGCACGTTCGGCCGGGCGATCAGCCGGGGCCACCGCCCCGGCTCGTAGTCCGCGCTGCGCGGGCCGACGAGCACCAGCGGCACGCCGGTGTCCGCCACCGCCTCCAGCAGCGCGATGTCGATGCGGGCGTTGATGTGCCCGACGAACCCGGCGACCGGGACCTCGGCCAGCTCGGGGGGCAGGTCGGCGGGGAGCGGCGCCTCGTCGACCGCGGCGTACGCGGAGACGTCGCAGCCGTTGGGCACGAGCGTCGCCGTACGGCCGAGCCGGGCGACCCGCTCCCGCAGGCCGGGCGAGACGACCGCGACCGCGTCCGCCCGGGCCGTCATGCGCCGCTCGGCCCGGGCGAGCCGCGCCGCCGACATGCGGATCAGGGAGGCGCCCGCCACCAGGTCGTCGGTGACGTACCGGACCGTGCGCGCCTCCCCGGCGACGTCGAGCAGATCGGCCGTGCCCGCGACGACGACGCCGCGCACCCGCCCGCCCGTCTTGCGCGCCGCGGCGCGTACGGCCCGGCGGGCGAGCAGCGCGGCGACCCGGTCGACGCCGGGACGGTAGGCCGCGGGCGGGGCGAGCGGGCTCAGCCGCCACAGGCCGGGCTCCACCCGCCGCAGCACGTGCCCCGCCCGGCCGGTGTCCGGGTCGCGCAGGCCCGAGGTCACCGGGCGCGGCGGATCGACGTAGAGCACGTGGCAGTATTCCCTCAGCCGGTCGGCCATGTGCCTGTCGGTGCCGCTCACCCCGTCGTAACGCGTCCCGCCCGCGTACACGACGAGATCCGTCATCGGGTCCTCTCCGCGCGCCACCAGGACACCAGGCGGCGCAGGCCCTCCTCGAGGTTCACCTCGGCCTTCCAGCCGAGCCGGTCGGCCGCCGCGCTCACGTCGGCCAGGCGGCGGGTGACGCCGTTGACGGCGCGGGCGGGGCCGAACTCCACGCCGAGGCCTTCGCGGCCCATCACGGCCATCAGGGTTTCGGCCAGCTCCAGCAGGCTGGTCTCCGACCCGCTCGCGATGTTGAACACCTGGTCCGTCACGTCGGCGGACGCGGCGAGCAGGTTCGCCCTGGCGATGTCCTCGGTGTAGACGAAGTCCATGGTCTGCCGGCCGTCGCCCAGGATCAGCGGCGGCTGCCCGGCCTCGATCCGCTCCATCCACCGGATCAGCACCTCGGTGTAGAGGCCGTGGATGTCCATGCGCGGGCCGTAGACGTTGAAGTAGCGCAGCGCGACGTAGTCGAGGCCGCGCATGGCGTGGAAGCTGCGCAGCAGGCCCTCGTTGAAGATCTTGGCCGCGCCGTACAGCGTGTCGTTGGCGTACGGGTGGTGGTCCTCGCGGGTCGGGAACTCGGTCGCCAGGCCGTAGACCGAGGCGGAGGAGGCCGCGACGACCTTGCGCACGCCCGCCTCTGCGGCGGCCTCCACGACCTCGTACGTGCCGTCCACCAGCACCTGGAGGGCCAGGCGCGGCTCCTCCGCGCACTGGGTGATGCGGATGGCGGCCTGGTGGAAGACCAGGTCCATGCCCTCGGTGACGGAGCGGACGAGGCCGGTGTCGCGGATGTCGCCCTCGACCACCCGGAGCCGGCCCTTGCCCGCGGCCTCGGCCGCGGCGAGGTTCTCCCGCCGGCCGCGGACGAAGTTGTCGAGCACCACGACTTCCGCCGCGCCCGCGGCGAGGAGCTGGTCCACGATCGTCGAGCCGATGGTGCCCGCGCCACCGGTGACCAGGCAGCGGCTGTTCTCGATCAACGTGTGTATCCCCCAAGGTCGATTCTTCTGCCGTCGCTTCGGATGCTCTCCTGCGCCGCCTCCAGGAGCGCGAGCACGCGCAGCCCGGACCGGCCGTCGGTGCGCGGGGCGCGTCCCTCCCGGATCGCGGCCGCGAACTCGCCCATCACGCCCCGCAGGGCCTCCCGCTCGGGCAGCGCGGGCACGACGACGTCGCCGGTGCGGTAGGAGATGAGCGCGGCGTGCCGCTCGTCCTCCCCGGCGGCCGACAGGTCCACCCCCCGGTCGTACACCGCGAGGCGCTGGGCCGGGTTGACGTCGTCCCACACGATCGTGCGGCGCGAGCCGCCGATCACCGTGGTGCGGATCTTGGTCGGGCTGAGCCAGTTGACGTGGACGTGCGCGATCGCCCCCGACGACAGCCACAGGGTCAGGTAGGCCAGGCAGGGCCGTCCCGCTCCGATGGGGTCGCTGGCGTGGGCGGCGACCGCGACCGGGACCACGCCCGGCGGCAGCACGTAGTCGAGGATCGACAGGTCGTGCGGCGCGAGGTCCCACAACACGTCAACGTCCTGCTGCACCAGGCCGAGGTTGATCCGCACCGAGTCGACGAACTGCACGTCGCCGACCTCGCCCGACCGGATCAGCTCGCGGATGCGCTCGACCACCGGTGTGTAGCAGAAGGTGTGGTCCAGCATGAGCACCCGCCCGCGTTCCTCGGCGAGGGCGACGAGCTTGGCGCCCTCAGCCAGCGTCGGGGTGAGCGGTTTCTCCACGAGCACGTGCTTGCCGGCGTCGAGGGCGGCGCGGACCAGCTCGAAATGGGTCCGCGCCGGGGTCGCGACGGCCACCGCCGCCACCGCCGGGTCCTCCAGCACCCGCTCGTACGACGCCGTCGGCCGCACCGTCGTGTACCTGCCGAGCACCGCCCTGGCCCGCGCCTCGTCCAGGTCGCACAGCCACTCCAGGCGAAGCTCCGGGGTCGCCATCGCGTTGCGCACCAGATTGGGGCCCCAATACCCCGCTCCGATGACGGCAAGGCCGATCGGTGTCACACACGCTCCTTCCGCTAGCTCGCCGGAGTGAACAGGACGTCCACCCAGTAGTTGGCGCCGTTGTAGCTCGACGTCGGGAAGCCCGAGGCGGCCCCGTACCGGTAGACGCCGTTGCCGCCCGCCGCGCCGCCGTGGGCCACGGCGTGCAGCGGGGAGTTGTCGTACGGCCCGGAGGTGAAGTAGCCGCCGTCGCCGGCGTAGTGGCCGTTCGGCGCGTGGTAGGACGCGACGTACACCTGCCCGGCGGTGACGTCCACGGGCGTGTCGAACAGCAGCGTCTGCCACCCGGTGGAGGTCTCGTTCTCGAACGTGCCGGTCGCCAGCAGGCTGCCGGTGGCGCTCCACACGTTGCCCACGTGGACGCCGGTGTTGCCCGGGCCCTTGTAGAAGCGGATGCCGATCACCTGGCCGTCCATGTCGGCGGTGAACTTGACGCCCACCTCGACCGCGTCGCCGTCGCCCACCGCCTCGGTGCCCGGCCGCGCGTTGCTCGCGAAGATCGAGCACGGGCAGCTCGCCGGTCCACCGGTGGTGAACGACCACGACGTGCTCGTCATCGTGTTGTCCGCGTCGTCCTTCGCGCCGCTCACGGTGACCGTGTACGTGGTGCTCTGCGCCAGCGGGTCGTCCGGGGTGAACGTGAGCACCTTCCGGTCCTGGTCGAGCGCGACCGAGCCCGCCACGGTGTGGTTCGCGGCGTTTTTCACCGTGATCACGGCGCTGCCGTCCTGCACGGGCTCGCTGAAGGTGGCCGTGACCGCGCTGCCGGTGGCCACGCCGTTCGCGCCGTGGTCGGGCGACCGCATCGTGATGTACGGGGCCGTCGTGTCGGGCACCTTGGTGAACACCACGTCGACCCAGTAGTTGGTCGCCGCCCATGAGCTGTTGGGGAACGCGCGCTCGCCGTACCGGTAGACGCCGTTGCCGCCGCTGGTCGTGCTCGCCAGGGTCCTGAGCGGGTTGGCGACCACCGCGTCGTACAGGCCGTAGGAGGTGGCCGCGTAGTGGCCGTTGGGCGCGTGGTACGACGCCACGTACGTGGTGTCCTTGGTGACCGGCACCGGTTCGTCGAAGCGCACCTCCTGCCATCCCTGGCTGG
Source organism: Microbispora rosea subsp. aerata (assembly GCF_014647835.1). Classification (GTDB taxonomy): domain Bacteria; phylum Actinomycetota; class Actinomycetes; order Streptosporangiales; family Streptosporangiaceae; genus Microbispora; species Microbispora aerata. The sequence continues at coordinate 35,048 of NZ_BMPY01000017.1, forward strand.
ACTCGTCGGTGAACGTCGCGGTGCGCAGCTCCTGCCCGGTCGCCGTCCAGAGGGTGGCGGTGTGCGTGCCGGTGTTGCCCGGCCCCTTGTAGAAGCGGATGCCCTCGACGAACCCGTCCGAGGACGCCTGGAACTTCACGCCGAGCTCGACCGACGCGCCGTCGTCGATGCTCGGCGTGTCGGGGATCGTCGAGTCCGGCCAGATCGTGCACGGGCAGACGCCGGGGACGTACGCCTTGGCCGTGGTGAACGAGAAGGAGTAGGGCTGACTCATCACGTTGCCCGCGTCGTCCTTGGCCCCCGCGACCGAGACCGTGAACCGCTCGCCGGCCGCCAGCGGCGCGGCGGGCGCGAACGTGAGCGTCGTGCGCTCGGCGTCCAGCGTGGCCGTGCCGGCGACGCTCGCGCCCGTCTTGTCCTTGAGCGTGAACGTCGCGGAGCCCGCCTGGATTGGCTCGTCGAAGGAGACCTTCGGCTGGACGTTCACCGACACGCTGGAGGACTCGGGCACCGGCTGCGCGGACGTCGTCCCCGGCGGGAAGGTGTCCGTGGCCGTGAAGACGACGTCCACGTAGTAGTTGCCGCCGTTGTAGGTCTGGGTGGGGAAGCCCGGGCCCGAGCGGTAGACGCCGTTGCCCGCCTCCGGTGTGGCCTGGGGCGCCGTCAGCGGCGGGTTGACCGTGGGCCCGTACTTGAAGAACTCCGGGTCGGCCGCGTAGTGGCCGTTCGGGGCGAAGTACGAGGCGATGTACTGCGTCCCGGCGGCGACCCGCACCGGGGCGCTGAACGTCAGCGTCTGCCAGCCGGTCGTGCTCTCGTTCTCGAAGGTGCCGCCGGCCAGCTGCCGGCCGCTCGCCGTCCAGAGGGTGCCGGTGTGCGTGCCGGTGTTGCCCGGGCCCTTGTAGAACTTGACGCCGGTCACGTAGCCGTTCACGGCCGGGACGAACCGTACGCCGAGCTCGAGGGCGGAGCCGTCGTTCTCCGCCGGCTTGGCGGGCACGGCGGCGGAGGGGAACAGGCTGCACGGGCACTCGACCGTCACGGTCCGGGTCGTCTCGGCGCCGACGTTGCCGCTGTCGTCCACGGCACGGGCCTTGATCGTGGTCGGTCCCATGCCGGTGACGTTCCAGGAGTAGCTCCAGGAGCCGCGGCCGGTGGCGGGGTGCCAGGTGGCGCCGCCGTCCGTCGAGACCTCGACGGCGCCGACCCGCCCGCCGACGTCCGAGGCCGTGCCGCTGACCGTGACGGTCGAGCCGTTGGCCAGGGTGGCGGACGCCGAGGGGGCGCTGATCGTCGCGGTGGGCGCCGTGGTGTCGGTGGAGGCGGTGGCCGGGCTCAACCCGGCGGTGAGCGACTTCGGCTGCACGCCCATGTCGGCGAACAGGTTGACCGTGGCCTGCTTGATCCGCACGTCGCTGTAGTCGTTGTCGTCGTAGCTGTCGTGCTCGGAGTCGAGGCCCCAGGTCCACTGGACGGTGCCGGCCCCGAAGACCAGCGCGCCGCTCGGCGCGCGGTACATCGTCATGCGGTGGGTGGCGCTCTTGACGGCGACGTTGGTGCCGTAGTCGATGAGCACCTGCTCGGCGACGGCCGTGGTCGTCGACAGCGGTACGAGCCCGCGCGGCCGGAAGCCGTTGTCGATGTCCTCATCCCACTCGTAGCCCACGATGCCGGGGATGCTCACCGATCCCGAGGTCTGGCCGGCGACGGAGGTGTTGCGCCAAAAGCGCATCTTCCCGTCGGCGGCCGGCACGGTCAGCGGGATCGCCTTGCAGCCGTCGTCCGAGGTGGTGCAGTTGACGGTGAAGAGCGTGCCGGTGAGCGCGTTCTCGGGTTTGCCGCCGTCCGCGGGCGGGCTGAACCGCGGGTCGCGCCAGGTGCCGGTCCACACGTTCGGCGTGGGGTCGATCTTCGCGCCCGCGTGGGTCTCCTTGTACACGGCGAGCGTGCGGTAGTCGTTCTCCCAGCGGGTCTTCCAGTAGACCTCGTTGCCGCTGAAGAAGGCGAGGTTGATCCCCTGGTCGCGGGCGTTTTCGAAGGCGGCGCGCTCCTCGGCCGACCAGTACTCGTCGTGGCCCACCGACAGGAGCACCTTGTGCTTGAGGAGGCTCGCCGGCGCGCGGGCGGCGTCCATGGAGGCGGCGTACGTCACGTCGTAGCCGTTGGCCTCCAGCCAGCGGACCATGGGGTATTCGTTGGCGAAGACGAAGTCGCGGCCCCAGGGGGTGGACTCGCGCGTGTTGAACGGCCGGTTGTAGCTGACCTTGACCGCCCTGCCCGGCGCGGCGGCGCTGTCGCCCCGGTACAGGCTGTTCAGGGCCTTGTGGGGGTTGTCCTCGGTGGCCGGGATGTCCCCCCAGGAGTTGTACGCCTGCCAGGTGCTGTCGGAGGTGCGGAACAGGAGGTCGGACGCCCGGGCGTCGTCGCGCACCACGAAGACGATGTGGGTGTCGTCGTTGGTGTCGGTCCTGACGACGTGGGCGAAGTAGATGCCGGACACGGCGGTGGCCGGGACGGTCCAGCTCGCCACCGTTCCCCAGTTGCAGGACACCTCGCCGGTGGTGGCGTTCACCGGGCAGCTCGGCTGGTTGCGCGACACGGAGGTCGTGGCCGGCACCGAGGTGATCTTGCGGGCGCCCTTCCCCTGGTAGTAACCCATCCGATAGATGTCGACCTGCAGCGTCAGGGCGCTGGATCGGATCTTGAAGTTGACCGTCTCGCCCAGGTTGACGCTCATCCGGTCGGCGTAGCCCTCGACCGTGCCGTGCGGGTTGGTGTCCCACTCCTGGGGGTCGCTGCCGGCGAGGGAGTTCTCACAAGTGATCTTGTTGCCGCCCGCGTCGCAGGGGCCGAGGGCGTTCGCGGGGAGGGACAGCATCGGGGCGAGCACTGTTAACAGCGCGATGGTCGTCAGCGCTGCGATGACCGGCCTGAGCCGGCCCGCGGAGCGGCGTACTTTCATGATGGCTCCACGTCAGGTGAAAGGGCGAATGAGATCCTGCGCGCGCGGGGTCCCGAGGGAATCGACGTGTGACCGATGGGAACGGTTTACATCACCGAGCATCGGGCGACCGCTACTCAACGTGATGACTCGGCCATATTCGCTGAGACGGCGAGAGGCTCGCCGGTCACTTCCGCTTGACCGCGATGACGGACTTCACCAGGCCGCCCAGGCGTTCGAAGCGGATTTCGGATGAGGGGAAGTAGTGCCGCATCTCGGTGATGCTGAGCAGCTCCACCTCCATCACGATGTTGCGCGCCGCCTCGCGGTCGGAGGTGGGCGTGTGCACCAGCGGCCAGCGCCGCAGGAGGGCGGTGCGGGCGGCGACGGGGAGGTATTGGAAGCCCGGGAACAGGAAGTGCGGCTCGATCGGGAAGTAGCGGTAGGGGGTCTGCACCCAGTGGCGCTCGGCCAGCCGGTGCACGGCGTCGGCGAACATCTGCCTGCGGGCGTGCCCTCCGACGTGTTCGATGACGGCGTTGGAGAAGACGAGGTCGTACCGCGTGCGGAGGATCTCCTCCGGCAGGGCGCACGCGTCGGCCACCTCGGCCTTCATCCATGAGGGCGGGGAGGCCGGCGGCGGCTCCAGGTTGACGATGTGGACGTGGGCCGGCCGGACCGGCGCGCGGAGCCAGGCGCTCGCCGTACCACCGAGGTCGATAACCGACATTTCGGAGATATCGGGAAAACTCTGTGCGAACCAGGCCCACCGGCGTGCTCGTGCCTTGCCTCCGAGTGAGTCGGGCGCGTCGACGAAGCGGCTTCGCAGAGCGTTCAGGCGGCTCATGGTCTCTCCTTGGCGACGAATCCGGGGAGCGAGGCGGGTGTCTGCGGCCACACAGTCAGCGTTTGGGCACGTTCCAATGAGACTGCCCAACTATCGCAGATATCGCCCCGCTCGTGGAGCGGGCCGCGGCGATTCGATAGCGCATTGAGATCAACAGATGCCAGGCTGAGGCGTCATGGAGGCATCACGCATCAACGGCGCCTATGTCGTCACGCCGGCTCTTCACGAGGACGACAGGGGAGTGTTTCTGGAGTGGTTCCGCGCGGACCGTTTCCGGGAGGCGGTGGGCCACGGCCTGAACCTGGCCCAGGCCAACTGCTCCGTTTCCCGCAAAGGGGTGCTGCGGGGCGTCCACTACGCGCAGGTGCCGCCGAGCCAGGCCAAGTATGTGACGTGCGTGAGCGGCGCGGTGCTCGACGTGGTGGTGGACATCCGGGTGGGTTCGCCGACGTTCGGCGAGTGGGAGGCCTTCCGGCTCGACGACGAGTCCAGGCGGGGGCTGTACGTCGCCGAGGGGCTGGGCCACGCGTTCATGGCCCTCACCGACAACGCCACGGTCGTCTACCTCTGCTCGGAGTCGTACAACCCGGGCAGGGAGCACGGCGTGCACCCGCTGGATCCCGCCCTCGGCATCGCCTGGCCTCGTGACCTCGAGCCCGTCCTGTCGCCCAAGGACGCGGCCGCCCCGACCCTGGAACAGGCGCGTGCCGAGGGAATGCTGCCTCTCTACGAAGACTGCCTTACCTATTACGACAAACTCCGTGAAAGTGGACATTAGCCCTGAATATCGCTCTGTAGATTGTGATAGTTAAAGCGAATAGTCCGAGTGCATCCCACATGCCGCTCAGGTCCGAGCAATCACCTATCTTGTTGCGTTTCGATTGTTTGATCTTTTCCCAACCGCAACAATGGCCTCTGCACTGAGGCATGTTCGAGTCCGGCTCATCCGTACGCCGGAATGGGAGGCTTGTGCCAGTGAGCGGCAAGCGGCATGTGGACCGGCGGCATCGCCGGAGGGCTCCCGGAGCCAGGCCCGGCAGGTTACGGCTCACCCGCGCCGGACGGCTGTCGTCGCTGGCCGCCGTCCTGCTGCTGGGGGCGGCCGGGACGGCGGTGTGGATCAACCGGGACGAGGAGGCTCCCGCCCCGGCCACCACCACGGTGGACGCCGCGCCCGTGGCCGCGGAGGTCACCCTGGAGACGAGCCTGTGGAAGTCGTCCGAGGCCGTTTCGGGCGAGGCCAAGTCGGAGCGTACGCCGCTCGAGCTCGGGACGCGGTTCACGGCGGCCCGCAACGGAGAGGTGGCCGGCATCCGGTTCTACAAGCCGGCCGGCGAGCGCGGCAGGCACCGCGGCAGCCTGTGGGATTCAAAGGGCAGGCTGCTCGCCAGGGTGACGTTCACCGATGAGACCCGCAGCGGATGGCAGCAGGCGATGTTCTCCACGCCGGTGCCGATCGAGGCGGGCCGCGTCTACACGGTCTCCTACCACACACCCGAGGGCGGGTACGTCGCCGCGCCCGGGGTCTTCGACCGGCCGGTCAGGTCCGGTCCGCTGACCGCGCGGGCCGGGGTCTTCACCGCGGCCGCGAGGTCCGCCTTCCCGTCGCGCGTGCACCGCTCCAAGGTGAGCTACTTCGTCGACGTCGTCTTCCGGCACCGGGAACGCCGCAGGGTCCCCGCCCCGGCCGTGAGCCCGACCGGTGAGGTGGCCGCCGAGCCCACCGTCGTCCCGGCCACCCCCACGCCGGCGCCCTCGGACCTGCCGACTCCCGTGGCCGAGTCGTCCGGCCCGGCCGCCGCGTCCCCCTCCGCCGTTCCTCCCTCGGCCGTGTCTCCCACGGCCGCGTCGCCCTCGCCGGAGGTCGAGCCGTCCAGCCCGAGCCCGTCGCAGGCCGGCTCTCCCTCGCCCGCCCCCGGCGACGCGCCGGTCTCCCCCTCCCCGTCGCCCGTACGCGCCGGGGCGAGCGCCACGCCCAGGGTGACCGTGGCCGAGCCGGAGGCCCAGCCGTCCTTGGTGCCCGATCACAAGCGCGGCTCCTTCCCGAGCGCGGCCGACACGGGCGTCCCGAAAGGCGTGACGCTCAAGCGGAGCCAGTCGCTCACGATCACCAAGGACGGCACCGTCGTCGACGGCCTGGAGGTGCACGGCGAGATCAACGTCGAGGCCGACAACGTGACCATCCGCAACACCAGGGTGGCGGCCGCGCCGGGCGACTGGGGCATCATCCAGCGCAAGGGGCACAGCGGCCTCACCGTCGAGCACACCGAGATCTTCGGCAACGGCAGGGAGCGGACGCAGTTCGGCATCCTGAACCAGGGCGGGGACATCACGGTGCGGCGGGTGAACATCCACACGATCAGCAACGGCATCCTCACCGAGCAGGGCCTGGTGGAGGACTCCTACCTGCACGATCCCAAGTATTTCCCCGGCGACCACACGGACATGATCATGTGCACCAGCGGGCCGCCGGCCGGCAAGAGCCTGGTGATCCGCGGCAACACGGTCATCAACACGCTCGAGCAGACGGGCGCCATCGCGCTGTTCCAGGACTTCGGCGTCGTACGGAACGTCACGGTCGAGCGCAACTACCTCGCGGGCGGCGGCTACTCCCTCTACGCCGGCGCGGGGAGCAAGGGCACCTCATCCAACATCAAGATCATCGACAACGTCTTCGGCAGGGACGTGTGGCCCAAGGGCGGCGCGCACGGCCCGGTGGCGTACTGGGACCGCCACGGCGCCGGGAACGTGTGGAAGGGCAACGTCTGGGAGGACGGCAAGCCGGTGCCCGAGGGAGGCTGATCCGCGCCGTCTCACGACGAAGGCCCTCCACGGACGGACCGTGGAGGGCCTTGTGCGATCCGCAGGGCCGGTCGCCCGGCCCGTCGGTCAGTTGATCGTCCAGGTGTCGCCGCCGCGGAGGAGACCGGCGAGGTCGCCCGCGCCCTTGTCGGCGATGGCGGTCTCGACCTGCTCGTTCATGAGCTGGTCGTAGGAGGGCCGGTCGACCGAGCGGAACACGCCGATCGGCACGTGCTGGAAGGCCGGCTCGTCGAGCCTGGACAGCGCGAAGGCCAGGGAGGGGTCGGGGTTGTGGGCGTCGTGGACGAGGATCTCGCCGTCGGCCACCTGCGCCCGGGGCACGACCTCGACGCCGCCGGTGGGCGACAGCCGTACGGCGCGCTCGTTGTCGCCGGTGCCGAAGACGATCGGCTGCCCGTGTTCGAGCCGGATGGTGACCTCGTCGCGGGTGGCCGGGTCCTTGAGCGTGTCGAAGGCGCCGTCGTTGAAGATGTTGCAGTTCTGGTAGATCTCCACCAGCGAGGCGCCGCGGTGCTCGGCGGCCTGGCGCAGCACGCTCTGCAGGTGCTTGCGGTCGGAGTCGATGGTGCGGGCGACGAACCCGGCCTCGGCGCCGATCGCCAGCGAGATCGGGTTGAACGGCTTGTCCAGCGAGCCCATCGGCGTCGACTTGGTGATCTTGCCGATCTCGCTCGTCGGGGAGTACTGCCCCTTGGTCAGGCCGTAGATCCTGTTGTTGAACAGCAGGATGTTCAGGTTGACGTTGCGGCGCAGCGCGTGGATCAGGTGGTTGCCGCCGATCGACAGCGCGTCGCCGTCACCGGTGATGACCCACACCGACAGGTCCGGCCGGGAGGCGGCCAGGCCGGTCGCGATCGCCGGCGCGCGGCCGTGAATGGAGTGCATCCCGTACGTGTTGAGGTAGTACGGGAACCGCGAGGAGCAGCCGATGCCGGAGACGAACACGATGTTCTCGCGCTTGAGCCCCAGCTCGGGCAGGAACGACTGCACCGCCGCCAAGATCGCGTAGTCGCCGCACCCGGGGCACCAGCGCACCTCCTGGTCGGACTTGAAGTCCTTCAGCGTCTGCTTGGTGTCGGTGCGGGGGATCAGGGCCAGGCCCTTGCCGTTGAGTGTCTCAGTCACTTTCGATCACGTCCTGGATGACGGCGGCGAGTTCGGCGGCCTTGAACGGGAGCCCGCGCACCCGGTTGTAGCTGATCACGTCGACGAGGAAACGGGCCCGCAGGAGCATGGCGAGCTGACCGAGGTTGATCTCCGGCAGCAGCACCTTGTCGTAGGAGCGCAGCACCTCGCCGGTGTTGGCGGGCAGCGGGTTGAGGTGGCGGATGTGCGCCTGGGCCACCTTGTGCCCGGCGGCGCGCACCCGGCGGGCCGCCGCCGCGATCGGCCCGTAGGTGGACCCCCACCCGAGGACGAGCACCCGGGCGTCCCCGTCGGGGTCGTCCACCACCAGATCGGGCACGTCGATGCCGTCGATCTTGGCCTGGCGCAGCCGGACCATCCGATCGTGGTTGTCGGGGTCGTAGGAGATGTTGCCGGTGCCGTCGGCCTTCTCGATGCCGCCGATCCGGTGCTCCAGCCCGGGCGTGCCCGGCACCGCCCACGGCCGCGCCAGCGTCTCCGGGTCTCGTTTGAACGGCAGGAAGCTCGTGCCGTCCTCGCCGTTGGGCTGGGTGGTGAACGGCACCGAGATGTCCGGCAGCTCGTCGATCTCGGGGATGCGCCACGGCTCGGAGCCGTTGGCCAGATATCCGTCCGACAGCAGCATGACCGGAGTGCGATACTTCAGCGCGATCCGCGCCGCCTCGATCGCCATGGAGAAGCAGTCCGACGGGGTGGCCGCGGCGAGCACCGGCACCGGCGACTCGCCGTTGCGGCCGAACATCGCCATCAGCAGGTCGGTCTGCTCGGTCTTGGTCGGCATGCCCGTGCTCGGGCCGGCCCGCTGCACGTCCACGATGATCAACGGAAGCTCGGTGGTCACCGCCAGGCCCACCGTCTCGGCCTTCAGCGCGATGCCCGGGCCGGAGGTCGTGGTCACGCCCAGCGACCCGCCGAAGGCCGCGCCCAGTGCGGCGCCCACCCCGGCGATCTCGTCCTCGGCCTGGAAGGTGCGGACTCCGAAGTGCTTGTGCTTGGACAGCTCGTGCAGGATGTCGGAGGCCGGAGTGATCGGATACGACCCGAGGAACAGCGGCAGCTTCGCCCGCACCGACGCCGCGATCAGGCCGTACGCCAGGGCCTGGTTGCCGGAGATGTTCCGGTAGGTTCCCGGCTTGAGCGTGGCCGGCTTGACCTCGTACGACACCGAGAACGACTCGGTCGTCTCGCCGTAGTTCCAGCCCGCCTGGAACGCCGCGATGTTGGCCTTGGCGATCTCCGGCTTGCGCGCGAACTTCGCCTCCAGGAACGCGATCGTCCCCTCGGTCGGCCGGTTGTACAGCCACGACAACAAGCCGAGCGCGAACATGTTCTTGGCGCGCTCGGCGTCCTTCTTGGAGATGTCGAAGCTCTCCAGCGCCTTGACCGTCAGCGAGGTCAGCGGCACCGCGTGCAGACGCCACTCCTTGAGGGAGTCGTCCTCCAGCGGGTTGCCGTCGTACCCCACCTTGGCCAGGTTGCGCTTGGTGAACTCGTCGGTGTTGGCGATGATGTCGGCGCCCTTGGGCAGATCCGCCAGGTTCGCCTTCAACGCCGCGGGGTTCATCGCCACCAGCACGTTGGGGGCGTCCCCGGGGGTCAGGATGTCGTGGTCGGCGAAGTGCAGCTGGAAGCTCGACACCCCGGGCAGGGTGCCGGCGGGAGCGCGGATCTCCGCCGGGAAGTTGGGGAGCGTCGACAGGTCGTTGCCGAACTGGGCCGTCTCCGCCGTGAACCGATCACCGGTGAGCTGCATTCCGTCGCCGGAGTCACCCGCGAACCGGATGATCACGCGGTCGAGTTGCTGAACCTGCTTGGTCACAGCTCCTCAGTCCTCCTTGACGCGCCCAGGCCTGCCTGCTTGTGGCACGTTGTCATGTCCATGCTAGATCCATCGGGGTCACGCTGGTTTTTCGTAGATGCGCACTTGGGGTGCGGTCTACCGGGACTTTCCACGCCTGCGGCGCGTTCCCGCTGGTGCCTCGGCCGCCGGTGGGCGGCGCACCGTCAGCCTTGCGAACCTTCAGGGCGACACAGGCCCGACGCGAGCCGGCACAGATCCAGGTGCAAGCGGGCGACGAGCATGATTCGGGTCACGATCCTCAACTATATGCGGGGGACCCGGATGTGACCCTCAGGTGTTCACCCCTTGAGACCGGGGCGGGGCTATTCTCGAGACTGGGAGGCACTATGAGTGGATATTTCAGCTCATATGCCGTGGTCGCGGTGCTTCTCTTCCTCGGTGTGGCGATCTTTGCGGGCGGTTTGTTTGTGAACCGCATGTTACGTCCCAGCCGGCCGACCCCCCGAGAAGCTCACGACGTACGAGTGCGGGGCCGACCCCGCCGGCGAGGGCTGGGCGCAGTCGCAGATCCGCTACTACGTCTTCGCGTACCTCTATGTGGTCTCCTCTATGTGGTCTTCGCCGTGGACGCCGTCTTCCTCTTCCCCCGGGCCACCGTCTTCGCCGCCCCCGGGTACGGCATGACCACGCCGGCGGAGATGTTCGTCTTCCTCGCGTTCATCGCGCTCGGCATCCTGTACGCCTGGCGCAAGCGGGTGCCGGGCTGGACGTGACCCGGTCGGCCGCGGGGAGGACAATGGACGGCATGGCGGTGACCGCATGCCCGTAAACGATCTTCCGATGCCCACGGTGGGCCCGGCGTCCCGGCTGGCGCCCAAGCCGATGAAGTTCGTGCTGAACTGGGGCCGTCGCTACTCGCTGTGGGTCTTCAACTTCGGGCTGGCCTGCTGCGCCATCGAGTTCATCGCCACGTCGATGAGCAGGCACGACTTCATCCGCTTCGGGGTGACCCCGTTCGCCGACGGCCCGCGGCAGGCCGACCTGATGATCGTGTCCGGCACCGTGACGGACAAGATGGCTCCCGCCGTACGCCGGCTGTACGAGCAGATGCCCGACCCCAAGTACGTCATCTCGTTCGGCGCCTGCTCCAACTCGGGCGGGCCGTACTGGGACTCGTACTGCGTCACCAAGGGCGTCGACCAGATCATCCCGGTGGACGTGTACGTCCCCGGCTGCCCGCCGCGCCCCGAGGCGCTGCTCCACGGGATCATGAAGCTGCAGGAGAAGATCGCGGGCGAGACGCTCGAGGACCGCTACGTGCCGGAGGCGGACGCATGAGCGCCGTCGAGGCCGTGCGCGAGCGGTACGGCTCGCGCGTCACCGACTCCCTCGGCCAGGACGTGCTCGACGTGGACCCCGGCGAGTGGGTCGAGGCGCTGGCGTTCGCGCGCTCGGCCGGGTTCGAGTTCTTCGACTGGCTGACCGCCGTGGACGAGCCGCCCGAGGCGTTCGGCGTCGTGGCCCACGTGTTCGATCCGGCCGCGTTCGCGCACCTTCTCGTGCGCACCCGGGTGCCGCGCGCGGACCCCCGCCTGCCGACCGCCACCGGCGTCTTCCGCGGGGCGAACTGGCACGAGCGGGAGACGTACGAGATGTTCGGGGTCGTCTTCGACGGCCACCCGGACCTGCGCCCGCTGCTGCTGCCCGACGGCTTCGAGGGCCACCCGCTGCGCAAGGACTTCGTGCTGGCCGCCCGGGTCGCCAAGGCGTGGCCCGGCGCCAAGGAGCCGGGGGAGTCCGACCACGGCCCGCCGAGCCGCCGCAGGATGCTGCCGCCTGGCGTGCCACCCGATTGGGCCTCCGGCTGAGCGGGGCGCCATGGCCGGGATGCTCGACGTCGCGCCAGCGTGGCGATGGCCGCGGGCACGCTGTCCCTCCAGGGCATCGCCGAGCAGTGGCGCTGATGGTGGGTGCCCTGGCAGGCGATCGGCGCCTTCGTGTTCTTCGTCGCCGGGCTGGCCGAGCTGCGCCGGCCGCCGTTCGACAGGCCGATCGCGGAATCCGAGATCTCATGGGCCCGATGACCGAGTACGCCGGGTTCCGCTTCGCTCTGTTCATGCTGGCCGAGTACGCGGGGATCGTGGTGCTGTCCGCGCTGACGACCGTGCTGTTCCTCGGCGGCTGGCAGGGGCCCCTGCTGCCCGGCCCGGTGTGGACGCTCCTGACGGTCTTCGCCCTGGCCTTCGTCGTCATCTGGGTGCGCGTCAGCTATCCGCGGCTGCGCGAGGACCAGCTGCAGAGGTTCGCCTGGACCGTCCTGGTGCCCCTCGCGCTCCTCCAGCTCGCCCTCACCGGCGTCGTACGTGTTTTGATCGCCTGAGCACGGTCACAACGGGCACTTCCACCCCGGCCACCCCGCCGTCGCCTCGTCCTCCCACTCCTGCAACGTCTTGCCCGCATAAACGGTGTCGCGATGGCCGCTCACCCAGACAGTGAAGGTAGCGTCCGGGACGACCTGGCCGTTCTTGTACCAAGAATGGCCTTTGACCTCTTCTCGAGGCACGAGTCCATGGTCGATGAGGCACTGTGCGACCGCCACGAGTGCGGGTCCTCGGCGTGTGATATCGCTTTCGTGCTTCTGTCTGCTGTCCTCATTACAGCCCACGAGAGCGAGGAGGAGCGCCGCTGCCACTGCAGTGCGCCGCAGGCGTCCAGTCATTGCTGCAACCTCATCGCCAGCTGGGCCTCCTTGATCCAATCCTCGAGCCTCCGGCCGCCGTACCGGGTTTCGGCGTGTCTGCTGAGCCAGCTCGTGAACGAAGCGTCAGGCCGCAGGCGCCCGTTGACGAACCATGTCGCGTTCTCGGGAGGGTGCAGCACACCGGCGTCGATCAACCCCTGCACAACCGGCAGCTCTACATGGAGGACCTGCTTTCTGAAACTGGCGGCGTTGTCCTGCAGGGCCTTCCATTTGTGATCGGTGTCTATCGCTTTGTCCAATATCGGCGCTCCGGCTCCGGTGAGGAACTGCGCCATGACACCCGGACCCCATGTCTTCTCGAAGTTCAGTGCGCCGAAACCACCGGTGAACATCGCGAGGAGCATCTGGTTTCGTTCCGCTTGCTCGTCCTGCCGACTGTGCTCGGCGAAGTTCTGGTCCGCCTGAGTGCGCTCCACGAGGCCATAAAGGCCGGCCATCTCGCTCAGGTAGTCGGCGTCGGACGGGTCCTTGACGGTCGCGGCCACGGCTGCGGACACCCTGGTGTCCATCAGTGCTTTGAACGTGGCGTACTCCTTCGCCCCGCGTAGAGCCTGCGGGAAGAACAACTCCAGGTGAGAGCCGTCGGCGATGGCCACCCATGGGTTGCCGTCCTGGTTGCCGAGTGGGATCACTCCCGACCCGTAAGGTCTTCCCGCGCTCATCGCGAAGTCGGGCAAATAGCGTGCTGCCATGTAGGTCAGCGAGGCGCGAATCGCGGTGGGAAGAACGCGTTCGGTATTCGCGGTGGCGAACTCGGCGGTGGCTTGGACGATGTGGACGACGGACCAGGCGGATTCCTTGGCGTCGGCGGAGGTGCCGCGCTCCGCGGAGACGGCGGCCTTGAGGAAGGCCGCGGTGGGCGCGGAGAGGTCCATCTGCCCGGTGGGGGGAAGCGTGCCGCCCGGGTGGACGTACGAGCTCAGGAAGGGCCCCGGGTCGTAGCCGGGGGTGTGCCAGGAGTCGTCGACGAGCATGCGGGCGTACTTGAGGCCGGTGGCCTGGTCACCCAGCACGTGCCGGGCGGCCATGCCGTTCTCCGCGGCCCGCTGGAGGACGGCCCCCACGGCGTCGTACTCCGCCATGAGCTGCTGGTGACGTGATGCGTCGGCCTCGGTCTCCAGCTTGCCGCGGGCGGGCGGCCAGATCTCCTTGCCGGCGGCACGGGCGTCGAGCATGGCGCGGGTCAGGTCGGCGAGCAGGTGGGAGTCCCATGACTTGCCCTCGGGGCCGAACTTCACCAGCATGCCGACCGACCAGGGGTCGGAGTTCCCGGTGAGGGCGGCGCGGGTCGCGGCGGACAGCAACGGGCGGCGGTCCTTGCCCGTGCCGACGCGCATCTGGCTGGCGGCGGCCAGGGACGCCCCGAGCGCCCGCAGCACGCTCACGCTCTCCGCGCTGAACAGCGTGCTTCCCGATCGTTCGTACAACGCACGGGCGGCGCGCAGCGCGAGCGGGCCGGCCTCCGCCCAGAAGGCCGCCTGGTGGTCCTTGTCGGCGAGGTGCCGCCGCAGGCTCTCCGACAGCTCGAGGAGGGTGGTGCGGGCGTCCTCGGGGTTCTTCGCCGCGAGTGCGGCGGTCAGCGCCTGCGCGTCCCGCTTGCCCTGGTTTCCGCTCTGTCCCGTGGCCTCCCAGTCGAGCCGTACGGTGGGCGGGCGGTTGAAGGTGAGGCCGGGAATACCGGGCGTGCGGCCCAGCGCGCTCCAGCCCTGCTCCCTCGCCAGTTCGTACGCCCTGGTCGTGCGGGCGTCCATGTCGCGGACGTCGTCGAGCGCGGCGGCGATCAATCCGGGTAATGAGGTGAGTGCGACTTCGCTCCCCCATTTCTGCATTTTCTGCTGTATGAGGGGGCTATGCCGGGCCAGCAGTTCGTGTAGCTGTTCCAGCCTTTTGGTCAGCTCCTTGAGATTGTCGGGATCGACTCCGACGAAATCCCCCACGGCGATCCTTCCCGATGCGGCGGCCTACGATGCGGCTCTGCGGCGCTCCGCCTCCTCCACACGGGCGATCAGGCGCGGCTGCTCGGCGAGCACGGCGTCGAACAGCCTGGTGAGCTGGGTCTTCCGGGCGTTCCAGCCGGCGGCCCAGCCGTCCGCCGCCGGGCCCCGCCAGGTGTGGTCGCCGAACATGGCGGGGACGGCGGTGAGTGCCTGCAGGATCTCCCGTACGGCGGTCGCGGCCGCGGCCATGTCCGCCCTGCATTCGGCGATCTCGGGTGACGTCACCGGCCCTCCCGTTTCTCACGCTGACGCACCATCAAGCCTAAGGAAACACCGATGGTTCAGCCAGGGATATGCGTGACGACAATCGGGATTATCAAATTGCTATGGGAGGAAAAGGCCATATTCGGCGAGGTCGGCGGTGAGATGCGGGGGCAGGGACGCGGCGGCCGAGAGGTCCTCGGCCGAGACGAAGCCGCCGACCTCGTCGCGTACGCGCACGATCTGCTCGGCGAGCGCGGGTGTCAGGCCGGGCAGGGTCGCGATCACGGAGGCGGGGGCGCGGTTGACGTCGATCAGACCGCCGTCGTCGTACTGCCTGGGCAGGTCGGGGCGCCCGATCCGCAGCTCGCGTGCCATGACCGGGTCGCGCTCCGCCAGCTCCCTGGCCTGCTGCCGCAGGCCGCGGCGATACTGCGCGACCGCGAGCGCGTGCTCGTTCGCGGTCGAGTACGGCTCGGCGCCGTCGAAGACCTGCCTCCTGACCGCGAGGGAGTGCACGGTGCCGACCAGCCAGGGGGTCAGCATGCAGATGATCATCACAACGGGCACCAGGTCTGGTTCGTTGTCGCCGTATGCCTCGGCCAGGTGGATCCACAGGCCGGTGGCCGCGGCGTACCCGGCCGAGGCGAGCCCGTACCACACGCTGCGCTTGCGGATGGCGGCGTACAGCATGGTGAGAGGGGTGCCGAAGCCGCAGGTGTACAGCGGGGCGAGCGCCCACAGGAAGCTGGCGGGGCTGATGGGCCGCGCCACGGGCGGCATGGGCGGTTGCGCGGGCGGCATCGGCGCCTGCGGGTGTGACGCGGGTGGCCGCGCGGGCTGTACGTGCGGCGGCACATGTGGTGCCGCGGGCGGCTGCGGGGGCGGCGGCGGATAGACGCCGTCGGGACGTGGCTGCCCCTGCTGCCCGTAGGGCCCCTGCTGCCTCTGCCGACCGTAAGGTCCCTGGGCTCCGGAAGGTCCCTGGGCTCCGGGCGGGTTACCTCCTGGTCCGCCATAGCCGTTCATGGTCCAGACAATACGTTTTTGTTGGTCTCTGTGCGTGATCTTTCTCCCCACAATTTGTGGATAACTTTGGGGATAGCGGTGTGGACGATGTGGAAAACCCGGAGGACGGAGGTGCGCGTTCACGCACCGCCGCTAGTGCGCGATGATGAACGTGTGGGGCACATACCAGGAGAAGGGCTGGCCAAGGGCCCGGCCGTGACCATGCGGCACATGCTGCGGGAGTCGGAGACGCGGCAGTATCCCGAGGTCCGCCCCGACCTGCCCGCCCGCAGCCGGGGTGTGATCGCCCTGGTGGAGGAGAACTGCACGGTCTGCATGCTCTGCGCCCGCGAGTGTCCCGACTGGTGCATCTACATCGACTCCCACAAGGAGACCCTGCCGGCGCCCGAGGGCGGCCGTCCGCGCGCCCGCAACGTGCTCGACCGCTTCGCGATCGATTTCTCGCTGTGCATGTATTGCGGCATCTGCATCGAGGTGTGCCCCTTCGACGCGTTGTTCTGGTCGCCGGAGTTCGAGTACGCCGAGTACGACATCCGCGACCTCCTGCACGAGAAGGACAGGCTGAGCGGGTGGGCGGCCACCGTGCCACCGCCCCCGGCGCACGAGGCCGGTGCCGAGCCGCCGAAGGAACTCGCGGCCGGTTCCCGCCCCGCGTCGGCCGCCCGGCGTACGGCACCGCCCGCACGGGTGCAGGGACCCGCCGAGGGCGCGTCCGCGGCACAGGAGGCGGCGCGGGAGACGGCGGCGCCGGAAGCGGGGCGGGACACGACGCGGGGGACCGCGCGCGAGGCCGCGGGGAGACCGGCGGCTGAACCCGTGAAGGGACCCGTGGGCCGCCCGCGGCGCGAGCCGCCGAGGGTCATGCGTGACATCCGCTCCATCCGGCCGCCGGGCTCGCTGCCCAAGAAGACCGGACCGTCGTCGGACAAGTCGCCGGAGAAGAAGGACGGGCCAGAGGGGGAGCGATGACCTCCCGGGCGCCGGGGTCGTTGCCGCCCTCGGGGCCGGAGATCGTCTTCCTGCTGCTCGGTGTCGTCGCCGTCGGCTCGGCCTGCTGGTCGTCACGACCAGGCAACTCGTCCACGCGGCGCTGTGGCTGGTCGTCTGCTTCGGCGCGCTCGCGGGCGGCTACCTGGTGCTGACCGCCGAGTTCGTCGCCCGGGTGCAGGTGCTGATCTACGTGGGCGCGGTCGTGGTGCTGCTGCTGTTCGGCATCATGCTGACCCGTGCGCCCATCGGGCCCTCCGGCGGCCTCGATTCCTGCAACCGGCGGGCCGCCGTACTGGTCGCCGTCGCGACCGCCGCGGTCCTCGTCAGCGTGGTCGTCACCGGTTTCCGCACCGCGTACGCGCCGCTCCGCCCCGGCCAGGGCGCGGCCGAGGCGCACCACAGGGAACGTTCGTCCAGGCCATGCGCGTTGGTAGGGCTGGACGCACCGAGCTGGACACCGAACCGGGAGGAGGGGGCGTGCACCACAACCGCCTGCGCACCGCGCTCCTGCTGGGCGTGCTGTCCGCGTCGCTCCTGGTCGCCGGGGCCTGGCTGGGGGGCGGTACGGGTGTCCAGATCGCCGTCGTGGCCGCCCTCGCCGTCGTCGGTGTCGCCTACTTCTGCGCCGCCCGGATCGCGCTGTCGGCCATGCGGGCCCGGCCCGTGGCCGAGGTGGAGCAGCCGGTGCTCTACCGGGTCGTCCGCGAGCTGTGCACCGAGGCCCGCGGGCCGATGCCCCGCCTGTACGTGTCCCCGACGATGCAGCCCAACGCGTTCGCGACCGGGCGCAACCCGCGCGACGGGGCGGTGTGCGTCACGCACGGCCTGCTCGCGCTGCTGGACGAGCGCGAACTCAAGGCCGTGCTCGGCCACGAGCTGTCGCACATTCACAACCGGGACATCCTGACCTCCTCGGTCGTGGGCGCGCTCGCCACGATGATCACGTTCTTCGGGTACGCCGGTCTGTTCTTCGGCTCGGACGACGACGAGGGTCCGGGATTCCTCGGCGCGATTTTCGTGATGATCCTCGGTCCGGTCGCGGCGGCGATGATCCAGACGGCGATCGCGCGATCCCGGGAGTTCGCGGCCGACGAGGCGAGCGTACGGATGACTGGCGATCCGCTGGCCCTCGCCTCCGCACTGCGCAAGATCGAGATGGAGGTCCGCAGGCTGCCGCTCCCGGAGAACGGCAGGCTGGCCTCGGCGGGGCACATGATGATCGTCAACCCGTTCCGGGGCACCCGGATCGGCAGGTTGTTCGCGACCCACCCGCCGATCGCCGCCAGGATCGCACAGCTGGAGCGGATGGCCGGCTACCGCAGGTGAATGAGCCCGGCATCGGAGACGAACATCGAGGTCACCGCGAGCGGCGTGCCGCTGCCTGCTTCCCGGCCGTCTGAGTGAGCCCGATATGGGGGCCGTCGTCCTGCGAAAGCGGGCGGTCGAGGCGGGGTGGGCCGTCGGCCGGGGTCAGGAGTGCTGGGCGACCGGGTCGGTCTCCTCGGCCGCCAGTCCGGGCAGCCCGTCGATGCTCTCCCGGTTGTGCTTGGCGCGGTAGCTCCGCCGCTGCTGGACGTCCTTGCGCGTCGCCCACTCGTCGAGCAGGGTCCGGTCCTGCTCGTACGCCATGAAGGGCACCGAGAAGCCGCACGAGTCGGCGATGCGGTCACAGCTCACGACGATGATCGAGCGCACTCCCGGGTGCGGCCCGAAGAGCGCGAGCAGATCGGTCCACTCGGCGTCCCGGGGGGTCACCACGCGGCCGGTGCCGTACAGACGGACGATCTTCGGCGGCCCGCTGAAGGCGCAGAACATCAGCGTGATGCGGCCGTTGTCGCGGATATGGGCGATGGTCTCCACGCCGCTGCCGTCGAGATCGAGGTAGGCCACGGTCGTGTCATCGATGATCGCGAAGGTGTCCGCGTAGCCCTTGGGAGACACGTTGACGTGGCCGCCCCGCTCGGGAGCGGTGGCGACGAAATAGACCGGCTGCGCCGTGAGGAACTCGCGCAGCCGGTCATCGAGCTTTTCGTAAATTTTGCCCATAACGGGACAATAACCCGCGTCACTCGCCCGGCAACCACCAGTTCCACAGGCTGGACTTCACCTTGAAGGAGTCCAGCGTGGCGGTGGCCCCGGTGGCGGGGTCGAGGCTGCGTACGACGACCCGGTCGATGTCGCCCTCCCGCGAGTCGAGGGTCTCCCAGAGCTTGAGGCCGCCGTCGGCGGTCCACTCCAGGCGCTTGGCGAACTCCTTCTTGGGCACGCGGACGTTCACGGCCTCGCCCACGGTGTCGTTCGACAGGTCGTACAGCCGCAGCCGCTTGCCGCCGGAGGAGGTGGTGATCAGCACCGCCACAGTGGAGCCGTCGTCGGCGAGCGCCGTCGGGCTGTTGTTGGCCACCACCTGCGGCACGACCTGTGAATTCGTCTGCCGCCCGTCCTGGTCGTACACGCTGAACCGGCTGGTGTTCTCGGCGGTCCCCCGGGAGGCGAGCAGGTGCGTGCCGTCGGGGCTGAAGCCGAGGATCGACTCGTCGGCCCGGATCTTGCGGACCTTCCCCGTACGGACGTCCACCAGGAGAGACGGGATCTTGTCGTCGCCGTCGTAGTATTCGATGGCGATCAGGCCGCCGTCCCGCGACAGGGACATGGAGAGGTCTCCCATGCCGATGCCCTTGGGCAGCTTCGAGACCGAACGCGGGAGCGTGCGGACCTTGTTCGTCGTCAGGTCGCGTACGACGAGCCTGCCGTCCTTCTTCCTGAAGTACGACACGTGCCGGCCGTCGCCGCTGATCGACAGGGGTGCGTCCGCGTGCTTGTCGATCTTGCCCTTGGCCGTGCGGGGGAACACCTGGGCGTCCTTGAGCACGACGTCGCGGCCGTTGCGAAGCAGCAGGTGCCACGAGCCGCAGGGGTGGTAGTCGTCCTTCTTGTGGCAGGACTTCAGCCAGGCGTACCGGACGGGGGACGCGGCGGACGCCGTGGCGGAGGCGGCTCCCGTACGCGCCTGCGCCTGCGCGGCGCCGCCGGCGAGGGTGGTCAGCGCCATGGTGACCGCCGCCGAGAGTGCGAGGATCGCGGGCTTTCTCATCGAAATTCCTTTCGTCCCGCCAGGAAATTGGTTTCGCCTTGATAGATGCGATGCGACGACGAAAGGTTCAGCCACGGTGAGTCACGGGGGCGGCACATGAGCCACGGCGCCGGCACAACGAGAGGGGACGAAGCCGGACGGCTTCGTCCCCTCTCACACGCGCCGTCAAACGCCGGGGTGCAGCACCCGCTTCAGGAACTCGCGGGTCCGCTCGTGCTGCGGGTCCGCGATGACCTGCTCGGGCGGCCCGTCCTCGACGATCACGCCGCCGTCCATGAACACCACCCGGTCGGCGACCTCGCGGGCGAACCCCATCTCATGGGTGACGACCAGCATGGTCATGCCGTCCTCCGCGAGCTGCCGCATGACCGACAGCACGTCGCCGACCAGCTCGGGGTCGAGCGCCGAGGTCGGCTCGTCGAACAGCATCAGCGAGGGGTTCATGGCGAGCGCGCGGGCGATCGCGACCCGCTGCTGCTGGCCGCCGGACAGCTGGGGCGGGTAGGCGTCGATCTTCGCGAGCAGCCCGACCTTCTCCAGGTTCTCCCTGGCGATGCGGTCGCACTCCTCCTTGGGCCGCTTGAGCACCCGCTCCTGGGCGATCGTGACGTTGCGCCGCACGGTCAGGTGGGGGAACAGGTTGAACTGCTGGAACACCATGCCGATGCGCCGCCGTGCCGCGTCGATGTCCACGTCGGGGTCGGTCAGGTCGACGCCGTCCACGATCACCGTGCCGGAGGTCGGCTGCTCCAGCAGGTTCACGCACCGCAACAGCGTCGACTTGCCCGAGCCGGACGGCCCGATGATGCAGACGACCTGGCCGCTTTCGACCGTGAAGTCGACACCGCGCAGCACTTCGAGGCTGCCGAACGACTTGTGCAGGTTCTTGACCTCGACTGTGCTCATCGGTGCGCTCCCTGACGAGCTTCCAGCCGCCTCGCCACATATCCGAGGGGAATCGTGATCAGCAGGTAGGTCAGGCCGGACACGAGGATCGGCGTGGGGCTGGCGAAGGTGGAGGCCTGGTCGTTGCCGAACTTCGCCAGCTCGACCTGGGCGGCGGTGACCCCGAGGAACAGCACCAGCGAGGAGTCCTTGAACAGCAGGACCAGCTCGTTGGTGAGCGGCGGGATCACGATCCTGATCGCCTGCGGGATGATGATCGAGACCATCGCCCGCATGTACGGCATGCCGAGCGAGCGCGCCGCCTCCATCTGCCCCTTGGGCACGGCCTGCAGGCCCGCGCGGAAGGTCTCGGCCATGTACGCGGCCGAGACCAGGCCGAGGCCCAGCGCCGCCTGGCCGTACACGTCGCCGGGCACGTGGAAGCCGGGGAAGGCCAGCGGCAGGCTGCCGATCATCAGGAAGATGACGAGCGCCGGGAGCCCGCGGAAGATCTCGATGTAGATCGCCGACAGCCAACGGTACGGAGCCACCGACGACTGGCGCATCAGCGCCAGCAGCAGGCCGCCCACGAAACCGGCGGCGTACCCGCTCACCGTGTAGATGACGGTGTTCTTCAGCGCGACCGTGAACAGCTCGGGCAGACCCTCGCGGGCGACGTCCAGGTTGAAGAACGACTGGCTGATCGACTTCCAGTCGGCCAGGGCGATCAGGACGACGAGGATCACCACCAGCACGGCGTACTGGATGCCGCGGCTGATGCGCTGCCTCTTGCGCGGGCTGAGCCCCTTGCGGGGCTCAGCGGAGGGGGGCGTCTGCTGCTCGCTCACAACGCTCATGATCCGGCGGCGGGCGACTCGGTAGTGGTCGAAGCGCCGTCAGAAGCACCGCCGGACACGCTGCCCGGCTCGGTGCCGAACCACTTCTTGTAGATCTCGTTGTAGGTGCCGTCCGCCTTGGCCGCGGCGAGGACCTCGTCGACGACCTGCTTGAGCGCCGTGTTGTCCTTCTTCATGCCGATGCCGTACTGCTCACCGGTGTCGAGGCTCGCGACGTGCTCGAACTTCTCGCTGATCTCGGGCTTCTTCAGCCAGGTCAGCACGACCGGGAGGTCCTGCACGATCACGTCGGCCTGGCCGGTCTGCAGGCCGAGCAGCTCCTTGGGCGAGTCGGCGAACTCGATCGGCTCGAACCCCTTGTCCTTCACGTAGTCGAGGCCGGTGGTCGACGCCTGCGCGCCGAGCTTGAGGTTCTTGGCCTTGACGTCGTCCAGCGAGGTGACCCCGCTGCCCTTCTTGGCCATCAGCGCCTGGGTGGCGTCGAAGTACGGCTCGGAGAACAGCAGGTTCTGCTTGCGCTCCTCGGTGATCGTCATGCCCGCGGCGGCCACGTCGCACTTGCGGGCGTTCAGCGCGGCGCCGCTCTTGATCGCCGCGAAGTCGATGTCGACGATGTCCTGAGTCACGCCCAGCTTCTTCGCGACCAGGTCGACGATGTCGACGTCGAACCCGATGACCTTGCCGCCCTGGTTGAACTGGAACGGCTCATATGGGATGTTCGTACAAGTGGTGATCTTGCCGGGGTTCACGAGGGCGACACCGCCGGGGGCAGCCGAGGCCGTCGCCGTGCCCGAGTCGGCGGAGTCGCTCCCGCACGCGGTGACGGTCAGCGCCGCCGCCAGCGCGACCGCGCCGATGCTCGCGGCTTTCCGATAGGTGGACCAGGGAGCCACACCGGCCTCCTTGTTGTGGTGCGAAAACGTCTGAGGCGCAGTTTAAGCGGCTCTTATGACGGTTTGGCCACCACATGGATCGTAGCCAGTAACGTCTGTGAAACGTGGCGTCAGGGGTGCAGGCCTTCGGTGAGCGTGTTGAACCGTTCGAGCATCCGCGCGAGCAGCCGGACGTCCTCCTCCGGCCAGGCGGCCAGCAGCGTGCGCAACTGGCTCTCACGGGCTGACCTCGCGTCGTCGAGCCGCTTGCGTCCCTCGGGGGTGAGGGCCAGCAGGTGGGCCCGGCCGTCCTCCGGGTCGGGGCTGCGGCTGATCAGCCCCAGCTCCTCCAGCACCTTGAGCTGGCGGCTGATCGTCGCCCGGCCGACCCGTAGGTAGGCGGCCAGGTCGCTGGACCGCATCGGGGAGCTCTGGTCGATGCGGACCAGCAGGCCGTACGCGCCGGGGTCCAGCTCGGGGTGCACCTTCCGCCCCATCCCCGCGGAGAACGCGTTGGCGCGGCGGAGCAGGATGGCGAGCTGGCGCTCGACCGCGCAGTACGCCTCGCGTTCGCCGGCCGTGGGCGGCCGGGAAGCGGTCTCCGCCTCCGTCATGGCCTGTCTCCTCCTGACTGCGGGTGGCCGGGGTCTACCCGCGCACCGCCTGGATGTCCAGCTCTACCTTCAGTGTCGCGCCGATGAGCGCGATCCCGGCCTGGACGACCTGGTTATAGGTCATCGCGAAGTCCTCCCGGCGCGGCCGCGTGACGGCGTGGAACGCCGCGCGCAGTCAGCGGGCCGTGCACCGTCCACCGGTCCGGGCCCGCCGGCGACAGGCCGGTGCTCCGGTACGCGATGACCGGGTGCGCCGGGACGTCGAGGAAGTCCGCGGACCGCAGGTGATCATCGCGCATCCGGCTGCCCGTGTCGATGGACGCCGCGACGATCTCGGCGGCCGAGGCGCTCATCGGTCGTGCCCCAGCCGGACGTCGTACGGCTCGTCGCCCCGGCCGGCCAGGTCGAGCGTGCTCGCGACCGGAGGGTAGCCGCTGGCCACGATCGTGTACTGCCCGCCGGTGAGATCGGTGAAGGCGTACTCGCCGTCCTCGCCGGTGGTCGCCACGCCCACCACGTTCCCGGCCGCGTCGAGCAGCGTGACCCTGGCGTCGGCCAGCGGTGCACCGTCCTCGGCCCGAACCGTGCCCCGCATCCGCGGCTCCCGGTCGCCCGCCGACGCGATCAGCACGTACGTGCCGCCGCCCGGCCTCCGGATCGCATAGCCCCCGTCGTCCCGGGTGACCGTACGGCCGATCTGGTGGCCGCGCGCGTCGATCAGCGTGAGCGTGGCGCGGCCCACGGGCACGCCGTCCCGGCCCTTGACGAACCCGCGGACCTCCACGCCGCCCGGCTCGCGCGTCTCCACGGCGACCGCGCCGTACGGCTGGGCCCGCGTGGCGGTGAGGAGCCGTGCGTTCGGCGGCTGTGCGGGGGAGCGGCCGTTCGGCGCGGCGAGCGCGGCGTCGGCGGTGACCACCCGCTGCCTGTCGCGCTGGGCGTGCCGCCCGGGCGTGGCGCCGTTCCGCTGGACGGCGGGCTCGGGTGCGGGGGCCTGCTCGGGCTCCCGCGTCTCGGCGCGGACGCCGATCGCGGTGGTCCGCAGCGGCACCTCCTGGATGAACAGCACGGCGATCAGTGCCAGGAGAGCGGCCGGCGCGGCGTAGAGGAACAGGTCGCCGACGCCGTGGCCGTACGCGCTCTCGACGACGGCGCGGACCGGGGCGGGCAGCGAGGAGAGCTTGGGGATCGTGCCGCTTTCCGCGCCGGTCCCCGTGACGCCCAGCGCGGCGAGGCCCTCATCCAGGTAGTTCCTGACGCGGTTGACCATCACCGCGCCGAGCGCCGACACGCCGATCGCGCCGCCGAGGGAGCGGAAGAACGCGACCACGGAGCTGCCCGCGCCCAGGTCCTCCGCCCGCACCTGGTTTTGCACCGCGAGCACGAGGTTCTGCTGGCTCATGCCCACGCCCACGCCGACGAAGAACATGAAGACGGCCACGAGCCAGTAGGCGGTGTCGTAGCGGATCATGCCCATCAGCGCGAACCCGGCCGTGAGGAAGAACGCGCCGGCGACCAGGAAGACCTTCCAGTGGCCGGTGCGCGTGATGATCTGCCCCGAGACCGTGGAGGAGACGGCCAGACCGAGGATCATCGGCAGCGTCATGAGGCCGGCCACCGTGGGCGTCTCGCCACGGGCGAGCTGGAAATATTGGCTCAGGAAGGTCGTCGCGCCGAACATGCCCACGCCGACCAGCACGCTGGCGACCACGGCGAGGCTGACCGTACGCATCCGGAACAGCCGCAGCGGCACGATGGGCTCCCCGGCCTTCGACTCCACCAGGAGGAACAGCGCCGCGAGGACCACGGCCCCGCCGACCATCGCGCCGGTCTGCCACGACAGCCAGTCGTACTTGCCGCCCGCGAACGACACCCAGATCAGCAGCAGCGAGACCGAGGCGGCGATGAGGACCGCACCGCCCCAGTCGATGCGCACGTCGCGCTTGAGCACCGGCAGGTGCAGGGTCTTCTGCAGCATGATCAGCGCGATGATCGCGAACGGCACGCCGACGTAGAAGCACCAGCGCCAGCCGAGCCAGTCGGTGTCCACGATGAGGCCGCCGATGAGCGGGCCGCCGATCGTGGCGACCGCGAACACCGCCCCCAGGTAGCCCGAGTAACGTCCCCGCTGACGCGGCGGGATCATCGCCGCCATGATCACCTGGGAGAGCGCGGTGAGGCCGCCGACGCCCAGGCCCTGCACCACCCGCGCCGAGATCAGCATCGTGGGGTTCTGCGACAGGCCGGCGATCGCGGAGCCGATCACGTACACGATCAGCCCGAGCTGGATGAGCAGCTTCTTGCTGAACAGGTCGGCCAGCTTGCCCCAGATCGGCGTGGAGACCGTCGCCGCGAGCAGCGTCGCGGTGATCACCCATGTGTAGGTCGTCTCGTCCGCGTGCAGCTCCGCGGTGATCGTGGGGAGCGCGTTCGACACCACGGTCGAGGACAAGATCGCGACGAACATCCCCAGCATCAGCCCCGAGAGCGCCTCCAGGATCTCCCGGTGCGTCATCGCGGAGGCCGCCGCGTCTGGTGGATCCTCCCTGGTCATCGCAGTCCTCCCCTATGCGATCAAACTTAGTTTCCCTAAGCAATCATATCTTGATCGTTGCCTTAGGCAACCAAATAGTCGTGCTCCGGGGGTGGCTGGACATGACAAAGGCCCTGAACCCGCAGGTCAGGGCCTTATGAGGATGGTGTGGATGTGACCAGCGTCACCGATAGTTGACGAACTGAAGGGCGATGTCGAGGTCCTTGCCCTTGAGCAGGGCGATCACCGCCTGAAGGTCGTCCTTCTTCTTGGAGCTGACCCGGAGCTCGTCGCCCTGGATCTGCGCCTTGACGCCCTTCGGCCCCTCGTCCCGGATGATCTTGGAGATCTTCTTGGCGTTCTCCTGGTCGATGCCCTCCTTGAGGGACACCATCAGGCGGTACTCCTTGCCGGACAGTTTCGGCTCGCCCGCGTCCAGGATCTTGAGGGACAGGTTGCGCTTGACGATCTTCTCCTTGAAGACGTCGAGAACGGCGTTGGCCCGCTCCTCGCTGTTCGCCCTGATCTCGATGTCCTTCTGCCCCGACCAGGAGATGCTCGCGCCGGTGCCCTTGAAGTCGAAGCGGTGCCCGACCTCCTTGACCGTCTGGTTCAGGGCGTTGTCGACCTCCTGCCGGTCGATCTTGCTCACCACGTCGAAACTGCTGTCGGCCATCGGTGTCCGTGTCCTCTCTCCGTTGCCCTCTGAGATTAGTGGCCCCGATGCGATCAGAAGTCTTTCCGCATCACGACGCGAGGCGCCACCTCTATCCCGAGGGCGCGCTCGCGCTCGACCAGCTCGGCGAGCTTCGGCCCCCACTCGTGCGGCTCCACGACCCGGAAGCCCCGCCGGGCGTACCAGGGGGCGTTCCACGGCACGTCCCTAAACGTCGTCAGCGTCACCGCGGCGGCGCCGGCCCGCCTGGCCTCCGCGCAGACCGCGTCGAGGAGCCGGCCGCCGATCCCCTGCCTGCCGTGACGGGGATGTACGGCGATCTGTTCGAGGTGAGTCAGACCGTCCACCACCCCGAGCAGGGCGAACCCCACCGGCGGCCGGCCCGCCACGAGGACACGCCCGGGATCGTCGCACTCGTCGATCACCGTGGTGCCCGGCGGGAAGACGATCCCGAGCGGCGCGAACATCCCGTCCGCAGCCGTCTCGATCTCCGCCAGGGCCGCGAGATCCGCCGGCTCAGCCTGTCTGATCACCGTCCCACTATGGCCGGTGAGCTGCGGGGTTCGCCTCCCAGTTTTCCAGCCGACGATCTTGGAAGAGGGCCGCGCCCGAACCCATGTCACGTGCACCCCGGAAGTCCGCTATTCTTCTACCTGTCGCCGCGACGAGCGGAAAGACAAGGCAGGTTGCCCGAGTGGCCAAAGGGAGCGGTCTGTAAAACCGTCGCGTCATGCTACCCAGGTTCGAACCCTGGACCTGCCACCAGCGAAGAAGCAGCTCAGAGGCCCTACGGGGCCTCTTCTGCTGTCCGGGCCCATGCAGCCGTAGGCCGCTCTGAGCGGCCGTCTGTCGATGATCGTGCAATATACGTGCAATGATCTTGGATACGTTTCCGCAGGTCGTGCTGCGTTTTTGACCTTCTGAGGGCTACGAGACGAGCGTACGAAACGGCGAAGGGCCCCGGCCGGCTTCCGGGGCCCTGCCTGTGGTGATCGTGACTCACGCCGCCAGGGCGTCGTCAATCCTCCGGTTGGCGATCTCCTGTTGGCCGTCGAGGCACTTGGCGTAGACCCGCAGGAGGACGTCAACGCTGTGCCCGGCCCGCTCGGCCACGTCGGGGGCCGGGACTCCCGCGTTGAGCCAGAGGGAGACGGCCGCGTGCCGGAGGTCGTACGGCCGGCGAGCCAGGGGAGAGGCGACCTGGGCGGGGGTGAGGGCGAGTTTGCGGGCTTCTTGCCACACCTCCGTGTAGGCCGTCGAGGCGACGACCCCGCCGCGCTCACTTCGGAAGATCCGCCCGTCCGAGCCGACTCCGAACTCTTCGATGTGTTGCCGAATGATCTTCACCAGGACCGGAGGGATGGGCACCGGCCGTACGTCGTCCCGGCCCCGGCGGCGCGGCGCGCCGCCGCTGCGCGGCCCATCGCCCGCCCGCCGCACGCCAGCCGTACCGCATCTCAAGACCTCGCCAACCTGAGCGTGCGCCGCCTGTCCGTGACGAATGATCTGCGGTAGCCGTCGCTGGCCAACTTCGATGCCTCCGGCGGGGGCGCTCCGGCTCCGGGATGCCGCCCGGTTGGAGAGCGCGAGCCGTAGATGGCTGACGTAGAGCCTGCGCATCCCTACTGCCATCGACCTGCCATCGACCCGGGCAAGCCCAGCAAACCAGCTCATACGGCTCAAGCCCGTCTGTGACTGTTGGCGTCCGATGGCCCCGAGGAACGGCGACCGGCTGACGTACACGCGAAGACGGGCTTGCGCCTCAGTCGCCGGCCTGCTGCTGCTCCGCAGCGGGTCGACGGCATACGGGATGCGCGGATGGGGGAGGAGCGTGCGAGGGCCGCACGGGCCCAGGCGGCTTGATCGTGCGCCGCAGCGACAGAAGACCTACTCGGGAAGCAGGGTGAAAGCGGGCACGTGAGCGGGGCGGACCGCAGCGAAGTGGCGTACGTCGAGTGTGAACACCTCGGTGACCTTCAGGCGCTCGGCCACCGCGATGACCGAGGCGTCAACGGCACCAAGGGGAAAGTCCGCGTAGCGTTCGACCAGCGCGGCGACTCTGGAGAGGTCAGGCTTGGTCAGCTCGACGAGTGTGAACACGTCCGATTCGAGAGCTCGGAGGAATGCGGCCTCCGGTGCGGCACCGCCGAACCTGGAGATCATGTAACACACCTCGGCCGCGACGAAGCTGGGGAATGAGGAGCTTTCGGCGCGCATCGTGGAGGCGCTTGAACTCACCGACACAACGCTCATGATTAGCATCGTCGGAGATCGCGGCGGCCACGAGCGGGCCGGTATCGACGACGATCACTCGCCGCGTCCGAAGCCCTCGGCAAGGATCTCTTCGGTACGGGCGGCCACATCCGAGCGGCCAGCACGGACGGAGCCGAAAAAGGCGGGCGGCCAGGAGTCGCTCTCGGCGTGCTCGGAGGAGTGGACCAATCGCAGCGTGTGCGCGCGGATCTCCCGGAGCTGGTCTCCGGTGAGCTGGTCGACCAGCCGATGCATGTCCTCGTACTCTTCAGGGGCAGCAGCCGAGTCTACGTGCTGAAACTGATCGTTTCCGAGCCGTGCAATATGCGTGCAATGATCTTGACGATCAGGGCCGCGAGAGCGGGCTCCGGCGCAGGTCAAACGGCGTCGAGGGGCCTGAAATGGTCACGTTAGACCGTCGTCGTGCCGCTCACGTTCGAGCCCTGGGCCTGCCGCCAGCAGAAAAGAGCCCTTGACAAGCAGAGATGCCGGTTGACGGCTTCTACGTTTCTTGATCCGTGAGTGCCTCTGACTCCCCGCAACATGCGATCACTGCGCGGATACGCACCGTCCGGGCAGTAGGACTTGAGTGTCTACGCCTCGCGGGCGTGGCCGTGCGCGGGTAGCCGGAGCGTGAAGGTCGAACCTTGGCCGACGATGCTGGTGGCGGTGAGCGATCCGCCGTGGGCCTCGGCGAGCTTGCGGGCGATGGGCAGGCCGAGCCCGCTGCCCCCGCTCCGCCTGCTGCGTGACTTCTCCACCCGCCAGAACCGTTCGAAGACCAGCGGGAGGTCGTCGGGCGCGATCCCGTTGCCCGTGTCGGCCACGTCGATCACCACCTCGCCGTCGGCGCGGCGGGCGAGCAGGCTCACGGTGCCGCCAGGCGGGGTGTGCCGTACGGCGTTCGAGACGAGGTTGCCCACCGCTTGGCGCAGCCGTACGGGATCGGCGACGAGCCGGAGGCGGCCGTCGGCCCGCGTCGCCAGCGTGACGCTGGCCGCCTCCGCGCTGCCCCGGTGGGCGGTCGCGACCTGGGCCAGCAGGTCGGCCACGTCGACCGGCTCGGCGTGCACTCTCAGCTCGCCCGCGTCGGCCACCGCCAGGTCTTGGAGGTCGTCGATGATGTGCTGGAGCAGCAGGGCCTCCTCCAGCAGCGACGACACAAGGTCCGGGTCGGGGTCGGCGAGCCCGTCCTGGGCGGCCTCCAGCCAGCCGCGGATGTTGCTCAGCGGCGTACGCAGCTCGTGGGCGACGTCGCCGACCATCGCCTTGCGTAGCTCCTCGAGCC
The DNA here is from genome assembly GCF_014647835.1 of Microbispora rosea subsp. aerata. Taxonomy (GTDB): domain Bacteria; phylum Actinomycetota; class Actinomycetes; order Streptosporangiales; family Streptosporangiaceae; genus Microbispora; species Microbispora aerata. Next base: position 64,656 of record NZ_BMPY01000017.1, read on the forward strand.
GTTCGCGCCGCTCGGCCATCGCGTTGAAGGCCGCGGCGAGCCTGCCGATCTCGTCCTTCCCCCTGACCTCGACGCGGGCGGCGCGCCCTTCCTCCATGTTCCGTACGGCGTCGGTGAGCGCCCGCAGGGGGCGGCTCAACCGGGTCCCGGCCATGACGCTGGCGGTCACGGTGATCAGCAGCACGAGGGCGGCGACGCCGGCGATGCGGGCCTGGTTTTCCGGTGACAAGTCGAAGGCGGTGGACGCGTCGCCGCCGTCGCGGCTGGTGATGAAGAGCAGCGCGGGCGGGGCGACGTACGGCGCGAGCTGCTCGCGGCGGCTGCTTGCGACGCAGTCGGGGACGGCGCTGCCGCGGGGGCCGTCGTCCGCCGCCTGCGGGGGAGCGGCCGAGGGCAACCGCGTCCAGGTGAAGTCGAGGTTGAGCCGCACCTGCGACTCGTGCCGCCGCTCCAGGCAGCTGTCGACGAGCTTCTGCAGCGCGGCGAGGGCCTTGGCCTCCGTGGCGGTCGGCCGGTCGAGGACGGTGCTCAGGCACCGGCTCTCGGAGTATGGGCGCGCGCCCCCGGTGTCCAGCACGGGCCGTCCGCTCGGGCTGTAGGCGATCGTGGCGACGGTGCCGAAGGTGCCGCGCAGGCAGGCGGCACGCCGCTCGGCGGCGGCGCGCAGGGTGTCACGTTCCTTGCGTGGCAGCAGGAAGGGGCCCACGGCGCGCGGGTCGATGTGGTCGGTCACGGCCGCCTGCGGCAGGGACGCATCGGACCCGGCCGTCCCAGACGAGCTGGACGCGGCCGCCAGGACCGTGTCCACGTGCAGCGGGTCGATCGACGCGGTCGGCTGGTCGGGCAGCTTCGCGGGCGGCCCGCTGTCGGAGTCCACGAGCGGCACGCGCCGCTCCGTGGTGAGCGTGACGCGGCGACCGGTGTCGCGCGCCAGCTGCCGCACGATCTCCCCCGCGCCGCCCCAGCCGGGGTGGGTGGCCGCGTAGCCGAGCAGGGTGTCGTACGTGCGGGCGTCGTCGGCGAGCGCCTGTCCCTGTTCCTGCCTGATCGCCACGGTGGTGCTCCGCGCGGTCAGCCAGGCCGTGGCCGCGATCGAGCAGACCGACACCAGCACGGACACGGCGAGCACCCGCAGCAGCAGGCTGCGGTGCAGCGGCACGTCACCCCGCATCGCGCGGGTCCCGCCGGTTGTCGGCGAGCTTGTAGCCCACCCCGTAGACGGTGAGGAGCCGTACGGGACGGCGCGGCGTGGGCTCGATCTTCCGGCGGAGGTTCATCACGTGGACGTCCACGGTGCGCGAGGTGATGTAGCGGTCGAACCCGTGCAGCCGGGCGAGGATCTGCTCGCGGGTGAAGACCCGTCCCGGCTCGCCGGCGAGCAGCTCCAGCACCGCGAACTCGCCGGGGGTGCACTCGACGGGCACGCCGCCCACGCTGACCTCGTGGCGGCCCGGGTCCACGACCAGGTCACCGGCCCTCAGTACGGGCGCGGGCGGCAGGGCCGGCGCGGCGACGGCGCGGGCACGCCTGAGCAGTGTGCGGACGCGCGCCATCAGCTCACGTGGGCTGTACGGCTTGGTCATGTAGTCGTCCGCGCCGAGGTCGAGGCCGAGCAGCAGGTCGTCCTCGGTGGAACGGGCGGTCAGCATCAGCACCGGAAGGTCCGACTCGGCGCGCAGGATGCGGCAGACGTCCAGCCCGTCGACCCTTGGCATCATCACGTCGAGCACCAGCAGGTCGGGGGCTCGGCGGCGTACCGACTCCAGGGCCGCGCGGCCGTCGTGGACGGTGCCGACTTCGTGTCCCTCGCGCTCCAGGTAGCGGCGGATGAGCTCGGCCTGCTTGACGTCGTCCTCTGCTACCAGGACATATGCACCCACAGGTGGCGATACTAGGTCGGCCTGGGGACCGCCTCGTCCTGGCTTATCCGCGGACCAAAGGTTCCTGACAGGTTCCTGACATTGCTCGGCCATCCTCTCCGGCATGAGCAAACCAACCCACCGGCACGCCATCGCGCTGTCCCTCGCCGCCCTGGCCTGCGGCCTCCTCACCGCGTGCGGCGTCGCCGAGGCGGCGGGCGCCCCCGGCACCCCCGCTCCCGTCCCGGCCGGCCCGGTGCCGGTCACTCAGCCGGCCGCCGTACGGGTCGAGCCCACGCCCGCCCAGGCCACGACGTCCCGCCCGCAGCTGCGCCTGGACAGCTCCCCCGCCGAGGTGAGCAAGCTCCGCCACGCGTACGCCGGCTGCCTGCGCGAGCATGGCATGCCGAGCAAGGGCACCTGGTCCACGGCGGCGGAGAAGTCCGCGCGGGCCGCCTGCGAGCACCTGCGGCCGCTGCTGCCGCCGGAGCTCGACCCCGCCAAGAACCCGAATTACGCCAAGAGCGTCCGCATCGAGGCCAAGTGTCTGCAGGACCACGGCTTCGACGTCCACCTCGTCAAGGTGGACGGCCCCGCCAAGCTCGGCTGGCGGTACGCGAGCGTCCCCGGGCCTGACGTCGACATCGCCAAGATCCAGGACGACTGCCGCGTGAAGGCGTACGGCGGCGGCCGCGCGATCCAGCCCGGCCCGCAGTAACACCCCGGCGGCGGGCGCGACCCGAAACGGTCGCGCCCGCCGCCCCGCTGTCGGGGCTGGACGCACCGCAGTTTGAGGGCGCCCCTCTTCACGCAAGCGGATCGCCCCACGGCGGGGCGTCACGCGCTCCGGAGGATCACAGCCCCATTCAGGAAGCCCGGTGTCGCTTGCGCGCCGATCCTCCGCGGAAACCGAAGACGATCGCACCGAGTGCCGCCAAGACGAGCGCCAGGACGCCGACGCGTCCCTTCGTGATGTCGGCGATCCCATCGGTAATCCGGGTCCACATGCCGGGAGCCGGCAAGTGGCCGGTCTCGCCAAGCCAGGTCAAGCCGTCCGCGCCCGCCTGAGGGCGCTCCATCGAAGCTTGCACGACGCGGGGGAGATGAGGGTGTCGCTGCTCCATCTCCGCTGCCCCGACGGGGGTCATGCGTACGCTGCTGAAGTCGACTCCGCCGAACACGAATCGGTGTATGACCGTGGTGTTCCCCTGGCGGATGGTCTGCTTGACGGAGAACTCCCCCTCCTTCAAGGAACGGACATAGGCGTCGAACACCTGACGCGGGCTCCAGTCGTCGGCGAGTTTCGCGCTTCCGAGATCGCCGGAGTCGATCAGTTGGTCGAAAGAGGTGCGCCGGCCTTCCCGATGGCGTTCACGGATCCACTGGGCGACCACTCGGGCCGTGAACGCCCGGCGTAGCGGCGCGTACTCCGGCGCGGTGTTGATGCGCTTGACGATCTCCGGCAGCACCATTGTCCGCTGGAGTTTCTCGATTCGGGCGGTCTCCGCCGGGTCGGGAGAGCCGCACGAGTAGCTGCCGCCGATGTCTTCGGCTTTGAGCTTCACCGCGAGCGGCGCATCGAGGACGAATAGTGAGTCCGCCTCCTCGTAAACCTGGACCCGGCCGGGGACGATCCACATCCGGGTGGAAAAGCATTTCTCGGCGGAGCCGCTGCCCAGCACCCTCTTCCAGTACTTCTTCCCGAGCTTGGTGTTCGGGTTCAGCAATTCGCCTTCGGTGCGCTTCATCTGCAGGTCCGCCTCGAGCATCGCCCGGCCTGCGTTCGTCTGCCCCAGAGCTTGGTCGATGATGCGATCAGGCTGCCTGGGGTGGAGGTTCACCCAGAATGTACTGGGGTTCAGAACCAGCCACGTGCGAAGGTCCGCTGTCGCGTCGGTGGCCGTTTGCAGGACTGACTCCGGAGTCTGGCGGAAACCGGGGCGCGCCGGCCGCGCGGAGAAGGAGTACTGAATCTCGCCGGAATCGGGCCGATCGGCCAGGTAGCGTAGCTCCAGCGTCGAGAAATCGACGCCGCCGTAGTCCTCCGCTGACAGTGCCCGCGCGAGCCCGCCCGTGTCGCTTGCGGTACAAGGGGCGGACGGAGCGGCTGCGGCCATGGCGAGGACCTGCGTGTGACGGTGACCAGCTGGGGCGCCCAGCGCGCTTGCCGGACTTGCCGGAGCCTCGCATCCTAGACGCCGCATGTGCTGTCGAAGGCTCTCAGCGGTCTCACGCCTGCGCAGTTTCGCATCCGCTCTCTGCATGACCTGGGGCACTAGCAGCTTGGCCTCCTTCTGGTGTTCGCTGCTGTTCTCGCCGTAGTACGCGATTGCCAGAACGCGGCGAAAGGCACTGGTCGCCTCATGACACTTGTCGAGGCATGGTGTTCGCTGAGTCGCTAGATAGAGGGATGACTTCTGTATGAACTTTTCAGACAGATGCTCGGCCGCATCGGGGTCCATATTCTTTTTTTCGGCTATTGTCTGAATAATTAGTCTGAGCCATTCTAATGGAATGACCTCCGAGTGTTTTTCCCATTTCATGCTGGTGGTAGCGATCTCCAGTACTGGGCCACCCTCTTCTGCTCCTATCTCCTCTAGAAGTTCCCTGTCTCTTTCGAGTTTCAATACTCTGGTTGACGTCTCAAATCGCCCCCACTTGGCGGGATGATTATAGATAGTGATTTTGGCGCGCTTAAGGACCTTGAGCAGGTTTTTAGGTCTGAGCCAGCTGGGGATGTCGCCGGCCTGCTTCAACCAGCTCAGATCAAACCACTCGACTGAGACGTTCCCCACTGTGCCGAGGATCGGAGCGCTTCTGTTTATGTTGGCCTGCCTGTCGATCTTGATGAGCCGCCGTCCCGCCGCGTTCTCGACCAGTTTCACAGCGGCGTTCTCGATCGCCTTGATGTCGTTGTTCTTGGTATTGATAGGCAGGAGAAGAGTGAAGTGGCTGGGGACGGTGGGGGTGGGCTTCGGTGCGGTCGGTGTTGGCGAGGCCAGCGCTCCCTGCAGTGAGAGCGAGGCCATGATGGCCAGCACGATGACGGAGACAGCCAGACGCGGCCAAAAGCACGTGCGCGTCGTCGCTCTGCGGTCGGCGAGCCTTGACGCTCTCCAGGCAGCCATTGCCCCGCCCGCTCACGGATTCGTGCGTGTGTCATCGTCATCGACCGGTTGTCCATGAGACCGGGCGATTCCTGCGATGGTCAGATATGCCGACAGAGCCTCCGCTGGTCCGGTCCGCCCCGGGAGGGTTCCCGCCGTCGCTTCTCCTCTTCTGAAGGCGCGGACGCCGGCGAGAACCGCGGCGGAGATCGCCAGTACGGCGACGATGCCCGCGCCCGTGAGCGATGCCGCATTCGAACATCTCGAGCTACGCCCGAGGAGCGTCGGGTCCGCCCGGTACGAGGGCAGGTGACCGTAGCTGACGCCGCAGGCCCGCGCGGGCTGCGGAGCCGAAGGCACCATCACGCATGCGAGTAACAGCGCGCCGAGAAAGACCCTGCCCGCACGCATGACTGTGGCTAATCCGCGCCTTGTCATGGAGTCGTCTCCTGAGTGGCACCGGCACGCGACTTCAGCACCATCACCTTGGTGAGCAACCTTTCCCCTTCCTGCCTGACCTGGTCTGAGTTGTCGCCGGATCGACGCCAGCGCCACGCGGCCAGTTCGAGCTGAGCGGACTGCACACGGGCCAGGGCCAGCGCCGGCTTGCGGCCGTACCGGCGCCAGGTGCTCACCACGGCCCACAGACGCAGGGCGGGGTCGGCCAAGAATGGCGCCTCCCGCTCATCGATGGCCCCTCCCACCGCCGCTTCCTGCGGCACGGCGGCACGCGCGGCCGCAGCGCGAGTCTTCGCCCCCTTTCGCAGAAGCACCAAAGCGAGGACGATGAACGGCACCTGCGGTAGCAGCCAGAGAATCGGCGAGACAACCAGCGTGTCGGCCAGGCTGCCGGTTTCGACATGGTCGTCGGCCAGCTTGAAGAACCAAGGGGACAGTAACTCGGTGCCCGCCGCGCCGCCAGTCGCGGCGACCAGGCCCGCCCCGGCGATGAGCACGCGGTGCCGACGGTGGCGGATCTGCGCGGCCAGACCGAGCGCGGCCCCGAGGACACAGCCGAAGGCCACATTGCCGCTCGCCAGACCGAGGGATTGCCGAATCCAGAACTCGAAGCCGCGGGTCGCTCCGGTGATCGCGCCGCTCACGTCGGTGAGCTGAATGAACGCGACGCTTTCCGTGAAGGTGTAGCCGAGTCCGGCAGCCGCTCCGAGCACGAGACCCGTCAACGTGTCCCTGACGCGGTGCCGGCACCAGGCCAGCAGCAGCACCACTCCGGCCGCCGAGACTATCTGAGGCACAACGCTGACGTGTAGCACCAGAAAATTGAGAATCCGGTAGTGCCCTCTCACCAGCTCAACGGGACCGGCATTCGGGGAGTCGGCCAGATAGCCGTTGATAATCCCGGACGCCGGGGTGGTGTAGGCGCGACTCAGTCCGAACGAAACCAGGGCCCCCCACCCGAAAGCTGCCAGCAGCAGCCCGGCCGACAGCCGGGGGAACCAGTGAAGGAGGTAAAGCAGCCACAGGACGAAAGCGGTGCCCGGGACGCACGCCAATGCGATTAGGGGTGCGGAACCGATGACCACCAGAGAGATCAGAGTGAACGGCCCCAGCATGGTCGCAACTGTGACCCACATCAGAGCGGTGGCGCGGCGGCCTTTCGCGAACCTGCCCGTCACAATCGGCGTCTGCAGCACGACCCCGACAACGATGCCTCCGAGGACCGCCCAGAAGACGATAGGGGGCATGGCGAACAAACGGCCGAGCACCCCCGGCAGCTGGGGCAGTGACCAGAAAACGGTCAGCACGGGCTCATGCGGCATCACCTTCGGGCGGACCAGGTCAAGCAGCAGGTATGCCAGGTAAGCCGCGATGAGCAGCCGAGTGATCAAGAGAGTTCGCTCTTTGGCCACCTCGTCGTCGCGCAGAGAAAGGTAAGCGGCCGCGGACGCGCGTTCCCCGACCGGCGGGTCGCCCCTCACGGATTTCCTCCAGGAACGTTCAGATCGGGAAACACCGGCAGGTCACTCGGGAAGATGGTCAGCAGCTCTGATGGCAGGGCCGTGGGAAGGTCGCGAGGGAAGTCTGTCGGGAATCCCGAGGGGAGGATCGACGGAAACTCCGTGGGAAATTCGCTCGGCGAATCGGTTGGGCGCTGTGGAAGCGCCGGGATCCTGAGTGGCAGTTGTGGAGGTTCGGGTGCGGAAGCCCCGGATAACATCACGGCGAGGGACGCCGCCAGCAGAAAGGCGCCGACGACACCGCCTGTCAACAGCAACCGGATCTGCCCCCGCAGTGTGTCGTCAGATGAATCGGACACGCTGTTTTCGTCCATAGATCCTACCGCTTTTGTTAACCCCCGAGTCATCGCGGATGGGACGGTCAATACATACACGATAACGATGCTTGAAGCAGATGAAAAGGGCAGTTTGATCGTTGTGGCCCGAAGGATATCTCGCAAAGTCGATGTGCATCGGAGGCTACCTGTCGTCGGCATTCTCATTCGATCGCACACATCGTCAAGGACGATGTGTGCGACGTGATCGACCACGATGGCGCCAATCGTGCGGCGGACGGAGCGGGCACTTTCGCGCCGACCGGGAACCGTGCGACACCGCGGCGCAGAAGCGTTAGGAGCGCATATCAGGCGAGTCCAGCGCACATACGCGGGCACCTCCTCGCCCGTGCTCGAGCACCCATCCCGGGAGCACTCCCGCAAGGTGGTAGCCGTTCGCTTGCGGTGACGGCCGCCAGCTCGGCGGGGCGGTGCCCGCCGCCCCGCTATCCCGTTGTCCCGCCGCTTCGCCGTCAGGGGTGGACGTACCGCAGCCTGAGGGTGTCGACGTGCCCGGACCAGCGCAACGTCAGATGCCAGCAGCCCGCCTTCGGCAGGTCGACGCCGGACGGGCCGGGACCACCCGGCACCTCGCGCAGGACGGGCGTGCCCGAGCCGTCCAGGCGCGCTTCGATCAGCAGGGGATCTCCGTCTTGGGACACCCGCGACACCCAGAGGATCTTGTTGCCGCGGTCCTGATCCGGCGGCGACAGCAACGGGTCGCCGAACACCACGGCCGCGATGTCGCCCCGGTCTCCCAGGACGTACGGCATGGGATGGTCGGGCGGCTGGAACCCCGCACGGGCCCACGTGGGCAGCGGGGCCGGTGACAACCGGTCGGGACATCCGCCGGACGGCTGCTCGGCACATCCCGCGAGCAGGGAACAGGCCAGGGCCAGTGTCAGCGCGGCGCGGCGCATGGGCGACTCCCGTCACGAGGGTGTGGGCGGTCGCTACCTCTACGCCGCCGACCCCTTGCAGGTTCCGTACGCCGCCGATCCCGCCGCAGGTTCCGGCGCGACGCGCGCCCCCCATTTCGACCGAGATGGGCGCCATTCGCGCGCGGTAGCTCTAACGAAAAAGGAAAACCACGCCGACGGGCGTTTGCGGCACCGGTGAACGGAAAACAGCTCCCCGGAAGAATGGCCCACTGGGCGTTCTCGAATTCCCTCTATTCAGGAGATGTCGGAATTCGGGACAGTGGTACGTTTTGCGGGGGAGAAAATGCCCAAGTGTCGGAGAGTTGTCGGGTTCCTTATGCTCGGCGCCGTGCTGTCCAGTGGGGCCGTGCCTGCGGGCACTCCCGCCGTCGCGTCCTCCGGCGGAGCCGTCGTGACCGGCCTCGATTCCGACCATCCGTCCGTACGCGGGCGCGGGCACGACGATCCACGCGACAAGCGGCGGCGGTCGGTGCGCGAACGTGAGCGCCAGCAGCAGAACCTGCTCCGCGACATGACGCTTGCCCTCACGCCGGCGCAGAAGGGCGAAACGGATTCGCGGGCGCTGCCGTACAACTGGCAGAAAACAGACACGATCGCGAATCCCTCCAGCGACCAGAGCAACCTGTCGGACACGACGAACCGGCCCGTCGCGTCGTCGGGGCCCGCAGGCACCGCCGCCGGTGCGGCGATGCTGGAATATCTGCGGGATCTGGCCGCGCGCAAGCAGTTCACCGGCTCGGTGCTGGTCGTACGGCGTGGGCAGGTGCTGGCGCGTTTCGCCGCGGGCGAGGCGGACGCGGAGCGGCACATCCCCAACCGGCCCGACACGGTCTATCGAGTCATGTCGATCACCAAGCAGTTCACCTCGATGCTCGTGCTGAAACTGCGCGACCGCGGGCTGCTCAAGCTGGACGACCCGATCTGCCCCTACCTCGTGCCGGAATACATCAAGACCTGCCCGGCGGCGTGGCGTCCCATCACGATCCGCCAGACGGTCACGCACACCTCGGGCATTCCCAACATCGAGAAGCTGCCCGGCTATCTCGCCGATGTCACGCGGCCGACCACGCCCCGGCGGCTCATCCGGCAGTTCGTGAACCTGCCGCTGCTGTTCACGCCCGGCACCGGCTGGAGTTACACCAACTCCGGCTACGTCCTGGCCGGCGCGATCATCCAGGCGGTGACCGGCCAGCCGTACGGGACCGTGCTGCGCAAGCTGATCATCGAGCCGCTGAACCTCCGGCACACCGGTTACAGCAACGGACTTCCGCCCGCCGGGTATGCGAAGGGCTACGTCACGCTCGGGTTGCCGGCCCCGGTCCTCAACGGCTCCGAGCTGTTCTCCGCGACCGGCCTCTTCACCACCGTCGACGACATCGCCCGCTGGGACCGGGCGTTCGGCTCGTACAAGGTCGCGCCGCCCGCCACGGTCAAGCAGGCGTTCACGCCGCAGGCGAAGTGCCCTCCCGGCGGCTGCCTCAACCTGCCGTCGAGCGCGTACGCCTTCGGCTGGCTGGTCGACCGGCTGCAGGGGCACCGGCTCCGGTATCACCCGGGTCTGTTCATGGGCTACACGGCGATGAACATGTATCTGCCCGACGACGACATCCAGGTCGTCGTGCTCAGCAACGTGCAGGACACCGACACCGCCGGGATCGCCCGCCACCTCGCCACGCTCGCGCTCGATCTTTGAGCGCTCACGGGCGATGCCGCCGACGCGCTCGGCGGCATCGCCTTCGGACGACGCGCGCACCGGGCGTCATCGCCCGGCTTCCCGGGCCGCGACCAGGGAGCCGAGCGACCCACGTACGGCGTCGACCAGTTCACGGCTGCGGTCGAGGGCGGCCCGCAGGCCGATCGCGGGGGGTGAGCCGGCGCTCTGGTGCAGGACGACGCCGAGGATCAGCCACGTACGGCCGCCGGCCATGGCCTCGGCCGCCCACATCAGGGCACCACCGGCCGGCGTGCTGGAGCCGGTCTTGAGGCCGATCACGCCCGATTTGCCCAGCAGGGCGTTGGTGTTGACGATCGCGCCGGGAACCCCGGGGATCGTGACCTCGGGCTTGGCGACGATCGACCGGATCACCGGGTCTTTCATCACCCGCCGGGCCAGCTTGAGCTGGTCCGCGGCGGTGCTCACAGTCGTCGGCTCGATGCCGCTGGCGCCGGTGTAGGTCGTGCGGGTCATCCCGAGGCCGGCGGCGGCCCGGTTCATCTTCGCCACGAACGCCTCCTGCGTGCCGGAGTCCCAGCGGGCGAGCAGGCGGGCGATGTTGTTGCCCGACGGGATCAGCATCAGTTCGAGCATCTGACGCTCGGTGAACCTCTGGCCTTCCCTGACCGGCGCGCTCGACTCCTCGCGGGACAGCGACTCCTCCGCGGCCTGCCGGTCGACCTCGATGACCGGCCCGGCGGCGGCCCCCTTCAGCGGGTGCTCGCGCAGGATCACGTACGCGGTCATCACCTTGGTGAGGCTCGCGATCGGCACCGGCTCGGGCTCGCCCGTGCCGCCGAGATCGCCGAGCCCTTCGACCACGACGCGCGCCTGGCCGTCCCGAGGCCAGGGCAGCGCCATCCCCGCCGACAGCCCCTCGCTCTTGTGGGGAAACCCGAAGCAGCCGGTGGCGATGAGGACGAGGGCCCACATCGAGGCCGTGAGACGCGGGGCGTGACGGCGGCGGGGCGCCGGGGTGGGGCGGTCGCCCGGCCGCTCTCCGGCGGGAACGGCGGACAGTCGGGCTGGGAGCATGGAAGGCACCTCCGGGTGATCGGTGCGCGCGTTCGCGCACGTCACCCACCCTCGGCCGGGGAGGTTTCCGCGCCGCCGAGACGGAGATTCAGCGGCCGCTCGACTGCCGCGCGGCCGTGTATCCGCCGTGTATCGACCGGGGCTCGGCGCCGAGGCGGACGGTGGCGACCGCGCCGCCGTCCGGAGCGTTGGCGAAGCCGAGGTCGGCGCCGATCACCCGCGCCTGGCCGAGGGCGATGGTCAGGCCCAGGCCGTGGCCCCTGCCGCGTTCCTCCGCGCCCGTACGGAAACGCCGTGGCCCTTCCGCCAGCAGCGTGCCGTGGAACCCGGGGCCGTGGTCGCGTACGACGATCGTCGTGCCACGAACGCCGACCTCGACCGGAGGCCGCCCGTGGCGGTGCGCGTTGGCGACCAGGTTGGCGATGATCCGGTCGAGACGACGCGGGTCGGTGTCGGCCACGGGATGACCGGTCACCTCCACCCGGGCGGCGAGCCCGGTCCGGCGCACGGACTCCCGCACGACCTCGCCCAGCGGCACCGGCACGTGATCGGCCCGCTCCGCGCCCGCGTCCAGGCGGGAGATCTCCAGCAGGTCCTCGACGAGCGCGCGCAGCACCGCGACCCGGTCGCGTACGAGCTCGGTGACCTCTCCCTCCGGGAGCAGCTCCGCCGAGGTGACCAGCCCCATGAGCGGGGTGCGCAGCTCGTGGGCCACATCGGCGGTGAAGCGCTGCTCGGCGAGCAACCGCTCCTGCAGCGCGCTCGCCATCGAGTCGACGGCCGCGGAGATCTCGCCGATCTCGTCCCGGGGCCGGCCGCCCGCCCCGGTCCTGGCGTCGAGGTCGCCGCCCGCGATGCGCCGGGCCGTTCCCGCCACGCGCCGCAGGCGGCGGTTCGGCAGCTCGGCGGCGAGCGCCGCGAGGGGCACCACGATCGCGAGCACGGCCAGCGTGGCCATGACGATGTGCCGGTCGAGAGCCTGGAGGCTGCGCCGCTCGGCGCCCATGTCGATTTTGACGGCCAGCACGCGGCCGCCGGTGCGGACCGCCGCCCACATCCAGGGCTCGTCGGGTTTCGTGTCGTCGTACCAGGTGGCGGGTTCCCGGGGCGTTACCTGCCGCAGCAGTTCCGGCGGGAGCGCGGCCGGGTCGTCGATGACGGCGTCCGGCGCGTCCTGTCCGCCGATGCCGCTCGCCGCATGAAGGACAGCCTGGACCGCCTCGGTCCTGCCCGTGTTCAGCGACCATTCGTACGTCGTCGTGTGCACCAGCACCCCGACCGACACGGCGACCGCGCAGGACGCCGCGGCCGCCAGCGCGGCGATCTTCCACCTGAGCGACCGGGGGTCCAGCGCCGACAGGAGGTTCGTACGGCGGGGCGCGGCGGGCCGGGTGCTCACGTCAGCGCCGCAGCTTGTAGCCGAAACCCCGGACGGTCTCGATCCGGTCGGCGCCGATCTTCTTGCGCAGCCGCTGCACGCACAGGTCGACGACGCGGCTGTCGCCGTCCCAGCCGTAGTCCCATACGTTGCGCAGCAGCGTCTGCCGGTCCAGCACGATCCCCGGGTTGGCCGCGAACTCCAGCAGCAGCCGGAGCTCGGTGGGGGCGAGCGCGACCGGCTCGCCGGCCAGGCGCACCTCGAGGCCCTGGGTGTCGATGGCCAGGTCCCCGAAAACCAGGTCCCCGAAAACGAGGTCGCCGCCGGACGCGGCCCGCGGGGGGTCGTCCGATCCGTACGCGGAAGCGGACTCGCGTCCGGGGACGGGCTCGCGCGCGGGGGCGGGCTCGGGCGCGGGGGCGAAAGACGCCCGGCGCAGCAGCGAGCGGATCCTGGCCACGAGCACGCCGGTGTCGACCGGTTTGACGACGTAGTCGTCCGCCCCCGCCTCCAGGCCCGCCACCACATCCAGCGAGTCGCCGCGCGCGGACATCATCAGGATCGGGACCAGGCTGGTCTCCCTGACCCTGCGGCACAGGCCGATGCCGTCCAGGCCCGGCAGCATGACGTCCAGCAGCAGCACGTCGTGCCGTCCTTCGCGGAACAGCTCCAGGCCGGTCAGGCCGTCTCCGGCCGTCGCCACTTCGTAGCCGTAGCGTTCCAGAGCCATCCCGACCGTCTTGCGGATCACCTCGTCGTCCTCGACGAGCAGCACGGTGACAGGGGCCTGCGGCCCGCTTCTGGCTTCCAAGGCCGAAATATCCCCCCGAGGCGGCGAAAGGCGTGCTTGCGAGCTTATAAGGCCACATCCGGTGCTTCCTCTGGCCGCGGAGGACGCGTCAGGAGCCGGGGGCCGTCGTACGCGTCCAGTCCGGGTGGCCGGGCATCGGCGGGACCTTCGCCCCGTAGAGCCAGCCCTCGATGTAGGAGGTGAGGTCGCGCCCGCTGACCCGGTTGGCCACGTCGATGTAGTCCCGGGTGGTCGCGGACCTGCCCCGATATCGGTCGTAGAACGTCTGCTCGATCTTCTTGAAGACGGAGTCGCCGACCAGGCGCCGCAGGCCCGCCAGCATCAGCAGGCCTCCGTTGTTCCCTCCGGTCAGCACGTCATACCCGCCGTTCCCGAGGTACGTGAAAAGTGAGTCGCCGGCGCTGCGGGCACCGGCGGTGGGGGCAACGGCACTGGGCCGAGGCGTCCCGGTGCCGCCCGGCGTGAGCGCGTCATCGGCTTGGGCCGCGACGCCGCACGCGGAGACCGCCAACGCCAGCGCGCCCGCCGTGGCCAGCGCGGCGAGCGGTCCCCGTACGCGGGGCCGATGCGGGCGGGAGGGACGGCCCCCCGGCTGCGGCGCGCGAGATCGCGTGGGGTCCGTGCCGGGCCTCGGGCGCGGGCCGGGTACGCGGGCAGAGGACATCGATCAACCACCTCCGATGAGCAGGTGCGCCGGGTTCGCGCACGGTGCCCATCGTCGGCGGGGCGTGTGTCGGCGCCGCCTGGGCCGTGTATCCGCGGCCGCTCAACCGTGTATCGGCGGGCGGAGCCGTGTATCGGCCGGTCAGACGCCCGCCACGGTGCTGCGGCGTTCGAGGAGGACGACGTCGCGCCAGCGGCCGTGGTGGCGGCCGATGCGGTGGCGGGTGCCGACGACGCGGAAGCCGGCCTTCTCGTGCAGCCGCAGGCTGGCGGTGTTCTCGGGGAAGACCCCCGACTGGATGGTCCAGATTCCCGCGGCCTCGGTGGACTGGATCAGGGCGTTCAGCAGCGCCGTCCCGACTCCGCGGCCGCCGTGGTCCGGATGGACGTAGACCGAGTGCTCGACCACCCCGGCGTACACGCACCGGCCGGAGACGGCGCTGACCGCGATCCAGCCGATGACCTCCCCGGTGCCGGAGTCGACCGCGACGTGCCGGTGCGGCGGCAGCTTCGCCGCGTCGAACTCCGGCCAGGTGGGCGCCGTGGTCTCGAAGCTGGCGTTCCCGCCGTCGAGACCGGCCTGGTAGATGGCGAGCACTTGGGCGGCGTCGGCCTCCCGCATGCCCCGGATCTCGATCCCGGGCGGGGCGGGGGCGGCACTGTCGTCGTGGTCGGTCACGTGACGTCCTTCCTGGGCTGCCTCGTCCGGCTCGGCGCGGCGGGCGACGGCGCCGGCTCTGACCTGCTCGGCCATGATCCCTCCGGGAACGACGACGTCACGCCCGCCCGGCCATGACGGGCGAGACCGGGCCGAGCAGGGCCGACATGCGGGCCAGCACGCCGGGGTTGATCCAGTAGTACACCCAGGTGCCCCGGCGCTCGGAGTCGATGAGCCCGGCCTGCTTGAGCACCTTGAGGTGGTGGCTGATCGTGGGCGGGGTCAGGTCGAAGGCCGCCGTGAGGTCGCACACGCAGGTTTCGCCGCCCTCGTGACAGGCGATCAGGGACAGCAGGCGCAGCCGTACGGGGTCGGCGACGGCCTTGAACAGCGGGGCCAGCTCGGCGGCCTCGCTCTCCGACAGCGGCGCGCAGGCCAGCGGCGCGCAGCAGGCGGCCCCGGCCGCGTCCACGACCGGCAGCTCTTGCTTCGACATGCTTCTAATTTGACACAGGTCTACTCGGCGGCACAAACTGCGGACACCAGGCTGATTAGAAGTTCATCTAATCAGTGATCCTGTCGATCCCGGGGAGGAACCATGTCTCGCGTCCAGCTCGCTCTGCGCGTCGCCGATCTGGAGGGCTCGATCGCCTTCTACTCGAAGCTGTTCGGCGTCGAGCCCGCCAAGCGGCGGCCCGGCTACGCCAACTTCGCCGTTGCCGAGCCTCCGCTGAAGCTCGTCCTGCTGGAGGGGGAGGAGGGCGAGCCGACCCGGATGGACCACCTCGGCGTCGAGGTCGAGGACTCCGCCCAGGTCGCCGCCGCGGCCGAGCGCCTGAAGCGGGCCGGCCTGGCCACGTTCGAGGAGAACGACACCACCTGCTGTTACGCCCTGCAGGACAAGGTGTGGGTGCACGGCCCGGGGAGCGAGCCCTGGGAGGTCTACGTGGTCAAGGCCGACGCCGGCACCCTCGCCAAGGAGCCCGGCTCCGCCTGCTGCGACGGCTGAGCGGGCGCGGGAACGGGAGGGGCCCGGCGGACCAGCCGGTCCGCCGGGCCCAGAGGGAGAACCCCTTACTGAACGGTGATCTTGTCGACCTCGACCGTGATGCCCTTCACCTGGGGGGTGGAGGTGCCGGTCGTGACCGTGCCGGTGCCCGAGGACACGCCCTTCACCTTGAAGGAGTAGGTGAGCGTGCCGCCGGGGGCGCCCGGCGTGCTGGTGATCCGGTAGTCCTGCGTGGGCGGGCCGCTGATCTGGCTGCCCGCGGTGCCGTCCGCGTTCTCGGCGCCGACGGTCAGGCCGTATTCGGCCCCCGGGTCACCGGGCAGGTTGCCCGGGTCGTAGGCGTACGTGATGTCCTCGGTGCCGTTGAGCCCGATCCACTGCTGGAACGCCTTCAGGCTGCTCGTGCCGTACAGGAAGACGCGCCATTCGACGACGAGCCACCTGTTCACCCCGTCGGTCAGGGTGGCGACGTAGACGCCGGGCGCCCCGGTGCCGTTCAGGTCGGTCCAGTACGGCGCGAGCACGTTGTTCGGCGGCGCGGCGTCGGGCAGCGTCTGCGGGACGAACTGGATGTCCGCCGAGCCGCTCGTGCCGCCCGCGACCGTGTAGCCGTTGGAGACCACGCCGATCCTGTTGTACGTACGGCCGGCGTAGGTGAACGACGGGACGGTGAAGTTCAGCGCCTCCTCGTCGCCGATGGCGACCGGGGTGATGCCGAACAGCGACAGCGGCAGGAAGCCCGCCGGGCCTTCACCGGGGGCGATGGACGGCTTGTCCGGCTGCCTGCCCGCGAGCTTGCTCTTGGCCGTCACGATCTGGCTGCCGATCTTGGTCGCGCCGGTGACGCTCCCCAGCCGCAGCTTGAGGTCCAGTGTGCTGACCGCGGTGACCTCGGTGTCCTCCGTGGTGTCGTTGCGGACCGTGACCGTGCAGGTGGACTCGCCCGTGTTCTTGGCGATGGTGCTCGGCGCGCAGGTCTGGTCGATCGGCACGGCGCCCTCCTGCCGGTAGAAGGCCACCGGAAGGTGCTGCTCCCGGTCGCCGCCGACCTGCTTGAGCTTCACCTGGCCGAAGTACTGCCCGTCGGGCAGGTCGGGCGCGGTGATCACAATGGTGATCTTCTGGCTCTTGCCCGGCTTGATCGTGAACAGCGGCGGCAGCACGGTGATGTTCGCCCCGCTGACCGTGGTGCCGGACGCGGTGAAGATCAGCGTCTTGCCGGTCGTGTTGACGAGCGTGCGCTTGGCGGTGATCACGCCCGGCATGACGGGCGCGTTGACCGACGGCAGGTTGAGGTCGATCCGGTTCAGCGGGTCGGCGGCCGAGGTGAGGAAGTTCGCCGCGGACTCGTCGAGGGTGAGGGCCGCGTCGCCGGCCTTGGTCAGGTCGATCCGGCCGCCGCCGAAGTCGAACGGGTCGGCCGGGGTCGTGCGGTCCGGCTTGGTGACCTTCGTCGTCGCGGTGGTCTCCAGGGCCGACTTGACCTGGCCGGGCGTCCAGTCGGGGTGCAGGGCGAACAGGAGCGCGCCCGCGCCCGCGACGTGCGGCGACGACATCGACGTGCCGGCGATCACCTGGTAGAGGTTGCCCGGAGGGCCTTCCAGCTCCGACTCGGGCGTCGGGGTGGTGCCGGCCAGGATGTGCAGGCCGGGCGCGGTGACGTCCGGCTTGAGGAAGTCGCCGCCCGGGCCGCGCGAGGAGAACGTCGTCATCACGTCGCCCTGCCAGGTGGCCTTCTCGCCCTGGGTGAAGCTCGCCGTCGCGTCCGGGTGCGAGCTCAGCCACGACAGCAGCACGTCGGTCTCCGGCTTGTCGATGTGGACCGTCGGCAGCCAGTGGTTGTCGGTCATGACGTCGAGCGGCGAGGAGTTGTAGAGGATCATCCCCGCGGCGCCGCCCTTCTTGACCTGCGCTCCCTTGAGCACACGATTCGGGCCGCGCTCGCAGGCGACGATCTTCCCGGTGAACAGCCCCGCGGGCGGCGTCTTCGTGCACAGCGCGTCGCTGTACGGCGGAGCCGACGCGAGCACCACCGGCAGCGGCGACGAGACGCCCTGGGTGATCGAGGCGCCCTTGATCGACGGCCCGCCGGTCAGCGTGATCGTCGACTGATAGGTGCGGCTCTGCGTCGAGGCCGCCACGGTGGTCACCCACGGGCCGCGGTGCCCGGTCGTCCCGGCGCCGGGTCCCGAGTTGCCCGCCGAGGCCGCCACGAACACGCCCGCCGCGTACGCGTCGAGGAACGCGAGCTCGACCGGGTCGCTGTAGGGGTCGGAACCGCCGCCGATCGAGAAGTTGATCACCTTCACGCCGTCGGCGATGGCCTGCGCGATCGCGGCGACCGAGTCGGACTGGTAGCAGCCCTCGGCGCCGCAGACCTTGTAGACCGCGACGTGCGCCGCGGGCGCGACGCCCTGGATAGCGCCGCGGTCGATGCCGAGCGGGTCGGCGTGCTCGACCGGCCCGCCGGCGGAGGTGGAGGCGGTGTGCGTGCCGTGGCCGTTGGAGTCGCGGGCGCTGGTCGGATACACCTCACCGCCGACCACCGCGTTGTACGTCTCGAGGAACGGCTGGCCGGAGATCAGCTTGTTGTTGCACTGGAAGGGGTCGGCCGCCGGGGTCAGCGGGTTGTCGCCGAAGTTGCACGTACGCGGGGTGCCGTCGGCCTTCGGCGGGGGCGCGGGGAGCGTGCCGGGGTCGGCGAACGACGGGTGCTCGGGCCACGCGCCGGTGTCCAGGATGCCGACGATGACGCCCTTGCCCGACGACTTCGCCCCGCCGAGCTTCTTGTAGACGGTGGGCGCGCCGAGGAACTCCGGGCTGGAGTCGGTCAGCGGCTGCTCCCGCCTGTCCTCCTGCACGGCCGCCACCCCGGGCAGCTTCAGCAGGTCGGCGGCCTTGTCGGCGGGCAGGGTCAGGGCGATGCCGCCGTACACCGTGCGGAGCTTCTGCCCCACGGTGACGCCGGGGATCTTCTTGCCGAGCTCGCCGAGGAAGGCGTTCTCGACGTCCTCGATGTGCCGTTGATATTTCGCGGCGTCGCCGCTCTTCAGGTTGAGCGGCCTGCCGGTGACCGACGGGCTGGTGCCGGGGAGTCCCGGCAGGTCGCCCTTGTAGGCCGCCAGTGAGTCGTAGTCGAGCTTGACCAGGACGCTGGTCCGCGCCGTCGACCGTGAGGCGAGCAGAGCGGCGTCGCTCTTGGCCAGCCGGCCGCTGGGCGACTTGGCGCCCTGGACGCGTTCGGCGTCCGTCACGGCCGTGGCGCTCCACGACCGCGAGGGAGTGGGGGTGGGGTCCGCGGCGGCGGAGGCCGCCGGGATCATCGCCGCCACGAGGCCGAGGCCGGCGACGACTGCTGTGGTCCGTAGGTAGGCAGGTGGGGGCTTCCTCGACACGACACCTCCATGTAGACCGGTGAGGTCTCGCCGCCTGGGCGTGGAGGAGCCGCGCCGCCCACGGACATGGGAGGGTGCGGGCCCTCCCCGTTGGGCGACGAGCGAACGGCCACCCGAGACGGGCGGCCGAAGCTGACTCGGAGTTTAACTAGCGATCGTTTTTCCGGCTAGATCGTTCCACCTCATGATTTTTCATGCGTGTTCCGGCTATTTCCGGCCGGGCGAATACCACTATTTCGGATTAGCGTGTCTGGCGGCCTCGGAAAGGCGATAACTAAACTGCTCAATCGTGGGCGACCAGGCCGATTTACGCGCCGGAGACCGGGACAGGGACCGGATCGCGGAGCGGCTGCGCGCCGCCGTCGGCGAGGGCCGCATCACCCTGGACGAACTGAGCGAACGGCTCGACCGTCTCTACCGGGCCCGAACGTACGGCGAGCTGGAGGCCCTGGTCGCCGATCTGCCGCGGGCGCGGTCCCCGGAGCCGCGCGAGGACCCGGACCACCTGCTGCTGTTCACCCGCGGCGTGCGCCCGATCAGGAAGACCGGACGCTGGAGGGTGCCGCCGCGCATCACGCTCGACTGCACCTGGCGGACGGCGGTGGTCGACTTCCGGTACGCGGACTGCCCGCACCGCGAGATCGACATGACCGTCCGGTGCGACTCGATGTTCGGGGACGTCGTCATCCGGGTGCCGATCGGCTGGCGGGTGGTCGCCGACGAGGTGACCTCCGGCGGGTGGATCAGGCTCAAGCGCGTCCACAACACCTCTCCCGTGCCGCCCGACCCCGACGGCGTCGTGCTGCGGCTGTCCGGGCACATCGGCGGCGACATCTGGGTGCGCTACCACCGGGTCCCCTGACGGCCCCGGCCCGAACAGGGCGCTATCACGGTATCGGCCCTGTTCGGGGGAATTTCGGATGTGTCCCGAACCTGTCGGCCCGCTCCTGCGTCTGACAGATCACTGACGTACGAGAGCAAGGACATGGCATGGGACATTCGACGACGGTGAAAGCCGCCGTGGTTGCGGTCTTCGTCCTGGTCGGCACCGCCCAGCCCGCCCTCGCGGGAGCGACTCCGGCCGCCGAGCTGCGCGCGTTGGAGAGGTCTTTCCAGGGCCGCATCGGCGCGTACGCGATCGACACGGCGACCGGGAAGACGATCGCCTACCGCTCGGGCGAGCGGTTCGCGCTGCTGTCCACCTTCAAGGCGGTGGCCGCCGCCGCGGTGCTCGCCCGCACGAGCGACCGGGAGCTGACGGGGAAGGTCGTCCGCTGGACGGCCGAGGAGCTGAAGCCGTACTCGCCGGAGACTTCCAAGCACGTGGAGGACGGCATGACGCTCGCCGAGCTGTGCCGGGCGGCGATCATCTACAGCGACAACACCGCGGGCAACATGCTGCTGAAGGAGATCGGCGGGCCGCGGGGCCTGACCCGCTACTTCCGCACGCTCAAGGACCCGGTCTCCCGGCTCGACCGATGGGAGACCGAGCTCAACGAGTGGTCGCCCAAGGACAAGCGCGACACCACCACGCCCGCGGCGATCGCCCGCGACCTGCGCGCGCTCACCACCGGGAACGCGCTCAACGCGAAGGACCGCGCCCGGCTCGTCGGGTGGCTGCGCGACAACACGACCGGGGACCGTCGCATCCGCGCGGGGCTCCCCAAGACCTGGATCGTCGGCGACAAGACCGGCACGGGCCCCACGTACGGCACCGCCAACGACATCGCCGTCGTCTGGCCGTCCGAGGGCGCCGCCCCGATCATCATGGCGATCTACACCAACCGCCTGAAGGCCGACGGCTCCAACGACGACTCGATCGTCGCCCGGACGGCGACCGTGCTCGCGCGCGGCCTCGGCCGGCTGCCGTAACCGCATGACCTGAACACCGGTTATGGGGCCGACCGCGCTTTACGGCCCCATAACCTTGTCAATAGCCATTTGGGGGAGGAACGGGTGAACGCCACGGGGAAAGTGCTGCGCCTCGTCGCCATGGGAGCGGCGGCGGGCGTGCTGGTCGCGGGGATCGCGCTGCCGGCGGTGGGAGGTGCGGGCGTCGGGCTGGTGACGGCGGTCGAGGAGGTGGACCTCGCACCCCGGGACCTCGTCGAGCCCCCGCTGGCGCAGGTTTCGGTCGTCCAGGACGTTAACGGCAATGAGATCGCGCGGTTCTACGAGCAGTATCGCGAGGTCGTCCCGCTCGACCAGATCGCCGACATCATGAAGACGGCCATCATCTCGATCGAGGACTACCGGTTCTACGAGCACGGCCCGCTCGACATCGAGGGCACGACTCGCGCCCTGCTCAAGAACCTCACGACGGGCGGGGTGGCCCAGGGCGGATCCTCCATCACCCAGCAGTACGTCAAGCAGGTGCTGCTCAACGCCGCCGAGACCGAGGAGGAGAAGGAGAAGGCCCTGGAGGCCAGCTACGCCCGCAAGCTCAACGAGCTGCGGTACGCGATGGGCGTGGAGCAGAAGTACACCAAAGACCAGATCCTGGAGAAGTACCTCAACATCGCCTACTTCGGCGCGAGCGCGTACGGCGTCGAGTCGGCGGCCAAACGGTTCTTCGGGGTCAGCGCGAGCGAGCTGACGCTGCCGCAGGCGGCGACGCTGGCCGGGGCCGTCCAGGACCCCAACGCCACCGACCCCAACCTGGGCAAGACCAGCCGCGACCGGCTGCTGAAGCGGCGCAACGTCGTGCTCGACCGGATGGCCGAGCTGGGCAAGATCACCCAGGCCGAGGCGGACGAGGCGAAGAAGGCCCCCCTCGGCTACAAGGGCACCCCGCTGCCCGGCGGCTGCGAGTCGAGCAAGTATCCGTACTTCTGCGTCTACGTGCGCAACGAGATCCTCAACAACTCCGACTTCGGCAAGACGGCCAAGCAGCGCGTCGCGTTCCTCAACCGCGGCGGCCTGACCATCAAGACCACGATCGACCCCAAGATGCAGGCGGCCGCGGAAAGGGCGATCAGGAAGTGGGTCCGCCCGACCGACGACCCGGTGGCCGCCGAGGCGCTGGTCCAGCCCGGCACCGGGGCGATCAAGGCGATGGCCGCGAGCCGCCCGTACGGCACGCGCAAGAGCAGGAAGGAGGTGTCCTACAACCTCGTGGCCGACGCCGCGCACGGCGGCGGCATCGGCTTCCAGGCCGGTTCGACGTTCAAGACGTTCACCCTGCTCACCGCGTTGAAGCAGGGCATGAAGGTCAACGACGGCTTCAGCGCGGGCGCCGGTTACACCGCCCCCGGCTATTCGGCGTTCAAGAACTGCGCGGGCAAGCCCATCGGAGACCCGAGCCACACCGTCACCAACGACGAGGGGTCGCCCGGCTGGCTGACCCTGCAGACCGGCACCTGGAACTCGGTCAACACGTTCTTCATGATGCTGGAGCAGCGGGTCGGGCTCTGCGAGGTGGTCAAGACGGCCAAGTCGCTGGGCATCCACCGCTCCGACGGCGCCCCGCTCCAGGAGTTCGAGACGTTCACGCTCGGCATCAACGAGATGGACCCGGTGACCGTCGCCAACGCCTACGCCGCGATCGGCGCGCGCGGCAAGTACTGCGCGCCGATGGCGAT
Source organism: Microbispora rosea subsp. aerata (assembly GCF_014647835.1). Taxonomy (GTDB): domain Bacteria; phylum Actinomycetota; class Actinomycetes; order Streptosporangiales; family Streptosporangiaceae; genus Microbispora; species Microbispora aerata. The sequence goes on from NZ_BMPY01000017.1 coordinate 87,100, forward strand.
CACCCAGATCACCGACAGCACCGGCAAGACCACGAACTACCGGCCCAAGTGCCGGCAGGCCCTCGACCCCGAGGTGGCGGACGCGGCGGCGCACGTGCTGTCCGGCGTCTTCACCAAGGGCACGATGGCGGGGGTCGGCGGCATCGGGCGTGACGCGGCGGGCAAGACCGGCACCAACGACCTGTCCGCCGCCGCCTGGTTCGCCGGGTTCACCCCCGACCTGGCCGGTGCGGTCAGCCTCGGCGACCCGCGCGGCGCGTCCAGGTACAAGCTGAACAACGTCACGATCGGCGGCAAATACTACGGCTCGGTGTTCGGCGCCACCATCCCCGGGCCGATCTGGAAAGACACCATGCTGCGCGCGCTGCGCGGCGTGCCGCCGACGGAGTTCACGCCGATCAACGCCGAGCGGTTCGGCGGCTGCAGCGACGGCTGCCGGAAGGTGGTGCCGGTGACGCCCCCGGCCGAGGACCACGACCTGCCGGTGACGATCCTGCAGGACCAGGACACCCCCTAGCCGGCGTCGTCCAGCGCGTCGGCCGTGTCGAGGACGCGGAACAGCCGGGTCAGATTCGTCCAGCGCAGGATGCGCAGCACTTGGCCGCCTGGCGCGATGAGCGCCAGGTCGCCGTTCCTGTCGCGCACCCTGTGCAGCAGGCGGACGAGGAGCCCGACACCCGTGGTGTCGATGAATCGCACCTCGCTGAGGTCCAGTGCGAGCCACGGGCCGCGTGTCTCGATCTGCGTGAGCAACGGCTCACGCAGGTGCCGCACCGCGTGGAGATCCAGCTCTCCGCGCAGGCCGAGCACCCACCAGCGGGTGGGGGAAGGGGGTTGTGCCGTCCACGTCTCCACGGTGGTTCCCTTCGCTCTCCTTCGCGCCGGGGACCACCGGGGGAGCAAGACGGGGGGTCCGGGGCGACCGACGAAGCGCTTCGACAGATACGCCGATGAAGGTACGAGCTGAGCCGCACTCAGAGTAACAATTTCCCTTCTGCGCGTCGATCCGGTGGAGTAAAGCTTCCATGGTCAGAAAAAAGTCCGTTGGCTATTGTCACGTTTTATGGGGGTTTTTCGCCGCTTGGTGATCGGGGGAGCCGTGGCTCTGGGCGCCGCGGGATCGGCACCGCTCAACGAGGAACTGACCAGGGCCGTCGCGGTCGCGTACGCCGTCCAGGGCACCTTCCCGTACTCGTGGGGCGGGGGGCACGCGGCGCGGCCGGGGCCGTCGAAGGGGACATGCCGGGGATACACCGGCGCGATCAAACCCTGCCCGGCGACCCGGACGCTCGGCTTCGACTGCTCGGGGTTCGCCCGCTGGGTCTACGGCCTGGCGTTCGGCGACGACGTGCTCGGCCCGGGCAACACCGACGACCACATCCGCAGGCTGCGCCGGGTCGCCGTGCCGCAGCCCGGCGACCTGGTCTTCTACGGCAGACCGGGCAAGACCCACCACGTCGGGGTGTACGTCGGCGGGGGGAAGATGATCAACGCGTTCGCCACCGGGACGCGCATCCGCATGGACGACGTGTCGGCGGTGGACGACCTGCTCGGTTACTACCACTATCCACATTGATCCCATGCCCGGCTCTGGTGCGAACGGGCCGTCGCGCTCCGGAGCCGTCGGGCTCCAGGGTCGGCGGGCGCCGAGGCCGACCGGCATCCGCCCTCCGCCGCGACTGCGGGGAGTGCGGCGGCGCGCCGTCCGCGCCCTGCCCGCCGCACCCGGGACGGCGGCCTGCCGATTCCCATGGGGCGGGAGATGAATCTGGGGACGATCCGCTAGCTTGTTCCCCTATGGACAGGCGATTCGTGGGACCGGACGGGTACGAGGTCGTCCCCGCGTACCGCCACGACCGCCAGGTGCTGCGGGTGCGGCGCAACGGCCGGGTGGTCGCCGACTGTCTCACGGTCGGCGAGGTCGCCCGGTATGTCGACCTCGCCGACCTCTGCGAGGTGATCCCGCTGCCCGCCCGGGCCGGCGACGCCCGTACGGCCGTGCGACAGGCGCCGTGAGACAGGCGCCGTGAGACAGGCGCTGTGAAACAGGCCGGTTCGCAGGCGTAGCGGCGGCGGGCCCTGGGCACTCACAGTGCCGAGGGGGAATCGATGCGTCTGCCTGCCGGACTTCCTGCCGGACTGACCGCCGCCGTCGCGCTCGCCGCCGTCGTGACCGGCTGCGGCTCGTCGCCCACGGCGTCCACCGCGGAGACGCCGGTGTATGTGCTCAACTTCCAGGACTCCGAGCAGGGCAGGCCCGACCAGCGGCCGGCGAGCCTCGTGCTCTCGGAGTTCAGCACGATGAGCGGGGTCACCTGGCGGACCTGGGGGCCGACCCGGGCGACCGGCGCGGGCAAGCTCAGCGGCACCTGGTGCCTGCCCGAGTGCGCCGACGCGCCGTACGACGCCACGGTGACGTTGAGCAGCGTGGTCCCGGTCAAGGGCAAGGGCTACTTCAGCCGCTACGCGGTGACGGCCGACGTGCCCGCGGGGCAGCGTTCCGAGGCCGATCTGTCCGGGGTGCTGCCGACGCCCTGAATCACGCGCGGCGGGGAGGTTCTGATTCGCGTACACCGCCGTGGCCGTGTATGGTTACACCTGTCCGCGGCGCGAGAGCGGCAAGCGGACCCGCCCCTATAGCTCAGTCGGCAGAGCGTCTCCATGGTAAGGAGAAGGTCAACGGTTCGATTCCGTTTGGGGGCTCTAGTCGAAAAGTCCTATCCGGGCAGTTTTTCTGACTGAGTGCTGCCGGGTGGGGCTTTCGGCTTGGTGGGGACACCCCGTCCTCACCGGAAGACCGACCTCGATCATGGCTGATCCCGATGCGCGAATGGCCGTACAGGTCGGGTATCCTTGCGTGGCCGGATCCAGTTCCGGCCGAGGCGGAGTAGCTCAGTCAGGCAGAGCAAGCGGCTCATAATCGCTGTGTCGCCGGTTCAAGTCCGGCCTCCGCTACTACCCATCCGGGCCACCTGAACAAGGCGGTCCTGGCGTGGGTTGTCCAGTAGTCCCGAACGCAGAAAGGCACTCCCACGTGGCTGCCACAGACGTTAGGCCCAAGATCACGCTGGCCTGCCAGGAGTGCAAGCACCGCAACTACATCACGCGGAAGAACCGGCGCAACGACCCGGATCGGCTTGAGCTGAAGAAGTACTGCCCCAACTGCAAGACGCACCGGGCGCACCGCGAGACCCGCTAGTTCCGGCACACGCCGCGGTTCTTCGCAGGCATCACTGGAATCCGCACTTCCGACACCGGCGTTCCCGCTTGGGGCGCCGGTTTGTCGTGTCCGGACACGTGGGCCCGGCATTCGTTGGCGGGGACCGACACGTCGCCGTACGGCGGCGCGTCGCTAGCGTGATCTCCACTGGCGGTCCGCGCCTGGCACAGATCGTTTTGTTACGGTACGGCCTATCCAGCTCAGCAGAAGGAGCCCGGCCCGATGCCCTTGAACCGTGATTTCGTCGGGCGGACGTACACGTCGTCCGCGCCCTACGAGGTCAGCCGCGTGAAGATCAGCGAGTTCGCCACCGCGATCGGCGACACCAACCCGATCTACCACGACCGGCAGGCCGCCGTGGCGGCCGGGCACCCCGACGTCGTCGCCCCGCCGACGTTCCCCATCGTCTTCAGCCTTCTCGGGACCGGCGACGCGCTCTCCGACCCCGACCTCGGGCTCAACTTCGCGATGGTCGTGCACGGCGAGCAGAGGTTCGAGTATGAGCGGCCCATCCACGCGGGCGACGAGCTGGTGTGCGCCTCGACCATCGAGGAGATCCGCAGCGTCGGCCGCAACGAGCTCCTGACCCTGCGCAGCGACATCTCGACCACCTCCGGCGAGCTGGTCTGCCGTACGTACAACATCATCGTGGAGCGGGGAGGGGCGGCCTGATCATGGCTGCGACGGTCAAGTACGACGAGGTGGAGGCCGGCCAGGAGATCCCGGCCGTCGAATACCGGGTCCGCCGCGTGGACCTGGTGAAGTACGCCGGCGCCTCGGGCGACTTCAACCCCATCCACTGGAACGAGCGGCACGCCAAGGCGGTCGGCCTGCCCGACGTCATCGCGCACGGCATGTACACGATGGCGCAGGGCGGCCGGTTCGTGACGGACTGGGCGGGCGACCCCGGCGCGGTGGTGGAGTACGGCGTGCGCTTCTCGTCCATGGTCGTGGTGCCGGACGACGACCAGGGCGCGACGATCACGATCAGCGGGGTCGTCGAGGAGAAGCGCGAGGACAAGCGCGTCGTCGTCGCGCTGACCGCCAAGTCGGGCGACGCCCGCGTGCTGTCCAGGGCCCGCGCGGTGGTCCAGCTCTCCTGACCCGCGCCGGCCCGATTGGCCCCGGCGGTCCCGGGTAGCGGTCGGTCGTGAGCGAGCGAGACAAGGAAGCCGGGCGCGAGCCGGTCACCACCCAGCGGGAACACGACGACGTCCACGGCGTCGCCGCCGAGACCCAGGACCCCGGCAAGGCCGGGGACGCCCACGGCGGCGCGATGCCGCGGCCCCGGGCGGTGAACGCCGGGCAGGCCGCCGAGGTCGCGGGCCCGGAGGAGATCACCAAGGTCAAGCGGGACGTCGCCCCCGGCGGCACGATCGAGACCGCGCTGACCCGTTCCGGCGAGCCGTCGATGGTCGCGTCCCAGCTTCTGTGGGACGGCAGCTCGGCCACGTCGAGGATCGACGAGTCGATCGCCGAGGCCATCGGCGAGGCGGAGCACGACGACGGCGAACGGGGATAACAGAGGGGGATCACGCGGACGCGGTCGGCCTCCCCGGGCGCCTCCCGGCCGCCGACTATCCTGTTCGCCGGGACTTTCCGGGTGCGAGGAGACCGATGGCTGACCGGTTGGCAGGGGTGGCGCTCGCCCCGTACACCACGCTGCGCATGGGCGGACCGGCCCGGGCGTTCACGCAGGCGCGGACGCAGGACGAGCTGATCGCGATCGTGGCCGGGGCCGACCGCGAGGGCGAGCCCGTGCTGGTGCTCGGCGGCGGCAGCAACCTCGTGATATCCGACGACGGGTTCGACGGTCTCGTGGTGCGCGTCGCCACCCGGGGCGTCGAGGTGGCGTCCCGGGACGGCCGGGTGCTGGTCACCGTGCAGGCGGGGGAGGACTGGGACGCCCTGGTCGCCCGCTGCGTGGCCGAGGGCTGGTCGGGGGTGGAGTGCCTGTCGGGCATCCCCGGGCTGGTCGGCTCCACCCCGATCCAGAACGTCGGCGCGTACGGGCAGGACGTCTCGCAGACCGTCGCCGCCGTCCGCGTGTACGACCGGATGACCGGCGAGGTGGGGGACCTCACGGCGGCCGAGTGCGGCTTCGCCTACCGGCACAGCGCGTTCAAGCACGACCCCGGGCGGCACGTCGTGCTGGCCGTCACCTACGCCCTGGAGCGCTCGCCGCTGTCGGGGCCCGTGGCCTACCGGGAGCTGGCCGTCCGCCTCGGCGTGGAGATCGGCGAGCGGGTGCCGCTTGCCGAGGCGCGGGAGGCCGTGCTCGAGCTGCGGCGGAGCAAGGGCATGGTCCTCGACCCCGGCGACCCGGACACGCGCAGCGCCGGGTCGTTCTTCACCAACCCGGTGCTCGGCCCGGACGAGGCGGCGGCCCTGGCGTCGCGGGCCCCCGGGCACCCGCGCTGGGACATGCCGGACGGCATGGTCAAAGTGCCGGCGGCGTGGCTGATCGAGAACGCCGGGTTCCCGAAGGGCTACGAGAAGGGGCGGGCCCGCATCTCGACCAAGCACACGCTGGCCCTCACCAACCCCACCGGCGAGGCGGGCGCGGACGAGCTGCTCGCGCTGGCCCGCGAGGTGCGCGACGGCGTGCACGAGAAGTTCGGGGTGTGGCTCGTCAACGAGCCCGTGTTCGTCGGTGTGAGTCTTTAGCGTCGGAGTGAGTCTTTGACCCGGCCGGACCTCGGATAAACTCACGGAAGACCGAAGGGGAGTAGTCCGGAATCCACTGATCGACACACTGGCGGCCCGCCCGCCCGGTCGTGGAGCCCTCGCGGCGGACGAGACCTTCGGCCCGACAGTCATGACCACATGCTGCCGGGCCGAAGTCGTGCCCGCTCCCCGGGTGTCGTACGGCGGCCCGGTGGCACCTCCCTCCATGGAAGGCGGCCCCGTGCAAGCCCTCTGGATCTCCCTCGTCGTCATCTTCGTGGCCGAGCTGGGCGACAAGAGCCAGCTCATGGCCCTGACCTTCGCGACCAGGTTCAAGACGCTGCCGGTGCTGGCGGGCATCACCGCCGCGACCGCGCTCGTCCACCTCGCCAGCGTCGGCCTCGGCCGGGTCGTCGGCGACGTCCTCCCCACCACCGCCATCTCGATCATCGCGGGCCTGGCGTTCCTCGCCTTCGCGGTGTGGACGCTGCGCGGCGACGAGCTGACCGAGGAGGAGAAGGGCAAGGCGGCCAAGGCCACCCGCAACGCGTTCATCGCCGTGTCCGTGGCGTTCTTCCTCAGCGAGCTGGGCGACAAGACCATGCTCGCCACCATCACCCTGGCCACCCAGCACGGCTGGTTCGGCACGTGGGTCGGCTCCACTGTCGGCATGGTCGCCGCCGACGCGCTGGCCATCCTCGTCGGCCGGTTCCTCGGCACCCGCCTGCCGGAAAAGTGGATCAAGTACGGCGCCGCCGCGGCGTTCGCCGTCTTCGGCCTGCTCCTGCTGGCCGAGCCCCTGTTCGCCTGAGCCTGCGCGCGTCTAGTCGAGCAGGGACAGGCGGTGGGCCGCGGCGGCGGCCTCGCCCCGGGTCGACACGCCCAGCTTGGGCAGGATGTTCGACACGTGCACGCTGACGGTCTTGGCCGAGATGAACAGCTCGGCCGCGATCTCCCGGTTGCTGCGCCCGGCCGCCACCAGGCGCAGCACCTCCAGCTCGCGCGGGGTCAGGTCGGCCTGCCGTACGGGCTCGGACGGCGTGGCGTCGGAGAGCGGAGAGCCGACGCGGCGCGCCAGCGTCTCGATCTGGGTGACCAGGGGAGCGGCGCGCAGCGCCACCGCGAGCGGGCAGGCCTCGCGCAGGCGCGCGGAGGCCCCCTCGCGGTCGCCGCTCGCGGCGGCGGCCATCGCGCCGTGCAGCAGCGCCTTGGCCCGCACGTACGGCCGGCCCAGCCGCCGCCACGCCTCGGCCGCCGCGTCGAACTCACCCCGGTAGACCAGCCCGAACGCCTCGTTCACCGGCCCGTCGCCCAGGTTGCCGGCCAGCCGGTCGCCCAGGGCGCGTACGCGCTCGACCCGCTCGGGGGCGACCGGGGCCGCCGCGTCGCAGACATACCGGACCGACGCGAGCAGCCGCCCGGCGAGCATGGCCTTCCGCGACCGCGGCGGGTCGTCCAGCGTCGCCTCCAGCACGTCCAGGGCCTGCAGCGGCTCGCCACGCAGCATGTGCCACGCCACGACCAGACGGGTGTTGTTCGTCCACTCCTGCGTCTGCTCGTCCCGCTGCGGGGAGAAGGCGCCGATCTCGGCGAGGATGTCGTGCGCGAGGCCCTCCTCGCCGCGCGCGATCGCGATGTCCGCCCGGACCCGCAGCAGATGCCACCGGTTACGCAGCGTCGGCCCCATGGTCATCGCCCGCTCGATGATCTCGATGGCCTCGTCCCACCGGCCGAGGGACTCCAGCGCCTCGGCCCGGTTGTTGGCGATGAACGTGCCCTGGTGGCGGAACCTGCCGAACCTCCGGGCGAGTTTCTCGCCCTCCAGCGCGAGCGCCACGGCCTCCTCCGAGCGGCCGAGGTTGTCGAGGGCGTCGACGTTGTTCGCCAGGGCGCGCAGGATGATGCGGGGCGAGCCGAGCCGGGTCCCGATGGCCAGCGCCCGCTCGTTCATCGCGAACGCCGTCTCCAGGTCGCCGTTGATCGAGTGTCCGAGCGCGAGGTTCATCAGAAGGTCGGCCTCCTGGACCTCGTCGCCCTTCTCGCGGGCGGTGCGCAGCGCCTCCGCGGTGAGCGCGGTGCCCTCGACGATCTCACCGGAGTTGATCAGCACCGTGCCCAGCCGGGTCAGCACGAGCGTGCGGATGTCGCCGGGCAGCGGGACCAGGCGTTCGGCGCGCCGCAGCTCCTCCAGCCCGTTGCTCCTGCCCTTCTGGTTCTTGATGTTCGCCAGGCGGACCAGCAGCTCGGCCACCCGCTCGGGGGAGGTCCGCTCGTCCAGCTCGGCCAGGGCGCCGCGCACGAACTTGGTGCTCTGCTCCATGTCGCCGCCGACGTACGCCGCCTCCGAGGCCCGCTCGAGCACGGTGCAGTGGTCGTGCCCGATGCGCTCGGCGGCGTCGGGCACCTTGTCCCACAGTGTGAGCACGCGTTCGAGCAGCTGGATCTGCTCGGTGTAGGCGAACGACTTGGCCGCCTTCTCCGCCGCCTCCCAGGCCGAGATCAGGGCCCACTCGTCGTTGCGGGCGGAGTACCAGTGGTGGGCGATCTCGATGGCCGCCCGGCCCGGGGGCACCAGGGTGCGGTCGCGGTCGATCTCCTCGGCGTACCGCGCGTGCAGCCGCGCGCGCTCGCCGGGCAGCAGCTCGTCGTGGACCGCCTCGCGGATCAGGGCGTGCCGGAACGCGTACGCCCCGCCGTCGGCCACCTGCAGCACGTTGGCCGCGATGGCCGGGCGCAGCGCGTTCTCCAGGTCGAAGTCGGACAGCCCGCTGACCGCCGCGAGCAGGTCGTGCCCGACGCGCACGCCCCCGGCGGCGGCGATGCGCAGCACCCGCTGGGTCTCCTCGGGCAGCCGCTCCACCGAGCCGATGATCAGGTCGTGCAGCGAGTCGGGGAACGAGCAGTCGTCGCAGTCGAGCAGCGCCTCCACGAACAGCGGGATGCCGCCGCTGCGCTCGAAGACCCGGTCCACCTTGGCGAACTCGGGGGTCACCCCGAGGATGCCGGCCATCTGCGCGGCGACCTCGTCCTGGGTGAAACGGGGCAGGTCCACCCGGACCACGCCGTCGACGCGTCCCAGCTCGGCGAGCACCGGCCGCAGGGGATGGGTGCGGTGCAGCTCGTCGGAGCGGTACGTCATGACCATCAGGACGGGAGCCGACTTGAGGTTGCGGCTGAGGAACGCGATGAGGTCGCGGCTGGAGCGGTCGGCCCAGTGGATGTCCTCGATGACGAGCACCACCGGCCGGCGCTCGGACAGCCGCTCGAGCAGGGTGAGGATCAGCTCGAACAGCCGGGCGCGGGCCGACTCGGTCTCCCCGTCGCCGCTCGGCTCGCCGAACTCGGGCAACAGCCTGGCCAGGTCGCGGGCGGCGCCGTCGGGCAGCAGGGCGGCGACCTCGGCCGTGCCGATCTCCCTGACGAGCTGGCGCAGCGCCGCCGTGAACGGCGCGTACGCCAGGCCCTCGGCGGACAGCTCGACGCAGCCCCCGACGAGCACGTGCGCGCCGTCCTGCGCGGCCTGTTCGGCGAAGCGGACGGTGAGGCGGGTCTTCCCCACTCCCGCCTCGCCGCCGATGAGCACCGCGGCGGTGGCCTGCTTTCTGGCCTGGTCGTAGGCCTCGCCCAGGGTCTCCAGCTCCGCGCCCCGTCCGACGAAGACGGGGCTCACCGCCCGGCGTGTCATGTCGTTAAGCATGTCATGACTCTTTGTGAGGCTTCGCGTGATTTTCGGCCCTGCCTATGGCGGCGTCTACGGCGGCTCAAAGGCCCGGCCGGGAGGGAGGATCCGGCCGGGCCTTCGTACGCGTCTCATGAGGTGCGGAGCTTGCCGAAGGCCGCCCGCAGCCGGCGCTGGCCCGAGCGCTGCCGCGCCTTCAGCGCCGCCTGCGCCTCGCGGACGCGCCGGTGGCCGGCGGCCTCCTTCTGAAGATCGGCCGCCCGGTTGATCATTACCTGGTAGTGCAGTTCCGGACCCATCTCGGTGTCTCCTTGTTCCGGGTCGCTTCCCTTACACCTCAAGGTTCGGTCTAAGGCGGGGTGCGGCACATCGGGCGGATGCCTTATCTCCGGCGGGGCCGGACGGCGTAGGTCCCCGCGGCGTTCCTAAGGCGGCTAAGGCGATGCCTTAGGCACGTCTCGGCCTCCGGGTTTGGAATCAGCACAAGCGGTCGTGGATGCTGGTCTCGTGCCAACTATGACTACTCCGCTCGCGGAGGTCGCCTCCTCAACCTCGACGTTGCGGGCGTTCCTGCACGGCCTTCCCGGGGTCGACCGGGTCGGGGCGGACGCCCGGGCCGCGATGCTGGGCACGCGATCCATCAAGACGACAGCCAAGAAGCAGGCCATCGACATGGCCATCGGGATGGTCGACCTCACCACGCTGGAGGGCGCGGACACTCCGGGCAAGGTGCGGGCGATGTGCGCCAAGGCGGTGCGGCCCGACCCCTCGGACCCCACGGTTCCGCGGGTCGCCGCCGTCTGCGTGTATCCCGATCTGGTCGCCACCGCCGTCGAGGCGCTGCGCGGGTCGGGTGTGAAGGTGGCCTCCGTCGCCACGTCGTTCCCCAGCGGCCGATCCTCCCTCGACGTCAAGGTCGCCGAGACCCGCCTCGCCGTGGCCGCCGGAGCCGCCGAGATCGACATGGTCATCGACCGCGGGGCGTTCCTCGCCGGCGACTACCTCAAGGTGTACGAGGAGATCGCCGCCACCAAGGAGGCCTGCGGCGACAGCCATCTCAAGGTGATCTTGGAGACCGGCGAGCTCGCGACGTACGACAACGTGCGGCGGGCCTCCTGGCTCGCGATGATCGCCGGGGCGGACTTCATCAAGACCTCGACCGGCAAGGTGTCGCCGGCCGCGACGCTTCCCGTGACGCTCGTCATGCTGGAGGCGGTGCGCGACTTCCTCGCCGCGACCGGCCGCAAGGTCGGGGTGAAGCCCGCGGGCGGCATCCGCACCACCAAGGACGCGATCAAATACCTGGTGCTGGTCAACGAGACCGCCGGGCCCGACTGGCTGCACCCCGACTGGTTCCGCCTCGGTGCGTCCTCGCTGCTGAACGACCTGCTCATGCAGCGGCAGAAGATGGCCACCGGCCGGTACGCCGGTCCCGACTACTTCACGCTCGACTGAGGCGAGGTCATGTTCGAATACGCACCCGCGCCCGAGTCGCGGGACATCGTCGACATCAGGCCGTCGTACGGCCTGTTCATCAACGGCGAGTGGGTCGAGCCGCAGAGCGAGGAGCGCCACAAGACCGTCAACCCGGCCACCGAGGAGGTGCTCGCGGAGGTCGCGTGGGCGGGGGAGGCCGACGTCGACCGCGCCGTCCAGGCCGCCGCCAAGGCGTTCCCCGTGTGGTCGGCGCTGCCGGGCGCCGAGCGGGCCAAGTATCTGTTCCGGATCGCCCGCATCATCCAGGAGCGCTCGCGTGAGCTGGCGGTCTTGGAGACGCTCGACAACGGCAAGCCGATCAGGGAGTCCCGCGACGTGGACCTCCCGCTGGTCGCCGCGCACTTCTTCTACTACGCCGGCTGGGCCGACAAGCTGGCCTACGCGGGCTTCGGCCCCGACCCCCGGCCGCTGGGCGTGGCCGGGCAGGTCATCCCGTGGAACTTCCCGCTGCTCATGCTGGCCTGGAAGATCGCGCCCGCGCTGGCCTGCGGCAACACGGTCGTGCTCAAGCCGGCCGAGACCACGCCGCTGACCGCGCTGGCGTTCGCCGACATCTGCCGGCAGGCGGACCTGCCGCCGGGGGTCGTCAACATCGTCACCGGCGCGGGCGCGACGGGCGCCGCGCTCGTCAACCACCCGGGCGTGGACAAGGTGGCCTTCACCGGCTCCACCGAGGTCGGCCGGCTCATCGCCCGCGGCCTCGCGGGCACCCGCAAGAAGCTCACGCTGGAGCTCGGCGGCAAGGCCGCCAACATCGTGTTCGAGGACGCGCCGCTCGACCAGGCCGTCGAGGGCATCGTCAACGGCATCTTCTTCAACCAGGGCCACGTCTGCTGCGCCGGGTCGCGGCTGCTGGTGCAGGAGTCGATCGCCGACGAGCTGCTCGAGGCGCTCAAGCGGCGCCTGGGCACGCTCAGGCTCGGCGACCCGCTGGACAAGAACACCGACATCGGCGCGATCAACTCGGCCGAGCAGCTCGCCAAGATCCGCGAGCTGTCGGAGGCCGGGGAGGCCGAGGGCGCCGAGCGGTGGTCGCCCCCCTGCCCGATCCCCGACCGCGGCTACTGGTTCCCGCCCACCGTCTTCACCGGCGTGGCCCAGTCGCACCGCATCGCCAGGGAGGAGATCTTCGGGCCGGTGCTGTCGGTGCTGACCTTCCGCACCCCCGCCGAGGCGGTGGAGAAGGCCAACAACACGCCGTACGGGCTGTCGGCGGGCGTGTGGACCGAGAAGGGCTCGCTCATGCTGTGGATGGCGTCCCGGCTGCGGGCCGGCGTCGTCTGGTCCAACACGTTCAACCGGTTCGATCCCGCCTCGCCGTTCGGCGGCTACAAGGAGTCGGGCTACGGCCGCGAGGGCGGGCGGCACGGGCTGGAGGCCTACCTTGCGGTATGACCGGTGTGACCACCCCTCCGGCCGCCCGTCGTGCAGGTGCGAGGACGAGCGCCGCCGCCGCCTCGCCCGGCGGGTCCGCGGGGGCGCCGGGGAGGGCTACTCCCGGGGCAGCCGCTCCTCCCGCTTCGCCGTACGGCACGGCTGGTTCGCGCACCGCGGCGGCGTGTGCCGGTGCGGCCAGACCTACCAGCCGGCCCGTCCACTGGAGATTGGAACTTTCGATGAGTGAGCGGCTCGCCGTGCGCAAGACGTACAAGCTGTTCATCGGCGGCGCGTTCCCGCGTTCGGAGAGCGGAAGGTCGTATGTCGTGACCTCCTCCAAGGGCGACTTCCTCGCCAACGCGGCCAGGGCCTCCCGCAAGGACGCCAGGGACGCGGTCGCGGCCGCGCGCAAGGCGTTCCCCGGCTGGTCGGGCGCCACGGCGTACAACAGGGGCCAGATCCTGTACCGGATCGCCGAGATGCTGGAGGGCCGCCGCGCGCAGTTCGTCGCGGAGATCACCGCCTTCGGCGGCGTGGGGGCCAAGCAGGCCGGCGACATGGTGGACGCCACGGTCGACCGGCTGGTGTGGTACGCGGGCTGGTCCGACAAGATCGGCGCGGTCGTCGGGTCGGCCAATCCGGTGGCCGGGCCGTACTTCAACCTGTCGAGCCCCGAGCCGACCGGCGTGGTCGCGGTGGTGGCCCCGCAGGAGGGGCCGCTCCTCGGCCTGGTCAGCGTGATCGCGCCGGTGATCGTGACCGGCAACACCTGCGTGGTGATCGCCTGCGAGCGCGCGCCGCTGCCGGCGATCACGCTGGCCGAGGTGCTGGCGACCTCCGACCTGCCGGGCGGGGTGGTGAACATCCTCACCGGCTCGCCCGCCGAGATCGCCCCCTGGCTGGCCGGCCACATGGACGTCAACGCCGTCGACCTCACCGGCGCGGACCCCGAGCTGGCCGTCACGTGTGAGGAGCTGGCCGCGGAGAACCTCAAGCGGGTGCTCCGGCCGCCGGCCGGCCCGGTGAACTGGCTCGCCGACCCCGGCCTCGAGCGGATGACGGCGTTCCTGGAGACCAAGACCGTCTGGCATCCGATCGGGGTCTAACCCTTCGCCAGGGCCAGGAGGAGTTCGGCGTTCGAGCCCGTGTTCTTCAGCGTGGTGAGGAAACGGTCGAACGCCTCCTGGTCCTGCAGGGCCCGGCGCAGCCGCCACACCAGCGGCAGCTCGGCGGGGTGGAGCAGCAGCTCCTCGCGGCGGGTGCCGGAGGCGAGGACGTCGACGGCGGGGAAGACGCGGCGGTCGGCCAGGCTCCGGCTCAGCTTCAGCTCCATGTTGCCGGTGCTCTTGAACTCCTCGAAGACGATGTCGTCCATCTTCGAGCCCGTCTCGACCAGCGCGGTGGCGAGGATCGTGAGCGAGCCGCCGCCGCAGATGTTGCGCGCGGCGCCGAGCACCTTCTTGGGCTGGTGCAGGGCCCGGGCGTCCATGCCGCCGGTGAGCACGCGCCCGCCGCTCGGCGCGGCCATGTTGTACGCCCGGCCGAGGCGGGTGATCGAGTCGATGAGCACGACCACGTCCCGGCCCTTCTCCACGAGCCGCTTGGCCCGTTCCACGGCCAGCTCGGCCGCGGCGATGTGGTCCTGCGGCGCCCGGTCGAAGGTCGAGGCGATCACCTCGGCCCGGACCGACTCGCGCATGTCGGTGACCTCCTCGGGCCGCTCGTCCACCAGGACGACCATGAGGTGGCACTCGGGGTGGTTGGTCGTGATCGCGTTGGCGACGGCCTTGAGCAGCGTGGTCTTGCCGGCCTTCGGCGGGGCGACGATCAGGCCGCGCTGGCCCTTGCCGATCGGGGCGAACAGGTCGATGACCCGGGTGGCCAGCGCGTTCCGCGTCGTCTCCAGCCGCAGCCGCTCGTCGGGGTAGATCGGCACGAGATCGGCGAAGTCGGGCCGCGCCTCACCGGCGGGCCCGCCGTTCACGGTCGTGACCGCGGTGAGCGTGCCGTTCTGGGCGGCGCCGCGGACGTGGTCGCCGCGGCGCAGGCCGAGCGCCTCCGCGAGCGCGGGCGGAACGCTCACGTCCTTCGGGCCGGGCAGGTAGCCGTTCGTGCGGATCACCGTGTTCCTGCCCGACCGGTCGACCAGGCCGGCGACCTCGGTGGTGCGGGTGTCTCCGGTCCGCTGCGATCTGGGCACGGCACGCGGCCTGGGAACGCTGAGAGTGGTGGTGGTCATGGGGCTCCTTGGTTGTGGAACGGAAAAGTCTGTGACGGTGGGGGAACGGTCCGAGCGGCGCGGAAGGGCACGAGGACCGGGGTCTTCTCCCGGCGCGGCGTCTCGTTGAGAGAGCAGCGCCGGTTTCAGGCGCCGGTTTCAGGCGTCCGTTGCGGGCGTCGGTTTCAGCGGGACGAGGAAGGCCGGCCGGGCAAGCTCTGCGCGTATGGGCTCGTCAGTGATCACTGGCGGTCGCGGGACCGCTGAGCCAGAACCATACGACTCGTCGCCGACTATAACAGGGGCACCCGCTCCGGCGATTCCTCACGATCTACCGGGCCTGCAGAGCGTCGAGCGCCACGGCCATGGCGATGACCAGGCGGCGGTCGAGGCGCGGGTCGCGGACCTCGATCGCGTAGCGGTCGCGCAGCCCCCACCTGCGGACGACCGAGAACGCGATCGAGGCGCCGATGCTGAAGTCGAAGTGGTACGGCAGCCACTGCAGGGAGTCGGAGAACCGGCGCAGCACGGCGACCGCCACGTTCCGCTCCTGGCCGGTCAGCGTCGGCAGCCCCGGCTGCTGGAGGTGCCAGGTCGAGCGGAGCAGCGACCGGCCGAAATCCTTGCGGAACGAGCCGATCCGCGCCCCCGCGTGGTCGAGCACGTCGTACTCGCCCGCGACGTCGAGGACCTTGCGGGCCTTGAACTCGGCCAGCGTCTCCTGCCGGGACTCGTCGGTGTAGAGCGTCACCTGCTCCTTGAGCGCCAGCCGCTTCTGCTCGGCGAAGGCCACGGTCTCGCCCTCGGAGCCGTCGGGGAGGGCCACATGGACGACATACCTGTTCACCATCACGGTGATTTTCTGGCGCAGGTACAGGCGTGTCTGTGCCTGCAGGGTCGCTATATCCATGTGAATCTCCAAAGCCAGGCGTTTGCCTCCCTATATGCCCACTTGCGAAGGAAGATCACCAACGGATGTGGTCCAATCGCCCGGGACGGGTCCGCCGGTGACCATAACTACAGTTTTCGGGCATGTGACAACCAAGGAACTTCCTGTAAGGTAAGCCTTACCTAAATTCGCCCTTGGTAGGGAGCCCCCGTATGTTTCTCCGGCACCGCCGTATCGGTCTCGGCATCGGCGCCGTCGCGGTCGCACTCTCGCTCGCCGCCTGCGGCGCCTCCTCCGGCTCCGGTGCGGACGCGGGCACGGCCGCCGCCGAGGCCGCCAAGAAGGCCGTCGCCAAGGGCGGCTCGGACTTCGGCACCGCCGCGGAGAAGACCGCCGCGATGGGCACCACCGCCAAACCGGGCGAGTGGCCGCGCACCGTCACCCACGCCATGGGCACGACCGAGATCAAGGCCCAGCCCAAGCGGGTCGTCGTCCTGGACGTCGGCGAGCTCGACAACGTCGTGTCCCTGGGCGTCGAGCCGGTCGGCTTCGCGCCCAGCGAGGGGTCGCCCGAACTGCCGTCCTACCTGAAGCAGGACGCCGGCGCCCCGAAGAACGTCGGCACCATCAACAACCTCAACCTGGAGGCGATCGCCGGGCTGCACCCGGACCTGATCCTCGGCAGCCAGCTGCGCGCCGCCGAGCAGTACGACGAGCTGTCGAAGATCGCCCCGACCGTGTTCTCCATCCGCCCCGGGTTCACCTGGAAGGAGAACTACCTCCTCAACGCCGCCGCCCTCGACAAGACCGAGGAGGCCAAGGCGAAGCTCGCCGAGTATGACCGCAAGGCGAAGGACCTCGGCGCGAAGCTGGGCGACCACAAGCCCGTCGTCTCGATGGTGCGCTTCATGCCCAACGGCGTCATCCGGCTCTACGCCAACGCCTCCTTCATCGGCACCATCCTCAAGGACGCCGGCATCCCGCGCCCGGCCAACCAGGACATCCCCGACCTCGCCGCCGAGGTGAGCGCGGAGAACATCGACCAGGCGGACGCGGACGTCATCTTCACCGGTGTGTACGGCGACCCGAAGGCCACCGACAAGGAGGCCGTCCAAAGCAACCCGCTGTGGCGGAACCTCAAGGCGGTCAAGGCGGGGCACGCGTACGAGGTCCCGGACGAGACCTGGTATCTCGGCCTGGGGGTGACCGCCGCCATGACGGTCCTCGACGACCTGGAGAGGCACCTCGCCGGATAGGCACGCGGTCCCGTACTCCCAGAAGGCGAACGAATGTCCCGTTCCACCCGACGCCGCGTCGGCCCGACGGCCGGGGGCGCGCTCCTGCTGGGCCTCGCCGTACTGCTGGGCCTCGCCGTGCTGCTCAGCCTCGCGGTGGGCAGCCGCCAGATCGCACCGGGCGTGGTGGTGGACGCCCTGCTGCACCGCGGCGGCAGCGACGACGCCCACGTCGTACGGTCGTTGCGGGTGCCGCGCACCCTCATCGGGGTGATGGCCGGCGTCGCCCTCGCCGTGGCCGGCACGGTCATGCAGGGCGTCACCCGCAACCCCATCGCCGAGCCCGGCATCCTGGGCGTCAGCCAGGGCGCCTCCGTGGGCGTGGTGTGCGCGATCGCGTTCCTCGGCGTGCGCTCGCCGACCGGCTATGTGTGGTTCGCCTTCGCGGGCGCGGGGATCGCGGCGGTCGCCGTCTACGTCATCGCCAGCGGCGGGCGCGGCGGCGCCACCCCGGTCAAGCTCGCCCTGGCCGGCACCGCGATGAACGCCCTGCTCGCCTCCGTGGTCTCCGGCATAACGACGATCGACGCCGCCGCCCTGGACGAGTTCCGGTTCTGGCATGTCGGCTCGCTCAGCGGCCGCGGCCTTGAGATCGCCGGTCAGACCTGGCCGTTCCTCCTCGCGGGGCTGCTGCTGGTCGCCGCGGCGGCCCGAGGGCTCGACGCGCTCGCGCTCGGCGAGGACGTGGCCGCGGGGCTCGGCCACAACGTCCCCCTGCTGCGGATCCTCGGCGGGCTCGGCGCCACCGTCCTGACCGGGGTCGCGGTCGCCGCCGCCGGTCCGATCGCCTTCACCGGCCTGGCCGTCCCGCACATCGCGCGGGCGCTCGTGGGCACCGGCCACCGCTGGGTGCTCCCCGCGGCGGCCCTGCTCGGCCCCGTGATGCTCCTGGTCGCGGACGTCGTCGGCCGCGTCGTCTTCCCGCCCTCGGAGGTGCCGGTGGCCGTCGTGACCGCGCTGCTCGGCGTGCCGTTCCTGATCGCCCTGGTGCGCAGGAAGGCGGTGGTGGCGGCGTGACCGTGCGCCCCACGGGCTATTCGGTCCTGCGTACGGGGCGGGCCGCCGTCCTGCTGCACCGCAGGGCGGCCCTCGTCGCCGTCCTGCTCGGCGCGGCGCTCGCGGTGACCGCCGTCGCCTATCTGTGCGTGGGCGAGTCGTTCGTTCGCCCCGCGGAGGTCGTCCGCGTGCTCGCGGGGCAGCCGAGCCCGGACGAGTTCGTGGTCGGCACCCTGCGGCTGCCTCGCCTCGTGGTCGGCCTGCTCGCCGGCGCCGCCTTCGGCGTCGCCGGGTCCTTCATCCAGACCGTGGCCCGCAACCCGCTCGCCAGCCCGGATGTGATCGGGGTGACCCACGGCGCGGGCGCGGCGACCGTCGCCGCCATGACCTTCGGCCTCGCGGCGTACACCGCCCTGCCGTACGTCTCGATCCTCGGCGGCCTGACCGCCGCCGCGCTGGTCTACGTCTTCGCCTGGCGCAGGGGCCTGCACGCCTCCCGCTTCGTGCTCATCGGCATCGGCGTCTCGGTGGCCCTCGGCTCCCTGACCCAGCTGCTCCTCACTAAAGGCGACGTCCTGGTGGCCCAGCAGGCCAAGGTCTGGCTCACCGGATCGCTCAACGGCCGCGGCTACGACCATGCCGCACCGCTCGCCGCGATCCTGCTCGTGCTGACGCCGGCGCTGCTGTGGGCGGTCCGGGCCCAGCGCACGGTGTCGTTCGACGACGACACGGCGACCGCTCTCGGCGTACGGCTCGGCCGGGTCCGCCTGGGCCTGACCATCCTCGGCGTCGTCTTGGCGTCGGTGGCGACGGCCGCGGCGGGCCCGGTCGACTTCGTCGCGCTGCTCGCCCCGCAGATCGCCCGCCGCCTCGCCCGCACCGCGCAGATCCCCCTGCTCGGCTCCGCGCTGACCGGCGCCCTGATCATGACGATCGCGGATCTGCTGGCCCGCAAGCTGTTCTCCCCGATCGAGCTGCCGGTCGGCGTGTTCACCGCGGTGGTGGGCGCTCCGTACCTGATGTGGCTGATCGTCCGCACTCGCAGCCGTTCCGGAGGCGCCGCATGACCGGAAACCGCCTGAGGGCCGAAGGGCTCGTGCTCACCTATGAGGACCGCACGGTCGTCGACGGCCTCGACCTGGAGATCCCGGACGGGCAGATCACCGTCGTCGTCGGGCCCAACGCGTGCGGCAAGTCCACGCTCCTGCGCGCGCTGGGCCGGCTGCTCAAGCCGCGGCGCGGCTCGGTCCTGCTGGACGGCGCCGAGCTGGCCCGCATCCCCACCAGGCGCGTCGCCCGGGAGATCGGGCTGCTGCCGCAGACGCCGGTGCCGCCGGAGGGGATCACGGTCTCCGAGCTGGTCACCCGCGGGCGGCAGCCGCACCAGAAGTGGTGGCGGCAGTGGACGGAGGCGGACGAGCGGGCCGCCGGCGAGGCGATGGACCGCACCGGGACCGGCGACCTCGCGGAGCGGCTGGTCGACGAGCTGTCCGGCGGCCAGCGGCAGCGGGCCTGGATCGCGATGGTCCTCGCCCAGGACACCGACCTCCTGCTGCTCGACGAGCCGACGACATACCTCGACATCGCGCACCAGGTGGAGGTGCTCGACCTGGTGCGGCAGCTCAACCGGGAGCGCGGCAGGACCGTCGTCGCCGTCCTGCACGACCTCAATCAGGCCGCCCGCTACGCCGACCACCTCATCGCCATGAAAGCGGGACGAATCATCGCCCAGGGCGCGCCGAGCGAGGTCATCACCGCCGATCTGGTCCACGAGGTCTTCGGACTCGCGTGTGTCGTCGTGCCCGACCCGGTCACGGGCGGCCCGCTGGTCGTGCCGGGCGCGCCCTGGCCGAGCGGATGAGTCTCCGCCGCCTCGGGGTCGCGGATCGGGGTTTTCTCAGGGTTCCTCGCGGAACGTGACGTTCCCGATGGTCCGTTGGACCGGGTGAGCGAGAGGAGCCCATCGATGTACCGTTCGAGACACCACAAGATCATCGCCGGCGTCTGCGGGGGGATCGCGGACCGGTACGGAATGTCGCCGACGGTCGTGCGGGCGCTGTTCCTGCTGTCGTGCCTCCTGCCGGGCCCGCAGTTTGTGATTTATCTCATCATGTGGGCGTTCATCCCCAAGGCCCCCGCGGACCACCACTACGCGTACGGGCGGAGGTAGGAAGCACGGGGCCGTACGGCCGCGTTTATGCTCACATCGGAAGAGGTGAGCGATGATGCGGGAACGGCCCCTGACGCTGATCCAGGACGAGCTGATCGACTACGAGAAGGCCATGGAGCGCATGGCCACGCTGGTCGAGGAACGGCAGGACGACGCGCGGCCCGACACGTTGTGGCTGCTGAGCCACCCGCCGGTCTTCACGATCGGCAAGCGGACGCCGCAGTCCCACCTGCCCGACCCCTCGGCCGGCATCCCCGTGGTGCCGACCGGCCGCGGCGGCCAGCTCACCTACCACGGCCCCGGACAGCTCGTCGGCTATCTCATCGTGAAGCTGCGGGACGGCGAGGGCGTGGTCGACTACATCCGCGAGGTCGAGCTGCGGCTGGTCGAGGCGCTGGGCAGGCTCGGCGTCCCCGCGGAGCGGCGCGACACCCCGCCGGGGTCGGAGCTGCTGACGGGCGTGTGGACCCGGGACACCGGGCGGAAGATCGTCTCGATCGGCATGCGGTCGAGCCGGTCGGTCACCAGCCACGGCTTCGCGCTCAACGTGGACGGCGACCTCACGCCGTGGAACCTCGCGATCCCCTGCGGCATGCCCGACGTGGACATGACCTCGATCGCCCGCGAGCTCGGGCGGGCCTCCATGGAGGAGACCCGCCGGGTCGTCGCGGAGGCGTTCGAGGCCGCGGCGTCCTGAGGACGCCGCGCTGCGCCCGCGCGGGATCACGGGGGGAGTTCGCCGCGGGTGGGCAGGCCCTGCCAGGAGCTGTGGCTCGCGACCGCGAAGGCCGCCACCGAGATGCCGCGTTTGAGGCGGTCCGCCGGGTGCAGCCCGTCCAGGATCGCGCTGAGGTAGCCCGCGACGAACGCGCCGCCGACCTCGGAGGGGTCGACCGCGGTGACGGGGGCGGCCTGGGTGTCGTAACGCAGCCCCTCGACCGTGGCGCTCGCGCCCTTGGCGCCCCGTGTCACGACCAGCTCGGGAACGGACGCGAGCGCGGGCTCCACGAGCATGAGCTCGTCCTGGTTGGCGAAGAGCACGTCGGCCGAGGCGGCGAGCTCGGTGAGCGACTTCCTGGCCTCCTCCGCGCTCTCCCACAGGTTCGCGCGGTGGTTGACGTCGACGGAGACGAGCACCCCGGCGTCCCTGGCGAGCTTGACGGCGTGGTGGACGGCGCTCCACGCGAGGCCGCTCAGGCCCAGGGTGACCCCGGTGACGTGCAGGATCCGCGCCGACTGGACCGCCTCGCCGGGCACGTCGCCCGTCGACAGGTGCGAGCCCGCCGAGCCCTCCCGGTAATGGATGGCGTGCGACGAACGGCCGATGCGCCGCTGGCGCAGGATCAGCCCGGTCGCCGCCGTCTCGTCCACCCGTACGTGGGAGACGTCCACGCCCTCGCCGCGCAGGACGGTCAGCGTGCGGGTGCCGAGCTCGTCGGCGCTGACCCGCCCCAGCCAGGTCACCGTGTGGCCGAGCCGGGCCAGGCCGACCGCCGTCGTCAGCTCGGGACCCTCCACGTCGAGGCGGATGGTCATGTCATGCCGCAGCCGGTCGCCGGAGACGACGCCCAACGCCTCTCCGAGCGTGAAAACCTCGGTCATGCCGTGAGTCCACGCGATCGCACCCCGAAAGCATGACAGACCCCGATCCGTCGGGAAAGCCTCGATGCGACCGGGCGGACCACGACTCCCTCGCCCGCCGGCGGGTAGGGGACGGACATGCCCGTGCTGGTGGGAACCTCCGGCTGGCAGTACGCCGACTGGCGCGATCCGGTGTACGGCGGCGCGCCCCAGAGGCTGTGGCTGGAACGTTACGGCGAGATCTTCGCCACGGTCGAGAACAACAACGCCTTCTACCGGCTGCCGAAGCGGGAGACGTTCGAGTCGTGGCGGGAGCGCACGCCGCCCGACTTCGTCATGGCGGTCAAGGCCAGCCGGTTCCTGACCCACATCAAGCGGCTGAAGGACCCGGAGGAGCCGGTCGCGCGGCTCATGGGCGTGGCGGAGGGGCTCGGCCCGAAGCTCGGCCCGATCCTGCTGCAACTGCCGCCGACCCTGCGGGTGGACGCCGGGCGGCTGCGGGCCTGCCTGTCCCGGTTCCCGCCGGCCGTACGGGTGGCGGTCGAGCCGCGCCACGCCTCATGGTGGACCGACGAGATCCGCGACCTGCTGGCCGAGTTCGGGGCCGCGCTGTGCTGGGCGGACCGTCTCGGGCGGCCGGCCGGGCCCCTGTGGCGTACGGCCGGCTGGGTCTACCTGCGCTTCCACGAGGGGCGGGCCGAGCCGTGGCCCACCTACGGCCGGCGCGCGTTGCGGAGCTGGGTCGACCGCCTGGGCGAGGTGCGCGACGCCTACGTCTACTTCAACAACGACCCCGGCGCCGCCGCCGTACGCAACGCGATCACCTTCGCGGAGCTGGCGGGCGCGCGGGGGCGGGACGTCGGCAGGGTCCGGCCTCCGGGGCGGTCGCCCGGCCCGTCTCCCGAGCCCGCCGGGGCTCGTCCGCCGCAGCCGGTCCGGTCGTGACCGGCCCGTGAAGCCCCAAGCCCGATCCGGTACGGTCAAGCGGCCCGGTATGGTCAAGCGGCGCTGTGGACTTCCGGGTGAAACGTAAAGAATCGGCGTTAACACCCTGGTTACAAACGGGCAAAAGACACGAAATCCCTAAACGTAACTCTTGGGCGTGGCGGACGAACGCCTGGCCGCCTCGTTCGAAAGGGATCGACGTGACCTACAAGGCCGAGTACATCTGGATCGACGGCACCGAGCCGACCGCGAAGCTCCGCTCCAAGACCAAAATTCTCGCCGACGGCGCCGAGCCGCCGCTGTGGGGCTTCGACGGATCCAGCACCAACCAGGCCACCGGTCACTCCTCCGACCTGGTGCTCAAGCCGGTGTTCACCTGCCCGGACCCGATCCGCGGCGGCGACAACGTGCTGGTCCTGTGCGAGGTGCTGCACACCGACATGACCCCGCACGCGACCAACACCCGCGCGCTGCTGACCGAGGTGGCCGACCGGTTCGCCGAGCAGGACCCGTGGTTCGGCATCGAGCAGGAGTACACGTTCTTCAAGGAGGGCCGCCCGCTCGGCTTCCCGCTGGGCGGCTTCCCCGCCCCGCAGGGCGGCTACTACTGCGGCGTCGGCGCCGACGAGGTGTTCGGCCGTGAGATCGTCGAGCTGCACCTCGACCGCTGCCTGGCCGCCGGCCTGAAGATCTCCGGCATCAACGCCGAGGTCATGCCCGGCCAGTGGGAGTTCCAGGTGGGCCCGGGGGGTCCGCTGGAGGTCGCCGACCACCTGTGGGTCGCCCGCTGGCTGCTCTACCGCACCGCCGAGGAGTTCGAGGTGGCCGCCACGCTCGACCCCAAGCCGGTGAAGGGCGACTGGAACGGCGCGGGCGCGCACACCAACTTCTCCACCAAGGCGATGCGCGAGGGCTACGACGCGATCATCACCGCGTGCGAGGCCCTGGGCGACAACGCCATGGAGCACATCAAGAACTACGGCCACGGCATCGAGGACCGCCTCACCGGCCACCACGAGACCGCCCGCTGGGACAAGTTCAGCTACGGCGTGTCCGACCGCGGCGCCTCGATCCGCATCCCGTGGCAGGTCGAGGTGGACAAGAAGGGCTACATCGAGGACCGGCGCCCGAACGCCAACGTCGATCCCTACGTCGTCACCCGGCTGATCGTCGACACCTGCTGCACCGCGCTGGAGAAGGCCGGCCAGGTCTGATCCGACGGTTCCCCCGTCATCCGTACGGCTCCCGCACCACGCGGGAGCCGTACGCGTTCCCGGGCGGCGGTACGGTGGCCGCTGTGTCGCACCAGCCGGAACCCATCGTCATCGGCCACCGGGGCGCCAGCGCCCTGCGGCCCGAGCACACGCTGCCGTCGTACGAGACCGCGATCGCGCTCGGGGCCGACTACATCGAGCCCGACCTCGTCTCCACCAAGGACCACGTTCTCGTGGCCCGCCACGAGAACGAGATCTCGGGCACCACCGACGTGGCGAGCCGTCCCGAGTTCGCCGACCGCCGCACCACCAAGACCATCGACGGGACGGCGGTCACCGGCTGGTTCACCGAGGACTTCACGCTGGCCGAGCTGCGCACGCTGCGGGCGGTCGAGCGCATCCCCGGCCTGCGGCCGGGCAACGCCGCCTTCGACGGCCTGGCCCCGATCCCGACGTTCGACGAGGTCGTGGCGCTGGCCAGGCGGCACGGCGTGGGCGTCTACCCGGAGACCAAGCACCCGGCCTACTTCGCCTCCATCGGGCTGCCGCTGGAGGAGCCGCTGCTCGACGTGCTGGCCCGGCACGGCTGGCGCGACCGGCACGACCCGGTGTTCATCCAGTCGTTCGACCCGGCCAACCTGCGCGAGCTGCGCGGCACGACCCGGCTGCCGCTGATCCAGCTCGTCGGCGGCTCCGGCGCGTACGACCGGATGGTCACGCCCGCCGGGCTCGCGGAGATCGCGACGTACGCGGACGGCGTCGGCGTGGCGGCCTCGCGGGTCGTCCCGACGGGCCCGGACGGCCGGCTGCTGCGGCCGACGACGCTGGTGCGGGACGCCCACCGGGCCGGGCTCGACGTGCACGTGTGGACGGTCCGCGACGAGAACGCCCACCTTCCGGCCGACTTCCGGCTCGGCGACCCGGCCTCCCCGGCGTACGCGCGGGCGACCGGCGACGTGGCCGGCTGGCTGGCGATGCTGTACGAGCTCGGCGTGGACGGCGTGTTCGCCGACAACCCCGGCACGGCCAGGGCCGTGCTGTCGGCGATCTCCGCGGCCCCGCGTACGGCCGAAGTGTCCTAAGTTGACAATGATTTTCATTTGCGGGACATTTGGTGAGAGATGCTTCCTTGGTGCACTCACCGGATGCACCGATCCGATGCGCTGACTTCGCCATGCCGACTCGAGGATTCGTCGTGCTCTCGCCGCTCGCCCGTACGCTGTCGTCCGCCGTGCTGCTCGTGCTGCTCGCAGCCGGGTGCGGCGGCGCGGACAAAGCCTCTTCGCCTTCCGACCCGGCGGAGCCGTTGAAGGTGGTGGCGACCACCACGCAGGTGGCCGACTTCGCCCGCAACGTCGGCGGTGACCGGGTCCTCGTCCACCAGTTGCTCCGGCCGAACGTCGACCCGCACGACTACGAGCCGTCCCCGGCCGACATGCGGGCCATCGCCGAGGCCGACGTGCTCGTCAAGAACGGCGTGGGCCTGGAGAAATGGCTGGACGAGACGATCTCGGCCGCCGGGTTCGACGGGACCGTGGTCGACGCCTCCCGGGGCGTGCCCATCCGCAAGGGCGACGAGGAGGAGGAGGCCGAGGGCGACCCGCACATCTGGCACAACCCGCTGAACGTCAAGACGATGGTCGCCACGATCGAGAAGGCGTTCGCCGCCGCCCAGCCGCGAGACAGCGCCGTCTACCAGGCCAACCGCGCCGCGTACGACGCGAAGCTGGACGCGCTCGACGCCGACATCACCAGGAAGATCGAGTCGATCCCGCCCGACCGGCGCAAGCTCGTGACCAACCACGACGCCTTCGGCTACTTCCTCGACCGATACAAGCTGACGTTCGTCGGCTCGATCATCCCGAGCTTCGACACCTCGGCCGAGCTGTCCGCCAAGCAGGTGTCCGACCTCGTCGCCAAGATCAAGGCGACCGGGGTGCCCGCGGTCTTCTCGGAGGCGTCGCTGCCGCCCAAGACGGCCGAGGCGATCGGCCGCGAGGCCGGGGTGACGGTCGTGGCGGGCGAGGACGCGCTGTACGGCGACTCGCTGGGCCCGGAGGGGTCGCCCGGTGCGACCTACCTGGAGATGGAGGAGCACAATGCCGACACCATCGTCAACGCGTTGAGGGGGACCGACGCATGATCGAGCGCGCGCCGACCCTGGTGCTCGACCGGGCGAGCGTGGCCTACGGCGACGTCCCCGTCCTGGAGGAGCTGAACGGCGTCGTCCACGAGGGTGAGGCCGTGGCGCTGATCGGCCCGAACGGCGCCGGCAAGTCCACGTTCATCAAGGCGCTGCTGGGCCTGGTGCCGGTCGTGCGCGGCCGGATCGAGGTGCTCGGCAGGTCTCCGGCGCAGGCCCGCCGCGACGTGGCGTACGTGCCGCAGGCCGACACGCTCGACCCCGACTTCCCGGTGTCGGTCGAGCAGGTGGCGATGATGGGCCGCTACCGGCGGATCGGCTGGCTGCGCCGCCCCTCCGCCGCCGACCGGGCCGAGGTGGCCGAGGCGCTGGAGCGGGTCGGGCTGGCCCACCGCGCCCGCGACCGGTTCGGCACGCTGTCGGGCGGGCAGCGCCAGCGGGTGCTGCTGGCCCGCGCCATCGCCGCCAAGCCCCGGATGCTGCTGCTCGACGAGCCGTTCAACGGCGTGGACGCGGTCAGCCAGCACGCGCTGCTCGAAGCGATCGCCTCGATGAAGGAGCAGGGCGCGTCCGTCGTCGTCAGCACCCACGACCTGGCCATCGCGCATCTCGCCTGTGACGAGGTGTGCCTGCTCAACCGGCACCAGTTCGGCTTCGGCCCGACCGAGGACGTGCTGACGCCCGAGCGGCTGCGCGCGACGTACGGCGGCCACGCGCTGGAGCTGCGCGGCGACCGCGTGATTGTGACCCAGACATGATCTTCTTCGAGCCGTTCCAGTTTCCCTTCATGGCGCGGGCGCTGATCGAGCTGGTCATCCTCGGCGTGCTCGCCGGCACGGTCGGCGTGCTGGTGCTGCTGCGCCGGCTCGCCTTCGTCAGCGACACCCTGACGCACACCGTGTTTCCCGGCGTGGTCATCGGCCACCTCATGGGCGGCGACGGCGGCATTTTCTGGGGGGCGCTGGCGGCCGGGGTCGCCACCGCCGCCCTGCTCACACTGCTGACCCACCGCCGCAGGGTGAGCGAGGACGCCGCGCTCGCGATGCTGCTGACCACGTTGTTCGCGGTCGGCGTCGTGCTGGTGTCACGGCAGACGGGCTTCACCTCCGACCTCACGGCGTTCCTGTTCGGGCGGGTGCTGACGGTCACCGAGGCGCAGCTCGCGCAGACCGCCGTCGTGACCGTGCTGGTGGTGGCGCTGCTCGCGGCGCTGCGGCGGCCGCTGCTGCTGCGCGCCTTCGACCCCGAGGGCGCCCGCGCGGCCGGCGTGCCCGTCGGCCTGCTCGATCTCGTGCTGAACGTCGCCGTCGCGCTGGTCGTCGTGGCCGCGGTGAAGGCGGTCGGCACGGTCCTCGTGATCGCCCTGCTCATCGTGCCGGCCGCGGCGGCGCGGACCCTGTCGGACCGGCTCGTGGTCATCGTGCCGCTCGCCTGCCTCGTCGGCGCGGCAGCCGGGTGGCTGGGGCTCGTCGTCAGCTACCAGGCGTCGGTGGAATACGGCGTGCGGCTCGCCTCCGGCGCGACCGTGGTGCTCGCCCTGGTCGTGATGTACGGCCTGGCGCACGCCGCCGGGTTCGCCCGCAGGAGGCTGGGCCTGAGCCGCGCCCGCCGCACGGCGATGGAGGTCGCGGCGTGAGCTGGCTCGACTCCACCGTCCACCGGGCCGTCGTCGAGGCCGTCCTGGTCGGCGCGCTCGGCGGCGTCGTCGGGGTGTTCGTGATCGCGCGGCGGCTGCCGTTCTTCACGATGGCCCTCACGCACGCGACGTTCCCCGGCATCGTCGTCGCCGCCATGCTCGGGGTGAATCTCTACCTCGGCGGCGGGCTGTTCGGGCTGCTGGTGGTCGCCGCCGTCCTCGCGTTCGGCCGGGCGCGCGGGCAGGACTTCACCACGGCCACCGGCATCGCGCTGTCGGGCGGCTTCGCGCTCGGCGTGGTGCTGGTGTCGTCCCAGGACGGCTTCACCAAGGACCTGGCGGCCTACACGGTGGGCGACGTCCTCGCCGTCGGCACGGGCGATCTGGTGGCGACCGGGGTCGTCGTCGTGGCCGTGTCGCTGCTGCTCGCCCTGCTGGGCAAGGAGCTGCTGCTCACGGCGTTCGACCCGGTGGGCGCGGCGGCCCTCGGGCTGCCCACCCTGCTGCTGGACTTCGCCCTGCTGGCGGCCGTCGAGGTGACCGTCGTCGCCACCGTGCCCGCGCTGGGGACGATCCTCGCCGTGGCGCTGATCGTGGGCCCGGCCGCGACCGCCCGCCTGATCACCGACAGGCTCGCGCCGCTGTTCCCGATCGCCGCCGCGATCGGCGTCGCGTGCGCGCTCGCGGGCGTGTGGGTCTCCACGCTGTGGAACGTCGCGACCGGGGCCTCCATCGCCCTGTTCGTGGGCCTGGTCTTCGGGGTGGTCTTCCTCGGCACCGCCGTACGCGGCCGGGTGCGGCGGGCCACGGCCGCCAACCCGGCCTGAGCGGCGACGAGCCGGGCGAACCAGGCGAGTCAGACGTGCAGGACGCTGCCCTGCTCGTCCACCCGGTCGGCGTGGTCGTCGTCGAACCACACGCCGCCCGTCGCGAGGTAGCGGAACCGGTGCGTGCCGGGCGGCAGGATCACCGACACGGTGCGGGTGCCGTTCCTGCGCCGCAGCAGCTCGTGGCGGCCCGGCTGCCAGTCGTTGAAATCGCCCACCACGCTGACCGTCCCCGGGGGCTCGTCAACGGGCAGAGAGAAAGTGACTCGGGTTTTCCGCCCGAAAAGCCTGGTGCGCTTGAGCATGCGTCCTCCCCCTCGTGCGGGACGACATCGTGCGGTACGCCGCATAGCCTCTCGTATCACACCTAAAGGAAGAAACCTGTACACGCAGGACGTAACACAATATTCACGGCTTTTTCAGGACGCGTGGCCGACGCCGCAGAGGAACCAGGTGGGCAGATGACGGCGGGCCTGGCGGGCGAGCGGGTTCTCGTCGTCGGGCCGCCAGTCGTCCAGCGGCACCAGGCCCGGCTCGATGAGGCGGAAACCGTCGAACAGCTCGCGGATCCGCTCCCGGCTGCGCAGGGTGACGCCGCTGCTCGCCTGCCGGTAGACGGCCGCCCCCTCGCGGGCGTCGCGGGCCCGTTCCTCGTCGGTGACGTGGGACAGCACGAGATAGCTCCCCGGGGCGACGGACTCTCGGAGGCGGGCCACGAGCTCGGCCGGCTTGTCGTCGTCGGGGAGGAAGTGCAACACGGCCACCAGCAAGATCGCGACCGGCGCGGACAGGTCGATCAGCGACCGCAGCTCGGGGTTGGCCATGATCTCTTCCGGCCGCCGCACGTCTCCCTGCACGGTGACGGTGGTGGAGGCGGTGCCCGACAGCAGGGCCCGGGAGTGCGCGAGCACGACGGGATCGTTGTCCACGTACGCCACCCGGACGCCGGGGTCCAGCTCGTGCGCCACCTCGTGGACGCTGCCCTCGGTCGGCAGCCCGGTGCCGATGTCCACGAACTGCCGGATGCCGGCCTCGGCCACCAGATAACGGACGGCCCGGCGCAGGAAGGCGCGGTTGCGGCGGGCCAGCGCGGGGGCCTCGGGCGCGACCTTCAAAACCCGTTCCGCGGCTTCCCGGTCGACCGCGAAATTGTCCTTGCCACCCAAAAAGTAGTTGTACATGCGCGCGGGATTGGGGATACGTGCGTCGATTCCGGGTGGCGGAGCCTCATCAGACACGCAACGTCTCCTCGCTCACTATAGTAAAGATGACTTGTTGCGAGCATAAGGGGCGTCGAGGAAAAACCCAACGAAGAACGCCATAACGCTGTGACTCCACCTTCCCACCGGATTTTTGTTCGCCACCACAAGGCAGGTCACCGGCAGCGGCAAAAAGGCGAGCCACAACAGGTGGGCCGCCGGCCACCGCGGGTCGTCCTGCAGGGGCCACGGCCACGGCGGCGCCGGGCGGGCCGATCGGTTCGCGCCGCGAGACCTAGGACCATCGCCCGATGTGGCGGCGTGGCGGGCAGATCTATAACGGACGCATGTACGCGATCAGATTGCACGCTTTTGGTCCCGCCGAGAATCTCACCTATGAGGAGGTCGAGGATCCCGAGCCCGGTCCCGGTCAGGTCCGCGTGGCCGTGCGGGCGGCGGGGGTGCACCTCGTCGACACGACACTGCGGTCGGGGAACTACGAAGGCCCGATCCCCCTGCCCGACCTGCCCACGATCCCCGGCCGGGAGGTCGCCGGGGTCGTCGACGCCGTCGGCTCCGGGGTCGATCCGGGCCTGATCGGCAAGCGGGTGGTGACCCACCTCGGGATGGTGCCCGGCGGATACGCCGAGCTGGCCGTACGGGACGCCTCGGCGATCCACGAGATCCCGGACGGCGTGGGGTACGGCGAGGCGGTGGCGATGATCGGCACCGGCCGGACCACCATGGGCATCCTCGACGTCGCGGAGATCCGGGCGGACGACGTCATGGTGGTGACGGCGGCCGCCGGGGGCATCGGCAACCTGCTCGTGCAGGCGGGGCTGCGGGCCGGGGCCACGGTCGTGGGGCTCGCCGGCGGCGAGGCCAAGGTGAGCCGGGTGCTGGAGCTGGGCGCGCACCACGCCGTGGACTACACCGCTCCCGGCTGGCCCGACGAGGTGCGGGCGCTTCTCGGCGACCGGGAGGTCACGCTGGCGCTCGACGGCGTCGGCGGGGCCATCGGGCGGGCGACGCTGGAGCTGCTCGGCGTCGGCGGCAGGATCGTGCTGTTCGGCTGGTCGGACGCCAAGGGCGGCCCGACCGCGATCACCACGCAGGACCTGTACGACCGCGGCATCACCGCGGCGGTGGGGGTCGGCCCGCGGGTGCTGAAGCGGCCGGGCGGCCTGCGGGGCCTGGAGGAGCGCGCGCTGGCGGCCGCGGGGTCGGGCGCGCTGGTCCCGCTGGTGCAGAGCTTCCCGCTCAAGGACGCCGCCGCCGCGCACGCCGCGCTGGAGACCCGCAAGACCACCGGCAAGGTGGTGCTCGTCCCATGAACGTCAGGCGACCAGGACGGGGTGGGGGAGCACCGAGTTGTGGCAGTAGCCGAGGGCGTTCCAGGGGGTGGCGTCCGGCTGGGTGCGGCCGTGCTCGTCGGTGGCCCGCACGCGCACGACGTGCGCCCCCGGTGAGGGATCCCAGAGGAACCGCCAGCGGGTCCAGACGCCGGCGAGATCCGGCCCGTCCAGCGCGGCGGGCCGCCAGGGGCCGTCGTCGATCCGGTAGTCGACGGCGGTCACCCGGTCCTCCCCGGCGTACGCCCGGCCCCGGATCGTCTGCGGGCCGGGGTGCAGCCGCGCCGGCCAGGGCAGCTCGACCAGGCTCGCGACCGGGGTGGAGGTGATCGGCTCGGCGGGCCGGCCGGGGGCGACGAGCACGTAGTCGCCGGTGTTCCACGGCACGCGCAGCGGCCGGTCGGACACCTCGATCCGGCCCACCCACTTGATGCTCGCCGCGCCGAGCCAGCCGGAGACCACCATGCGGGCGGGGAAGCCGTGGTCGGGCGGCAGGATCTCGCCGTTCATGGCGAGCGCGAGCAGGGTGTCGGGGGCCAGCGCCTTGGCGAGCGGCATCGGACGCCGCCCGCGCGCCTCGTCGAGCCCTTCCGGCATGACCTCGACGGCGGCGCCGGTGAGGCCCGCGGGTTCGAGCAGGTCGCGCAGCGGGATGCCGGTCCACTCGGCCGTGCCGATCGCGCCGCGGTGCCACTGCACTCCGTCGAAGCGGTGCGCGTGCTCGGCGCCGAAGAGGGCACGGCGGTTGCCCGCGCACTCCAGCGTGCGGACGACGGACACGAGCGGGAACCGGCGCCACAGGTCGTCGTAGGTGTAGCGGATGGTCCGGCGCACGCCGCCGCCCTCCACCCGCAGGGTCCAGGTTCTCGG
Organism: Microbispora rosea subsp. aerata; assembly: GCF_014647835.1. Classification (GTDB taxonomy): domain Bacteria; phylum Actinomycetota; class Actinomycetes; order Streptosporangiales; family Streptosporangiaceae; genus Microbispora; species Microbispora aerata. Next base: position 118,875 of record NZ_BMPY01000017.1, read on the forward strand.
GTCGACGCGCGGGGTCGGGGCGTGGTTGCGGACGAAGAAGCGGTCGAGGGGGGTGAGCAGCCCCGGCAGCCGGTCGGGGCGGGTGCCGTAGTCGAGGCCGGTGCCGGGGTCCTCCATGAGGGAGGCGACGATCGGCTTCACCACGGCCGTACGGATGTCGTCTGTCGTGCGCATCGGCCCTCTCCTTCACGGACCGACGCGGTGACGGCCGTCAGCCCAGGTCGCGACCGGCCTTCCGGGCCTGACGCTGCGCCCAGGACGCCAGACGCGACCAGCGCCGGGCCGCGACGAGACGGTTGGCGACGCGGGTGTCGTCGGCCTCCCGGCGCAGCTCGGTCATCCGCTCGGTGGCCAGCGAGTAGTCGTGGAACATCATTGCCGTCCCCGTGATCGATGTAACTGTCTTAATTTTCTTAGCCAGTTACAAAGGTATGTCAAAGCGGGGTAACTGGTCAAGTCGATTTGGACGGTTACGACGGCCTGGCCGCCTGGGCGTCGTACGCGTTGACGACGGTGTCGAGCAGGCCCGGGAAGAGGGCGTCGAGATCCTCGCGGCGCAGCGAGCTCATCTTCGCGGTCCCCCGATAGACCTGCCTGATCACGCCAGCCTCGCGGAGCACCCGGAAGTGGTGGGTGCTCGTCGACTTGCTGACCGCGAGGTCGATCGCCGAGCAGGAGGACTCGCCGGTGCGGGCGAGAAAGCGCACCACCTGGAGGCGCACGGGATCGGACAGCGCGTGCAGGACGTCCTCCAGCCGGATCTCGGACCGATCCGGATGATCGAGCGTCCGGGGCTGGGGCGTCATCGCGGCTCTCCTCGCACGATCCTTGTACGACGATCGTCGTAGTTTGACAGTTCACGTACTACGAAAGCTATCGTACAAAGGTCATCGTGACGAGAGGAGAGCGGCGTGAGCGCGTTGTTCGAGCCCCTGACCTTGCGGAGCCTGACCATTCCCAACCGCGTCTGGATGTCGCCGATGTGCCAGTACAGCGCGGCGGTGGAGGGGCCGGAGCAGGGCGTCCCCACCGACTGGCATCTCACCCATCTCGGCTCCCGCGCGGTGGGCGGGGCCGGTCTCATCATCGCCGAGGCCACGGCGGTGTCCCCCGAGGGCCGGATCAGCCCGGCCGACCTCGGGCTGTGGAACGAGCGCCAGCAGGAGGCGTTCGGCCGCATCACCCGGTTTGTCGCCGAGCACGGCGCGGTGCCCGGCATCCAGCTCGCCCACGCCGGGCGCAAGGCGTCCACCGACCGCCCGTGGCGCGGCGGCGCGCCGGTCGGCCCGGACAACCACGGCTGGCGGCCGGTCGCGCCCAGCCCGATCCCGTTCGACGAGGGCTACCCGGTGCCGCAGGAGCTGAGCGAGGCGGACATCCGGCGGGTGGTGGACGCGTTCGCGGCTGCCGCGCGCCGCGCGCTCGCGGCGGGCTTCAAGGCGGTGGAGATCCACGGCGCCCACGGCTACCTGATCCACGAGTTCCTCTCGCCGTTCAGCAACCGGCGCACCGACGCGTACGGCGGCACCTTCGAAAACCGGACTCGTCTCGCACTGGAGGTGGTCGACGCGGTGCGCGCCGAATGGCCGGACGAGCTGCCGGTGCTCTTCCGCGTCTCGGCCACCGACTGGCTGAGCGAGAACCCCGAGGACCCGCGCGAGGGCTGGACGGCCGACGACACCGTACGGCTGGCCAAGGAGCTGCTCGCCCGCGGGGTGGACCTGCTCGACGTCTCCACGGGCGGCATCGCGCCGGGGGCCCGCATCCCCATGGAGCCGGGCTATCAGGTGCCGTTCGCGGCCAAGGTGAAGGCGGAGACCGACCTCGCCGTCTCGGCCGTCGGGCTCATCACCGAGCCGCGCCACGCGGAGGAGATCGTGGCCTCCGGGCAGGCCGACGCGGTGATGCTCGGGCGTGAGCTGCTGCGCAACCCCTACTGGCCCAATTTCGCGGCGCGCGAGCTGGGCGCGACGGGGCACTGGCCCAGCCAGTATCACCGGGCCCTCTGAACGCGCCGCCGGCCGCCCCGGCGAGGACCGGCCGGCCGGGGCAAACAGCGAGTAAGGCGGGGCGACATCGGGGCGGACCTGGGTAGGGGTCGCCGTATGGTGGAGATCGGTTTCACCCTGATGTGCGAGCAGTCACCGGCGAAGGAGCTGGTGGCGGACGCGGTCGCGGCCGAGCGGGCCGGTTTCGGCTACGCGGTCGTCTCCGACCACTATTTCCCGTGGCTGGAGGAGATGGGCCACTCGCCGTACGCCTGGTCGGTGCTGGGCGCGGTGGCGCAGGCCACCGAGCGGCTGCCGCTGATGACGTACGTGACCTGCCCGATCATGCGCTACCACCCGGCGGTGGTGGCGCAGAAGGCGGCCACGATGGGGGTGCTCACCGACGGCAGGTTCACCCTCGGCGTGGGCGCGGGCGAGAACCTGAACGAGCACGTGGTCGGGCACGGCTGGCCGCCGGTCAACACCAGGCACGAGATGTTCCGCGAGGCCATCGAGGTCATCAAGGAGCTGTTCCGGGGCGGATACCGCAACTACCGCGGCGAGTATTTCGACATCGACTCGGCCCGGCTGTTCGACCTGCCCGAGCGGCCGGTGCCCGTCGCGGTCGCCGCCTCCGGTGAGCAGTCGGTGGACATCGCCGCCGAGCTCGGCGACGGCCTGGTGGCCACCGACCCGGACGGGTCGCTGGTGGAGAGGTTCGCGGCGTCCGGCGGCGAGGGCAAGCCCGTCTACGGCCAGCTCGCCGTCTGCTACGACCCCGACGAGGACGCCGCGGCCGAGCGGGCGCACCGCCTGTGGCGCTGGTCGGTGACCGGCTGGAAGGTCATGTCGGAGCTGCCCGCGCCGGTCAGCTTCGCCGCCGCGACCGAGACCGTACGGCCGCGGGACGTGGCGGCGAAGGTGCCCTGCGGCGCGGACGTGGACGCCGTGGTCGAGGCCGCGCGACGCTACACCGAGGCCGGCTTCACCCATCTCTCGATCGTGCAGGTCGGGCGGGAGCGCCAGCGGGAGTTCTTCGAGTGGTCGGAGAAGGAGCTCCTGCCCGCGCTCCGGGATCTGTAGCCCCCGCCCGCCTCACCTGTCCAGCCCAGCGGTCTCCGGCTCCATCCGCGTGGCGGCGCGACGCCAGGGCAGCGCGGGCAGGCCGCACCGCACGCGCAGGACCATCCAGACGGCCGGGGCGAGCAGCAGCACGGCGAGCAGCACCCAGACGGTCTCGGCGTTGCCGACGCCGAACATCTTCAGCGCCGAGGCGAGCAGCACGAACGCCAGGACACGGCGGATCAGCCCGCCGGGGGCGCGGGAGGAGATCCGCGAGCCGAGGTAGACGCCGGGGATCGAGCCGGCCAGCAGCGCCAGTGTGATCGACAGCGTGAACTCGCCGAACAGCAGGTGGCCGATCGCGGCCGACATGACGAGCGGCACGGCCTGGACGAGGTCGGTCCCGACGAGCTGGTTGGCCTTCAGCGTGGGGTAGAGGGCCAGCAGGGCCACGATGATCAGCGATCCCGAGCCGACCGAGGTGATGCCGACCACCAGCCCGCCGACGACCCCCACCAGCGCGGTCGGCAGCGGCCGTACGGTGACGGACGGCATCTCGGTCGCGGCCGGTTCGCCGGGGGCGGCGGTGCGGCGGCCGGTCTCGGGGGTGCGGCCCTCGGCGCGGTCGCGCATGGCGAGATAGCCGCGTACGGCCAGCCCGCCCGCCGCGATCAGCAGCGCGACGCCGAGGCCGGTCTGGATCACCTGCTGCACGCCCTCGCCCTCGCCGAGGGCGCGGGCGATGAGCACGCCGCAGAACGCCGCGGGGACCGAGCCCGCGCACAGCCAGGCGACGAGCTTGAGGTTGACCGTTCCGCGGCGCAGGTGCACCAGGCTGCCCACCGGTTTCATGACGGCGGCGGCGACGAGGTCGCTGGAAACGGCGGCGAGGGGCGGCACGCCGAAGAACGTCACGAGCATCGGCGTCATCAGGGCGCCGCCGCCCATCCCGGTCAGGCCGACGACGACGGCGACCAGGAACGAGCCGATCGCCATGGTGTAGTCGAAATGCACGCATTAACCCTACCTAACCCATCGGAATTACGGAAACCCCCCTTTCATGGATTGATCGACTGTAGCTTCCGTGCTTAACCGGTTCGCCCCGATCGTCGGCCGCGCGCTCCGGCAGTCGCGGATCACGTCGCTCTTCCGGGCTTTCGCCTCGGGTGCAAGCCCCTGTTGACGCGGTGGTCGCGGGCGGAATACCGTGGCCGGGCCTTATCCGGTTAAGTGACAGGTTTCCGTGCAAGAAAGCGGGAGCAGACGTGGTTGAGGGGCCCGGGATGCGGCGATGACCGTCCTCGCGGTGGACATCGGCGGCACCAAGTTCGCCGCCGCGGCCGTCGCACCCGACGGCGAGATGCTGGCCCGCGCCGAGGTGCCGCTGCGCGGCCTCGCCTCGGCCGGCGAGACGCTGTCGGAGGTCGTGGGCCGGATCATCGAGCGTGTGGAGCCCGCCCGTCTCGACGGGATCGGGATCGGCTCGGCCGGGCCGCTCGACCCGCGCCGGGGCACGGTCAGCCCGGTGAACATCCCCACCTGGCGAGAGTTCCCGCTGGTGGACGCGCTGGGCGAGATGCTGCCCGGCAGGCCCGTACGGCTCGCGGGCGACGCCCAGTGCATGGCGCTCGGGGAGTGGTGGCGCGGCCTGGGCGGAGACCGCGCGGCGCGCAGCCGGGCCATGCTCGGCGTGGTCGTCTCCACCGGAGTGGGCGGGGGTTTCGTGCTCGACGGCGTGCCGTACGTCGGCCCGACCGGCAACGCCGGGCACATCGGCCACATCACGGTCGACCCCGGCGGCGAGCCGTGCCCCTGCGGCGGCGTCGGCTGCGTCGAGACCATCGCGAGCGGCCCCGGCATGGTCCGGTGGGCCACCGCCAACGGCTGGACCGGCGAGGACGCGCGGGCGCTGGCCGCCGACGCCGGGGCCGGGCACCCCACCGCCGCGCGCGCCTTCCGGCGGGCGGCCGACGCGCTCGCCACCGCCGTGCTCACGGCGTCCGCTCTTTTCGACCTCGATCACGTCGTCATCGGAGGGGGCGTGGCCGCGGCGGGGCCGATCCTGTTCGACCCGCTCAGGCAGGCGATCGAGAGGAACGCCGGGCTCGGCTTCCTGCGGCGCCTGCGGGTGGACCCGACCTCCCTGGGCCGCGACGCCGGGCTGTTCGGCGCCGCCGCCCTCGTCCTGCTGCGGGACGGCGGCCCGGGCGCCTGACGCCGGCGGGCACGCGGGCGTGACCGCCGGGCTGCCGGTTCCGCGGCGCGGGTAGTCTGAAGCGACGAAGCGATCGGGGGACCGCGGCCATGACGGGAACGCACGCATGAAAGGCGCGTCCGGCTCCGCGGACCCCCGGGCCGGGCCGCCGTCCCCCGGCCTGATGGCGACGCTGCTCGAACGCAGCGGCGAGGGCGTCGTGCTGTGCGACGCGGACGGGGTCGTGACGCTGGCCAACGCGGCGGCGGTCCGCCTGGTGCCGCGGATCGAGCCGGGCCTGCCCGCGCCCGCGCCGCTCGGCGCCGCCGCGTCCGCCCCCGAGGGCCGGACCGTGACGTACGGCGGCCGGGCGATCCGGATCCGCACCGAGACGGTCGGCGACGGCCGGCTCGCCTGGTATCTCACCGATCTGCGGGCCGCGCCGCGGACCGAGTTCCTGCTGGAGGCCGGTCGGCGCCTGTCCGCCTCGCTCGACCCGTACCGGTGCGCCCGGGCGGCGACCGAGCTGGGGGCCGAATATCTGTCGGACGTGGCCGTCGTGCTGATGCGGCCCACCGCGCGACCCCGGCTGAAATGGGTGCGCGCCCTCGCCGGCGGCCACGCCCCGGAGGAGGGCACGCTGCCTGTTGCCGCGGCGGCGCGGGTGCCCGGCCTGATCGACGCGCTCTCGGGCCGGGGCGACGGCGGCGGAAGAGAAGGACGGCAGGACCCGGACGGCATGCCCGACTGGCTGCTGCCGGAGGAGTTCGGCCCGTACGGCGACCCGCTGGTGCTCCCGCTGCCCGGCAACGACGGGCCCGCCGGGGCGATGGCGCTCGTCCGCCGCGCCGGACGGCCGCCGTTCGACGACGACGACCGGGTGATGGCGCGCGACCTCGCGAGCCGGGCCGGGACCGCGATCTCGGCGGGCCTGCTGTTCCGCGAGCAGAGCAAGGTCAACGCCATCTTGACCGGCGATCTGCTGCCGCCCGACCTGCCGGAGATCGCGGGCATGCGGCTGGCCGGCCTGCTGCGGGCCTCGCGGCAGGCGGGCGCGATCGGCGGCGACTTCTACGACGTCTACCTGCCGGAGCCGGCGCCCGAGAGCGAGATCGTGGAACGGCCGCCGCTGGTCATCTTGGGCGACGTCTGCGGCAAGGGCGCCCACGCGGCGGTCCTGGCCGGTCAGGTCCGCCACAGCCTGCGCACGCTCCTGCTGCTGGAAAGCCGCCCCGACCGGCTGCTCGAACTGCTCAACCGGTCGCTGCTGGCCTCTCCGTCGCCGAACTCCTACGTCACGCTGGTCGTCGCGGCGCTGCGGACCGCCCCGGGAGACCACGTGCTGGTGGACCTGGCCGTGGCGGGACACCCGCCGCCGCTGGTCCTGCGCGACGACGGCACCGTGGAGGAGGCCACCGCCCACGGCTCCATGCTCGGCGCGGTGAAGCGGATCACCCTGTGGCGGGCCACCGTGGATCTCGCGCCCGGCGAGGTGTGCCTGCTGTACAGCGACGGCATCACCGAGGCGTTCGGCGGTCCGGGCGGCCGGGAGATGTTCGGCGACGAGCGGCTGAAGGAGGCGCTGGCGGCCTGCGCGCGTCTGCCGGCCGAGGCCGTGGTGGCTCGGCTGGAGCGGCTCAGCACCGAGTGGCTGGGCGGCCCGGACGGCGGGCTTCAAGACGACCGCGCGCTGCTCGCCGTACGCGCGGGGGCCTAGCGATGGCCCGCCCCGCCCGGCCGGGCCCGCGTCGAGACCGTTTTGCGACAATGTGCGGGTGAGCAGGCGTGCCGTCGCCGTCCGCGTCGAGGGGATCGTGCAGGGGGTCGGCTTCCGGCCCTTCGTGTACGGCCTCGCCACGCGGCTCGGCCTGGCCGGGCTGGTCGGCAACGATGAGCGCGGGGTGTTCATCGAGGTCGAGGGCGGCAGCGCGCCGGTCGAGCAGTTCCTCGCCGCGCTGGCCCGCGACCCGCCGCCGCTCGCGGTGATCGAGCGGATCAGCACCGGCCCGGCGCCCGTCACCGGCCGCACGGCCTTCGTGATCGCGCCCAGCGCGACCGGCGAGGGCCGCCGCGCGCTGGTCTCGCCGGACGTGGCGACCTGCGCCGCCTGCCTGCGCGACCTGGCCGACCCGGCCTGCCGCAGGCACGGCTACGCCTTCACCAACTGCACCGACTGCGGGCCGCGCTTCACCATCGTCCGCGACGTGCCCTACGACCGGGCCAACACGACGATGGCGGGCTTCCGGATGTGCGCGGACTGCGCGAGGGAATATCACGACCCCGCCGACCGGCGCTTCCACGCCCAGCCCGTGTGCTGCCCCGCCTGCGGGCCCCGGCTGCGCTTCGCGGGGCCCGGCGACCCCGAAGGGGACCCGCTGGAGCGGGCCGTACGGCTGCTGCGGGAGGGCGGCGTGCTGGCGGTCAAGGGGCTCGGCGGCTATCACCTGGCGGCGCTCGCCGCGGACGAGGCCGCCGTCGCGGCGCTGCGGTCGCGCAAGCACCGCGAGGACAAGCCGTTCGCGGTGATGGCGGGCGACCTGGCGGCGGCCCGGCGGCTGTGCGCGATCGACCCGGCCGAGGAGCGCCTGCTGACCGGCCCCGCCCGCCCCGTCGTGCTGCTGCGGCGCCTGCCGGACGCGCCCGTCGCGCCGTCGGTCGCGCCCGGCAACCGGTGGCTGGGCGTGCTGCTGCCCTACACCCCGCTGCACCACCTGCTGCTCCGGGCGCTCGGCAGTCCAATCGTGCTGACCAGCGGAAACGTGTCGGACGAGCCGATCGCCTACCGGGACGACGACGCTCTGGAACGGCTCGGCGGCATCGCCGACGCCTTCCTGATCCACGACCGCCCCATCCACATCCGCACCGACGACTCGGTCGTACGGGTCTTCCGCGGCCGTGACCTGCCGATCCGGCGGTCGCGGGGATACGTCCCGCATCCGCTGCCGCTGGCCCGGGCGGCGCCCCGGCCCGTGCTCGCCTGCGGCGCCGAGCTGAAGCACACGTTCTGCCTGGTCAAGGGGGATCGCGCCTTCGTCTCCCACCACATCGGCGATCTGGAGAACTACGAGACCCTGCGGTCGTTCGTCGAGGGGGTCGGGCACTTCCGGCGGCTGTTCGACGTCGTGCCCGAGGTCGTCGCGCACGACCTGCACCCCGAATATCTGTCCACCAAGTGGGCCCTCGACCAGGACGCCGACCTGGTGGGCGTGCAGCACCACCACGCCCACATCGCGTCCTGCCTGGCCGACAACGGCGTCGCGGGGCCGGTCGTGGGAGTGGCCTTCGACGGCCTCGGGTACGGCACGGACGGCACGCTGTGGGGCGGCGAGTTCCTCGTCGCCGACCTGGCCGGATTCGACCGCGCGGGCCACCTGACGCCGGTGCCGATGCCCGGGGGCGCGACCGCGATCCGGCAGCCCTGGCGCATGGCCGCCGCCTACCTCGATCTCGCCTACGACGGCGACGTCCCGGAGGATCTGGACGTCGTACGGCGCAACGCCGGGCAGTGGGGGGCCGTCGTCGCGCTGGCCCGCCGGGGCGGGAACGCGCCCCTCACCTCGAGCATGGGCCGCCTGTTCGACGCGGCGGCGGCGGTCGCGGGCGTACGCGACGCGATCACCTACGAGGGCCAGGCCGCGGTCGAGTTCGAGCAGCTCGCCGACCCCGAGGTGGACGACGCCTACTCCTGCGGCCTGGTCGGCACCGGCTCGGGGTTCGCCGTGCCGGGCGTGGAACTGGTCCGCGCGGTCGCCGACGACCTGCGGGCGGGCGTGCCGCGCGAGGTCGTCGCCGCGCGGTTCCACAACGCCGTGGCCGGGATCGTGGCCGCCGGATGCGAGCGCGTCCGCGACGGCACCGGCCTGACGACCGTGGCCCTGTCCGGCGGGGTGTTCCAAAACCTGCTGCTGCTCGGCCGGGCGGTGACCCTGCTGGAGGGGCGCGGCTTCACGGTGCTCACCCACCACCGCGTCCCCCCGAACGACGGCGGCGTCAGCCTCGGCCAGGCGGCGGTCGCCGCCGCCCGCGACGCGCGGTAGGTCGCGGGGGTCAGCAGATGCGCGGCAGCGGGTCGCCGACCAGCACGTCGATGATCCGGGTGCCGCCGAACCCGGTCTTCAGCAGCACCAGGCCCGGCGGGTCGTCCCGGACGCGGCCGACGATCGCGGCGCCCTCGCCGAGCGGGTGGCCGCGCAGCGCGGCGAGCGCGGACTCGGCCGCCTCCCCGTCCACCACCACGACCATGCGGCCCTCGCAGGCGACGTAGAGCGGGTCGATGCCCAGCAGCTCGCAGGCTCCGCGTACGGCGGGCCGTACGGGCACCGCGTCCTCCTCGACCACGACGGCGACGCCGGACGCGCGGGCGATCTCGTTGAGGATCGTCGCGACGCCGCCCCGGGTCGCGTCTCGCAGGCACCGCACCGCCTCGCCCTCGGCGGCCAGGAGCGCGGCGACCAGGCCGTTGAGCGGGGCGGTGTCGGAGACCAGGTCGGCCTCGATGTCCAGCTCGCCCCGGGCCAGCATGATCGTGACGCCGTGCTCGCCGACCGGGCCGGACACCAGGACGGCGTCGCCGGGCCGGGCGTGCGCGACGCCAGGCGCATCCCGCTCCAGCAGGCCCACCCCGGCGGTGGTGACGTAGCAGCCGTCGGCCTTGCCGCGCTGCACCACCTTGGTGTCGCCGGTCACGATCGACACCTCCGCCGCCGCGGCGGCCCGCGCCATCGACGCGCTGATCCGCCGCAGGTCGTCGACCGGGAAGCCCTCCTCGAGCACGAAGGCGGCCGACAGATACAGCGGCCGGGCCCCGCACACCGCCAGGTCGTTCACGGTGCCGTTGACGGCGAGGTCGCCGATGTCGCCGCCGGGGAAGAACAGCGGGGAGACCACGTAGGAGTCGGTGGTGAACGCCAGGCGCGCGCCGCCCGCGCCGAACACCGCGCCGTCCTCCAGCGGCTCGAGGAGCGGGTTGCGGAACGCGTCGAGGAAGACCGCCTCGATCAGCGTCTGGGTCGCCTTGCCGCCCGCGCCGTGGGCCATCGTGATGTGCTCCTCGCGCACCCGCGCCTTGCGCCGCCTGGCCCGGTCGATGCGTTCGAGGACCTGTTCCTCACGGGTGGCCCGGGTCTCGGTCACCGCGTCGCCTCCCTCACCCGCTGCCGGGAGAACCGGCCGAAGTTGTAGTAGGCCGCGCAGGCGCCCTCAGACGACACCATGCAGGTGCCGATCGGGGTCTCCGGCGTGCAGGCCGTGCCGAAGACCTTGCACTCCCACGGCTTGAGCACGCCCTTGAGCACCTCGCCGCACTGGCACGCCTTCGGGTCGGCCACCCGGTCGCCGGGGATGTCGAACAACCGCTCCGCGTCGTACGCCGCGTACGCCTCGCGCATCCGCAGCGCCGAGTGCGAGATGAAGCCGAGGCCGCGCCACTCGAAGTAGGGCCGCAGCTCCATCACCTCGTTGACGGCCCGCAGCGCCTTGACGTTGCCCGCCCACGGCACGACCCGGGCGTACTGGTTCTCCACCTCCGACCGTCCCTCGGCGAGCTGCAGCATGAGCAGGTAGACCGACTGGAGGATGTCCAGCGGCTCGAAGCCCGCCACGACCAGCGGCTTGCCGTAGCCGCGGGCGATGAACTCGTACGGCCGGCAGCCGATGATCGTGGACACGTGGCCCGGCCCGATGAAGCCGTCCAGGCGCAGGTCGGGCGAGTCCAGGATGGCCTTGATCGCCGGAATGATCGTCACGTGGTTGCAGAAGACCGAGAAGTTCCGCACGCCCTCGGCCGCCGCCCGCAGCACGGTCACGGCGGTCGACGGCGCGGTGGTCTCGAACCCGATGGCCATGAAGACGACCCGGCGGTCCGGCTCGCGCCGGGCGATCTTGAGGGCGTCCAGCGGCGAGTAGACCATGCGGATGTCGGCGCCCCCGGCCGTGGCGTCGAAGAACGACCCGCGCCCGCCGGGCACCCGCATCATGTCGCCGAACGACGTCATGATCACATCCGGCTGCTCGGCGATGTGGATCGCGTCGTCCACGCGGCCCATCGGGATCACGCAGACCGGGCAGCCCGGGCCGTGCACCAGCGTGATCGTCTCGGGCAGGTAGTCCTCAAGCCCGTGCTTGTAGATGGTGTGGGTGTGGCCGCCGCACACCTCCATGAACTTGTAGGCGCGGCCCGGCTCGCACAGGCTCGCGATCTTGGCGGACAGCGCCCGCGCCTTGTCCGCGTCGCGATACTCGTCGACGAAGCGCATCGGCCCTCACCTCTCTATGGACGGTCTATGGAGGAGTCGCGCAGCGCCCGCAGCTCGTCCTCGTACGCCTGGCCGATGCCTTCGAGGAACTCCAGCGCGGCCCGGGCCTCGGCCTCGTCGATCTTGGAAAGCGCGAAGCCGACGTGGATCAGCACCCAGTCGCCGGGCCGCAGCGGCTGCCCGTCGAGCAGGCCGATGTTGACGGCCCGCCGCACCCCGCTCACGTCGACCTTGGCGAGGTCAGTCTGGTCCGGCGGGATCTCCACGATCTCGCCCGGAATGCCCAGGCACATGGGACGCCTCCACGGTGGTGTCGGGGTCGAGCTGGATGGATTCCAGGACGAGGCTGTCCCCGCCCTCGGTGTCGATGTCGATGCCCCCGCACAGACCGCAGATCGTCAGCGGGTCGGCGCACAGGGCGGAGTGGCCGCAGCCCCGGCAGATGAGCCGGGCGGGCTCGATGACCAGGTCGAGCTCGGCGTCCTGGGCGACCGTGCCGGTGGCGGCGAGGCAGAAGGCCTGGTCCATGGCCTGCGGGGCGATGCGCAGCAGTGCGCCCGCCCGCACCCGGGCCCGGCGCACCCGCCTGCCCTTGGCCCGGCGCTCGACGGCGTCGACCACGGCCTCGGCGATCCCGAACTCGTGCATCGGCGTCACATCCTTCTGATCCGCAGGTAGCGCCGGATGTCGGGCAGCGACTGGACGACCAGGACGGCCACCACGGCCACCAGCAGCACGACGAGCACCCTTTTCAGCATCGCCGTCCCCCCTCCGCGATCAGTTCGAGCACGAGGCCGGCGGCCTTCGGCACGGCCGCCGCGACCGGCGGGCTCAGCTCCATGCCCGGCGTCACGTCGGCGGGCTCGCAGCCGACCAGCAGCACCCTGCCTCCCCGGGGGAGATCGAGGCCGCCGGCGAGCGTGAGCACCGCGTCGGGGGTCATCGCGTGCGCGTCCACGAAATCGGCCGGCTCCGGGGGCGCGGGCTCCCTGACGCACAGCGTGCCGGGCGCCCGTCCCGACGGGACCGCGTCCACCAGGATCGTGAGGTCGTATCCCGAGGTCAGCTCGTAGGCGAGGTGGATGCCCCGGATGCCGAAGTCGCCGACCTCCACCCCATCGGGCACCCCGGCGGCGGCAAGGTGACGGGCCACCGCGACGCCGAACCCGTCGTCGCCGAGGAAGACGTTGCCCACACCCGCCACCAGCGTCCTCATGCCGGTTCCACCTCGTCGGGAGCGAAGTAGAAGAACCGTCCCTGCTCGCGCCGCAGATCGGAGCCGGGGTCGTCCTCCAGCGTGACGGCCAGGTGACGCACGCCGTCCACGTCGAGGAACACCTCCTCGACCACCGCGGTCCGCCCGGCGAGGAACATGTCCTGCGCGTCGGCGCGGCGGCGGCCGGGCCGCAGCCGCACCCGGCTCCCCTTCGCGATCCGCACCCCGCCGACGACCACGCCGTCGTCTCCGCGTTTCGGTTTCGCGGGCATTTCCAGGTGGCGGATGGCGCCGTGGAGGCGTTCCAGCAGCTCCGGGGGCAGGGCGGCGGCCCGTTCGAGGATCTCGGCGGCGCGCGGGTCGGTGATCCGGGCCTCCCGCTTCTCCTCCTCGGTCAGCGTCAGCGTGCGCAGCGTGAGCAGCTCGTCGATCTCGGTCGAGTCGAACAGGTCGCCCGGGCTCTCCGGCGCGACGGCCGGGTGGTCGTACAGGATGATCGGCGAGGACAGCACGACGTCGCGGCGGCCGGGCTCGCCCACCAGGACCGGCCAGGTGTTCTCGTTGCGGCACTGCCGCGCCGCCGCCTCGGCCCACAGCGGCGGGTCGAGCAGCGAGACGAAGGCCCCGCCGCTCACCCCGATCAGCAGGTGGGCGGCGACCAGCGAACGGCGCAGGGCCTCCTCGCGCGGCGCGTCCGCCCGCTCCCAGTGGGAGGTGTTCTCCACCTCGATCCGCAGCCGGACCAGTCCGTACGGCCCGGGCAGCCGTTCTGCGGAGATCCGCAGCTCCGCGTCGAGCGGCTGGTGCTCGCAGACGACGCGGCCGGTCCGCTCGCCGTCGGGGCCGGTGATGGGCTCGATGACGCGTTCGCCGGGCACCAGCACCTCGACCACGCGCAGCCCGCCGGCCACGTCGGACAACGACACCGCCGCCCTGGCCTCCCGCTCCGCGGCCTCGTCGAAGCTGAGGTAGTCGCGTCCGCCGACCGTCAGCTTCGGCACCGGCCAGTAGCCGTCGTCCTCTCTCCGCTCGACCGTCTTGCCCCTGACGTGCAGGAACCGCAGGCGCACGTCGATCCGGGCGTCGCCGGGGGCCTCCAGCAGGCACTCGGTCACGCTGGAGGACGGCTCGCCGGGGTAGTTCGGCGGCACCAGCACGCCGAACTGCCAGCGCATGCGGTTCTTGGCCGCCGAGGCCCGGTAGGGGTAGAGCAGGTAGCCCTCGTACAGCACGGCGTCCGCGACGCGGCGGGCCTCCTCCATCGGCCTGGTCACCGGTCCGCCTCCTTCAACAGCAGCTCGACCGCCTCGTCGACGGTGGCGAGGACCCGTTCCGACTTGAAGCGCAGAAGCTCGCGTACGGTGTCGCGGCGCAGCCGCAGCCACCCGCAGCCGGGGAAGGCGGTGTCGATCGTCTCGCGCCACACCGCGACCGGCAGGCGGTGGCGGGTCTCGCAGTGCCAGGGGATCCGCCGCATGCTCACGCCGCCGCCGGAGCGGGCGAGCACGGTCCCGCTGAACAGCAGCAGCAGCGGGATCTCGCCGTCGTCCAGGGAGGCGAAATATCTGCCCGCCGCCACCTCCAGGTCGTAGCCGCACGGCACCGACAGGTCGAACTCGGTGCTCCCGGTGAAGCCGGGCACCACCGCCTGGGCCATGGCGAACTGCACCGGCCGCAGCGTGCCGCCCCACCGGGCCTGCTCGCCGAACAGGTCCGCGAGCAGCTCCGCCTCCCGCGGCTCGTACGCCCTGCGGCGCGGCTCGATCCTGATCTGGCAGCGCAGCGCGATGGCGTGGACGCCCTCGGGGGCGGGGTCGGTGACCCGCAGGCGGAAGACGAGCGTGGGCGAGGCCGCGTACGGCTCGGGCCGGGCGTCCAGGCAGTCGAATCGGACATCGTCGTCCAAGGTCAAACCTCCTTGGGAACGCGGGCGCGCCGGCGCAGGCCGGCGAAGAAGCCGTCGATGGCCTCCCACGCCTCCCGTCCGCCGTCGAAGCCCTTCCAGTGCAGCCGTACGAGACCGACGAGCCGGTAGCAGGCGTCGATCGGCACGAGATGGCAGGAGAACGACCCGTCCGGGGCCCGGTCCACCAGCAGCGCCTCGACGTCGGGCTCGGCGTCCGCCGGCGCCGGGTTGGCCGCGAGCACCCGGTCCCAGGTCGCGAGCGGGAGCAGCGACTCGGTCGCCCCGGCCGGGCTGGGATAGAAGGCCACGGTCCGGCCGAGCGAGGAGTTGTGGAAGAAGAACGCGGTGCGGACCGGGATGCCCAGCTCGTCCCAGTCGGCGGGGGAGATCCGGAACGACGGCGCGTAGCGATACCGGCCGGGCACGGCGCGGTAGCGGCCCCGGGCCGGGCCGGTGAACAGCAGGCGGCAGCCCCGGCAGACGCACATCAGCGCCCTGGTCTCCAGGTCCACGACGTGCCCGTGCTCCGCCTCCACCGGATCGGCGCACATCTCGCACCGCGCCACAGCTCTCCCGGGGGCTCTGCCGGGCTCGCGGAAGCGGCGCAGGCCGGTGCTCACGACGCCCCCTCCGGCACCGGGCACGGCCCGGGCGGGCGCCTGCCGATGCGCAGGAGGGCCACCGCGCTCTCGACGTCCACCCGGGTCACCTCGGGGGCGACCCGGGCGATGGCGCGTTCGATCGACTCGGTGACGGTGATACGCGACGAGGGGCAGCCGTCGCAGGCCCCCTCGAGGCGCAGCCGCACCACGACGCCCCCAGTGTCCTCGTCCAGGCCGAGCAGTTCGACGCCGCCCTCGTGCAGGCCGAGATAGGGGCGCACGCCGTCGAGCGCGGACCGCACCCGCTCGGCGGTGGTGAGCGGATGCAGGTCGTGCAGCACGAGCAGGCCCGACACCAGCGGGTCGTCCACCAGCGCGCGCAGCGTGCCGGCCGACCCGGTCTCGGTGACGATCGCCATGATCCGTTCCAGGCCCGCGCCGTACAGGCCGACGACCTCCCGCACCAGCTCCTCCGCCCTGGCCCCGGCCCCCGCGTCGGCCAGCGCGCCGAGCAACCGCTCGACCCGCTCCCCGGTGGCGGCGACGTCGTACGTCATGGCGTCCCCGGGAACGCGTGCGGGCTGTGCACCACCCGCAGCTCCCTGCCGCGGCCGAGATACATGTGGACGCCGCAGGGCAGGCACGGGTCGAAGCTGCGCACGGCGCGCATGATGTCGATGCCCTTGAAGCTCTCCGGCGGGTTCTCCTCGAAGATCGGCGTGTTCTGCACCGCGTCCTCGTACGGCCCCGGCGTGCCGTACGAGTCGCGCACGCTGGCGTTCCACGGCGTCGGCGGGTACGGGTGATAGTTGGCGATCTTCCCGTCCCTGATCACCATGTGGTGGGACAGCACGCCCCGCACGGCCTCGGTGAAGCCGCAGGAGATCGCCTCGTCGGGCACGGTGAACGGCGACCACGTCTGGGTGCGCCCCTGGCGGACCTCGCCCAGCGCCCGCTCCGCGAAGTGCAGCGCGCAGGCCGCGGCGTACGCCTGGAAGTACGTCCTGGCCCGGTTGCGCTCGATCGCGTTGGACAGCAGCTCCCCGTTTCGCTGGGGAATGCGCCACTCGAACGTCTGCTCCGGCCGGGTCGCCGTCCTCGGCAGGTTGATTTCAACGCTGTGGCCGGTGGACCTGACGTAGCCGATGTCCACCAGGCCGGACAGGGCGGTGACCCACAGGCGGGCGAGCGGCCCGCCACCGGTGTCGAGCGCGAGCAGGTCGCGCCCGTCGAACCAGCGGGGCGACATCACCCAGCTGTACTTGTCGGTGAAGTCCCGCTTCTGCGGATGCGGGATCGTGTGCTGGTTCCACGGATGCCGGATGTCCACCGGGTTGCCCAGCGGGTCTTCGGTGACGAACGGCTCCCGGTCGACCCAGTCGTCGTAGTAGGAGCTGCCCAGCAGGATGCGGATGCCGAGGTTGATGTCGACCAGGTCGTTGGTGAGGAGCTTCCCGTCCACCACCACACCTGGGGTGACGAACATCTTCCGGCCCCAGGCGCTCATGGTGCGGTAGTCGAAGTCGCAGTGCTCGGGGTCCTGGAAGCTGCCCCAGCAGCCGAGCAGCACCCGCCGCCTGCCCACCTGCTCGTAGCCGGGCATCGCGTCGTAGACGAAGTCGAACAGGTCGTCGTGCATCGGGACGACCCGCTTCATGAACTCGACATACCGCATCAGGCGGGTGAGGTAGTCGGTGAACACCTGCACCGTCGCCACCGTCCCCACCCCGCCGGGGTAGAGCGTGGAGGGGTGCACGTGCCTGCCCTCCATCAGGCAGAACATCTCCCGGGTGGTGCGGCTCATCGCCAGCGCCTCGCGGTAGAACTCGCCCTCCAGCGGGTTCAGCGAGCGCATGATGTCGGCGATCGTGCGGTAGCCGTGGTCGGCCGCGTGCGGCGCCTCGGTCCGCTCGGCTCGCGCCAGCACGCCCGGGTTGGTCTCGCGGACCATCTTCTCGCAGTAGTCGACCCCGACCAGGTTCTCCTGGAAGATGTTGTGGTCGAACATGTACTCGGCCGCCTCGCCGAGGTTGATCATCCACTCGCCGAGGTGCGGCGGGCACACGCCGTACGCCATGTTCTGCGCGTACACCGAGCAGGTCGCGTGGTTGTCGCCGCAGATGCCGCAGATCCTGCTGGTGATGAAGTGGGCGTCGCGCGGGTCCTTGCCCTTCATGAAGACGCTGTAGCCCCGGAACACCGACGAGGTGCTGTAACACTCCGCGACCTCGCGATTGGCGAAGTCGATCTTGGCGTAGATGCCGAGACTGCCGACGATCCTGGTGATCGGGTCCCAGGCCATCTCGACGAGTTCGCGTTCCCGGGTCATCGCTTGCTCCAAGGGGCCTGGTAACCGGTGAGCAGCTCGCGGCCCCTGGTGCGCCACTTCGGCTCCTTGTCGACCGTCTTGAACGTGATGCCGCGCAGCGCGCGGATCAGCGTGCCGTACGCCGTGCTCGCGGTCGAGGAGACGCGGGCGCCGGGCGGCTCGTCCATGAACGGCATGAACTTGTCGGGGAACCCCGGCATCGTGCAGGCGATGCAGATGCCGCCCACGTTGGGGCAGCCGCCGACGCCGTTGATCCAGCCGCGCTTGGGCACGTTGCACTTCACCACCGGCCCCCAGCAGCCGATCTTCACCAGGCACTCCGGCGTGCCGTACTCGGTGGTGAACTGGCCCTGCTCGTAGTAGCCCGCGCGGTCGCAGCCCTCGTGCACGGTCTGGCCGAACAGCCAGGTGGGGCGCAGCATGTCGTCGAGCGGGATCATCGGCGCCTGCCCGGCGAGCTGGTGGAGCAGGTAGAGGATCGTCTCCGACAGGTTGTCGGGGTGGACCGGGCAGCCGGGCACGTTGACGATGGGCAGGCCGGCCTTCGACCGCCAGTCCCAGCCCAGGTAGTCGGCCACGCCCATCGCCCCGGTCGGGTTGCCCGCCATCGCGTGGATGCCGCCGTACGTCGCGCAGGTGCCGGCGGCGAGCACGGCGGTCGCCTTGGGCGCGAGCCGGTCGAGCCACTCGCTGGTGGTCATCGGCTGGCCGGTGTCGGGGTTGTCGCCGAACCCGCACCAGTAGCCCTCGCGCTTGATCGACTCGTTGGGGATCGATCCCTCGATCACCAGCACGAACGGGTCGAGCTCTCCCCGGTCGGCCTTGAAGTACCACTCGATGAAGGTGTCGGCGCCCTGCAGCGGCCCGCACTCGAAGTCGATCAGCGGCCAGTGCACCGCCACCTTGGGCAGGCCCGGCAGCGCGCCGAGCACGATCTCCTCGATGCTCGGCTGGGTCGCGGCGGTGAGCGCGACCGAGTCGCCGTCGCAGCTCAGGCCGGCATTGATCCACAGAATGTGGACGACGGGTTCCCGGTCTCCGTCATGGGCCGTCATCGCCATCACCGGCTTCCGTACGGGTCAGGGCCTGCTGGGTGAGCTCCCAGAGCGCGTGATAGACGGTGGTCTGGGCCTCCTGGATGCGGTGCACCGAGGCCGACGGCACCACGAACAGGTGATCGATGGTGCCGAGCTCGGCCATCTGGCCCCCGCCGTATCCGGCCAGCCCGACCGTGAGCATGCCGCGCCGGTCCGCCTCCTCGAACGCGGCGATGAGGTTGCGCGAGTTTCCGCTGGTCGACAGGCCGAGCGCGATGTCCCCCGCGAAGGCCGACGCCGCGAGCTGCCGGGCGAAGACCACCTCGAAACCGATGTCGTTCGCCAGCGCCGTCACGACCGCGACGTCCGCCGTGAGGGCGAACGCCGGCAACGGGCGCGCCGCGCCCCCGGGGTTCATGAAGAGCGTCGCGACGTCCTGGGCGTCGGTCGAGCTGCCCCCGTTGCCGAAGGCGAACAGCCGGGCCCCCGCCGCGAACGCCTCCGCCATGGCCTCGGCGCAGGCCGCGATCCGGTCTCCGTCGCGCATCAGCACCGTACGGCGCAGCGTGACGATCTCGTCGATCTTCTCCACGGTCGACTGGCGCACCGAGGACATCACCGCGTCGAGGTCGGTGGACTGGGAGTAGAGGAAGGGGTAGAGCGCCTCCATGTCGTCGGTCACGGCCCCGTCCCCCTCACGACCGCGATGGCCTCCTTGGCGTGGACCAGGACCGTGTCGCCGGGCCCGGCCTCCACCAGGGCCACGCTGACCACCTCCCGGCCCCGGCCGGTGTCGACGAGGGCGAGGTCGCGCTCCAGGAGCCGTACGACGGTCACCGCGACCGCCTCGTCCGCGCAGGTGACGCACGTCTCACCGGGGCAGTTCATGGGATCACCCGCGGATCCAGCACGCCGGGCTGCTCGAAGAAGACGTGCACCAGCTCCCAGAGGATGTGGTAGGTGGTGACGTGCACCTCCTTGACCACGCGGGGATCGGCGGAACGCGCGATCAGGACGTGGTCGACCGCCGGGCTGCGGCCGATCGGGCCGCCGTCGTCGCCGCCGGTCAGCGCGAGCGTGAGCAGGCCGAGCCGGTGCGCGGTCTCCAGGCCCCTCAGCACGTTCACGCAGCCGCCGTCGGGCGAGACGCCCAGCGCGATGTCCCGCGGCGCGGCGAGACGGCGGAGCTGGTGCGCGAAGACCTCCTCCAGGCCCGTCGCCGCGGCCACTCCCGTGATCGTCGCCACGTCGCTCGTGAGTGAGAACGACGGCAGCGCACGCTTGCCCACGATCACCGGATGGACGAACTCCACCGCGATGTGCTGGGCGTCGGTGGCGGCCTCGCCGTTGCCGAAGACGATGAGCCTGCCGCCGCCGTGGAAGCGCGTCGCCATCGCGTGGCAGGCCCTGGCCACCGCGTCGGCCTCGTCGGCCAGGCCGAGCGCCGGGCCCACGCGACGCGCGAACACCTCGGGAACACGTGCAAGGACCGCTTGGTCCATCGCGGACACTTCCCCCGGATCGGTAGAACCCCTGGTTAACGACCGTACGCCGGGGCGGGACGGGGGGAATCAACAGATGTCGGTGATTGTGTAAAGACCGCTACAGGGTGGCCTTTGCCGGGGCGGACACGCCGATGGCCCCGGCTGGGCCGGGGCCATCGAGCGACGCGGGGTCTACCCGACGGTCTTGCGGCGGTACAGCACCACCGCGGCGGCGACGCCGACGGCGGCGAGGGCCACCTGGATGATCAGCTCGATCCAGTCGATCCCGGGAGTGTCGGCGACCCCCAGACCCCGGGCGATCGCCGAGCCGATGAGAGCGGCGATGACGCCGATCACCATGGTCAGCCAGATCGGGATGGACTGACGCCCCGGGACGACGAGCCGGCCGAGGGCACCGATGATGAGTCCGATGATTATGGCGGAGATGATGCCGCTGACGGCCATGCTGCCACCCTCCCTAGTATTCCGTGTCCGCTTTCTGCCCATTTGTGCTGCTTTGACACGTATTGACGAGGGAGGACGGCCGGTGACGCGATGGAGTCCGGCCTACGCCCCGCCCACGACGCGGTTCTCCCAAGCCCAGGCCGCGATCTCGACCCGGTTACGCAGGCCGAGCTTGGCCTGGACGCCGGCGACATGACTCTTGACCGTGCTCAGCGAGATGAACAGTTCATCGGCGATCTCCTGGTTCGTACGGCCCCGGGCGACGGCCCGGACGACCTCCAGCTCCCGCTTGGACAGCGGATGAACGATCGTCTGGTCCGGCCCCGGCGGCCGGGCCGTCAGGTGGCGCAGCAGCCGCAGGGTGACCGAGGGGGAAACCAAGGCGTCGCCATGGTCGGCCGCCCGGACCGCCTCGACGAGCAGGGCGGGGCCGCAGTCCTTCAGGACGAAGCCGACCGCACCCGCCCGCAGCGCGCCGTACACGTACTCGTCGAGGTCGAAGGTGGTGACCACGACCACCCGGAGCGGCTCGGGGACGCCCGGTCCGGCCAGGGCCCGGGTGACCTCGATGCCGTCGAGCCTGGGCATCCGCACGTCCACCAGGCAGACGTCCGGGCGCAGCCGCCGGGCCAGCTCGACGGCTTCGGCGCCGTCCGACGCCTCGGCGACCACGTCGATGTCGGGCTGATCCTCCAGGATCAGCCGCAGGCCGCCGCGGACCATCGCCTGGTCGTCGGCCACCAGCACTCTGATCGTCATCGCCGGGCCCGCTCCGGCAGGGGCAGGGTGGCGAGCACCGACCAGCCGGAGCCGGGGCGTGGCCCGGCGTGCAGCGTGCCGCCGAGTGCCTCGATCCGCTCGCGCATCCCGAGCAGGCCGTACCCGCCGCGCTGGTGGTGCCGTGAGACGCGCCGCGGCGAGTCGTCGGTCACCTCGACGGTGAGCGTCTCGCGGTTCCGCGCCACACTGACCATGATCAAGCGGGCGTGCGGCGCATGGCGGGAGATGTTGGTCAGCGACTCCTGCACGATCCGGTAGACCGTGCCGGCCACCTCGGGCGGCCATGTCGCCGTCTCCTCCTCATCCGGCAGCCGCAGCCGCACGGCACGGCCGCTCGCCTCGAAGCGTCCGACCAGCTCGCCGAGTCCGCCCAGCCCGTCGGGGATGGTCGCCGGTTCCGCGGGTTCGGCCGAGTCGCGCAGCAGTCCGACGACGCGGCGCATCGCCGCCAGCGCGTCGGACCCGGCGGTCTCGATCTCGGCCAGGGCGTCGCCCGCTTTCTCGGGACTTCTCCGCGCGACGAGCCGGGCGGCCTGAGCCTGCACCACGATGCCGGTCACGTGGTGGGCGACGACGTCGTGCAGCTCCCTGGCGAGCCGCAGCCGTTCCGCCCGGCGCACCCCTTCGGCGACCGCCCGCCTGCGGGCATCCAGCAGCCGCGGGCACAGCCCGGCCACGACGCCGGCGGCCCAGGTGAAGATGTTCATCACGCTCACCGCCGGCACTGCGGCGGTGAGCGTGTGCGCCGACAACAGGCTGCCCGCGGCCACGGCCAGCCCGCCGCCCGCCACGGCGCAGGCCGTACGGACCGGCAGCGCCCTGACCGCCGTGCCGGCGAGTACGGCCAGGCCGAGGGCCATCCCGGGACCGGGCTCGCTGGGCAGACCGGCGAACCTGGCGGCCAGCACGGCGGTCGCGGCGACGGCCAGACCGGCCGCCGCCGCCCGGGCCGGATCGAAGCGGCGGGCCAGGGCGATCACGCACACCACCGCACCGGCGGCGCAGCCGAACCGCCAGTAGCCGCCACCCCAGCTGCCGGCGATCCGGAAGGCCCAGAAGGCGAGCACAGCCGCCGCCACCAGGCCGAAGGCCACGTCGAAGACAACGGCACGCCATTCCCGCACGTTCACGGAGTCGAGGCTACGAAACCGTGCCGGGATGTCGTACCGGCCGAAAGTACGGTCCCGGACCGTGCGATTCCCGCTTCCGGCCGATGCCGGCCTCGGCGGTGCGACCACAGGATGAGGCGCCATGCGTGACGACACATCGCCTCGTGTGGCAGACCTCCGCCGAACGCGGATCACCGCGCTCGACGTGATCCGCGGGTTCGCGCTGTGCGGGATCCTGCTGGCCAACGTCAAACCGATCGCCCACGTCGGCGACTTCCCGGCGATCACCCGTCTCGGGGACCTCATGTCGCCCGGCGAGCCCGCGGCCCCGGACGACGCCTGGATGGGGCTGCTCGTCGAGCATCGCTTCTTCCCGATCTTCTCCCTGCTCTTCGGCGTCGGGTTCTCACTGCTGTCCGAGTCGGCCGCCCACAGCGCCCGGCGGCCACGGCTGATCCTGCTGCGCCGTCTCCTCGTGCTGCTCGCGGCCGGGCTGGCGCACTTCTTCCTGCTGTGGCCCGGCGACATCCTCGGCACGTACGCCGTCATCGGGCTGGTGGTGCTGCTGCCCTCGACCTGGCTGCCACGCCCGGCCGTCGCCGCGCTCGCCCCCGTGTTCATCACCGCGTCGCTGGTCCTGAACGGCGACAGGTCCCTGCTGATCGCCGGGCTGTTCCTGCTGGGATCCGCGCTGACCCGGTACGGCGTGACCGCCCGGATCGAGCGGTCGATCCCGGTGCCGGCCGTGCTCGGCCTGCTTCTGGCCGCGTTCGCCGCGCTCGTCATGATCCCGCCGGCCTCCGGCGCGCGTACGCCGGCGCTGGGCGGACTGCTGATCGCGGGGGTGTACGTCTGTGCCCTGCTGGTGCTGCTCGGCACGCCGCTGCGGCCGATCCTGGCGGCTCTGTTCGCGCCGCTGGGACGGATGGCGCTGACCAACTACCTGACCGCGACGATCCTGGTGCTGCTGGTCGCCCGCGTGCCCGGCAGCCCGGCGGACGGCTGGTCGTCGGCGCGGGTGGCCTTGACCTCCGCCGCGATCCTCACCCTGCAATGGCTGTGGTCCACGCTCTGGCTGCGCCGGCACCGGTACGGCCCTCTGGAGTGGCTGTGGCGGTGGGCCACCTGGGCGCGGCGTCCTCAAGCCTGACGCGGCGGCGCGGTGCTCTCCCGGACGACGAGGGTGGTCGCGAGCTCCACCCGGTGCTGTTCGAGCCGCTGGCCGTCGGCGAGGGCGATGATCATCCGCGCGGCGGCGGCCCCCATCTGCACGAGCGGCTGCCGTACGGTCGTCATCGGCGGCCCGGCCCACTGGGTGAACGACAGGTCGTCGAACCCGACCACGCTCAGGTCGTCGGGGATGCGCAGCCCGGCCCGCCTGGCCGCCTCGTACACGCCGAGGGCCTGCAGGTCGTTGGCGGTGAAGATGGCGGTCGGGGGATCGGGCAGCCGCAGCAGTTCGGTCCCGTCGCGCAGGCCGCCCTCCACATACAGGGTGCTGACGCGGACGAGGTCGGGGTCCACCGGCACGCCCGCCGCGTCCATCGCCGCGCGGTAGCCGTCGAGCCGCGCCCGGCAGCACGGCCACTGCGTCGGCCCGCTCAGCATCGCGATGCGGTGGTGGCCGAGGTCGAGCAGGTGACGGGTCGCGGCCATCCCGCCGCTCCAGTTGGTGGCGCCGACCGACGGGGTCTGGTGCAGCGGCTCGCCGGTCGGGTCGAGCACGACCAGCGGGATCGAGCGGACGGCGAGCTGCGACTGCTGCTGCACGGTGAGCTCGGAGAAGACCGCGATGACACCGGTGGGACGGCGGGCGAGCACCTGCTCGGTCCAGGCCCTGCCCGGGGTGAGCCGGCCCTGCATCTCGGTCAGCACCACAGCCAGCTCATGCTCCCTGGCGACCTGCTCGACGCCCTGGATGATCTCCAGGGCCCACAGGCTCTCCAGGGCGTGGAAGACGAGCTCGATGATCGCCGCGGGCTCGTTGCCGCGCCGCCGGTAACCGTGCTCCCGCAGCACCGCCTCCACCCGCTGCCGGGTGGCCAGGGCGACCCCCGCGTGCCCGTTGAGCACCCGGGACACGGTCGGCGCGGACACCCCCGCCAGGTGGGCGATCTCGGCCACGGTCAGCCTCTGACGCGGAAGTTCCCCGTCGAGGGCCGGGTCGGTCGAGGTCACGATCCCCAGTCTATTCCGGCTCTTGCGACCCCTCCCCGGCCCGGATCAGCCCGGCCGCGAGCAGCAGTTCGTGCGCGAGCCGCGCGGCGTGCTCGGGCCTGGCCCGTCCGGCCTCCTCGAGCGGCCCGCCCTCCAGGCCGCCCGCGAGCACCCGGACGGCCTCGGCCAGCGTGCGCACGTGCCGCTCCGCCGTGTCGAGCCTGGCCCTCAGCTCGTCGATTTCTACGGGTGTGGACATGCTGCAAGTCTTCCCCGGGCCATTCGGCCCTACCGCGGACGACGGTCGGAGACCGACGGTGAGAGGCAGGGGTGACTGTCGTGTTCGTCGATCGTCGTGACGCCGGGCGGCGCCTAGGTGAGCGGTTGCGCACGCTTCCCGGGCTGGAGGACGCCGTCGTCCTCGGCCTGCCCCGGGGAGGCGTGCCGGTGGCCTCGGAAGTGGCCCGTGCCCTCGGCGCCCCCCTGGACGTGATCGTCGTACGCAAGCTTGGCGTGCCGTACCAGCCGGAGCTGGGCTTCGGCGCGATCGGCGAGGGCGGGGTGCGGGTGATCAACCGCGACGTCGTACGGCTCGCCAGCCTCACCCTCGAGGAGATGGCCGAGGTGGAGCGGCGCGAGCGGGCCGAGCTGGAGCGTCGCGCCCGCCGCTTCCGGGGCGGCCACGAGCCGGTGGACCTGGCCGGCCGTACGGTGATCGTGGTGGACGACGGAATCGCGACCGGCGGGACGGCCCGCGCCGCCTGCCAGGTGGCCCGCGCGCACGGGGCCCGCCGGGTGGTGCTCGCGGTGCCGGTCGGCGCGCCGGAGACGATCGCGAGCCTGCGCAGGGACGCCGACGAGGTCGTCTGCCTGGACACGCCCGACCACTTCTACGCGATCGGCGCGTGGTACGACGACTTCTCGCAGACGCGCGACGAGGACGTGGTGGAGTGCCTGCGTCAGGCCGCGCGCTGATCGTCTTCGTGGACTTTTACGGGCTTTCGGGCATCCGCTCCCAGGAGTGCTCGATCCGGGTGTCGGGCCCGGGGTAGAAGCACAGCGTCTCCCGCTCCTCGTCGAGCCATCGCACCAGGTAGGGGGGCGAGCCGTCGGTGTGGTACAGCGCCACCACGATCCCGATGCGGCCCGCCCTTCCCCGGTGGATGCTCTCGACGATGAGACGGTCGCCGACCGACGCTTTCATGACCGGGACGCTTTCACGACTGGGACCCGACCGGAGTCGCGACCTCGGTCGTGATCGGCGTCCAGCGGTGGGCCAGACGCCGGGTGAGAGAGGTCATCGTGGTGTACTCCAGGTCCTCGAGCGGCAGCCGGTGCGGCTCGAACGGCCCGTGGCGGCGCAGGTAGTCCATCACCTCGCCGGCCTGCCGCCGGGCTCCGTCGAAGGCCGGGTCGTCGAACATGTCCCTGGGGCCGATCAGCTTGCCGTCCTTGATCTGGAAGCCGAGCGCGACCACCCGCGGCGGCCCGTCGAACCGCGACGGGTGCGCCTGGCCTACGGGCACCGGCATCAACGGCGCGTGGTGCGAGCCGCGCATGCACCCCGCCACCGAGTACGCGAAGGCGAACGGCTCGAGCGCCTCACCCACGGCGGGCAGTCCCGACTGGCAGCGCACGATCAGCACCGGGTCGTCCTTGCCGACGTACTTGCCCGCGATCAGCGACAGCCGCTGGGTGCTCGTCACCGCCGCGGTCGTGCCCAGCGTCTTGGAGCGGACGCTGCGGACCACGTAACGCGCCGGGGCTCCGATGTACATCAGCATGTCGTACAGGTCGGCCGGGCAGTCGAAGACGATGCGCTTTCCCTCGCGGAGGTCGTACACGTCGAACGCGAACCCGGCGTGCATCTTCTCGTCGATCACCAGCCCGGCGGTGTTGGTCGGGTCGGCGAAGATCTTGTACAGCGGGAGATTCCAGGCGCCCGGCTCGGTCTTGTCGGCGAGGAAGCACAGCACGGGCTCCGACGGCCGCTCCTCGAACTCCAGCTCCGCGTAGCCCGGGCCCATGCCGCGCAGGTTGCCGGAGAAGGCGTCCGACAGCAGGTCCTGGCCCGCGCCGTACAGGCCGAGCTCCTTGGCCAGGTGCGTGGTCGCCTGGAAGGTGTCCCAGGCGAAGGAGTGGATGAGCCCCGCCTCCGGGCCGTACGTGTGGGTCATGATGAGCGACAGGTCGTCGCCGCAGCATTCCACGTGACCGTCGATGAGGAGCCCGGAGGACTTCGCCCGTTCGATCTCCCGCCTGGCCTCGGCCAGCAGGCGGGGGTGCACGGCGGAGTGGCCGACGAACCCCCCGGTGTCGGCCTTGATGATGCTCAGCGTGATCATGCAGACCACCTCCACATCCACGCTTATCAGTGCATTAGGGAATAAATAGGGCATAACGTCACAAATGACGTAGGACTTCCGGGCGGCGGTCGGGAGAGGCCGAAAGCCCCTGGTGAGGGCGGCGCGTACGGCGGAGATTGGGCGTAGGCGGGCGCGAGGGGGAGAGCCGGCCATGAAGATCAAAGATGTCATGTCCACGCCGGTGGTCGTCGTCCCGCCGATCACGCCGGTGCGGGACGTCGCACGCCACATGGACTACTCGGGCGTCGGATGCGTCGTCGTCTCCGACGGGCACGGCGGCGTCGGCGGAATCGTGACCGACCGCGACCTCGCCGTACGCGTGCTCGCCCAGGGCGGCAGCGCGGACATGCCCGTCGGCCGGGTGATGACGCGGGACCCGATCGTGGTGGGGCCGGAGGACGAGGTCGAGGCGGCCTTCGACGTGTTCCGCCGCCACTGTTTCCGCAGGCTGCCCGTGGCCGACGAGGAAGGCGTGGTCGGCATGCTGACCATCGACGACCTGCTCCTGCAGATGCAGCAGCTCTCCGCCGACCTGCTCACCCCGGTGGTCAAGGAGATCAGCGAGCCGCAGCGGCAGAGCGACTAGCGCCTGTCATCGGCGGCGATCGGCGGGAGGGGCACCGGTGTTCACGACTCTGCGGCGTACGGCGGAACGCACGCCGCCGGGCCGCGACCGTCACGTCGACCTGCTGCGCGCCGTCGCGATCACGCTGGTGGTGCTCGGGCACTGGCTGGCCGTCGTGGTGACGTACGGCGAGCGCGTCGGCGGCGACACCATCCTCGCGTACGCCCCCTGGGCCAGGCCGCTGACCTGGCTGTTCCAGGTCATGCCGGTGTTCTTCCTGGTGGGCGGCTTCGCCGGGGCGGCCTCGCTCGACTCCTACCGGCGCAGGGGCGGCGACGCCGTCGGCTGGTTCCTGTGCCGCACCGACCGGCTGATCCGCCCGACCACGGCGTTCCTGCTCACGCTCGGCTGCGCGGCCCCGCTCGCGGTCCTCCTGGGGGTCGACCCCGCCGTCGTCGCCCTGGGAGTCTGGCTCGCCTGCCTGCCGCTGTGGTTCCTCATCGCGTACGTCACGGTCGTCCTGCTCACGCCGGTCCTGCTGGCGCTCCACCACCGGGCGGGCCTCGCGGTTCCGGCCGCGTTCGCGGTGCTGGTGGCGTTCGGCGACGCGGCCCGGCTGCTCGGCGGGCCGGGCGTGCTCGGCGCCGCCAACTACCTGCTGGCCTGGGCGGCGGTCTACCAGCTCGGCATCGCCTGGCGGGAGGGCGCGCTGCCGGTCCGTCCCAAGGTGGCCGCGCCCATGGCCGTAGGCGGCCTGGCGGCGCTCGTGCTGCTCACCGTCCCGGGGCCGTACCCGGTGAGCATGGTGGCCGACCCCGGCGACCGCCTGCAGAACACCTCGCCGCCGACGCTCGCACTGCTCGCCCTGGCGGTCGCGCAGACCGGCATCGCCCTGCTCCTGCACGAGCGAGGCCGGCGCGCGCTGCGCCGTACGCGTCTGTGGGCGGCCGTCGTCGGGGCCAACTCCGTGATCATGACGGTGTTCCTCTGGCACATGACCGCGGTGGTGATCGCGGTGCCCGTCCTCTACGGCACCGGGCTGCTGCCGCAGCCGCCCCCGGGATCGGCCGCCTGGCTGCTGCTGCGCGTGCCCTGGCTCGTCTTCCTGACGGCGACCCTCGCGCTCCTCGTCGCGGTGTTCGCCCGGGTGGAGAACCGGCGGGGCCCCTGCCCCGCGCCGGGCGCGTGGCGGGCCGGTTTCCGGACGGTGGTCGCGGCCGTGGCGGGAGCCGGCCTGGTCGTCGCGGGCCTGCTCGGCGCCGCGATGACCGGCACGGGAGGCCCGTCGGCGTCGACGGCCCTCGTCCGTCTCGCGGTCTGTCTCGTCGTCTATCTCACGGGCGCCGCGCTGCTGCGTGCCGCTCGGATGTCGCGTTTGCGGTGAGGGCCGCGCGCCCGCGCCCAGGCCGGTGTGGCGGCTGTGGTCATGCGCCTGGGTCGCCGCCCGCGTGGGCCTGGTCCCGTCCGCGCTGCGGCCCGGCCCGTACCGCCGTATCGCGCAGCGGGCCGAGGGGCGCATCCGCAAGCTGGGCCGCAGCGCGCCATCCGCCGGTCGCGCCGCGCGCAGCCCGCCGGTCGCGTCGCGCGCAGCCCGCCGGTCGCGTCGCGCGCGGCCCCGCGCCACCCGCCGGAGCCGCAGAGCGCTGCGCGTCAGGCATCGGCTCGGACTCGCCCGCGCCGCCTGTGTGCCTTCGTGCCGGCCTTCGCGTGCGGTGTGCCGGGTCGTGGTCGGGTAGGGCGTGCCGCCGCCGGCTCACCTGGATCGCGCGTGCGGTTGGCCCGCCCGCCGCTACGAGCGTGACTTGCGCGGCCTGCTGGTGCACGTCGAGGTCGGGAAGCTCGGCGATATGCCCGGCGGCGACCGGCCGCATGGTCGCCTCGCCCAGGTTGCTCGCAGGCTCGCGATCTCCGCACGTCTTGGAGCCTTCGCTCATGGCTCCGCTGTGAGCTCCTGCTTTGCCTTGCGGGTGCATCCGCCTGAGTCCGCGCTCACCTGTCAGACCCTTCCGAGACGCGTCAGGGCCCTTCCTTGGAGCGGTGGTCGCAGGTGCGCATGCCGGGGTGTTGGCGCACGTTCTGCGTGGTCTCTGGCCGGGCCCGTGAGCCTGTGACTCCAACAATTCGTGCTGTGCGGTTGCACAGAGTGATGACAGCGAGAGAGAATTAGAACACGAATTCGAACTCACTGCAGGAGGTGCTGTGGATCTGTTTGACGTCGATCCCGAGCGCTCTCCTCGTTCGTATTGTGCTGACGGTGAGTGGTGGGATCGGTTGGTCGCCGGTTCGCCGTTGTGGTCTGGCCAGGGTTCACCGGCCCGCGATGATCACCGCTTCAGGCTTTTCTCCACTTCATCATGTGCGGCCGACAATCTGATCCCTCGTATGGGCCCCGGCCCTGGTGGGTCCGCGTCCGGCATAGCCGCATTCATCGACAGCACATGTCGTGGCGGCATGACCGACACCGGCGTGGAAGTGGGCTTCGGCGGCGCGCATGCCGGTGAAAGTCGGCGAGTCGGAGCCCGGGGCGCTGCCCGGAATGGCGCCGCCCGGCGCGGTGGCCCGTCTGCCGGTGCCGGTGCACGCGACAGTGCGAGGGCACGTGACGGTGCGCGCACCGGCGGCGGCACGGCCTGGAACGGTGACGCGGCCTGGAACGGTGGCGCGGCCGGTGCCGAGGGCACCGCCCGGGATGACGCCCTTGCCGATGACAGGGCAGGTGCCGGTGGTGGCGGAACGCCCGGCGGTGTTCCTACCAGCGGCACGACACTCGGCGCTACGGCTACCGGTGCCCGCACCGATGCCGGTCCCAGCAGCGCGGCCGCCGATGCTGCGGGCGGCGGTGCGGCCGGTGCCGGGAACGCTGCCCGGAACGGCGCTACCCGGGATGACGACGCGTTCGCCGATGGTGGTTGTCCTCGGCCTGCCGGTGGCGCGGCTGCCGGTCCCGCGGATACCGGTACCGATGCTGCGGCTGCGGCTGCCGGTGCCGGTTTCGGTGACGCGGGTGGTGCCGGTGGTGGCGGC
>NZ_BMPY01000018.1 GCF_014647835.1 Microbispora rosea subsp. aerata
GGCCACCCGCACGTGCAACGCGTCCAGGTCCTGGTCGGCGTAGACCGCGACGCTGGTCATCCCCGCGTCCCTGCACGCCCGGGCGATCCGTACGGCGATCTCACCACGATTGGCGATCAGGACCTTATGCACGTGTCCGTCCTTCCCTCGAGCCCCTGGTTAGGAGCCTTGGTGGATTTTATGCACCGGCTGCCGCCGGATAGCGTCCGCCCCCTTGCCGACGTGGGACTACCCCTGCCTCTGTTCCCGGCAGCTCACCGGTATGCCGGTTTTGAGCCGGCATCGCCTGCCGGGTTCGAGAGGTTAGGCTGATCGCTCATGCGGGGATCCGGCCTTCTGGCGACCGTGCTGGCTCTGCTTCTCGTGGCGCCGCCCGCGCCGCCGGCCCAGGCGCGTACCGCCCCGGCGCGGTGCGCACCGCGCAAGGGCAGCATGCAGGTGGCCGAGCCGTGGGCGCAGCGCAGGCTCGACCCGAAGCGGGTGTGGCCGCTCACCACCGGTGAGGGGGTCACCGTCGCGATCATCGACAGCGGGGTCGACCTGACGCACCCGCAGCTCCGCGTGGCCAAGGCGGTGGACTACACCGGCACGGGGCACCGCGACTGCGTCGGGCACGGCACGGCGATCGCCGGCGTCATCGCCGCGCAGTACATCAAGGGCGTCCCCTTCCACGGGGTCGCGCCCGGCGTGCGGCTGATCTCGCTCAAGCAGACGAACGAGGAGCACGGCGACCCCGGCACGCTGGCCAGGGCCATCGTGGACGCCGCCGACTTCGGCGCCGACGTGATCAACGTGTCGATCCAGACCCAGGACAACCCCAAGCTGCGGCAGGCCGTGGCGTACGCGATCGGCAAGGACGTCGTGATCGTGGCGGCGGCGGGCAACACGACCGCGGAGGACGGCACGCCGGAGGCGGCCTATCCCGCCGCCTATCCCGGGGTGCTGGCCGTGGGATCGGCCATCCCGGACGGCAGGCGGGCCGACTTCTCCAACACGGTCACCCCCGTCTCGGTGCTCGGGCCGGGCCAGGACATCACCTCGACGTGGCCAGGCCGGTCGTACCTGAGCGGGCTCGAGGGCACCAGCTTCGCCACGCCGTACGTCGCGGGGGTGGCGGCGCTGGTGCGCGCCCGTCATCCGAAGCTGAACCAGGAGCGGGTGCGGTGGCGCATCGCCGCCACGGCGGACGGCGGCGCGGGGGCGGGCACGGGCGCCGGGATGGTGAACCCGCTGCTCGCCGTCACCGCGATCCTGCCGGACGAGGCCGCCGACGCGCCCGTCATCGCGCCGCCGGCACCGGCTCCGCTGCCGCAGAGCGCGGTGAGCAAGGCGGCGCCGGTGGACCGTGAGGCGATCAACCTGGCGCTCGCGATCGCGGCGGCGGCGCTGTCCGCGGTGGGCCTGATCGTGGCCGCGCGGGTGTTCGTGCCGATGGGCCGACGCAGGGGATGGCGACCGGGCCGCCAGGGTTGACCCGTCCTAATTCAGTAATTGACGGTTCACTGTTTTTGGGCCGCCGAAACTGCTGCTTTGTGCTGGGTGCTCTTGGTTGAATGATCCCCATCAAGTCACTTTTCCAGAAAGGACTGAGATGCACCCTTTACGGCCGGACGATCCCCAGCAGATAGGCGAGTACGCCATCCTGGGGCGGCTGGACGAGGGGCCCCGCGGCGACGTTTACGTCGGCAAGGAGACCGGCGACGACGCCCCTGTGCGGGTGATCAAACTGTTGGCCGCCGAGCCGGGGTCGGGGCAGGCCGTCCTCGACCGGCTCACCGTGGCCACACGCGTGTCCAGCTCATATGTGGCCCGTACGATCGCGGCGGGCCTGTTCGGTGATCGGCCCTACGTCGTAAGGGAACACGTCGAAGGGCGCAGTCTGGCCGCCGTGGTGGCGGCTGAGGGTCCGCTCTCCGGGGAGGCGCTCGAACGGGTCGCGGTGGGAGTGCTCACCGCGCTGACCGCCGTGCACCTCGCCGACCTCGCGCACGGCGCGCTCACCCCGCACAACGTCATCGTCACCGACGACGGCGTCAAGCTGACCGACGTCGCCGTCGGGCCACCGGTGGGCGAGCCGGCCTACCGCGCTCCCGAGCAGATCACGGGCGGGCGATACGACGCGTACGCGGACATGTTCGCCTGGGCCGCAACGGTCGTCTTCGCCGGGACGGGGCGCCCGCCGTTCCCGCAGGACCCGCAGGCGGTGCTGAACGCGCAGCCCGACCTCGGCGGCCTGGAGGAGCGGCTGCGCCGGGTCGTGCTGCCCGCGCTGGCCAAGGAGCCGGGGCAGCGGCCCACCGCGTACACCGCGATGCTGCAACTGCTCAGCGGCAAGGCCCCGGGAGCGCAACCGGCGCCCGGCCCGGGCGCGGCGGTGGCGCCGCCCGCGCAGCCGCCGGTCGGGGGAGTCCCCGTGCCACCGGCTCCGCGGCAGACGTGGGGCCCACCGCCCGCGCCGCAGCAGCCCCAGCCGGCGACCACCGCCTGGCAGCCGCCCGCCATTCCGCAGGAGCAGCCGCAGCAGCAGAGCTGGGGCCCGCCGACCGCCCAGGGGCAGGTCGAGACGGCCAGGCGCAGGCCGTTCCCCGTCGGCCTCGCGGCTGCGGTCGGCGCCGTGGTCCTGCTCTCCGGCG
This sequence comes from Microbispora rosea subsp. aerata, assembly GCF_014647835.1. Classification (GTDB taxonomy): domain Bacteria; phylum Actinomycetota; class Actinomycetes; order Streptosporangiales; family Streptosporangiaceae; genus Microbispora; species Microbispora aerata. Next base: position 2,634 of record NZ_BMPY01000018.1, read on the forward strand.
TGGGGTTGTGGGGCGCGGGCCGGTACGCCGATGTCCAGCTGTCGCCGGCGGCCGCCGAGCGCGCCGCGGGCCAGCATGGGGGCGGCGGGCGGCTGATCGCGGCCGGCGGAAACTCGGACGGCGGAAACCCGGGCGGTGGGACCACGGGTGGTGGGACCACCGGCGGTGCGACCGGAGGGGGAGGGCAGATCGCCACCCCGGCCCCTCAGGTGACCGTGCCGTGGGCACTGTCGTCCGACGATCCGGACTCACCGGTGCAGCCGCTGGTGCTGCCGAGTGAGTGGCCGACGGACAACCCGGTGACGCCGGAGCTCACCTCGGTGCCGACTCCGGGCCCGATCGATCCGCTGCCGACCCAGCCGGTGACTCAGCCCACCCCGCCGACGCAGCCGACGCAGCCGGCCGGCCGTACGGCGCGGCCGACGGCGCGGGTGACGATCACCGCGACGGTGACCGCACGGCCCAGCCCGGTGCAGACCGAGCCGTCTCCCGAGACTCCGGCGAGGCAGTCGCCGAGCCCGGCGGCCACGGAGAGGGAGGAGCAGGTGCCGAGCCCGCGGCCCACCGCGACCGAGCAGCCGCAACCGTCCGAGCCGCCGGCGCCCACCACGGCCGCGCCGCAGCCGACCCCGACGGCCAAGCCCACGCGGACCGCCAGCCCGCGTCCGACCGCCACGGCCCCGCGCCCGACGCCGAAGCCGACGACCATCGCGCCCAAGCCGATCACTCCCACGCCGAAGCCGACGACGGCGGCGCCGGCGAGGAACCCCTACAGCCCGACTCAGGTCTGCGGGTCGGGCTTCTACGTGCAGCGCAGCAGCTCGATGGCGGGTGGCACGACCTACCAGCTGTACAACGTGAGCACGGGGGAGAACTGCGTCGTCACTCTCAAGACCAGCGACGTCGGCAAGGCGACGCCGGTCTCCGCGACTCTCGAGGTCCAGGGCGGCGGCAGCAAGACCGACAGCGGCAACTTCCAGTACTACGCCGGCCCGGTGAAGCTGCAGGCCAAGGGCAAGTGCGTCAGGTTCTCCGGCAGCGTCGGCTCGGCGGGCACCAGCGTCGGCTGGGACAACTGCGGCTGACCAGCTGCCCCTGACCGGCGCACGCCGGAACCACCCGGCGGGCCCGGTGATCCGGCGGGTCCGGTGATCCGGCGGGTCCGGTGAGCGAAAAGGCCGGAAAACCAGGAAGACCGGGAATCAGGAAGGCCGGGCGGGCACCCCGCCCGGCCTTTCGCATGCGCGGCCCGCCGCCGGCTCACGCTCACTGCGCCTCGGCGGTGCCGGGCCGCCGGCCGCCCGGGGAGGCCGACTCGCCGCCCGGGCCGGAGAGCGTCCAGCTCGCGAGAAGGTCCAGGGCGCGTTTCGAGGGTGAGCCGGCTTCCGCGGTGTAGACGAAGAGCGTCATATCGGGGTCGCCGGGCAGGCAGAGCGTCTCGAACTCGACGGTCAGCTCGCCGACGAGGGGGTGGCGCAGCCGCTTGGAGCCGTGGGTGCGCTGGTGGACGCGGTGCTGATCCCACCAGTGGGCGAACTCACGGCTGTGTTCGCGCAGGTCGGCGATGAGGGCGGCGGTCGCCCGGTCGTCCGGGTCGCGGCCGGCGTCGAGCCGCAGGCTCTCGACGGCGGCCCGTGCGTGGACGTCCCAGTCGGCGAACAGCGATCGGGCGGCGTCGTCGAGGAACATCCACCGCGCGTAGTTGCGCTGCTTGGGCGGCAGCCGTTCGAAGTCGGTGAACAGCGCTCTGGCCATCCGGTTGGCGGCGAGCACGTCGGTGCGGCGGCCGAGGACGAGGGCGGGCTCGCCGTCGAGGGCGTCGAGAAGCTGGTAGAGGCCGGGGCGTACGCGCTGGACGCCGCGGGCGCGCCGCCGTACGGGGGCCGCGGTCATGCCGATGAGATCGTGCAGATGCGCGCGTCCCGCGTCGTCCAGGCCGAGGGCACGGCCGACGGCCTCGACGACCGCCGGCGAGGGGGTGATGCGCCGGCCCTGTTCGAGGCGGGCGTAGTAGTCGGTCGAAACCCCGGCGAGGAAGGCGACCTCCTCGCGGCGCAGGCCGGGGACCCGTCGCACGCGGCCGTCGGGGGGCAGGCCGGCCCGTGACGGGTCGACCTGGCTCCGGGCGCGTCTCAGGAAGTCGGCGAGTTCGCGGTTGGTCTCGGCCATATAACCCAGTGTCCCTCTCGACAACCCAGTGTCTCTCTCGCCGTCCGGTTCTGACTGGTCCTGTGCGTCCTAGGTTGGCCGGTGCGCGGTCGCACGGGGCGTGATATGGGCGTCCGCGGCGGCCCGCCGCGAAAGATGCTGGTGCTGTGCCGGCCCCCGGGACCTCCCGGCCGGCGTCACCGCCGAATCCTTCGACACGCAAAAGGATGATCATGAGCTTCCCGACAGATCGACCGGCCGTGTGGTTCGTGACCGGCGCCTCCCGCGGCCTGGGCCTCGAACTGGTCAAGCAACTGCTCGATCGCGGTGACCGCGTCGCCGCGACGACCCGATCGCCGGAGCGGCTGCTCGCCGCGCTCGGCGACGGCACCGACGTCTCGCGCCTTCTCGAGCTCACCGTCGACCTGCGCGACGAGGCGGAGGTCAAGGAGGCCGTCCGGGAGACCACCGAGCGCCTGGGGGGCCTTGACGTCGTCGTCAACAACGCGGGCTACGGTTTCCTGGCCGCGGTGGAGGAGACCGGCGACCGCGAGGTCCGCGACATGCTCGACGTCCAGGTCGTGGGCGTGTGGAACGTGCTGCGCGCCGCCTTGCCCGTCCTCCGGGAAATGCGCGGCGGCCACGTCGTCAACGTGTCCTCGATCCTGGGCCTGACCGCCGTGCCGGGCTGGGGTCTCTACTGCGCCGGGAAGTTCGCGCTAGAGGGCTTGAGCGAGGCCCTCGCCGCCGAGATGGCGGACTTCGGGGTCGGGGTCACCATCGTCGAGCCCGGCTACTTCCGCACCCAGTTCCTGACCAAGGACTCGCTCGCCCTGCCCGCCGAGACGACCCCGCACTACCCGGCCATCCGCGAGATGGTCCGCGACCACCTCGAACTCCAGGGCAGCCAGCTCGGCGACCCGGTCAAGGGCGCCCGCGCGATCATCGAGCGGGTCGTCGCCGGGGAGGGCCCGCTGCGGCTGCTGCTCGGCTCGGACGCCCACTCCTACGCCACGGCCAAGGTCGCGGCGCTGCGGGCGAACGTCGAGGCCACCGCGCTCACCGCGCCCGCCACCGACTTTCCCGCCGCCTGAGCGGCCGCCGCGCACGTCGTCTCCGAGGGAAAACCCCGAGGCGGGCACCTGAGCAGCTCACCCGCGGGTACGGCGGGCACGACGCGGTCGTCACGCTCACGCGCGCCGATCCGCGCGTCCCGCGTCGTCCAGGCCGAGGGCACGGCCGACGGCCGGGCGTAGTAGCCGGTCGAAACCCCGGCGAGGAAGGCGACCTCCTCGCGGCGCAGGCCGGGGACCCGTCGCACGGCGGCGAGGTCAGTATCCGCGGTAGCCGGTGCCGGTCTTCATGCCCACCACGCCCGGCACGGCCGAGACCGAGCCGTAGCGGGCGATGGCGTACCGCACGCCCGCGATGATGTTGTCCACCGGGTTCCAGATGTCCTTGTGGCCGGGCAGGGACCAGCGGTTGAACGTCGGGTCGATGGTCTGCATCAGTCCTTTCGACGGCGTTCCCGCCGCCGCGTTCGAGTCCCAGTTGTTGATCGCGTGCGGGTTGCCGCCCGACTCGTGCCGGATGATCAGCCAGATGTCGTTCGGGTTCATCTTCTCGGCGGGGTAGCCCTGTGCCCTGAGGATCGCGATGGCCTGCTCGATCCACTCCTTCACCTGGCCCGTGGGCGCGGGCCCTCCGCCGGCCGGCGGAGGGCCGCTGGGGCCGTAGCCGCCGAAGCCGCCGTTCCCGCCGTTCACGCCGCTCAGGCTCGTCCGGCCGTACGAGGCGTACGCCGGGCGCGCCGTGTCACCGGGGGTCCCCGTGTAGCCGGGGGTGCGCTGCCAGTCGACGGCGTGCCCGTGCCGGGGCACGAAGTCCTGTTTTCCGGGGTCGGGGATCCGGGCGAAGGTGAGCAGGCCGTCGCGATACTCACCGCCCAGCCGGGCGCCCAGCGTCTTCACGGCGTCGCCGACGGCCGTGGTCGCCTGCCGCAGGTGCGGCCGGGCGTCCTCGACACCCCGCTGGACGATGTCGCGAAGCCCGTCTTCCAGCTCCTTGGCCGTGGCGTCCGGGTTTCTGCCGCGGTGGGCCGCCGCCTCGGCGACCACGTCGGCGCAGATGCCGTCGATCCTCGACTTGGCGTTCTCCAGGGCGGTGGCGACCTTCTCCAGGGCGCCCGCGCACGCGACCAGGGCGTTGTGCAGGCCGTCCGCCGCCTTGCCGTACTTGTTCATGTGGTCCACGAAGGCGTTGGCGGACCGGCCCTGCCACGCGGCGTCCACGGTGCGCACGGCCCGGCCCACGCCGCCCGCGTAGTCCTGCGCGTCGCGGGCCGCGTCGCGCCACTTCTTGGCGATGTCGCGGATCGCGCCGGGATCGCCCTTCACCTTCTCCGCCATGGCGGCCAGCTCGCCGCCGCCCGGCAGATCCGCGAGGCCGCTCATGCCCGCATCGAGGCGGACGTGGCCTTGTGCGCCGTCCTGACGTTGTCCTGCACCGCTTCCAGCGCCCGCTCCACGCCTTTCAGCTTGGTCCTCGCGTCGGCCGTCTCGGCGCTCAGCACGCCGTACGCCGTGTCGACGGCCTCCGCCAGCGCCGCCGCGCCGTCCACCCGCCCGAAGAGGGCCGAGCCGGTGTCGGGCGAGTCGGGCAGGCCGCCGTGCAGGCTCTCGTACTGGCCCCAGGCCCGGCGCACCGCCGTACGGCAGCTTTCCAGCGCCTGGAAGTGGATGTCGAAACCGGCCACGTGCACCTCACTCGCTGTCCGGGGTCACTCGCTGTCCGGGGGAGGCAGGAACGCGGTCTGGGCGAGCCGCGCCCCGAACCTCCTGTCGACGTGGTAGCCCCGCCCGGGCGGCAGCGGATGCGGCCGGACGTTGCCGAAGAGGTAGCCCTCGTCCTTGTTGCCGGACAGGATGACGGCGGGGCTGGCCATGTCCTTCAGCTTCTGGATGACCGGGTCGTACATGGCCCGGCCCGCGCCGCCCATCTGGCGCGACAACACCAGGTGCAGCCCGATGTCCCGCGCCTGCGGCAGCAGGTCCACCAGCGGCAGCAGCGGGTTGGACGAGGTGGCGACCAGGTCGTAGTCGTCCACCACCACGTAGACGTCCGACCCCTGCCACCAGCTCCTGGACCGCAGCTGCTCGGGCGTGAGGTCGGCCGGCGGCAGCCGCTTGAGCAGCGCCCCGCGCACGTCGTTGATCAGCTCCTGGGCGGCGGTGCTGGAGGCCGCGTAGCCGATGCGATGCGCGGTCGCGGCCGAGTCGAGCAGCGACCTGCGGTAGTCGATGACGATCATCATCGCCTCGTGCGGCTCCCGCCTGGCCACCAGCCCCTCGGAGATCAGCCGCAGCAGGTTCGACTTGCCGCTCTCGGTGTCGCCCAGGACGACGAAGTGCGGGTCGGCGTCGAAGTCGAGCAGCACGGGCGACAGCGTCGCCTCGTCGATGCCGATGGGGATCTTCGGCCCCGTCTCCTCGGGGCCCGGCAGCGACGCCGCGGGCAGCACCGGCGGCAGCAGCCGGATCGGCGGCGCGGGCGGCCCCTGCCAGGCGTCCCTGACCGCGTGCACCAGCCCGCGCACGCCCGCGGCGAGGTCCTCGGAGCTTTGCACGCCGTCGATCCGCGGCAGCGCGGACAGGAAGTGCAGCCCCTCCTTGGTGAGGCCGCGCCCCGGCACGCCCTCGGGAACGGCCAGCGACGCCTTTCTGTTGACCTCGGACTCGTAGGCGTCGCCGAGCTTGAGCTCGACCCTGGTGCCGAACAGGTCGCGGATGCTCGCCCGGAACTCCGACCACTTGTTGGTGGCCGCCACCATGTGGATGCCGTACCCGAGGCCGCGCGCGGCGATGTCGGTGATGACCGGTTCGAGCGACTCGAACTCCTGCCTGAGCGTCAGCCAGCCGTCCACGACCAGGAACACGTCCCCCCAGCCGTCGCCGTCGCGGCCCGACTCGGCCCGCATCCTCCGGTAGGCCGCGATCGACTCGACGCCGTGCTCGGCGAAGTCCGCCTCGCGCCGCTCCAGGATCGTGGAGATCTCCGCGACCGTACGGCGCACGCGGTCGGCGTCGAGACGGCTCGCGACGCCGCCCACGTGCGGCAGCGCCTCCAGCGAGGCCAGCGAGCCGCCGCCGAAGTCCAGGCAGTAGAACTGCACCTCGCGCGGGGTGTGCATCAGGGCCATGCTGGTGATCAGCGTCCGCAGCACCGTGCTCTTGCCGCTCTGCGTGCCGCCCGCGACGCCGACGTGGCCCGCGCCGCCCGACAGGTCCAGCCAGTAGGGGTCGCGGCGCTGCTCGAACGGCCGGTCGATGATGCCGATGACCGCGTGGAGCATCCCCCGGCCGCCCCAGCCCGCGGTGGTCAGGCCGTGCTCCGGGGTGACGGACAGCGGCGGCAGCAGGTGGGCCAGCGTCGGCGGCTCGGCCAGCGGGGGCAGCCAGATCCGGTGCGCCGGCGGGCCGTGCCCGGTGAGCCGCCCGACCACGACGTCGAGCAGGCTGTGCCGCGGCCCGGCGGGCTCCTCGGCGGGCGCCGGCTCCTTGGACGGCTCGGTCACGTCCACCGGCGCGAAGGCGGGGCCGTACTCGACCACCTCGCGGACGGGCCGCCCGGCCTCGCCCGAGGCGGGCCGCGCGGGGTCGGCGTGGTAGGGCCCGGACACGTACGCCGCCTTGAACCGGGTCATCCCCGTGGTGTCGTACTTCAGGTAGCCGTTGCCCGGCGCGGGCGGCAGCTCGTAGGCGTCGGCGACGCCGAGGACGACCCGGCTTTCCATCGCCGAGAACGTGCGCAGGCCGATCCGGTACGACAGGTGGGTGTCCAGGCCGCGCAGCCGGCCCTCCTCCAGGCGCTGGGAGGCCAGCAGGAGGTGCACGCCGAGGGAGCGGCCGAGCCGGCCGATCATCACGAACAGGTCGATGAACTCCGGCTTGGCGGTGAGCAGCTCGCTGAACTCGTCGATCACGACGAAGAGGGTCGGCAGCGGCTTGAGGTCGGCCCCCTGCTCCCTGGCCCGTTCGTAGTCGCGCAGCGAGGCGAAGTTGCCCGCCGCGCGCAGCAGCTCCTGGCGGCGCACCATCTCGCCGTGCAGCGCGTCGTGCATGCGGTCGACGAGCGGCAGCTCGTCTTCCAGGTTGGTGATGACCGCCGACACGTGAGACAGGGACTCCAGGCCGAGGAACGTGGCGCCGCCCTTGAAGTCCACCAGCACGAAGTTGAGGATCTCGGAGGAGTGCGTGATGGCCAGGCCGAGCACCAGCGTGCGCAGCAGCTCGCTCTTGCCGGAGCCGGTCGCCCCGATGACCAGGCCGTGCGGCCCCATGCCGCCCTGCGCGGACTCCTTGATGTCGAGCTCGACGACCCGCCCGTCCGCGCCCAGGCCGATCGGCACCCGCAGCCGGTTGCGTCCCGCGCGGGGCTGCCAGATCACCGCGGGGTCGAGGTGGGCGGCGTCGCCCACGCCGAGCAGGTCGGTGAGCGAGGTGTTGACGCCGAGCACGTCCTGCGCCTCGCCCTGGGACCCGGCGGAGGCGCGCAGCGGCGCGAGCTGCCGGGCCAGCCCCTCCGCCTGGGGGTAGCCGAGGCGGTCGGGGTCGCCGAGCCGGTTGCGCGACTGCCGCCCCGCGTGGTCGATCTTGACCATGTGGAAGCCGTCGGGCCGCACGTCCAGCCGGAGCGTGATGGCCTCGGGGACCGGTCCGGTCGCGCCGGACAGGTCGATCACGGTCACGCCCTGGATGGCGTCGGAGCCGAGCTGGCTGTCGTGCGGCACGTGCCCGCCGTCCACGATCACCACGTGGTACGGCAAAGCCTCGGCGGAGGCGCCGGGGCGGAACCTGGCCCGCTCCCTGAGCTCCTCCCCGACCAGCGCGTCGAGGTGAGCGAGGTTCTCCGCCATGAGCCGCACCTGGCCCGCGGCGTCGGTCTGCTCGGGGTGCAGGGCGTGCGGCAGCCACTTGACCCACTCCCAGTGGGGCATCCACTCCTTGCTCGCGCAGACCATGATCCGCATGTCGTCGGGGGAGTGGAAGACGACGAGCTGCGCGATCATCGCGCGCACCAGCTCGCGCACCGCGGTGGGGTCGCCGGTGAGGTGGATGCGGGCGAAGGAGTGCAGGGCGACCGCGACGGGCAGCCCGGACACCGTGGCGTGCGCCCGGACGAACCGGCGCAGCGCGCCGGCCGACAGCGCGTCGAGGTCCTCCACCGGCTTGGTGTCCGGCGGGACGAGCTGGATGGCGAGCTTCTGCACGCCGGTGCCGAGCCGTACGGTCGCGAAGTCGTCGTCGCGCGGCCTGCGCTCCCACAGGCGCGGCCCCATCGCGATCCACCACAGCGAGTCGGGAGGCGGGCCGCTCCACTCCAGCGCCTCCCGCTGCTGCACGGCCGCCCGGCGGACCTTCTTGCGGATCTGCGACAGGTAGCGGAAGTAGTCGCGGCGCAGCCCGTTGAGGCGGTTTCTGCGCTCACCGGCGTTGCGCCCGAGCTGGCCGACGCTCATGCCGATCATGGAGACGGCGAACAGCCCGCTGGCCACGTACATCAGGGGACTGCCGGACCCGCCCGCGGTGAACATCAGCGCCATCGCGGCTCCGCCGGCCAGCATCGGCACGTACGTGAGTACGGCCATCAGCCCCTGCGGCTGGACCTCGGGAATCTCCGGCGGGGACTCCAGGAGGATCTCGCCTCGGGGTGGTTTGGGACCCGGGCGGCGCTCGGGGCGCGAGACCACGACAATGCTCATCTGACTGACTTTTCTACCAGGTTTGCCGATATTTTCGGGCTGTCCTAGAGATCTCCGGGAGAGGATTCCCGCTGTGTCATCGCCGGCCCCCCTCCACGTTCAGCAGGGCGTGTTGCCGCAGGCGACCGTGCCGCTGCCGCCCCTGTGCCACGTCACCGTCGTCGCGCCCCGCAGGAAGGCGGACCTCGCGCTGCCGTCGGACATCCCGCTGCCACACGTCCTGCCCGGGCTGCTCCGGGCGGTCGGCGAGGTGGGAGGCGAGGCGGCCGCGGCCCCCGGCTGGGTGCTCCAGCGCCTCGGCGGCCCGCCGCTCGACCTCAGCCAGAGCCTGGGCGCGCTGGGCGTCCTGGACGGGGAGATCCTCTATCTGCGCCCCCGCGACGCGGTGCTGCCGCCGGCCGTGTACGACGACGTGGCCGACGTGGTCGCCACCGGCACCAGGGAGGGCGGCGGCAGGTGGGAGCCGCGTCATACGCGGCTGCTCGGCATGGGCGTGGCCGCCGGGCTGCTCGCGCTCGGCGCGGTCGTGCTCGCGCTGGCGGGGGCCCCGCCGCGGCTGACCGCCGGGGTGGCGGGGGCCGTCGCGGTGGTGCTGCTCGCCGCCGGGACCGTGGTGTCGAGGGCCGTCGGCCAGCCCACCGCGGGCGCCCTCGTCGGCTACGCGGCGCTCCCGCACGCCTTCCTCGCCGGGCTGTTCACGCCCGGCGCCTCGGGGGCCGTGCTGGTCATCGGGCCGCCGAACCTGCTGGCCGCGCTCGCGTACACCGCGCTGGCGGCCACCGTCGGCGGGGTGCTGATCGCCGACGGCGTCGCCGCTTTCCTCGGCGTCGCGGTCGCGTCCGTCGCGGGGGCCGTGGGCTCGGCGTGCGTGATGGTCTTCGGAGGGCCGGGCGCGGGGGCGGCGGCCGTGGTCGCGACGACCCTGCTGGCGCTGAGCCCCCTCATCCCGACGCTGTCGTTCCGGATGGCCAAGGTGCCGCTGCCGCCGCTGCCGACCAGCGCCGAGGAACTGCGCGGCGACAACCAGCGGATCGACGGCCCCGCCGTGCTCCAGCGGACCGCGCAGGCCCACCGGTACGCCACGGGCATGGTCATCGCGATCGCGCTCGCCGGCGTCGCGGCGGAGCTGCTGCTCGTCTACCACGGCGGCTGGGTCGCCCGCACGACGGCGGCGACGCTGGCGCTGACGCTGGCCATGCGCGCCAGGGTCTTCGCCGGGGTCGCCCAGCGGCTGTGGGTGGTCCTCGCGGCGGCGGCCGGGGCCGCCGCGCTGGCGATCGCCCTCGGCACGGGCGCCGACGCGATCGCCGAGGTGGCCGTGACGATCGGCGTGCTGTGGACGGCCCTGCTCGTGCTCGGCCTCGGTCTCTGGCTGCCCACCGGCAAGCCCTCGCCGTTTTGGGGCCGGGCGGCGGACATCCTCGACGCGCTGCTGATCGTGGCGCTCGTCCCGCTCACGCTGGGCGTGCTCGACCTGTACGCCTGGGTCCGCGGCCTGTCGGGCTGACGGCCCCGGCCCGACCGCCTCCTCAAAGCACAACGAGCAGGCGGCGCGCAGGCCGGGGACGCGGGCGCGGGGGGCGTCCGGCTTATCGGGGCCGTGAGGTTCAGGGACCCCGGCTAGGCGCCGCCTCCCGGAAACCAGGTCTACCTATTTGGTCGCCGGAGGCTGCCCGGCACGCTCGGGGTGGAACCGCACGGGTCTTTGGGGCGTCGAGCCGCTCGGCCGCGGGGGCGCACCCGGGTGGTCAGAGCCGCTCGGCGTCCTGGGGGAACGCCCGCTCGCCGAACGCGCGGCGGGCGTCGCCGAGGAGGCGGGCCACGTGCGGCAGGCCCGCCGCCTCCAGCCCGCCGCGCAGCAACTCGTCCTTCGCCGCCTCCGCGGCCTCCTCGGCCCGCCGTACGGCCGTGACGACGGCCCGCGCGAGCGAGCGGCTGTCCAGCCTGCGCATGCTGAGCGGGTGGATGTCGAGGGCGCGAAGCGTGCCGACGGCGTCGACGGTCGCGGTGATCCGGCCCCCGTCGGCGCTGCCGGCGTGCTCCCGCGCGCCCCATTCGGCCGCCAGCTCCTCCAGCCGCGCCGCCGCGGCCGACAGCCGCTCCATGCGCGCCTGAAGCTCGCGCATCTCGTCCACTCTCAGTCCTCCCGCAGCAGGGCCCGTACGTACGGGGCGAGCGGGTCGTCGGGCGGCGGCGACCCGGCGAACTCGGCCATGGCCTCCGCCAGCCGCTCGCCCATCGCGCCCCGCGCCGCGCCGATCGCGTTCCGGATCGCGGCGGACATCGCGACGTGATCGAGGTCGCGCATCGCGCGCGGGTCGACGGCCAGCCCGAGCAGGCGGCCCGCTCCGGAGACCCGGGCCACCACGGCGCCGGTGGCGTCGGTCCCCTCGGCCACCTGTTCGCCCAGGTCGCGCAGCAGGTCGGCGAGCACGCCGACGCGGCCGTGGACCTCCCGCACCAGGCCGGTGACGTCGCCTTCCCTGCCCTCGTTGAACGCGGCCGCGTGTCTCACCGGAGGTCCTCGCTCGCCGGCTGCCAGTAGGCGGGGATGTTCGCGGGATCGGCCACGGCGGGAGTGAGCGCGAGGTCGCGCGGCCCCCGCGCCGGGTCGCCCCCGTCGAAGAACGCGGCCCGCACGTCGTTCAGCTTCATCTCCAGCTTGTTGAGGTCGCTCTCGTACGCCATGTAGATGTCGGCGAACTGCTTCACGAGGTTGCCCAGCGCGCTGACGAACACACCGGCCTGGGATATCAGCGCGACCCGCCCGGCCGGGTGCGCGCTCATCGCCGCCAGCGTACGGAGGATCGGCGCGGACGCCGCGTAGAGGCCGAAGACCGACAGGTCATACTCCAGGACCTCTTTGAACTGGCCGTGCATCGAGCCGCTCATCTCGCCGGTGATGCCGTGCAGCTTCTCGTACAGGACCGTGGTGTTGAAGCGGACCCGCCGCCCCAGCAGGTCCGCCGCCTGGCCCTTCCAGTTCGGGCTGACGTCCTGGAAGTAGGAGAACCAGATGTCGGACCTGCCGCTCTCCAACCGGCCTCCCATCTCCTTCCACAGCTCCCGGCGGTCGTAGAAGAGAAAGGGGTTGCCGAGGTTCAGCGTGGCCGCCACGTCCAGGGCGAGGGCCGCGATCCCCAGCCCGGACATGGCCATCGCCGTACGCGTCTGCTGCCGCAGCGGGTTCAGCGCCCTGACCAGGTCGCGGAAGAAGCCGGGATCGGTGCGGGTGGCGGCGGAGGCGGCGGCTTCGTCGGCAGGTGCCACGGAAACGGCCCGCTGGACGTTGCCGTTCGCGTCGGTGATGTAGAGCTCCTTGGGGCCCGGGTCGGGCCGGCCGGGAACGAACAGCTTGCCCGGCTCGTCGGGCGCGGTGGACATGTGGCTCCTTCTCAGCGATGGATCCGTTCTCAAGGGTGGATCCGCCGGAAGGCCGCCGTGCCGGCCCGCTGCGCGGCGACGTAGTTGTCGGCGGCCCTGAGCAGGGTCTCGCCGTCCCTGTGCAGGGCGTCGCCGAGGATCCCCGCGGCGGTCGCCCAGGTGTCGGAGACGGCGTTGAACCGGTGGACGAAGGCCAGCCCGACGACGGGGATTCCGGCGAGCGGCGCGAGGTTCCAGCCCTGGAAGCGGGGAGCGGTGTCCTTCAGCCGCCGGACGCCCTCGGCGGAGCCGCCGACCGTCCCGGCGAACTTCCTGATGAAGCCCGCGGCCACCTCATAGCCCGGCATTTCGGACGAGCCTGTGGAGGACGGGGCCGGCCTCGCGGCTTGAGCCGTCCCCGGCTCGCGTCCGCGCAGCGAGTCGGGCAGGCAGGGGCCGGGCGGCGGGCAGGGTGGCGTATGCGGGCACGGGCTGACCATCGACGGCACAGGCGGCGTCGGTGCCGCCGTCGGTGTCGTGGTCTCCATGGGCGCGCCGGTGGCCGTTGCGGTGGCCGTTGCGGTGGCCGACCCCGCCGAGGGTGGTGCCATGTACGTCGGTACGGCCGTCGGCGGCGAGGTCGTCGGTGGTGCGGCTGTCGGCGGTGGGGTCGAGGTGTGCGAAGCCGGGGAGGTCGGCACGCTCGGCGTCGCACTCACCGAACCGGTGGGCGACGTCGTCGCCGGGAGCGCCGGTGACTGAGGTGGCGAGGGTTCACCGTAGAACACGTGATCTTCCCTATCACCGCGCTCCGCGCCCCTGCCACGCGCAAGGGACACGTTTCCGCAGGTGGAAAGCGGAAATTCGGGGGTCGTTCACCATCGCGTAACGGGTCAGCCGGCATATCCCGCCCGACCAATCCTGAATGCGTTAACTTGCCGATGTTCCGGATATCGCGGGAAAGAGGGGCTCACATGGCCGTCAGCGGGTTCGACGACTTCGACATGGAGCGCTTCAGGGAACGCGCGGACGCCAGGATGGCGGCGGTCGAGCGGCTCCAGGGCACCCTCTCCTCGCTCGTCGGCCGCGCCCGGGACGAGGACGGCCTGGTCAGCGTGGAGTTCTCCACCCGGGGACTGAGCGAGCTGGAGCTTCATCCCAAGGCGATGCGGCTCAGCTCGGGCGAGCTGGCCGAGCGCATCAAGGAGACGATGCGCGCCGCGTCCGACGACCTCTACCGGCAGATGAACCGAGCCATGGCCGAGGTGCTCGGGCAGGACGGCGACCAGACCCGGTTCCTGGACGACCCGGAAGCCGTGCTCGCCCAAGTGCGGGAGGCGGAGGTTGCGTTCGACCGGACCGCTGAGGACGTGCTTGGCGAACTCGACCGCATCAGCCGCAGGCTCGCCATGTGACCGGCCGCACCGGCCGGGTCGGCGGCGGTCTTGGTCAGCCGGTTCGGCCGGGGCTTTCCTGTTCTTGCTTGTCTTGCCCGTCTGATCGTGCAAATGCGGTGTTTTCAGCCGATTTGGTGGGGGCTGATGGTGTTTGTGACTTGCCAGACGTCTGGTTCGGGGTCGTAGATCTCCCGTTCGCGCTCGTCTTGTCCACTGGTTCCGGCACCGCCCGCCGCCGGCGCGTAGGGGAGGAAGGCCGAGCCGGCACCGCTCTGACCGGGGCGATAACCGCTCAGGAGGGCAGGGCCCTCTCCGAACGCGGCGACGCCGATCCCATAGCCGGTGCGCGGCCCGCCGTACCCGCCGATCACCCCGCCGGGCGGCAGCGCGCCGGTGGGCCCGCCCGTCGTAAAAGGTACGCGCGGGTCCGGGTAGCCGGTGAGCGCGTTGGGGGTGGTGCCCGCGGGGGTCGTGCCGCCCGGAGTCGTGCCGGGCAGGGGGTGCGTGCTCGCCAGGTCGGTCCTGTCGGAGCCGCCGATCACGGGCGGGGCCGTGCCCGGGTCGTCGCCGGAGCCGCCCGTCTGGCCGGTGCCCGTCTGTCCCGTGTCCGCCGAGCCGCCGGGGTCGGGGGACGGGAGAGCCGTGCCGGGGTCGCCCGTACCGCCGGAAGCATCGGTCCCGCCGGGGCCGGTGCTCCCCGTGCCGGTGCCGCCGGCTCCAGAGCCGCCGGGTCCGGTGCCGCCACCGTCGGACCCGCCGGACCCACCGGACCCGACGGTGCCGGAACCGCCGCCCACGTGGCCGCCCCCGGCGGACCCCGTGCCCGAGCCGGCCGTGCCGTTCCCGTACGAGCCGCCGTGCCACACGCCGTCGGAACGCGTCTCGGGCGCGCCCGTGCCGCCCACGTTGATGCGCGGAGACTTCGTGAGGTCGATGTCCAGCGGCTCGATGGCGGGCAGTTCGAAGGCCAGCCCCTCGGCGAACGCGTTGTTCGCCTCCTGGATCTGCCGGTTGAGCTTGCGGAAGTGGGCCCTCGCCGCCTCGTCCCCGTTCGGGTACGGCGCGGGGCCGGGGGAGGGGGCGGGCGTGGCGCGGCTCTGCGGCGAGGCGGAGTAGGAAGGCGAAGGGGACGGGGAAGCGGAGGGACGCCCGCCCGAACCGCCCGAGCCGGCCGAGCTGTCCGGTGCGGCCGGGAAGTTCGTCTTCGCCTCGCTGACCACGTCCGCGTACCAGGACATCGCCACGCCGCTCGCGGTCATGGCGTCGCCGAGCGCGCCCGCCGTGGCGTAGAGCGCGCGGAGGGCGGACTGCACCTTCTCGGCGGCGGGACCGCGCCAGACGCCGGCCAGTTCCTTGGCGGTCCTGCTCAGGGCCGCCTGGATGCCCATCTCGGACGCCCCGTTGCCGCCGACCTTCCCGCCGACCAGCTCGGCGGCGTCGAGGAACGCCCGGCCGGCCCGGCGGACCGCGTCGGGACTGGCGGCGTCCAGTTTCTGCTTGATCTGCTCCCGGGAGAGGTTGTCCGGATCGAGCCCGTCGAGGCTCGCGTACACCTTGATCGGCTCCCAGCCGGCTTCGGCCCCCATCGCGATCTTTCCCCTTGCCCTCCGGCGGCTCACGCGCTGCTGCTCGTGTGGCCCTTCTCGTAGTTCACGACGGCTTGCTCCACCGCGCTCACCATTGCCTCGATGCGGTCGATCAGCAGCTGATATTTGCCGCTGAGCACCTCATGGGCCTGCTCGGCGTTCAACCCGAAATACTTCGCCGCCTCCCACGGGCCGGTCTCCGCGGGGCCGACGTTGGTCAGTCCCTGGACCTCGCCCGCGGTGCCCGGGCCGCTCCAGGTGGCGCTCATGTTGGCGGGGGCGCGTCCGCGCAGCGTGCCGAGCTCGTCGCGCAGCCCCTTCAGGATCTTCCGGACCCGCGTGTGGTCGATGTACACACCGTCCGAGCCCTCGCCGAGGCCCGGCCAGCTCTCCGGCATCCTCAGCTTCGGCGGCGATCCGCCGTCCGCCGGGTAGCTCATCTCCCCTCCCTCGCCTTACGCCTTGTCGATGCGCGGGGACGTGGTCTGCTGGTCGCTGACGAAGAAGTCCTCGTCTTCGAGCAGCCAGGTGGTGCGCTCGCGCTCCAGGCGCTCGCCGTCCCCGCCCGTGCCGTGCGGGGCCACCGGGAACATGCCGTTGCCCCCGCCGCCGCCCGCGCCGGCGCGCAGGGCCGCCGCGTTCGCGCCCGCGCCGCCGATTCCGATGCCGCCGCCCGCGCCGGGAGCGCCGCCCGTGCCGTAGGCGCCCGAGGGCCAGCCCGGCCCTCCCCGGCCGCCGCCGTATCCGGTGCCGTATCCGGTGCCGGAGCCCGCGCCGGGGGCGCCGGTCGGGCCGGAGCCGGGGGGCTGCGGGGTGTGAGAGGCGAGGCTGGTGCCGCCGGGTCCGGTGCCGTCCAGGCCGGTGCCCGCACCACCCGCACCGGTGCGGCCGAGGCCGCCGCCCGGCCCGTCGGCGTCGAGGCCGTCGCCGTCGGGTCCGGGCACGTCGATCCCCGGCACGTCGAGCCCTGGCCCGCCGGACCCCGGTCCGCCGACGCCGGTGCCGCTCCCGCCGCCGGGGACGCCCGTGCCCCCCGGTCCGTACGGCCCGCCGTTCCAGCCGGGGAAGCCGCCGTCGCCGAGGCCGTTCGCGCCGGGGCCGGGCCCGAGGTCGCCGAGCGAGGCGGGGCTCTGCCACCCTCGTACGCCGGTGGAGGGCGTGCCGCCCGGCAGGCCGGTCCCGGGGCCGGTCACCGGGGTGAACGTAGGCGGTGTCGCGTCGAACTTCGGCACGTCGGTGTCGAGCGACTCGGGGAAGAGGGCGTTGGCGGCCTGGGTCGCCTGCGTGAGCTTCCTGAGGTGCTCCTCGGCCGCCTTCATGTCCTTTTCCTCCTTCGACTCTCCGAAGAGGTTGAAGAAGGGGCCGTCGCCGAAGACCGAGCCGATCGCCCCGCCGATGCCGCCGACGATGAACCCGCCGACGCCGCCGATGACCGCTCCGGGGATGGCTCCGACGCCCGCGAAGGGAGAGCCGGCGATGGCTCCGCCCGCCGCGCCCACCGCCCCCGCTTCGAGGGCGGCGTCGTACCAGTCGATGTCGCTCTCCGTGGGCTTGGGGACGTTCTCGCCCCTGAACTGGTTGAGGGAGCTGGCGTAGACGTCCAGCGCGGGAACGACGCCACGCGGCGAGGGCGGCCCCATCTGCCCCGCCGGAAGTGAGGTGTCCACGATCGCGGTCATCACCGCGACCGTGGAGGCCCGCAGCCGGCGGAGCTGCTTTTTCACCTGCTTGGCGTCCTCGCCGGTCGTCCAGTGCTTGTCGAGCGCGTCCAGGTGCCTGTCGAGCGTCTCGACCACGGTCTTGAGCTTGTCGTGGACGCTCTTGAACTCGCTCGAGGCCGCCCTGATCAGCTCGGGGTCGGCCTTGTCCAGCGCGGTGCGCAACGCCTCCAGCGTGACGACGCCCGGCTCCGCCGCGTCGATCGCCGCCCTGATCGGCATCTTCCTCTCGGCCACGACGCCTCCCTCAACCGCTCCCGCCCGCGACTAGACGTCCGCCGTGCCGGCGTGCCGCGCGCCCGCCTGCTCGCCGGCGTCGAGGTTCCTGACGGCCTGCTCCAGGCGTTCCGCGGCGATGCCGAGAGTCGTGGCGATCTCCGCGTACACGGCGTTCACCGCGCTCTCCGCTTGGGTCAGGCTGAGGTGGAACCCCGTGGCGGCGTCCCAGAAGCCGCCGACGGCCTCACGCCGGGAGAGCAGGCGCTTCACCGCGCCGCCCTCGGCGAAGGCGACCGGCGTCACCTGGCGTGTGGACGCGCCGGGCGCCAGCAGCTCCAGCGCCTCCTCGAAGTCCTTGCGCGCGTTCCTGAGAGCCGAGCGGCTGACCTCCACACCGCCGTCGCGAGCCACGCGTCACCCTCCCGTCAGCACCGTGACGGGCACCGGGCGGGAAGCGCCGGTGCCGCCGGTCACACCGTCGGACGTCCGCTCACCTGCCGTCGAACATGGCGGCGTTGATCCGCTCCACGTCCTTCATGTTCATGTTGGTGATGTTGATGTTCTTGGCGAGCAGGGACACGATGTCCGCCAGGCCCTTGGCCTCCTGCTGCCAGATCCGCTTGGTCCGGTCGTAGGCGTCCTTGGCGCTGCCCTGCCAGATCGCGGTCTTGGTGTTGAGCTTGTTCTCCAGGTTCTCCAGCTCGGTGACCAGCCGGTTGAAGGCGTTCTGGAACTCGGTCTCACCCGTGTCCAGACCACTGAAGTTGACCTTGGTGATGTCGAAGTCCACCATCGCGTTCTCCGTCCGTTCCTGGTGGTCGTCTCGGGATCAGCGGCTGTACGAGGGGGGCGCGGCCTGGTTGATCAGCGCCTCGATCTTGTTGATCTCGGCGGTCGCCTGGGCGTTGAACTCGGCGTAGTTCTTGTTGTTCGCCCTGATGCTCTCCGCGAGGCTCTGCAGGCTGCCCAGGATCACGTCCATGCGCTCGTGCCACAGCCGGTGCACCTTGGTGAACGCGTGGTGGGACTCTCCCTGCCAGTGCACCTTGAGGTTTTCTCCGGCGCTGTCCAGGTAGCGCTGGATGCCGCGGATGTTTTCGGCCGCGTCGCCGATCCAGGTGATCGCCTCTTCCAGGTCGTGCCGGCTCACTTGGGCCTGGCTAGCGCCAGAGTGCGACATGGTCACCTCCACTGATCCCGTCAAATTCCCCCGACCAGGAGGGTCGGGTGATGACCCAAAAGTCACAGTAATGGATCAGTGGGCGCCTCGCCGGGGCTGTCCGAGATTAAGATTTTGTCACTTCTCTTCCGGTTTTGTCAGACAGCCGGTTAGGGATTTGTACGATTTGTGAACTTTATGGCGACTCGACCGACTCGACCGTAAATAGTGGAAATCGCAATCTGCCGCCATCGCCTGGAGGGTGTTGTGACCGATACGAGCGGGAGCACGACGAATCCTTTCGCCGACCTCGCGGCATCCATGGGGGCGAGCGGCGGTGCGGTGGACCCCCGCCTGGCCGACCCCGAGTTCTTCATGCGCTACTCGGAGGTCGGGAAGTTCGCGAACCGGGTGGCGAGCCACGGGCAGGCCCTGTCCGAGACGAGCAGGGCGATCAAGAGCATCGACCTGCCCATGGGGACGTTCGGGGTCATCGGCGGCGGGCTGAACGGCGTCCACGACAGGCTGCGGGACCAGGCGGCCGAGGCCATCGCGAAGGGCAAGGCCGTCCTCGACTCCTGGAAGCTCGCGCTGGACAAGGCGGTCGAGAACGCCAAGGAGGGGGAGAAGCAGAGCTCGGGCAAGACCGGCAAGGGCGGCCTGGACGGGCTGGGCGGCGGCGCGAAGGGAGCCGGGCTCCCCAAGGGGCTGGGGCTCGGCGGCGGGCTGCCCAAGGGCGGCCCCGGATCCGGGCTCCCGGCCGACTGGAAGCTGCCGAAGGGCAATCCGGGCACCGGCCTCGACGGCCTGGAGCAGCCCGACCTGCCCGGCTCGAACGGGCTGCCCGGCTCCGGCGGGGGCGGTTACGACCTGCCCGACCCCGGCGACCTTCCCGGCACCGGGCTCGACCCCAACGGCCCCTACGGCCCGAACGGCCCCGGCCCGGGCGACGGGCTCGGCGGCGGGCTCGACCCGAACGGGCTGAACGTCAACGGGCCCGGCCGCACCGGCCTCGACCAGAACGCGTTGAACCCCCAGGCGCCGAACATCCCCGGCGGCACCGCTCTCTCGTCGCACACCCCGACGTCGCCGGCCATGCCGAAGCTCCCCGACCTCGGCGTGAGCGGCTACGGGCCGACGGACTACCCCCCGGTGACCCGGACGGGCACCGGCTCGGGTGGATACGTTCCCGGCGGATACGGCTCCGGTGCGTACGGCGCGGGCGTGTCCCCCGGCTACGGCGGCGCCGGCCGTACGGGCATCGGGGCCGGCGGCATCCCGGCGGTGCCGTACGCCCCGATGGCCGGCCCGGGGAACGGCGGTGACGGCAAGGAACGCGACCGGGGGCCCGCGCTGCCGGAGGACGAGAGCACCTGGTTCGGCGACGAGGATGTGGCGCCCGCCGTCCTCGGCATGCAGGAGGAGGACTGAGGCATGGCAGACCTGGCGTGGGACAGGTTCGTCCTGGGGGCGGGCATGGCGGCCACGGCCGCGCGCCTCGAACCGACCGGATGGCCGCTCGCGGGGCTGCTGCTCACGATGGTCTCCGACCCGGAGGCGATGCGGCAGGGAGCGCGCCGGTGGCGAGAGGAGCCCTCGGCCGACGGGAAGCAGTCCGGCATCGCCGCGCTGCGCGAGGAGCTGGACCGGCAGTTCGTCGCGCTGGAGTCCGAAGGGCATCTCAAGGGCAAGATGCTCACCACGCTCAAGGAGAAGCACACCGAGCTGAACACGCAGCTCGCCAACTTCGAAAAGTGCAGGGAGTGCGTCAGCGGCGGCCTCGACTCGGGCGCCGACCTCTACGACGCGGCGAGCTGGGTGTCGGCGTCGCTCGGCGGCTCGGCCATGGCGGTCGCCGTGTTCAGCCAGGCGTGCAAGGGTCAGGTGCTCACCTTCGCCGCCACGCGGCCCATGGTGGCGCAGGCGATGACCAGCCTGGGCAGAGTGGCGCAGAGGGTGGTCGGCACGATGATGAAGACGAGCTGGAAGGTCGCCGGCATCCTCACCGCGTCGGGCTATCTCTACAGCGCCGCCAGCGCGAAGTTCCCCGGCATGCAGGCGATCACCGCCGACGTGCCCGACCTCACCACGGCCAAGGTCGCCTTCGACCCGTCCACCGGAGGTCTCACCGAGCCCCTGCCCAATCCCGGTGATCTCACCGGCACGGACGCGCCGTCCCTCCTGCCCCCGTTCAGCCTGTGACGGGCCCGCGGCCGGTGCGGGACTGGCCCGCGAGCGACTTCGAACGCCGGCTCGGGGCGGCGTACGACGCGGGTGACCTCGCGCTCTGCCTGAGCATGCTCAGGGACACCGAACTGGCGCTGCCCGCGCCGCCGGACGGGGACGCCGCCTGGCCCACGATCACCGCGCCCGACCGGGTGTGGCTGCCCGCCTACACGTCCATCGAGGCGATGCGGGCGGCCACGGGACTGTCGCGCGTCATGATCAGTTCGCTGGTCGAGCTGGCCGCCGCCTGGCCCGATCCCCGATGGGGTTTGGCGGTCAACCCCGGCTTGCCGGTGCGCTTCCTGCTCGAACCGGGGACCGTCGCCAGGCTCGCGGTGCCCACTCTCGCGCAGGATCGCAGGGCCGAGCCCGAGCCCGCGCCGCCGGTCGTGCAGAAGCCGCTCACGCCGCACGACCTGCGGGCCCACCTCGGCGAGGGGGAGTCGCGGGTCTCCGGCTACTGCCATCTCGCGGCCGACGTCGCGCATGTGACGACGCCGGCCGGGCTCGCGAAAGCCGTCGGCCGGGGCGCGGACGACGGCCTGCTCGGCGGCGAGGGCTCGCTGTTCCTGCTGCGGTGGCACACCGTGGGGCTGAACCTCTACCGCACGCCGTACGGCGGGATCGACGAGGCGGGCATGACGGCGGTCGCGGGCTGGGTGATCGAGGAGCCGCCGTTCGTCGGCATGGGCCTCGCGCCGAGCGCGGACTGCCTGGTCCGCGAATACAAGGTGGACGCCGTACGGCTGCCGCACGGCGCGCAAATCGTCGAGCTGACCACGGCGGGGACCGAGATCGTGCGCGCGGTCTACGACGGAGATCTCGGCCGCTGGGGGCCCGAAGGGCCGGCCGCCGTCCCGTCCGGCTCCTATCGGGCCCGCTGGCGGGGAGCCGAGTTTCCGGCCAATCCCGATCCGGGGCACGACGGGCTGCGGATCCGGCTGCTGCGCGACGGGCCGGCCGACGGGTTCGAGGAGCACGCCCCGGGCCGCTACGTGCGGTCGGTGCCCGCCGAGGAATGCGAAACGGTCTTCCACGTCACCCGCGTGTGCGAGTGGCACGCCGCCCCCTGCCTCGTACGCGACGAGCGCGCGGGTGAGCTGCTGCTCGAATACACCGGCGGGAGGCTGCCGGTCGCGCGGGCGCTGGGCATGGAGCGGATCGAGCGGGGCGTCCACCGGCGCTGGGTGGCCCGCGCCGAGGTGAGCGGACTGCGCGAGCACGCCGAGCCCCTCGACCTGGGGCTCCACGCCGTAGGCTGACCCCGACCAGGATCGGAGGGACGTACGCGGATGAGTGAGACCGACCCGCACATCCACGTCGAGCAGAACGTGATGCGGGCCGGCGCCGCGTACCGCAACCTGCTCGCGTCGACGTTCGGCCGGGCCCCCGACGCGCCGAGCACCGTCACCACCGGGTGCGGACTGCGGGCGCCGCTGGCGATGACCTCGATCCGCCCGGAAAGCGTCACCTGCCTGGCCTGCCGGGAGCACGCCGGGCGGGAGCTCCTGCGTTACGCCGAGCAGGTGGAGCGCCTGAGCCGCATGCCCGGCGCGCCCCTCCCCGGCGACCAGGCGGCCAAGGCCGTGCGATGGGCCAGGGACCTCGCGGAGAGGTTCCGCGGAGGGTAGCTCGGGCTCACGCGTACGGGTGCCCGAAGGCCGCGTCTACGGCGAATCGGCATCATCGCATCACTAGCCGATGTCCGATCACAGTGTGATAATCCCGGATACTGACCAGAGATCATCATTGGGATGAACGCGGTCGAACGGGGTGATGAACACGACCGGGGGACATACGCCTGACGCCGCCGGGATGCGGGCGTACGCCGAGGAACTGCGCGCCACCTTCATGCGCCTGCAGGAGGAAGCGTCCGCGCTGCACGAGAAGGCGCGTGCCGTGCGGGTGACGGAGAAGTCGCGCGACGGGCTGGTGGCGGCCACTGTCGGCGCGAACGGTGAGCTGATCAAGCTGGACCTCGACCCGCGCATCTACCGGCGGCAGGACGCGCGCGCCCTGGCCGACACCATCACCCGGACCATCCAGGCCGCCGTGGCCAAGGCCCAGGACCGGGTCGTCGAGATCTTCGCGCCGATCATCCCCCACGACCAGATGAGGGCGCACATCGAGGGAGATCTCGACGCCGTGCTGGAGCAGATGTCGCGGCAGATGCCGAAGCCGCCGGGGGAGAGATGAGCGAGCTCTTCGAAGTGAACTATGTCGACATCCGCCCCCAGCAGCTCGCGAAGGGCCTGTCGCAGTGGCACGCCGTGTCGAGCGACACCGAGAGCGGATACGCCGCCAGCCTGCGGGAGATCCAGCGCCTCAACGCCGCCCAGCCGTGGGGGCGGGACACGGCCGGCGCCGCCTTCCACGCCGCGTACATGCGGGGCGGCGGGCCCGACACGCTGATGAAGCGGGGTGAGGAGCTCGTCGCGAAGGTGGCCGAGCTCGGTCCCACCGTACGGCGCAGCGCGGAGAACGCACGGGGAATGGACGCCCAACGGGCCAGGGAGGTACGCGAGATCCTGAAGCGGATCTGACGATGACGCGCTCCTCCCCGGCGGTGGCGGGCTCCGGCGCCGAACCGGCCGTCACGAACGGCGACGTCGCCTCGACCGCTGACGGGCTGCCCGCGTTCGCCGACGGCGGCGGCTCGGTCGTCGACGTCACCCCCGCCTGGAGCGAGTCGCTGCCCGCCTGGGCCGACGACCTCATCGCCCTGCTCACGGCGGGCCAGACCTGGCCGGAAGCGAGCGAAAGCCTGCTGTGGCAGCTCGCCAGGGCGCACCGGGGCGCGACCACGCAGGTCCTCGGTTCCGTCGATCCGGTGGCAGCCGCCGCCGTCGCCGTGCTCAGCGGCATGCGGGGCCCCTCGATGCGGGCGTTCCTGGACCGGCTCGGCGAGCACTACTCGGACAACGACGGCCTGCTCGATGTGGCGGACAAGCACTTCGCCTACGCCGTGCAGAACGACGACTTCGCCCGCCAGACGCAGTATTCCAAGCTGTCGATCAACGTGGTGTTCTGGATCGCGCTGATCGCGACGTTCATCGCGCTGGTCGCGGCCTTCTACTCCGCAGGGCAGTCCGCCAGGTTCATCGGGCCGATCGCCGCCCGCGCACGGGCCGAGACGGAGAAGATCCTCGAACGGCTCGCCATCGCCGCCGGCCGGCCCGCCGCGGCACAGGCGGTCGCCAAGGGGACCGCGCTGGCCTCGGCGCAGGCCGGCCTGCTCGCGCGCATCCTCGCCAACCCCGTGGGCAGGGAGTTCTTCGAGGAGATCACCGAGGAGGTCGCCGGCGACGGCCTCGCCCAGCGCCAGCAGCAGAAGATGGGCACCCGCGACGGCTGGGACTGGAAGCTGACGGGCGCGACCGCGATCGGCGCCGGCACGGGCACCGCCATCGGCTTGCGCGCCGCCCGCCCCATCAGCGGCCTGGTCAACCGCATGCCCCTGCTCCGCAGGCTGAACACCGACGACCCCGGCGCCCTCAACGCGGTAAGGCGCTTCGTGCCCCGGGCGGTGACCACCGCGGGGAGCAACGTGTTCGGCTCCACGGGCGGAAATGTGGCGGCCGGGCTCATCGTGTACCGGCAATTCGAAATGCCCAACGGTGAGTCGCTGCTCGGAGCGGCCCTGGGCGGCGCCGGGCGGACGAACACGATCAGCCCCTTCAACCCCGACGTCATCCAGGCGGTCGTCAGCCCGCGTACGGCCCTGGCCTCGGCGTACGACACCAGCCTCCGCACCGACCTGATCCGCGCCTTCGCCTCCGACCCGGCGGCCGGGCAGCCGTCCGGCGGCGCTCCGGGCTCCGGGGAGGCGGGTACGGGAGGCGGCCAGGCCGCGAGCGGCGGCGCAGCCATGGGCTCAGGCGGCACGAGCACCGCCGCCGTCTCCGTGCAGCCCTCCGGCGGCTCGCCCGCCGTGCCCAGCGGCTCCGGCCGGCCGACCGCCCCGGCGCCGAGCGGCTCCACCCAAGCAGCGAGCGCGCCCGGCTCGGGCAGCGCCGCGAACACGGCGGGCACAGCCAACGCGACCAGCGCTCCGAGTGCGGGCAATTCGGCAGGCGCGACCAATGCGGGCAACGCGGGTAGCACAGGTAGCGCGGGCGGCACGACCAGCGCTGCGAACCCGGCGGGCGCGGGTAGCGCGGCAGGCATGGGCAGTGCGGCGGGGGCCGGGTCGGCTGCTGTCGGCTCTGCGAACGCATCCGCCGCGTCTGCACCTGTCACCATTAGTGGGACGCCCACGCCGACGGCGGCCACTTCAGCGGCATCCACACCAGCGGCGGCCACCTCAGTGGCGTCCACGGGGACGGCGTCGTCCGCCGCTCCCTCCGGTGGCACCACGGGCACCACGTCGTCTGCCGCGTCGGCACCGGCCGCCTCGGGACCGGGGGCGTCTTCGGGGACGACCGGCGGCAGCACGCCCGGAAGCCTCGCGGCGGCGCAGGCTACGGCTCGTACGGCGGTCTCCGACACGCTGTTCGCGATCGCACCCGATGTGCTCTTCCTGCGCGACGGCCAAGGCGCCCGGCTGACGAGCCCCGACGGAAGGCCGGTCCAGCTATCGGGCGAGGACCTGAACGCCGTCACGGATCGGCTTACGGCCCGTGCCGCCGAGGGCGTGGACACGTCTCGGCTCCGCGCGGAGGCGGCCGCCCTGCTGGGGGCGAGGATCGCCGAGGAGAGCCTGGGCCTCCCGGCCGAGGGGGCCCTCGACGCGCTCGCCCGGCTCGCCGACGCGACGCCGGACAGCCAGGCCGCCGCCGTGGAGGTGGCGGGCGAGGTGCTGGAGGACAACCCTCGCGGCTGGCGGCCCGACCGGCTGAGCGACGCGGGTGCCGGACTGGTGGAGAAGGCGGCGGCGGTCCCGCCGCACGGGCCCGATCACGCCCTTCGCGTCGGCCGCTCCTCCGACATCGCCGCTGACATCGTCCGCCGCGCCGAGACCCTCGCCGGGATCGCCTCCGCCAACGGCGCGAAGGGGACGGCCAACCCGGCGGGCGGAGGCCAGGCCACGGCGGCCTCCTCCAATACGGGGGCCGCTCCGGCGGCGAACTCCGGTCAGACGGCCAGCCCGTCGGGCACACGGCCGGGGCCGCGTACGACCCGGGGGCGTGGCCGGGTGACCGCCCGGCCGATCGGGCGGAGCCTGTTCGTCGCCGACGGCAGACCGGCGCACCTGGCCGACGTGTCGCCGCGTGAGGTGGAGCAGGGCTTCCTGTCGCTTCGCGCGTCCGACGTGGCTCCGGACGTGAGAGGGCTGAGCACGGCCGGCGGGCAGACGGTCGTCGTGAACAGCGGCCGGCTCGGGGCGCAGCACTTCCGGTATGAGATCGGCCGGGTGGGCGACGGCCGCTTGGCCAGGACCAGGGTCCGGTCGGGCACGGCCGACGACCCCCACGTCGTACGGCTGTCGCCGCGCCTGGCGAACGACATCCTGCCCCGGGTGTGGCTGCACGAGATCAGCGACGTCTTCCAGCGGATGTCCGGCCCCCGGCAGGGGGTGATCCGTTCCTTCCTGAGCAGGACGGCCGAGCCGAACCCGGCGGCCTGCGTGACGGCCCGCTATCGCGAGCACGCGCTCCTGGACCGGCAGTGGCGGGCGGCCCCGGCGCGGGAACGGCCCGCCATCGCGCACGAGATCGAGCAGCTCGGGCGGGAGATCGAAAGGCTCGGGCACGTCGCTCCGGCGCCCCCCTGGTCCGCGCCTCAGCCGTCCTCCGCCACGACACCCGCCTCCGCGACACAGACAACCGCCGCGCAGACTTCCGCCGCGCAGAGCCCGGCCACGCCGAGCACCACCGCACAGAGCAACACCGCACAGAGCACGGATCCGGTGGCGGAGCTGCTCGGGCTGGCCCGCGCTCAGCGGGAGACGCTGACGAACGCCGCCGGCGAACTGCTCAAGGCGGTCAAGGAGAAGATCGACAGCGCCAAGGCGGCCAGGGCCGCGGCGAAGAAGGCCGGGGAAGCCGCGGCGAAGGCCTCGCGCGAAGAGGACCGCAGTGCCGGCGAACGCCGCCGCAAGGCGCTGGCGGACCGCGACGTCCACCGGGCGAACGCCGAGCGCGCCCGCCTGAGCAAGGAGGCGTACGCGCGGGCGATGCGGCGGGCGGTCGAGGCGCGCACGGCATACCAGGCGCTGGAGAACGCCCTGAACGCCCTCCCCGCGGGCGCGAAGAGCACACTGCCCACGGAGATCGCCCGGCTGGCCCGGGAGGCGGAGGCCGCCCACACCGCGTACAGACAGGCGCTCTCGGACGCCCTGCCGCCGACCGAGGTCCTGACGGAGGCGACGCCGGCGGGCCGGCTGCCCCACCTCGAACGGCTCACGCGGGTCGTCAACGACATGCTCGAACGCGCCGGGGTCGATCACCGCTACGCGCCGGACGAACTTTCGCACGTGTTGCGGTCGAACTTCAGGTGGCTGGTCTCGCAGGACGGCGTGGTGCTGCGGGTGGGCCGCGGCACGCGGGCCGAGCTGCGGCTCCGGCTGAAGGTCTCGGACCTGGTCGAAGTCTTCGGTCATCCGCTGCGGCATTCCCAGTCGATGCTCGGCCAGTTGCCGCAGGGCGGCCGCTCGGCCTCCGCCACCGCCAACCGCGCGATGCGCCTGGCGGTGAACTTCGACCTGAACGCCTTGAGCAAGCCGTTGCAGTACGTGCACTGGCTCGGCGTGCTGATGAAGTTCGGCGTGTTCAAGGTCGGCGGGACCTTCGGCAAGAGCGAGTCGTTCAGCGGCAACGCGTCGGAGTTCGCGCTGGCCGGTGCGGTGCAGGACAACGCGGGCGAGGCGCTGGTGCTCGACGGGCTCGCCACGGCGGAGGTGGAGCTGCGAACCGCGACCGGCACGCGGACGGCGCGGGTGGACAGCGGCACGGACCGCGACGCGCGGAGCCTGCGGTTGTACGTGCCGCACGGGCACGCGCAGCGTGGGCCGGCCGAGGTCACCCAGCTCCCGCGCGGCCAGCGGCAGAGCACGCCGTTCCCCGAGCACGCGGTCACCGGGCTGACCGGGCTTGCGGACCTCGCCGAACGCACCGCGGAGAGGGCCGGCCGCTCCGAGATCGGCAGCCTGACCCGCGACCAGATCCTCACGATCCTGACGAAGGAGCTGCCGTCCCGGCTCGGTGAGGCGATCAACGATCCGGAGGGGCTGCACCGCCCGATCACCGTGCACGGGCGGGTGGTCGGCTATGTGCGGGTCAAGACCCGGGTCGTGCTGGACACGGCCCGGCCGGTCGGCACGCCGAGCACCAAGCACCGCCTGGAACGGCTGCGCGTGGGCTTCTCGGGCGCGTCGGGCTCGCGTTCGGCCGGCCGGTCCGTCGACGTCAAGGGCACCGCCGGAGGCCAGATCCCCATCCGCGGCCGAAGGCTGCTCGCCGCCGTCGGCCTCGAGCGTTACGCGACCGCCACTCCGCGCGTCACCGGCGCGCGCGGCCGCTCCTGGTCGCGGTCGCGGTCGATGAGCGCGGGCGGGACCGCCATCCGGCCGAGCGTGCAGCGCTGGGCAGGCCACACCCAGGCGTACGCGCTGGACCTCGAGCACACGGTGACCGTGCGGCTGAACACCGACGACGCCCCGCAGGCCCCGGTGAGCGGACGGAGCACGGGACTGTTCCGCATGCCGGAGCCCCAGGCGTACCGCTACGGTCTTCCCGTCGACCGGTCGGCCGTACGGAAGGACGGCAGCCTCAGGGACGACCCGAAGCCCGGCGTGCCGAAGGGCCGCCTGCCCAGGCTGCCCGACTGGTCGCGCGGCACCGGGGCCGGGCCGGGGCTCGTTCAGGCGAGCGACCGGCCGGAGAGCGTCGAGAACCTGGACGAGGCACGCGCGAGCGTCGTGAGGAAGCTGCGCGGGCTCGGCCTGCTGCCGGACGAGAACGGCCGACTGTCCCGCGACCCGCTGACCCGGGCGAGCCAGATCGCCAACCTGATCGAGGTGGCCGAGCAGTTCTCCCCGGCCCGGCTGCAGACCGGCTACGACCAGGCCATGCAGGACGGCATCTTCCTCGACCTGGTGAGCCAGGGCGTCGGCCGGGCCAGCCGGCATCTCACGGTGCGGGTGCGGTTGCGGCAGTCGGGCCGGGAGGAGTTCCTGGGCACCAGCGCCGCAGACGTTTCGGCCGACCTCGACATCTCGTCGGAGACCTCCGGGCGCACGGTCAACCGGTCGGCCGGCAAGGGCTGGGACGTCGGCGCCGGCCTCGGCCTGGAGGCGAAGCCGGGCACGGCCGGCTCGACCGGCGGCGAGGGGGGCTACCACTCGAACACGGGGCGCACGGCCGGCACGACGCTCAACGACACGACCAACCAGGTCACGCTGATCGAGGGCACGTCCCCGGCGGCGGTCTTCGACGTCCCGCACACGCTCACCGTCGACTTGATCGAAGACGGGAAGGTCACCCCGCTGGCCCACAGCGACGACGTGTGGATGCGGGTGCTGCTGCCGTCCGACCTGCTGCCCGAGGACCGGACCGAGCCCTCGCCCAGCCATCCGACGTCCGCGGAGGCGCTGAGCCTGGCCACCCTGCTGCACGTGGACGGCACCGGCGTGTCCGACGCCCTCCAGTCGGTGCTGCCGAAGGCGATGCGGCCGGGCTCGGTGTCGTTCCATCACCTCGTCGAGGCGTTCAACACGCGCAACCTCATCTCCCACCCGGAGTGGCTGCTCGCCGACCCCGCCAGGCCCGCCACGACGTACGGCACCGCCCTGGCCGTGCGCCCACGCGGCCTGCGTACGCACCGGGCGTCGGCGTGGATCACGGCCCGGCCGGGCGAGTCGGCGTTCGTCACCGCGGCCGACCTGGTGATCGGCGACATCAACTTCACGATGGGCGCCCACATCACGCGGACGGAGACGCGCCACGGACGGTCGGCGGACGCCTCGACCGGTGTGAGCGAGGCCCTGCCCGGCGCGCTCGGCGGCAAGCAGGGAGCCGGCGCGTCCGGGGCGGGAAGCGCCTCGTCGTCGATGTCGGACACGGCGATCTGGGGCAGGGAACGGCTGGCGATCGACACCGGCAAGCACTACGTGTTCGCGATGAAGGCGGACATAACGGTCTCCGGGGACGAGGCGGGCAATCGGCGGGCCGACGCCGAGCCGCTGCGGGGCAGGACGGTCGTCTACTCCCTCCCCGAGCGCGACGCGCTCGACCTGTACGGCAGGGGGCAGGTCAAGCTGCCCCTCGGCCAGGTGGCCGACGCGGTCACGCGACTGCTCGACGGCAACCTCGAGCTCGACCCGCGTACGGCCGTGCCGCTGGTCCGCAGATATCTGGCCGACCGGGCGCTGGCCCGCAGGGAGGGCCGTCCCCGGCCCGACCTGGAGCGCAGGCACCCTCGCGCCGCGCTCGTCGAACGGCTCGTCAAGGACTTCCCGATGAAGCCGGCCGCCGAGGGCAACCGGCTCAAGCGGATGCACGACAAGCTGCCGGACCTCGCCGGCCGTGTCGACGTGCCCGACCTCTATCAGGACTCCCTCGGCGAGAGCACCGTCAAGGCGGTCCAGCTCAAGACCCCGGACGGCACGCCGACCCGCCTGCTCGACCAGGTGCTCGACCAGATCGGCAGGGTGGCGCCCGGCGCGCTGAAGCGTGACCCGGTCGTGCTGCGCAGCCTGTTCGGCGACTTCGCCGGCAAACGCTGGTGGGGCAAGATCGACGACATGACCGGCCCGGCGGGCTTCGTCAAGACCTACTCGCTCAGGATCAGCCCGCACCTCACCGAGGACGTCACGGTCAGGATCACCGCGGTGCTCCACGGCGACCAGGCGACCTATCGCGGAAACGTCCATGACTTCGGCCAGATCCTCCAGGACTACACGTACACGCAGGAAGACCGCGCCGAGTCGTCGGGCAAGACGTTCGGCGGCAACGCGAACGTCGGCGCGGGAGCGGGGGCCGGCAGCGGCGGCCGCGCGGCCGGCACCGACCGCTCGCACGCCGGCACGGCCTCCGCCGGCACCCAGCGGACCCGCATCCAGCGCGCGGCGGAGTTCCGCGGCGGGCAGCTCATCGAACACCCGGTGACCATCAGGATCGAGGTCGAACGCGCGTCGGGCCCCCTGCGCGGCGCCGTCGCGAAGGTCACCCGCGTCCCTCCGACCAGCGGCATCACGCTGGAGGGCGCGATGGTCCGGGTGCTGCCGGACGGCATGGTGGCCAAGCGGGGCACAGTCGCCGCGCGGCCCCCCGCCCGGCCCGACCCGCGGCGGGTCATGCCGCCGGAGGTCTTCGTGACCGAGCGGCTCAGGGCCGACGGGCTGCTGCGTGCCGTGTTCGACCGGCTCGCCAAGCCGGACCTGCTCGGCGGAGTCGCCACCATGGAGCGCCACGCCGAGCTGGCCAAGGCGCTCACCGGGAACGGCCTCACGACCCGGCTCGAGCGGATGACCGGTCCCGACGGGCACCGGCTCATCCGGCTGCCCATGCCGGGCAAACCCGGCCAGGTGGTGGACGTGCGGATACACGCCGGCCTCTCCGAGCCCGACCCGGTGGCCACGGGCCTGGACGACACCGAGCTCGGGCAGGTCGACCGCGAGCAGAACACCGCGGGCACGGCCGTCGACCGGGGGCATATGCTGCCGCTCGGCCGCACGTACAGCACGGGCCACGCCGTGGGCGTCGGCGTCGATGCCGGCGCCGGAGACCAGACCACGCAGTCGAGCTCGGGCAGCGGCGGCAACCGCGACGAGACCAGCGTCTTCGAGAAGGGCACCGCGGCCAGGGTGCGGTTCCGGGTCGACTTCGACCTGCGGTTCGAGGTGCGCCGGGTGGCGCCCGGCGGCGCGGAGACGGTGCTGCGGACCGTGGACATCCCGCACGGCACGACCGGCACGGCCCACCTGATCATGTTCCAGCACGCGCTGGAGGAGATGCTGGCCCGGCGCGACGCCGGCACGACCCGGCCGCAGTGGGACTTCCACCGGCAGCGCTCGGCCGCTCCCGGCCTGTTCTTCTCCCGCGACACCGTGCGCGGGCTTGCCGCGAGGCACCCCGCGTACGACCCGGCGGCGCCGACCAGGGCGATGGCCGAGGTGCTCAGAGGGCATGTGGGGACGCGGCCGGTGGGCATCGTCGCCGACGTCGGCCGGCCGAATGCGACAGGGCCCATGGCGCTCGTGGAGGAGGCGCGGCTGCTCGCCCGCGACCTCGGCGCCGACGTCCACCTCCAGCTCACCCGGCCCGACGGCGCCGTCGAACGCTACCGGGCCACGCCCACGGGCGAACTGTCCGGCGACTCCTTCGCCGAGGCGCTCGGCTCGGTGCCGCCCGACCTGGTGGCGCTGGCCGAGCGGCACGGCCTCGACCTGCGCGGCCTGTACGGCGGGCGGTCCGACGGGTTCGCCGGCCGGATCGCCGGACGGCTGGACGCCCTCGGCGTCGCCCGGCCCGCGCCCGCCAAGCCGGGCTGGCCGGTGCCCGAGACGGCCGCGGACGCCTCCCGGGGCGGCAACCCCCTCACCTCCCCGCTCGCCGGCAACGTGACGGCCCGGCCGATCGCCAGGACCGCGTTCGTCGCCGAAGGCCGGGCACCGCACCTGCCCGACCTGTCGAACGCCGAGATCCCCGCGGCCGTCGCCGAGCTGCGCCCGGCGGACTTCGGCCGGGGCGTGCACGCCGTGGCCGCCACGCCGGACGGCGCGGCCGTCACCGTCGAGACCGCCCGGACCGGCGCCGAGCGCTTTCACGTGCTGATCGAGGACCCCGGCGGGGGACGCCTGGGCCGTACGGAGGTCGGCGCGGGCGCGGGGCCGCACGTGATCCGGCTGTCGCCGCGCCTGGCGAACGACATCCTGCCCCGGGTGCTGCTGCACGAGATCAGCGACACCCTGCAGCGGCTGTCGGCGATGGAGCAGGGGGCGGCCCGCCGCTTCCTGAACGCGCTCGATCCCGGCTACGACGCCTGCGCCACCGCCCGCCGCAACGAGCACGCCTACCTGTCGCGCCGCTGGCGGGCGGCGACCTCGGACGAGGAGCGGGCGCGGCTGCGGCACGAGATCGAGGCGGTCGCCCGCGACCTCGGCGCGCGGGGCCAGGCGGCGCCCCCGCCGCCGTGGGTCACCGCGCCGCCCCGCGCGCCGGTCCTCGGCGTGTGGGAGCGGATGCGCAGGCTCGGCAACACCTCCGGCTGGGACGGGCCGGACGACGAGGACGAGGACGATGACGAGACCGTCCCCGAGCCGGGGGACACTCCCAGTGAGCAGCCGCGGGTGAGGAGCGTGTGATGCCGTACTCGATCGCCAGGAGCAGGGACGAGGCGCACCTCTACCTCGACCTGCACCCCTGCGCCTGCGGCTCGGCCGACACCGACTGGGACAGCGGCCTGGTGAGCGCCGAGGGAGAGCTGGTCACCCGCTACGAGGGGAGATGCGCGGCGTGCGGCGCCGAGCGGGAACACCTGTTCGGGCTGCCGCGCCGGGAGGCGGCCCCCACGGGCTTCCCGACGTTCGGCGGCCCGGAGCCGTCCGAGCTGCTCGACCCCGGCGAGTGGCTGTGGGTGGCCGACCTGACGGCGGGCAACGTCCCGGAGGGCGGGGAGCGGCACGCGCTGTCCATCGCGCGGGCGGCGGTCGAAGAGGTGATCAAGTTCGTCCCGCCGGGGCGGGACGAGGTGCCCGAGGACGCGTTCTGGTCGGAGCGGGGACGCGCGGTGCGCGCCGCCGAGCCGGGGCGGTTCCGCCTCGACCGGCTGCTCGTCGTCCGTGACACCTACCGGGAGCTGTCCGGGGCCTAAAGTGGCCGGAATGGAGCAGGCAGTGCCGATCCCGCAGGCGCGGACGCTGGCGGAGGCCCGGCTGTATCTCGCGCTGACCGTGGACGAGGACGGCCGGGAGGAGCCGCCGGTCGAGGGCCCGCGGGCGTGGACGGTCCGGTCCGGCGACGTCGAGGTGCTCGTGCCGTACGCGAGCGAGGCGGAGGCCCGGGACGAGGGGGAGCGCTTCGGCGTCGGCCTGTCCGAGCTGCTCGACCCCGGCCAGTGGCGGCTCGCCGCGGCGGGGTACGCGCGCCGCGCGCTCGCCGACGACCTCGAGTACGCCGAGGAGCCGGGGGACGAGTGCCTGTTCCTGCGGGTGGTGAGCGGCTGGGAGACGGCCGCAGACGCGCTGAAAGAGACGCTCAAGTTCATCCCGCCCGCCGAGGACGAGGTGCCCGCGGAGGCGTTCTGGACCGAGGAGGGCCGCGCCGCCCGCGCGGCGGAGCCCGAGTCGTTCCTGCGCGAGCGGCTGGTCGAGGACATCGCGTTCTACCAGCGGCACCTGGACGACTTCCGCCGGCTGAACGGCTGACCTACTTCCCGATCTCCACCGGCTTGCGGGCGGCGGCCGGGTCGAGCATCGGGCCTTCGGGAATGAGGTGCAGCAGGTTCGCGGGCACCGGTGTGGCGTCGGAGACGTCGTAGCCCAGCTTCGGCAGCAGGTCGGCCGAGGCGAGCGCGAACCTGCGGCCCTGGTCGGTCACCAGGAAATAGTTCGTGATCGAGCCGAGCTGCCCCTCGCCCGGCAGCAGCCCGGCGATCGCCGCCGACCCCGGCGGGAGCAGCACCTGGTCGAAGGTGTCCTGGCCGCCCGGGGTCCTGGGCGTGGGGATCGCGAACGAGGAGCCGACGGTCAGCGTCGCCCGCGTCGAGCCGTTGCCCGCCCCGGCGTAGACGGCGCACAGCGGCGTCGTGGAGGAGGGGGAGACGACCTCGGGCAGCGTCTCCGGCAGCCCGCCGCCCAGCACGTTCTGCTTCGACAGCGAGGCGTTGGCCGTGGCCGCGTCGATGGTGATCGGCCGCCGCGGGCGCTTGCCGTACGCCGCCTTGATGCCGGGGTCGGCCAGCAGGAGCGTGGCCTGGGTGAGGGTGATCGGCGCGAGGCCGTCGGACAGCAGGACATACCAGCGGGCCGGGGCGCCCCCGAGGCCGGGCACGGTGAAGACCTGCCCGACCGCCGCCGTGACCTTGCCGTCCGGCCCCCGGACCTTCCTGCCCAGGTGGGCCACCTTCGGGCCGCTGAAGTCCGGGCCCGGGGGGACGGCGTTGAGCCAGGCCGCGGGCACCTTCCTGGGCTGGGCGTTCAGGGCGCTCACCGCGCTCGCGCTCGCCCGCATGCGCCGGTCGCCCCACACGACCCACATCTGCCGGCCGTCGTCCACGACCATCGCGCCGCCGCCGAGGGGCTTGCCGCCGACGTCCACGCCTCCGATCAGCGTGACGTACGGCCGGGGCGCCCCGGTGGGGTCGGGGCCGTCCACCACGCACACCGACCACGGCCCGCGCACCAGCTTGTCCTTGGCCGGCAGCGAGTCGGGCGCGCCGGGGATGCCGACGAGCGGCCCGCGTGGCAGCTCGGCCAGCGAGGCGGCGGACACGTCGCGCACGGTCACGTCGGCGGCGTCGAGCAGCAGCCGCGCCGAGACGTAGTTCGCCACCGGCAGCAGCACGCGCTCCTGCTGGCTGTAGACGTAGGTCGCGCCGGTGTCCTGCTCGACGAGGAGCTGGCCGGGTTCGGTGAGCTTGGTGGCGCCGCCGGGCTTGACCACACCCCAGATGCCGAAGACGGCGAGCAGCAGCACCGACAGCAGGACCCCGCAGAACGTGGCCAGGTTGTGCCGCCGCATCGGCGACTCGGCGACGTCCGGCTCTCCCTGTAACAGGGCCTGGCCCAGGCGCTGCTGCATCAGCCGGTACGCCTGGTAGAGGTCCTTCCTGGTCTGCACGTCACCTCTCCCGGTCAGCGGGCATGGGATGCAGCATAGCCTGGCGGCCGGCGGCCAGATCGTACGCTTTCCGGACGTATTGAAAATTGAGAATGGAGTGGGAATAAAGTCGTGAATTCCCAGGTCCGGATATAGCTGATCGGCATAGGGGGTCCACAAGATTGACAAACGATTTACGGTGGGGGCGGCCCCTTTGTCGATGAAGGAGTGACTGGATGAGTAACAGCTTGCTCGGCGGCGACCCCGCGGAGATGCAGAGCATGGCCGCGCAGTTCAGCCAGCAGGCGGACCAGGTTCGCGCCACGATGGCCAACCTCGACCGCGAGGCGGCCAAGGTCGGCACCGCCTGGACCGGCCCCGGCGCGCAGCGCTTCCACGACGCCTGGCAGAGCTACCGGGCGGCGTTCCAGCGCATGGCAGAAGAGCTCAACGAGGCCTCCCGAGTCATCACGACTTACCGCGGCAACATCGAGTCCGCCACCCGCTGACGCGTCGGCCGCATATCACCGGCCGCCGGGCCGCCATGAGCGCCGAATGAGCGCCCTGGCCGCCCGGCGGCCTTCTCATGCGCCGGGCCGTCTGTCAGTCCGGCACCGCGGCCTGGATCGGGGTCACGGTGCCGGAGACGACCAGCAGGCCCCGCCCGGGAGGGCCGCCGACGGCGCCGCGCGGCAGCCGTACGGCGAACAGGTCGCCGTCGGCGGGGTTTTGCACGTTGAGCAGCAGGCCGGTCCTGCCCTTGCGCGCCTCGGCCACGAACCCCCGGTAGGCCGTGGCCATGTCGCCCGTGGCCCCCGCGACGAGCAGGCCGTGGTCGCCGTCCCGCCCGGTGCGCAGGATCTCTTCCAGGGCCATGCCGAGCGGCGAGTCGGGCGAGATCAGCTCCGCGTCGTCCACGGCCACCACGTAGCGCTCGTGATCCGCGAGCAGCGCGAGCGGGTCGAGCGCGCCCGGCAGGTCGCCGGAGTCGTCCGCGCCGCCCCCGGCCACGCTCTTGGCGTTGCCGTCGAGCACCTCGATCACCCCCGGCGCGCCGGCGAGGTCGCGCAGCGGGCTGCGGCGCGGGGTCACCACGAGCACGGGCGTGCCCTGGTCGAGCAGCGAGCGGACCGCGGTGACCAGCGCGGACGACCGTCCCGAGCGCGGCGGCCCGGCGACGACGGCGGCCGGCCCCTGGCTCTGCAGGTCCACGCCCATCGGGGTGAGGGCGTCGCCGCCCGCGCCGAACAGCGCCCACAGGGGCGACGGCGGCTGGTGCGTCGGCGCGAGATCCAGCGCCTGGCTCGCGGTGATCCGCATCGGCAGCGCGTCCACCCGCAGCGGCGGCTCCGACGGCCACGCCCACGTCCCGGGGGTGTCCGCGCCCCCGAACCGGGCCGCGGCCGTACGGGCGAGCTCCTGCAGGACGGCCACCTGGGCGGGGCCGGACGGGTCGTCGCACAGCAGCGCGATCTGGCTCTCCACCAGGCCGTGCTCGCCGACGGCCAGGGCCCTGCCCGGGGGCATGGAGCTGGGCAGGTCGCGCGTCGGCAGCCCGGCGAGCCCATAGTCGGCGGGGTCGGCGAGCCGCAGCACGAGCCGGTCGTCGAAGACGGTGGAGATCTGCCCGAGCAGGCCCGACCGGTCGGAGGTGACGATGGCGCGCAGCCCCACGGCCGGTCCCTCCCGCAGCAGCTGCAGCATGGCGTCGACCAGCCGCCCGTAGTCGTAGTTCTCGAACGCCGCGACGTACCCCTCCCAGCGGTCGAGCATCAGCACCATCCAGGGCAGCGTGCCCACGCCCGCACGGTCCCGGGCGGCCCGCGAGCGGGCGGCGGCGCGCGCCTCGGCCAGCGAGGCGTACCCCGCCTCGGCGAGCAGATGCTGGCGGCGCCCGACCTCCGCGCGCAGCCGGGTCAGCAGGCGCTCCACCCGGTCGAGCTGGTCGCGGGTGACGACCGCGCCGCAGTGCGGCAGCGCGACGAGCGGCAGCAGCGCGCCCGACCCGCAGTCGACGGCGTGGAGGTGCACGTCCTCGGGGGATGCGCCGGCCGCGATCGAGCCCGCGATCGTGCGCAGCGCGCTGGACCGGCCGCTGCGCGCGCCGCCCGCGATCAACAGGTGGCCGCCGTGCCGCATGTCGAGCGCGAGCGTGCGCCGGCCCTGCTCCCACGGCAGGTCGGTCACGCCGTACGGCAGCGGCGGCACCTCCTCGGCGCCCGGCCGGTACGGCGCGGCGGCGGCGAGCAGGGAGCCGTCGAGGGCGTCCGCCGATCCGCGCGGCCCGCGGGCCGTGCTCGTCAGCACGCCGGGCGCGATGTCGTCGCCGTACGCGCCGGGGGAGCCCGCGCCGACGTCGAGGACGATCCGGTCGGGCAGCGGCGGCAGCCACGGGCTCGGCTGCCGGGGCATGTCCTTCCCGGCCTCCCGCAGGGCCTCCACGAGCAGGGCCAGGTCGGTGCCGCCCGTCGTGGCCTCGGCGGACGGCGGGGCGGGCAGGGGATGGCCGAGCGCCTGCCAGGGCAGGTCGAGCACCCGGACGTCCTCAGCCGCGTCGACCGCCCGCGCGGTGGGGGTGCGGCCGCCGATCCTGGCCGTCTGCACGGCGACCGGCGCGCTCGAGCCCGCCCGCACGTAGCAGCGGCCGGGCGTCGTCCGCGAGATGTGCGCCGCGTCGGGCACGTCGATGACGTCGGTGGACTCGGTGGCGTCGGTGACCCGCAGCGCGATCCTGAGCGAGGTGTTGGCCTGGATGTCGGCCGTGACCACGCCGGCGGGCCGCTGGGTGGCGAGGATCAGGTGGATGCCGAGCGAGCGGCCTCTGCGCGCGATGTCGACGAGCCCCTCGACGAAGTCGGGCAGCTCCGTGACCAGGGCGGCGAACTCGTCGATGATCAGCACGAGCCGGGGCAGCGGCGGCAGGTCCTTGCTCCCGGCGCTTTCCGGCACCGGCGCGGCGAAGATGCCGCCGCCGCGCGCCCGCCGGACGCCGCCCGCGGCGAGCACCCAGGTGGCGCCGCGCGCCCGCTGGTAGTCCTCGATGTCCTTGGCCCCCGCGTCCAGCAGCAGGCGCTCCCTGCGCCGGATCTCGGCGGCCAGCGACGCCAGGGCCCGCTGGGTCAGGTGCCCGTCGAGGTCGCTCACCATGCCGACCGTGTGCGGGAGCCGTACGCACTCCTTGAAGGCCGCGCCGCCCTTGTAGTCGATGAGCACGAACGTCATCTCGTCGGGCCGGTTGGCCACGGCGAGCGAGCAGATCAGCGTCTGGAGCAGCTCCGACTTGCCTGCGCCGGTGGTGCCCGCGACGAGGGCGTGCGGCCCGTCCCTGCTCAGGTCGACCTCGAACGGCCCGTCCGGTCCCACCCCGATCAACGCCCGGGTCGTACGGCCCTGCCGCTCGGCGAGCGCGGCGGGGTCGGGGGACACCTCCAGCAGGTCGAGCAGGCGGACCGCGTCGGGCAGGGCGGCCGAGGGGTCCTCGCGGCTCACGTCGCGCAGCGGGGCCAGCGCGCGGGCCAGGCGCTCCGCCCAGGCGGGGGAGACCTGGTCGGCGCGGATGCCGGTGATCGCGTCGAGCCCGCCGCCGTGCAGGCGCACCCCGCCGTCGCGGTCGCAGGACACGACCGTGGCGCACTCCTCGGGCAGCAGCCGCTCGTCGTCGTCGATGGCGATCGTGTAGACCCCGGCGCGCGGGCCCTGCCGCAGCACCTGCGGCATGCCGGGCAGGCCGCGCAGCACCTGCGCGCCGTCGAGCACGACGAGCACGTCGAACGGCCGCTCGTCGTAGGTCGCGAAGGCGGGCTCCGCGGACCGGTTGCCGCCCCCGCGTCCCAGGTCGTCCCAGCCCGCGGGGCCGCCGGTCAGGCGGGCGCCGCCCAGCGCCCCCAGGTAGGACCCCGAGCCGTTTTCCGCGTCGAGCCGCTCGGTCACCAGGGCGGCGAGCTCGGCGACCCTGCGGGCGGCGGCCTCGGGGTCGGCGCCGACGAGCGCGGCGCAGTCGGACGACAGGGCGGCTCCCCGGGCGGCGTCCGGCGCGCAGTGCGGCAGCCAGCGCACCCATCCCCACTGCCGGGCGCCGTCGGACCTGGCGGACAGCACCACGATGGCCAGGTCGCGCGGGCTGTGCAGGGCGGCGGCCTGGCCGACGAGCCAGCGGGCGCAGCCCAGCGCGACGTCTCTGGGACCGGTGAGACCGGCCACGCCGAGCCGCCGCATGACCAGCGCCACCGGGACGTCGTGGCAGGTGGGCGGCTCCCGGCGGGGCGCGTCCTGGGGCGTGCCGCTCTCGGGCTCGAACTCCAGGTCGGCGGGCAGGTCGGCCAGCCCCACGCGCAGCCGCAGCGCGTCGCGGTCGTGCACGCGGCGCTCCCACAGCCGATGGCGCGGGCCCGTCGCGGTGAGCAGCACCTCGGCGGGGTCGGGCGCGCCGTCGCGCCTGGCCTCCTCGTCCTCGCGCACCGCGCGGGCCACCTCCTCCTCGAAGGCGGCCATCCGCTCCCGGTACGCCTTGAGCGCCTTGCGGTACTTCTTCTTGCCGTGCCTGCGGTCGCTCACCCACTGGCCGATCATGATGAGCGGCGTCATGAACGCGATCAGCAGGTAATACCAGGTGCGGGTGACGACGGCCATGACCACGCCGAGCACGGCGGGCAGCAGCGCGGCCAGCAGTTGCAGCCGCATCCCCTCGCCGCGCTTCGGCTCGGCGGGGACGGTGAACCGCCGCTGCCGCTCCGGCCGCTGCAGGCGCGGCGGGCGGTTGTAGGCGAGCCCGCCGTCCGGCAGCGCGTCGAGGTGGGCGTCCGGCGGCAGGACCGGCCCCAGGGTGAGCACCGAGCCGCCGCAGGCGAGCATCCCCCCGGCCGGCCAGGGCGTCGCCTCGGTGAGCGGCTCGCCGTCGAGCCGGGCGACCGGGCCGTCCCCGGAGACGGCGGGCTCCACGGTGGCCGTTCCGGGGGCCAGCCGCACCACCAGCGCGACCGGCGGCATCCGCGGGTCGGGCACGGAGATCACGCACGCGGGGTCGGCGCCGATCGTGTACGAGCCCAGCCCGATCCGGTGGACGACCCCCGCGCCGGGCCCGCCCACCACCCGCAGCTCGGCGGGCCCGCCGGGCTCCTCGGTCACCGTCGCGGCGGCGGCGTGGCCGTCCACGGCCACCAGGTCGCCATCCCTGAGC
This sequence comes from Microbispora rosea subsp. aerata, assembly GCF_014647835.1. Lineage (GTDB taxonomy): Bacteria > Actinomycetota > Actinomycetes > Streptosporangiales > Streptosporangiaceae > Microbispora > Microbispora aerata. Next base: position 43,085 of record NZ_BMPY01000018.1, read on the forward strand.
AGGCCGAACACGCGCGTGTCCGGGGCGACCGGGCGGCCGTCGACCCACAGCTTCGGCTCGCCGGACGGCCTGGCCTGCCGGTCCCGGTCCAGGTCGTACGGCGCGCGGGCGTGCGGGAGCCGTATGACGTTGGCGGGCCTGGCGGAGGAGGCGCCGTCGAGTGCCGCGGCGAGGGCGGCGACCGTGGTGCTCTCGTCGCCCTCGACCAGCACGTCGCGGCGGCCGTCCTCGCCGACCACGGTGAGCGTTATCCGCATGCGCGAACTCCCAGAAGGCGGTTGTGCGGCCTCGCGAAAAGCGTTTCATCCGGGGGCGTCCCCGTGAAGATCTCCGGTGCTGATCCGGGGCGTGCGCGCCCCTCGGCCCGCGGAACACCGTAACGGCGACTCCCGCGCTGAACTGCGCGTTTCCCGCAATAGGGAAAGGTGCCTGTCATCGCGCCGTCGAGGACCCTCGTGGGGAGACGCCCTTCCCCGTACGGATCCGCTTGCGGGCCGTCCGCAATGGCACCAAGGGTGTGAACGTAGTGACATCTGGGAAAGAAGTGCATACCTCCTATCACGAAATATCGATGTAGTAAAGTCTTGTGTTGATATGATGCTAGATCAACTCCCGTTGACAGGCGTATTCCTAACGGATAAGCATGGGTCGCCGCTTGGTGGCGCTTATGGCGGCGCGAGCTGGCCATAATGGAGTGAATTCACAACAAACGGCAAGACCGTAAACAGATTCGAGCGGCCCGAAAACAGAAGGGCGCCCTCATCCCTGGGAGTCCCCCACCCATGAGGATCAGCGAGAAGACGTCGCAGGACGGCCGGGCACCCGCGCGGCCGGGTCTGTCCGGGCCGGCCTCACGCAAGCTGCCCGTCCCGCCGAGGGAGCGCAAGCCCGCGCTCGCCGCGCTCGCCGTCCTCCTCATCCTGGGCGGCGCGCTCGCCACCACGCTGCTGGTCATGCGCAGCGGCGACCGCGTCTCCGCCGTGCAGATCACCCAGCAGGTGGGGGCCGGGCAGCTCATCCCGCTGTCCGCGATGCGGGAGGTGCAGATCGCCGACACCGGCATCGAGTACGTCGCCTGGCGATACCGCGACCAGGTGGCCAAGACGTACGCCCGGGTGACGCTGCTGCCGGGCACGCTGCTCACCGAGCCGATGACCGCCAGGACGAGCGACCTGGTCGGTCCGGGCAAGGCCAAGGTCGGGCTCTCGCTCAAGCCCGGCCAGATGCCCACCGACCTCAAATGGAGCGACGTCGTCCAGGTGATCCACGTGCCGGCGGCCGGCCGGGGGTCCGGCAACGCCCAGCAGAAGGTGCTGGCCACCGCCGCCCGCGTGGTCGGCGTCTCCGCCGGGCGGTCCGGCGGCGGGCTGGTCACGATCGTCGTCGACACCTCGGCCGCGCCCGCCATCGCCCAGCACGCGTCCAGCGGCGAGATCGCCCTCATCACGCTCCCGGGGGTCAAGTGACGTGGCGCTGATCGTGCTCGCCGCCGACAAGGGGGCTCCCGGCGTGACCACCGCGGCGACCGCCCTCGGCGCCGTGTGGCCCCGCCCGGTGTTGCTGGCCGAGTGCGATCCCTCCGGGGGCGACCTCGCCTACCGGCTGCCGGGCGAGGACGGCAACGTGCTGAACCCGGAGCGCGGCCTGCTCAGCCTCGGCGCGGTCGCCCGGCGCGGGGTCCACGCCGAGCTGATCTACGAGCACACGCAGAAACTCGTCGGCGGCCTCGACGTGCTCACCGGCCTGACCAACGGCGAGCAGGCGGCCGGCCTCACCTGGCTGTGGGGCCCGCTCGGACGGGCGTTCGCCGCCCTGCCGCAGGCCGACGTGCTCGCCGACTGCGGCAGGCTCGGGCTGCACCCGCAGATAGGCGACCTGATCGCCGAGGCCGACCAGGTGGTGCTGTTCACCCGTGCCAGCCTCGACCACGTCGCCCACCTGCGCGAACGGCTGTCGCTCATCGGGCGGAAGGTCGGGGTCGTGGTGATCGCCGACCCCCGGTCGTACCGGTCGTCGCTGGAGGACATCCGGCGCATCGTCTCCGGCTGGGACGTCTCCTTCGTCGGCGGCCTCGCGTACGACCCGAAGGGAGCGGAACTGCTGCGCGGCCAGTGGGGCGGGCGGCTCGACCGCAGCCTCCTGATCCGTACGGCGAGGGAGCTGGCCACGCGCCTGGCCGCGCAGCTCGCCGCGGGCGGCGACAAAGCGGGGCCGCCCGCCGTCAGGCCGGTGACCAGGGAGCCGGAGGTGCGGTCGTGAACTCCCAGCGGCGTCCGGTCGACCACAGTCTGGTGAAGCGGTTCCGGCAGGAGGTCGGCGACCGGCTGGCACACCAGCGGCGGCTCGACCAGGCGAGCGGCGTGCCCCCGATGTCGGGGGAGGACGAGCGGCAGTTCGCCCGGGCGCTGATCGCCCAGGTGCTCGAGGAGCACGCGCGCAACGAGATCGGCATGGGGCGCACCCCGCCCACGGCCGAGGAGGAGGAGGCGCTGGCGGCGGGCATCCACGCCGCGCTGTTCGGCGTCGGCCGCCTCCAGCCGCTGCTCGACGACCCCGAGGTCGAGAACATCGACATCAACGGCTGCGACCGGGTCTTCGTCAGCTACGCCGACGGCCAGGAGGTCATGCACGAGCCCGTCGCGGACTCCGACGAGGAGCTCATCGAGCTGATCCAGATCCTGGCGGCCTACTCGGGCCTGTCGTCGCGGCCCTTCGACACCGCCAACCCGCAGCTCGACCTGCGCCTGCCGGACGGCTCCCGTCTGTCGGCCGTCATGGACGTGACCGTGCGGCCGGCGCTGTCGATCCGCCGCGCCCGCCTCGGCAAGGTGTTCCTCAGCGACCTGGTCGGCAACGGCACGCTCACCCCCGAGCTGGGCCGCTTCCTGACGGCCGCGGTGGCCGCGCGGAAGAACATCATGATCGCGGGGTCGACGAACGCGGGCAAGACCACGCTGCTGCGGGCGCTGGCCAACGAGATCCCGCCGCACGAGCGGCTGATCACGGTGGAGCGGGCGCTGGAGCTCGGGCTCGACCAGTTCCCCGAGCTGCACCCCAACGTGGTGGCCTTCGAGCAACGCCTGCCCAACTCCGAGGGGCAGGGCGAGATCACCATGGCCGAGCTGGTGCGCCGGTCCCTGCGCATGAACCCCTCCCGGGTGATCGTCGGCGAGGTGCTGGGCGACGAGATCGTCACGATGCTCAACGCGATGACCCAGGGCAACGACGGCTCGCTGTCCACGATCCACGCCAACTCCAGCATGGAGGTGTTCAACCGCATCGCGACGTACGCGCTGCAGGCCGAGGAACGGCTGCCGATCGAGGCCACCCACATGCTCATCGCCGGGGCCATCGACTTCGTGGTGTTCATCGAGAAGCGCAACGACTACCACAGGGGAGGCACGCTGCGGCGCTACGTGTCCAGCGTGCGGGAGGTCACCGGCTGCGACGGGCGCGTGCTGTCCTCGGAGGTGTTCGCCATGGCGGGCGACTACCTCGTGCCGCACGCCCCGATCTCCTGCGCCGAGGAGCTGGCGGCCCACGGCTACGACCCGGCGCGGGGAGCGTGGTGATGAGCGACCTGCTGCCCGGGCTGCCTCCCGGCGCCTTCGGCCCCCTGGCGCTGCTGGCCGGGGCCGCGGTGGGCGGCGGCCTCTTCCTGTTCGCCTTGGCCCTGTACGGCCTGCGCCCCCGGCCGGCCGGCCCGGACGGCAGAGCCAGGCGGATGCGCCTGCTGCGCGCCCTGTCCACACGCTCGGCCATCGCCGCGGTGACGGGTGTCGTCGTGCTGGTGGTCACCGGCTGGCCGGTCATCGCCGCGGGAGCCGTACTGCTGGTCCTGGCCTGGCGCGGTTTGACCGGCGGCGCGGCCGAGGAGCGGGCCGCGATGCGGCGCCTGGAGGGCCTCGCGGCGTGGACCGAGTCGCTGCGCGACACGATCGCCGGCGCCGCCGGGCTCGAACAGGCCATCCCCTCCTCGGTCCGGGCCGCGTCCCCCACGTTGCAGCCGCACCTGCGGGCCCTGGTCGACCGGCTGCACACCCGGATGCCCCTCGCCGACGCGCTGCGGATGTTCGCCGACGAGCTGGACGACACCTCGGCCGACCTCGTCGTGGCGGCGCTGATCCTCAACTCCCGGCTGCGCGGCCCGGGCCTGCGCGACGTGCTGTCGGCCCTGGCGGTCTCGGCCCGGGAGGAGCTGGACATGCGCCGGCGGGTGGAGGCCGAGCGCAGGTCCACCCGCAAGAGCGTGCAGATCGTGGTCGGCACCGCCCTCGCCTTCGCCGCCGCGCTGGTGGTCTTCAACCGCTCGTACGTCGAGGAGTACGACTCCCTGCTCGGCCAGGCCGTGCTCGTCGTGGTGGCGGGCCTGTTCGGCGCGGGGTTCGCCTGGATGCGGCGGCTCGCCCGCTTCGACAAGCCGGCCAGGATCCTGGCCCCCTACCACCGCCCCACCGACGGGCCGATCGTGAAGAGGGCCGCAGGAAGGGGCGGTGAGCTGCTCCATGACCAGGCCTGATCGTGCGCAAGGCCGCCGAGATGCCCCGGGTCCCGTGTCCGCGGCACTCGTGATCGCGTACGGCCGGGGTCACGCGGACGAGCGGAGGATGCCGTGATCGAGACCGTGCTCGCCGGGGCCGTGCTCGGCCTGGGGATCTTCCTGCTGGTGCGGGCGCTCTTCCCGCCCAGGCCCGGTCTCATCGCCCGGCTGGCCGCGCTCGACCAGGCCCGGGACGGCACGAGCGGGCCGCGGGCCCCGCTGATCGCGCCGGAGGAGGACGTCAGCGAGTTCCGCCGCATGCTCGGCGTCCGCCTCGCCCGTTTCTACGCCGCCCGCGGCTGGGAAGCCCGCTCGGTCAAGGCCGACCTGGCGCTGCTCGGCAAGTCCTTCGAGGGGTTCCTCGCGACCAAGCTGCTGCTCGGGGTCTCGGGCCTGCTGGCGTTCCCGATCCTCGTGGGCTGGCTCGCGCTGATGGGGTGGGGCGTCTCGCTGCAGGTGCCGTTCTGGTCGGCCCTCGCCGTCTGCGTGATCTTCTTCCTGCTGCCCGACGTGCAGATCCGCCGCGACGCCGCCGTACGCCGCCGGGACTTCCGGCACGCCGTGGGCGCCTTCCTCGACCTCGTGGCGATGAACCTCGCCGGCGGCAGGGGCGTGCCCGAGGCGCTGATGATGGCGGTCGCCGTGGGCAGCCCCGCCACCACGCACGCGGCGCTGAACGGCGCCCTGCACGGCGGCGCGTCCGCCGCCTCCGCAAGCGTGAACGGCGCCGGGCCCATGGCCGGCTCCAACTGGGCGATGGAACGCATCCGCGAGGCGCTGGCGAACGCCAGGATCGTCGGCATCACCCCGTGGCAGGCCCTCGGCCAGCTCGGCGACGAGATCAACGTGGACGAGCTGCGGGACCTGTCGGCCGCGCTCGGACTCGTGGCCGACGACGGCGCCAAGGTCCGCGCCTCCCTCTCCGCCCGGGCCGCCACCCTGCGCCGCCGCGAACTCGCGGAGGTCGAGGGCAAGGCCGGGGAGCGGTCCCAGTCGATGCTCGTCGCCCAGCTCCTGCTGTGCGCGGGCTTCGTGATCTTTCTCACCTTTCCCGCAGCCATGAAGATGTTGGGGGCCTGATGCTCTGGTTTCACTATCTGATCGCCGTGCTCCACGTGCGGCTGGACCGCGCCAGGAACGCCCCGTCCAGGGGAGCCTCGGCGGTCGAATGGGTGATCATCACCGCGATCGTCGCCGGAGTCGCGCTCGGCCTGGCCACGCTCATCAAGCAGCTGGTCGAGCAGAAGCAGGCCGACATTCAAAACAGCTTCGGCGGCGGTGGCGGTGTCGGCGGTGGCGGCGACTTCGAGGGCCGCGATGGCGGTTTCGGGGAGTGACGGGCACCGGCGACGTGACGACCGTGCGGGCATGGCGGCCATGCGCGGCCTGACGGGCTCGCGCGCCGCAACCGCCGTACGGCACGCGGACGCGCCAGTCGCTGTGGACGTCGTCAGCTCTGTCACCCGCACGCGCGAGCCCGACATGCCCGGCCGAGACAGACGCGGCCGTGACACGCGCGAGCGTGGCGGACGCGGTCTTGACGTGCCCGGCGGTGGCGGACGCGCCCATGCTTCGCGCGAGCGTGGCGGCGTGACGGCCGCGTGTGGACACACTCGCGTGCGGCACGGCCACCGGTCGCCGACCCGGCGATGCGGGCCGGGCGAGTACGCCGGGCGCGCCGAACGGGGCCCACGCGCCGAGCGACGCGAGCGCGGGGCCACGGTGATCGAGCTCGCCATGCTCATGCCGGTCGTGCTCGCCGTCGTGCTGCTCATCGTCCAGGTCACGCTCTGGTTCCACGGCCGTCAGGTCGCCGACGCCGCCGCGCGGGAGGGCGCGCGGATCGCGCGCGCCGGGGGCTCCGACGGCTGGCAGGAGGCGGCCGAGAGCAAGGCGCAGCAGATCGTGCAGGCCGTCGGGCCGCAGCTGCTGAAGAACGCCCAGGCGAAGGCGTGGGAGCAGGGCGACCAGCGCGGCGTGGAGGTCACCGGCAGCGCCGTCCAAGTGGTGCCGCTGCTGCCCGAGCTGACCTTCACGATCACCTCACGCTTCGGCGGGCCGATCGAATGCTTCCGCCCCGACGACGGCTCGGACGGCTGCGAATGACCCGAACCCCACCCGTATCGCCCTGCGCCCCCAGCGTGCCCGCCACCGCCACACCCGGCGCGAAGGCAGCCGTTGGCATGCCCGGCTCGTTTCGCTTGCCGGGTGCCTTTGGCGTGCGGCGCGTAGCTGTCGGCGCGGGTGCGTCCGGTGCTGGGGCATCGGTGAGCGTGCGGTGCTTGCCTTGTGTGCCCGGTGCCTCTGCTGTGCCAAGCGCTGTTGGTATGCCTTGTGGACCGCTCCCAGGCGTGCGGGGCGCGTGCGGCGGTGGGTCGGCTGGTCGTGGACCGCTCCTGCGGGAGCGTGGGTCGATGACCGCGGAGACCGTGATGCTGGCTCCGCTGTTCCTGCTGTTCTTGCTGTTCCTCGTCGCCGCGGGCCGGATCGTGGAGGCCCAGGGGGAGGTCAACGGAGCCGCGCGCGACGCCGCCCGGGCGGCGTCCGTGCAGCGCACCGAGGCCGAGGCCGAGTCGGCCGCGAAGGAGGCCGCGGAGGCCGCGCTCTCCGGCGACTGCTCGCCGCAGGTCGACATGTCCGGCACCGAGTGGGAGATGAGCAGCTCCGATCACGTGGCGGTCGTCCGGGCGACCGTGACCTGCGAGCTGAACCTCGGCTTCCTCGGCTTCGACGCCACCAAGCAGATGTCCGGCACTTCGGTTGTGCCGCTCGAACGGTATCGGAGGGTGCAGTGATTCCCCCGCGTCCGTGGTGCGGTTCTCCGACCCCCAGCTCTCCGGTCCCTGAGGTGGTGGCTGGCGGGGGCGCGAGTTTCGGTGCGGCGGGCTCCGGTTCAGCGGGCCGCGGTGCTGCGGGTCGCGGCTCGCGCGCTCGTGGACGCGGTACGGCTCCGCGTCTCGCCCGAGGTCCGGTGCCGGTGGCGCGCGCGTTCGCGAGAGCGCCGTTATCGGCGGGCGGCGGGCGCGCGGCGCGCCGGGCCGTACGCGGGGGGATGCGGGAGCGAGGCTCCATGTCCGTGTTCGTTGTCCTTTTTTCGGGGGTGGTGTTCCTGCTGGCCGGGCTGCTGGTGGACGGCGGGGCCGCCATGAACGCGCATTTGAAGGCCGCCGACATCGCCGAGCAGGCCGCTCGCGCCGCCGCGGACCAGATCGACGTCGAGACCCTGCGGGCGACCGGCGAGGTGCGGCTGCTCGCCGACGAGAGCGCGGTGTGCGGCGTGGCCGAGAAGATCACGGCGGATCAGGGGGTCGACGGCGTACGCATGACCGAGTGCACCATCGGCGGCGGCCAGGCGGAGGTCACGGTGGCGGTGTCGGTCCGCTGGGACGCCTTCTTCCTGGCCGCGCTCGGCTTCGCCGGTTCCGAGATGGAGGCGGAGGCCACGGCCGCTCCCGATCCGGGGGAGGCGTGACGGGGACCCGGCCGCCGGGCGGGCGGCCCGAGGACTTTCTCCGCGAGGGCCGGCGGGGAGCCGGGCTCGAGACCCAGCGTGCCACGCGCGGGGCGCCACGGGAGTACAGGAGCGAGGCCCCCTTCGGCGGCGCGCAGGGGCGTGGCCCGCGACCGCGTGCCGAGGGCATGCCGTCGGTGCTGGGGCCGCAACGCGCGCCCGAGCACTGGAACGACGAACGGCGACCCGTGCGGTTGCGGACCCGGCGCACGGCCGGGGACGTCCTCGCCGGTCTCGGGGCGTTGGTCGCGCTGGTGGCCCTGGTGGGCGGCGTGCCGTACGCGCTGCTCCGCCTGGCCGGCCCGCCCATCAACGGCGAACTGCTGAACGCGGACCTGTTCACCAGCGACGTCGGCCCCGAAACGATCATCGCGATCCTGGTCCTCCTGGTGTGGCTGGCCTGGCTGCAGCTTTTCCTGTGCGTGATCGTCGAGGTCTACGCGGGGCTGCGGCGGGTCGGCATGCCGGCCCGGGTGCCGCTGTCGGGCGGCACGCAGGCGCTCGCGAACCGCCTGGTCTCCGCGGTGCTGCTGCTGTTCACCGCGACCGCCGTGGCGGTGCCCATCGCCCGCGCGGGGGCTCCGGCCCCGATCAAGCCACAGGTCACGGCGTTGTCGGCGCCGGTGCCGCAGGTCGAGGTGGAGCGGCCGGCCCTGCACGCCAGGGAGGTCAAGAAGGTCTACGTCGTCCAGCCGCCGCACGGGCGTCACCACGAGAGCCTGTGGGAGATCGCGGAGAAGTGTCTGGGGGACGGCCGCCGCTATCCGGAGATCTACCAGCTCAACAAGCACAAGGAGCAACCTGACGGCAGCCGGCTGCACATCGCCGACCTGATTCGTCCCGGCTGGGTGCTCGACATGCCGGACGACGCCAGGAACGTCCACATCGTGCCGGTGGACGAGGACCGGCCGGAGACCTTGAAGAAGCACCCGAACAAACCCGCCGAACTCGACGGCGACACCAGGTACGCCGGGAAAACGGCGACCGGCGGCGACGCCCACGCCGACCGGCGCGCGACCGACGACCGGCGCGCGACGCCGGACTCGCGTCCCACCGTCGGTTCGCACACCGGGGGTACGACGGACGGCGGCGGCCAGACCTACGGCGAGACGGACACCACCCGGCCCGACCAGGGGCACGCCGACCCCACCACACGGCCCGGTGAGGCCGGGCGGTCCGGCGACGCGGGCCACGAGCGGGGCAGGGCGACGCCCGATCCGGGTAAAACGGGGATCGTGCTGCCGCCGCCCGCGATGCCGCAGGACACTCCCACGGGCCGCACCGGCCGCGACGCGACGGACACCCCCGCCACCACCCAATCGACGCCGACACCGCGTCCGATCAACACGACCACCGCCCAGCCCGCCGGGGTGGACGAGGCGGAGCGGGAGGCCCGTCCCCCGGCGCGCGACCGGCAGTCGGCGGAGACCACGACGTCCGGTGGCCACGCCACCGCGCAGCCGTCCGCCACGCCGTCCGGCGGGGCCGTGGGGGCGGGCGGCGGCCCTGCCACGGGCGAGAAGAACGGCGAGCGACAGGGCTGGCCGGTCCTCGCCGACTATCTGGCGGCCTCGTCGCTGGCGGCGGCCGGGCTGCTGGCCCTGCTCGGCCGCAGGCGGCGCGAGCAGCTGTGGCGGCGGGCCTTCGGCCGGCGCATCGCCCGGCCGAGGGGAGACGCCGCCGAGGCCGAGGTCGCCATCCGCCTCGGCGCGGACGCCCCCGGCAGCCGCATGCTCGACATCGGCCTGCGCCTGCTCGGCCGCCTGCTGGCCGACGCAGGTCGGCGTCCTCCTACGATCTACGCCGTCCACCTGTCCAGCCGCGGCCTCGATCTGTGGATTCATCCGGCCGATCCGGACGCGCCCGAGCCGTGGGAGTCGTGCGACGACGGGCAGGTCTGGCGTCTTCCGGCCCACGAGGGACGCCGCATCGACGAGCACACGCTGGCCGGGGTGCCCGCGCCCTATCCGGGGCTGGTCTCGCTCGGCACCGGGCAGGGAGGCCGGGTCCTGGTCGATCTGGAGGCCGCTCACGGCGTGATCGCGATCACCGGGGCGCACACCGTCGCCGCCCTGTCGGCGCTCGCCGTCGAACTGGCCACCAACCGGTGGTCCGACCAAATGAAGATCACGCTCGTCGGTTTCGGCGAGGAGCTGACCCTGCTCGCGCCGGAACGGATCAGGACGGCGGGCAGCCTGGCCGAGGTGCTGCCGGAGTTCGAGGAGCGTGCCGCCCGGCATGACGACGACGTGCTGACCGGCCGGGTCCACAGCAGGGTGGCCGATCCCGCCTACACCCCGCACTACCTCCTGTCGGCCATCCAGCCCGACGAGGACGAGGCGCGCCGCCTGGCGTTGCTCGGCAAGGGCAGGCGTACGGCGAGCGGTTTCGTGATCGCGGGCGAGGTGCCGCACGCCACCTGGACGTGGGAGGTCACCGACGACGGCCGGGCCCGCGTGGACGCCCTGGGCCTGGACATCGAGGCCCACCTGCTGCCCCGGCGGCACTACGACGCCGTGATCAGCCTGTTCCGTACGGCCAGGCAGCAGGAGGGGGAGCCGCTCACGCCGGTGATGGAGCGGCTGAGCGAGGAGCCGCCCTCGATCGAGGTGCGCATCCTCGGCCCGATCGAGATCAGCCCGGCGAAACCGCTGGAGGAGGGCCGGGCGGCCCTCGCCCACGAGCTCGTCGTCTACCTGGCCACCCACCCGGGCGGTGTGCACCCGGCCGTGCTGGCCGGTGTGCTGTGGCCGCGCGGCGTGCAGCTCGCGGTGCGCGACGCCACGATCGCCAGGGTCGCCGAATGGCTCGGACACGACTCCCAGGGACGCCCCCACCTGTTCGTGGACCAGTCCGGGCGGCTCCGGCTCGGGCCGGAGATCCGTACCGACTGGCAGCTCTTCCAGGACCTCGTACGGCAGGCCGGCGAATGGCGTGGCGCCGATAGACCAGGCGCGGCGCACACCAGCGCCGGCGACATGGAGGCCGACCTGCTGGATCGTGCGCTGAAGCTGGTGCGCGGGCCGCTGCTGAACGGCAGGCCGCCCGAACGGTACGCGTGGCTGGCGGCCGACCCCTTGGAGTACGACGTGACGGCCTGGGTGGCGGACGCCGCCCACGCGCTGTGCGAGATCCGGCTCGCCCGCCACGACCCGCACGGCGCGGTGGCGGCGGCCCGGGCCGGGCTGCTGCTCGCGGCCGACGACGAGGGGTTGTGGCGTGACCTGCTCAGGGCGGCGCACGCCACGGGGGAGCCGGTGCGGCTGCGGGCCGTCGTCGACGGTCTGCTGCGCCGCGCGGCGTCGCACCCGTACGGCGGCGGGATGGCGCCGGAGACGGAGGCGCTCATCGACGAGTTGCTGCCCGACTGGCGCAGGACCGTCTCCCCCGACCTGCGGAACCTGATGGACCCGACCAACCCGATGAACCTCAGAACCTCACGTCTCGCCTGATGGGAGCCCCAATGTCAGGGACGTTCCCCTCCGGATCACGCCGATCCGCGTACGGCGGCGGCTCGGCGCCGACGGCCGCGACGCCGGCGGGGGATCGCGTGTCGCGGAGGACACCGCCGACACGTCCGGCACTCACCTCGACGGCGGCGACGCGGCTCGCCCCGGCCCGCGCGCTGCTCCTCGCTGCGTGCGCGCTGCTCCTGTCCGCGTGTGCCGCGCCGGACGCGGATCGCGGCTTCACCCCAGGCGGCGGCCTGGACCCTGTCGCGGTGGCGTCGGAGGAGACAGCGGAGACGGCGGAGACGGCCGCCGAGACGCCCGGCCTGCGGGCGGGCACCGAGACGATCATGGCCGCGCCCGGTCTGACGATCGAGGTCGAATGGCCGAGCGAGCCCGACCCCGACCGGGCGGGGGCGATCAAGGCGTTCGCCGACGACTTCGTCGCCCAGTGGCGGGCCGTCGGCACCTCCGGCAAGGACCAGTCGTACGTCAAGGGGATCGATACCGATTCGCCCGCCTACATCGACACCATCACCTGGCTGGCCGGATTCTTCAAGGACAAGCAGTCGGCCCGGGGCGTGGCCAAGCTCTACGCCCTGAGGGTGCCCGCCGTCATGGGACGCGGGGCGGAGGTCAACGCCTGCGTCGACCTGACCGGTCTGCGCCTGACCGACCAGGAGGGCGTCCCGGTGGCCCGCCAGCCCGCCTGGATGAAACGCCCGCGCGCGATCTTCCTGCAGACCGCCGGGCTGGGGCAGGTCGACGACGGCGTCTGGCTCATCCGGCTGTACCGCCACGCGGACTATCCGGACGAACGCGCGAAGGAGTGCCTGCGATGAGCACGTGGACGAGCGCCGAGCCGGGTGCCGAACCCGGCACGAGACCGGGCATGCGACAGAGCACGAGGCCGTGCACGAGGCCGGGTGTGAGACCGGCCGTCGCGGTGACGTCCCTGGTGGCGGGGGCCGTCCTCGCGATCGGCGCGCCTCCCGCCGCCGCCGACCCGGACCAGGGGCCGCGCGGGGAGGCGTTCCAGCACGGCAACACCGCCGGGGTCAAGCTGACCAACTCCAATATCAGCCTGTCCGGCAACGGGCTGGGAGGCAAGAGCGACGGCTATCGGATGCCCCAGCCCTGCTGGTATGAGCCGGGCCTGTCGGCCGAGGACATGCGCAGCCTCCAGGTGTGGCAGCGGAAGGACGCGGTGCAGGCGGGCATCGACTACTCGCAGGAGATCAGGAAGTACGCCGACAAGCTCGGCGAAAAGGGCCGGTGGTGGAACATCTCCTACAACGCCAACGACCCGGCGGGACAAGCCTGCGCCTCCCAGCGCGAAGCCGCCATCTGGGTGCCCGAGGGGACCACTCCCGCCGGTGGCATCACCCTCGAACAGCTCATGCAGGTCGCCCGGGCCGCCCTGACCGTGCCCGAGCCGAAGATCAAGCTGAGCCCGGACGTGAAGAGCTACGTCAACCTGCCGACCTGGGTGTGGCTGGAAGGGGCGGAGGCGGAGCCCCGGTCCGTCACCGCGACGCTTCCCGGGGTCATGTCCGCGACCGTCACGGCGACGCCCGCCCGCATCACGATCGACCCCGGCACCGACGACAAGGACCGGGCCATCGTGTACCAGGAGGGCTGCGGCACCACCGGCAAGCCGTACGAGAAGGGTTCGGACAAGGGCGACGCCGACCCTCCCTGCGGCGTCCGTTACCTGCATTCGTCCGCCGACCAGCCGAACAATGCCTACAACCTCACCGTGACGAGCGTGTGGAACGTCGTCGGCAACGGCAACCAGGGCGGCCAGGTCGTCCCGTTCCAGTACGACCCGATCCAGGTCTCGGCGACCAGGGAGGTGCCCGTCGGCGAGGTCCAGAGCATCGTCAAGAGCTGATCCGCCCCATGCGCGGCTCTCCACGGCTGGGCCCCGGCCGGTTGACCGCCGGCCCCGAGACATCGCCCCCGGATGAGAGCGAAAGCCGGACGCCGCGCCGCCGGCTGTCGGTGCCCCGGATGCCGCCGTCTGTCAGCGGGTCGTGCAGCGACGTGGCTAGAGACCGGCGTGGGTCGCGTCGTCCACCCGACGCGCAGCCCCGGTGGAACGGCGGCGGCTGCCTGCCTGGGAACGCGCATCGGCGGACGGTGTCCTCTTTCCCAGTGGGTGAGCGCGCCGGGAAGCGACGAGCCGGGGGTGGTCAGGCGCGGGACTCGTGGGTGAGGAGCCACTCCTTGATCGTCGTGCCGTAGTAGTAGCCGCCGTAGCCGCCGGTCGAGGGCAGCACGCGGTGGCACGGCACGATCGGCGCGATGAGGTTCTGCGCGCAGGCCGACCCGGCCGCCCGCGCCGCCGTCCTCGGCAGCCCCGCCTTCTCCGCGAGCTGCGCGTACGACACGGTGGTCCCGGCGGGCACGGCGCGCAGCGCCTCGTACAGGCGTTGCCGCGTGGGGGTGCCGGGCTGCTCGGCCGGGATGCGGTCGAGCGCGTCGACCTTGCCGTCCAGGTACTCCCGTACGGCCTCCGCCGTGTCGCCGAGATCGCCCTCGCGGAGCGGAAGCGCCCGCAGGGCCGGTGAGAGCCGGGCGAACATCTCGCGGGGGTCGGCGGTGAATCCGGCCGCGACGAGCACGCCGTCACGGGCGAGCAGGGCGAGGGGACCCACCGGCGTGGGCACGGTCTGCGTGAGGATCATCGGAAACCTCCGAGGTAACCCCCCGCCGCCAGACGGGGGAGGAGCTTGCTCAATCAGGGACAGGCGTTTGACCACGGGTCGTCCCCGGAGACGGCGGACTCCACGGTGGCCGTTCCGGGGGCCGGCCGCACCACCACTGGGCTCGTACACGATCGGCACCGACCCCGCGTTGTGATCTCCGTGCCCGACCCGCGGATGCCGCCGGCCGCGCGCGAACCCACGCAGGATGCTCGCCTGGTCGTGGCGACGACACATGGGGCACGGCGCGCGTGGTGAAGCGGGTGTGTGAGTGCCGCGCCACCCCGCTCCCGGAGCGGGCCGGGAACGACGGTGAGGCGGGCGCGCCAGTAACGCGTCTCCTCGCCGCCGGGGCGGACCGGGGAGCTGCGGTGACTGGGGTGTGGTGGTTCATGTGCCCCGGGTGGTTGACGTGGCGAGTTTCGGGTGGCGGGTTTCAGATGGCGGAGGCGTGGTTCCACAGGTGGAGCGCGGCGTACGCGCGCCAGGGCCGCCACCGCTCGGTCTCGTCGGGGGCGATGCCGAGCCGCTCCATCGTCCGGCGCAGCACGAGGTCGCCCTCGGGCCAGGCGTCCGGGTCGCGCAGCGCGCGCAGTGCGATGTATCCGGCCGTCCACGGGCCGATGCCCGGGATCTCCAGCAGCCTGGCGACGGTGTCGGCGGGGTCGCCCGCGCCGTCGAGGTCGATCTCGCCGGAGGCGACCGCCTCGGCCAGCGCCCTGATCGTGGCTACCCTGCGGGTGGTGAGCCCGAGGCCGTCCAGGTCCGCGTCGGCGAGCCGCTCGGCGGCGGGGAACAGCAGCGGCACCTGGCCCGCCGCGTCCGGCTCCGTTCCGTGCGCGCCCATGAGGGCCGCTTCGGTGCCGTTCGCCCCCATCGGGGCGGCTTCGCGCGCCCCCGCCCGGGCAGCCTTGCCGTCACGCGCTCCCATCCCGGCGTCGGCGGCGTCCACCGCCGCGACGGCGGGCGGGCCGGCCCGGGCGGTGATGCGGCCGAGCAGGGTGCGGGCGCCGGCGACGGAGATCTGCTGCCCGACGATCGCGCGGACCGCCAGTTCGAACCCGTCGTACGCCCCCGGCACGCGCAGCCCGGGGCGTGCCGTGACCAGCGGCGCGAGCGACGTCGCGCCGAGGACCTCCCGCACCGCCCCCGGGTCGGCGTCGAGGTCGAGCAGGCGGCGGCAGCGCGCCACCAGCCGGGACAGCCGGTGCGTCTCGGTCGTCCGCACGGTGAGCCGGACGTGGCCGGCGGCGGGCCGCAGCGTGATCCAGCCGCCGGGGACGGCCCGCGTGTAGGCCGCCACGTCGGAGCCCGACCAGCTCACCGCCTCCACCGAGGGGATCGCCCGGGCGGCGAGGAACCGCAGCACCGCCTGCGCGTCGTACGGCTCCCGGTGCCCGAGCCGCAGGGTCAGGCCGGTGGTGAGGGCGGCCGGGGCCTTCGCCCCGCGCACCTGCACGCCGGCCCCGCGCAGCGGCACACCGGCCTTGCGCAGCTCGCCCGGTGCGAAGCCGTACGACTCCCGCATGGCGGCGTTGAACTGACGTACGCTGCCGAACCCCGAGGCGAACGCGACGTCGGTGATCGGCAGGGTGGTCTCCGTGAGCAGTTGCTTGGCGAGCAGCAGCCGCCGGGTGCGGGCCACGGCGAGCGGCCCGGTGCCGAGCTCGGCGACGAACAGGCGGTGCAGGTGCCGCTCGGTCACATGCAGGCGGCGGGCCAGCCCGGCGACGCCGGACTCGTCGGCCACCCCGTCGTCGATCAGCCGCAGCGCGCGTCCGACCAGGTCGGCGCGTACGTCCCAGCCGGGGTCGCCGGGGCTGAGCTCGGGGCGGCAGCGGCGGCAGGGGCGGAACCCCGCGGCCTCGGCCGCGGCGGCGTGGCGGTAGAAGCGCACATTGGACCGCGCGGGTGTGCGAGCGGGGCAGATCGGGCGGCAGTAGATGCCGGTGGTGGTGACAGCCGTGTAGAAGCGCCCGTCGAAGCGGGGATCCCGCGCGGAGACGGCGCGGTAACACGCGTCGAAGTCGAGCTGTCGTGTGGTCACGCACACGACGTTATGCGCTGGCCATCGGTGCGGGCTGGCGGAAATCGGACGCGACCGTCGGGGGCACCCCGACACGCGGGAGGATCTCGCGCGAGACCGGGCACCGTGCCAGGAGTGCTCCCGCGAGCCCGGAGGCCGGCTCTCGAAGGAACGCCGACTCCGCGAAGCGGGCGTCACTTGCTGGAGATGCCGACCCCGAGGTCGAACTCGCGGTAGACCCTGGCCCAGAAGCCGTCGCGCAGCCACACGCGCGCCTCCGGGTAGGGCCGAAGTGAGTGGCCGAGCTCCTTCTCGGCCTCGATGAGCAGCTCCGTGTCGATGACCGTGGGCAGCAGCGGGCCCGGCAGCAGGTCGCGGATGTTGTCCCGGCCGCGGGTCAATATCCACTTCTGCGCGACGTGCTCGCCGACCTCCTCCACGCGGGGCCGGCCCGGGCCCAGCTTGGCCACCTGGCCCGCCTTCGGCTGCATCGGCTTGACCGTACGGCCCGCGAAGACCTGGGCGGGCGACGGCGTGGGCGGCACGGGCACGGGCACCGGCGCGCGGGTGAAAAACGGACGCAGGAAGTCGGCGCTCAGGATCTCCACAGTGTCCGACTCCCACACGAGCCGTTCGGCCTGGTTGGTCCCGAACGGCGGCTCGACACCCCACAAATGGATGCGCACGCCGTACGCCTGCGCGGCCTCCACGGCGGGCACCATGTCCTCGTCCCCGGCGATCAACACGGTGTCACTCACGGCGTGGTGGCGGGCGAGGGCTTCGAGGTCGCTGCGGATCTGCGCGTCCACGCCCTTCTGCTGGCCACGCGCGTTCAGGTTGCCCAGTCTCACTTTGACCCAGGGAAGCTGTGCGATCACACGCTGGTCCACGGTGGGCACGCGATCACGGGCGGCGTCATACCAGTAAACACGCAGCAGCTCACCCGGGATGCGTTCGAGCGCGTGCTTCTGCAGCGCCTGAATCAGCTCGTCCGCCGCGACACGGTACTCCTTGCGTTCCTTGGCGCCTAAGAGAACTTCACCGGCGGCCGCATAAAGGTAACCGACGTCCACGAGAACGGCATACTTTGCGGCAATGCCATGTGCGCTGAAGTCCGGGATGGCCATGGTGTCCTCCAGGACTCGTCACTAGATGATCGGCTGACTATATCCCCCCGCTTTCTAGATAGTCCCAACTCTTGAGCCAGTTGACACCCTGTTCGGCGGATGTAATCGCACCAGGTTGTCGCCGGTGGCGTCGCGGGACCGTCGTCAGCGGCCGGGGAAGAAGGCCCGGCGCCAGGCTCCGGGGCCGTGTGGAAGCCCCACGCGCAACCGATGTGCCGGGTTCCTCCAGTTTCCCGTGATCGCCGGCCGTTCCGGCCGGGCGTCCTGCGCGGCCGCCCGTGCCGCCAGTACGGCGACCAGGGCGGCGGTCTCCTCGGGGGTGGCATCCCCCCGCACGATGCGGACAAACGGCTCGCTGCTGCTCACAGGGGGATGTTCCCATGCTTCTTCGGGGGCAGGGTGGCCCGCTTGTTGCGCAGAGCGCGCAGCGCGCGGACGATCTGGACCCGGGTCTCGCAGGGCCGGATGACCGCGTCCACGTAGCCGCGCTCGGCCGCGAGATAGGGGTTGGCCAGCGTGTCCTCATACTCGCTGATGAAACGGGCCCGCGCGGCTTCGGGGTCGTCGGCGGCGGCCAGCTCGCGCCGGTAGAGGATGTTGACCGCGCCCTGCGCGCCCATCACGGCGATCTGGGCGGTGGGCCAGGCCAGGTTGATGTCCGCGCCGAGGTGCTTGGACCCCATGACGTCGTACGCCCCGCCGTACGCCTTGCGGGTGATGACCGTGACCAGCGGCACGGTGGCCTCGGCGTAGGCGTACAGCAGCTTGGCGCCGCGCCGGATGATGCCGTTCCACTCCTGGTCGGTGCCCGGGAGGAAGCCCGGCACGTCGACGAAGGTCAGCACCGGGATGTTGAAGGCGTCGCAGGTGCGCACGAACCGGGCGGCCTTCTCGCTCGCGGCGATGTCCAGCGTGCCGGCGAAGCTCATCGGCTGGTTGGCGACGACCCCCACCGACCGCCCCTCGACCCGGCCGAAGCCGACGATGATGTTCGGCGCGAAGCCCGCGTGGATCTCCAGGAACTCGCCGTCGTCGAGGACGTGCTCGATCACCGTGTGCATGTCGTACGGCTGGTTGGCCGAGTCGGGGATCAGCGTGTCGAGCTCGCGGTCCTCGTCGGTCGTCTCCAGGACCGCCTCGGCGTCGAAGACCGGCGGTTCGTCCATGTTGTTGGACGGCAGGTACGACAGCAGCGCCTTGGCGAAGTCGAGGCAGTCCTGCTCGTCGGCGGCCTCGTAGTGGGCGACGCCGGAGCGCGAGTTGTGCGTGTGCGCGCCGCCCAGCTCCTCGAACGTCACCTCCTCGCCGGTCACGGTCTTGATGACGTCCGGCCCGGTGATGAACATGTGCGACTTCTCCCGCACCATCAGGACGAAGTCGGTCAGCGCGGGGGAATACACGGCGCCGCCCGCGCACGGGCCCATGATCAGCGAGATCTGCGGGATCACCCCGGAGGCGTGCACGTTGCGCTTGAAGATCTCGGCGTACAGGCCGAGGGAGACCACGCCCTCCTGGATGCGCGCCCCGCCCGAGTCGTTGATGCCGATGACCGGGCAGCCGGTCTTGAGCGCGTGGTCCATGACCTTGACGATCTTCTCGCCGAAGACCTCGCCGAGCGAGCCGCCGAACACGGTGAAGTCCTGCGCGAACACCGCGACCGGCCGGCCGTCCACGGTGCCGTACCCGGTCACGACGCCGTCGCCGTACGGGCGCTCGCGGTCGAGGCCGAAGGCGGTGGCCCGGTGCCTGGCCAGCTCGTCGAACTCCACGAACGATCCCTCGTCGAGGAAGGCCGCCAGCCGCTCGCGGGCCGTCATCTTGCCCTTGGCGTGCTGCTTCTCCACCGCCCGCCGGGAGCCGGCGTGGGCGGCCTCGCCAAGGCGGCGCTCCAGGTCGGCGATCTTGCCCGCGGTGGTGTGGATGTCGATCTCGGGGGCGCGTTCGGCGCTCATCGCACGCTCACCGTTCCTCGTGTGCCCGCCGCTTTCATCGTGCTCAGCGGCCCTCGGGTCCCGAACGCCGCTCCGGGTCGCGTCGAATCCATGGCGGACAGGGTAGCCAGGCCGCCGCCGGGCGGTCGCGCCGGGGCGCGCCCGCCGTACGCCGCTTGCGCAGGTGAGGAACGCGTTTCACGTCTCGTTCGTCTGGACCTACGAAAGCTTGAGACACGTTGGGGGTGTCATGGCGGACGCCGTACGCACGCAGGGGTTGTACAAGCGCTTCGGGCCGCAGGTGGCGGTCGGCGGGGTCGACCTCGTCGTGCCGAAAGGCAGCTTCGCCGGCCTGGTCGGACCCAACGGCGCCGGCAAGACGACGACCCTGAGCATGGTCACCGGGCTGCTGCGCCCCGACGGCGGGCGCATCGAGATCGACGGCCACGACGTGTGGGCCGACCCCGTCAAGGTCAAGGCGAACATCGGGGTGCTGCCCGAGGGCCTGCGGCTGTTCGAACGGCTGTCCGGCCGGGAGCTGCTGATGTACAGCGGCCAGTTGCGCGGCATCCCCCTGGACGAGATCGGCCGGCGCGCCGACGAGCTGCTCAAGGTCATGGACCTGGTCGAGGCGCAGGACAAGCTGGTGGTCGACTACTCCACCGGCATGCGCAAGAAGATCGGCCTCGCGGCGGCGCTGCTGCACAACCCGCGCGTGCTGTTCCTCGACGAGCCGTTCGAGGGCGTCGACCCGGTCTCGGCCAACACGCTGACCGAGGTGCTGCGCCGATACACCGCCTCCGGCTCCACCGTCGTGTTCTCCAGCCATGTGATGG
Organism: Microbispora rosea subsp. aerata; assembly: GCF_014647835.1. Lineage (GTDB taxonomy): Bacteria > Actinomycetota > Actinomycetes > Streptosporangiales > Streptosporangiaceae > Microbispora > Microbispora aerata. Next base: position 63,213 of record NZ_BMPY01000018.1, read on the forward strand.
ATCTGGTCGAGCGACTGTGCGACTGGGTGTCGGTGATGAACGGGGGGCTCGTCGTCGCCCAGGGCCCGCTCGACGACGTACGGCGGGGCCGCTCGCTCAACGAGGCGTTCCTCGACCTCGTCGGCGTGCGCGGGAACGGGGAGGACGGCCTGTCGTGGCTGGGGTCGCCGGCATGACCTGGCTGTTCGTCCGGCTCAAGCTCAGCATGATCCGCGGGGGCCTGCGCGGCGACGCCGGCAGGCAGGCCGGCTTCGTCTTCTCGCTGGCCGCCGCGCTCCTCGCCGCCGCCGCCGGGTTCGCGCTGCTGTCCCTGATCCGGCTCGCGCCGTCCGGCGTCGCCCTCGACCTCGTGACGGCGGCGTTCGCGATGTTCGCCGTCGGGTGGGTCGTCGTGCCGCTGATGGCGTTCGGGCTGGACGAGACGCTCGACCCGGCCCGGCTCGCGCTGTTCCCGCTGACCACCCGGCAGCTCGCCGCCGGCATGCTCGCGGCGTCGGCCGCCGGGCCGTGGCCGCTCGCCTCGCTGGCCGCGCTGTGCGGAGGGGTGGTCGCGCTCGCCCACGGGGTCGGCGGGGTGCTGCTCGGGGTGCCCGCGGTGATCCTCCAGTTCGCCTTCTGCCTCACGGCCTCCCGCCTGGTCACCACCGTGCTGTCCGGCGCGCTGCGCAGCCGCAGGGGACGCGACCTGCTCGCGGTGGCCGCGATCTTCGCCGTGCTGCTCGTCCAGGTGCCGAACCTGCTGCTCAACGGGCGGCTGTCGGGCGACCCCACGCGCATCCTGGCCGCCGCAGGTGAGGTCATGCGGTGGACGCCGCCGGGGCTGGCCGCGCACGCGATCGCCGACGGCGGGCTCATCGGGGTCGCCGAGCTGATCGTCGTCGCGATGTCGGTCGTCGTCTTGGCCTGGCTGTGGATCGCCGCGCTGCGGTACGCGCTGGTGCGGCCCGACTCCTCCAACCAGGGCGGCGGCTCCGTCCGCCGTTCCCGTACGAGCCGGTTCCTGCTCGGCGGCCCGCTCGGCGCGGTGGTCGCCAAGGAGCTGAAGTACGCCAGAAGGGAGCCGCGGGCCCGGGTCAACTGGATCACCGCGGTCTTCGTGAGCGCGGTCGTCATGTTCTCCATCCGGGGTTCGGGCGGTACGGGGTGGACGTGGGCCGTGGTCGGTCCCGCCTGCCTGGCGGCCCTGGTGATCGGGCTGCAGTCGGCCAACTCCTTCGGCATCGACGGCAGGTCGCTGTGGATGAACGCGGTGGCGTTCTCCACCCCGCGCGACCTGCGCACCGACCTGGCCGGGCGGCACCTGGCCATGGCGGTCGTCGCCGTGCCGCTGATCGCGCTCGCGTCGCTGGCCGCCGCCCTCGTGGCGGGCGACGCCGTGTGGGCGCTCGCCGCCGCGCCCACCGCGTGGGGCGTGCTCGGCGTCGCCATGGGCGTCGGCGCGATCACCAGCGTGACCGCGCCGTACACCTTTCCCGAGCGGATGAACGCCTTCAGCGGCGCCGCTCCCGGGCAGGGCGGGCAGGCGTTCGGCGCCGCGTTCGTCACGATGGTCGCCGTCAGCGTGCTCGCGCTCCCGGTCGTGCTGCCCGTCCTGCTGGGCCTGACCTGGTGGGCCCTGCTCGCCGTGCCGTACGGCGCGGCGGCCGCCTGGGCGGGCCGCCGCGTCGCCGCCGGCATCGGCTTCGCCCGCCTCCCCGAGCTGCTCGCCGCCGTCTCCCGCCCCACCTGACCGGCCCGCCGGGGCTCTGTTCACGGCCGTCCGTGCCGACCCGGGCGGCTGCACGATCACGGTGATCATAACGAGCGGGTTGCGAAGTTCTTGCGACGCCTCTGTGGCGTTGCGGGGGATTCGGTCCACCCTTATAACCATTTGGACCGTTCTTATGGGAGAAGTGGCATGCGCGAACGTGGCCTGACGGGCCGTACGATCTGGGCTCCGCTGGCCGCGGCGGCGCTGAGCGGTTTGATCATCGGAGGGCTGGCGCGTCTCCTCATGCGCGGGATCCAGCTGGCCATCGGCGGGCCCACCGAGATGTCCCCGGTGGGCACGGCGGCCATCGTCGTCGCCTTCGGCGTGCTGGCCCTGCCGGCGGCGGCGACCGCGACCGCGCGTCCCGCGATCATGCATGGCGGCCGGTGGGCGACCGCCCTGGTGACGGGGCAGCAGACCGCCAGGACCGGGCTCGGCGACGCCAAGACCATTCTGCTGGCCGACGACAGCCGGTTGCTGGCGATCTCGTTGCTGATCGTCGCGTTCGCCGCGATCGTGGTGGCGCACGGACGGCTCGCGCAGCATCTCACCCGCCGCTTCAGGCAGCTTCCCGCGTCCCGGGCCGAGGCGGTCGCGGCTTCGCGTGCCTGACCCTCCCGACCTGCGTGGTTTCAGTGGTCTAGTCCATTTGGTGAGACCACCCTCGGGCGACCGAGCGCGATTCGCTAGCCTTCGAAGCATGGCCGCCATCGCTCCTGCCGAACGACACAACGCCGTAGCGGAGATGCCGGACGAACTCCGCGCTGACGTGCGCCTTCTGGGTGGACTCTTGGGTCAGGTGATCGCCGAACAGGGCGGCCCCGACCTCCTCGCCGACGTGGAACGGCTCCGCAAAGCGGTGATCGCGGCCCGGCGTCAGGAGATGACGGCCGACGAGGTCGCGGCCCTGGTGGCCGAGTGGCCCGTCGACCGCGCGGTGCTGATCGCCCGGGCCTTCACCTGCTACTTCCACCTCGCCAACCTGGCCGAGGAGCACTACCGCATCCGCATCCTGCGCCAGCGCGACAAGGACGACACGCCGCTGCGAGAGTCCCTCGCCGAGGCCGTGCAGCGGCTGCGCGGGGACGACCGCCTCCAGGACCTGATCGACGGGCTGGAGTTCCGCCCCGTGCTGACCGCGCACCCCACCGAGGCGCGGCGACGGGCGGTCGTCACCGCCATCCAGCGGATCAGCGCCCAGCTCGACGCCTACAACGCCCCCGGCCGGGGCGCGGCGGAGCGGGAAGAGGCCCGCCGGCGGCTGCTCGAGGAGATCGACATCCTCTGGCGCGCCGACCAGCTCCGCCACACCAAGCTCGACCCGCTGGACGAGGTCCGTACCGCGATGGCGGCCTTCGACGAGACGCTGTTCCGCACGGTGCCGCAGATCTACCGGTCGCTCGACGCGGCGCTCGGCCCCGGCACCGGCACGCGGGAGCCGCTCGCCAAGGCGTACATCCGCTACGGAAGCTGGATCGGCGGCGACCGCGACGGCAACCCCAACGTCACCGCCAAGGTGACCAGGGAGGCCATGCTGATCCAGGCCGAGCACGTGCTGATCGCGCTGGAGAACGCGACCACCCGGATCGGCAGGTCGCTCACCCTCGCCGAGGTCTTCACCCCGCCGTCCGCCGAGCTGCGCGCGGCGCTCGCGCAGGCCGAGCACGAGCACCCCGACCTGGTGTCGGAGATGGCCACCCGCTCGCCGCGGGAGCCGCACCGCCAGTGGCTGCTGTTCGTGGCGGCCAGGATCGCCGCGACCCGACGCCGCGACCTCGACCTCGCCTACCGCGCGCCGTCGGAGCTGCTGGCCGACCTGCGCCTGGCGCAGGACTCCCTGCGCGCCGCCGGGGCCGTACGGCAGGCGTACGGCGAGCTGCAGCACCTGATCTGGCAGGTCGAGACGTTCGGCTTCCACCTGGCGGAGCTGGAGGTGCGCCAGCATTCGGCGGTGCACGCGGCGGCGCTGAAGGAGATCGCCTCGGGCACGCTGTCGGAGCGCACCGAGGAGGTCCTGGCCACGATCCGGGTGATCGGCTGGATCCAGGAGCGCTTCGGCGTCACCGCCTGCTCCCGCTACGTCGTGTCGTTCACCCGCTCGGCCGACGACGTCGCGGCGGTGTACGAGCTGGCCAGGCACGCGCTGGGCGACCGCGCCCCGGTGCTCGACGTGGTCCCCCTGTTCGAGTCGGGCGAAGACCTCGACAACTCCACGGCCGTGCTGGAAGGCATGATCAAGCTGGAGCCCGTGCGCCGCAGGCTCGCCGAGAACGGGCGGCGCATGGAGGTCATGCTCGGCTACTCCGACTCGGCCAAGGAGTTAGGCCCCGCCGCCGCCACCTTGCGCCTGTACGACGCGCAGGCCGCGCTGACCGCGTGGGCCGCGGCCAACGACATCAAGCTCACGCTCTTCCACGGCCGCGGCGGCGCCCTCGGCCGGGGCGGCGGCCCGGCCAACCGCGCCGTGCTCGCCCAGGCCCCCGGCTCGGTCGCCGGCCGGTTCAAGGTCACCGAGCAGGGCGAGGTCATCTTCGCCCGGTACGGCCACTCGGCGATCGCCAAGCGGCACATCGAGCAGGTCACCAACGCCGTGCTGCTCGCCTCCACCTCGGCGGTGGAGTCGAGCACGGCCGCCGCGGCGGCGAAGTTCCGCAGGCTGGCCGACCTCGTGGCCGCGGCCTCCGAGCGGGCCTACCGGGCGCTGACCGAGGCACCGGGCTTCCCCGAGTGGTTCGCGCTGGTCAGCCCGCTCGAGGAGATCGGCTCGCTGCGGCTCGGCTCCCGGCCCGCGCGGCGCGGCCTCGGCGCGCCCCGCTCCCTTGACGACCTGCGGGCCATCCCCTGGGTGTTCGCGTGGGCGCAGACGCGGGTCAACCTCCCCGGCTGGTACGGCCTGGGCAGCGGCCTGGCCGCCGTGGTCACCGACGGCGGCATGGCCGAACTGCGCTCGGCCTACCACGAGTGGCCGCTGTTCGCCGCGATGCTGGACAACGCGGAGATGTCGCTGGCCAAGACCGACCGGTCCATCGCGTCCCGCTACCTGGCCCTGGGCGGCCGGGCCGACTTCGCCGAGCAGGTCCTGGAGGAGTACGACCTGACCAGGCGGCTGGTGCTGGAGGTGACCGGCCACTCCCGGCTGCTGGAGAACCGGCGGGTGCTGTCGCGCGCCGTCCAACTGCGCGACCCGTACGTGGACGCGCTCAGCCACCTCCAGTTGCGGGCGCTGTCGGCGCTGCGGGCGCCCGGCGACCTGTCGGACGAGGAGCGCGAGCGGCTGTCCACGCTGCTGCTGCTCAGCGTGAACGGCGTCGCGGCCGGCCTGCAGAACACCGGCTGACCGGCCCCGCGGTCGGCCTGCAGAACACCGCTGATCGGCTCCGCCGGGGGCCGCGCGCCCACTCGCGCGGCCCCGGTGCGGGGCGCGCGATAGGGGGTTGACTCGGCGGCGGACCTCGCCGGGCTGGTGGCGGTCCGTCAGCCGGCCCGGGCCGACGCGACCGCGGGTGCCGGCGCCGCCCGGATCAGCGGCCCGGGCGGCGGGAGCGCCCGCTCACCGGCTGCTTGCTGCCGAGGCGCCGAGTCCGCCCGATCAGACGGCCCGACAGCTCCCGTCAGGCGGTGGCGGCCTGTTCGACGTCGATCCGCTCGGGACAGGCGTAGATGTTGAAGCGCTCCTCGCGCAGGAACCCCACGAGCGTGATGCCGAACTCCCGCGCGAGGTCGACGGCGAGCGAGGAGGGCGCGGAGACGGCGCAGACGATCTGAATCCCGGCGCTCGCGGCCTTCTGCATGATCTCGTAGCTGACCCGGCCGCTGACCAGCAGGACGTGCCGGTCGAGGGGGACACGGCCGCCGAGCAGCGCCCAGCCGACCAGCTTGTCCACGGCGTTGTGCCGTCCCACGTCCTCCCGTACGGCCACGGGCGTGCCGTCGGGTGTGAACAGCGCGGCGGCGTGCAGCCCGCCCGTCCTGCCGAACACCCCCTGGGCCTCCCGCAGCCGGTCCGGCAGGCCGTATAGGGTCGTGGCGGAGACGCCGAGCGGCGGGCGCACGGCCGGCACGGCGCAGCGGTCGCGCAGGGCGTCCAGGCTCGCCGTGCCGCAGACCCCGCACGCGCTCGAGGTGAGGAAGTTGCGCGCCCGGGCGCCGAGATCGGGCAGCCGCGGGGCGGCGAGCCGCACGGTCACGGTGTTGTAGCGCGCCTCGGGGTCCAGATCTTCGTCCGTGCAGTAGCCGATGGCGGCGATGTCGCCGGGGCCGGCGAGCCCCTCGCCGTGCAGGAATCCCGCCGCGAGCTCGAAGTCCGCGCCCGGCGTCCGCATCGTGATCGCCACCGTGCGGCTCTCGCCGCCCGCCAGGAGCCGGATCTCCAGCGGTTCCTCGGTGACGAGGTCGTCGCGCCGGTCGCGTACGACCGTCCCGGAAACCCGCCGTACGCGTGCCCGCGTGACCGGGCCAAGACGGGCAGAGGGCCGCGCCGCGCCGTCTCGTTCCATGTGCTCCTCCTCCGCGGCATGGCTGCCGTTCCTTCCGGTACGCAGCCTGCCACGCCGGGCGCCCTCCTCGCCTTCCGGCGAGGAGGGCGCCCTTTCATCCCGCACGGGTGCGCCGTCGCGTCCGGCCGCGGGAGACCGGGCGCGAGCACCGCGCGAGGGAAGGTGCCCGGGGTCCTCCCACGACAAACCCCCATATGTGGGTTTGTGTGGCATCTTGTCGGCTTTGCTGAAAAGGTGACGTCCGGGCTGCCACGAGCCCGTCGGGAGGTGGTCTCGGGTGCCGATAGCCTTGACGCGTGTCCGACTCGCCGTACGCCGATCTCGACCGTCCTCCGCTGTCCGAGACCGCGCTGACCAGGGCGTTGGTGCGCCCGGGATCGCTGTGGTCGTCCATCCGCGTGGTCGAGCGGACCGGTTCCACCAACGCCGACCTGGCCAGGACCGTGCGCGAGAACCCGGCCGAGGGCGCCGTGCTGGTGGCGGAGTCGCAGACCGCCGGCCGGGGCAGGCTGGGGCGTCCGTGGACCGCGCCGCCGCGCTCGGGCCTGACGTTCTCGATGCTGCTGCGCCCGGAGGTGCCGCCGGCCCGGCAGGGCTGGCTGGCGCTGCTGGTCGGCCTCGCCGCCGCCTCCGCCGTACGGCGGATCGCGGAGATCGAGGTGCGGCTCAAGTGGCCCAACGACCTGATGGTGGGGGAGCGCAAGCTCGCGGGCATCCTGGCCGAGCGGGTGGACCGCGCGGTGATCGTCGGCATGGGGCTCAACGTCTCGCTGCGGCGGGAGGAGCTGCCCGTGGACCAGGCCACGTCCCTCGCGATCGAGGAGGCCGTCTGCACCGACCGCGACCCGCTGCTGCGCGCGATCCTGCGTGAGATCGAGTCGCACTACCGCGAGTGGACGGCCGCCGACGGCGACCCGGACGCCTCGGGGCTGCGCGCCGCCTATCTCGCCCGCTCGTCGACGGTGGGCCAGGAGGTCAGGGTCGAGCTGCCCGGCGAGCGGGTGCTGACCGGCCGGGCGACCGGCGTCGACGCGTCCGGTCACCTGCTCGTCCGCGCTCGGGACGGAGAGCACGCGCTCAGCGCGGGCGACGTCGTCCACGTCCGCCGGGAGCCGTCGCCGGAGGCCGGCCTCCCGCGTTGACATGGCGCATGCAATCGACCGCCGATCGTGCCACGATTTCCGGCATGGGTCTCCCAGAGCAATACCTGGCCGACGGCGAGCGGATCGTTCTATCGTTCCATCCGCACTGGAAGCGGCTGGTCCTGCCGGTCTTCGCCCTCGTCGTCGTGCTGGCCGCGGTCGTCGCGGCCCTCATCCTCATTCCGGGCGACTACGAGTACGCGTGGCTCGCCCGCCTCGCGGTGAGCGTGGTCGCCTTCGTGGCGCTGGTCCTGTGGACGATCATCCCCTATCTGCGCTGGGTGACGACCTCCTACACGCTGACCTCGCACCGCTTCGCCATCAGCACGGGAGTCCTGAGCAAGTCGGAAGACGACATTCCGCTGGCCAAAGTGAGCAGCGTGAGCTCCGACCAGCGGCTCACCGAGCGCATTCTCGGCTGCGGCACGCTCCGGGTCGAGTCGGCGTCGGAGAAGGGCGACATCGAATACCGGGACATCCCTCAGATCCAGCGCGTACGGCATGAGCTGTTCCGGCTGGTGGAGGACGCCGCGGACGGGAACATCGACGGGGACTGAGCGCGGCGCGGCCCACGCGCGGTGCGGGGGAGAGGGACGTGGAGACTAGCGGGCGCCCCGGCGCCGACGACATGCGCCGGCTGTTCCTCGGGCCGCCGCCGGCCTACACCCGGCGGCAGGTCGCCGAGGCGGCCGGCATCTCGCAGGACCTGGCTGCTCGGATCTGGCGGGCCCTCGGCTTCGCCACGTTCGCCGACGACGCCGTGGCGTTCACCGAGGCCGACCTGGAGGCGCTGCACCGCATCCGCGACCTGCTCGACGCCGAGACGCTCGACGAGCGGACCGTCATCCGCATGGCGCGGGCTCTGGGCCGTACGACCGCCCGGCTCGCCCAGTGGCAGGCCGAGATCATGGTCGAGGCGCTGGTCGAGCCCGGCGCGCGGGCGGGCGAGGACGCGGTGCGGCAGGTGATGGACACGGTCAGCCGCCTGCTGCCGGACTTCGAGCAGACGCTGGTGCACGTCTGGCGCTCCCAGCTCGCCGCGACCGCGAGCCGTCTGGTCTCCCTCGCCGAGCCCGGCGAGGACGCCTCGCCGACCCGGCCGAGGCTCGCGGTCGGTTTCGCCGACCTCGTCGCCTTCACCCGCGTGTCGCGCGAGCTGGACGAGCTGGCGCTGGCCGATCTGGTCGAAGGGTTCGAGTCGCGGGCCTCCGACGTGATCGCCGCGCACGACGGGCGGCTGGTCAAGACGCTCGGCGACGAGGTGCTGTTCACCGCCGCGGGCCCGAAGACCGGGGCCCTCATCGCGCTCGACCTGCTCGACGAGCTGAAGCGGGACGCCGAGGGGCCCGACGTGCGGGTCGGCCTCGCGTACGGCCCGGTGCTGCCGGCGATGGGCGACGTGTTCGGCACGACCGTCAACCTGGCGGCGCGGCTGACGACCATCGCGCGGCCGGGCACGATCCTCGCCGACAGCGAGCTGGCCGCGGGCCTCGCCGGGGTGTCCGGCGTCGATCTGGTCAAACTCCGCCGCCGTCCCGCGCGCGGGCTCGGCGTGGTGGAGCCGTATGTTCTGAGGAGATCCAGCCGAGAAAGTTGAGGTGCGGGACATGCCGTACGAAGTCCAGGGCGTGGTGGCACGCGGCAAGGGAGCGGCGGTGACGCTGGAGACGGTCGTCGTGCCGGACCCGGGGCCCGGTGAGGCGGTCGTCAACGTGCAGGCCTGCGGCGTCTGCCACACCGACCTGCACTACCGGGAGGGCGGCATCAACGACGACTTCCCGTTCCTCCTCGGCCACGAGGCGGCCGGTGTGGTCGAGGCGGTCGGCGAGGGCGTGACCGAGGTCGAGCCGGGCGACTACGTGATCCTCAACTGGCGGGCGGTGTGCGGGCAGTGCCGCGCGTGCCTGCGGGGCCGGCCGTGGTACTGCTTCAACACCCACAACGCGACCCAGAAGATGACGCTGGCCGACGGCACCGTGCTCAGCCCGGCGCTCGGCATCGGGGCCTTCCTGGAGAAGACCCTGGTGGCGGCGGGGCAGTGCACGAAGGTCAATCCGGAGGCCAGACCGGCGGTCGCCGGTCTGCTCGGCTGCGGCGTGATGGCCGGCCTCGGTGCGGCGATCAACACCGGCGGCGTGACCCGGGGCGACTCGGTCGCGGTCATCGGCTGCGGCGGCGTGGGCGACGCGGCCATCGCGGGCGCGCATCTGGCCGGCGCGACCACGATCATCGCGGTCGACGTGGACGACCGCAAGCTCGAATGGGCCCGCGGCTTCGGCGCCACCCACACCGTGAACTCGCGGGAGACCGACCCGGTGGAGGCCATTCGCGAGCTGACCGGCGGCTTCGGCGCCGACGTCGTCATCGAGGCGGTCGGCCGCCCCGAGACGTACAAGCAGGCGTTCTACGCCCGCGACCTCGCGGGGACCGTCGTGCTGGTCGGCGTGCCGACCCCGGAGATGACGCTGGAGCTGCCGCTGCTCGACGTCTTCGGCCGCGGCGGCGCGCTGAAGTCCTCCTGGTACGGCGACTGCCTGCCCAGCCGCGACTTCCCCATGCTGATCGATCTCTACCTGCAGGGACGGCTCGACCTCGACAAGTTCGTCACCGAGACCATCGGCCTCGACCAGGTCGAGGAGGCGTTCGGCAAGATGCACCGCGGGGAGGTGCTGCGGTCGGTCGTGGTGCTCTGACACCTCACGCGAGGGGCGGCGCTTGACGAAGTGCCGCCCCTTTCTGTGCCCTGGATCACATAGGCAAGCCTTACCAAAGTGGGTTATCTTAGGTATGCCTAACCTTCCTGATGATCCCTGAGAGGCGAGTTCATGTACGTCTGCATCTGCCGCGCCGTCACCGAGAGCGAGGTGCACGACTGCATCGCCGACGGGGCGAGGACGGCTCGCCAGGTGCGCGACGCGACGGGAGCGGGAGGGGACTGCGCAGTCTGCGTCCGGAAGATCTGTGCGATGCTGAAACGGTCAGAGGACCTGGTCACCAGCGCATAGATCGAGGAAGCACATGCAGGGGGACAAAGAGATCATCGCGCTGCTCAACGAGCAGCTCACCTCCGAGCTGACCGCCATCAACCAATACTTCCTGCACGCGAAGCTGCAGGAGAACTGGGGATACACGAAGCTCGCCGCCTACACGCGGGCGGAGTCGTTCGACGAGATGCGGCACGCGGAGGAGCTCACCGACAGGATCTTGTTCCTGGAGGGTCTGCCGAACTACCAGAAGCTCAACACTCTGCACATCGGCCAGACCGTCAGGGAGCAGCTCCAGGCCGACCTGGATCTGGAGCTGGGCGTGGTCAAGCGGCTGCGGCCGGGGATCGCGCTGATGCGCGAGCGGGGCGACATCACCTCGGCGAACCTCTTCGAGCGCATCCTGGCCGACGAGGAGCACCACATCGACTACCTGGAGACCGAGCTCGGTCTCATCGAAAGCCTCGGCGAGCAGCTGTACCTTCAGCGGTACGCGGAGCCGCCGTCGGCGTCCTGAGCGCGTCGTTCCGGGGGCCGCGCGAATTCAGATGGGCAACGCCCGCCGTCATCGTTTCGGCGGGCGTTTTTCCGATCCTCATCCGTTTTTCTCCGGTGATGTTCTTAATGGCGGAGAATGCGGTAGAAGATCGTGTCACTTGCGTGCTGACTATCCCGGATTTATCAGTGTTTGCCCAGGTCAATTGATGGGTCAACGACAAGTCAAAAGGCGCGCTGTAGGCGGGAAACGATCGCACAAGGTCCTACGATCGCACCATGACCTGCGTACTTCTCGCCGAGGATGACACCTCGATTTCCGAGCCGCTGGCGCGTGCCCTGCGCCGGGAGGGCTATCAGGTGGAGGTCAGCCCCGATGGCCCGCAGGCCCTGGAGAGGGCCTTGTCGGGGGGCGTTGACCTGATTGTTCTCGACCTCGGCCTTCCAGAGATGGACGGGCTGGAGGTCGCACGCCGTATTCGCGCGGAGGGGCATGGGACTCCGGTCCTGATCCTCACCGCCCGTGTCGACGAAGTCGACACCGTTGTCGGTCTCGACGCGGGGGCCGACGACTATGTGACCAAGCCGTTCCGCCTGGCAGAACTGCTCGCCCGCGTGCGGGCCCTGCTCAGGCGCGGAACATCGGAGACCCCGGTGGTGCAAGGCGTCCGCATCGACGCCGACTCGCGCCGGGCCTGGATGGGAGACAAGGAACTGCACCTGACCACCAAGGAGTTCGACCTGCTGCGCGTGCTCGTACGGGACGCGGGCAAGGTCGTCACCCGCGAGCAGATCATGCGCGAGGTGTGGGACACGAACTGGTGGGGGTCGACGAAGACACTGGACATGCACATTTCGTGGCTGCGCCGCAAGCTCGGAGACGACGCGGCCAAGCCGCGCTACATCACGACCGTCCGAGGGGTCGGCTTCCGTTTCGAGCGAGAGTAGCCGCCGTGGGGCGGTTCCGGGGGAGGGGCTAGCACGTGCGCCGGCGCCTGCTTTCCTCCATGCTGCTCGTCGCGGTCATCGCGGTACTGCTGTTAGGCGTGCCCCTGGGTGTGGTCGTCGTGCGCTTGTACAGCGACGAGGTCGCCCAGGAGCTCAGGACGGACGCGAACCGGCTGCTGCTCGGGGTGGAATACGCCACCAGCCAGGGACAGGACGTCAGTCCGGACCAGCTCGCGCGGAACTACCCGGATCGCTACCTCCAGGTGTTCGTCCGCGGGATGCCGCCGATCGTCGTCGGCACGCCTCCGCCGGCGGGCCGTGACCTCACCGAGGAGGCGCGCTCCGAGAACGGTTACGTACGCGTCAGCCGCGACGCGGCCCAGATCCAACAGGACACCCAGGCGCGGCTGGTGCTCATCATGGCGCTCGCCGTCGTGGCCCTCGGGGCCGCGATCGGCCTGGCGACCGTCACCTCGCGTCGCCTGAGCCTGCCGCTCCAAGATCTCACCAGGATCGCGGAGCGGCTGGGCTCGGGCGACGCCAGGCCGAGCAGGCACCGCTACGGCATCCCGGAGCTGGATCTCGTGGCCGAGGTGCTGGACCGCAGCGCGCTGCGGATCTCCGATCTGCTCGCCCGCGAGCGCGAGTTCGCGACCGACGCCTCCCACCAGCTCCGCACGCCGCTGACCGGGCTGAGCATGCGCCTGGAGGAGATCGTCGCGGCGGCCGACCAGCCCGAGGTGGTCCGCGAGGAGGGCGAGGCGGCGATCGTGCAGGTCGAGCGGCTGACGGCGGTGATCGACGAGCTGCTCGCCGCCGCCCGCAGGCAGCGGCACGCCCAGGCGGGGCCGATCGACGTGGACGACGTGGTGGGGCAGCAGATCATCGAATGGGAGCCCGCGTTCCGGCGGGCCCACCGGTCCCTGGTGCTTGCCGGCGACCGCGGCCTGCGCGCCCTCGGCACGACCGGCGGGCTCAGCCAGGTGCTGTCCACCCTGCTGGAGAACTCCCTCAAACACGGCGACGGCGTGCTGACGATCAACACATCGAGTACGGGCAGGTCTGTGGTGATCGAGGTGGCCGACGAGGGCCCGGGCATCCCGGAGGCCCTCGGCCACCGGGTCTTCGAGCGGAGCGTGAGCGGGGGAGGCGGCACGGGCCTGGGGCTCACCCTCGCCCGCGCGCTGGTCGCGGCCGACGGCGGGCGGCTGGAGCTGGTCAAGCGCCGCCCGGCGACCTTCGCCATCTTCCTGCGGCACACCCGCGACAACGACCGTCACCGAGTGGTGAGCGGCCCCGCCTGACGGCCGGTCGAGCCCGGGCGGGCCGGCCGGGGGTTCAGCGGGTGGTGAGGGGGTCGGCCTGGGCCTTCACGTCGGGGCGGGGCCGGACCGCGGCCCCCTCGGCGGCATCTTCGGCAGCCGCCAGGAACACCCACTTCTTGTACGACCAGAAGCGGAACAAGGTGCCCAGCACGATGCCGATGCCCTGGGCGATGTTGTAGCTCAGCGCGTCGTGCAGGCCCAGGGTGTACGTCACGAAGCCGATGGTGAGCAGCGGGGGCAGCAGCCCGATGCCGTTCAGCAGGAAGAACAGGACATACTCGCGTGCCAGGCCGCTCTGCTCGCGGTGCCGATAGGTCCAGAAGCGGTTGCCGAAGTACGCGAAGGTCGTGGCGACGATCGTGGCCACGACCTTGGACGACAGCGGGCCCAGACCGACCCCGAAGCGCAGCACGTTCGTGCCGCCGAAGTCGATGACGAACGCGATCGCGCCCACTGTGCCGAACTTGAGCAACTCGTGGATGAGCGCGGCGAACCGCTCGTAGGCACGTCGTAGAAACTGCACGTCCCGCACGGTCCTTCCTGTTCGGCGGCGAGGTCCTCTCAGGCTACCGGTAGGAAGCACAAATCGGCGTCTTACCGCAACCTTGGCCCGCTTCGTCCCAGGTCGCTAAAGAACATTTCAGAAAAAATCCTGCTATGTGGGATGAGTGGCCGCTCTTCGGACTACGCTCTCGCCCGACCAGGATCACTTCGTTCCGGGACGCATGCTCTGGAGGGGTGGCCTTTCATCGTGTTGCGAAGATGCGCGACCCTCTGTCTCGGCCTCGTCCTGCTCGCGGGGTGCGGGACCGGGGACGTACAGCAAATCCCGGCCGCCGCGTCCTCGGCGACGGCCGGAAGCAGCACGGCGGGAAGCGGCTCAGCCGAGGGCGGCTCAGCCGAGATCGGCATGGCCGACGCGCGGGCGGCCTTCGACGGCCTGGGTGATCTGTCCGACGCATGGAAGGCCGAGGACTGCGCGGCGATCGAGCACCTGACGGCGGAGGCGGAGCACACCATCGCGAGCCGCGTCTGCGCCGCCGCGCGCGAGGGCCGCGCCGCGCCCGCCCTGCGGGCCTACGCGGACCCGCGCTTCCTGCTGCCCACCCGGGAGGGCGGCGAGGACGGCGAGGAGGGCGCTTGGTTCGCGGTGCTGGCCGGCAAGCCCGAGCCGGCCTACTTCGTCTTCGTCCGGGCCGACGGCCGCTGGCGGCTCGCCGCCGGGCCGATCCCGCTCGTCGGCAAGGCGCCCGAGACGGAGGGAGAGGCGGTCGTGGACGCCGCGGCCGACCCGAAGACGGCCGTCGGGGCGCGGCTCGCCCCCACCCGGCACGTGGCGTTCCTGACCGACCCCGCCGGGGTGGGCGGGGCGGGAGTCAGCGGGGTGCGTTTCGCCTCCGGCGACCCCATGCGCCGCCTTCTCGCCGAGCTGGTCCGCGCTCCCGGCCGGGTCCGCCCCGATCGCCTGGTCACCGACGTACGCATCGAGGGGCCGGCCCACGCGCTCGCGCTGCCCGGCGGTGGGTCGCTGGTGTTCCACGCGCTGCGCGTCGTCTTCACGCAGAAGCCGGGGCCGGGCCGCTCCTCCCTCGCCCGTCCCCGCTACCGGGCCGCCGACGTGCGCGCCTTCACCGGCGGCTCGCCCGCGACCGTCACCGGCGGCGAGATCCTGGTCCTGGCCACGAAAGTGGCGAAGGACAACACGATGACGACCATCGGCATGCGGCGGGTCCTCGCCGACATCACGGAGGGCTCCGGCTGACGTCGCCCGCCGGGCAATAGGTAGGCTGAGCTGTCGTGAACAGCCCGAACGTCTCTTCGAAGCCCGTCACCGCGCCCGTGGTGGGCATGGTCGGCGCGGGTCAGCTGGCGAGGATGACCCAGCAGGCCGCGATCGCGCTCGGCATCGACCTGCGCGTGCTCGCGGACACCAGTGACGACAGCGCCGCCAAGGTGATCGTGGACACCCAAGTCGGCGACTACCGCGATCTGGCCGATCTGCGGAAGTTCGCCAAGGGATGCGACGCGATCACCTTCGACCACGAGCATGTGCCGACCGAGCACATCCGGGCGCTGGCCGCCGAGGGGCACGCCGTACACCCCGGGGCGGACGCCCTGGTCCACGCGCAGGACAAGGCGGTCATGCGGGAGCGGCTCACGGCGATAGGCGCGCCCTGCCCCGCCTGGGCCCGGGTCGCGGACGTGGCGGAGGTCGAGGCGTTCGCGGGGGAGCACGGCTGGCCGGTGGTGCTGAAGGCCGTGCGCGGCGGCTACGACGGCCGGGGCGTGTGGGTCTGCTCGTCCCGCGACGAGGCGCGCGAGGCGCTCGCCACCGGCGCGGACATGCTGGCCGAGGCGTTCGTGCCGTTCGAGCGGGAGGTGGCCGTGCTGGTCGCCCGGTCCCCGCACGGCCAGGGCGTCAGCTATCCGGTCGTGGAGACCGTCCAGAAGGACGGCATCTGCGTCGAGGTCATCGCGCCCGCGCCGAACCTCGGCGAGGAGGAGGCGGCCGAGGCGCAGCGGATCGCGCTGACCATCGCCCGCGACCTGGGCGTGACCGGGCTGCTCGCGGTCGAGATGTTCGTCACGAAGTCCGGGTTCGTGGTCAACGAGCTGGCCATGCGCCCGCACAACAGCGGCCACTGGACGATCGAGGGCGCCCGCACCTCGCAGTTCGAGCAGCACCTGCGGGCCGTGCTCAACCTGCCGCTCGGGTCGCCGTCGCTGACCGCGCCGGTCGTCGTCATGGCCAACCTGCTCGGCGGACCCGACCCCGACGTGTACTCCCGATATGAGCACGTGATGGCCAACGACCCGGGAGTCAAGATCCACTTCTACGGCAAGGACGTCCGGCCCGGCCGCAAGATCGGGCACGTCACCGCCCTCGGGACCGACCTGGACGAGGTGCGGGCCCGCGCCCACCACGCCGTCACCTGCCTGAAGGGACCTGTCGATGCCTGACGTCGGGATCGTCATGGGGAGCGACTCGGACTGGCCGGTGATGCGCCAGGCCGCCGAGGCGGTCGCGGAGTTCGGCGTGTCCTTCGAAGCCGACGTGGTGTCCGCGCACCGCATGCCGGCGGAGATGATCGAGTACGGCTCCCGCGCCGCCGGGCGCGGCCTGAAGGTGATCATCGCGGGTGCGGGCGGCGCCGCGCACCTGCCGGGCATGCTGGCCTCGGTCACCCCGCTGCCCGTCATCGGCGTTCCGGTGCCGCTGAAGTATCTGGACGGCATGGACTCGCTGCTGTCGATCGTCCAGATGCCGGCCGGTGTGCCGGTGGCGACCGTGGCCGTCGGCGGGGCCCGCAACGCGGGGCTGCTCGCCGTACGGATCCTGGCGGCGTCGGACGAGGGGCTGCGGCGGCGGATGGAGGAGTTCCAGGCCGCCCTGCGGGACCAGGCGCACGCCAAGGGCGAACGCCTGCGCGCCGAGGCGGCCCAGCTCGGTCGGTAGGCCCGGCCCGCCCGGCGCGTTCATAAATCCACTGTGCGGTCAAAGGTTCACCGTGCGGCGGGTGAGCCGGGAGGGCAGCCACGCCGATGCGGCCAGCGCGAGCACGGTGAAGGCGAGCGACCACCAGAACGTGTGGCCGAAGGCCGCCGCGGCGTCGGCGGGGCCGCCGGGATGACGGGTGAGCGCGCTGTCGAGGACCACGGCCAGCACGGCGGTGCCGAACGAGCCGCCGACCTGCTGCGCGGTCCTCGTGATCACGCTCGCGTGGGGCACCTCCTCGCGGGCGAGTCCCTCGTACGCGCTGCTCATGACGGGAATCGTCACGGCGCCGAGGCCGATGCCGCGCACGACGAGCGCGGTGACGAGCCACCACGTCGGGGTGTCCGGCCCGGCCCAGGCGAACGGCAGCGTCCCCAGCGCCGTGACCGTCAAGCCCACGGCGGTGACCGGGCGCGCGCCCAGGCGGTCGGTGAGCGTGCCGGCCAGGCCCCTGCTCAGCAGCACGCCGATGCCCTGTGGGGCGAGCAGCAGGCCGGCCGTGAACGCGTCGTCGCCGGCCACCTGCTGGAAGAAGAGCGGGATCAGCAGCATCGCGCCGTAGAGGACGAAGCCCGACAGGAACATCAGCGCGTTCGCCGCGCTGAACGAGGGGCTGCGCAGCAGCCGCAGGTCGACGAGCGGCGTGCCGTCCGTCCTGAGCGCGCGTACGGCGAAGGCGGCGACGAGCGCGGCGCCCGCGACGAGCGGCAGCAGCACGCCGGCGTGGCCGAAGCCGCCGCCTTCACCGACCCGGGAGAGCCCGAAGATGATCCCGGCGATGCCGGGGCTCAGCAGGGCCAGGCCGACCCAGTCGAGCGGCACGTCGCGGCCGCGTTCCCCCGCGGGCATGAAGCGCCAGGCCAGTGCGAGCCCGGCCAGGCAGAACGGCACGTTGATCCAGAAGATCCAGCGCCAGGTGAGGTGCTGGACGATCAGGCCGCCGACGACCGGGCCGAGCACCGGGCCCAGCAGGGCGGGCAGGCCGATGATCGCCGTGGCGCGGCCGAGCGACCGTCCGCCCGCGGCCTGGACCAGGAGTGTCTGCATGACGGGCAGCATGAGACCACCGCCCACGCCCTGCACCACGCGGAAGGCGATCAGCGTCGCCGCGTCCGGTGCGAGGCTCGCGCCGACGGATCCGGCCAGGAAGAGCGTCAGCGCGGCCAGCCAGACGTTCTTGCCGCCGAAACGGCCGGTCAGCCAGTTCGTCGTCGGCACCGCCATGCCGAGGGCGAGCAGGTAGCCCGTGGTGATCCACTGGATGGTCGAGACCGGCACGTGCAGTTGCCGTCCCAGGGTGTCCAGTGCGATGTTGACGATCGTCGTGTCGAAGACGACGGCGAGGGCGCCGGTCAGCATGACGAGCGAGAGCCGTACGAATCCCGGATCGAGACGTTCCCGGGAGGCGGGCGGCAGCAATGTGCTCACGGTGGCCTCCGGAGTGAGATTAGATGCACTCGTGTATCTAATAGTCTATGCGCCACGCCGTCAATAAGATGCGCTTGTGTATCTTGAGGAGAGGTCGTGCCGGAGAAGACCGCAACCAGGCGGCGCGGAGCCGAGCTGGAGGAGGCGTTGCTGGACGCCGCATGGGACGAGCTGGTCAGCTGCGGCTACGGCGGCTTCACGTTCGAGGGGGTGGCCGCACGTGCCCAGACCAGCCGGCCGGTCGTCTATCGCCGCTGGGCGAGCCGGGCGGATCTGGCGGTGGCCGCGATCAGGCACTACGGCCGCAAGCACCCGTTCCCGGTGCCCGACACCGGATCTCTCCGTGACGACCTCGTGGCCCTGCTGCGGTCGTTTTCCGAGCGGCGCAGCGAGCTGGCGGTGCTGATGAGCATGCGGATGAGCGAGTTCTTCGCGGAGACCGGCGCCACGATGGCCGACCTGCGGGAGCAGCTCCTGGCAGACCGTACGGGACCCAGTTCGCTGGTGCGGGTCCTCGAGCGTGCCGCGGCACGCGGAGAGCTAGACCCTCGGCGCCTCACCCCGCGGCTGACGGCTCTGCCGGTCGACTTGATCCGGCACGAGATTCTGATGACCGGGCGGCCGGTCTCCGAGGACGTCATCACGGAGATCGTCGACGACATCTTCCTGCCCCTCGTCCGGCTGAGGGCGCGGTGACGGCGCTCCGACGGTGCTTCCCGGCCGCTCGGCCGGTGACGTCTGGACAGGTCAGGGGCGGCCGAGGGCGTGGTAGTCCCAGCCGGCCTCGCGCCAGGTCTCCGCGTTGAGCGCGTTGCGCCCGTCCACGATCGCGCGGGCGGCGACGACCGCGCCCAGCTCCTCGGGGTCGAGGGCGACGAACTCCTGCCACTCGGTGAGCAGGAGCACCACCTCGGCCCCCCGGGTGGCCTCCAGGGCCGACTCGGCGTACCCGAGATGGGGGTGGGCCTTGCGGGCGTTGGCAAGGGCGGCCGGGTCGTAGACCGTGACCTGACCGCCCTGCTCGGCGAGCTTCACCGCCACGTCGAGCGCCGGGGAGTCGCGAATGTCGTCGGAGTTCGGTTTGAACGCCGCGCCCAGCACCGCGACCTTGCGGCCGTCGACCGACCCGCCCACGATCTCGCGGGTGAGTTCGACCACCCGGGCGCGGCGGCGCAGGTTGATCTCGTCCACCTCGCGGAGGAAGGCGAGCGCCCGCTCAGCGCCCAGCTCCTCCGCCCTGGCCGCGAACGCCCTGATGTCCTTCGGCAGGCAGCCGCCGCCGAAGCCGAGGCCCGGGTTGAGATATCGGCCGCCGATCCGCTCGTCGTACGACAGGGCCTGGGCGAGCTGGGTGACGTCGCCGCCGGCGGCCTCGCAGACCTCGGCCATGGCGTTGATGAAGGAGATCTTGGTGGCCAGGAACGCGTTCGCGGCCGACTTGACCAGCTCGGCCGTGGCGAAGTCGGTCACCACGATCGGGACCTCGCCCAGGGGCGCGTAGACGTCCCGCAGCACCTTCTCGGCCCGCTCGGAGGTGACCCCGAGCACGATCCGGTCGGGGCGGAGCGTGTCCTGCACGGCGAAGCCTTCACGCAGGAACTCGGGGTTCCACGCCAGCTCGACCTGCATTCCGGCGGGCGAGAGCCGTACGAGCTTGTCGGCGAGGCGCTCGGCGGTGCCGACCGGCACGGTGGACTTGCCCACGACCAGGCACTCGCGGTCGAGGTGGGGAGCCAGGGACTCGACGACCGCGTCGAGGAAGGAGACGTCGGCGGCCTGCTCGCCCTTCTTCTGGGGCGTGCCCACGCAGATGAAGTGGACGTCGCCGAACTTCGCCACCTCCTCGTAGGAGGTGGTGAAGCGCAGCCGGCCCGCGTCGAGGTTGCGGCGGAGGAGCTCCTGCAGGCCGGGCTCGTGGATCGGCAGCTCACCACGCTGCAGCCGCTCGATCTTGCTCTGGTCCACGTCCAGACCGAGCACCTCGAAGCCCAGTTCGGCCATGCACGCCGCGTGCGTAGCACCCAGGTATCCGGTCCCCAACACAGTGAGGCGGTACGGCACGGCATGCTCCCCTCTTACCGACTCTTTGTGATCTGGCATGGTACCGGGCCAGACAACTGCCCCGTGAGCCACCTGGGCAAACCGGCGCCTGGCCCCCACGGTACGGCTCGGGACGCGCTCGGTCGACGCCAGGTCACCACTTCCTCACCCTTGTCAGGGGCTTCTGTCAATGATCACGCCTACTGATTGGTAACTTTATAGTCGGACGTCCTAGTATCTCGATATGAGCTTCCCTCTGTACGCACCCGCCGAGGAGCACCAGATGCTCCGTGAGACGGTCCGGGCCCTGGCCGACGAGAAGATCGCCCCGCGTGCCGCGGAGGCCGACGAGACCGAGGAGTTTCCCTGGGAGGTCTACAAGGACCTCGTCGCGGCCGACCTGCACGCCGTGCACATCCCCGAGGCGTACGGCGGTGCGGGCGCCGACGCGCTCGCGACCGTGATCGTGATCGAGGAGGTCGCCCGCGCGTGCGCCTCCTCCTCGCTGATCCCAGCCGTCAACAAGCTCGGCACCGTGCCGTTGCTGCTGTCGGCGTCGGAGGAGCTCAAGCGGCGTTACCTGCCGCCGGTCGCCCGGGGCGAGGCGATGTTCTCCTACGCCCTGAGCGAGCCGGAGGCCGGTTCGGACGCCGCCTCGATGAAGACCAGGGCCGAGCGCGACGGCGACCACTACGTGCTCAACGGCACGAAGATGTGGATCACCAATGCCGGCGTGTCAGAGTACTACACGGTCATGGCGGTGACCGACCCGTCGGCCGGCGCGCGGGGGATCTCGGCGTTCGTGGTGGAAAAGAGCGACGAGGGCGTGTCGTTCGGGGCCAAGGAGCGCAAGCTCGGCATCAAGGGCTCGCCGACCCGCCAGGTCATCTTGGACAACGTCCGCATCCCGGCCTGGCGGATGATCGGCGAGCCGGGCA
The DNA here is from genome assembly GCF_014647835.1 of Microbispora rosea subsp. aerata. Lineage (GTDB taxonomy): Bacteria > Actinomycetota > Actinomycetes > Streptosporangiales > Streptosporangiaceae > Microbispora > Microbispora aerata. The sequence goes on from NZ_BMPY01000018.1 coordinate 84,255, forward strand.
CGGGGTTCAAGACGGCGCTGGCCACGCTGGACCACACCCGGATCACGATCGCCGCCCAGGCGCTCGGCATCGCCCAGGGCGCGCTGGACTACGCGCTGGGATACGTCAAGGAGCGCAGGCAGTTCGGCCGGCCGATCGCCGACTTCCAGGGCCTGCAGTTCATGCTGGCCGACATGGCGATGAAGCTGGAGGCGGCCCGGCAGCTCACCTACGCCGCCGCCGCCAAGTCGGAGCTGGCGATGAACGGCACCCCGGTCAAGGACCTCACGTTCTTCTCCAGCGCCGCCAAGTGCGCGGCCTCGGACGCCGCGATGGAGATCACCACCGACGCGGTGCAGCTCCTCGGCGGCTACGGCTACACGCGGGAGTTCCCGGTCGAGCGCATGATGCGCGACGCCAAGATCACCCAGATCTACGAGGGCACCAACCAGATCCAGCGCATGGTCATGGCCCGCCAGCTCCTCAAGTAGGGCTCCGCACCCCGCCTGCCGTACGCGGCGGCGGGGTTCGCCGTCGGGTCAGGCGTCCGCCCGGAGGTTGCCGAGCAGGTCCTCGGTGTAGGCGAGCAGGCGCTCGGCGTCGCCGGGATCGAGCGTCCTCAGCGAGCGGTCGACCGGCTTGCCGCGGTCGACCGCGGTGAGCGCGCCGGCCGGCGGGTGGTCGATCCACTCGACGATCGGACGGATCGACTCGGCCACCGGGCGCGCGAAGAGCGCCGCGAGCGCCCTGATGGTTCCTCGGACCAGCGGGTTCCGGTGGCCGTTCACCCCGCTGCGGGTGAAACCGGGGTGGTAGAGGACGTAGCGCGCCCGGTTCCCGGCCTGGGCGGCGAACGCGACGCCGAGCAGGTCGTTGGCGCGTGCCGCCTGAAGCTGGGCGAGCACCTGGCCATACCGGCGTGTCAGCTGGGGGATCCCGCGTCCGGTGCCTATCGACGAGCTCGAAGCCTGCCCGGTGGGGGAGCTGTTCCGGCGTCTCGGCGACAAATGGAGCATGCTGCTGCTGATCCTGCTCGGCGGCCGGCCCCATCGCTACAACGAGCTGCACCGCGCGATCGAGGGCATCAGCCAGCGCATGCTCACCCGTACGCTGCGCGCCCTGGAGGCCGACGGCCTGGTGCGCCGCGAGGTGCACCCGACCGTGCCCCCCAGCGTCGAGTACAGCCTGACCCCCCTCGGCCGTACCCTGCTGGAGCCCGTGTCCGCGCTGGCCGACTGGGCGGTGCGGCACGAGGCCTCCCTCAGGGAGGCCCGCTCCCGGCACACCGGCGTCTAACCTCCGGCGAGTAGCCCACTCCTTCTCCCGTACGGGCAGGCGGGGGTTCTTGCGTCCGATCAACCGAGGCCCGCGTCGGCGATGTGCCGGCGTTCGGCCGGGAATTCCATACCAGCCCATACCCCCGGGCGACGGGTCTGTTCCGCACGGATCGGGCGTCGCGCTGAGTGAGCGTGAAGTCCACGAATATCCCGGGCGGCGAGCTTCGGCTTCGGTGTCTGGGAACCGCTCGGTCGCATCTCGGGGAGGGCAGGGGCCGCCGAGGCGTCGATGCCCGGACTGAGGTGGTGAGCCATGCCGCCGGGTGCTCGCCCGAGTGGTTCAGACGATAGGAATCCGGGGCAAATGTGATCCCAATGTCATACAGATCCGCCATCGTGGAGGGGTGCGAACGTGGCTCGGTGATCAGGTGAGGAAACGGCTGGGCACGTTCGGACTGATCGTGCCCTCCATCGCGCAGTGTGCCGTCGGCTCGGCGCTGGCCTGGGTCGTCGCCGTCCATCTGCTGGGGCACGAGCACCCCCTCTTCGCGCCGATCGCGGTGATGATCTGCGTGGGCATGGGGCTCGGCCAGCGGCTGCGCAGGCTGGTCGAGCTGGTGGTCGGCGTCAGCTTGGGCGTGGGCATCGGCGGCCTGCTGGTGACCTGGATCGGCTCGGGCCCCTGGCAGCTGGCGCTCGTGATCGCGCTGGCGATGGGCGTCGCGGCGCTGCTGGACGACGGCGAGCTGTTCGTGACGCAGGTCGGGTCGTCCGCGGTGCTGGTCGCCATGCTGGTCCCGGGCGAGGACGCGAGCGGGCTGGAGCGCATGGCCGACGCGCTCACCGGCGGCATCATCGGCATCGCCGCGGTCGCCCTGCTGCCCGCCAGCCCGCTCACCATCGTGGGCAAACACCTGTCCGGCGTGCTGGACGCCTTCTCCACCATGCTGGAACAGGCGGCGGAGGCGATCGAAAAGGGCGACGCGGACCTGGCCGCAGAGGCGCTGGAGTGCGGGCGCAGGACTCAGACCGCGGTCGAGGAGTTCGCGGCGGCGCTGGACAACAGCAAGGAGATCATCAGGATCTCGCCGCTGCGCTGGCATCACCGGGGCAGGCTGGCCAGGTATCAGACCGCCGCCCTACCGGTGGACCTGGCGCTGCGCAACGCGCGGGTGCTGGTGCGCCGCACGCTCGCGGCGATGGGGGAGCCCAGCCCGCCGCCGGTCGCGCTGGCCGAGATCCTGCGCGAGGTCTCGGAGGCGGCGCTGCTGCTCCAGCTCGAACTGGGGGCCGGGCGGGAGCCGATGCTGACCAGGCAGGCGTTGCTCGCCGTCGCCGCCCGGGAGCGGCCCAAGAACCTGGGCTTCTCGGCGAACGTCATCATCGCGCAGCTTCGCTCCATCGCCGTCGACCTGCTCCAGGCGACCGGCATGGATCACGACACGGCCTCGGCCTCGCTGACCCCGCTGGACGACATGAGCGGCGAAAGCACGCGCGGCTGAGGCAAGCCGTCCCTCTCTCCGTACGGCAACGCGGGACCGCGTGGCATGGGGGATCTGCGCTCTTGGACTGGTTATGCCTCGAAAATGGGCGAGATCAGATAGAAGACCCCTCCCGGGAACAGGAGGCCGACCAGGGACGCGAGACCGTACACGAGGTGCATCGCGGCCGTCCCGCCGAGCGTGAACGCGATCGCGGCGATGATCTGGACGATGAACAGGATGAGTTCGATTACACCGAGGATCAACGCGGCGATCAGACGGATCAGGAACCACAAACCCCAGCGGCGGAAGATCCGCGATGGTGGAGTCGTCGTAGGCCCACCAAGGTCGCGGGCTCGATCATGTCCATGCGTCGTGCCGCGGCGGCGGGTCGTGCGGAGCGGATCCGTTCATGCGGAAATCCCCGGGCACCTCGGCATCGTGCGTCATCGGCGTTCCGTCTCGCCGGAAGGCGTGCCGCCGCGGTTGCGGATACGGGTGGCGGCGGCCTCCGGATCGGCCACCTGGACGACGACGTACGACAGGGGTCCCTCGTTCAATGTGATCTCCAGCGCGGGCAGCCGCTGGCCGGTCAGCCAGTACGACTTGCCGTCGGGAGCCATGTAGGTGCCTGCCGTCAGACCCGGGAAGAAGACGGCGCCGTAACGGAGGCCGGGCGCCCGGACACCTCCCGGCAGGACCACGGACACCCGCGAGACGGCCTCCGAGGGGAGACGAAGATTCCAGCGCAGCGAGAGGATTTTGAACACGCCGCGCGGCCTTATCAGAATCTCTCGCTCCGAGACCGAGATCTCCGCCAGGTCGCCCGACTTGGCCAGTGCCACTCCGTGGAGGACCACTCCCAGAATCACCACAAGCGGCAATGCGACCTGCAGGAGATCCGAAGTCATTCAGCCCGCCTCGCTTTCCCGAACGGGTTGTTCGCCCGAGCCGCTGAAAACAATCATGCCAGCCGATTCCGTTTCTGCGCTTTCGCGTCGTCAGCGTGGGTCCCCTGCCGGAAGGCCGTCCCTTCGGCGGTGTCGTGGCCGGTGACCATCGCCATGATCGCGCCCTCACCAGGGGCGATCTCGACCTGCGTGGCGACTTGCGGGTCGTTCCGGTGAACGTACGCGTCGATGGAACGCTGCGCCGTCCGGGGCATGGCCGGCATGATCGCGGTCGTCTGCCGGAGCCGCCGTCTGCCGGGACTGTCGTCCGCAGGAGCCGTCGTCTGCCGGGGCCGCGACGTGTACTCCCGGCGACCCCGCATGCGATGTGCCTTTCGCGGCCGGCGCAGCAGGTCGCCGGGGACATCGAGCCGCGGGGGACATCGAGCCGCGGGGGATTGCGGCGGCGTTTCAGGTCCCCGCGCCAGAGATCCTCGATGTCTGCATCGTGCGAAGATGTCGCAATGTTGTTCCGGGTGACGCTGGCCGCAGTGGTGGCCGCCCCAGCATTCATGATCACTCCCCAGGCCGCCGCCGCGTCGGCCGCGCCCGTGATCCGTTACGCCGGACTCGCTTCCTGCCTCCAGGCCGACGGCGGCCGGCGTCCGTGCGGCCCGCTGAAGCTGTGGCTCAGCGACGGCCGCGTCGTCCCGCTGCCCGGCGCGCGCAGGACGGTGGGGGACGACGAGTACGTCACCGCCGCCGTGGTCGCGGTCTCCCAGGACGGCGCGCGGGCCGCGTACTTCGACGGGAAAGACGGCGTGCTCACGATCTGGACGGCCGCCACCGGCAGGGCGCGCGAGATCCCCGCCGTGACCTGGCCCGACGACCTCCAGATGAACGCGCTGACCCTCTCACCGGGCGGCCGCTATGTCGGCATGCGCGGCGTGGACGCCTCCGAGCGGGAGGTCGACCGCGTTGTGGACACGGCCACCGGGAAGACCTTCACCCTGCCGAGGGGATATCAGACCTGGGACTTCGACCCGGCCGGCACACGCGTGATGGCGGGCGACAACCGTACGGCGGTGCTGTACGCCACCGGCACGTGGTCGGTGAAGCTGCGGCGGTCCGTCTACATGCGGGGCGACCTCGCCCCCGACGGTGTCACCGTGGCCGGCACCACGTGGACGAAGACCGGTCGTTCCGTCAGGAACACGGTCGTCACGCGCAACCTGGCCACCGGAAAGAGAAGCACCATCCCCATCCGGCTCAAGGCGGGCGAGACTCCGGTGCGTACGCGCTGGGACAAGGCCGGGCACCTCGATGTGCTGACCCGCGTCGACCGCACCGTGCGCGGCGACCTCCGCAGGACGCACACCTGGTATCGGCTCAACCGCACGACCCACCAGCTTCGGCGGCTCGACTCCTTCGTCATCCCGTCCTCGGTGGGCGGTTACGTCCTCCCCGGCTGAGCCGCGCGGCAACGGCCCGCTCCCGCACGCCGGATGCCGCAACCGTCCCCGAAGCCGTCTCCTGTGGGGGGCGCCGGGGAGCGCGTCAACGCTTGCAGATGTTCTGCGTCGCGGTGCGGGCGACGGGAGTGGCCTGCGGCGTGGCGGAAGGCGACGCGGCCGGGGCCGCGGTCACCGTCACCTTCTTCACGTCGTGGTTGTTCTGGCCCACGACGACCTCGATGCCGGCGAGGTCCGGCTGCTCGCGCAGCTCCGCGCCCGGGATCGCGGCGGCCACCGTACGCGCCGAGTCCTCACGGCCGGGCGGGTAGCGGACGACCGTGGTGACGAAGTCACGGCGGGCCGTGTCGCCGGGAGGCGACGGCACCATGAACCCCACCTCGATGAGGCGGGCCCTCGTGGCCGCGCCGAGGCCGGTGATGGACGTCCCGTTGAGCACCTTGACCGCGATCCGCCCCGGCGGGATCGTGAGCGCCGTCGGCGAGGCGGACGGCGAGGGCGAACCCGAAGGGGCGGGGGAGGAGGCCTTCACCGACGGCTTCACGAGAGGCTGGTCGGCGTCGATCCGCCGGAACAGGTCGCGCGCGGCCTCCTTGTCCCACAGCACCGCCGACTCGCCCGTCGGCGTGCGGTAGTTCACCTCGGCCAGCGGCACGGTCGCGAACGACACGTCGTCGGTCGAGACGTCCTTGAGCTGGTTGGCCAGGTCGAGCAGGTTGTCGGCCAAAGCGGGGTCTACGGTGAGCGTCTTGAGCGTGGAGTCGACCAGCCCGGCGAGCTTGGCCGGGTTGGCCAGCGTGCCGCCGCTGAGCGCCTTGCCGAGCAGCGCGGAGATGACCTGCTGCTGCCGGTCGATCCGGTCGAGGTCGGAGCGGGCCGTGGCCCTGGTGCGGGCGTACGCGAGCGCCTGGACCCCGTCCAGCGTGTACGTCCCCGGTTGCAGGGACAGCTTGGTCTTCGGGTCGTCGATGGCCACCGGGGTGCAGACGGTGACCCCGCCGAGCGACTCCACCACGTCGATGAACCCGAGCACGTTCACCTCGACGTAGTGGTTCATGCGCAGCCCCGTCGCCTGCTCCACCGTCTTGACCGTCAGCTTGGCGCCGCCGAACTGGTACGCGGAGTTGATCTTGTGCTCGCCCTTGCCGGGGATCGTCGTCCAGGTGTCCCTGGGCAGGCTGACGACGGTGACCTTGCGGTGATCCTCCGACAGGTGGATCACCATCATCGTGTCGGTGCGCTCGCCGACGTCGCGGCCGAGGTGGAGCTGGTTCTGCTGACGCCTGGTCAGGTTGTCGCGCTTGTCCACGCCCACCAGCAGGATGTTCATCGCCCCGGTGGGCGCGGTCGCGCTGGTGCCGGCGTCCACCGACTTCAGTTTCGACGCCGCGTAGTTCGGCGCGAGCCACGCGACGCCCGAGCCGATCAGCACGACCCCGGACAGCGAGCCCGAAATAACCAGAGATCGGAGGCTTGTCCTCCGTCGGCGGGCGCGTTGCGCCGTCAGCCTCACCCCGCCGTACCCGTCGCCCCCAATGCGGACGCCGGAGTCCTCCTCATGGTCGCCGGGCATTCCCGTCCTCCGGTTGCCGTCTCCACCCCTCCGTACAGTAGCGTGAGCGCCGCCATGAAGCCCTTTCCCGACTCGCGACAGTCGCGCCAGAATCCAGTGCGGAGCTGGCCGCCGATATCGGTGATCATGCCCGTGCTCAACGAGGAGCGGCACCTGCGCGACTCCGTACGGCAGGTCCTCGAACAGGACTACGAGGGCCCCCTCGAGGTCGTCATAGCCGTGGGTCCCTCGCAGGACCGCACGCAGGAGGTCGCCGACGCCATCGCGGCCGAGGACCCCCGCGTCATCGTCGTGCCGAACCCCACCGGCCGCACTCCCAACGCGCTGAACGCCGCCATCCGGGCGTCGCGCAACCCCATCGTCGCCCGGGTCGACGGGCACGCCATCCTGCCCCGCGACTACCTGCGTACGGCCGTGGAGACGCTGGAGCAGACCGGCGCGGACAACGTCGGCGGCATCATGGCCGCCGAGGGGATCACGCCCTTCGAGCAGGCGGTGGCCTGCGCCATGACCTCGAAGATCGGCGTGGGCAACGCCCGGTTCCACACGGGCGGGCAGGCCGGTCCGGCCGACACCGTCTATCTGGGCGTCTTCCGCCGCAGCGCCCTGGACCGGGTCGGCGGCTACGACGAGCACTTCCTGCGCGCGCAGGACTGGGAGATGAACCACCGCATCCGGGAGACCGGCGGGCTGGTGTGGTTCCAGCCGAAGATGCGTGTGACCTACCGCCCCCGGCCCAACGTGCGCGCCCTGGCCAAGCAGTACTTCCACTACGGCCGCTGGCGGCGCGTCGTCGCCCGCACCCACCAGGGCACGATCAACCTGCGTTATCTCGCCCCGCCCGCCGCCGTGGCGGCCATGGCGCTCGGCCTGGTGGTCTCGCCGTTCTTCTGGCCGGGCCTGCTGATCCCCGGGGGCTACCTCGCGGCGATCCTCGCCGGCTCGGTCCTCACCGGCCGTGGCCTGCCCCCGGCCGCGCTCGTACGCCTGCCGCTGGTGTACGCCACCATGCACATCTCCTGGGGGACGGGCTTCCTGACCAGCCCCTCGAAGCTGAGCAAGCCCCGCCCCAAACCGGAACGGGCGAGCCTAGAGGACCTCTTCGAAGATTGAGGTGTCCAGCGTGAAGCCGATCGGGTGGGGGACGTGAATCTCCCGCCCGAACGGCACCGTCGAGGTCACCTGATACCGGCCTTCCTTGGGATCGCTGTACACCGTGACCGACGCGGGCTTCGTCAGCGGGTCCACCAGGAGCATCACCGGCACCCCGCCCCCGGCGTAGATCCCCGGCTTCTCGACCCGGTCGTCCTCCGCGCTGCCCTTCGACACCACCTCGGCGACCAGCGCCAGCCCCGACGACAGCAGCTCACATTCTCCCCAGCGCGGGCAGTCCGGCGGTGCGAGCACCAGGTCGGGCACGACCAGATCGTGCGTTCCGGCGAGGGCCACGGCCACGTTTCCCGCCCACATACGCCAGCGGCGTTCATCCGTCAGCGGCAGGAGCGCATCGCATAGCCGCATCGCGACCGGCGCGTGCTCCGGAACGTCGCGCCGGCGCGCGACCAGCCTTCCGTCGATGACTTCGATTCGCAGGCCGGGCAGCGGAGGCAGTGCGTCGAACAGCTCACGTGGAGTGCGCGGCAGCGGGCGGCCGGCCACCGGCGTCAAAGACGGCACACCGGGGCCGGGAACGGTCACATCCATGTCGCTCAAGGTAGCGGTTCGGGCACTTTGAGTGGTGTCGATGTCTCAATCGCGGGCGGAAGGGGCGAGGGCTTCGAGGCCGAGGGAGCGGGCGCGGGCCTCGGCGCGGGCGGCGGCACGCCGTACGGCCTCCTCGAAACGGGCCAGCGGGTCCGGGTGGTCGGCGCCGAGCAGGTAGGCGCGCAGGGCCCGCCGGGCGGCGGCCATGTCGTCCTCCCCCGGCACGTCGAGACGGCGCAGGATGTCCGGCAGCTCGGCCAGGTCGGGCCCGAGCAGGTACGCCGCCCCGGCGGCCGGGTAGCGCTCGCGGAACCGCTCGGGCGGCAGGCCCGCCACGTTGGCCACCACGTACGGCTTGCCGCTGGCCACGAAGTCCGACACGACGCTGGAGATGTCCGACACCAGCACGTCGGCCTCGTTGAAGCACTCGTACAGCGTCGGCTCCCGGCCCGTCACGGCGAGATGGGGCAGCCCGGTGCTCGCCTCCAGCAGAGCCAGGATCTTGCGGTGCGCCGCCCGGGCCGCCGGCGAGCGGTGACCGGTCAGCGGGTGCGGCTTGTAGATCACCCGCACCGGCTCGGCGAGCAGGGCGCGCACGATCGCCGGTCCCATGGCCGCCAGGGAGCTGTGGAACAGGTCGTCGCTCCAGCCCTCCCAGGTGGGCGCGTAGAGGACGGTCCGGTAGGGCGCGGCGCCCCGGGCGTACGGGCTGGTGCGTGAGACACCGGCGAGCTGGGGACGGCCGACCTCCTCGACGGCCTCGTCCCGCACGCCCACCTTGGCGCGCAGGTAGCGGTCGCGCCCGGCGGGCCCGGCCACCCAGACCTCGTCGTACACCTTCGTGTACGGGTTGAAGGACGCCTCCTTGTCGCTGTCGCCGTGGCCGATGAACACGCTCCGCACGCCCGGCACCCGGAGCATGTGGATGTTGTTGCCGACGTTGGCGGGGAACAGCGCGACCCGCACGCCGTCGAGCGCGCGGAAGTTCATGAGGTCGACCGACGAGGGGATGCACACGACGGGCAGCGTCGTCGGGCCGAGAGCCGCGGCCAGATGCCGCTCGCGCAGCACCACCAGCGTCCTCGGCGTGATCCGCTCCAGCGTGCCGAGCCACATCGTGGCCTGGTAGGCCGCCGTGACCGGCCCGGAGAAGTACATGACGACCTCGGGCCGGTAGGCGGCGACCCACTCGTCCACGGCCGCCAGAACCCGGCGCCGGTCACCCAGATGCCTGGACCGCCGGGTGTGTCCCAGCAGGGCGATCACAGCGGTGACCTCCAGCACCAGGGCCGCCGCCGCGCCCGCCGCGCCCGCCCAGCCGAGCCCGAGCGGCGCGGCGGCCGCCGCGGGCACGACCGCGAGCGCGTCGAGGTAGAGCAGCTTGGCGCCCCGCCAGGTGAGCAGCGCGCGGGGCGGCGCGGGCGGGATCCGCAGCGCGGGCAGGTCGATGTTGCGGGTCACCACCGGCATCTGGTGGTGCCGGCGGTTCACGTGCTCGGCGAGCCACGTCTGCACCGCCCGCAGGCCGTGGAACAGGAACAGCCCGGCCGCCAGCGCGGCGAACCACCACGGCCGCCCCGGGGCCAGCCGCGCCAGCAGCACCACGACGGCCGTCTCACGCGACAGGAAGCGCACGGTCGCCCCGAGGTGGGCCCGGCTCAGCGCGGCCCCCGCCCGGCCGGGCAGCGCGAGCTCCGCGGCGTACGACAGCGGCACGAGCACCGCGAAGGTCACCGGCAGCGGCCACACGGCGGCGGCGAACAGGGCCGGATATGACGCGAGCGTGAGTGCCGTGAACGCGCCCCTGCGCCCACCGGCCAGCCCCCTCAGCGTCGGGTGCCGCCGCAGCACAGCGGCCAGTGCGCGCGGGGCGATGCGCCCCTTGTCGATTTCCCCCATGGGCGAGCGCCCGTCCCTCCGTACATGGTTGTGATCATCGGCTGAGCCGTACGTCCACGACCTGTCCCGTGAGGCGGGACAGCAGCACATCGAGGCTGGTGCGGGCGACGGCGGCGGGGGAGAGAAGCGTTCCGGCGGGTTCCTCGCCGAACGCGCGCAGCCGCATGGGGGTCGCGGTGCGCTCGGGGTTGACGCAGTTGACGCGGACACCCTGGCAGGCCCACTCGTCGGCGAGCGCCTGGGTGAGGTTGACGACGGCGGCCTTGGTGGAGGAGTAGAGGCTGTAGTCGGCCCGGCCGCGGGTGTAGGACGAGGACGTGTAGAGCAGCAGGTGACCGCGGGTCTCCATCAGGTATTTCACGGACGCGCGGGCGATGTTGACCGGCCCGAGGTAGTTGACGGCGATGGTCTCCTCGATGGTGTGCTGCCCGGCCTCGCCGAGTTTGCCCATGTGCAGCACGCCCGCCGTGTTGACGACGTAGTCGATCCTGCCCGTCTCGGCGTACACGCGGGCGAGCGCGTCCTCCACGGCGGCGACGTCCTCCACGCGCACGCCGTTCTGGCTGCGGGAGAACGAGTGGACGCTCGCGCCGTACCCCTTGGCCAGTGCGACGATGTCCGCGCCGATGCCGTAGCTGCCGCCGAAGACCACCAGCGTGCGGCCGTCGAGCCCGGCCCGGTACGCGTCGTCGTCGAGCGCGGGCGCGGTGTTCTCGGCGAGCTGGAAGAGCTTGTCGGCGATGAAGACGTCGACGGGATGGGTGACCTTCATGTTGTGCTCGCTGCCGGGCACGATGTAGATCGGCACGTCCGGCAGGTAGCGCAGCACCACGCCGCAGTCGTCCGTCGTGGGCAGCGAGGGGAACTCGGGGTCGGCCAGGGCGCGCTCGTACGCCGCCCGGATCACCGACAGCCGGAAGCACTGCGGGGTCTGTCCCCGGCGCAGCCGGGAGCGGTCGGGGATGTCGCGGATGATGTCGCCGCGCGGGCCGGGAGCGGCCACCACGATCGTGTCGGAGGACGGGATGGCCACCTCGACCGCCTCGTAGCGTTCGAGGGCGGAGACGCACTCGCTGATGATGCGGGGCTCGATCAGCGGGCGCACCGCGTCGTGCAGCAGCACGTCGCACTCCTGCTCGCCCAGCGCGCACAGCGCGCGCCAGGTCGTCTCCGTACGGCTCGCGCCGCCTTCGAGCACCTTGCTGACCTTGGTGTAGCCGTTCCTCCTGACGATCTCCTCCACCTCGGCGACGAAGCCGGGGGCCATCAGGACGACGACCTCGTCGATCTCCGGGTGTCCGTCGAACACGTCGAGGGTGTGCTCCAGAATCGTCTTCCCGGCGATCTTCAGAAGCTGTTTCGGGGTGCTGAGCCCCACGCGCTGGCCGACGCCGCCGGCCAGCACCACCCCCACCCTGCGCAGACGCGATTCGGCGATCATGATGTCCTCCCCGGAGAGACCATACCCGTGCCGGAAGCCGGAGAAGGTGATTGCCACCTAGTGATCACTCGGTTACTTTGCGAGGTGAGCACGTGCGGCTAACGTGAAGCGGGTTTCATATGGGGGCGGATCCGAGCAAGCCCGGTACGTCACGGGACACACAGACGGTGGCGGTCGTTCTCGCGACCACACCGGCCGCCGGGCTGCCGTGGTCCGACGGCGCGCGCTCCGACGGCACCCTCCTGGAGCGGCTCACCGAGCAGCTCCTTTCGCTGCCGGTCCGCGAGGTGCTGATCGTCGTACGGAGCACCGACGTCCAGGCGGGCGGGTGGTGGGAGCAGGTCGCGGCGAGCGGACCGCGGCGGCAGATCTGCGTCAGCGAGGGCCTCGCCGAGGACCTGCGCATCGTGGCCAAGACGGCCCGTGCCTCGACCTCTCCGGTCGCCGTGCTGGCGGCCGACGTGGTCGCGCACACCGAGGCGCTGTCGCTGCTGCTCCAGCATCCCGCGCGCCCGACCGGCGCGATCGTGGCCGACGGGGACCCGGCCCCGCTGCGGCCCCCCGTGCGGACCGAGTGGGGCCGCGTGGTGTCGGCCGGCACGTCCTTCCACGAGGTCGAGTGGGCCAACGGCACCTTCCGCGGCGTCCTGCAGGTCGGGGAGGCCCACCTGGCGGGGCTGGCCGACGTCGCCGAAGACCTGGCCGACCTGGCCCAGCGCCGCCATCTCGGGCGGGTCGGCGACGGCGAGGCGCCCGAGCTGCTGCTCACCGGCCTGGTGCGGGCGGGCGTCAAGGTGCACGCCGTCGTGCCGGGCCCCCTGCACTGCGCGCGGGTCGGCTCGCGCCCGGCCGCCGAGCGCGCGGTGCGCGAGCTGGCCGACGTCGACGAGGCGCAGGCCAGGCTGGACGCCGCGGTGAAGAGCGGCGACGGGTTCTTCGCCACCCACTGCGTCAGCTCGTGGTCGCGCCACCTCATCCGGCCCGCCGCGCGCCTCGGCCTGACCCCGAACACGGTCACCGGCATCTCGGTGGCCTTCGCCGCCATCGCCGCCGTCTGGTTCTCCGACGGCCACCGGGCGGGGCTCGTGGTCGGCGCCGTCGCGCTCTACCTGTCGTTCGTGTTCGACTGCCTGGACGGCCAGCTCGCCCGATATACGCGCCGGTTCTCCCCGCTCGGGAGCTGGCTCGACGCGATCTGCGACCGGTTCAAGGAATATCTGGTGTACGTCGGGCTGGCGGCCGGATACGTGGCCGCGCCGGGCGCGACGTGGCAGATCTGGGGCCTGGCCGTGGCCGCGATGCTCCTCCAGGCGATCCGCCACATGGTGGACTTTTCCTACGCGGGCGCGGTGACCGACCGGGCCAGGGCGGCGGACCTGCGGGCGTCGGCCCCGCGCTCGATGGCCGTGCCGTGGGACGAGGCCCCGGCGGCGGCCGCCGCCAAGGGCACCGGGTCGGTGCTCGCGCTGTCGCGGCGGCTCGACGCGCTGAGCGGCGCGAGGGGCGTGGTCTACTGGGCGAAGAAGATGATCGTGCTGCCGATCGGAGAGCGGATGGCGCTGATCTCGGTCACGGCCGCGCTGTTCGACGCGCGGGTGACGTTCCTCGCGCTGCTGGGCTGGGGCGTGGTGGCGCTGGCCTACACGACCGCCGGCCGGATGGTGAGGTCCTTCGCATGAGCGAGCGCGGCGAGCGAATCGGTAAGCGAAACGTCTGGGCGCATGCCGCTCCGAGCAGAGGGCGGAGAGGCGGCATGAGCGAGCGCGGCGAGCGAATCGGTGAGCACAGCGCCTGGCGAGGTGTTCGCCTGCGCGCCTCCGGCACGACCCCGCTCCGGGCCGAGTCCGGCACGACCCCGCTCCGGGCCGAGTCCGGCACGACCCCGCTCCGGGCCGAGTCCGGCACGACCCCGCTCCGGGCCGAGTCCGGCACGACCCTGTTCCGGGCCGAAGGCGAGGAGGTGGCATGAGCCGCCGTCCTCATGAGGCGGGCGGGAAGGGCCGCGGCGCCATCTCCGTGCACATGACCCCGGTGCCGAGCAGCGTCGTGGTGGCCTACCGCGACGACGGCCCGGTGTCCAGGGCGATGGGACTGCTCGTCGCCGGGCAGCTCCCGCCGCTGCCGCCCGCGATCGCGGGGGCGTTCGTGACCGCCGTGCTGCTGGTGCTCGGCATCGCCGGGGCCGACGACTTCGCGGTCTTCGCGCCGGCGGTGGCCCTGCTGCTGGCGGGAGCGGGCAGCGCCCACCGGCACGACGGCCGCCTCGACTGGCTGACGCCCCCGATCCTGCGCCTGACCGAGTACGGCTTCATCGCCTCGGCCGGGTTCGCCCGCTCCGTGCCGCCGGTGATCGTCATCGCGCTGCTCGGCGCGATGGCCTTCCACCACTACGACACGGTCTACCGGCTGCGTCAGCACGTGTATCAGCCGCCGTGGCTGGCGACCGCCGGGCTGGGCTGGGACGGCCGGATGCTCGTCGTGGCGCTGGGCGGCCTGCTCGGCCTGGTGCCCGTCGTGTTCGTCCTGCTGGCGCTCTACCTGTGGTGCCTGTTCGGCTGGGAGAGCCTCACCTGCTGGCTCGCCGCGCCCCGTACGCCGGACGAGGCCGTGGAACCGGCACCCGCCGATTAACGTCAGACCAACGGTGGATTACCCAGACCGGGTGTCGAGCCAACTAACCTTTGGGGTTACTGTCTGACGCTCGACCTCAAGGAGTGCGGAAATTGCTCGGAATGGTGCTGGCCGCCGGAGCCGGACGTCGCCTGCGGCCGTACACCGACACGCTGCCGAAGGCGCTGGTGCCGGTCGACGGTGAGACGACGATCCTCGACATCGCCCTGCGTAACCTGGCGGCCGCGGACCTCCGTGAGGTCGTGGTGATCGTCGGTTACCAGGCGCAGGCCGTACGGGAACGGCAGGCCGATCTGGAGCGGCGTCACGGGGTGAAGCTCACGCTCGTCCACAACGACAAGGCCGAGGAGTGGAACAACGCCTACTCGCTGTGGTGCGCCCGCGACTACTTCTCCCAGGGCGCGCTGCTGGTGAACGGCGACACCGTCCACCCCGTGTCGGTGGAGCGGACGCTGCTGGCCGCCGAGAACACCTCCGACATCCTGCTCGCCGTCGACGACGTGAAGTCGCTGGCGGACGAGGAGATGAAGGTCACCCTGGAGGACGGTCACCTCAAGCGGATCACCAAGCTGATGGACCCCGCCGACGCGTACGGCGAGTACATCGGCGCCACGCTGATCCGCCCGGGGGCGGCCGAGCGGCTCGCCGACGCGCTGAAGGCCACCTTCGAGCGCGACCCGCAGCTCTACTACGAGGACGGCTACCAGGAGATGGTCGACCGCGGAGAGAAGATCGCCGTCGCGCCGATCGGCAAGGTCGAGTGGGTCGAGGTGGACAACCACGACGATCTGGCGAAGGCGCGGGAGATCGCGTGCCGCTACTGACGTCCGCGGCCCGTTGAGGAGTTGGCATGCCGATACTGGCAAGGATGCTTCCCGCTCCCCTCTCGATGGAGGTGCGGCGGGGCGCGATCGCGCAACTCGGCACCCTGCTGGCCGACAGCCGGGTGGCCACCTCCGGGCAGGTGGCGGTCGCGGTCGGCCCGAACCAGGGCGACCGGATCACCGAGGTCATCGCGCCTTCGCTCGGTGACGCCAAGGTCTTCCGGGTCGCCGACGGCACGGTCGACGCCGCCATCGCGCTCGGCGCGGACCTGCGCAAGGGAGCGTTCGAGGCCGTCGTCGGGATCGGCGGCGGCAAGACGATCGACGCCACGAAGTACGCCGCCTCGCTGGCCGGGATCCCGATGGTCGCGGTGGCGACCAACCTCTCGCACGACGGCATCTGCTCGCCGGTGGCCTCCCTCGTCCACGACGGGGGCAAGCCGTCGTTCGGCGTGCCGATGCCGCTGGCGATCATGGTGGATCTCGACTTCGTCCACGACGCGCCGCCGTCCCTGGTGCGCGCCGGGGTCGGCGACGTGGTGAGCAACCTGTCGGCGATCGAGGACTGGCAGCTCGGCCGGACCGAGCGCGGCGAGCCCGTCGACGGGGTGGCGATCTCCATGGCCCGTACGGCGGCCGAGGCGGTGCTGGGCAGGACGGACTCCATCGAGTCGGACGCGTTCCTGACCGTCCTGGCCGAGGCGCTGATCATGTCGGGCATGTCGATGGTCATCGCCGGGTCAAGCCGTCCGGCGAGCGGCGGAGACCATGAGATCATGCATGCCGTGGACCAGCTTTTCCCCGGGACCGCCAACCACGGCGAGCTGGCCGGGATCGGCGCGGCCTTCTGCTTCTTCCTCCGGGAGGACTCCCACCGGCTCGGCCAGGTCGTCGACTGCCTGCGGCAGCACAGCCTGCCCGTCACGCCGGGCGACGTCGGCCTGACACACGAGCAGTTCACCGAGGCCGTCATGCTCGCCCCGAGCACGCGGCCCGGCCGCTACACCATCCTTGAGCACCTCCGGCTGTCGGAGCACGAGGTCCGGGGGAGAGTTGAGGACTATGTCCGCGCCGTCGGTTGCTGAGCTTCGCGCGGTCGCCCAGCCGCAGACCACCATGGACCGCCGCAGCGGGGAGCACTGGGCCGGCCTGCTGTACATGCGGCGTCTGTCCATCTACGCCACCTGGCTGCTGGCCAAGACCCCCATCTCGCCGAACCAGGTCACCGGCCTGATGATCGTGTGCGGCGTGGCGGCGGGCGTCGTGCTCGCCCTCCCCGGGTTCTGGGCGGCGCTGGGCGCGGCCCTGCTCATCCAGGTCTACCTGCTGCTGGACTGCTCCGACGGGGAGCTGGCCCGGTGGACCGGCCGCACCTCGATCACCGGGGTCTACCTCGACCGGGTGGGGCACTACTTCGCCGAGGCGGCGCTGCTGATCGGGCTGGGCTTCCGGGCCTCCGAGACGCTGCCCGACTGGTACACGGTGATGGGCGTCGCCGCGGCGCTCGGCGCCATCTTGATCAAGTCGGAGACCGACCTGGTGGACGTCGCCCGCGCCCGGTCGGGCCTGGTCGCGACCACCGAGGCGGCGGCGCAGCAGTTCGCCTCGCCACGGCTCGCGCTGGCCCGCAAGGTCGCGGCGGCGCTGCGGTTCCACCGGGTGATCCAGGCCGTCGAGCTGTCGCTGATCGTCGTGGTCGCGGCGGTGCTCGACAACTGGTTCTCCGCCACCCGGATCCTCGTGGTCGCCTGCGTCGTCATCGCGGCGGTTCAGCTCGTGCTGCACCTGGTCAGCATCCTCGCGTCCCGGCGGCTGTCGTGAGCGGGCCGGCGGGCGTGTCGCTGCCCATGCGGCCCGGCGAGCGCCCCTACATTAACGGTTGGGTAGGGGTTCGCTTGCAGTTCCGATACTCTTATCCCACGGTGAACCAGGCAGAATCCGGATTGCCCGGCCATACAAACTCGGTGATCATGAAGTCGTGTGTAGTGCGCCCCACCTCGAGGCGATGACGCGGTGAAAATCTCCTGTGTCATCCTCACTATGGGCAACAGGATCGCCGAGCTCGACCGGGCGGTGGAATCCGCGCTCACCCAGACCGACGGCGACATCGAGGTGGTCATCGTCGGCAACGGCGCGGATGTGCCGGAGCTGACCGCACGGCCGCTGCCCGGGTCCGCCGCGACGATCAAGACGATACGGCTTGAGCACAACGCGGGCATCCCCGAGGGACGCAACCGCGGCGTGCAGGAGTGCTCGGGCGACATCGTCCTGTTCCTGGACGACGACGGCTGGTACGCCAACTCCAAGGTCGCCGCGCACGTACGCGAGCGGTTCACCCACGAGCCCGACCTCGCCGTGATCAGCTTCCGGGTGATGGACCCCGAGGGCGGGTCGGTGCAGCGGCGGCACGTGCCCCGCCTGCGGGCGGGAGACCCCGAGCGGTCCTCCCCGGTGACGACCTTCCTCGGCGGCGCCTGCGCCATCCGCAAGTCGGCGTTCCTGCAGGTCGGCGGGTTGCCGGAGAAGTTCTTCTACGCTCACGAGGAGACCGACCTCGCCTGGCGCCTGCTGGGTGAGGGCTACCGCATCGAGTACGACGCGGAGACGGTGATGTACCACCCGCTGGTGCTGCCGTCCCGGCACGCGGACTTCTACCGGCTGAACGCCCGCAACCGCGTCTGGCTCGCCCGGCGCAACCTGCCGTGGCCGCTCGCCGCGCTCTACCTGCTCAACTGGGTCGTGCTCACGCTCGTACGGGAGCGCTCGGTGCCCGCCGTCAAGGCGTGGTTCCGCGGCTTCCTCGAAGGGCTGCGCGAGCCGGCGGGCGAGCGCCGTCCCATGGCCTGGCGCACCGCCTGGCGCATGCTCCGCCTCGGCCGCCCGCCCATCGTTTAGTGGGGTGTCCACGGCCCCTGGCCGGGCCGGTCGCCGCGTTCCGCCGGCTCGGCGGGCGTCGAGGGCGACGCACCAGACCTCCTCAAGGCCGCCGGGGTGAAGATGCCTGGGACGTGGTGGTGGTCGGTGCCGGTGTCGAACGTGATGCCCTTGCCGGCGAGCACCACGTGGGCACGGGGGTTGTCCGGCGTGTAGGAGAGCTGGATGAGGCACGGCGGGCTGCCGGAGCGGCCGACTTGTATGCGTGTACAGACACCGGTGACGGTCGCCGGGCGTGTCCTCGGCGGGGCCGGTGTGATGTGGCACGACACCCTGCGGAAACCATAGTCAGCCTCAAACTGTAAGCTTTCGGGCGTTGCTCTTCCTGATCTTCAGGGGTGGGGGATTGCCCGTTTTCCAGCGCGAACGGCTCCGTGTTTTCGTCGACTCCCCGGTCTTCCAACGCGTGGTCATCGCCGTCATCGCGTTGAACGGGATCGCGCTCGGGCTGGAGACGTCGAACGAGCTGGCCGCGCGCCACGCCGCGACCTTCCTCTTGATCGACCGGGCTATTCTCGCCGTCTTCGTCGTCGAGATCATGCTGCGGATCGTCGTGCACGGTAAGGCGTTCTTCCGTGACCCGTGGAGCTGGTTCGATCTGATCATCGTCGGGATGGCCCTCGTGCCGGCCTCGGAGTCGGTGTCGATCCTGCGGCTCTTCCGGTTCTTGCGGGTCCTGCGGCTGATCTCCGTGGTGCCGGGCATGCGACGGGTGGTCTCGGCGCTGTTCACCGCGATTCCGGGACTGACCTCGGCGGTGGTCCTCCTGCTGCTGTCGCTCTACACGGCGTCCGTGATCGGCAAGCAGCTCTTCCACGAGGCGGCCCCGCAGTATTTCGGGGACCTCGGGCGGTCGCTGTTCACCATGTTCACGGTGCTCACGATCGAGGGCTGGCCGCAGGTGGCCGAGGACGTGATGGCGAAGGAGCCGCTGGCGTGGATCTTCTTCGCCACGTTCATCGTGATCACGGCGTTCTTCGTGCTCAACCTGCTCATCGGCGTGATCGTCTCGGCGATGGAGGCCGAGGTCAACGCCCAGCGGTGGAAGGAAGACCAGGCGCTGGAGCTGGAGCAGCACCTCGCGGTCATGAAGGAGATCAAGGCGCTGAGCGAGAAGGTCGAGCGGCTGGCGGCGAGCCTGCCGGTGCACGCGGACGGCCGTCCCCGGGACGCCGGCGCTTGTGAGCACTGCTCCTGCGGCCACGGGGCGTCGCGCGGTGGCGGCGTCGCCGTGCCGGCGGATCGCTTGACGGACGGCGAGACGCCGCGGGCCGAGGCGGACGACCGGCGCCGGGGCGAGTGAGGGCGGCGACCGGCGTGCGGTTGCGGCAGCGGCGTCAGGCGTGACCCGGCTCCTCGAACGCCATCGACACGTGCTCGGCGGTGGCCGTCATCAGGGCCCGCCGGGGCAGGCCCAGCTCGCTCAGCTCCTTGGCGATCGGGTGGTTGCCGAGGCGGATGAGCGCGCCGCCCGGCCGCCAGCGGATCCCCCGGGCGCGGGCCGTCCAGGGGACGCGGCGGGTGACCCCGTCCAGGTGGGCGTAGGCGGGCGGCACGGGAAGGGTCTCGCCCAGCAGCGGCGCGGGCGTCGCCGGGATGCCGGGCCTGAGCAGCAGGTCGACGACCATCCGGCCGTCCTTGCGCAGTAAACACCGCTTGTACGGCGAGCGGAGCCGCAGATTCACGTCGGCCAGCTCCTTCGGGAAGCCCCAGATGGTCCGCCCGGCTTCCATCGTGAACGCCTGATCGACCGGCAGCCAGTGGATGAAGGCGCCCGACCCCGACCGGTGCAGGTCTTTCAGTCCGGCCAGCGGCCCGCGTCGCGGCGGCGGGCCGGCGTCGGCGGGCCGTACGAGGAAGGTCACCCCGAACTCGTTGTAGGAGCCCAGGTCGGAGTCGTGATAACGGACGAAGACCAGGCAGCACAGGGCCTTGCCCGGCAGCACCTCGGTGACGTCCATCCGGGAATACGCGAGGACCGCGCGGGCGGCGTCGGCCCGCACCAGGTAGGCGGCGAGGCATACCGAGGCGTCGCGAACCTCCACCGGCGTCTCGATCCCGCGCCCCTGGACGACATGGCTTGCCATGCTTTCAGTACAGCAAGCCCGGCCGCCGGGCGACAGCCGTAGGGGCGGCAAGGTTGTCCCAGACCTGCTTTCCCGCGGACGCGGAAATCGGGACCTGCCGTCCGGGCGGCGGGTGAACGCCCGCGACCGCTCGAGGCTCTGGGCTCTGGGCGGCGTCAGGCGGCCGGGTCGTGCGCAGTCAGGCCGGGACCGTACGGCCGGGGCGCAGGGCCGTGACCGCGTGCGGGACCTGTGCCCAGCGCTCCAGCAGCGCGACGAACTCCCCGGCGACGGCGGGCCAGTGGTAGTGGTTCAGCGCCTCGACGTAGCCCCTGGCGCCCATCGCGGCCCGCCGTTCCGGGTCCTCGCGCAGGCGGAGCACGGACTGCACGACCGCGTCGGCCACCGCGCCGACGTCGCCGAACGAGACGATCGTCCCGCAGTCGACCCGCCCGACCAGGGACGCCGCCCGCGGCAGCGGGGTCGTGACGACGGGGACGCCCCTGGCCATGTATTCGACGACCTTCGTGGGCGTCGACTCGCGATGGTTCGGCAGGTCGTGCAGCAGGGACAGCCCGGCCAGAGCGCCCTCGGCCATCCGCAGCGCGTGGTTGTTGGGGACGTACCCGAACCAGTCGAGCAGCCCGGCGCGCTGCGCGTCGCGCAGCATCGGGCGCACCGCGGCGTCCGCCGGTCCGATCAGGTCCAGGCGGACGCCGTACGGCCGGAGCCGCCGGGCGATCTCCACCATCTCGGCCGCGCCACGCGCCGGGGAGATGCGGCCGACGTAGACGACCCGGGAGTCCCCGGGCGGCGGGGGCGGCGTCGGCGGCACGTACGTGTGGTTGGGCACCACGGGATGCGGGCCGGGGAAGCGCGCACGGCAGGACTCCTCGGCCAGGATCAGGTGGAGCCGCCGCCCGGCCCGTCCCTCGACCGCGCGGACCAGCGGCGGCAGGACGCCGCGCAGCGGCCCCGGCAGGTAGGTCTTGGTGGGCAGCGCGCCGATCGTGTCCTCGTGGACGTCCCAGACCGTCGGGGGCCGCCTGCGCGGCAGCGCGAGCAACAGCTCGATGTCGTGCACGAGCAGCAGGTCGGCGTCCCGCACCGCCGCGCGCAGGGCCGAGGCGGCGGCCCGCAGCGCCTTGGTCCGGCGCAGGCCCACGGCTCTGGGCACGTCCACCGCCCTGATTCCCGGCCGCGGCGTCACGTTGCAGTCCGTGAACGGCGCGACGAAGGTCACATCGTGCCCGGCGTCGAGCAGCGCCCGGATCTGCCGGTGGGTGATCCGGGCGTCCTCGGGATGATGGACTGTCGTGCCGACGCATACCCTCATACCGGGAGGCTGACCGAAGCGTCCGAAATGACCGGATGCGTCGGGTGAATGCCTCCCGAAATGAGGCTTAACTTCCGGTGTTCGCCGGCTGCGGCAGCGGCCGGCTCGGCCTCTTGTACAGCCAGGTCAGCCGGGGTTCGAGCAGCCACTTGAAGGCCGTACGGGTGACCGGCAGGCACAGCACGATGGCCAGGGCGAAGCAGGAGCACGAGATGGCCGCCACGCCGAGCGGGCCGTACAGCCAGGGGAAGCTGAGCCAGCCCATCTCCTTGGCGATCATCACCGGCACGCCGTGCAGCAGGTAGCAGTAGAGCGTGCGGGTGCCGAGGTCGGTGAACCACGTCTGACGCCGGGGGACCAGCGACATGACGGCCGCCGACATCGCCAGCGCGGCCACCAGCAGGGCCGACCGCAGCAGCATGCCCTCCCACCAGACCAGGTGGAGGTCCTTGTAGCTGTTCTTGTAGTAGATCGGGCCGAGCTTGATCGAGAAGTTCTTCACCAGGAAGATCGCCACTCCGGCCGCGCCGATCAGGACGAGCACCGACAGCACCTGCACCCAGCGGCGCTTGAGGAAGTCGAAGACCTCCGGCTTGAGCACGAGGCCGAGGACGAAGAACGGCATGAGGCCGAAGAAGCGGTCCATGCTGAAGTCGCCGGACAGCTGGGAGAACCCGGCGAACAGATAAACGGCGATCGAGATGGCGAACGGATATCTCATCCGCTTCCACACGGGTGTGGACAGCCGCCAGAACAGCAGCGCGAGCAGATACCAGTTCAACCAGGCCGGGTCCATGATCGTGAGGCTGAACTTGTGCCCGAACGCGGTGCGGAGCAGGGCATACCCCACCTCGACGATCACGTACGGCACCAGGAACGTGTCGACCAGCTTGTTGGTCTTGGCGTTGGAGTTCCAGAAGTTCCTGGACAGGTAGCCGCTGATGATGACGAACAGCGGCATGTGGAAGACGTAGATGTACAGGTACGCCGCACGGGAGGAGTCGGCCGCCAGCGTCGGCACCAGCGCGTGCCCGATCGGCACCAGGGCGATGCCGATGAACTTCACATTGTCCAGGTAGGGGTCGCGCTGCTTCTTGCGGCGGGGCGCGGGTTCCTGCTCGCCGGCCGAGCCGTCCTTCTGGTCCTTGCCCTTGCGGGATTTGTCGGGCCCGACGGGCACCGCGGCCCAGGCGGGCAGCGGCGGCTTGCCGAGCGGGCCGGTCTGGCGGGGGTCGTTCGAACCGGCGGCGTCCTGCGAGGAGCGCCGCCAGGGGTCCCACTGGGCGGGGTCGGCGTCCTGGCCGGGCCACGCGGGGGCCGGTGCGTGCGGCGCGTTCGGCGCGTTCGGCGCGTTCGGCGCGTCCTGCGGGGACGCGGGGCCGAAGGCCGACTGAGAGGCGGCGCCGGGGAAGGCGTCCGACGGGCCGCGCCCGCCGCGCCGGCCGGGGGCGGTCTCGGGGAACGGCGCGGCGCCGAAGGGGTCGTCGGGGAAGGCCGGGGCCGTGCCGGACGGAGGAGTGTCCAGGAAGGGATTGGCCGTCATGCCGGCGGGCGCCGGCGGCTCGGGGAAGCCCGGCGGTTCGGGGAACTTAGAGCCTGCCGTGCCCAGCGTCTCCGGGCCGGCGCCGAAGGCAGGCGCGGGAAGGACCGGGGAGTCGCCGAAGGGAGGCGTGGGGACGTCGGAGCCGTCCCGGGAGGCGGACGCCGAGTGCCGCCTGCCGACGCCGGGGAAGGCGTCCGCGAGGTTGCGGGGACCGTGCTCGGGGAACGTCTGCGGCCACGCGGGGCCGTCCGCGGCGGCGCCGCCCCGCGACGCGGCCGGACGCTCCTGGCTCCTGCTCGCCGAGAAGTAGTCGAACCCCTCCGACTGGGAGGCGGACGAGGGCGGCGCGCCCAGGCGGGAGGCGCCCGGCCTGCGCGGCTTCCGTACGGGCAGGGGCGGCTTGTCGTACGGCGCGGAACCGGCGGACGCGGGGCCCTGGACTCCGGCGGCGCGCGGCTTGCGCGTGGGCAGCGGCGGCTTGTCCTGCGGCTGGTCTTGTGGCCCGGCGCCGGTGGGCGCGGCGCTCGTGCCCTCGGAGGCCGCGCCTGCCGCGTCTGCCGGGCCTCCCGGGCTCTCCTGGGCCCGGTCGTCGCCGTCGTGCCGCTCGTCTGCCTGCGGGCCGTCCGGGGCCTTCGGCTCGCGCTGCTGCGGGCCGGCGTCCGGAGCGGGCCAGTCTCCGGTGATCCGGCCTATCACTCCGGTGGGAGCCTCTTCGGCATCGGGATCGACGCCTTGCGGGGAGCCGGGAACCGGGTGGTGATGGCGGGTGTCACTCACGGGAGAAACGCTCAGCTATCTGTTGGAGGCTCGGGGGGAACGGCTACGCGTCTGGGGCGCGTCGCCGCGTCCCTTCGGACACTAGCGAAGGCGCCCCGGCGCATGAGCCCGAACGGGCGAACAGGGCGCGTTCGCCAGGTGTTCACCCTAACGTTCTTGAACGCGGATGTCGCCTCTGCGGCTGAACGTAACCGATGTGACATCTGTCGTGTTCATTATCAGAAGCTTCTTCCGCGGGCACGGGGACGGGCCGGACCGGGGCGTCTCCGTCACGGTGGACGGCTCGGCGGCCCCGGCCCGGAGGCGGGTCAGCTCGTGCAGGGGTTGGTCTCGGCGGTGACGGCGTTGTCGCCCAGGTTGATGGGCGAGCGGACGCCCTTCCAGTCGGCGCCGATGACGAGCTGGATGATCGGCCCGCGCACCTTGCCCTTCGGCGCGTCCGGCGGGGGCGAGGACGGCGTGAACGGCGTGACCGGGCCGCTCGCCACCCTGCCGGTCTCCGGGCTGACGGTGTTGAGCAGCTTGCCGATCAGGATCTTCGAGTAGTTCCAGCCCTGACCGGTGTAGCGGACCATGGTCTTCGGCTGGTCGGTGCCGTCGGGCCTTCTCGCGTCGCCGACGCCGACGACCTTGAAGCCGAGCCTGGACAGCTCCTCGGCGACCTCCCTGGCCAGCCCGGAGGTGTTGGTGCCGTTGAACACCTGCACCTTGACCTGCTGCGGCTTGGTCACCACCGGCCCGGACGGCGAGGCCGACGCGGCCGGAGTCGCGGAGGCGGTCGGGGTCACCTCGGTGTCGTTCGCGATGGCCTTGAAGAGGTTGTTCGCGTCCGGCTGCTTCCACTGCACGCGGTTCTTGTCGGCGGCGTACGGCTCCCACGGCACGGTGGTGGCCTTGAAGCCCTTCGCCGACAGCTTCGACGCGCTCTGCGCGATCCTGATGAGTTCTTCGGTGTTGAGCGCGTCGTCCATCGTGACGGACTTCGCCGTGGCGGCGATGAAGTTCTGCAGCTTGCCGAGGTCGGTGAGCAGGGCGCTGCTGGTCGCCTTCTTCACGACCTGGGAGAGGAAGACCTGCTGGCGCTTGATCCGGGAGATGTCGCTGCCGTCGCCGAGGCCGTAGCGCAGCCGCACATAGCCGAGCGCCGCCTCACCCTTCACGATCTGCCTGCCGGCGGGGAGCGTGAGCTTCGACTTCTTGTCGTTCACGGGCCGGGGCAGGCAGATCTCGATGCCGCCGAGCGCGTTCACGATGTTCTTGAAGCCGGTGAAGTCGACCTTCACGTAGTGGTGGATGTGGATCCCCGTGAGGCTTTCGATGGTCCGGCGGGTGCAGATCATCCCACCGTCGGAGAACGCGGAGTTGATCATTCCCATGTGCGCCGGGATGAGCTGCCTGTTCCTGTTGTAACAGGCGGGGATCATCACCATGGAGTCGCGGGGAAAGCTGATCAGCGTCGCCCCGTCGCGGTTGGGCGACACGTGCAGCAGCATGATCGTGTCGGTGCGCTCACCGTCGTTGACCATGTGCTGGCCGTACTTCTTGTTGTCGCCCGCGCGGGTGTCGGAACCCACGAGCAGCACGTTGATCGCGCCGGTCTCGTTGACCGGGCGGTTCTTGTCGAGGTCGTCGGTGGACTCGCCCACATTGAACAGGCCGATGGTGCTCCGGTAGACCTTGTAGGCCGTAAGCGTGCCGATCACCATCACGCACGTGAGCACGACGCTGATCCAGCCGCCGATTCCCAGGCGGGGCCGGCCGCCACCACCTCCTCCGCGCCTGCGGGACGGCTTGTCGTCCGGAGGAAGATCGTCGCCGCCGCCGGAGGCCCGGCTCGCCCGGCTCGGAACGGCCGCCGCTGCCGGGTGATACTCGGGCTGCTCGTCACCGCCGCGCCTGCGGCCGCGCCGCCGCGGCGGCTCCTCCTCGTAGTAGGGCTCGGGCGGGGCGCTCGGCGCGCCGCGCCGCCTGCCTCGGCGGGGTCCCTCGTCGTACTCCTCCGGCGGGTAGTCCTCCCGGAGGTCCCGCTGTCCGCGTCGTCTTCCCGGCATGTCCGCATACCCGGCGGGCGCGGGAGCGCGGCCTCGCGGGGGCTCGAAGGTTCCGCCGTACGGGCCGTCTTCCGGCGGGCCCCAGACTCGCTGGTCGGACGGAGCCGGCGGGGGGCCGGAACGCGCGGCGACGCGTCTGCGCTCGCTCACCGTACGCCTGCCCTGCGGACGGCAACCGGATGACACGGCGCGGCAGCCGGAGGAGTGGGCGAGAGGCCGGAAGGATTACTGGTTCGCTCGCACACTTGTCCTCCTTGCCTGGCGATCAGACGTCGCGCTCCGAGGGTAGGTCACGCGAGCGTCCGCGGGCGCCGCGATTGGGAGGATCCAGGCCGCGATCACGCCGTGCCAGGTCCCCCTGATCCAGGGGCAGAGCATACTAAACACCGACATTTTGGGTATGACAAAGAGTTTACGTTTACCCGCTTTTGACGGTCAGTTAGCGTTCGCCCAGGTCAGGCCGGTCTGTCCCGGCGGCGGAATCCCCGCACCGACAGGGCGGCGGCCAGGCAGGCGAGCGGCACCGCGGGCAGCACGTAGCGGTAGTCGAACTGGGCCGTGGCGGGCGGGACGACCAGCAGCGCCCAAGCCGTCGCCCAGGCGATGCCCCACCCCCCGGCAGGCGAGGCAACCACACCGGCCCCAGCCTGGCTACCGCGCCAAGCTTCGGCCTTAGCCAGGCCATAGCGCTGGCCTTTGGGTTCGGTTTGGCTGCCACCCCGCGCTTCGTATCCGGCTCGGTCGTTGCGTCGCACTTCGGCCCCGGCCTTGCCATCGCGCTGGCCTTCGAACCCGGCCTGGCCACCGCGCCAAGCTTCGGAAACGGCTTGGCCGCCGTGCTGGGCTTCGGGCTCGGTTCGGCTTCCGCACCGGGCTTCGGACCCAACCTGGCCAACGCGGTGGCGCGGGCGGGGTGTGCCTGTATTCCGGGATGTGCGTGGGGTCCGGGACGTCCACTTCGTGAACCATCGGACGGTCCAGGCGATCGGGGGCACCAGGAGGATCACCAGCAGCGCCGCCCCGGGCAGCCAGGCCACGTTCTGATAAGCCCGCATCAGGCCCGCGAACGGTTCGACGACGCGCACCGTGATGGGCCCCTGCTCGTAACGCTGCGCGAACATCTTGCCGACGACCGCGGGGTGCCGGCCGGGCGGCGGCGGCTCGGTCTCCGGAAACTTGTAGTAGCCGTACGTCTCGGCGTCGGGATAGACGGGCCGCCCGGGGGTGAACGACCTGCCGAGCTCGGTCAGCATGCTGCGGAGATAGTCGAGCGGCTGGCTGCGGATCGCGAGCGAGGCGAACCTCCCGGCCAGGGTGTCGGTCTCCTTGGTGAAGGTGATGCCGGGCAGCCGGACCAGCGGAGACTCGGTGTTCCAGATGTACTCCTGGGACACGGGCCGGGACGCGGGGGGCCGCGAGTCGCACAGGACGGCGAGATCGGCCGGAGGCTTCATGATCGAGCAGTCGGCGAACGACATCGTCCGGGCATAGAGGAAAACCCCGTTCGAGCCGACCAGCCCGACGCGCTGGTGGGTCGCGTAGAACCAGCCCGCGTAGCCCACGACCGGCAGGAACGCGGCCACCAGGAAGGGCACGGTGAGCCGCGCCACCACCCTGCCCGGCCGCAGCGTTCCGCCCGATCGTGCCGCCCTGCTCAGCCCCAGCGCTCTCCTGCCCAGCCGCAGCCCTCTGCGCGCCCATGCCACCCTGCCTGGCTGTGCCCCCTGGCCCGCCCGTGCCGCCTCGTCGCGCCGCGTCGCTCCGCCCGGCAGTGCCGCCTCGTCGGGCCGCACTGCTTCGCCAGGCAGTGCCGCTCCGCCGAACTGCACCTCGTCCGGCCGCGCCGCTCTGTCCGCCCGCGTCGTCCTGCCCAGCCGCAGCCCTCTGCGCGCCCATGCCACCCTGCCTGGCTGTGCCCCCTGGCCCGCCCGTGCCGCCTCGTCGCGCCGCGTCGCTCCGCCCGGCAGTGCCGCCTCGTCGGACCGCTCCGCCCCGCCGGGCTGTGCGGCGCCGCTTGCGCGGCGCACGCCGTACGCGAGCAGGAATAGCGCGAAGACGGCGATCAGCGGCAGCCCGACAGTCCTGGTCAGCGTGGCGGCGGCGAGCACGAGGCCGAGCGCGGCGGCCGAGCGTGGCGTCAGCGTTCCAGAGGGCCGAGGGCGGCGCAACGCCAGGCACACCGCCCCCACCACCAGGAACGTGAACAACGAGTCGGAGACGAGCAGGTGCTCCAGCTCGATCTGGTACGCGTCGAGCAGCACAGGGACGCAGGCCAGGACGGCCGCCCACGTGGGGCCGCCGCGCCGCAGGACGGTCGTGTAGAGCATCACGCCGACGAGCAGCCCCAGCACGTGTTGGACGGTCACGACCAGGGCGAAGCTGTGGAACGGCTCCAGCAGCCTCAGGAACATCGAGTAGCCCGCCGGGCGGACGAGGTCGGGCCTCGGCCGCATCGCCGTCACGACGTATGTGTAGGAGTCGGGGAACCACAGCGCGGGCCGGTATCCGAGCACGGCCACCAGCCGCAGCAGCGCCCCCAGCCCGAAAACCACGAGGAACCACCGGTGCCGGCGCGCCCACCTCGGCAACTCCGCACGCGCCGAGGCCACCATGTGCAGCGGACCGCGACGCGGCGGCCGCTTGCGCCGCCTGCCCCTGAGCCGCCCATCCCCGGCCCGCCCACTGACTCCATCCGCGGGTCGTTCATCCGCGGATCGCGCGCCCATGAGCGGTCCGTCCTCGGCCCGCCCGCCGCCTTCGCCCTTGAGCCCTTCATCCGCAGGTTGTGCGCCCATGAGCTGTCCGCTGCCCAGTCGTCTTCCCACGACTCGCTCGTCGCTGAGTCGGTCGCCCGCGAGATCTCCGCCCGCGAGGTCGTCGCAGGTGAGCCGCCGGGCCGCGCGCGGATCCTCCGCGTACGGTGAGGGCTGCCCCGGTAGCGGCGCGCTAGGCCGCGCGCCCTCGTGCGGCGTGAGCGGTTCTGGTGGCGGCGCACTCGGCCAAGTGGGCCGGTCGCCTTCGTGCGGTGTGAGCTGCCCCGGTGATGGTGGGGACGGTGGCGTGGCGGGCCGGGCGGGCTGTCCGTCCTCGGCCTGCCCGTCGTCTCCGCCCATGAGCCGCCGGGCCGCGCGCAAACCTTCCGCATGCGGCATGAGTTGCCCCGGTGGCGGTGGGGACGGTGGCGTGGTGGGCCGGGTAGGCCAGGGGCCTTCGTGCGGTGTGAGCTGCCCCGGTGATGGCGGGGACGGTGGCGTGGCGGGCCGGGTGGGCCGGTCGCCCTCGTGCGGGCGCTCGTACCCCTCCGGCCAAGGTGCCGCCCCCCGGCTGTCCGACACCGTCATGTCCCCCCTGCCTGCCTCGCGGCGTACGCTACCGGCTCCCGGGGACGCCCGTACGAGCGCGGGCTGTGCCTGTGGACAACCGCGACGCGGGAGGCCGGCGGGTGGTCGGGTGCGGGCGGGGGAGCGGAGCGGGCCGCTAGTCTCGGGGGCATCCCGGTGCAGAGATCAGCCCATCCACGTGGGCACACACGGCTGCCGTCACGGCAGAAGGCGGCGGGCAGGGTGCTCGCGGCCGTCTCCGTCGTGCCCGCGCTCGCGCTGAGCGGGTGGCTGCTCGCCGGGCTGCCGCTGCTGCTGCTCGGGTGGTTCCGCCCGCTGCCGATGGCGCTGCTCGGCGGCGCCGCCGCCCTCCTGCTGTCCGCCTGCGGCCTGCGCCGCCTGCCCGGGACCGCCGCCACAACGCCCCGGGGGACCACAACGCCCCGGTGGGCGACGGCGGTCACGCTCGCGGTGGCGCTCGGGTCGGGGGTGTTCAACGGGCTCCTGCACGGCGAGCAGCTGATCGTCCGGCGTGATCCGGCGACCTACGCGCAGTACGCCGTCTGGCTCGCCCGGCACGGCTCGCTGCCGATCCCCACGGGGGACTTCGGCGGCCCCGACCCCGCGCTGCGCTTCGACAGCATGGGGTTCTACTCGGCCGACGGCGGGATCATCCCCCAGTTCATGGCCGGGCCGCCGATGATCCACGCGATCGGCCACTGGCTGGGCGGCGTGCCCGGCCTGCTGCTGCTCCCGCCCGTGCTGGGCGCGCTCGCGGTGCTCACCGTCGCGGGGACCGCCGCACGGCTCACGGGCCCGCGCTGGGCGCCCCTGGCCGCCGTCGTGTTCGCGGTCAGCCTGCCCATCCTCTACACGTCGCGGACCACGTTCAGCGAGATCCCCTCGCTGATCCTGCTGTTCGGCGGGATGAACCTGCTGCTCGACGCGCGGGCCCGGCTCAGGGCCGGGCCGCCCGGCGCGGCGTTCTCGTCCGCCGTGCTCGCCGGGCTGTCGTTCGGGCTGGCGCTGCTGGTGCGCATCGACGGCCTGCGCGACGTGCTGCCGGTGCTCGCCTTCGCGGGAGGGCTCGTCGCGCTTCGCCGCATCCCCCGCGCGAGGTCCTTCCCCGAAGAACGGCTGGGCGTGCCGCTGCTGACCGGGCTGCTCGTGGGCGGCGCGTGGGGGTTCGCCGGCGGCTACGTCCTCGCCCGGCCCTACCTGGAATACCTGTCGGGCTCGCTTGTGCCCCTGCTCGGGATCTGCGCCGTGGTCGTCGTGCTCACGGCCGCCGGCGCGGCCTTCGCCCCCCGGATCGCCGCCCTCGCCCGCCGCCTCCCGAGGGCGGGATGGCTGCCGAACGCCGCCGCGGCGCTGGTGGTGCTGGTCATGGCCGGCTTCGCCGTACGGCCCTGGGCGCAGTCCGTGCGCCGCGACGCGGTCACGCCCGAGGACAGGCTCACGGCCGACTTCATCGAGAAGACGCAGATCGCCAACGGCCTGGCGCCCGACAAGTCCCGGCTTTACTACGAGCACTCCCTCGACTGGCTCTTCTGGTACGTCGGCGTCCCGGCCGTCGTGCTGGCCACCGTGGCGGCGGCCGTGCTGGCGCGCCGCCTGGCGAGGGGCGGGGAGTTCGGCTGGTTGCTGCCGCTGGCCGTGATCGGCTGGACGACGGTCACCACGCTCTGGCGTCCCGCGATCACCCCCGATCACCCGTTCGCCTCCCGCAGGCTGGTGCCGGTCGTCATCCCCGGCCTGGTGCTGCTCGCCGTCTGGGGGCTGCGGTGGCTCTCACGGCGGCTCGCGCGCACGCGCCGGTTCGCCGGGCGTCCACGTCGCCTGCGGGCGGCGGTGGCGGCGGGGGTGCTGCTGCTGGCGGCGCCGCCCGCGATCACCTCGATCGGCACGGCGTTCACGCCGGTCAACCGGGGGGAGGCCGCGGCGGTGGCGGGCCTGTGCCGGG
Organism: Microbispora rosea subsp. aerata; assembly: GCF_014647835.1. Taxonomy (GTDB): domain Bacteria; phylum Actinomycetota; class Actinomycetes; order Streptosporangiales; family Streptosporangiaceae; genus Microbispora; species Microbispora aerata. The sequence continues at coordinate 115,416 of NZ_BMPY01000018.1, forward strand.
CGATCCCGGCGGACGCCTCCGTGCTCGTCGCCGAGCGCGTCACCGGCGACCGGCTGACGCAGGTCGTGCGCGGGCAGTGCGGGCTGCCGACCGCACGGGTCGTCTACCCCAAGGACTCCAGCGTGCCGCTGCGCGCCGACGTGCTGCGCCTGGCCGAGGCCGTCCGCCGCACCGGCCGCGTGCCGGTGCTGCTCGCCGCCGAGCCCGAGCAGCTCATGGCGTACGGCCCGGCGACCCGGGTGATGAGCCTGCGCACCCGGCAGGACGAGCGCTCCCTGGTGGACCCGCCCGACGGCACCTGGTCGCTCACCGTCGACGTCTGGATGACCGTGCCCGCCTGACGTGCGGCACGGCGTCCGGGAAGTGAGACCGACAGCCGGCGGGGCAGAGTACCCTAGCCGGACGTGACAACGCCCGAGACCTCTGGAAGCGCCGTGACCCCCGCAGAAACCCCGTACGTCACGATTGTCCTGCCGTGTTACAACGAGCAGGACCACGTCATCGACGAGGTCGAGCGCATCTGTGCGGCCATGGACGCCAGCGGTTACACCTACGAGCTGCTGGCCGTGGACGACTGCTCCACCGACCAGACGCTCGCGCGGCTGCAGGAGGCCGCGCCGCGCTTCCCGCACATGCGGATCAGGGCGTTCCACCGCAACGGCGGCTCGGGCACCGTGCGCAGGATCGGCAGCCAGGAGGCCCGCGGCGAGATCGTCGTGTGGACCGACGCCGACATGAGCTACCCGAACGAGCGCATCCCCGAGCTGGTGCGGATCCTGGAGAAGGACCCGACGATCGACCAGGTCGTGGGCGCGCGCACCAGCGAGGAGGGCACGCACAAGATCCTTCGCGTGCCGGCGAAGTGGTTCATCCGCAAGGTGGCCGAGCGGCTGGCCGGGCAGAAGATCCCCGACCTCAACTCGGGCCTGCGTGCCTTCCGCAAGTCGGTGGCCAAGCCGTACCTGCGGCTGCTGCCCCCCGGCTTCTCCTGCGTCACGACGATCACGCTGGCGTTCCTGTCCAACCAGCACGACATCTACTACCTGCCGATCGAGTATTCGAAGCGGGCCGGGAAGTCGAAGTTCAACTTCGTCTCCGACGCCTACCGCTACATCCTGCAGGTGCTGCGGATGATCATGTATTTCAACCCGCTCAAGGTGCTCATGCCGCCCGCGCTCTGGCTGGTCGGCATCGGCTTGGTCAAGGGGTTGTACGACGTGGTCCGCTACGGCTTCTACCTCACCAGCAACGCCATTGTGATCTTCATCTCCGGCATGCTGATCGGCTCGGTGGCCCTGCTGGCCGACCTGATCGTGCGGTCCAGAGGTGACGTGTGAGGATCGCGATCGTCGGCCCGACATATCCATACAAGGGCGGCGGCGCGCAGCACACGACCGAGCTGGCCCACCGGCTCCGGGCGCTCGGCCACGAGGTGGTCATCGAGTCGTGGCGGGCGCAGTATCCGTCGTTCCTGTATCCCGGGCAGCAGACGATCGACAGCCCCGAGGGCGAGCCGTACCCGGACACCCGCCGCGACCTCGACTGGCGGCGGCCGGACGGCTGGGTGGCCTGCGGGCGGCGGATGCGGGCGGCCGACCTCGTCGTGCTCGCCGTGCTCAGCCCGGTGCAGGTGCCCGCATACCTGGGCATCCTGTACGGCCTGCGCCGCCGGGCCCGTGTCGTCGCGCTGTGCCACAACGTGCTGCCGCACGAGAGCAAGCCGTACGACAGGCCGCTGATGAAGGCGCTGCTGCGCCGGGTGGACGGCGTGCTCGCCCACTCCGAGCAGCAGGCGGACCTCGCCCGCGCGCTCACCGCCGCGCCGGTGCGGGTGGCCGCGCTCGCGCCGCACCTGCCCGCGCGCGGCGTGCGGGAGACGGCGGGCGGCGAGCCGTACGGCAGGCTGCTGTTCTTCGGCATCGTCCGGCCCTACAAGGGGCTCGACCTGCTGCTCGAGGCGCTCGCGCAGGTGCCCGGGGTGCGGCTGACGGTGGCCGGCGAGTTCTGGGGCGGCCTGGAGGACACGCGGGCCCTGATCGCCCGGCTCGGCCTGGGCGACCGGGTCGAGATCCGGCCGGGATACGTGCCGGCCGAGGACGTGCCGGGCCTGTTCGCCGGGGCCGACGCGCTGGTGCTGCCGTACCGGTCGGCGACCGCCAGCCAGAACGTGTGGCTCGGTCACGAGCACGGCGTGCCGGTGATCGCCACCCGGGTCGGGGCGCTGCCCGACAACGTACGCGACGGGGTGGACGGCCTGCTGGTCGAGCCGGGCTCGGCCGGGGCGCTGGCGGAGGCGATCAAGCGGTTCTACGAGCCGGGCACGCCGCAGCGGCTGCGGGCGGGCGTCACGCCGGTCGACCCCGAGCCGCACTGGGCCGTCTATCTCGACACGTTGCTGGCCACGCCGGGGAGCTGACCGGAGGGGACGGCGCGGCCCCGGGCGAGCAGGAAGCCGAGCCCGGCCCAGGCGGCGTCGCCGACGGTGAACATCACACGCGACACCACCGCGATCGCCAGCGCCCTCGGCGTGTCGAGCACCGGCGCGAGCGCCACGACCATCGCGCCCTCCCGCACGCCGATCCCGGCGGGAACCACGACCGTGAGGATGCCCGTGGCCCACGCCAGCGCGTACGCCCCGGCCGCCACGGCGTACAGGGACGGCCCGGCGGGCCGCACGTCGCCGACGAGGACCCACAGGTGCACGCCGTACACCAGCCAGCCGATCATCGTCCAGGCGGCGGCCTTGGCCAACCGCGCGCCGCTGAGCACGCGGTCGAGCGGCTCCTTGCGGGCGACGCGCAGGGCGAGGTTGAGCCCCCAGGTCATGACCCTGGGGTGGAGGCCGACGAGGATGACCGGGATCAGCGCGAGCAGCCACCACGCCTGGCTGGCGATCTGCCGGGACAGCGTGGCCGCGGCGAGGGCGAGCGCGCAGCCCAGGGAGGTCACCAGGCCGAGCGCGGTGGCGCTGAACGTCCGCCGGGGCGGCGCGCCGTGGTCGCGGGCCAGCTCCATCATCGCGGCGAACGCCCAGACCGAGCCGGGGATGTATTTGCCGAGCTGGCCGACGAACAGCACCCGGGCGGCCACGCGCAGCGGCAGGGGCGAGCCGAGCCCGGCGAGGATGTCGCGCCAGGCGACCAGCATGAACCAGAGCCCGGCGAGCACGGCGAGGAACGACCCGCCGAGCGACCACCACGACAGCCGCGACAGGGCGGCCGAGGTCTCCGTCCAGTTCCGGGCCAGCCCGTACGCCAGGAAGGCGAGCGCGACCAGGGCGAGCAGCACCCGCAGCAGCGGGCTGGAGCGCAGGCGGTTGAGCAGGCGCGGCACGCGCCCCAGCGTAGAGCCTGAAGCTACTGATCGGTAGGTACGCCGCGCGGGATATCCACAGGGCCGGGCGATCGGGAGACGGGGGCGGGGCGGGCACGGGTACTGTTGGGCAGCGTGACGACCAGGGTGAGCGGAGGACGACAGTGAGCGGGGAACGCGCGGCCCAGCTCGAATACTCCGAGTTCCAGGCCGCGATGCTCGACGAGGACAAGCGCCGCAGGAAGGCCGCGAAGATCATCGCGGTGCTCGCGCACTTCCTGGGCAGGGACGCCGCCAAGCCCGGCGAGGTGCTGGCCGGGCTGACCGTCGGCGACGTCGGGTGCTCGGCCGGGTTCATCGCCGACGAGCTGGCCGCCGCGGGCGCGCGCCGCACGCTCGGGCTCGACATCGACGTCCCCGGGCTGCGCAAGGCGGCCGGGCGCTTCGGCGGGCGGGTCGGGTTCGTCTGCGCCGACGGCTCACGCCTGCCGTTCCCGGACGGCTCGATCGACGTGCTGGTCTTCAACCACATCTACGAGCACGTGGTGGACCCCGACGCCGTGATCGCCGACATGCACCGGGTGCTGTCCGACGACGGCGTGCTCTACCTGGGGCTGGGCAACCGGCTCGGCGTCATGGAGCCGCACTACAAGCTGCCCTTCCTGTCATACCTGCCGCCCGCCGCGGCCGACCGGTACGTGCGGGCGTTCGGCCGGGCCGACCACTACTACGAGCGCTTCCGCACCCGTCCCGGGCTGCGGCGGATGCTGGCGGACTTCCACGTGTGGGACTACACGTTCCCGGTGCTGGCCGCGCCCGAGCGGTTCGCCGGGGGCGAGCTGTTCCCCGGCGTCGTCGGGCGTGCCGCCAAGGCCACGCTGGCGCGGACCCCGCGCCCGGCGCTGCGGGCGCTGCTGCCGATCGTCCCCACCTATCTGTGGGTCGCGACCAAGACGCCCCGCCGCCCCCTCGGCGCGCCGCTGCCGCAGCCGCCCGAGCCGGTCCGCACGTCCCGATGAGCCGCCGCAAGGCCGTACGCGCGCTGTTCCTGCTGGTGGCGCTGGGCTTCGGCGTCTGGGCGGTGGCGAGCCAGTGGACCGCCGTGGCCGACGGGTTCGCCCGGCTGTCGTGGGCGGAGCTCGCCGGCTCGCTGGCGGCGGTGCTCGGCGCGCTGCTGGCGGGCATGCTCATGTGGCGGGCGCTGCTCACCGACCTGGGGTCCCCGCTGGCGTTCGCCGACGCGTCCAAGATCTTCTTCGTGGGCCAGCTCGGCAAGTACATCCCCGGGTCGGTGTGGCCGATGCTCGCGCAGATGGAGATGGGCCGCGACCACGGCATCCCCCGTCCCCGCAGCGCGGCGGCCTTCTTCCTGACCTACCCGATCTATCTCGGCACCGGCCTGCTGGTGGCCGTCGTCACGCTGCCGATGCTGGCCGGGCAGTCGGTCGCCCGATATGCCTGGCTGCTGCTGCTCGTGCCGGTGGCCGCCGTCGCCCTGCACCCCAAGGTGGTCAACGGCGTCATCGCGTTCGGGCTGCGCGTGCTGCGCCGCCCGCCGCTGGAACGGCCTCTCACCCGGCGCGGCGTGCTCGTCGCCTGTGGCTGGGCGCTGGCGGGCTGGGCGGCGTACGGGGTGCACCTGGCGCTGATCGTGCACGGCCTCGGGGCGGGCGGGCCCTCGGCCGTGATCTTGAGCGTCGGCGCGTTCGCCCTCGCCTGGAGCCTGGGGTTCGTCTTCGTGCTCGCCCCCGCGGGCGCGGGCGTGCGGGAGGTCGCGATAGTGGCCGCGCTCGCCCCGGTGCTCGACCGGCCCGCGGCCATCGCCGCCGCGTTGTGCTCCCGGCTCATCGTGTCCGTCGGCGACCTGCTGTGCGCCGGCGCCGCCGGTCTGGCCTCCCGGCGCGCGGTCGGCACGCGGGAAGAACCCGCGGCCCGGGCCTGATCCCGCGGAATCGCGCGCGGATCACGCGTTCCGCGATATGCCCCTCATCGGCCCGGAACGCCGGGGCCTAGGTGATCCACGCCCTCCACCACTCGATTCCGCCGGGTTCCGGCCTTGCCACGGTGGACACCGTCCACGACCTCGCCTCGTTCACCGACCCCGACCGGCACGACCATGTCCGGGTGACGCTGCCGGATGTCGGCGGCGCCGCCGCAGCCTGCACCGAGCCGCCCGACGCCGCCGGCGCCGCGCGGGCGCTGCGGGCGCCGCTGGAGTCGCCGGCCGTCGCGGGGGTCGGGCGTTCACGCGAGTTCATCAGACGGCACCAGGCCGGGGCCCGCGTCGTCGCCTGTCGGCGGGCCGTCGAAGGGTGAGCCGTGAAACGTGCATGACCTGGTGTTCGGCGACCGCGGCGCAGGGCGCGCGTATCGTGCGGTTCCGCTCCGGCGGCGAAGCGCAGGGATGCCCGTCCGCGCCGGGGAGCCGTGCGCGGCGCTTGGCTAGGCTACCCTCGCGGCTGTGAGGGAGAGTTCTGTGCGGTCGCCGGACGGTCTCGAAGCGATCCTTTTGGTGGGCGGTCAAGGCACGCGTCTGCGACCGCTGACACTCAGCACGCCCAAGCCGCTGCTTCCGACCGCGGGGGTGCCCTTCCTCGCGCACCAACTGGCCAAGGCGCGGGCGTACGGGGTGCGCCGGGTGGTCTTCGCGACGTCCTACCGCGCCTCGATGTTCGGCGAGGCGTTCGGCGACGGGTCGGCCTTCGGCCTGGAGATCGTCTACATGACCGAGGACACTCCGCTCGGCACGGGCGGGGCGATCCGCAACGCCGCGCGGGCGCTGATCTCCCCGCCGCAGGCGCCGGTGCTCGTGCTGAACGGCGACATCCTGTCGGGCCACGACATCGGCGCGCAGGTGGACCTGCATGTCTCACGGGGGGCCTCGGTGACCCTCCACCTCACGGAGGTGGACGACCCGTCGAGGTTCGGCTGCGTGCCGACCGACGAGGACGGCCGGGTCAGCGCCTTCCTGGAGAAGACCCCCAATCCCGTGACCAACCGGATCAACGCCGGCTGCTACGTGTTCCGGCGTTCGGTCATCGACACGATCCCCGAAGACCGGGTGGTCTCGGTGGAGCGGGAGACCTTCCCCGGGCTGATCGCGGCCGGTGAGCTGGTGCTCGGCTACGCCGACACGTCGTACTGGCTGGACGTGGGCACGCCGTCGGCGTTCGTGCAGGGCTCGGCCGACCTGGTGCTGGGCAAGCTCGCCTCGCCCGCCCTGCCGGGCCCGGTGGGCGAGAGCCTCCTGCTGGACGGGGCCGTCGTGTCGCCCGAGGCCAAGGTCACCGGCGGCACGGTCGTCGGCGCCGGGGCCACGGTCGAGGCCGGGGCGAGCGTGCGCGGCAGCGTGCTGTCGGAGGGCTGCCACATCGCGTCCGGCGCGACCGTCGTGGACTCGGTCGTCGGCGTCGGCGCCCGCGTCGCCTCGGGCGCCGTGCTGCGCCAGGTCGTGGTCGGCGACAACGCGGTCATCGGCCCCGGCAACGAGCTCACTTCCGGCATGCGCGTGTGGCCCGGGGTCACGCTGCCCGAGTGCGCGGTCCGATTCTCCAGCGACGTGTGACCGGCGCGGCGCATGGCTGTCCACGCCACTCATGACACGGCCCTCCGCGAGCGGCGCTGGCGGCCGGACGCGCCGCTCGACGTCGCGCTGACGCTGTCGCCGCACCGGCGCGGCGGTGGCGACCCGGCCTGGCGGCGTACGCCGGACGGGGCGATCTGGCGCACCACGCGCACCCCCGAGGGGCCCGCCACGCTGCGCGTGACGGCGAGCGGCGGCGAGGTCGTCGGACAGGCGTGGGGGCCGGGCGCCGATTGGGTGCTGGAGACGCTCCCGTCGCTGTTGGGCGCCGAGGACGACGTGGCGGGCTTCGCCGCGATGCTCGCGCGGCTCACCCGCTCGGGCGACGCTCGGCAGGCCCGCGCCGCCGCGTTCGTCGCGGGCCTGGCCGGGCGCGCCGCCGGGCTGCGGATCGGGCGTTCACTGCGGGTCTTCGAGGCGCTCGCGCCCGCCGTGCTGGAGCAGAAGGTCGTCGGCAGGGAGGCGTGGCGGGCCTGGCGCCACCTCATGCGCCGGTACGGCGAGCCGGCCCCCGGCCCGGCCCCCGAGGGCATGTACGTCATCCCGCCGCCGGAGGTGTGGCGCGCGATCCCGTCGTGGGAGTGGCACCGGGCGGGCACGGAGGCCGTACGGGCACGGACGATCGTCAACGCGGCCCGGCACGCCGAGAAGCTGGAGCGCACCACGCCCGCGTCGGCGGAGGCGGACCGCCTGCTGCGGGCGCTGCCCGGGATCGGGGTGTGGACGTCCGCCGAGGTGCGCCAGCGGGCCCACGGCGACCCGGACGCCCCGAGCGTGGGCGACTTCCACCTGCCGGGCATCGTCGGCTACGCGCTGACCGGGCGGAAGACCGACGACGTCGGCATGCTCGAACTGCTCGAACCGTTCCGGGGCCACCGCCACCGCGTGGTCAGGCTGATCGAGCTCAGCGGCGTCAGGCCGCCGGCGCGGGGCCCTCGCATGGCCCCTCGCGACTATCGGGCGTTCTAACCTCGTCCGCCGCGCCGGCCGCCGCCCCGCGACATCGGGCGTTTTGACGTCGGCCGCCGCGTCCCGCGTGGCTCCTCGCGCCTATCGGGCGTTCTAACCTCGTCCGCCGCGCCGGCCGCCGCCCCCAGCCCGCATGCTCTGGTTGATCCCGCAGTCGTCGATCCCCGCGACGCATCTGCCGTTGAGGGTGTTGGTGAAGGCGCTGACGCTCGTCTTCTGCTGGATGCCGGCGGTCGTCACGCCGTTGTTGCCCGCGGGGGCGTTCACGGTGCGCTTGCCCGAGGTGAGCTGCCAGACGGCGCTGGCGATGGCGGGGCCGTTGGCCGTGTTGCGACCGCCGGTGACCTGTGTGGCGCCGCCCTTGCCCCGTCCGTCGCCGTGTCCGGCCTGCGGCGCGGCCAGCGCCGGGGCCGCCGCTGCCAGCGACATCCCGATGACGAGGGCCGCGACGGCCGGCGGCCGGACCCCCGAGACCGGACAAAACACGCTAAGTATCCTTATAGTCGTCATCGTTTCCCTGCCGATGCGTTGATCCCGTCCCACCGTCGATACCCTCCGGTCGCAAAGGCCCCGGCAGCCCCACGCCACGACTCCTCCCGTACGGGTCGCGGGGGGCTGGGTGCGCCCGGCGGACTCACGCCCCGTAGGGTGCGCCTATGACGGCGAAGCGACCCCCGAACGTCAGCTCCGACAGCGGCACCCGCCGGGCGCTCGCGCGGGCCAGGGACGGCAAGACCCTCGACGCCGCCGAGGCCGCGATCCTGCTGCGCGCCCGCGGCGACGACCTGGACGCCCTGCTCTCGTACGCCTCACGGGTGAGGGACGCGGGACTGGAGGCAGTCGGCCGGCCCGGCGTCATCACCTACAGCCGCAAGGTGTTCATCCCGCTGACCCGGCTGTGCCGGGACAGGTGCGGCTACTGCACGTTCGCCACCGCGCCGCACAAGCTGCCCAGCGCCTTCCTGTCCCCCGACGAGGTGCTGGAGATCGCCCGCCAGGGCGCGGCGATGGGCTGCAAGGAGGCGCTGTTCACGCTCGGCGACCGGCCGGAGGACCGGTGGCGCCAGGCGCGCGAGTGGCTCGACGCCCACGGATACGACGACACGCTGTCGTACGTCCGGGCGATGGCCATCCGGGTGCTGGAGGAGACGGGGCTGCTGCCCCACCTCAACCCCGGCGTGCTGACCTGGAAGGACCTGCAGCGGCTCAAGCCCGTCGCCCCCTCGATGGGCATGATGCTGGAGACCACCTCGCGGCGGCTGTTCACCGAGAAGGGCGAGGCCCACTACGGCTCTCCGGACAAGGACCCCGACGTACGGCTGCGCGTGCTGGAGGACGCGGGCCGCTCCAGCGTGCCGTTCACGACCGGCCTGCTGATCGGCATCGGCGAGACGATCGAGGAGCGCGCCGAGACGATCTTCGCGATCCGCCGCGTCGCCAGGGAGTACGGCGGCATCCAGGAGGTCATCGTCCAGAACTTCCGCGCCAAGCCCGACACGGCGATGCGCGGGATGCCCGACGCCGACCTGCACGAGCTGGCCGCGACGATCGCGGTGACGCGGCTGGTGCTCGGGCCGAAGGTGCGGGTGCAGGCGCCGCCCAACCTGATCGGCGAGGAGTACGCGCTGATGCTGCGGGCGGGCATCGACGACTGGGGCGGGGTGTCCCCGCTCACGCCGGACCACGTCAACCCCGAGCGCCCCTGGCCGCAGATCGACGACCTGGCGGAGCGGACCGCCGCCGCCGGGTTCACGCTGCGCGAGCGCCTCACGATCTATCCCGAGTATGTGCTCGCGGGGGAGCCGTGGCTCGACCCCCGGCTGCGCGAGCACGTCGCGGCGCTGGCCGACCCCGCCACCGGCCTCGCCCGGCAGGACGCCGTGCTTCAAGGGCGCCCCTGGCAGGAGCCCGACGGCGGCCTCGTCACCGGCGGGCGGGCCGACCTGCACACCGCCGTCGACACCGAGGGCCGCACCGCCGACCGCCGCGCCGACTTCGACAGCGTCTACGGCGACTGGGACGCGCTGCGCGAACGCCTGCCGGGCGCCCGGAGCGGCACGGTCAGGGCGGACGTGCGGGAGGCGCTGCGGCGGGCCGAGAGCGACCCGGCGCGGCTGACCGACGAGCAGGCGCTCACGCTGCTCGACCTGGCCGGGGACCAGTCGGGGGCGGGCGCCGACGACGCCGGACTGGACGAGCTGTGCCGCATCGCCGACGGGCTGCGCCGCGAGGCGGTGGGCGACGACGTCACCTACGTCGTCAACCGCAACATCAACTTCACCAACGTCTGCTACACGGGCTGCCGGTTCTGCGCGTTCGCCCAGCGGCGCACCGACGCCGACGCCTACACGCTGTCGCTGAGCGAGGTGGCCGACCGGGCGCAGGAGGCGTGGGAGGCCGGGGCGACCGAGGTGTGCATGCAGGGCGGCATCCACCCCGACCTGCCCGGCACGGCCTACTTCGACATCGCCCGCGCGGTCAAGGAGCGCTGCCCCGAGATCCACGTGCACGCGTTCTCGCCGATGGAGGTCGTCAACGGCGCGAGCCGTACGAACCTGTCGATCGAGGAGTGGCTGCACGCGGCGCGGGAGGCGGGCGTCGACTCGCTGCCCGGCACGGCCGCCGAGATCCTCGACGACGACGTGCGGTGGGTGCTGACCAAGGGCAAGCTGCCCGCCCGGGAGTGGATCGAGGTGATCACCACGGCCCACAGAATCGGCATCCCGACGACCTCGACCATGATGTACGGCCACGTGGACACCCACGAGCACTGGGTGCGCCACATCCGGCTGATCCGGTCGATCCAGGAGGAGACGGGCGGGTTCAGCGAGTTCGTGCTGCTGCCGTTCGTGCACCACAGCGCCCCGATCTACCTGGCGGGCATCGCCCGGCCGGGGCCGACCGCGCGGGAGAACCGGGCCGTCCACGCGCTGGCGCGGATCCTGCTGCACGGCGCGATCGCCAACATCCAGTGCTCCTGGGTGAAGCTGGGCGACGACCTGTGCCGGGACGTGCTCGCCGGAGGCGTCAACGACCTCGGCGGCACGCTCATGGAGGAGACGATCAGCCGGATGGCCGGGTCGGAGAACGGGTCCTACAAGACGATCAGCGAGATCGCGGCCATGGTCGCGCCGACCGGCCGCCCGCTGCGCCAGCGCACCACGTCGTACGGCACGCCGAGCGAGGAGCGGGCCGAGGCGGCCCGGCGCAGTGACGGGGTGTGCCAGTCGGTCCGCAGGCCGCTGCTCACGATCTCACCCGCCTCCCGGCCCGAGTAATTGGACAGGCCGTATATAACGAGTTCTATTTCGCTCTTGCGTCGTACGCGGGGTGGGCGGGCAGAATCGCAGTGCCGTCGATGATCCTGGGAAGGGACCCCGCACCGTGCCGTCCGGTCGTCACCGCGCCGTCTTCACCGTCGAACGGCGGCGCAGGCGGGCCAGGTGGCGGGGCGTGGTCGCGGCCTCGACCGCGGTGGCGATCGTCGTCACCGCGGCCGTCCTCTTCCTCGCCCGCCCGACGGGAACGTGTTCTGCCCGCGACCCGATCCTCGTCAGCGTCGCCGCGGCCGTGGACGTCGCGCCGCCGGTGATGGACGCGGCCGAGCGGTTCAACGCCTCGGGCGCGGCGGTGGAGGGGCGGTGCGTGCAGGTCCAGGTGACCGAGCAGCCGCCCGCGCCGGTGCTCCGCACGCTGATCGGCGACCGGGCGGGCGTCCTGCCCGACCGGCCGGACGGATGGATCGCCGACTCCTCCGTCTGGGTGCGGCTGGCCCGCAAGCAGGGCGGGCAGGACATCGCCGCCGACGAGACCGTGGTCGCGACCTCCCCGCTGGTCTTCGCCACCCGCCGCTCGCTCGCCGAGAGGTTCGCCGAAGGGGGGACGGCCATGAGCTGGAAGATGGTCTTCCCCGCGACGGTGCGGGGACGCCTCCAGCCCACCACCCACGAGCCGGACATCGTGCGCATCCCCGACCCGTCGGTGTCCGGGGCGGGGATCGCGACCGTCGCGGCGGCCCGCGATATCGCCGGCACCGGCGAGAAGGCCGACCGCGACCTCACCGCGTTCGTGCGGATGGCGCAGGCGGGATCGGCCCCCGACTACCGCGGCATCCTCGCCGCGGTGGACTCTCCCGGCTTCTGGTCGCGTCCCGTGGTGATCGTCCCCGAGCAGTCGGTGTGGGCGCACAACCGCGAGGGCCGCGCCGAGCCCGTGGTCGCCCTCCAGCCCGAGGAGGGCACGATCGTCCTCGACTATCCGTACGTCGTGACGGCCGGCGACCCCGAACGCGCGGCCGCCTCGCGGCTGTTCGCGACCTGGCTGCGGTCGGCGGCGACGCAGGAGGCCGTACGGCGGGCCGGGTTCCGCGGGGCCGACGGGCAGCCGCCGTTCCCGGCGGGCGACGACATCCCGGCCGAGCAGCCGCGGCCACGGCCGTCGATCACGCCGGAGGTCATCGACGAGGCGCTGGAGGCGTGGAGCAGGCTGGCCCCGCCGAGCCGCATCCTCGTGCTCGCCGACGTGTCGAAGGAGAACGCCGAGCCGATCGGCGGGCGCGGCGGGAGGACCCGGCTCGACGTCGCGGTCGAGGCGGCCAAGCTCGGCCTGCAGCTCTTCCCCGGCGAGACCCACATGGGCCTGTGGGAGTTCGCCCGCGGCCTGAAGGGCGGCGCCGGCCATCGCGAGCTGATCGGCCTCGGCCCGATCACCAAGCCCGACGACGGCCAGGAGGAGATCCGCAGGACCGCCCTGTTCCGGGTGGCCGACGGCATCAGGGCCTTCGGCGACAGGAGCAGCTCGCTGTACGACGCGATCGACGCGGGCTTCCGGTCGATGGCGAAGGACTACGACCCGCGGATGAGCAACGCCCTGCTGGTGCTCACCGCGGGCGTGGACGACGGGAAGGGCGTGTCGCGGCGCGACCTGGTCGAAAGACTCCGCCAGGAGTGGGACACGGACAAGCCCGTGCAGATCATCGTGGTCGCGTTCGGCAAGGCGGCCGACCGGCGGGCGCTCGGCGAGATCGTCTCGGTCACCAACGGCCAGCTCTACGTGGCGCAGGAGCCGGGCCAGATCATCGACGTGTTCCTGTCGGCGCTGGCCCGGCGGCTGTGCCACCCCACCTGCTCGCCGGTCACCTGACCAGGACGAAGTCGGCCGGGTCGCGCGGCGGCCGGTCCTTGGGCGGCGCGGCGGGATGGCCGATGGCCACCGCGCCCATGGGGTCCCAGTTCTCCGGCAGGTCGAGCACCTTGCGCACCACGTCGCGGCAGAACATCGTGGACGACACCCACGCCGAGCCCAGGCCCTGCACGGCGAGCTGGACCAGGAAGTTCTGCACGCCCGCGCCGGTGGCCACCACGAACATCTCCCGCTCGGCGGCGTTCCTGCGCTCGTCGCGGTAGGTGTGCGAGCCGTCCATCACCAGGCACGGCACCGCCAGGTAGGGCGCGTTCCTGAGCACGTCGCCCCGCCGGACGCGCCGGGCGATCGACTCCTCGGAGAAGCCGTCGGAGCGCAGGTCCTGGATCCAGGCGTCCCGCATCGCGTCGAGCAGTTCCGTACGCGCCCGCGGGGTCTCCAGCAGCACGAATCGCCAGGGCGTGGTGTGGTGCGGGGCGGGCGCGGCGACGGCCGCCGCCACGGCCCGCCGTACGGCCGCCGGGTCGACCTCGGCGTCGGAGAACTCGCGGATCGTGCGGCGGGCGAAGACCACGTCGGCCGAGCCGTACCGGAACATGTCCTCGTCGGCGGGGCGGACGAGGACCCGCCCGCCCGGGCCGTCCTCGTCGGTCACCAGGTCGCCCAGCCCGCGCACGACGGCCACCGGGACGCCGGACAGCTTGCCCTTCGCCAGGTCGCCCGCCGCCGCGATCTCGTCGATCAGCGCGGTGACGGTCGCGTTGAGCGGGTTGCCGTAGGCGTCGGCGCCGCCGCGCAGGTCCTCCACCGGCCGCACTCCGGACGCGCCGACGGCGACGTCGGTCAGGCCGTGCCGCCACGGCCGGCCGAAGGTGTCGGAGACGATCACGCCGACCCGCACGCCGAGCCGTTCGCGCAGCCCCCGGCGAATCCGGCCCGCCGAGGCGTCGGGATCCTCGGGGAGCAGCAGCACGGTGCCGGGGGAGGTGTTGGAGGCGTCGACCCCGGCCGCGGCCATGACGAACCCGTGCCGCGTCTGCGCGATGACCGTGTCCCCGCGCCGCGCGACCACCCGCGCGGTCTCCTCCTCGATCGCGGCCGCACGACTGTCGCCTTCGCGGATCCGGCCCTCGGCCTTGCTCACGATCTTGGAGGTCACGACCAGGATGTCGCCGTCCTCCAGGTCCGGCGCGGCCCGCGCCACGAGCAGGGCGATGTCGTCGCCGGGGCGCACCTCGGGCAGGCCGGGCACGCCGCTGACGGTGATCTGGGGCATGTGCTCCTCTGACATCTGCATCAGGACTTCAGTGACTGGGCCAGGGCGAGGGCCGCGGCGGCGATGTCCCGCGTGGCCTCGGGGTCGCTCATCAGCAGCGGGCGGGCCTCCACCACCACGCCGTCGAGCGCCACGCCCTTGTCCTCCTCGGCCACGAGCCAGCCGTCGAGCAGCGCGGAGCCGTACAGCTCCAAGACGGCCTGGGCGCTGGTCTCCACGCCGATCGCGGTCAGGCAGGCGTCGGCCATGCCGCGCACCGGCGCGCCGCCGATGATGGGGGAGACGCCGACGACCGTCTTGTCCTCCAGGGCCGCCCGGATGCCCGGGATCTGGAGGATCGTGCCGATGCTGACGACCGGGTTCGACGGCGGGAGGATCACGAAATCGGCCGCCGCGATCGCGTCGAGCACGCCCGGCGCGGGGCGGGCCTCGTCCGCGCCGACCAGCACGATCCGCTCGGCCGGCACCGAGGCGCGCAGCCGCACCCACCACTCCTGGAAGTGGATCGCCCGCCGGCCCGCCTCGTCGGCGATGACCACGTGGGTCTCGACGCGGTCGTCCGACATCGGCAGCAGCCGCACCCCGGGCCGCCACCGGTCGCACAGCGCCTCGGTCACCTGCGAGAGCGGATATCCGGCCGCCAGCATCTGCGTGCGGATGATGTGGGTGGCGAAGTCCCGGTCGCCGAGGCCGAACCACTGCGGCTCCATGCCGTACGCGGCGAGCTCCTCCTTGACCGTGAACGTTTCGGCGGCCCGCCCCCAGCCCTGTTCCTCGTTGATGCCGCCGCCCAGCGTGTACATGACCGTGTCGAGGTCGGGACACACGCGCAGGCCGAACAGGGTGATGTCGTCGCCGGTGTTGCCGATCACGGTGATCTCGGCGCCGGGGGCCGCCGCCTTGAGACCTCGGAGGAACCGGGCGCCGCCGATGCCTCCTGCGAGGGACACGATGCGCATGCCGCCAGTCTTCCATCGCACGTCCGGAGGATTGCCGACGCCTACCCCCCAGAAGGGGATGAACGACCATATGTGGGGCGTGATTGGCTTGTGAGGTTTGTGGGTCTGCCACCACCCAAGTCGGGCATGTGCAAAACTTCCCCGAGTGCCGTTTGACCGATGGGGGTAATCGTGCTCAAGGTCGATACCGGCCGGCTCCGCGAGCCGGCCGCGTGGACGATGCTCGCGGTGGTGATCACGAGCATCCTCGTGAGCATCGCGCGCTTGCTGATCGGCTCCTCCCCGAGCATCACGTTCGGCATCCGCGCGGCGGCGAACCTGTACTCCCTCGTGTCTCCGCTCTCGACCGCGCTCGCGGCCGGGGCCGTGCTGCTCGTCGCCAAGGCAGGCGCGCCCACCCCCCGGGCCCGCCTGGTGGCGCTCGGCGCGGCCGGGTCGCTCGGCCTCGGCGTCGTCTTCGGCGTGGTCGGCGTGCTGGGCGTGCTCGTGGGCGACCTGCCCACGTTCCGCGACCGGTTCGAATACCTGATCACCGGGCTGCCGATGGTCGCGCTCGCCGTGTGCGGCGCGCTGTTCGCGATGAGCACGGCCTCGGCGCTCCAGCCGGCGGCCACGCCCGTGGGCTTCGGCCAGGACGTCTACTCGCCCCAGCCGTACGCTCCGGTGCCGCCGCAGACCCCCCACCAGGTCCCGCAGGCTCAGCCGGCGCCGCAGGGATACGGCGAGGCCCCGGCGGGGCCGCAAGGGTACGGCGAGGCCCCGGCGGCACCGCAGGGATACGGTGAGGCTCCGGCGGCGCACGCGCCGGGCCAGCAGGCGCCCGGTCAGCAGACGCCGGGCCAGCAGGCCCCCGGCCAGCAGGCACCCGGTCAGCCGATGCCCGGCCAGCAGCAGTTCGGCCACCCCGCCCCCGGCGACCCCCAGAACGGCGCGATGCCCGGACAGAACGGCCCCCAGGGCGCCCCGCACGCCGCCGCCCCCGGCGGTCAGCAGGGGATGCCGGGCCAGGCCCAGCACGGCGCTCCGCAGAACGCCCCGCAGGGCGCTCCGCAGAACACCCCGCAGAACGCGCCCCAGGGCACTCCCCAGGGCGCTCCGCAAGGCGTTCCCCAGAACGGCATGCAGGGCCAGCCGCAGAACCTGCCGCAGCACGCCCCCCACCAGGGCCAGCCGCAGGGCCCGGCGTACGGGCAGAGCGCGCCGGTCCACCCCCAGCTCCCGCCCGCCGAGCCCAGGTACGGCGAGCAGTACAACCAGGACCAGTACGGTCAGGACCGGGGCCAGGGCGCCTTCGGTCAGGAGCGGCCCCAGGACGTCTACGGCCAGGAGCCGCAGTCCGGCTACACCCCGGCGCCGACCGCCCCGCAGCCCCCGCCGTTCGGGCAGCCCGGCCTCCCGGCGCCCGCCCAGGCGCAGCCGCAGGAGCAGCCCCGGCCGTCGCTGCAGGACGTCCAGACCGGCGCGCACTTCTCCGACTACGGCGCGTACGGCGCGCAGCCGGAGGCGCCGGCGCCCCAGCGGTCCGACTACTCCGCGCCGCCGCAGGGCCCGGTGTTCGACCAGTACGGCTACGCGGGCCAGCAGACGGACGCCGGCGGCTACGGCCAGTTCCAAAGCGCCGCCCCGGGCGCGCCGGGCGGCCCCGCCGCCTCCGACCCCCACGGTTACGGGCAGCCCTCCTACTCCCCCTCCCCGGAGTCCAGGCCGTACGAGCAGGACCAGCCGTACGGGCAGGGGTCGCCGTTCTCCGGCTACTCCGGCCCGGCGTTCGCCCGCCAGGCCGAGCACGCCCCGGGCGGCCCGGCCTTCGACGCTCCCCCCGCGTACGAGGCGCCGGTCGACCCCAGGGAGCAGCAGCTCGCGCAGGCCTACCAGCAGGCGCAGAGCTACCAGAAGAGCAGCCTGCCGGATCTCCCCACCGGCCCGCAGGACCTGCCGGAGTACTACGACAACCCGCTCGGCCACCCCCAGTCCGACCCCGCGCCGTTCCAGCAGCCCCCGGCCGCCGGCCCCGATAACCAGACCGTGCGTTTCGACCCCTCCGTCTATCGCGGAGACCCGCTCAGCGACCCGCTGCGCAGGGAGGAGCCGCTCGATCCGACGGCCATCTACACCCCGGACCGGTCGCAGGCAAAGTATGAGGAAGGTTCCGCCCCCGATCAGGCAGGCCGCGGAACCGACCCCAACCTCCCTTGGTATGGTTCCGAACGCTGATAGGACCGTAGATCGGGGCGTACGAACCGGGGCGAGCAGGTCTTTCCCCGGGTATCGTTATGCCGCTTGACGCCACACGCGCCACGCGCGTGTAATTACAGACATGTTGTTACGCCTTCCCAAGGGTGGGTATAGGGCAGGCGTTTTTATGGGGGGCTCCATGTGGGCGGGCGAGCGACAGGGAGGTGTGCGATGACCGAACTGGTCATAGCACAGGCGCTCGATGGTGAAGATCTTGGGTGGCAGGAGCGTGCTTTGTGCGCGCAGACCGACCCTGAGGCGTTCTTTCCTGAAAAGGGCGGTTCCACCAGGGAAGCCAAGAAGGTGTGCCGTTCATGTGAGGTACGCGCGGAGTGCCTTGAATACGCGCTTCAGCATGATGAGCGTTTCGGCATCTGGGGCGGCCTGTCCGAGCGGGAAAGGCGCAAGATCAAGCGCCAGGCCGTCTGATTGACGCTGAGGACATAGACGGGGCCGCGCGCCTGGCGCGCGGCCCCGCACTCATGTCCGGGGTCTTGTCCGAATTGCTGCTGACATGCGGTTTCGCCGGGATGTGATTGGGTGAGTCCGGGTTGCCGTATCGTGGTCGGCGCTCAGCCGTACGACCCCCCTAGGACACGACGTGCACTCGGTGACCGCGATCGTCGTCGCCCACGACGGCGCCCGCTGGCTCAAGGACACGCTGACGGCGGTGCTCCGCCAGACCCGGCCTCTCGACCGCGTCGTCGGCGTCGACAACGGCAGCCGTGACGGCAGCGGAAAGCTGCTGGCCGAGGCGTTCGGCTCGGGCAACGTGCTGACCTTGCCGAGGTCCACCGGGTTCGGCGAGGCCGTCCACGAGGTGATGCGGCGGCTGCCGCCCGCGCCCGGCCGGGAGTGGGTCTGGCTGCTCCACGACGACTGCGCGCCCGACGTGAACGCCCTGCGGGCCCTGCTGTGGGCCGCCGAGCAGGACCCCAAGGCGGCCGTCCTCGGCCCGAAGCTGCGCGACTGGCTCGACCGGCGGGTGCTGCTGGAGATGGGCGTGACCGTCAGCCGGTCGGGACGGCGCGACACCGGCCTGGAGCCGAGGGAGTACGACCAGGGGCAGCACGACGGGACCGCCGACGTCCTCGCGGTCTCCACCGCAGGCATGCTCATCCGCAGGGACGTCTGGGAGGAGCTGTCCGGCCTCGACCCCGCCCTGCCGCTGTTCCGCGACGACCTCGACCTGTGCTGGCGGGCCCGCGCGGCCGGGCACCGCGTGCTCAACGTGAGCGACGCGGTGGCCTGGCACGCCGAGGCGTCGGCCCGGCGCCGCCGGAGGATCGCCGTCAGCGACGAGCACCCGCGCAGGATCGACCGGCGCAACGGCCTGTTCGTGCTGCTGGCGAACGTGCCGTTCGGCGCGCTCGTGCGGCTGGTGGTCCGCAACGTCCTCGGATCGGCGCTGCGCGCCCTGCTGTTCCTGCTGGCCAAGCAGCCGGCCAACGCCCTCGACGAGCTGGCCGCGCTCGGCTCGGTCATCGGCCATCCGCTGCGCCTGCTGCGGGCCCGCAAGGCCAGGAAGCAGGGCAGGAAGCAGAGCTGGCCCGCGATCCGGCGCAAGCTCACCCCGCCGGGCGCGGCGCTGCGCCGGCTGGCCGACATGGTGCAGGGCTGGCTCGCCGGAGGCGGCCCGGTCGACTCGGCGGGCCGCCACCACGCGGCCGCGGACCGAAGCCAGGAGGACGAGGGCGACGAGCTGCTGACCGACTCCGGCGGCGTCCAGCGGGTGTTCGGCAGCCCCGGCGTGATGCTCTGCCTGATCCTGACCGTGATCACGGTGGCCGCCGAGCGGACGCTGCTGTCCGGGCTGCTGTCCGGGCAGGGGCTCCTCGGCGGCGGCGCGCTGGTGCCGGTCACCGGCGGCGCGTCCGACCTGTGGCGGTTCTACGTCGAAGACCACCACGCCGCCGGGCTCGGCTCCCAGACCTGGGCCCCGCCGTACGTCGCCGTGCTGGCCGGGCTGTCGGCGCTCGCGTTCGGCAAGACGTGGCTGGCCGTCTCCGTGCTGCTGCTCGGCTGCGTGCCGCTGGCCGGGATCTCGGCGTACGCCGCGACCAAGCGCATGATCCCGTACCGGCCGGCGCGGGTGTGGCTGGCCGCGACCTACGCCCTGCTGCCGGTCGCGACCGGCGCGGTCGCGGGCGGGCGGCTCGGCACCGCGATCGTGATCGTGCTGCTGCCCGTCTACGCGGCGCTGGCCACGCGGGTGGTCGCCGGGTCGCGGCGGGCGGCCTGGGGCTTCGGCCTGCTGCTGGCCGTGGGCACGGCCTTCGTGCCGCTGGTGTACGTGCTGGTGGCGATCCTCGGCGTGCTCGCCGCGGTGTCGTTCGGCGGCATCCGCAGGGGCGTCAGGCGGTCGCTCGTGATCGGCCTCGGCACCCCGATCGTGCTGCTGCTCCCGTGGCTCGCCGAGATCGTCAAGGAACCCGGCCGAGTGCTGCTCGAAGCCGGCCTGCACGACGCGCGTCTCGCCGACGCCCGCCTCGGCCCCGAGTCGCTGCTCATGCTGAGCCCCGGCGGGCCGGGGGTGCCGCCCGTGTGGGCGACCGCGGGCCTGATCGCGGTGGCGCTGGCCGCGCTGCTGCTGCGGCGCCACCAGATGGTCGTCGCGATCGGCTGGGGCGTCATGCTCTTCGGACTGCTGGTGGCCATCGTGGTCAGCCGTCTCGACGGGTCGGCGTGGCCGGGGGTGCCGCTGGCGTTCGCGGCGACGGGCCTGCTGATGGCCGCCGCGCACCAGGCGCACCGGATCGCCGAGTTCCGGGCGGCGCGGGGGCTGCGCCGCCTGGGCGCGATGCTGATCGTCGTGGTCGCCTTCGCGACCCCGCTCGCCGCCGCCGGCCTGTGGGTGGCCAGGGGCGCGCACGGTCCCCTGCGCGGCGACCGGAGCGACCCCATGCCGGTGCTCGCCGCGCTCCAGTCGGAGCCCGGCGAGGGCACGCTCCTGCTGCGCCCGAAGGACGGCAGGGTCGGCTACACGCTGCTGCGCGGCCGGGGCCCGCTGATCGGCGAGTCCGACCTCGAACCGCCCCGGGACGCGAGCGCCGCCTTCGCGACCGCCGTCGCCGGGCTCGCCTCGGGCCGGGGCAACACCTACGTCCAGACGCTCGCGTCGTACGGGGTGCGCTTCGTGACGGTGCCCGGCCCCGTCGACCCGGCCCTGCAACGGGCGCTCGACTCGCAGCCCGCCCTGGCCCGGCAGAGCCTGTCGGAGGCGGGCGGCCTGTGGCGCGTGACGGGCCAGGTGACGGTGCCCCCGCCGCCGGCGACCGCGGGCACGCTGCACCGGGGCTGGCTGTGGGCCCAGGGCGCGCTGCTCGTGCTCGTGCTGATCCTGGCCTCGCCCGGGGCCCGTACGAAGGAGCAGGAGAGCGACTACGTCGACGCGCCCGTGAGGGGCGGGGAAGACCGGGTGCCCGCGTGAGGAAACTGATCGAGAACCGCTTCGGCCTGCTCGCCCTGGTGCTGGTCGCGCTGGGCGCGCTGTACGGCGTGGCCTTCGTCAGCCGGCCCGCGCCGGTCGCCCAGGCGCGTCCGCGGCCGGTCACGGCGCCGGTGGAGTCGGTGACCGCCGTGTGCCCGGCCCCGTCGGGCAGCCGGGTGAGCGTCGTGACCCCGGCGGACCCCGACCGCCCGCGCACCGCCGGGAGCGCCACCCTGGCGCCGATCAAGGCGGCGGGGAAGGACGGCGGCAAGGACGGCAAGGGCGACGTGATCGACAAGGTCGGCGTGCTGTGGCAGCGCGACGTCGCCGCCGGGGGCGGGCCTTTGGTGGTCGACGCCACCGGGTCGATGGCCGCCGGGCTGGAGAGCGCCCAGACCGCCCGGGAGACGTCGGGCACCCAGCGGGGGCTCGCCGGGGTGCGCTGCGTCGAGCCGGGCGCGGAGAGCTGGTTCGTCGGCCCCGGGCCCGCCGCGGCGGAGATGACGCTCTACCTCGCCAACCCCGACTCGGCCCCGGCCAACGTCTCGTTCATGGTCTACTCCGGCGAGGGCCCGGTGCTGAGCGAGCGCGGCAACGGCGTCGTGGTCAAGCCCGGTCAGCATCGCGTGATCAGGCTGCGCGACCTCGCGCCCTCCCCGCTGATCATGGCGTTGCAGGTGAACGTGAGCAGCGGCAGGGTGGCCGCCGCGGTGAAGGCCGTGCTGGGCGAGGGCAGAGGCGTCGACTGGCTGCCCGTCGCCGCCGCCCCCGCCACCCGGGTCGTCGTGCCCGGCATCCCCGGCAGCGCCGGGCAGCGGGAGCTGTACGTCGCGGCGCCGGGGGAGCGGGACACGGTCGTGCGGATCAGGGCCGTGCTGCCGGACGGCTCCTACGCGCTGAAGAACAAGGAGACGCTGGAGGTGCCGGCCGGTTCCACCTCCTCGCTCGACCTGTCCACCGGCATCGGCGGGCAGCCGGCCGCGCTGGTGCTGGAGGCGGACGTCCCGATCGTGGCGGGCCTGAAGATCACGGGGACCGGGGCGAGGCAGGACGTCGCCTTCACCGCCGGCGCCCCCTCGGTCGACCTCGGCAGCGTCGTCGCCGACGGCCGGGCGGAGGGCAAGCAGACCTCCCGGCTGGTGCTGTCGGCGCCGTTCGCCGCGGCCACCGTGCGGGTGCAGCTGCTGCCGGCCAAGGGCCGGGCGCCGGCGCCGGTCGAGGTGAAGCTGCCCGCCGCCCGCACCCAGGAGATCAAGCTCAAGCCCCCGAAGGGGAGCAAGGGCGGCTTCAGCGTCGTCGTACGGCCGATGCCGGGCTCCGGGCCGGTGTACGGCGGGCGGGTCCTCGACGAGGCGGCCACGGACGGCCAGATGGTCACCGCGCAGCCGCTGGCCGTGGCCAGGATCTGGACGCTGGTGCCCCCGACCGTCGACTCTCCGGGCGCCGTGCTTCCCTGAGCGTTCAGTGCCGGTCGTCGTAGCCGGGGTCGATCGTCTCCGGGGTGAGCCCGAGCAGGCTCGCCACCTGTTCGACGACCACGTCCAGGACCAGCGTGCCGAGCTGGTCGCGGTCGCGGGCCCGGGCCTCCAGCGGGCGGCGGTACAGCACGACGGCGGCCGGCTCGCTTCCCGTGGCCGACTCCGCCCGTCCCAGCGGGATCGGGTCGGAGGACAGCCGGGCGGGGCCGTCCACCAGCTCGGACGCCGGCGGCACCTCCTCCACCGCGAACTCGACCGACGCGAGCTGGGCGCCCCACCGAGGCTTGAGCCGGTCGACCGCGTCGAGCACCAGGTCGTCGAACCGCTCGCCGCGCGACTTGGCGATGGGGACGTGCGAGGGCGCGAGGGGGCCGCGCATGCCGCGGCCATGCCGGTCACGCCGACGTATCCGCCGCCCTCGATCCGGCCTGTCACCGCTCCGATCGCTCACGCAGCCAGCTTAAAGCCCACCCCGCCGAAGCGGTGGCCTACGAGGGCTGTGTCCGCTTTGCCCGCCATCGTCAGGGGGACTTCGGAGATCGCTGAATTGTGGCGACACGTTCAATAAGAGCGGCGGGGTGGTGGCAATGTGAACGCGGACCGGATACGGTCCCTCCGTGAGCCCCGTCCGCAGCTGTTCCCGTACCGCCTGCAGGCAGCCTGCCGTCTTCACACTCACGTATGTCTACGCCGACTCGACCGCAGTACTCGGCCCCCTGGCGACGTACGTCGAGCCACACTGTTACGACCTGTGCGCGGAGCACGCGGAAAGGCTCACCGCGCCCAGGGGATGGGAGGTCGTGCGCCTGCCGTCCGAGTCGGTCACCCCGAGCGGGGACGACCTGGAGGCCCTGGCGAACGCCGTCCGCGAGGCCGCGCGCCCCGCTCCCCCCGCCGGCGAGCCCGTGGGCCAGGCGGTCGAGGTGGGCCGCCGGGGTCACCTGCGCGTGCTGAAGTCCGCACAGCCCAACCGGGAGCGGTGAGATCGCACTCCGCGCGGTGAACGGCCCGCTGGGTGGGCAATCGGGCGCTATAGGCTCTGGTGCGAAGGCTTAACGACTTTTAGGGGCGTGTAGTGGCCGACCTCAGCAGGATCTTCAAGGCGTACGACGTGCGCGGCGTGGTGCCGGACGAGCTCGACGAGGGGATCGCACAGGCCGTCGGGGCGGCCTTCGTGGAGCTGACCGGCGCGACCTCGGTGGTGATGGCGCACGACATGCGCCCCTCGTCCGGCCCTCTGGCCGCGGCGTTCGCCCGGGGTGCGACCTCCCGGGGCGCGGACGTCGTCAACGCCGGTCTCGGCTCGACCGACATGCTCTACTACGCCAGCGGCAGCCTGAACCTCCCCGGCGTCATGTTCACCGCCAGCCACAACCCGGCCAAATACAACGGCATGAAGATGTGCCGGGCGGGCGCCGTGCCGGTGGGCACCGACACCGGCCTGCTGCAGATCCGCGACCGCGCGGCCGAGCTGCTCGAGACGGGCCTGGGCGGCACGCCGGGCAAGGGCACGGTGACCGAGCGGAACGTGCTCGAAGGGTATGCCGCCCACCTCAAGACGCTGGTCGACCTGTCGGGCATCCGGCCGCTGAAGGTGGTCGTGGACGCCGGCAACGGCATGGGCGGCTACACGGTCCCCGAGGTCTTCAAGGGCCTGCCGATCGAGCTGACCCCGCTCTACTTCGAGCTCGACGGCAGCTTCCCCAACCACGAGGCCAACCCGATCGAGCCGGAGAACCTGCGCGACCTGCAGAAGGCGGTCGTCTCGCAGGGCGCGGACATCGGCATCGCCTTCGACGGCGACGCCGACCGGTGCTGGGTCATCGACGAGCGGGGCGAGTCGGTCTCGCCGTCCACCATCACCGCGCTGGTCGCGGTGCGCGAGCTGGCCAAGAACCCCGGCGCCACGATCATCCACAACCTGATCACCTCCAAGGGCGTGCCGGAGATCGTCGCCGAGCACGGCGGCACGCCGGTCCGCACCCGCGTCGGCCACTCGTTCATCAAGGCGGAGATGGCCCGCACCGGCGCGGTTTTCGGCGGCGAGCACTCGGCCCACTACTACTTCCGCGACTTCTGGTTCGCCGACTCCGGCATGCTGGCCGCCCTGCACGTGCTCGCCGCGCTCGGCGAGCAGGACCGGCCGCTGTCGGAGGTGCTGGCCCAGTACTCGCGCTACGCCGCGTCCGGAGAGATCAACAGCCGGGTCGCCGACCAGGCCGCGGCCCTGGCCCGGGTCCGTGAGACCTTCGCGGGCCGGGAGGGTGTTACCTTCGACGAGCTGGACGGACTCACCGTCAGCGGTCCGGACTGGTGGTTCAACCTCCGTCCGTCCAACACCGAGCCGCTGCTCCGGCTCAACGCGGAGGCCGCCGACGCGGAGAAGGTCGCCGCAGTCCGGGACGAAGTGCTCGCCGTGGTAAGGAGCTGACGACGTGAAGATCGACGAATGGCTGCTGGACATCCTCGCCTGCCCGGCGTGCAAGTCCCCGCTGCGCGCGGAGCCCGACGCGGACGAGCTGGCCTGCACCTCGGAGTCGTGCGGGCTGGTCTACCCGGTGCGTGACGACATCCCGGTGCTCCTCGTCGACGAGGCGCGCAAGGCATGAGCGAGCGAAGCGAGCGAATCAATAGGCACGGTGCGATTCGCGAATGCGAGCCCGAGCCGCCGGGCGAGGGCGTGGCATGAGCGAGCGAAGCGAGCGAATCAATAGGCACGGTGCGATTCGCGAATGCGAGCCCGAGCCGCCGGGCGAGGGCGTGGCATGAGTGGTGCCGGAGGGGCCCGGTTCGAGCCCGACCGGCTCGACGACCAGGCGCACCTGGTGGAGGGCGACCCCTCCGGCATGCTCCGATCCGTCGCGTCGTCGGCCGCCCAGGTGCGGGCGGCGTACCGGTCGGCGGTGGAAAGCGGCGTGGCGCGGGTCGGCAGGGACGGCCGCCCCCGCGCGATCGTCGTGGCGGGCATGGGCGTGTCCGCCCTCGCGGGCGACGTGCTCGAGGCCCTGTGCCGGCCCGGCGCCCCGGTCCCGGTGGTGACGGTGCGCGGTCACCGCCTCCCCGGCTGGACCGGCGCCGCCGATCTCGTCATCGCGGTCTCGCGCTCCGGCAAGACCGAGGAGACCGTCGCCGTGACCGCCGAGGCCCTGCGGCGCGGGTGCGCGCTCGTCGGCGTGGGCGCGCCCGACACGCCGCTGTCGGCCCTGGTCGCGCGGGCGGGCGGGCCGTACGTGCCGGTGGGCGGGGCGACCGGGGTCGCCGGGCAGCCGAGGGCCACGCTGTGGTCGCTCGTGGTGCCGCCGGTTATGGCGGCGGCCTCGCTCGGGCTGGTCGCGGCTGGGGAGAGCGAGTTCGAGTCGGTGGCCAAGCGGCTGGAGGACCTGGCCCACCGGTGCCGCCCGTCGAGCGAGTCGTTCATCAACCCCGGCAAGACGCTGGCGATGGAGCTGGCCGGGACGCTTCCGGTCGTCTGGGGCACCTCGCCGCTGGCCGCGGTGGCGGCCCGGCGCCTGGCCGACCGGCTCGGCAGGGACGCGGGCTATCCGGCGGTCTGGGGCGAGCTGCCGGAGGCCGCGCACGGCCAGATCGTGACGTTCGACGGGCCGTTCGCCGGGCGGGACGTGTTCGCCGACCCGTTCGCCGACGAGCCGGGGGAGGGCGCGCGGCTGCGCCTGTTCCTGCTGCGCGACGCGGAGGAGCATCCGCGGGTGACGGCCGCCCGCGCGGCCGCCGTACGGATGGCCGACGACCGGGGCGTCCCGGTCTCCGAGATCTCGGCCGAGGGCGGACATCCGCTGGAGCGGCTCGCCGCCCTCGTCGGTCTGTGCGACTACGCGAGTGTCTACCTCGCCCTCGGGTACGGGATGGACCCGGCCTCGGCCGCGGCGGCGGCGGAACTGCGGGCCAGGATTTCCCAATAGTGCCTCGACCGATATCGGTGATAGGGCACTAGGATCGCTTCGGCCGATCGAACTGAGGAGTTCACGTGAGTGCGGGTGGCGGTACCAAGGCGATCCTTGCGGCGCTCGGCGCCAACCTGGCGATCGCGGCGTCGAAGTTCGTCGCGTTCGTGTTCACCGGATCATCGTCGATGCTCGCGGAATCGGTCCACTCCGTGGCCGACTCCGGCAACCAGGCGCTGCTGCTGGTCGGCGGCAAGCGCGCCGCACGGCAGAGCACCCGCTCGCACCCCTTCGGCTACGGCCGGGAGCGCTACTTCTACTCCTTCGTCGTGGCCGTGGTGCTGTTCACGATCGGCGCGTTGTTCTCACTCTACGAGGGCTGGCACAAACTCACCGACCCGCACCCGGTGGAGTCGCCGGAGTGGGCCTTCGCGGTGCTGATCTTCGCGATCGTCGCCGAGAGCTTCTCGTTCCGTACGGCGATCAAGGAGTCGAGGGAGCTCAAGGGGAACGAGTCCTGGGTGTCCTTCGTCCGCAGGGCCAAGGCCCCCGAACTGCCCGTCGTGCTGCTGGAGGACCTGGGCGCGCTGCTGGGCCTGATCTTCGCGCTGTTCGGCGTCACGATGGCAGTGGTCACCGGCAACGGCGTGTGGGACGGCGTGGGCACCCTCATGATCGGCGTGCTGCTCGCGGCCATCGCGATCATCCTGGCGATCGAGACCAAGTCGCTGCTCATCGGCGAGAGCGCGACCCCCGAGATCGAGGACAAGATCTGCGCGGCGATGGAGTCCGCGCCCGAGATCAGCCGGGTCATCCACCTGCGCACGCTGCACCTGGGCCCCGAGGAGCTGCTGGTGGCCGCCAAGATCGCGGTCGAGCACGACGACACCGCGGGCGAGGTGGCGCGGGGCATCGACGAGGCCGAGCGGCGCATCCGCGAGGCGGTCCCGATCGCCCGGGTGATCTACCTGGAGCCGGACCTGTATCGGGCCGACGCCGCCGGCGCCGCCTCGGGGCAGGCGCACCGGCGCGCGACCTCCGGCGCGGCGGGCGACGTCCCGCCCGTCCTGGCCGCCCATGCCGGCGGCGACTCCGACGCCGGCTCCGCGTCCGGTCCCGCGGGGAACCGGAGCGGCGGTGACGCGGGCGGCGACGGTTCCGGCGGTTCCGGTGGCGGCGGTTTCGGTGGCGACGGCTTCGGCGGTGACGGCTCCGCCGCCGAGGTCGGCGTCTGACACACCCGCGTCTGACACGTCGGCGCCGACACACCGGCGCCTCGTGCACGTCGGCGTCTGGGACGCCGGCGTGCACCGCACCGGCGTCCGGCTCATCGGCGCCGCAGCAGACGCAGAGCCTTCTCCTTCTCGAAGTCCAGCGCCCGGCGCGGCGCCGGGATGCGCCCGATGCGCACGCCGAGGTCGCGTACGGCCTGTGCCACCGCGGGCTCGGACAGCGCCCGCAGCGCGAAGGCCAGCTCGGCGGGCGAGACGTCGAACCGCCGCTCCAGCTCCATCGCCTGGCGGACCGCCTCCAGCTCGTCGGGCCCGAAGCGCCGGTGGGCGCCCTTGTCCCGTACGGGCGGCAGCAGGCCGAGTGCCTCCCGGTAGCGCAGCATCCGGGGGGACATGCCGAGCCGCCTGGCCGCCTCGGTGATGCGCATCGTGCCTCCGGTCCCCGTTCCTGTGTGTCCACGCTAGACAGCCCGGCGACCCGACCGCACCCGCAGGGGACGAATCCTTACATTCTTGTGTCAGATTCGCCCGCCCTCGTGGGGGCTCCCGCGTCGGCGACGCCTAGACTCGCACAGACGGACAACGGAGGAGACATTCATGGACTTCAAGGTCGCCGACCTTTCGCTTGCGGACTTCGGCCGCAAAGAGATCCGCCTCGCGGAGCACGAGATGCCGGGCCTCATGGCGACCCGGAAGGAGTACGCCGCGTCGCAGCCGCTGCGCGGTGCGAAGATCACGGGCTCGCTGCACATGACGGTGCAGACCGCGGTCTTGATCGAGACGCTGGTCGCGCTCGGCGCCGAGGTCCGCTGGGCGAGCTGCAACATCTTCTCCACCCAGGACCACGCCGCCGCGGCGGTCGTCGTGGGCCCCGACGGGACGCCGGACGACCCCAAGGGCGTGCCGGTGTTCGCCTGGAAGGGCGAGACGCTGGAGGAGTACTGGTGGTGCACGGAGCAGGCGCTGCGCTGGCCCGACGGCTCCGGCCCGAACATGATCCT
>NZ_BMPY01000019.1 GCF_014647835.1 Microbispora rosea subsp. aerata
TCGTCCGCACCCTCGCCGCCCATCAACACCCCCGCCCACCTCGCGTCCCGAAATTCGCGGACAATCCGCAAGACCACCGCCAAGCCGTCGTCAAAGCCCGCCCCCTCACCACCCCTCGCCCGCCGCGCGCCCGAAGATCTCGCGCACGGTCCGCACGGCCGCCGCCGCCAAGCCGTCGTCGTAGTCCTCGCCGCCCGTTACAGAGCCGGAGCCGGGCGCGGCCTCGGAGCGAACCCGGCGGCCGATCATCCGCCGCTCCGCCGCCGGGAACGCCCCGAAGGTGCGTCTCAGCAACGGCAGCACGCCCACGAACGCCTCGGGCGACAGGCCGGTGAGCCAGGCGTCCACGGTGGAGAGCAGGCGCGGGTCGTGCACGAGCAGCAGACCGCCGCCGGACAGGAAGCCCTCCATCCAGGCCGCCGACCTGGCCGGAGGGTTGCCGGGCGACATCGAGCGCGCCATGCGGGCGGCGATGTCGTCCTCCAGCGCCTCGGCGTCGAACAGGATCCGCACGATGCGGCCGTCGATCAGCCCCGGCAGGTCGTCGCGCCGGGCGATCCCGGCCAGCGTCGTGAGCCACCGGCCGCTCCCCATCAGAGCGGCCGCGGTGTGGACGCCGTCCAGGAGCGCCGCCATCTCGCGGGCCGCGTCCTCGTCCAGCCCCGTCAGCGCGGGAGACAGCCCGGCGCAGATCCGCGCGAGGATCGACTCGGTGACGCTCGCCAGGCCCTCGGTGCCGCGCACGTCCCCGTACCGGCGTACCCGCGCGAGCGCGGGCAGCGCCCCCATCAGGTGACGCACCTCGCCGTCGAGCGCCGCCCGGTCCTCGATCCGGGCCAGGACGTACGGCAGCGCGCGCGGGAGGTGGGCGAGCAGGCAGCGCTCGACCAGCGCGGCCAGCTCGGGCAGGCCCGCGCCGTCGGCGAGGTCGCGGACACGGGCCGTCGCCGCCGCCTCGACCGTGATGCCCCACACGGCGGCCTCGACGAGGGCCACGTCGAGCTCGGGGCGCCACTCCAGCGTCCACGACTCCTTGAACGTCCCCTTGCTCCGGGACGGCCTGGGGGTCCCCCAAGGCACGTCGAGCAGGTTGAGCCGGTGCAGCAACCTGCTGCGCCCGAGGTCGAGCGGCTTGCGCAGGTCGAGATCGTGCTCCGCAGCCTGCGCCTCCGGCTTCATCCTCAGCCGCCGCTGCTCGTCACGCAGGTCCCGTCGCAGCGGCACCATCGGTGTGGACTCGGGCACCCGCCCGAGCCGCTCCCCCACGACCATGCGCCGCCGCACCAGCTCGACCGGCAGCTCGTCGCCGCCGCACAGCACCGCCCGGACCGCCTCGGTGACCTCCGGCAGCCCGGCGAGCGGCCTGCCGCGCAGCGCCGCCAGCCCCTCGGCCAGCCGTACGGCGTCGATGACGTGCGCGGACGAGACGGGCAGGCCCTCCTCCCGCAGGATCGCGGCGGCACGGGTCAGCCAGCGCTCCACCGGACGGTCGGGCGCCGTGAACAGGTGCTCGTACCACCCCGGGGCGGCGACGCCCGCGCCGTAGCCCGTGCCCGCCGCCAGCCGTCCATGGGTCCACGGCACCCACGTCATCTCGACCCTGACCTTGGGCAGGCCGCGCAGCAGCCGCTCGTCCTCGGCCACGGAGGGCGGACAGCCGGGCCGGTCCGGCGCGTCCCGGCCGGGCCCGGCGGCCGATCCCGGCCCGCGCTCGCTGCCTTCAGCCGGGGACGTCGCGGGCTGACTCGGCGTGGAAACATGCGGCACGGGCGAAGTCGGCGTCGCAAGGTCGAGCGCGGGCTGACCCGGGCTGGAGAGGTGCGGCGCGGGCCGAACCGGCGTCGCAACGTGAGGTGTGGAGGAACTCGGCGTCGGAAGGTGCGGCGCGGGCTGACCCGGGGCGGGACGGTTCGGTGCGAGCGGGGTTAAGGCGGGCAGATGCCAGGCACCGCAAACCACCGCGATGCGGGCGAAGCCCTCCCGCATCGCCTTGCGCAGCGTTTTGCGCATGTACGCCTCGCGCAGAGCCTCCACGCCCTCCGCGACGTGACCCTCGCGCACGGCCCTCATCGCCTCGGCGACCACGGCGAGCGTCCCGGCGTCACCCCGGTGCTCGACCAGGTCCTCCCACCACCGCTCCGGGTCGTCGTACCCCGCCGCGCGGGCAAGCTCGCCGATGGGGTCGCGGCGTGCGGGGTCGGCGTCGAGCGCCAGGCTGTGCGCGGCGGGCAGATCGCAGAACCGCACCTCGACGCCCTCCCGGACGGCGTAGGCGATCGCCTGCCACTCGGGGGAGAACTCGGCATAGGGCCAGAAGGCCGCTCGCGACGGCTCCCCCGGCACGTACGCCAGGAGCGCGACGGGCGGGCGCATCCCGGGGTCGGCGGCGAGCGCCACCAGGCCGTCGGCTTCGGGCGGGCCCTCGACGAGCACCAGGTCGGGCCGCATCCTGTTCAGCGCGTCACGCACCGCCCTTGCCGACCCCGGCCCGTGGTGCCGCACCCCCAGCACCGCCACCTCCGGCACCCCGCGTTCCCCCGTCGCCCCCCGCACCGGCGGCGCCCCCGGTCCGCCTTCGGCCGGATGGTCCCGGTCGTCGCGGTCTCTCGTACGCGGCGAGCCGCCCCGATCACCACCCGAGGCCTGGCCGCTCGGCCCGCCTCGGCGAACCGCATCCACACCCGAGCCCAGGGGCGAGACCTCACCACCCCCACCCACACCAGCAGGGCACGTGGCGACGCCAACAGACGCGACCTCACCATCCGGGACCCACCCAGCCGGCCCACCCTGGTGAACCCCATCCGCCCCCGAGCCCAGAGACGAGACCTCACCACCCCCAGCCGAACCGGCGGCGCGGGCAGCGGCACCGGCGGACGCGGCGTCGAAATCCCGTGCGGCGGCGGTCTGTGCGGCGGCGGTCTGTGCGGCGGGTGATGCGGGCGAGGGGTTCGTGGCGTTCTCAGCCGACATCGCGGCAGGCCCGGTAGAAGTCGCGCCAGCCGTCGCGGTCGCGGACGACGGTCTCCAGGTATTCGTGCCACACGACGCGGTCGGAAACCGGGTCCTGGACCACCGCGCCCACGATGCCGCTCGCGACGTCGGCCGGGCGCAGCACGCCGTCCCCGAAGTGGGCGGCGAGCACGATCCCGCTGGTCACGACCGAGATCGCCTCCGCCGTGCTGAGCGTGCCGCTGGGCGATTTGACCTTGGTCCGCCCGTCGGAGGTCACGCCCGCGCGCAGCTCGCGGAAGACCGTCACCACCCGGCGGATCTCCTCCAGGCCGGTCACGGTCTCCGGCAGCTCAAGGGAGCGGCCGAGCTGCGCCACGCGCCTGGTGACGATGTCGACCTCCTCCTCCGTGGTGGCCGGGACCGGCAGCACGACGGTGTTGAACCGCCTGCGCAGCGCGCTCGACAGGTCGTTGACCCCGCGGTCGCGGTCGTTGGCGGTGGCGATGAGGTTGAAGCCCTTGGCCGCCTGCACCTCCTCCCCCAGCTCAGGGATGGGCAGCGTCTTCTCCGACAACACGGTGATCAACGCGTCCTGCACGTCGGACGGCATGCGGGTGAGCTCCTCGACCCTGGCCAGCCGTCCCTCCGCCATCGCCCGCATGACCGGGCTCGGCGTCAGCGCCAGGCGGGAGGGGCCCTCCGACAGCAGCCGGGCGTAGTTCCACCCGTAGCGGACGGCCTCCTCCGTCGTGCCGGCCGTGCCCTGCACGAGCAGGGTCGAGTCGCCGCTGATCGCCGCGGCGAGGTGCTCCGACAGCCAGGTCTTGGCCGTGCCCGGCACCCCGAGCAG
This sequence comes from Microbispora rosea subsp. aerata, assembly GCF_014647835.1. Lineage (GTDB taxonomy): Bacteria > Actinomycetota > Actinomycetes > Streptosporangiales > Streptosporangiaceae > Microbispora > Microbispora aerata. The sequence continues at coordinate 3,803 of NZ_BMPY01000019.1, forward strand.
CAGCAGCGCCCTGTCGGTGGCGAGGGTCGCCACGGCCACCTCGACGATCCTGCGCGGGCCGATGTACTTCGGCGTGATCTGCCCGCCGTCCCCCAGCACGTAGGTCGTCACCGCCCAGGGCGACAGCCGCCAGCCCGGCGGGCGCGGCCGGTCGTCGGTCTTCGCGAGGATCGCCAGTTCGTCGGCGAACTGCTCCTCCGCGTGCGGACGCAGCACGCTGGTCATGCGAGCTCCTTCAGCATCTCGAAGCGGAACCGCAGGGTCGCGGCCAGTTCGGGGACCTCCCCGGCCTGTTCGTGCGTCGCGGGATCGAGGCGCTCCCCCGCCAGGCGGATCAGCTCGCCCGCGTTCCACGGCTGCGCCCGCGTGGTCTCGACGATCTTCTTGAGCACGGCCTTCGCCAGATGCCGCCCCCACGGACGCGGCACGCCGCCCAGCATCATGACCATCTGGCCGTCCACCGGGCGGCTCCTCACCAGCTCGGCCGCCCGGCGCGACCGCTCCTCCGGCGGGAGCACGGCCAGCAGGTCGGTCAGTTGCTCGGTCACGAACAGGGCGCGCGCCCACGTCGTGTCCCGCTGCAGGATCGCGGCCCGGGTCCAGCCCATGCGGACCTCACGCTCCCAGTCGCCGATCCGGGCCCGGGCGATCTCGTCCGGCGGCATGCCGAGGTGCCCCGGCCAGAACGACAGCGGCGTGTGCGCAACCACCTGCTGCAGCCACCAGCCCCGCGTCCGCATTCCGGCGGGCGGCCGGGCCCTGACGCCGTCGCGTTCCATCGCGGCGTCGCAGCCCTCCGGCGGCTCCGCCCGGATGCCGGTGCCGTTCCTGGTCACCAATCGGCTCGCCCGCGCGGTCATGCGGCGGGCCAGCCGGGATCTCGGCAGCCGGGTGAGGAGGTCGGCGGCGGCCTGCCGCACCTCGCGACGCCGGTCGTCGAGCGCCGCCTCGAGGAACGGCTCGTCGGCCATGCCGAGGCCGTCGGCGAGGATCGTCACGAAGGCGGCCCGGTCCTCCGGCGTCTCCGCGTTCCAGCCGCGTTCCAGCAGCTCTCGCGCGGCGGCGGGATCGCGGCACCGCAGCCCGGCCAGGAAGGCGCGCCTGTCGCCGCTCGTGCCGAGCTCCCACACCTCGCCGGGCGGCACGTGCGCCGGCTCCTCCAGCAGGTAGGCCCAGGCGGAGTTGAGACCGGCGAGCCAGCGGCCCCTGGCTCCGGTGACCGCCCCCAGATGCGCGCGGATCGACCGGTCCCCGGCTCCGAGGTCGAGCAGCTCGGGGATCATCTCCGCCGGGACGCGCACCCGGCGGGCGGCCGCCGTCTCCAGCCACTCGGTCAGCAATCTGCTCTGCTCACCGGCGAGCATCCTGGCCAGCCGGTCCGCGGCGGCGGCGGACACGAGCGGAAGCGTCTCCGCGGCCGCCGGGGCCGGCGGCGCGCCCCGGCTCAGCCGCCGCCCCGCGCGCATCCGGACCACCTGCTCGGCGGCCCGCTCGAGCAGGCTCTCGGGCGGGACGGCGCGACGGTCTGCGCCCACGAGCGCGGTGGACACCAGTTCCTCCCACGAGGCGGTCGGCTCTGCCGCCGCCCCTCTCCGCACCGCGCCGGTCCCCGATCCGGCGCTCGGGCCGGCCTCGGCGTACGGGACCGGTGCGACGCCTCCGGGCGTACGCCGAGACCGGTCGCTCCCATCGGACGGCGGCGTCACCGGCCGGGGGAAGCCGCCGGACGGGCCCGTGGTCATAGGCGCACCACCCGGCCCTCCTCGTCCCAGGCCGTCAGCGGGCGCAGCCCGCGCGGCGTCCACTCGGCGGCGACCGTCAACGGCCTCCCGCCGGACACGGCCAGCAGCCGCCACGGGACGCCCACGGACGGGTGCAGCGGCAGCGCGTTCCCCTCCTCGTCGGCGAGGCCGTCAAGGCAGGGAACGGCCCCGGCCAGCACCAGCGGCCACGAATCGGTCCAGGGATCGGCGGCGAGCACCTCCGCGATCGACGCGGGCACCTGGGAGACCTTCGTCCCCGGAGGCGGCCCCGCGTCGACGGCGCCCCGCCGCTCGGCCACCAGCGCCCGCAGCGGCGACGCCCCGGGGTAGAAGGCCAGGTCGGCGTCGATCGTCGTGCCCGGCGCGGGGAACGGGTCGAGCGGCCGCCCGACCGGGGCGAACGCCAGCACCATCGCCGGACGGCCCGTCGTCCGGCCCGCCAGCCACACCCGCCGGGCGACCAGCCGGTCCTGCTCCTCCTCCCGGCAGCCGACGACGTCCCAGTGGTCGCGCACCGCCGGGGTGGCCAGCACGGACTCCCTGGTGACGGGAAAGCCGACCCGCGCCCGTACGGTCTGCCGCAGCGGCTCGGGCAGCGCGGCGGCGCGGCGATACGCGACCGCGAGCAGGTGAAGCAGCGCGTATTCCCCGAGGAGAAGGCTCGGCCAGTCTTCGGCGCCGAGCACCCGCGAGAGGCGGGTGACGGTGCCCGCCACGCCGGGCGCCTGCGCGTCGACCAGCCGCCTGGCGAGGTCGTCCCAGTCGGCCGGCCCCGTCTGGCGTGCCTGGGCGATGCCCTGCCCGATCTGGTCGGCCAGCCACCGCTCCAGCTCCGACAGGCCCGCGGCGACCCTGCTCTCCCGCTGCCCGGCCTGGACGCGCCGGGCCGTCACGCGCTCACCGGCCCCGCCACCGCCCGTACCGGCGCGCCCCGTAGCACCGCCCGTCCCGGCGCCGCCGGTCCCCGCGCCGCTCGTAGCGCCGCCGGTCCCAGTGCCGCCCGTCCCGGCGCGGCCCGTGCCCGGGATCGCCGCCGTGTCCTGCCGTTTCTTCACCCGCCGCACAGTAGCCACGCGCCCCGACAAAACCGGGACCTCGGAGGGAGGCAGCCATGCACGCGATCCGGGAACGCAGGATCACTGCCCGGCCGGCACCCCGTGTCGATGCCCGCGGCAGCGCCCACACGGGTGATCAGGCAGCCCAGACCGGCGCGCGCCCGCCGCGTCTCGATGGCCGCGACCATGCCCACGGAGGTGACCGGGCAGCCGCCGCGCCCGGCCAGGATCGACGTCCACGACGGGGCTCACGGGATGACCGGGCGGCCCAGGCCCACTCGCGCGGGTCCCGGGGAGACGGTCGTACGCACCTGGACGAGCCGGGCCCGGCGGCGGAAGGCCCGGGGCGCGGCCGGGCGCGCAGCGCGGCTGTGGACGGTGCCCGGCTCGACGGGGGGCGTCGATGCGGGCGGCGGCTTTGTCGGGGCCGCGTGCCATACTCGCCTGCGTGGTTGCGCGTACGCCGCAAAGAGTGCTGATCGGGCGTTCCGCCGAGCTCGATCGGCTCGTGGGCGTGCTCGACGCCGCCGCGGCCGGGCTCGCGGGGGTCGCCCTGGTGGGCGGCGACGCGGGCATCGGCAAGACACGGATCGTCACCGAGCTGGTCGACCTCGCGCAGCGGCGGGGGTTCGTGACGCTCGTCGGCCAGTGCGCCGAGCTGGGCGACGCGCTGCCCTACCTGCCGCTCGCGGACGCTCTGCGCGGTGCCGCCGCCGATCCCGGCGGGCAGGTCGGCCCGGCCGTCGCCGCCCGCCCCGCGCTGCGGCGGCTGCTGCCGGGCGACGAGGCAGGCCCGGCGGAGGCGGTCACCGGAGGGCTCGCCCAGCAGCGCCTGTTCGGGTCGGTGCTCGACATGCTGTCGGAGGTGGCCGGGCGGCAGCCGGTGCTGTTCGTGTTCGAGGACCTGCACTGGGCCGACCGCTCGACCCGGGACCTGCTGGTCTTCCTCACCCGCATGCTGCAGCGCGAGCGTGTCTGCCTCGTCGGCACCTACCGCACCGACGACCTCCATCGCCGCCACCCGCTGCGCCCGGTCCTGGCCGAGCTGCGGCGGCTTCCGCTGGTCACCCCCGTCGAGCTTCCGCCGCTGAGCGACGACGACATCGCGGAGTATCTCGCCGTTCTCGATCGGTACGGCGAGGGCCCGGCGAAACCGGCGGTGCCGGCGGCGGGCCACGGCCTGGCGGCCGTGATCGAGCGGGCCGGCGGCAACCCGTTCTTCGCCGAGGAGCTCCTGGCGGCCGGCGCGGAACGGGCGCGGCTGCCGGGCACGCTGGCCGACCTGCTGCTCGCCCGGGTGGAGACCCTGTCGGACACCGCCCGCCAGGTGCTGCGGGTCGCCGCGGTGGCCGGCCGGAGGGTGGACCACGACCTGCTGCGCGCCGCGACCGGGCTGGGCGACCTCCCGCTGGAGGACGCGCTGCGCGAGATCGTCTCGCGGCGGCTGCTCACGGCGGGCAACGACGGTTACACGTTCCGGCACGCGCTCCTCCAGGAGGCCGTCTACGACGATCTGCTGCCGGGCGAGCGGACCCGCCTGCACAGCGCGTTCGCCGCGCTGCTCACCGAACGCGGGGGCGCCCCCGCCGAGCTGGCCCATCACCACCTCGCCGGGCACGACCTGCCGAACGCGCTGCGGGCATCGGTGGAGGCCGGGCGGATGGCCGCCGGGCTCGGCGCGCCGGCGGAGGCGCACCGGCACTTCGAGCGGGCGCTCGAGATCTGGGACCAGGTGCCCGAGGCCGAACGGCTGGCCGGGGAGAGCCGGGCGAGGATCGCCCTGGCGAGCGCCGCGGCGGCGGCAGCGGCCGGCGACTACCACCGGGCGGCGGAGCAGGTGCGGCGGCTGCGCCGGGAAACCGACGACCCGGTCCTGCTCGCGGAGACCGGCGAGCGCCTGTCCTACTACCTGGCGGACTCGGGCGGCGACGAGGCCGAGGCGCTCGAGGCCGCCCGGGAGGCGACCGGGAAGGCGCCGCACAGCCCGCTGCTGGCCAGGGCACTGGCCACGTACGCCCGTGCGCTGTTCCGGCAGTACCGCGACGAGGAGGCGGCGGCGACGGCGGCCAGGGCGCTGGAGGTCGCGGAGGCGACCGGCGCCCGCGACGCGGAGGCCAGCGCCCTCGTCTCGCTCGCCCTGATCGAGGAGGAGTTCGGCAGCAGCGTCGAGCGCGCCGTCGAGCTTCTCACGCGCGCCACCCGCCGCCTCTCCGGCGACCTGTCCATCGACCTGCGCGCGCGTTTCAACCTCGCCCGCATCAACTACGAGAACGGCGCCCTCGCGGTGGCCGCCCGCATCACCGAGGACGGCGTACGGCTGGCCGGGGAGACCGGGCTCGCCTGGAGCACGTTCGGCACGGACCTGCGGTTCCTGCACTACCTGGTGCACTACGCGGAGGGCGACTGGGACACCGCGGAACGGCTGGCGGGAGGGTTCGGCGTCCGGGTCGGCACCCGGGCCGAGGCCCAGCTGTCGTCGTTCGCCCTCTTCGTCGAGGTGGGCCGGGGGCGCCCGGGCGCCGACGAGAGACTGCGGTGGCTGTCCCGGTTCTGGGCGGACCCGTTGATCGCGTACATGGCCCGCGGCATGGCGGCCGAGCAGGCGCTGTGGCGCGGCGACCCGCACACCGCGCTCGACCACGTCGACGCGGTCATCGCGATGCTCGAGCCGTTCGATCCCTCCGTGATCCGCATCGCGGCCACCGGCCTGTGGGCGCTGGCCGACCTCGGCCGCACCGGCGAGGCCTGCGACGACCTGCTGCGCCGGGCGCGGTGGGCGGCCGGGAACGGGCCGAACGGCCCGCGTGGCCGCATGGGGCCGGAAGGGATGGCCTGGCTGGCCAGGGCGGAGGCCGAGTGGCGCCGCGCCCACGGCACGGAAGACCCCGAGGTCTGGCGGCGCGCCACCGAGGCCTTCGGCTTCGGCTTCGTCTACGAGGAGGCGCGGTCGCGGTGGCGCCTGGCCGAGAGCCTGCTGCGCGCGGGCGACCGCGCGGCGGCCCGCGAGGAGTGGGAGCGCGCGGTGCGCGTCGCCGCCGGCCTGGGAGCCCGGCCCTTCCTGGAGACGCTCTGGGCGATGGGGACGCGGGCCGGGTTCCCCGACCCGACGGCGGACGCCCCCACTCCCGGCGTCCCCGCCACCCGTGCCCCCGGGGACACCGGCCGGGCGGCCACGCGGGAGCCGGGACGGCTGGCCGCGCTCACCGCGCGCGAGCGGGAGGTGCTGGCCCACGTCGCGGCGGGCCTGGGCAACCGGGAGATCGGCGAGCGGCTGTTCATCTCCCAGAAGACGGTCAGCGTGCACGTCTCCAACATCTTGGCCAAGCTCGGCGTCGCCAGCCGCACCCAGGCCGCCGCGGTCGCCCTCCAGGAGGGGCTGTCGCCGGGCACCGCCGGCGGAAATACTGTGTAATCGAGGCTCGGCACCAGAAACAATTCCGGAGGTCAGCGGTGGCTCGGCAGATCGTTTCCCTCGTCGCGGGTGAGGAGCTCTCATCGGGCACGCCGTACGAGTCCGTCAACCCGGCCCGGCCGTCGGAGACGGTGGCGACCGTCCTGCTGACGGACGCGGACGGCTTCGCGCGCGCCTGCCGCGCCGCGGCGGCGGCCCAGCGGGAGTGGGCGCGTGTCCCCGCCCCGGTGCGCGGACGGGTGATCGCCTCCATCGGCCGCCTGGTCGAGGCCAACACCGAGGCGCTGGCCCGCCTGGTCACCGAGGAGATCGGCAAGCCGTACGCCGAGGCGCTGGGCGAGGTCCGCGAGATCGTCGACACCTGCGACTTCTTCCTGGGCGAGGGCCGTCGCCTCTATGGCCAGACCGTGCCGTCGGAGATGCCCGACAAGAACCTTTTCACCTTCCGCGTCCCCGTCGGCGTGGCGGCGGTCGTCACGGCGGGCAACTTCCCGGTGGCGGTGCCCTCGTGGTATCTCGTTCCGGCGCTGCTGTGCGGCAACGCGGTGGTGTGGAAGCCCGCCGAGTACGCCGCGGCGTCCGCGCACGCGCTCTACCGGCTGTTCGCGGCGGCCGGTCTTCCCGACGGGGTGCTCAACCTCGTCTTCGCCGACGGCGAGCAGACGTACGCGGGCCTCGACCGGGCGCTCGGCGAGGGCACCGTGCAGAAGGTCGGCTTCACCGGGTCGAGCGCGGTCGGCCGGGCCGTCGGCGAGCTGTGCGGCCGGCACCTGCAGTCGCCCTGCCTCGAGCTCGGCGGCAAGAACCCGATGGTCGTCATGCCGGACGCCGACATCGACCTGGCGGTCGAGGGCGCCTTGTTCTCCGGTTTCGGCACCGCCGGTCAGCGGTGCACCTCCCTCGGCACGGTCATCGTCCACGAGGACGTCCACGACGAGTTCCTGCGGCGGTTCGCCGACGCCGTGCGCGACGCGAAGATCGGCGACCCGAACGGCGACGTGCTGTACGGCCCGCTGCTCGACCACAAGTTCGCCGAGCGGTACGAGGAGTATCTGACCTGGATCCAGCCGCACCACACCGTGCTGCCCGGCCCGGTCGGCCGGATGGACGGCGAGGGCCTGTACTACCACCCGGTGATCGTGGACGGCGTCCGCCCCGACGACCGGCTGTTCCTGGAGGAGACGTTCGGCCCGATCGTGGGCGTGACCACGTTCTCCACCCTGGAGGAGGCGATCGATCTGGCCAACCGTCCGGGGTACGGGCTGTCGTCGTCGATCTACACCACCGACCCCAAGGCGGTGTTCCGGTTCCGTGAGGGCGTGTCGGCCGGCATGGTCAGCGTCAACAACTCCACCTCCGGCGCGGAGGCCCACCTGCCGTTCGGCGGCAACGGCAAGTCGGGCAACGGCAGCAGGCAGAGCGGCATGTGGGTGCTCGACCAGTTCACCCGCTGGCAGGCGATGAACTGGGACTACTCGGGCCGCCTGCAGAAGGCCCAGATGGACGTGGCGGAGATCACGCCCGACCTCGGCTTCCGGCTCTGACCCGGACGACCGCTCACCGCGCGCCCTCCCGGGTCCCGGCCGGGACATCCGGGCCGGGGACCCCGAATGCCGTCGAACAACGTGAGCTTCTGCCCCGACCCGATGCGGATGGCGTGCGACTTGGCGGCGTACCTGTGGCCGAGCTGCCCGGTCACCAGCGCGCCCACGTCGCACCCCGCCGCGCCGTACCTGTCGTAGCCGAGGGTCTCGGTCAGCGGGGTGTGCCATCCAGTAGTTCATGTCGGGGTGATCCGGCAGCGGGGTGGAGAACCCGAAGCCGGGGAACGAGGGCACGATCACGTCGAACGCCTCGGCCGGGTCGCCGCCGTACGCGCCGGGGTCGGCCGGCGGATCGACGACAGACCTCGATAACCCGGAGAACGCCGATCCCCGGCGGGCGCGGCCCGCCGGGGATCGCAACGCGGGGTGACTCAGGCCTCCGGGCCGCGCCTGCCGTCGTAGCCGAGCAGCCGCATCGCGACCTCGGGGTCCATCGCCGCCGCGAGCAGCTGGGCCCGTTCGGCCGCCCGGTCTCTGGCCTCCTCGGCCCGCCGCCGCTGCACCTGGTGGGAGCGGATGAGCAGGGCCGCGATCGCGATGCCGCCGACCACCGCGACCAGCGCGACGGCCAGCAGGACGGCCGTGCCGGCGGGCAGCCCGCCGACGACGGCGGCGCCCTGCGGGGCGGTGAACAGCAGCACGCCCAGCAGCGTCAGCAGCACCACCGCCACGACGACGCCGACGACTCCCCACAACGCGCCGCGCGAGGCGCGGGACGGCTCGGGCGGCGGCGTGAGCAGCGAGGCCGCCGGGGAGACCTGCGGCGGCGAGCCGTTCCACGGCACGAAGTCCGGCGGCGCGGCCGGCTGCGTGGCCGGGGTGTGCCCGTTGCCGCCGGCGACGCCGTTCGGCGCGGGGGCGACCAGCACCGGCGCGGACCCGCCGGAGGGCGCCGCCACGACCGACGCCTCGATCGCCCGCACCCGGGGCAGCGGCAGCTCGACCGGGATCTGGCTGTGGGTGCGGTGCGCCTCCACCGCGGCCTCGTGGTAGGCCTCGATCTGCTCGTAGAACTCGTCGGAGGCGTACACGGTGCCGTCGATCAGCGGGCCGGCCCGGCCTTCGATGACCGCGACCACGTCGTCGCCGTTGAGCGTCTTGTGCTGTTCCAGCGCGTGGGCGACCGACAGCACCTCGCGGCGGTTCTCGCGCAGCAGCTCGGCCGTCTTGTCCAGCAGCCGGCTGAGGTTGTACTCGATCCGCTCGGGGAGCATGTCGGGCACCATCTCGTCGCGCCGCCCCGCCGGGGTGCCGGTGAAGCCGATGCCGCCGCCTCCGGGTTTCGGCTGGGCGGCCTTGCCCTCGCGCAGGCCGAGCTCCTGCAGCGCCGGCAGCGAGGCCACGCCGATGCCCATGCCCCAGTGGGCCTCCATCAGCGCGGTGATCGCGGTCGCGCTCTGCAGGTCGCCGGAGACGCCGGAGGAGTTGTCGTCGCCGAAGAACATCCGCTCCCCCGCCAGCGAGGCGAGCGACACCATGATGTCGGCCTCATACTCCGACTTCCACCGGGTGAACTGGTCCTCCGGTTTGATGCTGGCCACCATGCCGAGGTAGTCGGCGCCCTTCTCGATCGTCGCCAGGTCGATCTCCAGGTGGTGGCGGGTGCGGTAGGCGACGACCGCGTGGCACGCCTCGTGCACCGCGACCGCGTGCCGCTCGCGCTCGATGTACTCGACGTCCTCGGGCGGCCCGAGCTGCTTAAGCCGCTTGGCCCGCATCACGTCCGACCAGGTGATGGTCTCCCGCCCGTCCCGGATCGCGGTGATCAGCGACTCGTTGACCAGGTCTTTGATCGTCGCGCCCGTGGCGTACGGCGTGATCGTGGCGAGCTTGTCGATCTGCTCGTCGGTGAGCTCGTGGCTGACCTTGTCGAAGTAGCCCTTGTACGTGCGGATCCGGCCCGCCTTCGAGGGGTAGCCGACCTTGTAGATGCGGTCGATGCGGCCGGGCCGCAGCAGCGCCTCGTCCAGCGCCTCGGGCAGGTTGGTGGCCATCATGATGAGGATGCGGTATTTCGGCGGCGGCTTGGGCCGCATCCCGAGCAGCCTGCGCACGTAGCGGTTGACGAAGCCGCGCGGCTTCTTCAGGCCGGAGATCTCGGTGAGCAGCGCCTCCAGCGTGCCCATGCCGCCACCGCCGCCCATGCCCGCGCCGTACACGAGGCGGTTGACGAAGGCGCCGGTGCGCGGCATCCGCGGCGGTGCCGGCTCGGCGGCGGGCCCCGCGGCGTGGCGGCTGAGCATGGTGCGGGTGTGCGGGTCGAGGTAGGCGAAGCCGTTGCATCCGGAGTTCTCGAACGGCGCGGGCACGGATCGGCCCCAGCCGCCCGCCGGGCCGCCCTTGGCGAGCGCGCCGCGGTTGCCGAGCGAGTCGGCCTCGTCGAAGAAGACGATGACGCCGCCGTACCGCAGGGCCAGCTTGCGCAGCTTGCGGAACAGCGACTTGACCTTGAGGACGCCGACGCCGAAGAACATGTTGATGAACGCGCCCGGGTCGACGAACACGTACGGCTTGCCGGTGGAGCCGGCGACCGCCTCGGCCATCAGCGTCTTGCCGGTGCCGGGCGGCCCCCACAGCAGGATGCCGCTGGGCACGTAGCCGCCTCTGGCCTCGATCTCATCGGGCTTCTCCAGGAAGACGATGTTCTCCTTGACCCGCTCGACGACGTGGTCCTGGCCCCAGACGTCGGAGAAGCGCGTCTTGATGTCGTCGGGGTAGTAGACGTCGACGCCGCCCCGCGACAGGAACCAGAAGATCGCGACGAACTGCCCGACGGCGATCACCATGATCAGCATGAGCTGCAGGACCATGGGGAGGAACTCCCACACGGTGGCCGGCACGCTGAACAGCGCCTGCAGCGGCGAGGTCTGCTGCACCTTGCCGAGCACCAGCGCGATGATCAGAATCCAGACGGCCCACTTGATCGCCCGCGCGATGCGGTAGCGGTTCCAGTCGTTGAACCTGCGGTGGGTCCAGCGGTTCCATCCGCCGAAGACCTTGTGGGTCCAGAACCGGTGATAGCCGGACGAGCGCTCGCTGATGAGGAAGTGGGCCTGCCGGAGCACTTCGAGTCCGGCGAGCCACAGCACCCAGGACGAGTCCCGGACGGTCATCGCGAGGGCGTCATAAAGGGTGATGATGCCCTCGTAGGTGACGACGGTGTTCCAGACCAGGACGCCGAACGCCACCGCGAGCAGGATCAGGAACTTGGTCCGGTCCCACAGCGGCAGGCGTTTCCTGGTCAGGGGGTCGCGGTCCACCGGACCCGACCCCGGCTCGCGAAGCCCCTCGTGGTGCTTCGGTGGGAGGGCCGTGCTCATGTGAGGGGCTCCTTCACGGGTTGATGAGGTGCTTGACCTTGAAGGACTTGACGATGGTGTCGATCTCCGCGGCCCGCTGCCGGTAGCACGCGGGCGAGCAGCGGATCAGAAGGGTGGACGCCGTCGTCCCGTCGGCCGACAGGTAGGCGGTCCTGTCGAACGTCTGCACCGTGTCGCCCACCCGGTAGTTGTAGACGGTGCGGACCCCGCGCACCCCGTCCGTGGTGGGCAGCACCTCGTCGGCCAGCAGCTCGAACCCCGTCAGGCCGCTCGCCTCGAACTGCTTTTGCTGCTCCTCCGTCAGCGGCACCGGCATCGGCGGGGAGACGCGCAGCAAATTGAGCGACGCCGCGTTCTGCTCCTCCTCGCTGAGCTTTTGCACCTTCGCGAACACGAACGGTTTATCGTCGGCGCCCGCCGAACCCAGGACGAGATGTGTGAGGGACGGATTTTCGTAGGCGTCGAACGCCGCCGTCCACACCGCCTGCTTGGCGAGCTGTGCGGTGGCGGAGTCCGCGTCGCCGAACAGTTCCTTGTCGAGCGTCTCCTGGTCGATCTGCCGCCATGACGCGGGAACCTTGAAGTAGGTGCCGCCCGAGTCGTCGCGTACGTAGGTGTATTCGGGGCCGCCACAGCCGGACAGCAGGGAGGCGGCCACCGCCGCCCCCACGACCGCCCCCACCACCCCGGTCCTTACCCGCGGTCTTTCCAAAAGGGCCCAACCTCCGCTTTGCGGGTCTACGAGGTAGTAGTGCCCGTTTTCCAACTGTCCTTCCAACGGTAAGGCGGTGACACGCCGGAAAACTAGACCGAAACTTGCCCGGATCTTGCTTTCTCCCGTTATCCGGAAGGTGCGGTTACCAGAGCGGTCCGACGCCTGACGGCCGCAGGTCGCCCACGGCGCCTGACGGCACCGACGCGCAAACGGCGGCACGCTCATCACACATGGCGATACCCAGGGGACGACCGGCGGAAGCGAGGTCCGGCACACCCGGCGGGCCGGCCGGTCCCATGGCCGATGCCGGACTCCTCCCCTTGCCGCGACAATGCGCATGCCATGAAATGGATTGGCATGCTTTGCGCTAATCGTGTAACACCTGACTGCAGTGAATACGACAACTTGATACATGAAGTCAGGAATCGCACGGGGAGGCTCGCGAACATGAAGCAGGTCTACGAAGAAGACGGCACCGGCGAGGGACCGGACGGCTTCTTCGGACTGACGGCGGAGCGCATGTTCGCCGAGGTGTGGTCCCGGCAGGTCCTCACGGTCAGGGAACGACGGCTGCTGCTGCTCGGCCTGCTCGTCGGCCAGGGCATGGACGAGCTGCTCGAACTCCACCTCGACACCGCCCTGCGCTCGGGCGAGCTGACCCCGGCCGAGCTGCGGGAGACGGTCGTGTTCCTCACCCTGTACGCCGGGTTGCCCCGCGCCTCCCGGCTCAGCACGATGGTGGAGGAGCTGATCGGCCGCGTCACCGAGGTGTGACCGCCCCGGCTGACCGAGGCAACGGGGCCGCGGGGACGAAAACCACGGCGGGCGGCGGGACCAGACCGCGGAGACGAGACCGGCCCATGCGCTGGGTACGCTGCCGTCATGCCCACCGCACTCATCACCGGCGCGACCGCCGGCATCGGCGCCGCCTTCGCGCGCCGCCTGGCCGCCGACGGCTTCTCCCTGGTCCTGCTGGCCCGCGACGAGGAGCGGCTCGCCGCCTCCGCCCAGGCCCTGCACAAGCGGTACGGCGTGCGCGTCGAGCCGCTGCCCGCCGACCTGGCCACCGAGGAGGGGATCACGGCGGCCGAGGAACGGCTGCGCTCCGGCATCGACCTGCTGGTCAACAACGCCGGGTTCGGGCACCACGACGGCTTCCTGGACACCCCCGTGGAGGACGAGGTCCGCATGCTGCGGCTGCACTGCGAGGCGGTGCTGCGGCTGACCAGGGCGGCCCTGCCGTACATGATCTCCAAGGGACGCGGCGGGGTCATCAACGTGGCCTCGGTCGCGGCGTTCCTCCCCGGCGGCACCTACAGCGCCACGAAGGCGTGGGTGGTGAACTACAGCACCTCGGCCGCCAACATGGTGAACCGGCACGGCGTGCGGGTGATGGCGCTGTGCCCGGGGTTCGTGCGGACCGAGTTCCACGACCGGGCCCGGCTCGACATGTCCGGCCTGCCGCGCTTCGCGTGGCTGTCGGCCGACCGCGTCGCCGCCGACGCGATGCGCGACCTGGCCCGCGGGGCCTGGGTCAGCGTGCCGTCGGCCCGCTACAAGGCGATCGCGGCGGTCGCCAGGTTCCTGCCGCTCAACCTGGTCGGCCGCATGGCGCGGCTGCGCTACCGCTAACCCCGGCTGCGCTACCGCCGACCCACAGTCGCCCGGCCGACCCACAGTCGCCCGGCTGACTCACAGCCGCTCGACGTTCGGGCCGCGGCAGCGGCCCCGCGTGTCGAAGACGAACCGGCCGGCCCGCTGGACCAGGTCGTAGTCGAAGCAGTCCTGCCCGCCGAGCACGACGACCACGTCGGCCCTGGCCAGCTCGGCGGCGTCCGGCTCGACCAGCTCGACCCCGGCCGGCACGACGAGGTCCTCGGCCTGCGGGTCCGCCGCCCGCACCCGGGCGCCGAGCCGGCACAGCGTCTTGGCCACCTCCACCGGCGACAGCCCGAGCAGCAGGATCCTGCTGCCCCTGATCGAGCGGCACCTCCGGTTGAGCGCGAGACCGAGCCGGTCGACCACGTGGGCGGGCATGTGCGCGTTCACATCGTTGGCCGCCTCGACCAGCCGGAATCCGCGCCCGACGCCGCGCCTGATCCCCCACGGCAGGTACGCCACGTCGAGCGGCAGGCAGGGCTCTTCGAGCCCCGGGCCGGGTGTCATGGGGACGTCCCGGAACGGCGTGGTGGCGGCGGCCTCGGCCGCCTCCCACACGTCGACGCCGAGGTGCGCGGCGAAGATCGACAGCTCGTTGGCCAGGGCCGCGCCGACATGGGCGCGGGCGGTTTCCAGCAGCGCGCACAGCTCCGACACCCGGGGTGAGGAGACGGGGACGGTCTCGCGCACCAGCCGTCCGTAGAAGTCCGTCACCGCCCGCAGCGAGGCGGCGTCGACGCCCGAGACGACCTTGGGCGTGTTGCCGAGCCGCCAGCGCGGGTTGCCCGGCTCGGCGCGGTGCGGGCTGTGCCCGAGGTGGAAGTCGTCCCCCGCGCACAGTCCCGACGCGTGTTCGAGCAGCGGCCGTACGAACTCCTCGGTGGTGCCCGGATAGACGGTGCCCTCCAGGATCACGGTCGCCCCCGGCCGCAGGAACGGGGCGACCCGGCCGGCGGCGGAGCCGAGCGGGCCGAGGTCGGGCGCGCCGTTCCGCATCCGCGTCGGCGAGGTGAGCACGCAGACGTCGAACCCGGACGCGTCGCCGGGGTCGGCGCTGGCCGTGTATCGGCCGGAGGCGTGCGCGGCGGCCAGCGCGCCCGCGCCGACGCCCTCGACGCACGGCTCCCCCGCGTTCAGCCGCTTGACCCGCCACACGTCCTCGTCGAGCCCGACGACGCGGAACCCGGCTTCCACGGCGCGCATCGCCAGGGGCAGCCCGGCCCGGTCCTGGCCCACGACCACCAGCTTCTCCGCCACGCTACGACTGTAGGAGCGACCCCTCCGCCGCCCCCGGGATTGGCGGACGGGACGGCTGTAAGGCTTGAGTACGGATAGGGAAAATTCTCTTCCGGCGGCGTCCGGGCGACCGGTCGGCGGTGAAACCGCGGGCTAGCTTCTCCGCCATGATCAGGGAGGAGCCAGCATGAAACCGGACGACCGGATTCGTGTCATGGAGATAATCGCCCGGATGAACGTGGGCGGTCCCGCCACCCAGGTCACCGGGTTGTGCGAGCGGCTCAGCCCGGTGGAGTTCGACCACCGCCTGTACACCGGGTACGTCGACGGCGGCGAAGGCGACCACCTGCAGCTTCGGGAGGTCGCGATCCCGGTTCACCGGGTGCCGGGCCTCGGCCGCGCGATCAAGCCGGCCGACGACTACCGGGCCCTTTTCCGCCTGACGAACGCGATGCGCGAGTTCAGGCCGCACATCGTGCACACCAGGACCACCAAGGCCGGCGCGCTCGGCCGCCTCGCGGCGCGGCTGTCGGGGGTGAGCGCGGCCCTGGTGCACAGCTATCACGGCCACCTCCTCGACGGGCAGCTCTCCCGTGCGAGGCGGGCCGTCTACGTGCGCATCGAGCGCCGGCTGGCGAGGATGACCGACCGGCTCGTCACGGTCGGCGCCCGGGTGCGCGACGACCTCCTCGCGGCGGGCATCGGCCGGCCCGAGCAGTACGTCGTCATCCCTCCCGGAGCCGGGCTCGGCCCGCTGCCCGAGCGTGCCCGGGCCCGCGCCGCGCTGGGCGTCCCGCTGGACGCGCCGGTCGTGGCGTACGTCGGCCAGCTCAGGAAGGTCAAAAGGCCCGACCGGCTCGCGGAGGTGGCCAAGGCGGTGCTGGCCCGGCTGCCCGGCGCCCGGTTCCTCGTCTGCGGCGGCGGCGAGCTGAAGGAGGAGGTGGAGCGGGCCGTCATGCCGATGTGGGACTCCTTCCGGCTGCTCGGCTGGCGGCGCGACGTCGAGACCGTGTACGCCGCGGCCGACGTGGTGCTGCTCACCTCCGACAGCGAGGGCACGCCGCTGTCGCTCGTGGAGGCCGGCATGGCGGGCCTGCCGGTCGTGGCCACCCGGGTCGGCAGCGTCCCCGAGGTCGTCCAGGACCGCCGTACGGGATTCCTGACCGAGCCCGATCCCGACGAGATGGCCGACCACGTCGTACGGCTGCTGGTGGATCCCGGCCTGGCCCGGCGGATGGGCGAGTCGGCCCGCGCGTGGACCGCGCGGGCCTTCTGCGTGGACCGGCTGGTGGCCGACACCGAGGCCCTCTACCGCACGTTGCGCGGCGCGACGCGGTCGGAGGTGAGCAGCCGATGACCGCCCTTCCCACGCTGGCGCCCGTGCTCGCGGGGGTGGCCGCCTGCCTGCTGTCGACCGCGGCGCTGCGCCCGGTCCGCCGCATCGTGCCCTACCTGACCGGGCTGACGCTCGCGGCGGCCACGGCCGGCGCATCGACGGCGGCACTCGGTCCGCCGGACCGGCGGGTGGGCGCGGTCCTGCTCGCCGCCGCGGCGGTGGCGCTGCTCGGGCTCATCGCGGACGTGGGGGCGCCGCCGCTCGCCACCCGGCTCATCGTGGAGTCGCTGGCGGCGGGCGGCGTGGTGCTCTGCGGGGTGCAGGTGACGCTGACGGGCGAATGGCTGGACGGGCCGATCAGCGTCATGTGGCTTGTCGCGATGGCCAACGCGTACGGGCTGCTCGACCGGCTCGGCGGCGCGCTGGCCGCGGTCGCCGCCGTGACCGGCGCGTTCCTCGCCGCGACGGCGCTCGTGCTGGGCGACCCGCCGTTCGCGGTGCTCGCGGCCGCCCTGGCCGGTGTGTGCCTCGGCGCGCTGCCGTACGGCAGGAGGCGGAGCCGGGGAGGCAAGCGGAGCCCGGGCACGGTGCGGCTCGGGCCCTCCGGCTCGCTGTTCGCCGGGTTCTGCCTGACCTGCACGGCCGCCGGGGTGACCGCGGGACGCGGCGCGGCCATGGTCGCCGCCGGGCTGCTGCTGCCGGCGCTGGCGGCCATCGTGGGCGCCGGGGCGTACGCGGTGCGCGCGGCGCGGCGGGCCCGGCCGGTGCGCAAGGCGGCGCCCGCCCTGTGCGCGGTCTCGGCCGGCGCCGGGACCGCCGGGCTCGCGGTGGCGTCAGGCTGGGTGCCCGCGGGGACCACGGCCGTGGTCACCGCCGTGACCGCCGCCGGGCTCCTGTCCCGCACATACCTGCGGCACGGCGGCGTTCACGCACGCTTGCGGCAGGATCGCTTTGACGCGTGTCTCCGGCAGGGCAGCTCCGATGCCCGCCTCCGGCGGGACGGCCTTGACGCACACCCCCGACGCGGAGACTTTGACGCGGGCCTCCGGCACGGAGACTTCGACGCGCGCCTGTGGCAGGACGGCCCTGATGTGCGCCTCCGGCGTGACGCGGACGCGCACCGGAGGCAGGTGCGGGCGTCCTCGCCGACCCCGCCGGACCAAGACGACCGGGCGCGCGAGCGCGTCCCGCGCCCGCGCGCCGCGGGGAATCCCCCGCCGTCCGTCGTACGGCGGGGGTGACCCGGCTCAGCGGCCGATGTTGGCCTCGTGACCGATGGCCAGGCCCGAGTCGACGTCGAAGAAGTGCATGTTGTGGGTGTCGACGACCAGCTCGACGTCCTGGCCGGGACGGACGTGGCTGCGGGCGTTGACGCGCGCGGTCCACAGCGACTTGTTGCCGCTCAGCGGCAGCGTGGTCTCCTCGTCGTCGCCGTCGTGCTTGGCGGCCTGCGTGTCCTTGTGCTCGACCGGCGGGGCGTCGATGGTGAACAGCACGTTGATCTCGGAGCCCAGCTCCTCGGTGACGTTGGCGCGGACCGGGATGCGGACCCAGCCGGCGCCGTTGCCGCTGGCGGAACCGGCGTCCTCGAAGTCGGAGGGCCGGATGCCGAGGATGATCTTGCGGCCGATGTAGCGGTCGAGGCCCGGCTTCTCGGCGAAGGTCGAGTCGGGGACGGGCAGGCGGTAGCCGGCGAAGGCCACGGCCGCGCCGCCGTTGTCGCGGATCAGCTCGGCGTAGGTGAAGTTCATGGCCGGGGAGCCCATGAAGCCGGCGACGAACAGGTTGACCGGGTCGTCGAACAGGTTCTGCGGGGTGTCCACCTGCTGGAGCACGCCGTCGCGCAGGACGCAGACGCGGTCGCCGAGGGTCATGGCCTCGACCTGGTCGTGGGTGACGTACACCGTGGTGACGCCGAGGTTCTCGTGCAGCTGGTTCAGGGAGGCGCGCATGGAGACGCGGAGCTTGGCGTCGAGGTTGGACAGCGGCTCGTCCATGAGGAACGCCTGGGGCTCGCGGACGATCGCGCGGCCCATCGCGACACGCTGACGCTGACCACCGGACAGGGCGGCCGGCTTGCGCTTGAGGTACTGCTCCAGGCCGAGCATGCGGGCGGCCTCGTTCACCCGCTTCTGGATCTCCGGCTTCGACATCTTGCGCAGCTTGAGGCCGAAGGCCAGGTTCTCCTCGACCGTCATGTGCGGGTACAGCGCGTAGTTCTGGAAGACCATCGCGATGTCGCGGTCCTTCGGGGGAAGGTGGTTCACGACACGGTCGCCGATGATGATCTCGCCGCCGCTGATGTCCTCCAGGCCGGCGATCATCCGCAGGGCGGTGGACTTACCACAGCCGGACGGACCGACCAGCACCATGAACTCGCCGTCCTTGATCTCCAGGTTGAGGCCGTTGACGGCCTTCACCCCGCCCGCGTAGATCTTGTCGACGTTCTTCAGAACGATAGAAGCCATCCCCAGTCCTTCGCGCTTCTGTGCCAAGACGATGTGGATACGTTTTCATGACTCTCCCGTGAAATACCCCCTATTGTCAAGGTTTCGGTAGCACAGGGCATGGAATCATGGTGGAATCGTTTCCATGAACGGTCCAACGCAGCGGCGGATAACCATCAAGGAAGTGGCGGAGGCGGCGGGAGTCGGCGTCGCCACCGTCTCCCGGGTCCTGTCCGGCGGGTCGGCGAGCGCCGAGACCCGCGAGAAGGTGCTCGCCGCGGCGGCGCGGCTCGACTACCGGCCGAGCGCGCTGGGACGCAACCTGCGGCGCCAGCGGACCGGCGGGATCGGCCTGCTGGTCCCCGACATAACCGACAGCTTCTACGCGCGGCTGACCGACGGCGTGCTGTCGTGCGCCCGCTCGTACGGCGAGCCCGTCACGGTGGGGGTCACCGGCGACGACCCCGAGCGGGAGGCCGAGCTGATCGGCACCCTGATCGAGCAGAGCATGGACCGGCTGATCGCGGTGCCGTCCGGAGACGGGGAGATGTGGGCGCCCGCGCTGCGCGCCGGGCTGAACGTCGTGTTCGCCGACCGGCGGGTGCGGGCGGACGTGCCCAGCGTGGTGCCCGACGACCGGGCGGGGGTGCTGACGGCCGTGGAATACCTGGCCGGGCTGGGGCACCGGAAGATCGCCTACCTCGGCCGGCACGGGCAGTCGCAGCGGGTGGCCGCGTTCACCGCCGCGATCGCCTCACTGGGCCTGCCCGACGACGGGGACCTGGTCGTGCACGCCCGGGCGAGCCGCGACTCCGCCTACGCCGCCGCCGCGGGCCTGCTGCAGCACCGGCCGGACGTCACGGCGGTCATCGCGGGCGGCAACGTGCTCGGCGAGGCCGCCGTGCTGGCCGCCCGCGAGCTGGACGTGCGCATCCCGAGGGACGTCTCGCTCATCATGTTCGACGACGTGCCCTGGGCCGAGCTGTGCTCCCCGCCGCTGACGGTGATCGCCCAGCCGGCCCAGGACATCGGCTACCGCGCCGCCGAGCTGGTGCTGCGGCACGGCCGGCGGCCTCCGGCCGTCACGCTGCCCACCCAGCTCGTCGTACGGGCGAGCTGCGGGCCCATAGTGAAGACTTCTAGGCGATGACCTTCTCGATCGCCTCGGTGATCTCCGGGGCCTCGGGGACGACCCGGGGCCGGAACCGCGCGACCACCTCGCCGTCGGCCGCGACCAGGAACTTCTCGAAGTTCCACTGGATGTCGCCCGCCTCGCCGTCCGCGTCGGGGAAGGCGGTCAGCTCGGCGTAGAGGGGATGCCGCCCCGGACCGTTGACCTCGGTCTTCTCCAGCAGCGGGAAGTCCACGCCGTACGTGGTGGAGCAGAACTCCTTGATCTCCTCCGCCGTGCCGGGCTCCTGGCCCATGAACTGGTTGCAGGGCACGCCGACGACGGTGAACCCCCGCCCGGCGTACGCACGCTGGAGGGCCACCAGCCCTTCGTACTGCGGGGTCAGCCCGCACCTGGACGCCACGTTGACCACCAGGGCGGCCCCGCCGCCGAGCAGGGCCCCGAGGGTCGTGCTCTCGCCGTCGATCGTGGTCACCGGAATCTCGAGAACGCTCATGTCCGCACCCTAAACGAGCGTCCCGCCCGGGCTCGCCGCGGGGCGCGGTGCGCCGCGTACGGTAACCCCCGCCTCCGGGAAGGGTCGGCGTTGGGCGGCGGAACGGCAAAGAACCGTCCGCCTCGTGTCCGGATGCCGCCGCCGAGACGGGCAGCCGTATTTCAATCCGCGTGAGGACCCGTCGCGGTGCCCGCCGGAAGCTCTCATGATCCGGTACGGGCCGAGCGGACGGCGGCGCCCACGCCATGGGCGCGCGACCGCGCGGCGGGCGCCACGCGCGCCCGCCTTCCGCACGCGACCCGACGACAAGGACCGATTTGGACAGCAAACGCGTTCTACGCAACACAGTCGCCGCCGTCATCGCGGCCACCGTGACCGCCGGCGGAAGCGAAATGGCATGGGCCGACGAGCAGGCCGCCCGGGAAGTCGCCGGGAAGACGGAACAGGCCGGAGAGAGCGTGCGGCCCGTCATCCACGTCGGAGTGTGGACGACGCCGGCGGCGGCGCGGCCGCCCCGGTTCCGCCGGGTGCCGGCGAAGCTCCGCAGCAAGGCGTACGCCTTCCGGCTCGTCACCCGCCGCGCCTGGTCGGGCGAGCAGTTCCAATGCCTGGACAGCCTGTGGACCAGGGAGAGCAACTGGAACCACAAGGCATACAACCCGGGCTCGGGCGCCTACGGAATCCCGCAGGCGCTGCCCGGCCGGAAGATGGGCTACGTCGCCGGCGACTGGCGGTTCAACCCGCAAACCCAGATCAGGTGGGGGCTGCGATACATCAAGGGCCGCTACGGCTCGCCGTGCGGCGCCTGGGGCCACTTCCGGGCCCACAACTGGTACTGACCCGGAGGCGTCCGGCGGCCTACCGCCGGACGCCTCCACAACCGGCCCCCGATCTTCGCATCGCCCTCACCACGGCCCGTACGGCACGAAGTCCGGACGAGCGTCCTCATCGGTGATCGCAAGAGCCCGGACGCGGTTCGCTCACCACGGGGAACAGGGCCGGGTCCCACCTCGGCGGCGACCGCGTCGGCCCGCACGGGGCGAACGCGGGTGTCATCCCCGCCTTCGCGACGCAACGAGAACACCGGTTGCGTCGGCGGGAGGAGGCGGGCCACCGGGGCGCCTCGCCCGGTTCGGGGCGTGCGGTGGTCACAGGGCCGGCGCGAGCACCATGACCAGCGCCGCGGCGGCGACGGCGAGCGCGCCGGCCCAGGCGATGCGGGCGTCCATCCGGTCGTCGAGCGGGCGCCCCTGCCGCAACGCCCGTTCCAGCCGGCGGTGACGGACCCCGGTGCGCAGGAGCAGGACCGCCCCGGCCAGCGCGGCCGCCGCGAAGAGGACGGCGAGGGCGGGCAGATCCTGGCGCACCGAGATCCCTGCCGCCGCGACGCCCGAGCCCGCCATCGTCACGGCCGTACGGACCCAGGCCAGCCGGGTCCGCTCGCCGTGCAGGCCCGGCCTCTGCTCGCCGCTCACGGGTCCGGTCACCGCGACAGGATGATGAGCCCCAGGGCCAGCACGGCGACCCCGGCCACGCCGTACCCGAACATCGGGGCCAGGGCGGGCGGCGGAAGCGCGCGGTCCTGCCGGAGCGCCCGGTCGATGTGCCGCCAGCGGGGGTAGGCCGAGCCCGCCGCGACGGCGGACAGGAGCACGAGCACGACGGCGAGCAGCGTGCGCACCCACGAAACGAAGACGCCCTCGGGGACCACCGCGATCGCGATGCCGCCCGCGCTCAGCGCGAGAGAGGTGCTGATCCAGGTGAGGAACGTGCGCTCGTTGGCGAGGACGAAACGGGGGTCAGGTTCGTTCTCTTCCATACGAGAACGCTATTTCTGCCCCTTTTCCCCTAGATTTGCCGGGGTTGCCGTTTTCACCGAGCCGATCGCGGGCCGCCGCCCGTGAGCGGACGAGCGGCGCCGGCGACCGGGTCAGAGGCAGGCCTCGCTGACCTTGCTGAGGTAGTTCGCGCCGTCGGTGGCGACCTTCTGCGCCGCGTCCACCGCCGCGTTCGCGTCGTCGACGTTCAGCTTCTGCAGGCTGTCGGCGAGCCCTTGCAGGGCGTCCCTGAGCGTGGTGTCCGCGGCCTTGTTCGCCATGTTCTCCAGGTCGGTGACGCCGTCTTCGATCTTCTGCCGCATGGCGGCGGGGTCGTCGACGGCCTTGCCGATCGCGCTGATGGTCTGGCTGACCACCTGCGTCGCCTCGGCGCAGGACTGCGCCTTGTCCGCGGCCGCGCAGCCGGAGGACAGCAGGACGGCGGCCGCGCAGGCGGCGGCCAGCGGGAGGAGTCGCATACCGATCACCCTATCCAACGACGGCCCGCCCGGCGCGGCGTCGCGGGCCGCCGCCCGCCGTCCTCACCGTGCCGTCACCTCGGCGACGACCGCGCGGAAATATCCCGCGACCTCGCGGGCGAAGGCGGCCTTGGACACCCCGGCAAGGCGCAGGGCCTCACCGTGGTCGATCACGACCACGGTCAGCGCCCCCGCCAGCAGCAGCCACCACAGGGCCGCGACGGCCACCCGCGACGACCGGGACGACCCGCGGAAGGACAACCGCAGCCGGTCGCGGTGGAAGGGCACGTGGCGCAGCTCGTCGGCGAGGATCCGGGCCGCGACCTCGGAGGTGAGCAGATCCCGGACGCCGTCGCGCAGGGCGCGGTAGTAGCCGAGCGCGACCACCTCGGCGAGCATCAGGACCATCAGCTCCGTACGCAGCCCGAGAAACCGCCGCAGCCGGACGAAGGCGGTGTCGGTCCAGTGACCGGAGATCGTCGCCGCCCCCGCCGCCTCCAGGAGCCCGGCCAGCAGGCGGGCGTGCTCGCGCTCCTCCGCCACGAACAGGCGGACCGCCTCGGCGTACACGGGATCGCCCGCCCGGCGGGCCTTGTCCGTGAGGTGGGCGCCGTCGCCGTCCTCCCCCACCTGGAAGCGCTGGAGGCTGCGTACGAGGGCGGGCTCCAGCCGGGCTCCCACGCTCCAGTCGGGGTCGCCCCACGTGCGCCGCAGCAGCGCCGCGCCCTCGAAGTCGCGTAACCAGCCGGTGAAGTCCTCAGTGCCGACCATCGTCATGGCCCGACACGCTAGGGAAGCGATGTGCAGATCTTGAGGGGAGATTTGTAGAGGTTCGGCGTGCGTGTCCCGGGGTCGGTGTGCGTGTCCCGGGGGTGTGCATCGCCCCGGCTTCCGGCGAGACGCCGGGCGGCCGGGCGCACGCCGTAGCATCGGCGGCATGGGGAACTGTGAACATATTCTCGTGGCGGCCGACCCGCCACCGCTCACGCCCGGCGGCTGCCAGGAGTGCCTGGAGCACGGCACGAAGTGGGTCCACCTGCGCAAGTGCCTGGAGTGCGGCCACATCGGCTGCTGCGACTCCTCTCCCGGCAAGCATGCCACCGCGCACTACGAGGAGACCGGCCACCCGGTGATCCGCTCGTTCGAGCCGGGCGAGGACTGGCGGTGGTGCTACGTGGACGAGCGCCTGGGCCAGCTCACATCCTGAGCATGAAGCCCTGAGCACGGGGACTCGAGCATTGGGTGCCCGACCCGCACGTGGCCTGCCGCCGTCTCATCACGACCAGGCGCCCGCCGCCTCTCAAATGGTCGCGGTCCGGTCGCATCAGACGGGCGCGCAGGGGTGCCGGGCACCTGGCGGCCCGAGCCTGAGATCCCGGGCCCGTTCAGGCGCGTTCGAGCGTCGCCTCCTCGAAGTCGAGCTCCTGCATGACCCGGTGGAGCACCTCGTCGTCGATGCGCCGCTCGTCGCGCAGCCGTACGAACACCTCGCGTTCGGCGGCGAGCATCTCGCGGCGCAGCCGGCGGTAGACCGAGGCGGGCGTCTCCTCGCCCCCGGGGCCGGTGCCGCCGCCCAGGCGCTCCCAGGCGTGCAGGGCCCGGCGCTCGGCGCGGCTGCGCAGCTGCTCGACCACCTCTTCGTGGACCTCCGGCACGCCGTCGGAGGTGAGCTCCTCGAGGCGCGCCAGGGCCGCCGCCACGGCGGCCTGCTGGGCGCCCGCCTCCGCGAGGTCGTCGGCGTAACGCTCCCGGGCGGTGGAGACGCCGAGCCGCCTGATCAGCCAGGGGAACGAAAGGCCGTGGACGATCAGCGTGCCCACGACGATCGCGAACGTCAGGAACAGCAGCAGGTTGCGCTGGGGAAACTGCTCGGGCAGGGCGAAGGCCGCGGCCAGCGACACCACCCCGCGCATGCCCGCCCAGCTCGTGAGCACCACGTTCTGCCAGGACGGGGTCTTCGGCTCCCGGGCGCGCACCCGTTTCGACAGCATCCGCGGCAGGTAGGTGCTGGGCGGCACCCACACGATCCGTATGAGGACGACCACGAGGAACAGCACGATCGCGTACGTCGCCAGCTGGCCGGGCCGCTGGCCCTCCAGCCCGGCGATGATCGGGCGCAGCTGGAGGCCGATCAGGGCGAACACGATCGACTCCAGCACCAGGTCGGCGACCTTCCAGACCGCCCCCGACAGCAGCCGCGTGCCGTACGTCGTGCGGCTGAGCTCGTGGCCCAGGTAGATGCCGACGATCACGACGGCGATCACGCCCGAGGCGTGCACCGCCTCGGCCGCGAGATAGGCGGCGTACGGCACGAGCAGCGAGACGCCGTTGGCGATGAGCGCGTCGTCGAGCCGGCGCAGCGCGAACCCCGCGAGGTACGCGACGGCGAGGCCGATCGCCAGCCCGAGCCCGGCGGCCTTGAGGAACTGCCCGCCGATGTCGAGCAGGTCGGCGGCGGCGCCGGTCACCGCGCCGATCGCGGCCCGGTAGGCGGTCAGCGCGGTGGCGTCGTTGAACAGGCTCTCGCCCACGAGGACGGTCAGCGCGCGCCGCGGCAGGCCGAGCCTGCGCCCGATGGCGACCGCCGACACCGCGTCGGGTGGAGCCACGATCGCGCCGAGCGCGAAGGCCGCGGCGAGCGGGAGCCCGGGGATGAGGGCGTGCGCGACGAAGCCCACCACCAGCGTAGTCACCAGGACGAGCCCCACGGCCAGCAGGCCGATGGGCCGGGCGGCGTCGCGCAGCCGCAGGTAGGAGCTGTCCAGCGCCGCCGAGTAGAGCATCGGCGGCAGGAAGACCAGCAGGACGATGTGGGGATCGAGGCTGTAGTCGGGGACCCCGGGCAGGTAGGAGGCGGCCAGTCCGGCCATCACCAGGAGCAGCGGGGCCGACCAGCCCCGCCACCTGGCCAGGGCGGCGACGCCGAGGGCGCCGGCCGGGAGCAGGAGGAGCTGCAGTGCCGTTGATGTGTCCATCAGACGACGAGGTTACTTACAGCTGGAACTCCCGCTGACCGGGCTCACCACCCCCGTGAGCTCTCCCAGCCGTCTCCGCCCTCGTCCTGCCACGGGATCGGGGAGTCCGCGGCCGACTGCCCGGAGCGCCGTCTTCCGCGGCGCTCGCCGTGCTGGTCGGGGTCCGGGCCCTGGCCGGTCGGCCACTGGTCCGGCCGCAGGCGTTCGCCCGTCGTATAGAGCGGCGAATCGCTCATGTACGACTCGCCGGCGTGCGGCTCGTTCACGTACGGCCGGACCGCGCCGAGGCCGAGGGGGTCGTTCGGGTCGACCACCCCGGGCTGCTGCCCCGCCCGCTGGGCGGCCGCGGGCTGCGCGGCCGGGGCGTGGGCCGGCTGGGGGCCGGTCGGGGCGGAGGACGCGACGAGGCGGTCCTGCGGCGGCGTGCCCCTGGCGACGAGCACGTCGTTGGGTCCGAGCGCGGCGGGCGCGGGGTAGGCCTCGGGAGCGGGGGCGGGCGGCGGCACCGGCGGGCGGGCGTACTGCCCGGTTCCGGGATAGTCCGGATATTCGTAGTCGGACTGAGCGGGCTGCTCGGGATATCCCGGGTCGTGCGCACCCCGGCGGTCCCGGGCGTAGCCGCCCTCGGCCTGCCCGTACCCGCCCTCCTGCCCGTACCCGCCCTCCTGCGCGTACCCGTCGCGACCGCGCCCGTAGCCGTCGGGCGCGGCCCCGTCGGCCGCGTACTCGTCCCTGGCCTGGCCGTACGGCGCCTGGTGAGGCGTGCCGTAGGGGTCCTGCGCGCCGTATCCGTCACCGGGCTGCCCGGCGTACGCGTCGCGCGCGGCGTAGGCGTCCTGGCCCCGCGTCGCGTACGCGTCCGGGGCCTCGGCCGCGTAGGGATCGTGGACCTGCGTGGCGTACGGGTCGTGAACCTGGGTCGCGTCCTGCGCGTGCGGCGGGTACGCCTCCGGACGGGCGTAGCCGTCCTGGCCCGCCGTCCCCTGCTGGGGGAACGGCCCGGTCCCGGCGTCCTGCTCCTCTCCGCCCGCCTCGGCGAAACCCTCGTCCAGGGTGTCGATCAGCCGTCCCACGTCGTTCATGGGCATGCGGAAACTGGCCGTGCACATCTCGCCCCGCCACAGGCTCAGCACCAGCGTGCCGTCGTGCCACGTGACCCGGAGCACGCGATCCTGGCCTCGTGCGTCGAAGAACACTTCGCCGAACGACGGCAGTGGGACAACTTCCGACATGGCAGACATAGTGCCTTTACCTGCCCTTTTCCGTCCACTCGATCTCGGGAACCCTCGCGAAACGTCTGTTTCGTCCCTTTTGGACCTCGCTGGGTAGATCGCGGTTGACCTTAGAGCACTGACATTCCAGTGTGCCATGCGCGCCGGAAGGGATCTCCTGGAACGTCGGGATGTGGTCGAGCGGACACGCACCGGTTGTCGGTGGCACCGGGTAGCGTTCTCCCGTGCCCAAGGACCGTGCCGAGCTTCCGCCCGTCGAAGAACTCCTCACCGCCGCGGTGACCGCGCTGGGCGGCGTCGAGCGCCCGGGGCAGGTCAAGATGGCCCAGGCCGTCCGCGACGCGATCGAAAGCGAGGAGCACCTCGCGGTGCAGGCCGGCACGGGCACCGGCAAGTCCCTGGCCTACCTGGTGCCCGCGATCAGGCACGCGGCCCGAAGCGGCGAGGCCGTGGTGGTGTCCACCGCCACGATCGCGCTGCAGCGCCAGCTGGTCGACCGCGATCTGCCCCGGCTGGCCGACGCGCTGGAGGGCCTGCTGCCGCACCGTCCCGAGTTCGCGATCCTCAAGGGCCGCCGCAACTACCTGTGCCGCCACAAGATGGCCGCCGGCATGCCCGAGGACGAGGACGACCAGCTCTTCGACCCTCGCGAGATCAGCGCCACCGGCCGGATGGTGCAGCGCATCCAGGAGTGGGCCAACGAGACCGAGACCGGCGACCGCGACGAGATCGTGCCCGGCGTGAGCGACCAGGCGTGGCGGCAGTTCTCGGTGACCGCCCGCGAGTGCCTGGGGGCGCAGCGGTGCCCGAGCGGCGCCGACTGCTTCGCCGAGCTGGCCCGGGAGCGCGCGGGCCAGGCCGACGTGGTCGTGACCAACCACGCGCTGCTGGCGATCGACGCCATGGAGGACTTCGCGGTCCTTCCCGAGCACGACGTGGTCGTGGTGGACGAGGCGCACGAGCTGGTCGACCGGGTGACGTCCGTGGTCACCGGCGAGCTGTCGGAGAGCACGGTCGGCCTGGCGGTGCGCCGGGTCGGCCGGCTCATCGAGCAGGGGGTGGCCGACCGGCTCCAGGAGGCCGGCGAGGACCTGCGCGCCCTGCTGGCCGCCGCGCCGCCGGGGCGCATCGACACGCTGCCGAACTCGCTCGGCATGACGCTCGCGCTGGTGCGCGACGCCGCCTTCGCCTGCATCACCGCCCTCGGGCCGCGCAACCAGGACAAGGACGACCCGGAGAACGCCGGGCTGCGCAAGGCCGCCTTCACCGCCCTGGACGAGGTCCACGACACCGCCCAGCGCATGCTCGACGCCTTCGGCCCGGCGGCCGGCGGGGGCGGGGACGGCAAGGACGGCGAGGATGCGAGCGGTGCGGACGCGAGCGGCTCCGCCGGGGACGAGGAGATCCATCGGGCGGAGGTCGTCTGGCTGGAGGAGGGACGCGGCAGGACTCCCCCCACGCTGCGGGTGGCGCCGCTGTCGGTCGGCGGCATGCTGCGCGACAAGCTGTTCGGCGACCGGACCGTCGTGCTGACCAGCGCCACGCTGGCGCTCGGCGGCTCGTTCGACAGCCTGGCCCGCCAGTGGGGCCTGCGCGCCGGGGAGTGGACCGGTCTCGACGTCGGCTCGCCGTTCGACCACGCCCGCCGGGGCATCCTCTACGTGGCCACGCACCTGCCCCAGCCCGGCCGCGACGGCCTGCCCGAGGCGTACGTCGACGAGATCGCCGAGCTCATCGAGGCGGCCGGGGGCCGCGCGCTCGGCCTGTTCTCCTCCATGCGGGCCGCCAAGGCCGCCACGGAGGCGCTGCGCGAGCGGCTGGACGTGCCGCTGCTGTGCCAGGGCGACGACTCGACCTCTCAGCTCGTCAAGCAGTTCGCGGGCGACCCCGCGACCTGCCTGTTCGGCACGCTGTCCCTGTGGCAGGGCGTGGACGTGCCGGGTCCCTCGCTGACCCTGGTGATCATCGACAGGATCCCGTTCCCGCGCCCCGACGACCCGCTCGCCTCGGCCCGGCAGCGGCACGTGGCGGCCACGGGAGGCAACGGCTTCATGGCCGTGGCCGCCACCCACGCCGCGCTGCTGCTGGCGCAGGGCGCGGGCCGGCTGCTGCGCTCCATCGACGACCGGGGCGTCGTCGCCGTGCTCGACCCCAGGCTCGCCACCGCCCGCTACAGCGGCTTCCTGCTCAACTCGCTGCCGCCTTTCTGGCGCACCACCGACCCCGTGAAGGTCCGCGACGCCCTGCGCCGCCTCACCGCCGCCTCCTGACCAGGCCGCAAGGCTCACCGCCGACACCAGGCCGGAGGGCGCACGGCCACCCGAGGCGGAAGGGTTCACCGCCGGCGCCTGTCTGGAGGGCGCACGGCCACCCGAGGCGGAGGGGTCCACCGCCGGCGCCGGGCCGGAGGGCTACCACCGACGCTGACGCGGAGGCGGGAGGGGCGGGGTGAAGGCCGGTCCCGCGCCGCCGCCTCCGCCGTCCCGCGCAGGAGGACGCCCGGGACGTTCGCGGCGTCGCCGCCCGCCCGCGTGCGGTGCCCGCGCAGACCCGGATCGGGACGAGGGGCTGAAAACAGCGGAGCGAGGTCGGGGCACCTGGGGGCGAGGCCGCTGCCGGCGGGATGCGCCGACACCATGACCTCGGCTCGGGTGAAGGTCGGGGAGCCGGGGCTTGGTCAGGAAGCCGGAGACAGCGGGGTGAGGCCGGGCCGCTTGGCGGCGAGACCGTCCCGGGGGGATGCGCCTGAACCCCGGCTCCATGCCGGAGGCGGAGAACCGGGGCGTGGTCAGGAAGCCGGAGACAGCGGGGTGAGATCGGGCCGCTTGGGGGCGAGGCCGTCGCCGGAGGACGTGCCGCGAAGGCGCCGCCCGACCCACGGGCCGAAGTGCTCCTTGAGCCACTGCACGTCCTCGCGGCGCTTGACCCTCGGGTCCGCCTTCTCGCGAGGCGGCCAGGTCTTGCGCCAGTCGTCCTCGCCGGGCACGCCCAGCACGTGCAGGACCCGGGCCGCGACGAGGCGGTGGCCCTCGGCGTTCATGTGCAGCCGGTCGTCGCTCCAGGCCCGCCAGTCCCGCAGCCCTTGCATCGACCACATGTCCACCAGGTGGCAGCCGTACAGGTCGGCGATCGAGCGCACGTGCATGAAGAAGATCGCGAACCTGCCCCGCAGCCGGCGCATGATCGGGGTGTCCCGGGGATCGGTGCCGGTGAACAGCACGACGTCCGCGCCGGTGGCCCGCAGGTCGCGTACGGCGGCGGCGAGCTTCTTGGCCATCACGTCGGGGTCGCTGCCGGGGCGGAGGAGGTCGTTGCCGCCCGCGCAGAAGCTGATCAGGTCGGGCTTCATCTCGACGGCCACGGGCACCTGGTCGGCCACGATCTGGTCGATCAGCTTGCCCCGCACGGCGAGGTTGGCGTAGCGGAAGTCCGGCTCGAGTAAGGCGAGCCGCTCGGCGACCCGGTCGGCCCAGCCACGGTAGCGGACCACCTCCCCCGGCGCCGGCGGGGGCGCGTCCGGCAGCGGGTCGTTGAGCCCTTCGGTGAAGCTGTCTCCGATGGCCACGAACGACCGGTAACCCATGTCCCCTTCTTTCGTCACTCGTCCATGTCGGCGATCGCGCGCAGCGCGAGCTCGTACGACCGCATGCCGAACCCCGCGATCGTCCCGGTGGCCACCGCCGCCACGACCGAGGTGTGGCGGAACTCCTCCCGTGCGCTGGGGTTGGAGATGTGCACCTCGATCAGCGGGGCCGTGCGCTGCGCGATCGCGTCGCGCAGGGCGTAGGAGTAGTGGGTGAAGGCGGCGGGGTTGAGGACCACGGGGGTCCTGCTGTCGGCCGCCTCGTGGATCCAGCTCACCAGCTCGGCCTCGTCGTCGGTCTGCCTGACCTCGACCGACAGGCCCAGCTCGCGGCCGGTCTCGCGGCACATGGCCGCCAGGTCGTCGAAGGTCTGCGCGCCGTAGACGTCGGGCTCCCGGCTGCCGAGACGGCCCAGGTTGGGCCCGTTCAGGACGAGCACCTGCCTCATCGGGCGACCTCCCTGTATGCGGCTTCGAGCAGCTCTTCCGGCGGGTTCTCCAGGCGGGCCGGCTTGGCGATGTCGTCCAGCACCACGAAGCGCAGCACCGCTCCCCTGGCCTTCTTGTCCACCCGCATGTGCTCGCGCAGCCGCGGCCAGGCGTCGGCGCGGTAGGAGGTGGGCAGCCCGACCGACTCCAGGATCGAGCGCGTGCGGTCCACGACGTCGCGGCCGACACGGCCGTCGAGCCGGGACAGCTCGGCGGCGTAGACGAGCCCGACGGCCACGGCCTCGCCGTGCCTGATGCGGTAGTCCTCGACCCGCTCGATCGCGTGGGCGAGGGTGTGGCCGTAGTTGAGAATCTCCCGCAGGCCGCTCTCCCGCAGGTCGGCCCCGACGACGTCGGCCTTCACCCGGATCTTGCGCTCGACCAGCTCGCGGGTGTGCTCGCCCTCGGGGGTGCGGGCGGCGGCGGGGTCGTCCTCGACGAGCATGAGGATCGTCGGGTCGGCGATGAACCCGCCCTTGATGATCTCCGCGAGGCCCGCGACGTAGTCCTCGCGCGGCACGCTCGCCAGCATGGCCAGGTCGCACAGCACGCCCGCCGGCGGGTGGAACGACCCGACCAGGTTCTTGCCCTCGGGCGTGTTGATGCCGGTCTTGCCGCCGACCGCCGCGTCGACCATGGCCAGCAGCGTGGTGGGCACCTGCACGACCTGGACGCCGCGCAGCCACGTCGCGGCCGCGAACCCGGCCAGGTCGGTGGTCGCCCCGCCGCCGACGCCGACGACCGCGTCGGAACGCGTGATGCCGTAGCGGCCGAACGCCGACCACAGCTCGGCCGCCACATGGACGGTCTTGGCCTCCTCGCCGTCCGGGACGGGCAGGGCGACGACCTCGAACCCGGCGCGCTCCAGGACCTCCCGAACCTGCCTGGCGATCTCCGGCAGCGTGGCCGGGTGGATCACGGCGACCGTGCGCACCTTCTTGTCCAGCATGGCGGGCAGCTCGGGCAGCACGTCGGTGCCGACTACCACGTCGTACGGGCTGTCGCCCCGCACGGTGATGCGCGTCGCGGTCACAGCGCCGCCTCGATCTCGGCGGCCACGTCCTCCGGCTCGCGGCCGTCGGTGGCGACGGTGATCGCGGCGAGGCTCTCGTAGATGGGGCGGCGCTGCTCCATCAGCTGCCTGAGCCGGCTGCGCGGGTTGAGCACCAGCAGCGGCCGGGCCGAGGCGAGCCCGACCCGCTTGACCGCCTGGTCGAGCCCGACCTGGAGATACACGACCCGGTGGCCGGACAGCAGCTTCCGGGTGTCCTCGTGGAGGATCGCGCCGCCGCCGAGCGACAGCACGCCGGGGTGCGCCTCCAGCGCGTCGCGCACGGCCTGCGCCTCCAGCTCGCGGAACCTCTCCTCGCCGTCCTCCACGAACACGTCGCTGACGGACTTGCCCGCCGCGGCCTCGACGTCGGCGTCGGTGTCGCGGAACGGCAGGCCGAGGCGGTCCGCGAGGAGCCGCCCGACGGTGGACTTGCCCGAGCCGGGCGGGCCGATGAGGACCGCGGCGGGGCCTTGGGACGCCGGTTGCATGATCATGAACCCTATTACTTGATGATCAAGGACGACAGGTAGCCCGACAGGTTGCGCGCCACCTCTTCCACGGAGTCGCCGCCGAACTTCTCGACGACCGCGTCCGCCAGCACCAGCGCCACCATCGCCTCGGCGACGACCGCGGCGGCGGGGACCGCGCAGACGTCCGAGCGCTCGTGGTGCGCCTTGGCCGGCTCGCCCGTCAGCACGTCGACCGTGGCGAGCGCGCGGGGCACGGTGGAGATGGGCTTCATCGCGGCGCTGACCCGCAGCGGCTCGCCGTTGGTCATGCCGCCCTCGATGCCGCCGGCCCGGTTGGTGATCCGGCGCACGCCCTGGGGGGTGTTCTCGATCTCGTCGTGGGCGCGCGAGCCGGGGCGGCGGGCGGTCTCGAAGCCGTCGCCGACCGCGACCCCCTTGATCGCCTGGATGCCCATGAGCGCCCCGGCGAGCCGGGCGTCGAGGCGCCGGTCCCAGTGGGTGTAGCTGCCGAGGCCGGGCGGCAGCCCGTAGGCGATGACCTCGACCACGCCGCCGAGGGTGTCGCCGTCCTTGTGCGCCTTGTCGATCTCGGCGACCATCGCCGCGCTCGCGGCCGGGTCGAGGCAGCGCACCGGGTCGGCGTCCACGGCCTCCATGTCGCCGGGCCCGGGGAGCACGTCGCGGGGCGCGACGGCCTCGCCGATCGAGATCACGTGGCTGACGATGTCGACGCCGACGGCCTGCTTGAGGAAGGCACGGGCGACCTGCCCGAGGGCCACCCGGGCGGCCGTCTCGCGCGCGCTGGCCCGGTCGAGCACCGGCCGCGCGTCGTTGAAGCCGTACTTCTGCATGCCGGCGAGGTCCGCGTGGCCCGGGCGGGGGCGCGAGCGCGGCGCGTTGCGCGCCTGGCCCTCCAGCACCGCCGGGTCCACCGGGTCGGCGGCCATCACGGTCTCCCACTTCGGCCACTCGGTGTTGCCGATGCGGATCGCGACGGGCGAGCCGAGCGTGCGGCCGTGCCGTACGCCGCCGGAGATCGTGACCACATCCTGCTCGAACTTCATCCGTGCTCCGCGGCCGTATCCGAGACGACGGCGGCGCAGCGCCTCGGCGAGGTCGGCGGTGGTCACCTCCACCCCGGCGGGCAGCCCTTCCAGGATCGCGAGAAGCTCGGGGCCGTGAGACTCCCCGGCGGTCAACCAGCGCAGCATGGTGACAAGTCTTCCATGTGTGTCCCAGTGCACCAGCCCCTGACACCCCCTTGACGATCGACGGCCATCCCATACTCGGACACGGCTCGTCCTATATGTCCGGAAAGGCCAGTGCCGCCAGCGCGCCTGCGAGCATGAACGGGCCGAACGGGAACTCGGTCGTCCGGGTGGCCCTGCGCGCCAGGAGCAGCCCCGCGGCGTACAGCGCGCCGAGGACCTGGCCGGCCATCCCTGCGGCGATCACGGCCTGCGCGCCGAGCGCGCCGGCGAGCAGGCCGATCAGCCCGGCCAGCTTCACGTCGCCGAGCCCGAGGCCCGTGGGACGGACGAACCACAGCACGGCGTAGACCGCGCCGAGCGCGCAGCCGGACGCCAGCGCGGGCAGCACGCGCCCGGACGGCGCGAGCAGGGCCAGCACGATCGGGTACGACGGCAGCGTGATCGCGTCGGGCAGCCGCCAGGTCTTCCGGTCGATCTCCGCGAGCGCGGCGCCGGCGACCACCGCGTACAACCAGGCGGCGAGCACCCAGCCGTCGTGGACGCGCCAGGCGACCAGCGCCGCGGCCAGCGCGGTCGCCCCCTCGACCGCGTACGGCGGGCGGGGCAGCGGCACGGCGCGGGCCGCGGCCGCGAGCGCCCGCGACAGCTCCCCGTAGCGGTCGTGTGGTTCGCCGCCGGGCCGCGCCTCCGCCTGTGCCGCGAACCCCGCCGCGACCGCCCGGGCGTACGACCCCGCGATCAGGCCGAGGACGGCGGCGGCGACAACGACGATGGACACGTGGCCGACACTAACGCCCGCGCGCCGTCACGACCCGAGGCGCGCGCTCCCCTGTGGACAACCGATGCCCTGTGGACGACGGCCTCCGGTCCCGGCCGCCGGAACGCCGATCGAAGAGCCGATCGAAGAGCCCCCGCCGCGACCGGAAGGACGGCGGAATGACAGAGCCGTCTCCGACCGCCCCGGCGCCGCTCCTCGGCAGCCGGGCGGACGCACGGCCGCCGCCGGGAGGTCAGGCGCGGCGGCGGCTCCACCAGCGGCCACGGCGCTTTTCCGGCACGGCCCCCAGGCGGGCCACCGTGGCGCCCGGCACCTCGCGGGCGAGGCGGTCCACGGCGGAGGGGTCCCTCTTCGCCTCCTCCACCGTGGCGAGGGCATGCAGCATGCCGCCCTCGATCACGAACGGGACCGGCCCGGCCACGTCCACCACCACGGCGGCGGCGTTCTCGTGCCGCGCCGCCTGGCAGACCTGCGGGGCGGTGGCCTGCACCGGCCGGGCGTCCGGGCGCCATCTGCGCATCGGCTCGGTCCCGGTGAAGGCGAGCACGGCCTCACGGCCGTCCTTGCCGACCAGTTTCGGGAGGGCCATCTCGCTCTCCTTCTCCTGGCGCAGTCCGTGCTCCCCC
Source organism: Microbispora rosea subsp. aerata (assembly GCF_014647835.1). Lineage (GTDB taxonomy): Bacteria > Actinomycetota > Actinomycetes > Streptosporangiales > Streptosporangiaceae > Microbispora > Microbispora aerata. The sequence goes on from NZ_BMPY01000019.1 coordinate 38,692, forward strand.
ACTTCCGACTTGGTGAGCAGTGCGACCACGGGCACCAGCAGCCTGGTCCCGGCGAGCGCCGCCAGGACGTCGGCCGCCGTCGCCGTACCCGCCTGGAACGCCGACAGCGCCTCCGCGACCGGCGCGTCGGTGCTGCCGTCGTCGTCGGGGCGCAGGGGCTGCGGAATCGCTGGCATGTCTCCCGACCCTACCGCCGGCCGGGGCCGCCCTCCGCACCGCGTCGATCGCGGAGGGCGTCGCCACCGGCGAGGGGCCGGAGCCGCCCGAGCGCCCGCGTGACCCGGCGAGGCCCGGCACGCGGCCCGGACGGCCCCGGCGCGGCGGACTACGGGGTCAGCCCAGGTCGGCGATGGCGATGACCGGACCTCCGCCGGACGGGCCCTGGTGGACCGCCGCCACGGAGACGAACACGGCCGGGTCGCCGGTCACGCTCGCCGCGACCCCGCCGACGGTCGCCTTGATCTGGCGGTGCCAGTGGACGTCGGAGTCGTCGAGCATGATGTTGCGCCGCCCGCGCACCCGGCCCGACGGGTCCGCCTCGCACTTGATGAACAGGTTGACCAGCCGGCCGCCGAGGTCGCTCGGGTGCGGCCGCTCGGGCAGCTCGATGCCCGAGCCGCGGATGGCCTCCCAGATGCCGTCGGTGTCCAGAGCGTCCTTCATGACCGAGTGCCCGGCGCGGTAACGGCCGCCGATCCCGCGTACGTTGCCCACGACGACGATCTGGGCCCGGTCGAGCTCGACCCCGCTGGAGCACGAGGCGACCGACGAGTAGAGCGACAGATCCATGTGGATCTGCTCCGCCGAGGGCATCTCGATCTCCCCGAGCGCGACCGCGATGCCGAGCGCCGTGGTGGAGTTGGAGATGTCCATGGACTTCAGCGTGTCCTCGGTGACGACCGTCTGGCCGCGCTCCTTGGCGTCGGTGATCGTGGACAGCGTGAGCAGCGGCGTCTTGGTCTGCACGTAGTGGACGTCGGCGGGGTCGTCGATCCCTGCGATCTTCATCGCCTCGCGCACCCCGGCCGCCACCTTCTCGACCATGGCGGGCCTGCCGATGTCCTCGGGGAGGATCACCTCGCTCATCGCCACGCCGACGCTCAGCCGCGGCTCGTCGGTCCGCACGGCCTTCGCCGGGTCGATCGTGGCGAATATCGTCGCGTGCGGGCTCAGCACGCCGTCGGTGCCGCCGGACCACACCAGGGGCACCTGCGCGACCTCCTCGGCGGTACGCGTGCCCTTGGCCACGAGCACCTCGCGGAAGGCCCGGTCGGCGAGGATGCGCGTGTAGTCGTTCACGCCGCCGTTGCCCTCGGTCTTGCCGATCACGGCGAGCACGCGGTCGGCCTCGATCACGCCGTCGTCGATCAGCCGCGCCAATCCGGAGGCGTCGGTGACGCTCTCGATGGGAACCTTCCGTACCTCGATCGGATCCGGCACTATCTCTCCACCCCTCTGTACACCCTCGTACCGATATTTCCTGACAGCGCGGCACCGATATGGTGCAGCGAGGTGATCACGGCCCGTCCCCCGGTCTCCTCGGCGAAGCGCAGGGCGGCCTCGACTTTGGGCCCCATGCTGCCTTCGGCGAAGTGGCCGGCCGCCTGCAGCTCGCGCAGGGCGGTGACCTCCATCTCCCCGATCGGACGGGCGTGGGGCGTGCCGTAACCCACGACGGCGTTCGGCACGTCCGTGGCGATCACGAGGTCGGTGGCGCGGACGGCGACCGCCAGCGCGGCGGCGGCGAGATCCTTGTCGACCACGGCCTCGACGCCGGTCAGCGCTCCGTCCGCGCCGCGTACGACCGGCACTCCCCCGCCCCCTGCGGCGACGACGGTGAAGCCGGCCTCGATGAGCGCGACGGCGGCGGGGGCGTCCAGGATCTCCACGGGACGCGGCGAGGCGACCACGCGCCGCCAGCCGCGCTCGAAACGCCGCCAGACCTGGCCGTGCCCTTCGAAGCGCCGCGCCTCGTCCTCCCCGAAGTAGCGCCCGATCGGCTTGACGGGGTCCTGGAACGCCGGGTCGGCCGGGTCCACGATCGTGCGGGTGACGATCGCGGCCACGCGCGCGTGCCCCAGCTCGCGCTGCAGGGCGTTCATGACGAGCGCGCCGATCGTGCCCTGCGTCTGGGCCACGCACCAGTCGAGCGGGACGGGCGGCACGACGTGGGCGGTGAGCTGGTTCTTCAGCAGGAGGTTGCCGACCTGGGGGCCGTTGCCGTGGGTGAGCACCACCTCGTGCCCCGCCCTGCTGAGCGCCGCCACGTGGGCCATCGCCTCGCCGATCGCCCGGCGCTGGTCAGCCGGGGACGCGCTCCCGTCGGGAGCCGTCATGGCGTTGCCGCCGAGTGCGATCAGTACGCGTCCGCCCACATCGGGAAACTATCCAGCCCCACCCGGGCCTTCATGGGCGACTCTCGCCCACCCCTACCGCATCCATGGGCAAATTTCACCAAGCTGACATCCGGCAACATGCTCAGGATGAGGCGGTGAAGCCACGCAACACGTCCGCGATCTCGTCGACCTCGGTGAGCTTCCCCGAAGCGACCGCGATCACAAAGTCGTACGCGGCGTCGTCGTCCGCATCCACCTCCACGCCGTTGTAGGCGAGGAAGACCACAGTGCAAACCCATGCCACCCGCTTGTTTGCATCGATAAAGGGGTGGTTGATGGCCGGCGAGTGCGGCAACGCGGCGGCCTTCGCGAGGAGGTCGTGGTATGCCTCCTGGTCGAACATCCTCGCCCGCGGCCGATGCACGGACGGCCGAGTCGAGCAGGCCGAGATCCCGGAGTTGAGGCGTGCCCTCAACGGCCAGTTCGGCCAGATCAAGGACCTGCTCGACCGTCAGATACCGGGTCACTGGGCGAGTCGGTCGAGCACCGGCTTCCAGCGGCGCACCGCCTCGACACCCAGGCGGTGCACTTCCTCGTCGGCGGCGTGCCGGGTGAGGTACTCCTCCACCGCGGCGACGACAATCTGCTGCATGCTGCGGCCTTCCTTCTCGGCGCGCCGCCGGAGGGCCTCGGTCTGCTCGTCGGTCAGGCGAAGCGTCATGGCCATTCCCCCTTCCTACGGCGCGGTATCACAGTGATACCGTCAACGCAGGGTATAGGGATGCCAACGGTGAGTCATCAAACGCGATCGCCGCGGAGGCGGCGCAGGCGGGTGACGGCCTCGTCGATGACCTCGTCCCGCTTGCAGAAGGCGAACCGCAGGTAGTGGCGGCCCCGGTCGGGGTGGTCGTAGAAGACCTGGGTCGGGATGGCCACCACCCCCGCCAGCTCGGGCAGCCGCCGGGCCAGCTCCAGCCCGTCGGCGAAGCCGAGCGGCCGGATGTCGGTCTGCACGAAGTAGGTGCCGGCGGGCCGGAGCACGTCGAAGCCGGCCTCGGTCAGGCCCGCCACCAGGCGGTCCCGCTTGGCCTGCAGCGCCGCCCGCTGGGCCGCGACCCAGTCCGTCTCCTCGCGCAGGGCGTACGCGACCGCCGTCTGCCAGGGGGCGCTCGCGGTGAAGGTGAGGAACTGCTTGACCGCCTGCACGGCTCCGGTGAGCGGCGCGGGGGCGCACACCCAGCCGGTCTTCCAGCCCGTGACGCTGAACGTCTTGCCGGCCGAGGAGATCATGACGGTGCGCTCGCGCATGCCGGGCAGCGTGGCGAGCGGCACGTGCTCGACGCCGTCGAAGGTGAGGTGCTCGTAGACCTCGTCGGTGATCGCGACCAGGTCGTGCTCCCGGCACACGCGGGCGACGCACTCGAGCTCCTGCCGGGTGAACACGGTCCCGGTCGGGTTGTGCGGCGAGTTCACCAGGATCGCCCGGGTGCGGGGCGTGACCGCGGCCTCCAGCTCGGCCGGGTCGAAGGTGAACCGCCCGGCGTCGACGCGCAGCGTCACCGCTTTGCGTACGGCTCCCGCGAGCGCGACCGCCGCGGCGTAGGAGTCGTAGTAGGGCTCGAAGACGATCACCTCGTCTCCCGGCTCGCACAGCGCGAGGACCGCCGCGGAGATGGCCTCGGTCGCGCCGACGGTGACGAGGACCTCCCCGTCCGGGTCGTACGCGAGGCCGTACCACTGCTTGCGGTGCTCGGCGACGGCCTGGCGCAGCTCGGGGAGGCCGGGGCCGGGCGGGTACTGGTTGAGGCCGCCGCGCACGGCCTCGACCGCCCGCTCCAGCATGCGCTCGGGCCCGTCGGTGTCCGGGAAGCCCTGGCCCAGGTTGATCGAGCCAGTCTCCACGGCCAGCTTCGTCATCGTGGCGAACACGGTCGTGCCGAACTCCCGCATCCGCCGCACCAGCGGCTCGCTCACACCCGTCACCTTATCCGCCGACGCCCCGGATCCAAGGGCCGCGGCGGAGGGCGTCGCGGCGGGCCGGCGTCTATCGTGAGGGCGCAGGAGGCCCGGAAACACGCCGGCGCAGCGACCGCCCGGCTCGCGAAGGGACTGACGGGTGAGCGTGGCGGTGGACAGGATCCGGCGGATCGACGCGCTCCGCGGGTTCGCCGTGTGCGGGATCATGCTGGTCAACGCCTGGCAGCAGACCGTGCGGCGGGAGCCGACCTCTCTGGACTGGGTGATGGCGAACCTGTTCCAGAGCCGCTTCTACCCGATGTTCGCGTTCCTGTTCGGGGTCTCCTTCGCCCTGTTCCTGCGCTCCGCGCGGCTGCGCACGCGCCGCCCGCGCGTGGTCATGCTCAGGCGCCTGGCCGTGCTCGCCGCGCTGGGCGCGGCGCACACCGTGATCGACCCCGGGGAGGTGCTGCTGCCGTACGCGCTTTTGGGGGCTGTCGTCCTGATTCCGGCGAGCTTCCTGCCCCGATGGGCCGTGCTGCTCGTGGGCTGCGGCACGCTGGTCGCCGCCGTGCTCGACCCCCATCCGTACGTGCTGATCACCGCGTTGTTCCTGCTCGGCCTGGCCGCCGCGCCGGGCATGGAGGCGGGGAGAGAGGCGACACGCCTCGGCGGGGCGGACGGCCTCGGTGGCGGGCCGTTCCTCGCCGTCGTGTGCGGGACGGCCGCCGTGCTCTCGGCCGGTCTGATCCGGTGGTGGAACAACGCGCCGCCCGGCGGCGGGGTCTACCAGGCCGCCGGGCTGTGCGGGGCGATCGCGTACGGGACGGCGTTCCTGCTGGTCGCCCGCCGCATGGCGGTGTTCGAGGCGCTGGGCCGGATGACGCTGACCAACTACGTGACGGGCACCACGGTGATCGTGGTGGCGTTGCCGCTGCTGGAGGCCGACCGCACGGGGGCCGCCATCGTGGTGCTCGCCGCCGTCACCGTCATCGCGCAGGCGATTTTCTGCCGGTGGTGGCTCGCCCGGCACCGGTACGGCCCGCTGGAGTGGATCTGGCGCGCCCTCACCTGGTGGGGCGTGCCGCCGACCGGGCAGACTGTGATCCGTGACCCGCGTAGCGCTGTGCCAGATCCCCGTCGACCACTCCCCGGAGACCAACCTCGCGACCGCGCGTGACGCGCTCGCGCGGGCGCGAGGGGCCGACATCGCCGTGTTCCCCGAAGCGACGCTCGCCCGGTTCGGGCCGGGGATCCTCGAGACGGCCCAGCCGCTGGACGGCCCGTTCGTCACCGGCCTGGCCGAGGCGGCGCGCGAGCACGGCCTGGCCGTCGTCGCCGGCGTCTTCGAGCCCGCCGCGGACGGCAGGGTCTGGAACACCGCGGTCGCGCTGCGGGAGGACGGCTCGCTCGCCGCGGCCTACCGGAAGATCCACCTGTTCGACTCGTTCGGCGCGAAGGAGTCGAAGCTGGTCGCGCCGGGGGACGAGCCGGTGGTCGTGGAGCTGGCCGGGCTCAGGATCGGCCTGATCACCTGTTACGACGTCCGTTTCCCCGAGCTGGCCCGCGCGCTGGTGGACCGGGGCGCGGACACGTTCGCGGTGATCGCCGCCTGGGGCTCGGGCCCGCTGAAGGAGGACCACTGGACGACCCTCGTCAGGGCCAGGGCCATCGAGAACACCACCTGGACCATCGCGGTCGGTCAAGCCCCCAATCCCGCCATACCGGACGGGTTCGGTGTGGGCCGCAGCATGCTCGTCGACCCCATGGGCGTCGCCCGGCATGACCTGGGCACAAGCCCCGGCGTGGCGATCGCGGAGATCGACACCGCGTGGACCGAGACCGCGCGCGCCACCCTGCCCTCGCTCGAACATCGCAGGCTCGGAGTCGGCAGATCGTAAACTTGGCCCCATGAGCGAGCCGGGACGCAGAACGCGGATGCAGAAGGTGGTTCCGCCACGGCTGCTCGTGCCGTACCTGTCGGGCCGCCGCACGATCATCTCCGGATACGTGTACCGCGCGCAGGACTGTGACCGCCTCACCACCCCCGCCGCGCTCGTCGAGGCCCTCGACCTGTGCTTCGACGGATCGGAGCTGACACCGGACGTGCCCGAGCTGTACATCATGCGCTGGGACGCGCGCGACATCGACACCTACGTCGTCCCGTACGGCCCGCACATGGGCGGTGATTGGAGCGATGCACCGCCCTTCACCGGGAACGGCTTCACCGCCTCCCGCGAGCAGGTGGTGCCGCAGTTCCACACGATGCCCATGCCGATCCCCGCGGGCGCGGAGATCGTCCACCTCACCGCGGCCGGGGAGCGTCCCTTCGCCGGGTACGACGGCCTGACCTGGCGGCCGGCATGATGAGCGAGATCGAGCCGATCGGCCTGGGATTCGTCGCCCGTTACCGCGACCGGGACTACGCCGCGGCGGTCGGGCCGGACAGCGACGACGTGGTGCTGTTCAGCGAGACGCCGCAGGAGGGGTTCACCCCCGCGGGCGGCTACTGGCGGCTGCGGGTCAGCCGGTCCTCGCTGGAGCGGCTGACGCTGGTGCGCACGGTCGGGGCGTTCGGCGGCGAGCCGTGCCTGGTGCTGGACGAGGACGACGGCGGCGACGGCGGAGAGGGCGGCCTGCACATCGCCTACACCGGCCACAACGGCCTCAAGGCCGAGGCGCTCGGCTACTGGCTGGTGGACCACGGCGCCTACGAGGTGGTCGTGCCCCGCGACGAGGTGCACGCGATCCGGGTGGAGCGGGTGCCCGTCCCGCTCACATCTGACCGGGCGGACGATCAGGAGACGGCGGACCGCTAGCCGGAAGGCGCCCGGTCGCGTTGCCGGTGCCGTGGGCGCGCATGGCCGGGGCGGAGGCGACGGCGTGCTCTTTGACGATCTCATGGGCCGCCTCGCGGTCCATGCCCGCGCGTGCGGCCATGAGAGCATCCCGTGACCGGGGATCGGCGCCGTCAGCAGCCCAACGACCGGTAGCGGGCGAAACGGGCCACCGCCCGCTCCCCCGCGGGGCGGTCGAGCAGGCCGGCGATCTCGTGTTCCAGCGTGCGGCCGGCCCTGCGGCAGAACTCCTCCGGCTCGTACGCCGCGTCGGGACGCTCGGGGACGATCCGGTCCACGATGCCGTCCCGCCGCAGGTCGGCGGCGCGTACGCCCTGGGCGGCGGCGATCTCCGGGGCGAAGTCGACGGTCCGGTACATCAGGGCCGAGGCGCCCTCCGGGGGGAGCGGGGACAGCCAGGCGTGCTGCGCGCAGACGACGCGGTCGGCCGGGAGCAGGGCGAGCGCCGCGCCGCCCGCGCCCTCCCCCAGCAGCAGGCACACGGTCGGCGCGTCGAGCATGACGAGGTCGGCCAGGCAGCGGGCGATCTCGGCGGCCAGGCCGCCCTCCTCGGCGGCCTTGGACAGCTCCGCCCCGCCGGTGTCGACGACGGTGACAAGCGGCAGGCGCAGTTCGGCGGCCAGGCGCATGCCCCGCCGCGCCACCCGCAGCCCGGCGGGGCCGAGCGGGGCGCCCGTACGCTGCCGGCGCCGGTCCTGGCCGAGGACGACGGCGGGCGCGGCGCCGAACCTGGCCAGCGCCAGCAGCAGGCCCGGGCCGCGCTCCCCCGTGCCGGTGCCGTGCAGCGGGGTCACGTCGTGCGCCCCGTATTTCAGCAGCTCGCGCACGCCGGGGCGGTCGTCGCGGCGCGAGCGGGTGATGGCCTCCCACGCCGACACCGGCTCGGCCGCCTCCTCGGGTTCGGGGCCGGGCTCCAGGCCGGTGCGCGGCGCGCAGAGCACGGCCAGCGTCCGGATGGCGATCCGGCGGGCGTCCTCGGCCGAGACCACCGCGTCGACCAGCCCGTGGGCGTAGAGATTCTCGGCGACCTGCACCCCTTTGGGGAACGGATAGCCGTGCAGCGACTCGAACACCCTCGGCCCGAGGAAGCCGATGAGCGCCCCGGGCTCGGCGGCCGTCACGTGACCGAGCGAGCCCCACGACGCGAACACCCCGCCCGTCGTGGGATGGCGCAGATAGACGACGTACGGCAGGCCGGCGGCGCGGTGGGCGGCGACCGCCGCGGTGATCTTCACCATCTGGGTGAAGGCCGGTGTGCCCTCCTGCATCCGGGTGCCGCCGCTGGCCGGGGCGGCGAGCAGCGGCAGGCGCTCGGCGGTGGCGCGTTCGACGGCCCGCACGAGCCGCTCGGCCGCCGCCACCCCGATCGAACCGGCGAGGAAGGAGAACTCGCAGGCGACCACGGCCACCCGGCGGCCGTCGAGCGTGCCCTCGCCGGTGACGACCGACTCGTCGTACCCGGTCCTGGCGCGGACGCGGGCGAGCTCGGCGGCGTAGTCCGAGCCGGGCGCGGCCCGGTCGCGCGGGGGCTCGTCCCACGACTTCCACGAGCCCGGGTCGAGCACCCGCGCGATCAGCGTCCGCGCGTCCGGCCTGCCCGCGCCGCCGTCGCTCATGGTGAGCGCCGCTCCCGCTCGGCCAGCCAGGCGAGCACGGCGTCGTTGTCCTGGCCCAGGCCGGGAGGCGCGGTGTGCCCCTCGGCCGTGGAGCGGCCGTCGAACCGCAGCGGAGGGCCGGGCAGCTCGATCTCGCCCAGCACGGGGTGGTCGACGGTGACGAGCAGGCCCTGCGACCGCACCTGGTCCCAGGCGTACACCTCGTCGATCGACCGGATCGCGCCCGCGGGCACACCGATCTCCCGCAGTGCCGCCAGCCAGTGCTCGCGGTCGTGAGCCGCCAGCGCCTTCTCCATGTCGGCGATCAGCTCTTCCCGATGGGTGAACCTATCCCTGTTTGTCGCATATTTCGACAATTCTGGGTCGATGTCCAGTAGCTCGGCCACCTTGCGCCACTGCCCGTCGTTGGCCACCGCGATCTGGATCATGCCGTCGGCGCACCGGAAGGCGCCGTACGGCGCGATGGAGGAATGGTGATTGCCGCCCGCCTTCGGCACGACGCCGCCGACGGTCCAGGCGGTGCCGTGGTAGGAGTGCACGCCCACGACGGACGCGAGCAGCGACGTCCTGACGACCGTCCCGCGCCCGGTGCGCTCGCGTTCGTACAGCGCCGCGACCACGCCGTACGCGCCGTGGAGACCGGCGAGGAGGTCGGCGATCGAGGCCCCGACCCGGTACGGCTCCTCCGGCGACGGCCCGGTCAGCGACATCAGCCCGGCCTCCCCCTGGGCGATCTGGTCGTATCCCGGCCGGCCGGCCTCCGGGCCGTCGTGGCCGAACCCGCTGATGGACAGGATCACCAGCCGGGGGTTGATCTCGTGCAGGCGGGCGACGGGGAAGCCGAGGCGGTCGAGCACGCCGGTGCGGAAGTTCTCCACCAGCACGTCGCTCTGCCGTACGAGCCGCTCGATCAGCTCGCGGCCCTCCGCGGTCTTCATGTCCACGGTGATCGACCGCTTGTTGCGATTGGCCGCCAGGAAGTAGGTGGATATGTCGTGATCCGGGCCGACGAACGGCGGGCCCCATCCGCGCGACTCGTCCCCCGACGGATGTTCCACCTTGATCACGTACGTGCCCAGGTCGCCGAGCATCTGCGTGCAGTGCGGCCCGGCGAGAGCCCGGGAAAGATCGAGGACGACGATGCCGCTGAGTGGTCCCTGCACGGCCAGCCTCCACGGGGGTCGCTAAGGAGAATGTCCTTCGGTCTCCACCGGCATGCCTGACAGGTCACCCCGTTCGCGCAACCCCCCGGCGCGGGCTCCCAGCCACCCCCGTCTCCGGCGCGACGGGGGTCTGTCTGCGTCAGCGGTGCGCCCGGTGGCCGCGCACCTGCTCCATCAGTCGGCGCAGCCGCTGCCGGTTCTGCGGATCACGCGCCGCGGTCTTGACCTTCTCTGTGTTTTCGCGGCCTTTGGTGCTCTGTAGGTAGTCCCTGATGCGTTGAACGATAGATGCCATTCGTAACTCACCATCCCGTTTGTGCCGTTACTAAACGGCTACCCACGGAAACCGCCGCCAATCACCGCGGGCACACGGAACGGCACGGTGAGACGTCCTCTCACGTCACACGGTGTCCACCTCCGCGTACGTGAGGCCGCCGGAGAGCTTGGGAAAGCCGGGGCCGCGGTCGAAGAAGGCGGCGGGGCGGGTCTCGCGCAGCCGCTCCCGCAGGCGCTCGGTCGCCTCGACGTCGATGACGACGTCGTCGCGGGTGCCGGTCAGCACGACGCCGTAGTCCTCCCGCGCGCCCTCGAACGTCACCTTCCCGTCGCGCACGTCGGCGGCCACCTTCTCGGCCGGCCGGTCGTACGGGGAGCCCCAGCCGCCTCCCCCGGTCGTCCGGATGCGGATGACCTGCCCGGCGCGTACGGGGTAGTCGTCGACCAGGCCCTCCATCTCCACGCCGTCCACCGTGACCTGGAAGGGACGGCCCGCCCTGCCGCCGTTGACCCCCCAGCACGACAGGATCGAACGGTCGGCGATCGACATGAAGGAGGCGTCGCGCAGCATGCGGATGTGCTTGTCGTAGCCGAGGCCGCCGCGGAACTCCCCCGGCCCGCCGCTGTCCACGGCCAGGCCCAGCCGCTCGACCCGCAGCGGCCAGCGCGCCTCGGCGAACTCCACCGGGATGTTGCGGCTGTCGGGCACCACGTGGATGGTGTCCTCCCCGTCGGCGTACCAGCGCCCGCCCGAGCCGCCGCCGAGCACCTCGCGCATGAGGTACGGCCCGTCGTCCGACTCGCCGTACACGCCGGTGTAGCGGATGGTCTCCTGGTCGGCGGGCATGCGGCCGCCGGTCGCCTTGGCCAGCACGCCCGCGAGCACGCCGAGCAGGCGCAGGATCACGAACGTGCGGGCGTTCGTCGGCGCGGGGAAGATCGGGGTGAGCAGCGTGCCCTTCTCCGGGAAGACCATCTTGGTCAGCGGCACCACGCCCTCGTTGACGTCGAGCTCGGCCATCCGCTCGGGGGTGTCGGCGAGGTTGCGCAGGATCGGCGCCAGCCACTTCTTCAGGAAAACCCCGTCGGCGTAGTCGCCTGCGTGGTTGATCGGCCCCTTGGCCTGCGGCGAGGTGCCCGTGAAGTCGATGGTCAGCGGCGGGTCCGCCGAGTGGTCGACGGTGAGCGTGATCCGCTGGGCGTGCAGGCGCGGCTCGTCCACGCCGTCGTGCTCGGCGTAGTCCTCCCAGACGTACACGCCCTCGGGGATCTTCGAGAGCAGCTCCCGCCGGAACGTCTCGGTCGTCTTGTCGATGATCGCGTCGAAGCAGGCCTCGACCGCCTCCCTGCCGTACCGGTCGAACAGCTCGCCGAGCCGCCGGGCGCCCATGAGGCAGGCCGAGCACTCCGCGTCGAGGTCCCCGGCCAGGGAGTCGGGCATCCGGGAGTTGCGCGTCATGATCGTGAGCGCGGCGCGGTTGGGCACGCCCTGGTCCCACAGCTTGATCGGCGGGACCATCAGCCCCTCCTCGTACGCGCTGCGCGCGTGCGACGGCATCGATCCCGGCACGGCGCCGCCGATGTCGTCGTGATGACCGAACGCCTGGACGAACGCGACGACCTCGCCGCCGTGGAAGACCGGCACCGTCACGCACAGGTCGGGCAGGTGGCCGATGCCGCCCTCGGACAGGTAGACGTCGTTGTGGAAGAACACGTCGCCGGGGCGCATCGTCTCGATCGGGAAGTCGCGGACGACCGGCTGCACCAGCGCCGAGTAGGACCGCCCGGTCAGCTTGCGCATCCGCACGTCGTGGATCCCGGCGCGGAAGTCGTGGGCGTCCCGGATCATCGGCGACCTCGCGGTGCGCGCGATCGCCGTCTCCACCTCTTTTTCCACCGAGGCGAGCGTGCCCTCCACGATCTCCACGAGCACGGGGTCGGCGGTCCTACCGGTCATCGCTCACCACCACGAGGTTGCCGTAGTCGTCCATGGTCGCCGTGAAGCCGGGGTGCACCGGCAGCGTCGAGCCGTACTCCTCGATCACGGCCGGGCCGCGCACCACCGCGCCCGCGCCGAGGTCGGCCCTGCGGTAGATCACGGTCCTGGCCCACCGCTCGAAGAACACGTCGCGGGTCGCGACCGGGCTCGGCTCGTCCTCCTGGCGCGGCCTGCGCGCGATCTTGGGCCGGGTGATCGGGCCGATGCCGGACACCCTGAGGTTGACCCACTCGACGGCGTGCCGGGGGTCGTCGCGGTAGCCGTACCCGTAGAGCCGCTCGTGCTCGGCGTGGAACCGCTCGGCGACCGCGGCGAGCCACGCCTCGTCCACCGGGCCGTCGGGGGCGGGCACCCGCACCTCGTACGCCTGGCCGTAGTAGCGCAGGTCGGCGCTGCGGGCGTACACGTGCTCGGCGAACCCCTCGCGGTCGAGCGCGGCCGCCGCCTGGGCCTCCAGCTCGCCGAGGATCTCCCCGACCACGGCGGGCGAGGGGTCGCGGGCGACGTACGTGCGGACGTAGTCGTTCTTCACGTCGACCGTGAGCAGGCCGAACGCGGACACGTTGCCGGGGTCGGGCGGGACGATCGCGGCCCGCAGGCCGAGGATGTCGATGAGGCGGCAGGCCAGCAGCGGCCCGGAGCCGCCGAAGGCGACCAGCGGGAAGTCGCGCACGTCGAGGCCGCGCTGCACGGTGATCCGCCTGATCGCGTTCGACTGGTTGAACGCGCTGATCTCCAGGATCCCGGTGGCGCAGCGCTCCGGGGTCAGCCCGAGCCTGCCCGCGAGCTCCTCGACGCCCGCCCGCGCGGCGGCGACGTCGAGGGCGATCTCGCCGCCGAGCAGGTGCGGAGGCACCCGGCCGAGGAAGACGTGCGCGTCGGTCACCGTCACCTCGGCGCCGCCCTTGCCGTAGCAGATCGGGCCGGGGTCCGCGCCCGCCGACCTCGGGCCGACCTTCAGCGTCCCCTCGGGGGAGATCCAGGCGATCGACCCGCCGCCCGCCCCGACCGTGACGATGTCGATCATCGGGATCTTGCAGGGGTAGCGGCCGATGCTGCCCTCGGTCGTCAGCGACGGCTCCCCGTCCACCACCACGGCCACGTCGGTCGAGGTGCCGCCGCCGTCGAGGGTGATGACGCTCGGGCGCCCGGCGGTGCTCGCGATCAGCGCCGCGCCGAGGGCCCCCGCGGCCGGGCCGGACAGGACGGTCGTGATCGGCTGGTGCACGACCTCGGCCGCCGACAGCACGCCGCCGTTGCTCTTCATCACCGAGAACGGCCGGCCGAGCCGCTCCGACAGGTTCTCGATGTAGCGCCGCATGGTCGGCTTGACCGCGGCGTCCACCAGCGTGGTCACCGACCGCTCATACTCGCGGTATTCCCGCAGCACGTCGCTGGACAGCGACACGACCGCCTCGGGGTGCTCGCGCTCCAGCACCTCCCGCATCCGCCGTTCATGGCCGGGGTTGGCGTAGGAGTGCAGGAAGCACACCCCGATCGCGGTGATCCCCCGCTCCCTGAACCACCGCGCCGCCGCCACGGCCTGCTCCTCGTCGAACGGCCGCACCTCCCGGCCGAGGTGGTCGAGCCGCCCGCCGACCGTACGCACCCGGTGGACGGGCACGATCCGGGGCGGCTTCACCCAGAAGTAGGAGTTGCCGTAGCCGTCCGGCACGCTCTGCCGGGCGATCTCCAGGACGAACTCGAAGCCCTCCGTCGTGATGAAGCCCAGGTGCGAGGTGCCGTCCTGGCGGTCCTCCAGCAGCTGGTTGGTGGCGACGGTGGTGCCGTGGACGAGCGCGGACACGGCGTCGAGGGCGTGGGACCCCGCGTGGGCCTCGAGCGCCTTGTGCACGCCTGCCATGAACCCGTCGGCCGGGTTGTCAGGTGTCGAGGGAGTCTTGGTCGTGACGATCCGGCCGGACTCCTCGTCGACGAGCACGACGTCGGTGAAGGTGCCGCCCGTGTCGACCCCGATGCGCACGCTGGACATGCTCCGTGTTTACCGATCGCCACCGATCGGATGAACCGGCGCACTCTGCCGAAGAATCGCCGTCTGGTCGTCACACCCTGCCCGGACGGCGGCTCAGACCGCGCAGGCGCCGTCGTCGCAGCCCTCGCCCGCCGCCTCCTCGGGCTTCGTACGCGCCTCGACCTCGCGCAGGGCGGCCACGAGCGTCTCGACGGGCTGCGCGCCGGAGACCGCGAACCGCTCCTCGAACAGGAACAGCGGAACGGCCCGGACGCCGAGCGCGCGGGCGCGGGCCAGCTCGGCGCGCACCTGCTCGGCGCCCTCCCCGGTGTCCTCCACGCCGGTCTCGGCGGCGAGCTTGGCCAGCGTCGCCGGGTCGCCGATGTCGAGGCCGTCGGTGAAGTGGGCCCGGAAGAGCCGGTCGGCCATGTCCGCGTCGCGCCCGGCCCGCCCGGCCAGCCAGATGAGCCGGTGCGCCTCGAACGTGTTGGCGGCGACCGCCCGGTCGAACCGCAGCTCCAGCCCGTCCTGCGCCGCCACGCCCGCGACGTGCCCGGTCATCCGCGCGACCTGGTCGGGCCCGCCGAACTTGCGGCCGAGCGCGGTCAGCAGCGGCTCGCCGTTCGAGACCCCGTCCGGGTCGAGCTGGAACGGGCGGTGGACGACCTCGACGTCACCGCCGAAGGCCCGTACGGCCTGCGCCATCCGGTGGTGGCCGATGTAGCACCAGGGACACACGACATCGGAGAAGATCTCGACTTTCACGCCCTGGTCCAACCATCGCCGCGCGCGCCCCATTCCCGGCCGGTCCGGTCTCGTGTGGATCGCTCGCCGTCGTCCCCGCGCCCGGTGATCCCGGCTGCGACGCCGTGGGGCAGCGCCTGGGGCCCTGCCGCCGGCTCAGCGCTCGCTCGGCGGCGCGGTGGCCGTCCCGCCGCCCCTGGTCCCTCGGTGGTCTAACCGCGGCGGCCGCGGCGGCCGAGAAGCCAGCCGATGACGGCGCTGCCGAGCGCGACGCCGGCGCCCGCGCCGAACGCCGCGAGCATGGCCCAGGCGGGCGCTCCCGGGCGGGGCCCGGCCGGGGCCGTCTCCCGGGTGAACACGCGCGGAGCGGCCTCCCCGTACCGCTCCGTCTCGCCCGCCGCCGCGGCCGCCGCGGTAGCTGTCGCGTCGGAGGCGGCCGGCACCGCGGGAACGCCGGACACCGCGTGAGTGGACAGCAGGTGCCGCTCGACGGCGGCGAAGAACTCCCCGGCGGTCTTCCTGGCCACCGAGACGAGCATCCGCTGCCCCACGCCGCCGATCATGCCGCCCACCACGGCCTCGGCGTCGTAGTCGATCCTGGTGCCGCCTTCGGCGTTGCCGAGCCGTACGTCGACGGTCGCCTCGACGGTGCCCGGAGCGCCCTGGCCGCGCGCCGTGAGCGTGAACCGGTCCGGCTCCTCCTGGTCGCGCAGCGCCACCTCGCCCTGGTATACGCCCTTGATCGAAGCGACCCCCGCGGTCACCGTCATGGCGTACGCGTTCTCGCCGATCGCTTCCAGGCGCTGGCACCCGGGGATCGTCCGCACCAGGACATCGGGGTCCTGGAGTGCGTCCCAGACCCGCTTGCGCTCCACCGCGACCAGCGCGCTGCCCGAGACCTTCATGGCCACCTCCGATGCCGAGCACCTTAGAGAATCACCCGTACGGCGAGAAGGGCAACATCTGCCTCCCGGCGGCGCGTCCTTCGGTCAGAGATGACCAGACGCGAAGTCAAAAAGCCCGGCGACCGGCGCGGAGGAACAGAGAATCGCCGGCTCGGTGAGCGAACGCCCGTCGGGCACCGTTCCCGCTGTGCGATCCAGGCCGAGCACCGCACCTCAGCAGCGCGGGGGCGGGTGGGGGCGTAGGCCGGCGTAAGACCGTGCCCTGTACCACCGCGCCCGCGATGCCGCCTCCGGCGGTTCACCGGACCGCGACTGTCACGGCCGGCCGGAGCCCCCGCCCGTTCTCGCGCCCGCCGCCGACGACATCGTCAAATTCGCCACCGGCCCGACCTCCGATCGGCGCCGGCCACGACAGCCGAAGCCGGAGCCCACGCCCGCAACCGGCACGGCGTCGTGACCCGGGACCAGCGCCCGGAGTCGTCCGAGGCGGTGCCGGGCACCACGCACCGTCAAGTCCGCCACCGGCCCGACCTCCGATCGGCACCGTCACCGCCGGGCGTGGTACCGATCTCGCCGGGAGGTCAACCGCGGGGAGGACGGGGGAATCAGCCGCGCGGCGGACGCGGTGCTTGCCGGTGCCCGTACATCCTTGGTCTCGTGCCTCCCCAGGAGGCGCTCCCGGCGGGAGGGGCCGTTGTCCCCGGCGGCCGGGACGATCCGGCCGCGACCGGCCGGTGCTGCAAGAAACGGGGATCCGGCCGCCGCGGACCGCATGCCGTCATTCTGTGACGAAGATCGCACGACGCGGGGCCCAATTGCTCTACAGCTTGTAGTACTACTGGTTATAGAACTACGAGCTGTAGAGCTCCGGCGTGAGGGAGACATGGACGCGCTTGATCTGGCACGGTGGCAGTTCGGGGTCACCACCGTGTACCACTTTCTCTTCGTACCTTTGACGATCGGGCTGGGCGTCTACGTCGCGGGGCTCCAGACCGCGTGGCTGCGGACGGGCAAGGAGCACTACCTCAGGCTCACGAAGTTCTTCGGCAAGCTCTTTCTGATCAACTTCGCCATGGGCGTGGTCACCGGCATCGTCCAGGAGTTCCAGTTCGGGATGAACTGGAGCGAATACTCGACGTTCGTCGGGGACGTGTTCGGCGCGCCGCTGGCGCTGGAGGCGCTGCTCGCGTTCTTCCTGGAGTCGACGTTCCTCGGCCTGTGGATCTTCGGCTGGGACCGGCTGCCCAAGCGGGTCCATCTCGCCTGCCTGTGGGCCGCCGTCATCGGATCCAACCTGTCGGCGTACTTCATCCTCGCGGCCAACGCCTGGATGAAGCACCCGGTCGGCTACGAGGTCGTGGACGGCAAGGCGAGGATGACCGACCTGTGGGCGGTGCTGACCAACTCGACGGCGCTGGCCCAGGTGCCGCACGTGGTCGCCGCCTCGTTCGTCGTGGCGGGCGGCTTCGTCGTCGCCGTCGCGGGCTACCGCATCCTGCGCGAGCGGGGCCTCGGCGTGCTGCCGGGCCGCCGGAGCGTCCAGGCCGTACAGGACGCGACCGTGCCGGCGCGCCGCCTGCCGGACATGTGGCGGACCAGCCTGCGCGCCGCGCTCGTCATGACGGCGATCGCGGGGGTGGTCGTCGCCGGCAGCGGCGATGTGTCCGGTCAACTGCTGCGCGAGCAGCAGCCGATGAAGCTGGCCGCGGCGGAGGGCCTGCGCCACGACACCGCGGGCGCGCCGTTCTCGATCGCGCCGGGCGTCGAGGTGCCCGGCCTGCTCAGCCTGCTCGCCGCGCACGACCCCGGCGCGACGATCGAGGGCGTCGACGACATCCAGGCGCGGTACGAGAAGACCTTCGGGCCCGCCGACTACACCCCGAACCTGCCGGTCGTCTTCTGGTCGTTCCGCGTGATGATCGGCTTCGGCATGGCCGCGGTCGGCCTGTCCGTGCTGGGCCTGTGGCTGACCAGGCGGCCCCGGCCCCGGCGGCGGCGCGGTGACACGGCCCCGGGCACGGCGAGGCCGGTGCCCGGCTGGTTCGCCCGGCTGTGCGTGCTGGCGCTCCCGCTGCCCACAATGGCGATCGTCGCCGGCTGGCTGCTCAGCGAGATCGGCCGTCAGCCGTGGACCGTGCAGGGCGAGCTGATGACGGCCGCCAGCGTGTCGCCCGGCGTCTCGCTCGGCGAGGTCGCGATCACCCTGGCCGTCTTCACGGTCCTGTACGGCGTGCTGGCGCTGGCCGAGGGCGTGCTGCTGGTGCGGCACGTCAAGGCGGGCCCGGAGCTGCCGCCGGTGGAACGCACGCCCGCCGGCCCGGCTCCCGCCCGCCCCGACGAGGCGCGGCTGACGCCGACGCTCATGTACTGAGGAGCCACGAGATGACGACCTTCTGGTTCATCGTGATCGCGTTCCTCTGGACGGGCTACTTCGTCCTGGAGGGGTTCGACTTCGGCGTGGGCGCGCTGCTGCCGCTGCTGTCGCGGTCGGAGGCCGAGCGCAGGCAGGTGCTCGGCACCATCGGGCCGGTCTGGGACGGCAACGAGGTGTGGCTGATCACCGCGGTCGGGGCGATGTTCGCCGCCTTCCCCGCGTGGTATTCGGGCCTGCTGAGCGGCTTCTACCTTCCGGTCTTCCTCGTCATCGCCGGCCTGGTCGTGCGCGGGGTGGGCCTGGAGTGGCGGGGCAAGGTCGGCTCCCGGCGCGAGGTCGCGCTGTGCGACGCCGGGATCGTCGCCGGCAGCGTGCTGCCGGCCTTCCTGTGGGGCGCGATCTTCGGCAACCTGCTGTTCGGCACGGCGACGGCGACCGTGCTCGGCGGGGCCCTGTCGCTGTCGGTGGCCGTGCTGCACGGCGCGGTGTTCGTCGCGCTCAAGACGACCGGCCGGGTCCGCGCCCGCGCCCGCCGCGCGGCCCTGCTCGCGGCCGTCGGCGCGGTGCCGGTCGCGATCGGCACGCTGCCGTCCGTGCCCGGCAGGGGGCCGATGTGGACGCTGGGCACGGCCCTGCTCGCCGCCGCGGCGCTGACCGCCGGGGTGACGCTGGTGTGGGGCCGCCGGGAGGGCTGGGCCTTCACCGCGACCGCCACCGCCATCGCCGCGACGACGGCCACCGTCTTCGGCGTGCTGTGGACGGCCCCGCTGCCCGGGCTCACGCTGGCCGAGGCGGCCTCGGCGCCGTACACGCTGACCGTCCTCACCTGGATCGGCCTGATCGCCCTGCCCGGCGTCATCGCCTACCAGGCCTGGACCTACTGGGTCTTCCGCAAGCGTCTCACCGCCGAGGTTTCCTGACCCAGGAACCTCCGGCGGCGCTCACCGAGCCTGACGCAGGGCGTGCAGGTCGGAGGGGGAGATGGGCATCCGGTCGATCGGGATGCCCTCGGCGTCCTCGATCGCGGAGGCGACGACGGCGGAGACGGGGATGACCCCGGCCTCCCCCGCGCCCTTGATGCCGAGCGGGTTCAGCGGCGACGGCGTCTCCAGGTGGGCCGTCTCGACGCGCGGCACCTCGGTGGCGTACGGCATCAGGAAGTCCATGAACGAGGCGTTCAGCAACTGGCCGTGCTCGTCGTAGACCATCTTCTCGTACAGCGCGCCGCCGACGCCCTGGGCGACCCCGCCGTGGATCTGCCCCTCGACGATCATCGGGTTGATCAGCCTGCCGCAGTCGTGCACGACGGCGTACCGCAGGATCTTGATCTCGGCGGTGTCGGGGTCGGTCTCCACGATCGCCGCGTGCATGCCGGCCGCGAAGGTGGACCTGATCGGCGAGTAGTAGTCCCGGCCCTCCAGACCGGGCTCCTCGCCCTCGGCCACCGGCGGCCGGTCGTCGGAGGCGGGGCCGGCGAACTGCGTGGCCCGCCGGGCCTCCTCGTCGAAGGCGTACCGCAGCGGGTTGGACAGCACGGCGACGGTCGCCAGCGGGATCGACGCCGACGGCACGCCCGAGACGTGGACCATCCCGTCGGTGATCTCCAGGTCGCGGGGGTCGGCCTCCAGCGCCTCCGCCGCGATGCGCAGCGCCTTCTCCCTGACCTTCCGGCAGGCCAGCGCGATCGCGTTGCCGCTCATCACGGCCGCCCGCGAGGCGAAGGTGCCCACGGCATAGCCGAAGCGCCGGGTGTCGCCGGTGACCACCGACACCTTCTCGATCGGCACGCCCAGCTCGGTCGCCGCGATCTGCGCGAACACGGTCTCATGGCCCTGCCCCTGCGAGGTCAGCCCGGTCGACACGTGCACCCGGCCGTCGGAGGTGATCTGCACGTGGCCGCCTTCGTACGGGCCGACGCCGGTGCCCTCGACGTAGCAGCCGACGCCGATGCCGATCCTGCGTCCCTCGGCCGCCGCGCGGGCCTTCTCCTCCGGGAAGGAGTCCCAGCCGATCAGCTCCTTGAGCATGCGCAGCGCCTCGGGGTAGTCGCCGCTGTCGTAGATCAGCGGGCGCCCGTCCTGGAACGTCAGGCCCTGGTCGTAGGGGAACTCGTCCGGCTGGATGAAGTTGGCCGCGCGGACCTCCGTGCGGTCCTTCCCGAGATACGCGGCGATCTTGTCCATCGTCCGCTCCATGCAGAACACGCCCTGCGGGCGGCCCGCGCCCCGGTACGGCGTGACCTGCACGGTGTTGGTGTAGACCGAGGAGAACTCGACCCGGTAGGCCCCCACCTTGTACGGCCCGAGCAGCTGGGTCGAGGTGATGATCGGCACGATGATCCCGTACGGCGTGTAGGCGCCGTGGTCGTGCAGGATCTCCACCTCCAGGCCGAGGACGCGCCCGTCGTCGTCGAACCCGACCCGCACGTGCTGGACCTGACCGCGCTCGTGGGAGGAGGAGACGAAGTGCTCGCGGCGGTCCTCGGTCCACTTCACCTCGTGGTTGAGCTGCCGGGCCGCCCACGGCACGAGGACCTCCTCCGGCCACGGGTGCATGATCTTGACGCCGAACCCGCCGCCGACGTCGGGCGCGATCACCTCCACCTTGGGCAGCGGCAGCCCGAGCTTGGCGGCGATCGCCATCCGCACGCTCGTGGACGTCTGCGTGGAGGAGTACACCCGCAGCGACTCGTCGTCGGCGTCCCAGCGGGCGTACACGCCCTTGCCCTCCAGGGGCATGCTCGCGCTGCGCTCGACGTCGAGGCGGAACTCCAGCCGGTGCGGGGCGGCGTCGATCGCCTCCCACGCGGTCTGCCCGGCCGGCCCCGGCACCTCCTGGACGAGGTGCGCGCCGACGTTGCCCGGCACGTCCTCGTGCACGAGGTGGACCCCGCGCACGGCCTCCTCGACGCCGACGACCGGCTTGAGGATCTCGTAGTCGACCCGGATCAGCGCGCAGGCGTCCTCGGCGAGGTAGCGGTCGCGGGCGACGACCATCACGACCGGCTCGCCGACGTGCCGCACGATCTCCCGGGCCAGCGGGTAGGCCGTACGGCCGTGGGTGAGCGCGGGGTGCGGGATCAGCAGCGGCAGCGGCTCGGCCAGCGCCCCCGGCAGGTCCTCCCACGTGTAGATCGCGACCAGGCCCTCCACGTCGAGGGCGGCCGACACGTCGATGTCGACGATCCGCGCGTGGGCGTGCGGCGACCTGACGAAGGCGGCGGCCAGCGCGCCCGCGCCGAGGTCGTCGAGGTAACGCCCCTGCCCGGTGATCAGCCGGGCGTCCTCGCGCCGCCGCACCGGCTCGCCGAACAGCTTCGTCGTCATGCCCCGCCCTCCTCCGCCTGCAGCTCGGCGGCCCGGTGGACCGCCTTGAGGATGTTCTGGTAGCCGGTGCACCGGCACAGGTTGCCCGCCACGGCCTCCAGCGCCTCCTCCTCGGTCGGCGCGGGGTTGTCCCGCAGGAACGCGGTGAGCGTGCACAGGAACCCCGGGGTGCAGAACCCGCACTGCAGGGCGTGGCACTCGGCGAAGGCCCGCTGGACCGGCGACGGCTCGCCGTCGCGCGCCAGCCCCTCCACGGTCGTGATCTCGTGGCCGTCCGCGGTGACCGCGAGCGTCAGGCACGACCGCACCGGCTCGCCGTCCAGCAGCACCGTGCACGCGCCGCACACGCCGTGCTCGCAGCCCACGTGGGTGCCGGTGAGGCCGAGGTCGTGGCGCAGGCAGTCGGACAGCAGCCGCCGCCCCGGCACGGTCGCCTCCCGCACGACCCCGTTGACCGTCAGCGTCACGTGATGGCGTGTCTCGTTCACGATTCCTCCCCGCGGGCCGCGCAGGCGGCGTCCAGCAGCGCCCGTACGGCGAGCACCCCGGTGAGGTGCCGCCGGTAGTCCGCCGTCGCGTGGATGTCGCCCTCGGGCTCGATCCGGTCCCGTACGGCGTGCGCCACGGCCTCCCAGTCCACGGAGGCCGCCGGGCGCGGGCCGCACTCCCCGGTGACGTCCACGACCACCGGGACGGGTCCGACGCTGACGCAGGCGACGCGGGCGGCGGCGATCCGGAAGTCCTCGTCCAGGGCGACGGCCGCGGCCACCCCGGCCACCGCGTAGTCGCCGTGCCGCCGGGCCACCTCGTGGAAGGCCGTGCCCGACCGGGCGGGCAGCGCCGGGAAGAACGCCGACACGGCGAGCTCGCCCGGCCGCAGCGCCGACTCCATCGGGCCGGTGAAGAACTCCGCGGCCGGCACCTCCCGCTCCCCCGTCCGGCTCGCCAGCCGTACCGACCCGCCGAGCAGGGCGAGCACGGCGGGCATCTCGGCGGACGGGTCGGCGTGCACGAGGCTGCCCACCACCGTGCCCCGGTTGCGGATCACGGGGTGGGCGACCAGCCGCAGCGCCTGCCGCAGCAGCGGCTGCGCCGCCGCGGCCTCGGGCGAGCGCTCGACCGCGGCGTGGCGGGCCAGGGCCCCGACGCGCACGCCGGACGGCCCGGCCTCGATGCCGTCCAGGCCGGGCACGCGGTTCACGTCGACGATGTGGGAGGGCGCGGCCAGGCGCATGTTGAGCAGCGGGATCAGGCTCTGGCCGCCCGCGAGCACCTTGCCGCCGGGCCCGGCCTCGGCGAGGACGTCGAGCGCCTCGCCGAGGGTGACCGGGCCGTGGTAGTGGAACGGCGGCGGCTTCACCGCGGCTTCCGCCGTGTCCCGCGGCCGGTCTCCCGGCCGTCGTGCCGACTGGGCTCCACCCGCGTCCCCGCCGCGGCGCCCGCCCGCACGGCGCGGGCCGCCCGGCGGGCGCGGGGCGGCCGGTGCCCCGGCGGCGCGCCCGGCCTCGTGCGCCGCTCAGACGGCGGCGTCGCGTTCGGTGCCGATCTCCCCACCCGTGACCTCCTTCGCTGGTCTGCGCGCGATGGCGCGCAGCAGGTGATAGCCGGCCAGCACGACGATCGTGCCGAGCGCGATGCCCGCGAGCGAGAAGTCGCCGGTGATCTCGTGGGTGACCGGGCCGATCGCCAGGATGATCCCCGCGCCGATCGGCACCATGTTGACCGGGTCGGCGAAGTCCACCCGGTTCTCCACCCAGATCTTCGCGCCGAGCAGACCGATCATGCCGTACAGGATGACCGTGACCCCGCCGAGCACGCCGCCCGGCGTGGCGGCGACCAGCGCGCCGAACTTCGGGCACAGGCCGAACAGGATCGCGATCACCGCGGCGATGTAGTAGGCGGCCGTCGAGTAGACCCGGGTGGCCGCCATGACGCCGATGTTCTCCGCGTACGTCGTGGTGGGCGAGCCGCCGACGGCGGTCGCGACCGCGGTGCCGACGCCGTCGGCGACGATCGCCTTGCCCATCTGCGGGTCGACGTCCGAACCGGTCATCTGCCCCACCGCCTTGACGTGGCCGACGTTCTCGGCGATCAGGGCGATCACGGCGGGCAGCACGACCAGCACGGCCGACGCCTGGAACGACGGCGCGTGGAAGTGCGGCAGCCCGATCCAGTCGGCGTCGGCGACGGCCTGGAAGCTCACCCGGGGGTGCGTGTCGATCTGCCCGGTGCCCGCGTTGTAGGCGGTGATGTCCCCGAAGACCTCGTCGGCGATCCAGGACACGACGAACCCGAAGACGAGCCCGAGCAGCACGCCGATCCGGCCGAGGAAGCCGCGGAACAGCACGATGAACACGAACGTCGCGATCATCGTGATCAGCGCGATCCACGGGTCCTGCGGCCAGTAGACGTCGGCCACGACGTACGCCAGGCCGAAGCCGATGAGCATGACCACCGCGCCGGTGACCACCGGCGGGAAGACGCGGTGGATGATCTGCACGCCGAGCACGTGGATCGCCACGCCGCACAGGGCGAGCACCAGGCCGGCGACGAGGATCGCGCCGGTGACGACCTGGTCGGCCGCCGGGGTGTCGCCGCCGAACATCGCCCGCACGGCCACCACGCCGCCGACGAACGACGCCGACGTGCCCAGGTAGCTGGGGATCCGCCCCTGGGTGAAGAGCAGGAACAGAATCGTCGCGACGCCCGACATCATCACGGCCGTGTTCGGGTCCAGCCCCATGACGAGGGGGAACACGAACGTCGCGCCGAACATGGCGATCACGTGCTGGGCGCCGATGCCGACCATGCGCGGCCAGCTCAGCCTCTCGTCCGGTTTGACGACTTCTCCGGGTGCCAGCCCTCTCCCGTCGCCGTGCACTGTCCATCTGAAAGCCATTTACGCCCCTCTTGCTACTGGGCCGTGGGCCGGTCGGCCACCCCGCAGGCGTCCCTCCGCGGCGTTGTCCTCAACGGCCGACCACGCGCCCCTCCCGCCGATCTCCGCCCGTCCCCGGCGCCATTGCGCGCGGGCGAATCTCGCCGGCCGAGGCACTAGACCGTTTGGGGCACTTTAGGACTGGCGTGCGCGACAAACATTGTCATGATCTGCCAAACCGGTGAGCCCCGGGGCGTCACACCACGCGGATCGTGAATCCGTCGCCCGTGACGACCTGGCCCGCCCGGATTTTGCAGGCCTTACGCAGCTCCACGCGTCCGTCGACGCGGACTCCGCCCTCCGCGACGAGGTGCTTGGCCGCGCCGCCGCTGCCGGCGATCTGGCAGAACTTGAGGAGATCGCAGAGCGGGATGTGGTCGCCGTCCAGCTCGAAGGTGATCGCTGGGGCCTTCGCGTCGTTCACCCCGCCAGCTTAGGCGGCTCAGATGCCCCGCATGCGCAGCACGTGCAGGGCGAGGGTGAGGTTGAGCCGCAGGTGCGCGTCCTCGGTGAAGTTGCCCAGCATGCGCTCCAGCTTGCCGATGCGGTAGCGCAGGGTGTTGTAGTGGAAGTGCAGCCGGCGCGCGGTCTCGGCGACGTTGAGGTTGGTCTCCAGCAGCGCCTGCAGGGTGCGCCGCAGGTCGGCGTTGTCCGCGTCGTCGTCCCCCGCCAGCGGCCCCAGGGTCTCCCGGACGAAGGCGTGCAGCTCGTCGGTGTCGTTCACCAGCGACAGCAGCCGGTAGACCCCCAGCTCGTCGAAGTGGGCGATCGCGCCCGCCCCGTGGAGCTGGCGGCCCACCCGGGCGGCCTTCAGCGCCTGGCCGTACGCGCCGGGCAGGGCGTCCACGCCGGAGGCGACCCGGCTGAGGCCGGTGGAGAACGTGCCGTCGGAGATCGCGGCGAGCGCGTCCCTGGCCACCTTCGCGGGATCGACCGCCGCCCCGACGATCGCCACGACCTCGTGGGAGAACCCGGCCACCGCGCCGCGCGGGTCGTGCTTGCGCACCGCCGCCTGCCACGCCGACAGCATGCGGTCCTGGACCGGCCGTTCCTCGGCGTCCGGGTCGATCTCGGCCACCAGCACGCTCACCGGGCGCTCCAGGTCCCAGCCGAACGCCTGGGCGCGCTCGGCCACCCGCAGCCCGCCCCTGCCGGTCAGCACGTCCCGCAGGAAGTCGGCGCGGTATTTGCTCTCGACGGCGGTGACCGCCTCCTGCTTGGTGATCACCAGCGCGGCGACGGTCGCGGCGCGCTCCAGGATGCCGATGTCGCTGGGGGTGAGCGTGCCCTTGGCGCTGTAGGCCGCGATCCTCCCGTGGTGGTGCCCGCCCGCGACGATCGGCACCGTCGCGTAGTGCCCGTCGCCGCTCTCGGGCGGGGCCGGCGGCGTCCGCGCGCAGGCCGCGACGATCTCCCGCAGCCGGGTCACCTGCGCGGCCTCCCCGGCGGTCGCCAGGATGTGGCCCGCGGCGTCGGTCGCCCCCACGGCCACCTGCAGCAGCCCGGCCACCTCCGCGGTGACCTCCCGCATCCCGCCCCCGGCGAGCACGATCTGCACGAGCGCGCGGTGCGCCTCCTCCGTACGGGCGAGGATGGCCGCCTGCCGGTTGAGGATGTCGGTGAGCACCTGGTTGAGGATGTCGTCGAAGCCCACGTCGTTGGGCAGCAGGATCAGCGGGAAGCCCAGCCGGTCGGCCTGCTCGACCATCTCCCCCGGCAGCTCGTCCAGGTAGCGGCCCAGCTTGATCGCCAGGGCGGCGAGGCCCCGCTCGTCGAGGTCGGCCACGAGCCGGTCGAGCGACTGCGGCGTGTTGCGCAGCGGGTAGCCCGTGGTGAGCAGCAGCTCGTGCGGCTTCACCCAGGCGAGGATGTCGGGCACCTCCATCACGTTGAGGCGCTGCACGATGCGGTCGAGGCCGTCCCGCCCGGCGATCAGGCGGGCGTCCGCCAGCGACGAGACCCCGAGCACCTCGCCCACCGACACGCCGTGGAGGATCATTCCGGTGCTCGCCAGGCGCATCGCGGGCGGTGCCGGGTCGTTCTGCAATGCCGTCTCCCAGAGATGCCGTCACCGAGAAATGCCGTCGCCGGAGGGCCGCCACCCGGGGGCGCGACGTCTTCGGGTCATCGGTCGCTCACCGCTCCTCGTTCACCGCGCGGGCCGCCCGTGCCGCGCGAACCGCTCCGCTCACCGCGCCGGCTCGCTCCCTGGCCGCCCCACGCCGATTGTGCACGACGCCGGTCCTGTCAGGAAGAGCCAAGCATCCGGCCGACTGTTGGCATCTTTCTCCGTACGGAGGGGGGAAGAGCGGGCCTTAGCGTCGGCAACGACTGGCTTCGGGAGGTTCGGTGAGTGTAGGCACGCGTCTTGGCACGCGCCCGCGCGGGCGGCCGGCGGCGACGCCCGCGTCCCGCCCCCCGGCCGCCCCCGTCTACGTGAGCGGGGCCGCGAGCGTGGCCGTACGGCCCGCGCTCGAGTCGCCCCGCCGGCCGGCCAGGGTGCTCGCGGCCTTCCCCCTCGCGCTCTACCTGGAGGTCAGGAGCGAGTGCGAGCCGCACGTCGTCGCCGTGGTGACGGGCGAGGCCACCCGCCTGCCCAACGCCGTGGTGCTCGGCGGGCACCTCGGCGGGGTGTCGGCCGGCGACGACGCGTGGGTCGGCGACGGCGGCGTCGAGGTCGGCGGCGTGTCGATCCGCGTGCGCCGCTGGTGGGACCCCGCTCCCCCGCTCGCCCCGGCCGGCCCGGAACGGCTCGCGCCCGCCCTGGATGTGCTCGGCCGAGTCAGGGCGGCCTCGCCCCGGCAGCCGGGGCTCGCCTCCGACGGCGCTCCGGCGCTGCTGGAGCGGGGGTGCCTGGCGGGTTCGCTGCTGGAGAGCATCACGGCGGCCGAGCGGCTGATCGGCCTCGGCCCGGGGCTGACGCCCAGCGGCGACGACATGCTCGCCGGGCTGCTGGTCGCGCTGCGCCATCTGGGCGCGGCGGCGGGGGCGCCGCGCGCGGTCTGGCTCGCGGACTGGCTCGCCGCCGCGGTCACCTACGACGCCCGCACCCGGACCACGCCCATCTCCGCCACCCTGCTGCACTGCGCCGCGCGGGGCGAGACGAGCCCGGAGGTCACCGGGGTGCTGCGCGGCGTGGCCGGGCACCAGCCGCTGGAGCCGGCCCTGCGTCGTCTGCTCGGCCTCGGCCACACCTCGGGCGCCGATCTGGCGTGGGGCGTGCAGATCGGCCTGTCCGCCGTCCTCGCTCTTCGGGAGGATCAGTGAACGACCTGGTCGAGGTGCGGCCCGGCGTCTACCGCGACTCCGTGACGCTGATGCGGGTGAGCCGGGCGCTCACCGAGCGGCCCGGAGTGAGCGTCGCGGTCGTCGCGATGGCCACCGAGCTCAACACGGCCCTCGCCCGCGATCTCGGCTTCGCGGTGCCGCCCGCGACGCCCGGCGACCTGCTGGTGGCGGTCCGGGCGTCCTCGCCCGCGGAGCTGGAGAGCGCCGCCGCCGAACTGGAACGTCAGCTCGCCGCACGGGCGCCGGCGAGCGAGGCGCGGGGCGAGGCGCCGCCGCGCACCACCCGGTCGGCGGCGCGGGCCTTCGAGGCGAGCCTGGCGCTGGTGAGCGTGCCGGGCGAGCACGCCTTCGCCGAGGCGCTCGACGCCGTGGAGGCCGGGCTCTCGGTGATGATCTTCAGCGACAACGTGCCGGTGGAGCAGGAGATCCTGCTCAAGGACCGGGCGCGGGCCAAGGGCGTGCTCGTGATGGGGCCCGACTGCGGCACCGCGGTCGTGGGCGGGGCCGGTCTCGGCTTCGCCAACGTGCTGCGTCCCGGGCCGGTCGGCGTCGTGGCCGCCTCGGGGACCGGCGCCCAGCAGGTGACCAGCCTGCTCGACCTCGCCGGGGTCGGCGTGTCGCACGTGCTCGGCGTGGGCGGCAGGGACCTGTCCGCGGAGGTCGGCGGGCGTTCGGCGACGCAGGCGCTGCGCGCGCTCGACGAGGACCCGGCCACCGAGCTGATCGTGCTGATCTCCAAGCCGCCCGCGCCCGAGGTGGCCCGTGCCGTACGCGACCTCGACCTGGCGACGCCGGTCGTCTCCGCGCTGCTCGGGCCGGGGCAGGACG
Source organism: Microbispora rosea subsp. aerata (assembly GCF_014647835.1). Classification (GTDB taxonomy): domain Bacteria; phylum Actinomycetota; class Actinomycetes; order Streptosporangiales; family Streptosporangiaceae; genus Microbispora; species Microbispora aerata. The sequence continues at coordinate 67,271 of NZ_BMPY01000019.1, forward strand.
ACCTGACCACCGCCGCGGAGAAGGTGCTGCGGGCCCTCGGCCGCGAGGTGCCCGAGTGGCCCTCCTGGCCCGCCCCGGCGGGCCGGGCGGACGGCGCGGCGTCCCCCGGCGCCGCGGCGTCTTCCGGCGGCGCGTCGCGGGGAGCCGTGCTCAGAGGGCTCTACTCCGGCGGCACGCTGCGCGCGGAGGCGGCCCTGATCGCCGGCGCCGGCGAGTTCACCGACTTCGGCGACGACGCCTACACCCGGGGCCGGGCCCATCCGATGATCGACCCGGCGCTGCGCCTGGAGGCGCTGCGCGGCGTCGCCTCCGGCGTCGTGCTGATGGACGTCGTGCTCGGCCACGGCGCCGACCCCGACCCGTCCTCGTCGCTCGCCCCCGAGATCCGCGACGCGGTGGCCAGGGGCGTGGACGTGGTCGTCGCGGTGATCGGCACCGACGGCGACCCGCAGGGCCTGCGCGCCCAGGCCGCCCGGCTCAACGAGGCCGGGGCCGCGGTCTTCACCTCCAACGCCGCCGCCGCCCGGCACGCCCGCGCCCTCGCGGGGACGGGGTGCCCGTGACACGGCGACCCGCCCGCCCCTGCCCCGCTCCGCAGGGGCCCGATCCATCCCCCGCCTGACGGCGGGAGGCTCTTCGGAGGTTCTCGATGACCCTCTCCATGCTGTACGGCGAGCCGCGCGTCATCACCGTGGGCGCGCAGGTGCTGGGCGAGGCGCTGGACCGGCAGGCCGTGCCGCGGCGGGAGGTCGACTGGCGGCCTCCGCTGCCGGGCACCTCCGCGGCCCTCGCCCGGGTGCTCGCCGACCCCCGGCGCGAGGAGGCGAACGCCACCGCCGTCGGGCGGATGCTGTCGGCGCGGCCCATGCTGACCGGGGTGCGCCCGGCGCGGGAGGTCCTGGGGCTGCGGGCCGGGGAGTTCTTCCACGCCGGCCCGCCGATCACCTGGGAGCGCGCCTCCGGGCCGATGCGGGGGGCGCTCATCGGGGCGATGCTGTTCGAGGGCCTGGCCGCCACCCCGGAGGAGGCGCAGGAGCGCCTGGCCTCCGGCGCGGGCATCACCCTCGACTCCTGCCACCACCACCGCGCGGTCGGCCCGATGGCGGGGGTGGTCTGCCCGTCCATGTGGATGCTGGAGGTGACCGACGCCGAGCACGGCGGCACGGCGTACTGCTCGCTGAACGAGGGACTGGGCAAGGTCCTGCGCTACGGCGCGTACGGGCCCGAGGTGATCGACCGGCTGCGCTGGATGGGCGAGGTGCTCGGGCCGGTGCTCGCGGCGGCGCTGGAGCGGTGCGGCCCGCTCGACCTGCGCGCGCTCATCGCCCAGGCGCTGCAGATGGGCGACGAGCTGCACAACCGCAACCGGGCCGCGACGTCCCTGCTGGTGCGCGAGATCGCCCCCGCGATCGTGGAGGCCGCCCCGGACCGCGCGGCCGAGGTGCTGCGATTCATCAATGGAAATGATCATTTCTTCCTGAACGCGGGAATGGCGGCGGCGAAAGTCAGCGCCGACGCGGCGCGCGGCGTGCCCGGGTCGAGCCTGGTCGTGGCGATGGCGCGCAATGGAACCGATTTCGGAATACAGGTCTCGGGCCTCGGCGACCGGTGGTTCACCGGCCCCGCCGGGGTGCCCGACGGCCTGTACCTCGGCGGGTACGGCCCGCAGGACGCCAACCCCGACATCGGCGACTCCACGATCACCGAGACGGCGGGCCTGGGCGGCTTCGCGATGGCAGCGGCCCCGGCGATCGTCCGGTTCGTCGGCGGGGAGGTGTCCGACGCCGTCGCGGCCACCACCTCCATGTACGAGATCACGATGGCCGAGCACCCGGCGTACCAGATCCCCGGGCTGGGCTTCCGCGGCACTCCGGCCGGCATCGACGTGGCGCTCGTGGCCAGGACCGGGCTGCTGCCCGTCGTCAACACCGGCATCGCCGGGAGGGTCGCCGGGACCGGGCAGGTGGGAGCGGGCCTGGTCAGTCCGCCCGCCGAGGCTTTCACCGCCGCCCTCGACGCGCTGGCGGAGGCGTGAATTCCCTTTGACCGTCATCAGACCGTAATATCGTCGTCAACCTCAGATATCCGGTGCAATTCGCACGGTCCGTTCGGGGGATCTTGCGGAGCGAGCGTGAATTGGGGACCTTATCTATGACGACCGATCGCCTGCTCGGTATGGTCCCCCCTATGCCAGAGGGTCAGGGACCGGTGGACCGCGTTCCCGCGGGGGGCGCACCCGAAGGGCAGGGACGTCTCGTCGGTCGGCGTTACCGGCTGCTGTCCCCCGTCGGCCGCGGCGGCATGGGGATGGTGTGGCACGCCCACGACGTGCTGCTCGACCGGGATGTAGCGGTCAAGGAACTGTTGCTTCCGTTCGGCCTCGACAGCGCCGGGGCTCAGGCCGCCCACCGGCGCATGCTGCGCGAGGCGCGTTCGGCGGCCCGGCTCAGCCATCCGGGCATCGTCACCGTGCACGACGTCGTCGAGGAGGACGGGCGGCCGTGGATCGTCATGGAGCTCGTCCGCGCCTGGTCGCTTGAGCAGGCCGTACGGCAGAGCGGGCCGCTGCCGGTCGTGCAGGCCGCCGAGATCGGCATCCGGGTGCTCGACGCGCTGCGGCACGCCCACGCCGCCGGCATCCTGCACCGCGACGTGAAGCCGGGCAACGTGCTGCTCACCGCCGACCGGGTGGTGCTCACCGACTTCGGCATCGCCGCCATCGAGGGCGATGTCACGATCACCCAGACCGGGCTGCTCATGGGCTCCCCGGCGTACATCCCGCCGGAGCGCCTGCAGGGCCGCCCGATCACCCACGCCGCCGACCTGTGGTCGTTCGGGGCGACGCTGTACGCCGCCGTCGAGGGCCGCCCGCCGTACGAGGGCCCGGACGCGGTCGCCGTGCTCGGCGCGGTGCTGACGCAGGAGCCCGTGCGGCCCCGGCGCGCGGGCGCGCTGCTGCCGGTCATCGAGGGCCTGCTGCGCAAGAACCCGGCCGACCGCCTGCCGGCCGCGCAGGTCGCGGAGATGCTGGAGCGGGTGCTGCACAGCCACGGCGCCGGGCTGCCCGGCCGCGCCGGGACGCCGTCCTCGGTGCCGACGCCGCAGGACTCCACCCCGGCCGGGTTGCTGCCGCCGCTCGACATCCCCTCCGGGCCGCTGCCCTCGCGCATCATCGAGACGCCCTCGGGCCCGGTGCGCGTGCCGCTCACGCCGGAGAACCTGCCCGGCGGCGTCGCGTCCACCACCTCCGAGCACCGCGCCGGGGAGTCGCGGCCCGCCGAGGCCGCGTACGAGCCTCCGGGCGCGTTCGGGCCCGTGGCCGGCTTCGGGCAGCCCTCTTCGTTCGACGCGGCCTTCGATCCGCTGTCGTCCCCCTCGGGCTCGACCCACGCGCCCGAGCGGCCGAAGGAGGCCATGTGGCCCACGCCCACGCCGAGCGACATGCCCGGCGACCTGGGCGCGGCGCAGCCGCACCAGACGGGACCACATAAGACCGGCCCGCAGCAGACGGGCCCGCAGGGCGTCGCCGCGCCGGCTCTCGCCCCGCAGGACGGCGACTCCGGGCCGGGCGCGGACGCCACGGGCCCGCACCGGCCCCGGGTGGGACGCAGGCGCAAGGACCCGGGGGACGACGCCCCCGACCGCGAGGGCCGGTCGAAGCTGCTGCCGATCGTGGCGGGCGTGGCCGTGATCGCGGTCGTCGTCGCGATCGTGCTCGTGCTGCTGCCGGGCGACCCGGACGAGACCGTGGTGTCGCAGGGGGACGGGAGGACGGGCGCCCTGCCCACGGCCGCCGCCACCACGGCGACCGCCCGCCCGCTGTCGGCCGCGCGCGTGCCCAAGGGCTACCGCCTGGTGAACGAGGGCGGGGTGTCGCTGGCCGTGCCCGAGAACTGGAGCAGCACGGTCGACGACGGGGTCGTCCGGCTCACCGGCCCGAAGGACAGCGGGCAGAGCATCACGATCAGGAGGATCCCCGACGGCAGCCTCGCCGCGCTGCGGTCCGCCGAGCAGAACCTGAACATCAGGGACTACACCGACTACACGCAGGTCCAGCTGCGTGAGGTGGACTACCGCTACCCCGCGGCCGACTGGGAGTACACCTACACCAACTCCAGCGAGGTCACCGTGCACGCGGTGATCCGCTACCTGGAGACGGACGGCGGACGCGCCTACGCGATCTTGTTCGCCTCGCCCGACTACGACTGGAACGAGTCAGCCGCGCCGATACGGCAGACCCTCTGGAGCACCTTCCGCCCCGCCTGATGGGAGCTATCGGGTCGGTGTCTTGGCAGCCGACGGTGAGTGAGCACTCTCGCCGCCTGGACCGCCTGAGTCCTGAGGTCAGACCCGGCTGTGTGGTGACTCGATCCGGCTACGCCGCCCGCCCGTCGGAGAAGGCGGCGTAGCCGGCCGAAGTCGCCGTCACGCCGACGCGGTCACGGATGAAGCACGTGTGGAATGCGGCACCCCCGCAAGGCACCGTGAACACGCACGGACCGTGACCGGGAAAACTCGGCCTCGGGCCCGGACCGGACGGGCCGCACTCCCCGCATCCCATCCCGCTCACACGCCCGACGTGGGAAGGCACCGTGAACACGCACGGACCGTGACCGGGGGAACTCGGCCTCGGGCCCGGACCGAGCGGGCCGCGCTCCCCGCGCCCCGCTTCGCTCACGCGCCCGGCACAATCCCGGAAGGCACCGTGAACACGCACGGACCGTGACCGGGGGAACTCGACCTCGAGTCCGGACCGAGCGGGCCGCGCTCCCCGCATCCCGTCCCGTTCACATGCCCGGCATAACCCCGTAAGGCACCGTGGACCCGAGCGGGCGGCGGCGCGGGCGGGCGGTCACTTCGCGTCGGCGTAGCAGGTGACCGCCACCGCCTCCATCGGGAAGCGGACCGTGGTGTCGCCGAACAGCAGCCGGGTCGCCTCGTCCGCCGCGCGGCCCACGGCCTCGCGGACCTCGCCCGCCAGGTCGAGCGGGCAGTGCACCATCACCTCGTCGTGCTGGAAGAACACCAGCCGGGCCGGATCCGGCAGCAGTCCCCGCAGCACCGCCAGGAGCGTCAGCGCCCACTCGGCCGCCGTCGCCTGCACGACGAAGTTGCGGGTGAACCTCCCCCGGTCCCTGGCCGCCCGCGCGCCCTCCGGCCCGGCCACCAGCCGCCGCCACCGCTGCGACGGCGGCGGGCAGGTGCGGCCCAGCCAGGAGCGCACCAGTCGCCCCTCCTCCCCCGCCCGGGCCGCGTCCTCCACGAACGCGTACGCCTTCGGAAACCGCTGCCGCATGACGGCCAGCAGCTTGGAGGCGTCGCCGCTGGTCCCGCCGTACATCGCCGACAACATGGCGATCTTGGCCGACTCCCGGGCCCCGCCGAACGCCTGGGCCAGCGCGGCGTACAGGTCGATCTCCCCGGCCGCCCGCGCGAGCCCCCGGTCGCCGGACAGCGCGGCGAGCACCCGGGGTTCGAGCTGCGCGGCGTCGGCGACCACGAGCGTCCAGCCGTCGTCGGCCACCACGACCCTGCGCATGACCTTGGGGATCTGCAGCGCGCCGCCGCCGCTCGTGGCCCACCGCCCGCTGACCACCCCGCCCACGACGTACTCGGGGCGGAACCGGCCGCCGCTGACCCACTGCGCCGCCCAAGCCCAGCCGTGGAAGCTGTGCAGGCGGGCCAGCTCCTTATACGCCAGCAGCGGCGCGACGGCCGGGTGATCGACCGTCTTCAGCACGTGGGAGCGGGTGGACGGGATCTCGATCCCCGCCGTCTTGAACGCCCGGACGATCTGCTGCGGGGAGTCGGGGTTGACGAGGTGGCCGAAGGCCGCCGACACCTCGTCGGCCAGGGCCTGGAGCTTCGCGGGCCGCATGCCGTGGGCGGGGCGGGGCCCGAGCAGGTCGGTCAGCAGCGCGTCATGGACGTCCTCACGCCACGGCATGCCGTCGTGGCCCATCTCCGCCGCGATCAGCGCCCCGGCCGACTCGGCGGCGACGAGCAGGCGGAACCGCCCGGGGTCGCGGGTGCGTGCGATGCGGCGGCGTTGGTCCTCGAACACCTCGGCGACCATGTCGGCCTCGGGGACGGGATCGCCCGGCGGCGCCGGGTCGAACAAGCTCGCCTGCGCGCCGCCCGGCTGGTGCCCGTCGGACGCGTCGTGGGGATCGTCGGGCACCGGCAGGCCGCGCAGGCGCGCGTAGGCCGCCCGGACCTGCCTGGGCTCCCCGTAGCGCCCGTCGGCGGCCAGCAGCAGGCTCTCGGTCAGCGCGACGTCGTGGCAGCGCGACAGCCGTACGCCGGCGGACAGGAGCGCCGGGTAGACGCGGCGCGCGTCGGCCCACACCCAGCGGGGCCGCTCGGCGGCCTCCAGCGCGCGCACCGCCGCCGCGAGATCGGGGACGCGGCTCTCCGGCCCGCCGAGCGGCCTGAGGGTGCCGCCGCCCTCGCCATCGGCCGCCACCACAACGTGCACCCCTCCAGCGTGCCAGGCCGCACCGACAATCCGCCCGCCGGTCCCGATCTCGCAGAGGCCCCACAAGCGGCCGATCAGGCCCGCCATGGCCCGCGTCCTCGCAGAGGCCCCGCAGGCGACGAATCAGACCCACGGTGACCCGCGTCTCCACGCAGGTCCCGGCGGCGGCGAAACCGAGGCACCCCGTGACGCGTCCGCCCCGGCCACCGGCCCGAACTCACAGAGGCCCCACAGGCGGTAAATCGAGCCCGCCGCGGTCCGCGTCCTGCCTCAGTGGCGGAGAATCCGAAGCAGCCCGCGCCGCTCGCCGCGCACGCCCAGCGTATGGGCCGCGCTGCTCTCCGCCCATATCCGGGTACACCGGCCGGGACCGGCCTGGCGACCGCCGACGTGGCGGCGAAAGAAACCCGAGGCGTTGCCGGAGGCTGACGAGGGTGGGAAGTCCGACCAGGTGACGGAGAGGTGCGGGGTCAGAGCGGGATCTCGACCTCGTCCTCCAGTGGGGGCTCCTCCTCCTGGGGCAGGCAGCCCGTGGCGGCGAAGCAGCGAAGCCGCAGCGTGTCCCCGGTCACCGACAGGTGGAGGAAGCTCTTGAAGAAGGGCGGGGTGTCCCAGTCGGACAGTTCGGAGATGTACCGATGGAAGACTCGGCCCACGGGCAGGCGGAACGGCATCGGCCAGCCGCCGAGGAGCCGGGCCGCCCACTTCACCCGCGCGCCGATCGGCGCCCCCGGCGTGGGCCGGGGCGGGGTGTTGCCGATCCGCCGGGACATCAGCGCCAGCCCTTCCTCGGGGGTGATGTAGAGCCCGCGCAGCCGCAGCCTCCTGCTGTAGAGCTGGCTGTAGAAGGACAGCGAGTCGCCGCGCAGGGGGTAGCACTTGAAGTCGTCCTCGTGGACGCCGCCCACGTCCACCCGGGGGATGGTGTGGGTCGCGTGCATGAACGCGCCGCCGCCCCCGGACACCACGTACTGGATGAGCCGCCCCTCCACGCGTACGGGGTAGCGCTGGTAGTTGTGCACGTCGCCGCCGATGGCCGCGACGTAGTTGTGCGCCGGGTCGCGGACCACGTCGTCCACCGTGCCGCCGCCTTCGATCGGGCACGGATGGTAGGCGTTGTTGACGTAGATCGGCTTGCCGGTGATCAGGATCTTCGGCCGGGGGTCGGCGGAGACCCGGCGTAACCACTCGCCCTGCTCGCGGTCGAGGGCGCCCTTGATGCCGGTGTCGATGCCGACGAGCAGCAGGCGGCCGGTGTCGAGCACCCAGTACGGCCCGGGCAGCGCGGGGCCCGGGTTGGGCCGCATCTTCCTGGCCTCGGCGAGGGCGTCCTCGTCGATCTTCTCCGGCTTGCGCCACAGCAGCCCGCGCAGCCCGCCGGGCGACAGCCGTTTCGCCGGCAGGGGCCGGGCGTCGCAGAAAACCCGCATGAAGCCGCCGAGCCCGTCGTACCAGTCGTGGTTGCCGGGCACGGCGAAGATCGGGGCCGGGTAGTCCTTGTACGGCCGGTAGAACTTGTCGCCGTACTCGTTGCCCGACCCGGTCGGGTAGATGACGTCGCTCGCGATGACGGCGAACGAGGTGCCCGCGCCGACCTTGAGCAGCCCGGGCACCACCGCGTACTGCGAGGCGTCGCCTTCGCCGGTGTCGCCGAGCACCAGGAAGGAGAACTCCTCTCCCAGGTCGAGCCTGACGCGCAGGTCCGCGTCCACGCCGCGCTCGCGCTGGGCCGCCATCCAGCGGCGGCGTATCCGCGGCGTGGGATCGCCGAACAACTGGGCGATCACCTCGTTGCGGGACCGCCACAGCGTGGCGGGGTTCAGCCAGGTGAAGGAGTTCCGGTTGGGCCGCAGCACGTCGAACGTGCCGATCTGCGGGCAGTCCCAGCCGGCTCCGGCCTGCGACACCCGAGACGAGACCTGCTTCCCCCGCGCGGCGGCCGCGCCCACATCGACCATGAGAACAATCTTGGCGTTTTCCGCGCCTCGACCGGTGAGATTTGCCCGAACTGAGCGGACTCGCACCGCCGGGCAGGGGGAGGCACACGAGCGACGTCGCCGACGTCTCGCCGCGACTCCACCGTCCCGGGGTCGCGAACGGCGGCCGAGCAGGCGAAAGACCACGGTCTTCCGCCTGACGACGGCGGACGGACGACCCGGCGTGGGAACGAGCCGCGACCGGCCGCACCGTCGCACCGGGGCCGGAGGGCACGCCGGGATCGGGGGCATACGGGGATCAGGGGATCAGCACGCCCGGGTTGAGGATCCCGGCGGGGTCGAGCCGTTCCTTGATCCCGCGCAGGATCTCGCCGCCCAGGTCGCCGATCTCCGCGGCGTACGCCTCGCGGTGGTCGCGGCCGACGCCGTGGTGGTGCGAGATGGTGCCGCCCGCCTGGACGATCGCCTCGTTCACGGCGCGTTTGGCCGCCGCCCACTGCCCGAGCGGGTCGCCGGTCTGCGCGGTCACCACGGTGAAGTACAGCGACGCCCCCGTGGCGTAGACGTGGGAGATGTGGCACATGACCAGCGGTGTGCCGAGCGCGCCGAGCAGGGCCAGCCGTACGGCGTCGTACAGGCGGGGCAGGTTCGACCAGAAGCCGGCCGTTTCCAGCGTCTCCACGGTCGCCCCCGCGGCGAGCAGGGCGTCGCGCAGGTAGGGCGCGGAGAACCGGCCCTGCGCCCACTTCTCCCCCGGCTCCGGCCCGAGGTGCACGCCGCCCGCCTCGACCAGCACCGCGGCGGCCCGCTCCCGCCGGTACGCCACGTCGCCCGGGGAGCCCTCGTAGCCCGCGACCACCAGGCAGCCGGAGTCGCGCCCGCCCGCGCCGAGGTCGGCCGGCTTCGCCAGCCCGATCATGGTCTCGGCCTCGTCCGACAGCCGCAGCACCGTGGGGGCCGGGCCGTCCTGCGCGAGTCGCCGCAGGGCGGCCGTCCCCGCCGCGAAGCTCTCGAACCGCCAGCCCTCGTAGGTCCGGACGGCCGGGGCGGGGTGCACCCGCAGCCGCAGCGAGGTGATCACCCCGAACGCGCCCTCCGAGCCCAGGAACACCTGGCGCAGGTCGGGCCCGGCGGCCGACTTGGGCGCGCGGCCGATCTCCAGCGTGCCCCGCGGCGTGGCGACGGTCATGCCCACGACCATGTCGTCGAACCTGCCGTACCCGGCCGAGGCCTGCCCGCTGGACCGGGCCGCCGCGAACCCGCCGAGCGTCGCGTACTCGTACGACTGGGGGAAGTGCCCGAGCGTCAGCCCGTGCGCGGACAGCAGCTGCTCGGCCTGCGGCGCGCGCAGGCCCGGCTCCAGCTCCGCGACCATGGACACGGGGTCGACCGAGACGAGCCGGTTGAGCCTGCCGAGGTCGAGCGCGATCACGCCGGCGAAACCCCTCCGGGCCGGCGCGAGCCCGCCGACCACGGAGGTGCCCCCGCCGAACGGGACCACGGCCACCCGGTGCTCGGCGCACACGCGCAGCACGGCGGCCACCTCGTCGTGCGAGCCGGGGAGCACGACGGCGTCCGGCGCGTCGGAGGCGTCCCCCGCGCGCATGAGCAGCAGGTCGGGGGTGGACTTGCCCCGGGTGTGACGGATGCGGGCGTCGTCGTCGGCCCGTACGTGCTCCTTCCCCACCACGGCGGCCAGCGCGGCCAGGACGGCCGGCGGCAGCGCCACCGGCGGCAGCCGCACCTCGCCGAACGTCGCGGCCGGCTCGGCGGGCGGCCGGACGCCGAACAGCTCCGCGAGCAGATCACGCACCGACGCCGGCAGTTCGGTGGCCTTGGCGGGATCGCCCCAGCCCGACCAGAGCATGGGTTCCGCCGGAATGAGAGGGGTTTCCATGACTGTCGTGCCTCCAGATAGGTTACTCAAGAGTAATGCGCGAGTAGTGGAGGGGACATGAACTCCTCACTGAACGCCGCCAGGCGCCGCCGGGAGCTCGACGAGGTCCGCTCGGACGTCGTCGACGTGCTCGTGGTCGGCCTGGGGGCGACGGGGGCGGGGGCGGCGCTGGACGCGGCCTCGCGCGGGCTGTCGGTGGCCGCCGTGGACGCGCACGACATCGCGTTCGGCACCTCGCGGTGGAGCTCGAAGCTGATCCACGGGGGGCTGCGCTACCTCGCCAGCGGGCAGGTCGGCGTGGCCTGGGAGAGCGCGGTGGAGCGCGACGCCCTGCTGCGCTTCACCGCGCCCCACCTGGTGAGCGCCCACCCGTACCTGCTGCCGCTGACGCCCGCCGTCCCCCGGTCCATGGCCGCGAGCCTCATGGCCGGTTACCGGCTGGGCGACGCGCTGCGGGCCGCCGCGCGCACGCCCCGGCACCTGCTGCCCGGCCCCTCCCGGCTCGCGGCCCGGCGGACGCTCACGCTCGCTCCGTACCTGCGGGCGGAGGGCCTGCGCGGAGGGCTGCTGTCGTGGGACGGCCGGGTGGTGGACGACGCCCGGCTGGTCGTCGCGCTGGCCCGTACGGCCGCCGCGCACGGCGCGCGCGTCCTCACCCGCTGCCGGGCGCTCGCCCTCGCGGGGGACGGCGCCCGCGTACGCGACGAGCTGACCGCCGAGGAGTTCGACATCCGGGCCCGCGCGGTGATCAACGCGACCGGCGTGTGGGCCGGAGAGCTCACGCCGTCGGTGGCGCTGCGTCCGTCGCGGGGCACGCACATCGTGCTGCGCCCCGGGGCCCTCGGCGCGCTGCACGCGGGACTGCACCTGCCGATCCCGGGGGAGCGCAACCGCTTCGCCCTGGTGCTCCCCCAAGCCGACGGGCGCGTCTACGCCGGGCTGACCGACGAGCCGCTCGACGGCCCGATCCCCGACGTCCCCGAGGCCCCGGAGAGCGACATCGCGTTCCTGCTCGACGTCCTCGGGACGGCGCTGGATCACCCGCTGCGGCGTGCCGACGTCGCCGGCGCCTTCGCCGGGCTGCGGCCCCTGCTCGACACCGCCGGCGCTCCGGCGTCCCTCGGCGGGCGTACGGCCGACCTGTCCCGCCGCCACGCCGTGCTGCGCTCGCCGGACGGCGTCGTGACGGTCGTGGGCGGGAAGCTCACGACCTACCGGCGGATGGCCGAGGACGCCGTCGACGCCGCCTGCCCCCACGCCCGCCCGAGCCGTACGGCGCGGCTGCCCCTCGTCGGGGCCGGGCCGGTGCGCCCCGGCACGCCCGGACGGCTGGCCCGCAGGTACGGCTCGGAGGCCTGGGCGGTGCGCGAGCTGATGCGCGAGGACCCGGCCCTGGCCGAGCCGGTGGCGCTGGGGATCACCCGGGCCGAACTGGTGTGGGCCGTGCGCCACGAGGGCGCGCTGGACGCCGACGACCTGCTCGACCGGCGCACCAGGATCGGCCTGGTGCCCGAGGACCGGGCGGCCGCCCTCCCGGCCGCCGAAGCCGCCCTGGCCTACTCCTGAACCGTCCTCCGCCCCGCACCGCCGAGCCGCCCCGTGCTCCCACCTCGCACCGCCGAGGGTGCCCTGCCCGCACCGCCGAAACCGCCCCGGCCCTGCTCCCCCACGCCGCACCGCCGGTTCCCGAGTGCCGCGTGCGGCACGCTCGGGCTCGCGCGCGAACCCCCGCCGCACCGCCGAGGGCACGCCGGCCTACTCCTGACCGGCCACCACCCCTGCACCGCCAAAGCCACCATGACGCGCTCTCCCACGCCGCACCGCCGGTTCCCGAGTGCCGCGTGCGGCACGCTCGGGCTCGCGCGCGAACCCTCGCCGTACCTGCCGTGGGCCGCCTCGGTGCTCATCGTGGCGTCCGATGGTGGCCCGTGTGCGGCCGTTGCGAGACGCGCCGACGCGCGCGACTTGTGGGGATTTGACGGGGATTTACGTAAGTCCGCGCCCGGAGCCCTTACCCCGGCGGGTAAGGTTAGTCTCACCTAAGAAACGCGAGAGAAGGACGGGACCGGATGGCCAACGGGTGCGAGCACCCCGCCGCCTGCCACACGGGGGAGGCGCCGATCCTGGCGAGCGCGACCCGGAAGGGCCGGTTCTGGCTGCTCATCGAGCACACGGGACCCTGGGCCGCGGAGCTGGAGGAGTGCCGGCTGCCGCAGGACGTCCTCGAGCTGATCTCTCGCGCCAGAGCACTTGACATCCGGCCTCAACTCATTCGCCGGCCGGGCCGCCGCGAGGCCCTCACGGGCCCCCTTCACGTCTACGTCGCCGCCTGCGCGGTGGACGATCCGTGGCTCGCGGAGGGCTTCCTGGAACGCCCCAACGATCTTGACCTGGGCGCTCTCGTGCACGGAGTGGTTCCGGAGTCCTGCATACTGGTGAACGAGCCGATGTACCTGGTCTGCACGCACGGCCGGCACAACGCGTGCTGTGCGCGCCTCGGCCTCCCGCTGGCGCGGTTTCTGGACGAAAAACTGCCCGGCGAAGTGTGGGAAACCACACATGTCGGCGGCGATCGATACGCCGCCAACCTCGTATGCTTGCCACACGGGCTTTACTACGGCAGCATGTCTCAGGCTGCTGCGATCGCGGCGGCAAACGCGTACCGGCACGGTGAGGTCGTCCTCGACCGTTTCCGGGGACGCGCGGGTATCCCTGAGCCACTGCAGGCCGCCGAGCACTTCGTCCGGGCGCACACCGGCGAGATCTCGGTCGGCGGGGTGGCCGTGGAATCCTCCCGGTCGGTGGACGACACCACGATCTGCGTCGTGCGGCGCACGTCGGAGCGTGGGACGTCGCGATTTCGGGTCGTGGTCGAACCCGCGGTGTACACGGCACCGTGTGGGTTGGCCTGTGCCGACGGAATCCCGACCTACAGGTTGGCCGAGCTGACTGAGCTCACGCCGGTATTGACCTGAGGGCTCCGCCCCGGAGCCGGGAACACCACGGCCTGTCCCGGCGTTGGCACAAGGGATGCCACAAGCGTCCAAAGCGGCACAAACACTGAAATACCTCTCACCAAAGGTGGTTTCTCATGTCTCAGGTACGTCGGCAGCTCGCCCGCCCGCGCCCCAGTTGGGGTTGGCAGGATGATGCCGCGTGCCGGGGAGAGGACCTGGTGCTGTTCTTCGGTCCTGACGGTGAGCGTCAGCCCGAGCGCGACATCCGGGAGCGCAAGGCCAAGGCCATCTGCGCTCAGTGTCCTGTGCGAGCGGAGTGCCTCGACTACGCGCTCTCCCGGCCGGAGAAGTACGGCACGTGGGGCGGCCTCAACGAGGACGAGCGCGCGTCCGAGCGTCGCCGCCGCATGCGCCGCGCAGCGAGCGCCGGCATCAGCGCCGTCGCCTGAGCGTTTCCCCCTTCCCCGACACGCGTCACCGTTGGGCGCTCCGCGTCCCGTCCCCCCGATGCGGGTGACGGCGCACCCGGAGCGCCCTTCAGGTCTCACCCGTCCCCCCACGGCACACCGCGGGCGTGCGGCCCGGCACGCCGTCATCGGCGAACCGGCCCGACCGCGGGCGAGTTCCCCGGGCACTTCACGCGACCCGGCGGGCGGCAGCCCACGGCATCGCCGTACGGCCGCCGCACCCGCGTCGTCTTCACGCATCCGGTCATACCCCGCCGCGGGGGATCACACCCCTACGGTCGGCCTCGGCCCCGCATCTGCTTGTGGATGATCTTCCACTTGCGGGTCTCCTCGGCGCGCAGCCTGGCGTCGGTCCTGCGGGCCATCCAGGCGGCCTCGCGCTGCAGCCTGTTCCAGCTCTCCAGCCGCCGCTCGGGCAGCTCGCCCGACTCGATCGCGGCCAGCACGGCGCAGCCCGGCTCCTCCCGGTGCCGGCAGTCGGAGAACCGGCAGCTCTCGGCCAGTTCCTCGATGTCGCTGAAGACCAGGTCGACGCCCTGGCTCATCTCGTACAGCCCGACCCGGCGGATGCCGGGGGTGTCGATGACGAGCCCGCCGCCAGGCAGCGGGATGAGCTGCCGGTGGACGGTCGTGTGCCTGCCCCGCCCGTCGGCGGCCCTGACCTGCTGGGTCTCCATGACCTCCGCTCCGGCGAGGGCGTTGACGAGCGTCGACTTGCCCGCGCCCGACGGGCCGATGACCACCGCGGTCCCGCTGCCGCCGAGATGGGCGCGCACCAGGTCCACCCCGTCTCCGGTGAGTGAGCAGACCGGGTGCACGTCGACGCCCGGCGCCGCCGCCGCGACGTCGGCGAGGAGATCGCCGAGCCCTCGTTCGAAGAGGTCGGCCTTGGTGATGAGCACGACCGGCCGGGCGCCGCTCTCCCAGGCGAGCGCGACGAGGCGCTCGATCCTGCCGAGATCGGCGCTGTGCTTGCCCGGGGGGACGACCCCCCGTAGCCCCTCGGGAGGGGTGGCGTGCATGGACGGCTCGGCCACGAAGACCACGTCGACGTTGGCGGCCAGCACCTGGCCCTGGCCGTCGCCCGACAGCCCGCCGCGCGAGTCACGGCTCACCCCGCCCCGGACGAAGGCCGTACGGCGGGGCAGCACCTCGGCCAGTTCGTGGCGGCCCTCGTCGAGCCGGTTGAGCGCGACCCAGTCCCCCACGCACGGAAGCGCGAGCGGGTCGGCCGCCGCGGCCCTGCGTACGCGGGCGCCGAACCGCGCCTGATGTGTTCCGTCGGCGGCGATGACCTCGGCGGCGCCCCGGTCGACCCGCGCCACACGCCCGGGTACGGCACCGCCGGGCAGGTCGGGAAGCTGCTGCGCGAGCCCCTCATGCCAGCCGAGAAGAGAAAGATCGTTGGACACTGCTGGTGGACACCCTTCGGGAAAACCGGGTGTCCCAGCGGGAAGCGGCTAGGCGGACACCCGGGAGTTGACGGACGGCATGGTCGTCAGAAAGACCCGCATAGTCCTCACCTCCCTGGTCCTGGCCGCGCGGATCGCGGCGATGGTGGAACATTAGCAGCCCCTCCGCCACCGCCCGCAACATATTTGGATCCGCCACCCTCGCCGTGCCCGCATGCCGCGAAGCCGGGGCGAGAGCGCGGGCGGCGGCATGCCCCGGCTCTTCTCCTCATCGACGTCGACGCCGGGTCCGGCGACGCCGTGGCCCTGCCGCCGGCCGCCGCCGACCCAAGCGACGTGCGGGCCGTCACCATGGCGGCCGGCAACGTCCCGCTGGAGACCGCGGCCCGCGGCCCGCAACGCGCTGATCGCTGCCGGGGGCACGGGAGCGGGGACGTCCCCGTCCATGAGGGGCACGACTCGGCACAACGACGACCAAGCCGACCCCGGCTCACCGGACACACGATCGCGAGCGCGATCCGGCGCAGGTCGCCGGCCTCGATACGGCAGACACGAGGGTGCGGGGCGGACCTGCCGCGCCCCGCACCCTCGCGACACGCTACGAGATCTCGGGCTCCCGGGTCAGGAGAGGCCGGGGGCGGGGAAGCGGCTCGTCAGCTCGGTGACCTCGCCGTGCACCCGCGCGATCACGTCCTCCGCGTCGCCCTTGGCCACCGCGGTGACGACCTCGTCCATCCACGCCGCGATCTGGCGCATCTCGGCCTCGCCCATCCCCCGCGAGGTGACCGACGGCGTGCCGATGCGGATGCCCGACGGGTCGAACGGCTTGCGCGGGTCGAAGGGCACGGTGTTGTAGTTGGTCTCCAGGCCCGCCCGGTCGAGGGCCTGCGCGGCCGGCTTGCCCCCGACGCCCTTGGACGTGAGGTCGATCAGGATCAGGTGGTTGTCGGTGCCGCCGGAGACCAGGTCGAACCCGCGGGCGAGCAGCTCGTCGGCGAGCGCCTTGGCGTTCTTCACGACCTGCGCGGCGTACGCCTTGAACTCCGGCTGGGCGGCCTCGTGCAGGGCGACGGCGATGGCGGCGGTGGTGTGGTTGTGCGGGCCGCCCTGCAGGCCGGGGAACACGGCCTTGTCGAGCGCCTTGGCGACCTCGTCGGAGTTCGCCATGAGCATCGCGCCGCGCGGGCCGCGCAGGGTCTTGTGGGTGGTCGTGGAGATCACGTCCGCGTAGCCGACCGGCGAGGGGTGCGCGCCGCCGGCGACGAGACCCGCGATGTGGGCGATGTCGGCCGCGAGCACCGCGCCGACCTCCTTGGCGATCTCGGCGAAGGCCGGGAAGTCGATGGTGCGCGGGATCGCGGTGCCGCCGCAGAAGATGAGCTTGGGCCGGTGCTCCAGCGCCAGCGCGCGCACCTCGTCCATGTCGATGCGGCCGGTGTCGCGGCGCACGCCGTACCGGACCGAGTTGAACCACTTGCCGGTCGCGGACACCGACCAGCCGTGGGTGAGGTGGCCGCCGAACGGCAGGCCCATGCCGAGCACGGTGTCGCCCGGGTTCAGGAACGCCAGGTAGACGGCGAGGTTGGCGGGCGAGCCGGAGTACGGCTGGACGTTGGCGTGGTTCACGCCGAAGACCGCCTTGGCCCGCTCGACGGCCAGGCTCTCGATCTTGTCGATGACCTGCTGGCCCTCGTAGTAGCGCTTGCCCGGATAGCCCTCGGAGTACTTGTTGGTGAGGACGGTCCCGGTCGCCTCCAGGACGGCCCTGGACACGTAGTTCTCCGACGCGATCAGCTTGACGGTGTCGGCCTGGCGCCGTTCCTCCGCCCTGATCAGCTCGGCGATCTCGGGATCGACGACGTTCAACGAGTTCTCAGCCATGGCGCCTTCCTTCTCGACGTCGACGGCGGCGGCGACCCAGGCGCACGGCCTCCGCGAATTCGCTCCCCGGTGGTGCCCCACCTCGTGCCCCTCCCGCCGATCTTCGCCCACGGCACCGCCCGGGCGGACCTCGGCGGTCGCGGCACGCGACGCGTCACAGCGACACGTCAGCGCCAGTCGCGACTCCCCCACTTTATCGGAGCGGGACGGCCGCGCACTCCGCCAAGACGGGCGGTCGTCATGACGACACGGGCAGGTCGGCGAAGAGCCCGAGCCCGGGAGCCTCGACCGCGACCGTCTCCAGGTCCTCCGACACCCCCGTGTACGTGGCGTAGAGCGGCAGCACGTCCCCCTGCTTGAGGTGCTCGGCCGGGAGCTTGCTGCACAGGCACGCGTCGTCCTTGCGCAGCGGGCCCTGCGCGTCGATCACCGACGACAGGTCGGGGCCGTCGACGTACTCGGTGACGAGGTAGTGCCGGTCGCCGTCCAGTCCGGCGTCCAGCAGCGGCGCGGTGCAGAACCTGGCGACCCTCTTGGCTGCCTCCGCCTCCTTGCGGAACCGGGCCCGGAACTCCTCCAGGGCCGCCAGCTCCGGCCGCATGACCTTGAGCGCCACCTGGCGGCCCTCGGGGTCGCGGGCGAGATAGACGATTCCCATGCCGCCCTCCCCCAGGCGGCGGATGGGGACGTAGGGGCCGATCGTGCGCCGGTGGGTCGCGGTGGGGTAGCCGGCGGAAGGCTGTGCGTCCATCGACGCCATCCTCCCACCGCTATTCGAATAGATCAGCTTTTACCGTATTTACGGTGATGATGCTCGTGCCGGCTGGCGCCGCCGAGCGGCCACAGCCGGTCCAGCTCCGCGTTCAGCGTCGCCCCGATGAGCACCGCGAGCGCGGTGATGTAGAGCCACAGCAGCACGGCGATCGGCGCCGCGAGCGAGCCGTAGATCGACAGCGGGGTGAACCAGGCCGCGAGCAGCTCGCGCAGGAACGCCGCGCACACGATCCAGATCACCAGGGCCAGCACGGCCCCCGGGGTCTCGCGCCACCAGCGCGTCCGGTGCGGCACGCTCACGTGGTAGAGCAGGCTCAGCATCAGCACCGAGCCCATCACGACCACCGGCCAGTAGAAGACGGTCACGAGCACGGCGTACTCGGGCAGCGCGTTGGACAGCAGGGTGGGCCCGATGACCAGGATCGGCATGACGAGCAGCCCGATCAGCAGCGCGGCGACGTAGAGGAGGAACGACAGGACGCGGGTGCGGATGATCCCGCGGGTCTCCCCCAGGCCGTACGCGATGGATATCAGGTCCACGTAGACGAACAGCGCGCGCGAGCCCGACCACAGCGACAGCAGGAAGCCGACGGAGATGAGCGAGACCTGGCCGCCCGCCAGCACGTCGGCGAGCAGCGGCTTGACGACCCGCTCGACGGTGTTGTCGGTGAACAGCAGCTCGGACTGGTTGACGACCCAGCGCCTGACCTCGTCGACGGCCTCCTCGCCGAGCAGCCCGCTCAGGTGGCCCATGACGCCGAGCAGCCCGAGCACGAACGGCGGCAGCGACAGCAGCGCGAAGAAGGCCGCCTCGCCCGCGAGCCCGGTCACCCGGTAGTTGACCGCCGCGATCGTGGTCGCCTTCGCCAGGGCCCAGACATTCGTGTCGCGGAGCCAGGTGAGGCGCGTCCGGGCGAGCGCCATCCCCTTGCGCGTGATGCGCCGCGGCCTGCGCGCCGACGCGTCCGTGGAGGTCATCGCACCCAACCGGTCATGAGAACTGGGCCGTACCCGCTGCCGCGGCGATTAGTTACGTGACCAGCGGGTGGATTGTCGCCGCCCAGAATAGGGGCCCCTCCTCACCACATGCGAGGACGGTGTTCCTCGCTTCGCTTTCCTGAACGTTCACGCCCGCCGGATCGTGCCCGAGACACGCGGAACGTCGCGCCCAAGGCGCGCCGGGAAATGTCATGCCGGAGACACGCGGGAAGACACCGTGCCGGAGGCACGCCGGGACACACCATGCCGGAGACGCGCCCGGGCAACGTCGTGTGAGAGACGCGCCGGGAACACGGCCCTCGCCGCACTCGCTCGTGCAACTTTCACAGCGTGCGATCGCTTGAGGACGCGCCCGGCGCCGCCGTGACACGCGCCGAATCGCCGTGCCGGCGGCCCCGCCACCCGGGCCCGTACGCATCGATCCGGCCCGGAGGCCGGAGCGGTGTGACGAAGCGGTAGCACGGCGTTGACAATGGAAACATGATCTGCCCAGCGTGCAAGGAGCACAGGCACGAGGAGTGCCGTGGCGGGTCCTGGTGCGACTGCCAGCATCAGGAGCCGGCCGAGCGGGATCACGAGGCCGAGCCGCCGCAGAACTGGATTCGCACGGGCTAACGATCTTCCGTCATATAGACGCAATAATCCCGCATCCTGGACACGAACTTGGACATCCAGGATCTCGGAGGTATCGTTTGGGACATGCCAGCGGACCCGTTGCTCGTCGTGCGACGCCACGTCGATCTCCAACGTGTCCGCAGCGCGATCTGTATCGACGCCGGCTGACCGTCGCCCATCTGCTGAACCACCCGGGCGCTCGGCCAGGCGTCTTTTTCATGCCCTCACACTCGACGGCGAGGTGAGAGGCCGCCTGGACCGGCGTCCGCCGTAAACCGACCTCAGACAGAGCCTCGGAGAAGGACGTGTGCCCATGAGCACCCCGGCCCGCCCGGCGAACCGCCACCACAAGCGCCCGCGCGGCGAAGGTCAGTGGGCTCTCGGTTACCGTGAGCCGCTGAACAAGAACGAGGAGAACAAGAAGAACGACGACGGGCTCAACGTCCGTCAGCGGATCATCGACATCTACTCCAAGCGCGGCTTCGACTCCATCGACCCCGCCGACCTGCGCGGCCGTTTCCGCTGGTACGGCCTGTACACCCAGCGCAAGCCCGGCATCGACGGCGGCAAGACCGCGATCTTGGAACCGGAGGAGCTGGACGACCGCTACTTCATGCTGCGGGTCCGCATCGACGGCGGGCAGCTCAGCGTGGAGCAGCTCCGGGTGATCGCCGACATCTCCAACGAGTTCGCCCGGGGCACCGCCGACGTCACCGACCGGCAGAACATCCAGCTCCACTGGGTGGAGATCGAGTCGGTGCCGGAGATCTGGCGGCGGCTGGAGGCGGTCGGCCTGTCCACCACGGAGGCGTGCGGCGACACCCCCCGCGTCATCATGGGCTGCCCCCTCGCCGGGATCGACGCCGACGAGGTGATCGACGGCACGCCGCAGATCCGCGAGATCTACGACCGGTACATCGGGGACAAGGCGTTCTCCAACCTGCCGCGCAAGTTCAAGACGGCGATCAGCGGCTGCACGGCCCACTGCACGGTGCACGAAATCAACGACGTCGCGTTCGTCGGCGTCGTGAACGAGCAGGGCGAGCCCGGCTTCGACGTCTGGGTGGGCGGCGGCCTGTCGACCAACCCGATGTTCGGCCAGCGGCTCGGCGCGTTCGTCCGGCCCGAGCAGGTCCACGAGGTGTGGGCCGGGGTCTGCGGCATCTTCCGCGACTACGGCTACCGCCGGCTGCGCCACCGGGCGCGGATCAAGTTCCTCGTCGGCGACTGGGGCGCGGAGAAGTTCCGGCAGGTCCTGGAGACCGAGTACCTGAAGTACGCCCTGCCCGACGGCCCGGCTCCGCAGGCGCCGCGCGACGGCCGGCGGGACCACGTCGGGGTGCACCCCCAGCGGGACGGCAACTTCTACGTCGGCTTCGCCCCCCGCGTGGGCCGGCTGAGCGGCGACCTGCTGCACCGCATCGCCGACATCGCCGAACGGCACGGGTCCAGCCGGGTCCGCACGACGGTCGAGCAGAAGATGGTCATCCTCGACATCGCGCCCGACCGGGTGGAGTCGGTCGTGGCCGAGCTGGAGGCCGCGGACCTGCGGGTCCACCCGTCCACGTTCCGCCGCCAGACGATGGCCTGCACCGGCATCGAGTACTGCAAGATCGCGATCGTCGAGACCAAGGCCGCGGCGTCGACCCTGATCGACGAGCTGGAGCGGCGCCTGCCGGACTTCACCGAGCCGCTGACGATCAACCTCAACGGCTGCCCGAACTCCTGCGCCCGCATCCAGGTGGCCGACATCGGCCTCAAGGGCCAGCTCGTGGTCAACGACGAGGGCGAGCAGGTCGAGGGCTTCCAGATCCACCTGGGCGGCTCGGTCGGCCTCAACCCGAGCTTCGGCCGGAAGGTGCGCGGGCTCAAGACCACCACCGAAGACCTCCCCGACTATGTCGAGCGGGTCGTACGCAACTTCGAGAAGCAGAAGAACGAGGGCGAGACCTTCGCCGAATGGGTCCGCCGCGCCGACGAGGCCGACCTCAAGTGAGCGCCGAGGGCGCGGTGGCGTCTGGACTGAGGAGCGCGACGAGGCTGCGTCCATGGCGCGCCTCCGGCAGACCACGCCACCATCAGGGCGCCCGAGGCCGGCGAGCGGAGCGAGCAAATGAGCACTGAGAGGGCCGCGCCGTTCTACTGCCCGTACTGCGGCGAGGAGGACCTGGAGCCCTATGTGACCGAGGAGGAGAGCCACGGGTGGTACTGCAGGTCGTGCGCCCGTGCTTTCCGGGTGAAATTCCTCGGCCTCGGCGTGCGTTCGTGATCCCTGAAGGTTTTTCGTCCCATCATCCGATGAATCAATGAACGACGTGTGAGGAGTAACGATGTCGGTGGCGGAGATAGAGGCAGGTCTGGAGCGGCAGCGGGTCACGCTGGATCTCCAGGGGATCGTGGAGTCCGCGGCGCGCTTCCTCGAGGACGCACCCGCCCGGGAGATCATCCGGTGGGCCGCG
Organism: Microbispora rosea subsp. aerata; assembly: GCF_014647835.1. GTDB lineage: Bacteria > Actinomycetota > Actinomycetes > Streptosporangiales > Streptosporangiaceae > Microbispora > Microbispora aerata. The sequence continues at coordinate 89,147 of NZ_BMPY01000019.1, forward strand.
GCCACCTTCGGCGACCGCCTCTGTCTCACCTCGTCGATGAGCGACGCCCTGCTGATCGACCTGGTCAGCAGGGTCAAGCCCGGCGTCGACGTGTTGTTCATCGACACCGGCTACCACTTCGCCGAGACCATCGGCACCCGGGACGCCGTCGAGGCGGTCTACGACGTCAACGTGATCAACCTGAAGCCGTCCCGCACGGTCGAGGAGCAGGACCGCGACCTCGGGCCGCGCCTGTACGGGCGCAACCCCGACCTGTGCTGCTACCTGCGGAAGGTCGAGCCGCTGAACCGGGCGCTCGAGCCGTACCTCGCCTGGATCTCGGGCATCCGCCGCGACGAGTCGCCCACCAGGGCGAACACCAAGGTCGTGGAGTGGGACGCCAAGCGGCAGATGGTGAAGATCAACCCCATCGCCCGGTGGACCCAGGAGGACGTCGACAACTACATCGCCGACAACGGCGTCCTGATCAACCCCCTGCACTACGACAACTACCCCTCGATCGGCTGCGCCCCCTGCACCCGGCGGGTGGCGCCGGGCGAGGACCCGCGCAGCGGCCGCTGGGCCGGCCTCGGCAAGATCGAGTGCGGTATCCACCTGTGACGACCGTCCCGCACGCGGGCGCGCCGCTGATCGCGGTGGCGCACGGGTCCCGCGACCCGCGCGCCACCGCGACGGTGGAGGCGCTGCTCGACGGCGTACGGCGGGCGCGTCCCGGCCTGGACGTCCGCGCCGCCTATCTCGACCACGCCCCGCCGTCGCTGCCGCAGGCGCTGTCGGGGCTGGACGAGGCCGTCGTGCTCCCCCTGCTGCTCACCGCCGCGTACCACAGCCGGGTGGACATCCCGGCGGCGCTGCGGGAGGCGGCCGGCCGCGCGCCGCGGCTGCGGGCCGTCTGCGGTCCCACGCTGGGCCCGCATCCGCTGCTCGTCCGGGCTCTCGAACGCCGCCTCGCCGAGACGGGCGTGGAGATCGGCGACCCGGACACCGCCGTGGTGCTCGTCTCGGCCGGGTCCGGCGACCGCCGGGCCAACGCGACGATCGCCGCCGTCGCCCGCGAGTGGGCGCGGGCCCGCCCCTGGTGGTCGGTCACCGCCGCCTACGCCTCGGCCGCCGCGCCCACGCCCCGGGACGAGGTCGTACGGCTGACGCGTGCGGGCGCCCCTAGGGTCGTGGTGGCGCCCTACCTGCTGGCCCCGGGCTACTTCGCCGACATGGTGGAGCGCGACGCTCTGGAGGCCGGGGCGCACGCCGTGGCCGGCGTCCTCGGGTCCGCCCCCGAACTGGTCGCGCTGCTGCTCGAACGCCACGCCCAGGCCGTACGCGAGGCCCGTGACGCGGCTTAGCCGAGATCCACGGGGAGATCGGTCGGCCGATCGCACTCCGACGAAAGGATCTCCTGCCCGTTCGGCCTGCGGATGACGATGTCCCGGTCGCAGATGTCCGGCGCCAGCACCCCGGTTGTGAGGTTCGCGTCGCGGATGGTCACCCATGCGCCGGTGGAATATTCGCCGGTCTCGTGGATGACGCGCTCGGCCTCCCGGTCGCCGAGCGCGGGAACCGGGTCACCCGTTTTCCAGTCCGGTGATCCTTCGGTGTCGGTCACCGATGACTACGCCCCGGGAGCGTCCCGCCGTTGCCTCGTGCGGGACCGGGATCGATCAGTGCGGGTCGCGGCGGCGATGGTCCGGGAACTCGGGCCCGCCGTGGCCGGGGCGCCGGCGGCGCTCCTGCCACCACTCGCTCCAGGCGTGCCGGCCGCGCCTGATCGGCTCGGCCCGCGAGTCGCCGATGATCTTCACGTCGCCCATCAGCACGTACGCCGTGACCCTGACGACGGGGGCGAACTGGCCGCGAGGGGCCTCGACCACCTGGACCTTCTTGTCCCCCAAAATCGTGACTCCGGAGAGCTCGACGTCCACGCCGTCCGGCACGATGATCTTGACGTCGCCCATCACGCAGGCGGCGAGGATGTCCACCTCGCGCCCGCGCACCTCGGCCTGGCGCAGGTCGATGGTGACGTCGCCCATCACGGACACCGTGCCGATGCCGTCGTCGATCCGCCATGTGCCGGTCCGCTTGGCGTCGCCCAGCACCGCGACGATCCACTTGCGCGCCCCGCCCGGGCGGGCCGCGGGCGCGGGTGCCGGGCCGGGTGCGGGGGTTGCGCCCGGCAGGTCCGCGGTGATCTGGGCGAGCTCGCCGTGGGTCTGCGCCAGGTAGGCGGCCTCGGTCCGCTCGGTCAGCTCCGCGAGGGTCAGCCGTCCCTCCGCGGACGCCTCCCGCAGCCGCTCCACCACGGCCTCTCGCTCGGCGTCGGATGCCCGCATTCCACCCGGATCGTTCACACCCTCCACCGTATCCCGATCTCCCTCGCTCCCCCATCCTTCCCGCGGACGATCCCTGCGGGCGGGGCCGCGAGGGGAATGTGTGAGCATGGAAACGTGACCCGCAGCAGGTTGCTGGAGGCCATAGCGGGAGGGGACGTCTCGCGCGTGGCGACGATGCTGCGCCCGGAGACCGCCGTGAACCCCGCCCAGGGGACGACGCCGCTCTACCGGGCGGCCGTCGGCGGGCACCACGACATCGTCAGGCTGCTCCTGGAGTACGGCGCCGACCCGGACCGGCCGAGCGGGGGGCACGAGGAGGGCCTGCCGCTGTGCGCGGCGGCCTGCTGGGATCACGCCGAGACCGTGCAGGCGCTGCTCGACGGCGGCGCCGACCCCGACGCGGCCGAGGAAGGCGGCTGGACGGCCCTGCTGTGGGCCGCGGCCAACGGCAACCTGGCGTCGGCCGACATCCTGCTCGACGCCGGGGCCGACCCCAACCGGGCCGACGACGACGGCGACACCCCGCTGACGCTGGCCGCGATCTTCGGGGCGTACGGGATCGTCTGGTCCCTGCTCGAGCACGGCGCCGACCCGTCCGCGCCCGGCTGGGACGGCGCGCCCCCCCTGGAGATCGCCACGCGGCTGGCGGCGGTGGACCTCGAAGCGCTGCTGCGCGACGACGTCGCCCGGCGGGCGGAGGGCGGGCACACCGTGCTGGTGGCGCACGGCTCCGCGCCGGACGGCACCCGGCTGATCACGGTCGAGGCCCGCGGCGACGACGGCTGTTCGATCAGCCGTCAGCACGGGCACGCCGCGATCGCGACGGTCCTGGAGACGGCTCTCGGCCTGCGTCCGCCCGCCGAGGTGCTGCTCAGGCGGGTCCTGCCGTACCGCGACCTGGACGAGGACGACGAGACGTGGTGGGCGGCCGTCCACGCGCTCCAGTCGCGCCATGACGAGGAGACGTTCCAGGCGCTGGCCCGGCTGTGCGAGAGCGACGACCCGGTGGAGCGGGAGTTCGGCGTCGACGTGCTCGCGGAGTTCGGCCGGCAGCCGGGCTTCGGCAAGGAGCGGGGGCCCGGCCACGACGCGGAGCGCGACCCCTACCACGACCGCGTCCTGGCGATCCTCCGCGACATGGCGCGGCGCGAGACCGGGCCCGCCGTCGTCGAGGCGCTGCTGCACGCGTTCGGCCACCGGGCCGACGAACGGGCGCTCCCCGAGGTGCTGAAGATCGTCGACAGCCCGGGGCGGGAGCCCACCGTCCACGACCCCGTCGCGCTGGCCGCGGTCCTGCCGCCCGACGACGAGGACGGGCTCGCCGCGCTGATCCGGCTGAGCGAGTGCGCCGACGACGAGGTGCGCGACTGGGCGACGATGGGCATCGCGGGCCTGCCCGCCGACACCGCCCCCATCAGGGACGCGCTGGTCACCCGGCTGGCCGACCGCGACCTGACGACGGTGGCCGAGGCCGCGGCGGGCCTGGCCGCGCGCGGCGACCGGCGGGCGATCGAGGGCGTGCACCGGGTGTTGTGCGAGGCGGACGCCGGCCAGGACTACGCCCGCGACCTCGCCCTCGAGGCGGCCCAGGAGCTCGGCCTGGAGATCTCCGGCGCCTGACGCCGAGGCTCGGGGAGTGAGCCCGGGTGTTTGTCCCGGCGGCTCGGAGTGCTGAGATGGAGTCCCGGCATCTGTGGAATCCCGGCATGAGGAGCCCGGCATCAGCGACAGGAGGACGCAGTGACCCACGACGTGACCAACCAGGTGCCCCCGCTGACCGGCCACGACGTCTCGGCCGACCGCGCGCTGCTGGAGGGGCTCGCCAGGGAGGGGGCGGACTGGGCGACCGGGGAGCTGCACCAGCTCGGCCTGCTGGCCGGTTCGGCGAAGGCGCAGGAGTGGGGGCGCCTGGCCAACGAATACCCGCCCGTCCTGCGCACCCACGACCGGTACGGCAACAGGATCGACGAGGTCGAGTTTCACCCCGCCTGGCACGAGCTCATGACGGTCGCGGTGGAAAGCGGCGCGCACGCCGCGCCCTGGACGTCGGCCCGACCGGGCGCGCACGTCGCCAGGGCCGCCAAGTTCTTCGTCTGGTCGCAGGTCGAGGCCGGGCACGGCTGCCCGATCTCCATGACGTACGCAGCCGTGGCCGCGCTGCGGCACTCGCCGTCGCTGCGGGCCGAGTGGGAGCCGCTGCTGGCCTCCCGGACGTACGACTTCGGGCTGCGCCCGGCCAAGGACAAGCGCGGCGTGCTGGCCGGGATGGCGATGACCGAGAAGCAGGGCGGCTCTGACGTGCGGGCCAACACCACCAGGGCCGAGCCGCTGGGCGACGGGAGCTTCGCCCTGACCGGCCACAAGTGGTTCAACTCCGCCCCGATGTGCGATGTGTTCCTGGTGTTGGCCCAGGCGCCGGGCGGTTTGTCGTGCTTCCTGCTCCCCCGCGTGCTGCCGGACGGCACCCGCAACGCGATGCGCCTGATGCGGCTGAAGGACAAGCTCGGCAACCGGTCGAACGCGTCGGCGGAGGTCGAGTATGAGGGCGCGATCGCCTTCCTCGTCGGCGAGGAGGGCCGGGGCGTGCGCACGATCATCGAGATGGTCAACATGACCAGGCTCGACTGCGTGATCGGCTCGGCGGCCGGCATGCGGTACGGCCTGTCGCAGGCGCTGCACCACGCCCGCCACCGCGCGGCGTTCGGCCGGACGCTGATCGAGCAGCCGCTGATGCGCGCGGTGCTCGCCGACCTGGCGCTGGAGTCCGAGGCGGCGACCACGCTCATGCTGCGCCTGGCCGGGGCGACCGACCGGGCCATCCGGGGCGACGCGGGAGAGGGGCTGCTTCGCCGGGCCGCCCTCGCCGCGGGCAAATACTGGGTGTGCAAGCGGGCGCCGGTCCACGCGGCCGAGGCGCTGGAGTGCCTCGGCGGCAACGGGTACGTCGAGGAGTCGCAGATGCCCCGGCTGTTCCGGGAGTCGCCGCTGAACGGGATCTGGGAGGGCTCGGGCAACGTGGCCGCCCTCGACCTGATGCGGGTGCTGGCGCGGGAGCCGGAGGCGATCGAGGCGTTCTTCGCCGAGGTGGCGCTGGCCGGGGACAGGAGGGTCGCCGACGCGGCCGAGCGGGTGCTGAAGCGGATCGCCTCGGCCGGAGAGGCCGACGCACGCCGGGTGGCCGAGGAGATGACGCTGGTCCTGCAGGCGTCCCTGCTCGTGCGGCACGCCCCCGCCGCGGTGGCCGACGCGTTCTGCGCCACGCGCCTTTCCGGCGACTGGGGCCGGGCCTTCGGCACGCTGCCCTCCGGCGTCGACCTGGAGGCGATCCTCGACCGGGCGGCGACGGCGTGAGCCGACCCGGCCATGCCGGTGAGACCCGCGCACCTGCGATCGCGTTAAGGTCGCTGTGCATAGGCTTCGCTGACTGAAGGGATATCGCCATGGCGACCACTCGTACCGCGACGACGCAGTGGAAGGGCGCGCTGCTGGACGGTTCCGGCACCGTCTCGTTCGACTCCTCCGGGGTCGGCACCTTCGACGTCTCCTGGCCCTCCCGCGCGGAGGAGCCCAACGGCAAGACGAGCCCGGAGGAGCTGATCGCCGCCGCCCACTCCTCGTGCTTCTCGATGGCCCTGTCCGCCGGCCTGGCCAAGGCCGGCACGCCGCCGCAGTCGCTGGAGACCCGCGCGGACGTGACCTTCCAGCCGGGCGAGGGCATCACCGGCATCGTGATCTCCGTACGCGGGCAGGTGCCGGGCATCTCCGCCGAGGACTTCCAGCAGGCCGCGGAGACGGCCAAGGCGAACTGCCCGGTGAGCAAGGCGCTCGCCGGCACGACGATCACTCTCAAGGCCGAGCTCGTCGGCTGAGCACCAGCGGGAGCCCCCGCCGGACCGGGTCCGGCGGGGGCTCCCGCGTTCCCGGGCGTCGTTCGAGACGATCGAGCGCCGGGCCGGGCGTCGTTCCCGGGCGCGGCCGGGCGTCGGACCAGGCGTCGTTCGCGAGGCCGGGCGTCCGCGCAGGTGCACGATTCGCCAGAGCAGTGGAAAATGAGGTTACATGCGCGAGGTTTGGCCTGGAGAGCCCTACCCGCTCGGCGCCACCTGGGATGGTGTGGGCACCAACTTCTCGGTGTTCTCGGAGGTGGCCGAGCGGGTCGAGCTGTGCCTGTACGACGACAGGGGCGAAGAGACCCGCGTCGACCTGCCCGAGGTCGACGGGTTCGTCTGGCACGGATATGTGCCGGGGATCATGCCCGGCCAGCGGTACGGCTACCGCGTGCACGGCCCCTACCGGCCCGACCACGGGCACCGGTGCAACCCGGCCAAACTGCTGCTCGACCCGTACGCCAAGGCGGTCGAGGGCTCGGTGCGGTGGAACGAGGCGCTGTTCTCCTACCACTTCGCCGATCCCGCCCGGCTCAACACGCAGGACTCCGCGCCGTACATGCCGAAGAACGTCGTCGTGAACCCGTTCTTCGAATGGGGCAACGACCGGCCGCCCCGTACGCCGTACCACGAGACGGTGATCTACGAGGCGCACGTGCGCGGCCTGACCATGCGCCACCCCGCCGTGCCGGAGGAGAAGCGGGGCACCTACGCCGGGCTCGCGCACCCGGCCGTGATCGACCATCTGCTGTCGATCGGCGTGACGGCGGTCGAGCTGATGCCCGTCCACCAGTTCGTGCCCGAGCACTTCCTGGTCGCCCGGGGGCTGACCAACTACTGGGGCTACAACACGATCGCCTACATGGCCCCGCACAACGCGTACGCCTGGTCCGGGCAGCGCGGCGAGCAGGTCCAGGAGTTCAAGGCGATGGTGCGCGCCCTGCACGAGGCGGGCATCGAGGTGATCCTCGACGTCGTCTACAACCACACCGCCGAGGGCGACCACATGGGTCCCACGCTCGGCTTCCGGGGCATCGACAACGTCGCCTACTACCGGCTGCGCGAGGAGGACCGCCGCTACTACCTCGACTACACCGGCTGCGGCAACTCGCTGAACGTCCGCTCCCCCCACGCGCTCCAGCTGATCATGGACTCGCTGCGCTACTGGGTGCTCGAGATGCACGTGGACGGCTTCCGTTTCGACCTCGCCGCCGCACTGGCGCGGGAGCTGCACGACGTCGACCGGCTGAGCGCGTTCTTCGACCTCATCCAGCAAGACCCGGTGATCTCGCAGGTCAAGCTCATCGCCGAGCCGTGGGACGTCGGCCCCGGCGGCTACCAGGTCGGCAACTTCCCGCCGTTGTGGACGGAGTGGAACGGCAAATACCGCGACACCGTGCGGGACTTCTGGCGCGGGGCCTCCCGGACGCTGCCCGAGTTCGCCTCGCGCCTGGCCGGGTCGAGCGACCTGTACGCGAGCAGCGGCCGCCGCCCGGTCGCCTCGATCAACTTCGTGACCGCCCACGACGGGTTCACCCTCAACGACCTCGTGTCGTACGACCACAAGCACAACGAGGCCAACGGCGAGGGCAACCGGGACGGCACGGACGACAACCGCTCCTGGAACTGCGGCGCGGAGGGCCCGGTCGAGGACCCGGCGATCGTGCGGCTGCGCCGGCGGCAGCGGCGCAACTTCCTGGCCACGCTGTTCGTGTCCCAGGGCGTGCCGATGCTGCTGGCGGGCGACGAGTTCGGCCGCACCCAGAACGGCAACAACAACGCCTACTGCCAGGACAACGAGATCTCCTGGCTCGACTGGTCGCTGATCAGGCAGGAGGGCGACCTGCTCGGGTTCGTCCGCCGCCTGGCCGCGTTACGACGGGCGCATCCCGTCTTCCGGCGGCGCCGGTTCTTCCAGGGCCACTCCGTGGGGGACGGCAGCAGGGACATCATCTGGCTCACGCCGTCGGGCACGGAGATGACCGACGGCGACTGGAACACGGGCTACGCCAAATCCCTGGCGGTGTACGTCAACGGCGAGGCGATCAGCGAGCCCGGCCCGCGCGGCGAGCGGATCAGGGACGACACTTTCCTGCTGCTGATCAACGCGCACCACGAGAACCTGACGTTCGCCCTCCCCGGCGCCGAGCTGGGCGCCGCGTGGCGTCCCGTCCTCGACACGGCCGACGACGAGGTCCGCGACGACCCGTACGCCGAGGAGATCCTGCCCGCCGAGGCCAAGGTCTGCCTCACCGACCGGTCCATGCGGATCCTGGTCCGCGCCGGCTGACCCGGCCGATCCCCTCGAAACCGGCTCCGGGCGGGCTCGGATGCGACCTGCCTTGGGCCGTCCGCGACCGAGGTCCCCCCGTACGGCGTGACACGCGTGGTCGTGTCGCCCGCAGGGCCGGTCGTCGCCGCGGTGCTTCGACGTGCTGCCGCGCACCCCGCGTGTCGCGGTCGGCGCCCTCGGGGTTCGCGCACGAGACCGGCGAGGGCGATGCCGGAGCGGATACGCGGGCACTCCACGGACCCGCCTCGGACGCCACATCGGGCGCCGTCTCCGGCGCCGTGCCGGGCGGGCGCGTCCGGCACGACCGCGAGCGTCCCGGCCGGGCCCGCACGATTCGTGCCGGTGAGAAGGGCGGATGGGCGGCGGGATAAATCCGCCATTGACCCCTATAAGGGACTTTCCATCATTGTTCGTTAATCTCAGGCGGGTGACCACGACACCAGTGCAGACCGGCCTGCCGCCGAAGCCCCGGGCGGCGGTCGTGCGGGACGCTCTCGGGGTCGGCACGGCCGTGGGTCTTTCCGGCTTCGCCTTCGGCGTCACGTCGGCGGGTGCGGGGCTGACCGTCGCCCAGACGTGCGTGCTGTCGCTGTTGGTGTTCACCGGGGCGTCCCAGTTCGCGCTGGTGGGCGCGCTCGGCACCGGCGGGAACCCGCTCGCCGCCGCGGCCGGGGCACTGCTGCTCGGCGTCCGCAACGCGTTCTACGGGCTGCGGCTGTCGCAGCTGCTCGGACTTTCCGGGGTTGTCCGCCCGTTCGCCGCGCAATGGGTGATCGACGAGACGTCCGCCGTGGCCCTGGCCCAGCCCGACCGGCGTCTCGCCAGGCTCGGGTTCACGGTCACCGGGGTCAGCCTGTACGCCGGATGGAACATCACAACGTTCCTGGGCGCGCTGGGCGCCGCCGCGCTGGGCGACCCGGCGGCCTGGGGGCTCGACGCCGCCGGCCCGGCCGTCTTCCTCGCCCTGCTCCTGCCCATGCTCAGGGCCCGTTCCTCCTCGCCGCCCGCCGCCTCCCCCGCCGGACCGGCCGGTGACGGCGGGCCCGTCGGCGTCATCGGCGGCCACGGCCGACCCGATGATCCGGCCGGACCGCGCGGTGAGGCGGAACCCGACGGCGACGAGAGACCACGCGATGACGCGGCACCCCCGCAGGCCGCACCACCCTCGTCGCCCGGCACGCCTTCGGGCCGGACCTCGCTCGTCCGGCGTGAGGAAGCGGCGGTGGCGGTGCTGGCCGTGGCGCTGGCCCTCGCCAGCGTGCCGTTCGTGCCCGCGGGCGTGCCGGTGCTGGTCGCCGTGCTCGCCGCGCCCGCCGTGCTCGCCGTGTCCCGGCTCCGCGCCGGCCGCTCCCCGGAAGGAGGGCGCTGATGGTCTGGGCCGCGATTTTGATCACCGCCGCCGGATGCTACGCCGTGAAGCTGCTCGGGCTGTCGGTGCCTGCGGCGGTGCTCGAACGGCCGCTCGTGCGGAAGCTGGCCGCGCTGGTGCCGATCGCGGCGCTGGCCGCGCTGATCGCCCTGCAGACCTTCGCCGACGGCCGCGCGCTCGTCGTCGACGCGCGGGCCGCGGGGCTCGCAGCCGCGGCCGTCGCGCTGCTGCTGCGCGCGCCGTTCCTGGTGATCGTCGCGGTCGCCGTCGTGGTCACCGCCGCCGTCCGCGCCCTGACCGGCTGAGTCCCCATCGCCGGGTCAGCGGGCGAGGATCATGTCGAGGTCGTAGCTCACCGGGCGTTCGAGCTGCTCGTAGGTGCAGGACGAGGGGGCGCGGTCCGGCCGCCAGCGGCGGAACTGGGCGGTGTGGCGGAACCGGTCGCCCTCCATGTGGTCGTAGGCCACCTCCACCACCCGCTCGGGCCGCAGCGGGATGAACGACAGGTCCTTCTTGGCGTTCCACCGCGACACGGCGCCGGGCAGGCGCTGCCCCTCCGCGCCGCCCGTCGCCACCTCGGCCCAGTGCCCCCACGGATGCTCGCTCAGGTCCTCCATCCGGTACGGCGCGAGCTCCTCCACAAGCTCCTCACGGCGTTTCATCGGGAACGACGCGGCGACGCCGACGTGGTGCAGGCGGCCGTCCGGGGAGTAGAGCCCGAGCAGCAGCGAGCCGACGACCGGCCCCGACTTGTGCTCGCGGTAGCCCGCCACCACGCAGTCGGCCGTCCGCTCGTGCTTGACCTTGAACATCACGCGTTTGTCCTGCACATACGGCTGGTCGCCCGGCTTGACGACGATGCCGTCCAGCCCGGCGCCCTCGAACGCGTCGAACCACTCGGCGGCCCGGTCCTCGTCCCGGGTGACCGGCGTGAGCCGTACGGAGCGGCCCGCGCCCGCCAGCGCCTCCTCCAGCCGGGCCCTGCGCTCGGAGAACGGCGCCCCGGTGAGGTCCTCCTCCCCGACGGCGAGCAGGTCGAAGGCCACGAAGGACGCGGGGGTGCTCTCCGACAGCAGCCGCACCCGGGACTGCGCGGGATGGATGCGCTGCTGCAGCGCGTCGAAGTCGAGCGACTGCCCCCTGACCAGCACGATCTCGCCGTCCACGACGCACTTGGGCGGCAGCTCCCGCCTGACGGCCTCGACCAGCTCGGGGAAGTAGCGCGTGAAGGGCCGTTCGTTCCTGCTGCCCAGGAAGACCTCGTCACCGTCCCGGAAGACGACGCAGCGGAAGCCGTCCCACTTCGGCTCGTAGTAGAGCGTGCCGTCCTGCTTCGGCAGCCCCTTGACGGCCTTGGCGAGCATCGGCGCGACGGGCGGCACGACCGGCAGATCCAGGTCGGGGATCTGCGGCTCAACCGGAAGCTTCATCCTTCGCCTCCCTGATGTATCGGCAGAAGAGGAAGCCGTCCTCTTCGAGCACCTGGGCGAGGGTCAGCGGCGTGTGCGATGCGACGCCGTCCAGTATGCGCGCCGCGTCGCCGCCGATCAGCAGCGGGCTCACGGTCAGTGCCAGCTCGTCGACCAGGCCGGCGGCGGCGAGCTGCGCGTTCACCCGGGGGCCGCCCTCGCACAGCACGCGGCCGAGCCCCCGGTCGCGCAGCTCTCGTACGGCGGTCGCGAGATCGACCGTCTCCTCGCCCGCGATGATCAGGTCGGCCCGCGCGGCCGCCTCCTCGCGCCGGTCCTTCGGCGCCGACTCCGTCGTGATCACGATCGTCCGGGCGTACGGCTCCGCCTCGGTGAACAGCGGGGTGTCCAGGTCGAGATCGAGGCGGCGGGTGACGACGGCGATCGGCGGCGCCGGCGGCCTGCCCTCCCGCAGCGCCCGCCACGACTCACGCGGACGGGCCGGGCGATATCCCTCGGTGCGGACGGTGGCGGCACCGGCCAGCACCACGTCGGCCAGGCCGCGCAGCAGCCCGAAGATCCGCTTGTCGGCCCGGCCGGACAGTCCCTCGGAGTGGCCGTCCACCCAGGCCGCTCCGTCGGCGCTGGCCACCATGTTGAGGCGCAGCCAGTGGTCGCGTGGGTAGGCGTAGGCGGCGGGGATGTCCGGCTCGTCCTCGGTGTAGGGATGGATGCGGCGCACGTTTCCTACAGTGGCACACCCCACCGACAACACCGCTCGCGACGCCCCCTCCCCGTCCTGCCCGAGCCGCCCGCCCGGTCGGGCTCGTCTCACCGTCTGCCGCAAAGGCAGCGCCCCCGCCGGCCCTCGCCCCCGCTCCAGGCAGGAGCCGACCCTCGTTGCCGCCGCCGGCGAAATGGGCGCTCGCATCGGCCCTCGTTTTCCCATCACTGGCGGAACAGCGCCCTCATCAGCCCTCCGCCCCATCCGAGGCAGAGCGGCACCCGCGCCGGCCCTCGCCCCCGCCTCAGGCGGAATGGCACCCGCGCCGGCCCTCGTCCGCGCCATAGGCGGAAGCCGGCCCTCCTTCTTGCCGCCGTCGCAAGCGGGAACCGCCGACACGACGCGAAATTCACCTCGCGGCGGCCCTTCCGTTCTAGTCTTTCCGCCCGTCGAAGCAGGCCACTTGAACCAGCGACATTCGGGGGGCGAACATGCGCGTGCTGAGCAGGCGGGAGGTGCTGGCATCGGCGCTGTTGGGGACGGCGGCGATCGCGTCGGGGGCGCGCGGGACGGCGGCACACGCGGCGCCGCCCCGGCCTCCGGTGCGGCGGCGGGTCGGCGACATGAGCGAGCAGCAGTGGGAGGCGTTCGTCCGGGCGGTGCGCACGCTCAAGGAGCGAGGCGTCTACGACGCGCTGGTGAAAATCCACGCGGACTACTTCCCGGCCACCCACGCCAACGGCTTCTTCCTGCCCTGGCAGCGCAGATACCTGCTGCACTTCGAGCGGGAGCTCCAGCGCGTCGATCCGTCCGTGACCGTGCCGTACTGGGACTGGCCCCTCGACGCCCGCTCGCCGGAGCGCGCGGCGGTGCTGTCGAAGGACTACTTCGGGGGGAACGGCAGCCCCCAGCGCGATCGGGCCGTGCTCGACGGCGCGTTCGCGGGGTGGACGGCCAGAGTTCCCCGGACGCATCCGCTCCGGCATTCCTACGCCGACGGCGACAAGATCCCCCGGTGGGCCACCGCCGAGCTCATCGGAAACATGCTGAAAAATCCGGATTTCCAGGTGTTCAACATGCAGGTGGAGATCCACCTGGGCGCGGTGCAGATGGGCATCGGGGGCGACCTGGCCCAGCCCGCCGCCCCGAACGATCCCCTGTACTGGGCCGTCGCCTGCTTCGGCGACCTGCTGTGGCACCTGTGGCGGTCCCGTCACCCGAAGGCCCCGGTCAGATCGGCGTACGGGAACGTCACCGAGGAGAGCCGGTTGCCGCGGTACGGCGACACGGTCGCGAGCGTCCTGGACATCGACAAGCTCGGCTACCGCTACGACGACGCGTGGCCGCGGACGCGCTGAACCGCTCCCGCCCGGCCGGTCCCGCGGGGAACCGGCCGAGCGCGTGCGTCGTGGCAGCCGGGCGCGGGCGCGCGTCAGGCCCTGGAGGCGGCGCGGGCCCGGCCGGTGGTCTGGGCCATGGTCTCCTTCTCCCTCTCCTGCCTCTCCTGCGCCTGTGCCTGCTGGCGCGTAGACCTGGACAGGCCCTCCAGCTCGTGCGCGGTCTCCTCGAACTCCTGCGCGGCCTCCCGGCTCATCCTGCTGACGATCTTGCGGCCGCGGATTGCCATGTCCTCGTACACCTCGCCGGCCTTGGCCAGGGCGTACGGGCCGACGCCCGCGAGGGCGCAGAACGGCTTGGACATCGTGATCCTCTTGACCGGTGTTGTCACTTGGTCACTCTCCATACGTATTCGGTCTAGCGGCGGCTTCCGCCTGTCCCGGTCAGGGGAGAACGGCCCGCCTTCCTCGTCGACGGCGGGCCGAGGCCCGGCGTCAGGAAGGCGGCGCGCCGAGGGACTCCATCCCGGACCCGACGTCGTCGGCGGCCTGCGCCGGGCTGGCGTCCGCAGCCCTGCCGGCCTTCCGCGGATCCGTCCGGGTGATGTGGCCGGAATCCCCGTGGTCGTCGTCAGGCTCGCCGTAGCCGCAGCTCAGGCACATCCGGATGTCTCCCCCCGCTCGGTCTCGTACAAGGCGGCCCCGCCCTCGGCAGCGGTACGAAGGCGGGGCTTTCGGGCGTTCCAGGTCGTCCATGTGCGGTCCAGCCCGGGGATGAGCGCCCGCTCCCCCGTCGGCGAGCGCTCGCCAGGACCATCCCCGCGCCCGTCTCCAGGGACACCGGGCGGGAATGCAAGAGCCGATCAAGAGCAGAGACAGGCGGACAAAAAAGGGTACGGGCGATCACCCGGCCGCACTCCCCGCCGTCAAATCAACCCCATCGCCGTAATTCCCGGCATTCACCAGTAGTCGCCGCACGAGCCGATACGCAAAGACCAGGCCACACTCGTCGCTCAGCGGGCCCACCTCTGCATGGCGAACCTGCGGGAGCGGCCTCGCCGCCTGTATGCCCCAGGCACCCCGCCTGACCGTGCGTCCTCGGGGCCTGGCTCGGCAGTTGCCCCAGGTCAGTCTCGGGCCGAGCCTTCCGGCCAGATCACGGTCACCGGCACGCCGCGCTCCCGAGCCTCGGCGACGACGTCGGCCGTCCCGCCTCGCCCGGTCGCCGGAGCACCGTCCCAGATCGCCACCAGCTCGTCCACCGATCCCAGCATCGCCTCGTTGGCGGCGACGTACGCCTCCCGGTTCGCGTGGTCGAACGGCATGGTCCGCACCCGGGCTGCCTTGCCGAGCAGCCGGTCGAACAGGTCGGCATGGTCCGGCTTGACCTTCGCCTCCCGGTAGTCCCTCGACGGCAGGATCACCTCCAGCGTCCCCCCGGCCTCGAGCACAGCCTCGGCGAACAGGCTGTCGGCCCCGCGTGCGATGCAGGACACGCCGATGATGTCCCCGCCCACCTGGCGTAGGTAGGCATGGAGCGCCTCGGACACGAGGACGGCCGTGTCCGCGGTCAAGTTCATGTGGCCGGTCACACCGATACGCACCATCAGCGACTCCCGCTCGGCGACTGCGTTGCCTCCTAGCGTGCCAGGGTCTCGCGGATCTGCTGAGCGAGGTCTGCCGCGGCCGGGTCGCGGTGCGGCTCGATGTCGGCGCACAGCTCGCGCAGTTGCACGCGGACCCTGTCGGACTGGACCTGCGTGGCCGTCTGTGTCGCGGCGGTGCCGACGCTGAGGGCCGCGTCGAGATCACCGGCGAGCAGGTACGCCTGTGCGAGCCCTATCCGGTCGAGTGCGAGGCTGCGCATGCTGGAGCGCTGACGCAGTTGCAGGGCCCGCCCGATGTAATGCAAGGCATCGCCTGCGTACCGGCTGTCTCTGCGGGCCATGTCGAGGTAGCGTCCGCCAGTGACTCCGGCGAGTTCCGCCGCGTCGAAGTAGGTGATCCAGTCGGGGTCGTGGTCGCCGTCGCTGATGTCGGTGAAAGCGTCTTCGGCGGCGTCGGTTGCCCGGCGGAACGCCTCGGGGCGGCCCAGCGCCGCGTACGCCCACGCCTCTCGGGTGCGCAGCATCGCCATGAGTCTCGGGGAGGCCGTGCCGCGGACCCCGTCGAGGGCGAGGCGGACCAGCTCCAGCGCGTCGCGGGGATGCCCCAGGTACAGCAGTTGCCGCGCCATCGACGCGAGAATGCTCGCGCCGAGAGGGCGGTCCCCCACTGACTTGGTCGCCTGTAGGGCGAGGACGTAGCACTTCTGCGCCGCGGTCTGCATGCCGCAGTCCCACGACATCGTGGCGGCGATCTTCGACATTTCGGCCATCACGCGGAACAGCCGCAGGGCGATCGCGTGGGGATGGGACTCGCGCAGTAGGTCGGCGACCTCATTGAGCTGGCCGATGACGGCCTTGCGGGCCAGGCCGCCGCCGTGGGAGTGGTCCCAGGTGCGGAACACGTTGGCGGTCGTCTCTAGCTGCGCTACCTCCTCGGCGCCGATCCGTCCATTCGCCGCAGTTCCCACGGGCTGGTGCGGAGTCTTGGCGAGCCAGCGCTGCACGGGGTCGATGAGCGGCAACCCAGCAGTGACGGCCAGTGCCTTGACAGCTTGGCGACGATCGAGCATGAGGTCATCCCTGCTGGTGTCATAGACGGCGTTTACCGTACCGCGAGGCTCCCATACCCACGGCAGGGGCGGGACGGTGACAACGGTGCCGGTCCATTCGCGGACGGTGGGGACAACGGCGGCGGGCGGGGTGTCGAACAAGTCGGTTTCCTCTATGCCGAACACTCGGCAGTAAAGCAGCCGGTACGGGTCACCGGGCTGGTGGTCGCCCGCCTCATAGGCACGGATACGGCGGATGATCGACTCTCGTGCGGGCAGGCGTGCCCGGGTCGTCTCGTCAGCTGCCTCGACAAGTTGGCGGGCCATCTCGCGTTGACTCCACAGCCGATTACGCCGCTCGGCGCGCAGCCGTACGGCCCACGGAGGAAGGGTGGGGGCCATCGCGTCACCTCGTGCCGGACCCGGGGGTGTCCTTGTCTGTCCTCCAGTGTCCTTCACACGCTTCTGTGCCGACACGGTTACGCAGCGCTGTTATGAGACCGAATCTGGAAAGACCCGGGGCCCACAGGCACCGTAAACGCCATACGGACCCCTTGATCAGGAAATCAGGTCCTGACCCGTGAGCAACGACCATCGCGTCGGGGGCAAGAACGTGAGGAACCTCCGAGACCATGCCCCTCAACCACCTCAGCCGCCTATGCACGACACCTCAGCCCCACTAGCGTGTCGCGAACGTAGCCCGCCCATCGACCGCGGGCCATTACGCGACGACGGACACCCGTGGAGAACGCGATGCACATGCTCGATCACCCCGGCTGGGACACCACCGGCGTCTCGCCTACCAGGGCCATGCGCACCCCGGACGGCGCGTGGCTGCTCACCGCGAGCGGCGAGGCGCGCCTGCTCGCCGGATCCGGAGACGCGCCACCCGTGGACGTCTACGACCCTGCCATGCTCAACGGTGCGGCCCTGCCCCCGCGGCTTGCGGACGCGCTCGCCGCGCTCGGGCCGGTGCGGCGGTGGCGGAACACCGACCTGTGGGACGCCCTGGCCACGGCCATCATCCGGCAAGTCATCCGCGCCGGACAGGCCCGCCGGATACACCACGCGTTCCGCGCCGCCGCCGGAGATCCAGCCGGGGCGACTGGGCTGATGCCGACCCCGGAGCGGGTCGTCTCCATGACAGCCGAGGAGTTCGGCGCGCTCGGGATGGCTTTCAAACGCCGCCCCCTGCAGGCCGCCGCAGCCGCCTACCTCGACCACTACGCGGAGTGGGCGCAGCTGCCCGCCGACGTCCTGGTGAAGGCCCTGCAGGCAGTGCCTCGCATCGGCCCGTGGACCGCAGGCGCCGCCGTCGCCGACCACACCGGCGATTACTCGCTCTACCCATACGCCGACCTCGCCGTACGCACCTGGGCCGCCACCGCCGACCCTCACACAGCCTGGCCGGCCGACGAACCCGGCTTCGCCGCCAAGTGGCGCACGTTGGCCGGGCCCCACCTGTCCACCCTGACCGCTCTCACCCTCGCATGGGGAGACCGCCATGTCCGCAATCCCCCTCCTACAGGGGCCTCACCCCGCTGAGCCGCTCGACCTGCTTCTCGTCAACGCCCCGCTCCGTGACTACGCCGCCCGACCCCGGGTCAACGACTACACGCTGCCTGTGCTCGGGATGGCCTACATCGCCACCTACGCCGCCGCCCGCGGCTACAACGTGGCCGTGCTCGACGCCGAAGCCCACGGCCTACCCGTCCAGGCCACGATCGACCTGATCAACCAGGCCGCGCCCCGATGGGCGGGGTTCAACCTGCTGGCCCCCACCTACGAGATCAGCGCCCGCATCGCCGCCGCCCTCGACCCCCGCATCCGCATCATGGCCGGCGGCCACCATGCCAAGGCCATGCCCGAGCGCATCCTCACCGACCCCCGCATGGCCCGACTCGACGCGCTGATCCTCGGCGAGGCCGAAACGCGCGTCGCCGAACTCCTGGCCGACCACCGCAACCGCTCCCACCTTCCCGCGGTGATGTGGCTCGATCCCGTCCTCCGCACCCCCGTCACCGGCGGCCAGCCCGGAACAGCACATCATCTGGCACCCGACATCGACACGATGCCGTTCGTCGACCGCACCTACCTGGCCCAGGACCCCTACACCGCAAGCGACGGCCGGATCGAGGCGAACATGGTCGGCGCCCGCGGCTGCCCGTACGACTGCTCGTTCTGCGGCGCGGCCGTGTCGGCGAACCCCGACGTCACCATCCGGGTCAGACAGCCGGGCAACATCATCGAGGAGATGCACCGGCTCCGCGACCGGTACGCGGTGAGGGCGTTCCGGTTCGTCGACGACCTGTTCCTCGGCGCCCGCCGGGTGATCGACCAGATGATGACCGCATTCACCGACGAACGGGTCGGCGAGTGGGCGGTGTGGGACGCGACCGGCCGGATCAACGTGCTGCATCGCGCCCCCGACGAGATGCTCGACCTGCTGGCGGCGTGCGGGCTGCGAGAGGTCGCACTCGGCATCGAGTCCGGCAGCGAACGCATGCTGACCTACATCGACAAGCGCATCACCCCGGCCATGGCGACCAGCGTCGTCCGCCGCCTTACCCGCCGCGGCATCCGTGTCAAGGGCTACTTCATCCTCGGCTTCCCCACCGAGACCCGCGCGGAGATGCAGGCCACCGTGAACCTGATCCACCGACTGTGGGACCTCACCGACAACGAGATTGGAACGTTCCGGGCATCCGTTTTCCAGTTCCGGCCCTACCCCGGCACACCCGAGTGGACCCGGCTCACGGCGACCGGCCGCTACACCCCCGAGCAGCTCCTCAACTACACCCCGGTCAACCTCGGCGCAGACGACGAAGCGCTCCGCGGCCGGGACGAGTTCAACTTCTCCTCCGGCCTGCAATTCGGCGAGGCCACCGAAGCGGAGATCCACACCCGCCTGGTCGACCTCGCCCGCGCACAGCACGCCCGCACAGCAGGGAGCCACTGATGCCCGGCCTGTTCGTCACCCTCGACGGCCCCGGCGGCGCCGGGAAGTCCACCCTCGTCCGGCTCCTCGCCGATCACCTCACCGCGGCCGGGTACCCGGTCCTCGCGACGAGGGAACCCACCGACGGCCAGCTCGGGCAGATCGCCCGCCACCTCACCGGCACCTACTCCGGTCCGGCGCTCGCCTGCCTCGTGGCAGCCGACCGCTACCACCACCTGGCCGCCGAGATCCAACCCGCCCTGGATAGCGGCAGGCTCGTGCTGTGCGACCGGTACGTCCCATCGTCGTACGTGCTGCAGACCCGCGACGGCGTGCCGCTCGAGTACGTGCGGCAGCTCAACGCGCTCCCCGGCCGGACCTGGCCGTGCTCGTCACCGCCGACCCGGACATCCTGGAAGATCGGCTACGGGCCCGGGGTGCGCACTCCCGGTTCGAGCACGACGGATCCTCCCGCGTCGAGGCGAGCATGTACGACGACCTCGCCAACGTACTCGCCGAGGACGGCTTTCCCATGTGGCGAGTGGACACCGGTGACGATGCACCGCAACTCGCCGTTCAGCTCATCTCCGGCCGCATCGCTGAGCTATGGTCACGCCAGCCACAGACGTAACCACGGGAGCGGCCATGCAGCGGTATCAGGTCACCGTCGACGTTCACGTCATCCTGGAGCGCCACGGCCGGATCCTGCTGTGCCTGCGCCAGGGCACCGGGTACGCCGACGGCCTGTACTGCCTGCCGTCCGGGCACCTGGAGATGGGGGAAACCATTGTCGACTGCGCGGTCCGCGAGGCCCGTGAAGAGGTCGGCGTGGCGATCGACCCGGCAGACCTCCGCCCAGCCACCGTCGTCCACCATCTGTCCCCCGAGGGCAAGCCCAGGCTGGGCGTGTTCTTCGCGACCGAACGGTGGGCGGGCGAGCCGTACAACGCCGAACCCGGCAAGTGCGGCGGGCTGACCTGGGCGCCGCTCGACGACCTGCCCGGCAACACCGTGCCGTACACGACCGCCGGGGTCGAGCTGTACCGCTCCGGCGTGGGCATCGGGTTGCACGGCTGGCCCGAACTCGCCGGTGCCCGGTAGACCGACGACCCGCGACCGGCTCTGCCCTCGAATGAGCATGGGGTCGGCAGCGTTTACGATTCCTGCAAGAACTCAGGGTCGATCTGCTGCGGAACCTGGTCGTTGCCATCGTGGACTTCATGCACGTACTGGTCCCGCCAGTCGCCCACGATCTGACGCTGCTCGATATACCAGTCGTCGTCAGAACCGCCCAGGTGTGCTGGAATACGGGACCAGCCAAGCGGTCACCCGAATCAACCGCAGCAGCCCTACCAGCCGGCGCCGTAGCTACCAGCCGATGCCCCTGCAGACCCCTACGAGTAACGCCAGAGGGCCCACATGATGGACGCGTAAATCAAGGCGACCTGCGCCGAGTATCTTCGGGTTGCTAGCCTCATTTGGCGCTAACGAGCTGCGCCACGGCAACGAGCACCGACAGGATCGTGAAGACCAGGGACAGGACCGCTACCGAATCATATTCACGACGTGGCGGCTTAGTCCTGATGCGGCTGCGCATGTTGATAGCGGTCAAGCGCTTCGCTGTGGCCCACAGGCACCACAGTCCGACCGCCCCCCAGAAGGCCATGCCCCTATAGGCCAGATCCTCTGGTGTCACGGGACGAGTTTTACCGTCCTCCAGCCACATGATCCCGGTGAGTTTGGCGACAGTCAGCATCACATAGAAGGCAGTCGCCGTTGCCGCACCAACGGCTGCCATCGAGATCGCTATCGCGGTCGCGAGCTCCCACTTGCGGACGGAGTTCTTGGACCACACGTCTCGCGGTATCCACGCCGCCCCTGAGGAGATTTCCGGCTTCTTCGTGGCTACGGCTACAAGGAAGTGTTGATAGGCCACGAGCTTCTCGGTCAGTTCCTCATAACGGCCCAGTGCCCAGGTCGAGTCGTCAGCCTGCACAGTGTAGGTCGTCCACCGGTCCGGCCCGATTTCGATTTCGACGGACCGATATGGGTTGTCCTGCCATACCTTACATACCACGTTATCCAGCTCGTCAACGTCGCCGACCTGTTCCCATAAGTTGGCGGGGCTGAATGCGGTGAAATTCTCGTCGCCGTCGTCGTAAGTGATTGTCGTAGCGGGGTCCGTGAAACCCCTCCTCGCCAGCTTCCAGAGCTCCTCGAACTGCTCCTTGCTCATACGGACGCCAGCGACCCGTCCCCTGCGCTGCTTGCGGCGCCCCTCACGCACGCTGATGTGGCCGGTCTTTTCGAGCATGCGACAGTGCCGTCCCCTCGCCGTAGGCATGTGTGGGTGCTTCAGCGCGACTGTACATCGCTGATATGGCCTACGCCCGGCTATCGCTGATCAATGTGCCCGTACGGCAATTGTCCAAGCAAAGTCTTACCATCGAGACAGGGTTGCCGAATTGGTTAAGTGATTGGGCCTCGAATGCGACCCGACAAATGATCGACCCGACGACACCGTCGACGTCCAGCCTCTTCTGCGCCTGAAACCGGCGGCACTTATCTTGGGGTTCGGGGCCATACGCCAGGTCAACCGCAGCGGCGCATTTGCTGTTCCGCATGCCTTCCCCCGGTGAGTTCGATCAACGGCGCGGAGATCGCGCCTTTTGTGCAGAGATCGGTGATTTACGACCACCCCCTGCCTCCGACAGCAGAAGAAGCGGATCGGCCGGTCGCAGATCATGTAGGTCGCCGGGCCTTGGACGGCTGGACGCGCCTCGGTTCGCCGGGCATCTTCGGGTAGTTCGGCGGGTATGGCATGTCGCCCCGGTCGTCGGCGTCGTACCACTCCAGCAGCGTGCCGATGTCGTGGGCCCTGTCGTCGATGGCCCGCTGCACGTCGCCCAGCCTGGCGAACCGCTCCGGCATCGTCTTGAGGGTGAAGTCGCGGGGGTCGCAGTCGGCCAGTTCCTCCCAGGTCACGGGGGCGGAGACCCGCGCGTCGGGCCGCGCCCGGACCGAGTAGGCGGCCACCACCGTGCGGTCGCGGGCGTTCTGGTTGTAGTCGATGAAGACCTTCTCCCCGCGTTCCTCCTTCCACCAGGCGCTCGTCGCGAGAGGCGAGCGCCGTTCGACCTCGCGGGCGAAGGCGATCGCGGCGTAGCGCACCTCGGTGAAGGTCCAGCGGGGCTCGATGCGCACGTTCACGTGGATGCCGCGGCTGCCCGAGGTCTTGGGAAAGCCCGTCATGCCCAGCTCGTCGAGGATCTCCTTGACGGTGAAGGCCACCGTACGGGCCTGCTCGAAGGAGGTGCCGGGCTGCGGGTCGATGTCGATGCGCAGCTCGTCGGGGTGGTCGAGGTCGGCGCGCCGCACATGCCACGGGTGGAAGTCGATCGTGCCGAGGTTGGCGCACCAGGCGATGGCCGCCACCTCGGTCGGGCAGAACGCGTCGGCCGTGCGCCCGCTGGGGAAGCGCACGGTGACGGTCTCGATCCAGTCGGGATGCCGGGGCATCCGCTTCTGGTAGATCGCCTCGGTGCCGACGCCGTCGGGGTGCCGCTTGAGGTAGGTCGGCCGTTCTCGCAGGGCGCGCAGCACGCCGTCCCCCACGCTCACGTAGTACTCGACCAGGTCGCGCTTGGTGGCACCGATCTCCGGAAAGTAGACCTTGTCCGGATTGGTGACCTTGACCACGCGGCCGTCTACCTCTATCTCGATGTACGGCGAAGCCATGACGTGACCCTACCCACGGAAGAGGGGGTCCGTCCCGGGCTGCCGACGGCGGCCGGACCGGGCGCTCCCACGGCCGCGCCCTCCCGGCGCAGGCGCGTGGTCGCGTACGGCGCGCTCGCGTTCGGACGGCGCCGCACGCGACGGGACGGACCACGACGGCCGCCCGCGGGCGGCCTCCTCTCACCGTCCGGCGGCGTCCAGCACGGGTCGGGTGCGTCGCCGCCCTGACGGCGGTGCGGGTGACCGCCCCCGCGCGGGTACGGCGATCAACCCCTCGTCAGTGAAGACGCCGGAAGACCGGGGAAAGGATGCTCGCGTCGCGAACATGTGCGGGGAAGATCCGCGGGCTCCGTGGAGTTCCTCACTTCGTAATCCCCGTGAGGGGCCGCTGAAGGCAGGGTGGTGAGCATGGAGAAGGTCATCAAGAGCGACGCCGAGTGGCGCGCGCAGCTTTCCCCCGAGGAATACCGGGTTCTCCGGCAGGCGGGGACGGAGCGTCCGTTCAGCGGTGAGTACGTCAACACCAAGACCGTCGGCGTCTACTCCTGCCGCGCCTGCGGGGCGGAGCTGTTCCGGTCGGAGGCCAAGTTCGACTCGCACTGCGGCTGGCCGTCGTTCTACGAGCCGTCGGACTCGGACGCCGTGACCCTGCACGAGGACAACTCGCACGGCATGCAGCGGGTGGAGGTGCGCTGCGCCCGCTGCGACTCACACCTGGGGCACGTGTTCCACGGCGAGGGCTACCCCACGCCGACCGACGACCGCTACTGCATCAACTCCGTCTGCCTGACCCTCCAACCGGCGGAGTGAGGCTCATTTCGGCTTGGGGTAGGTGATCCGGCAGTCGTCGTCGTCCGGGCCGAGGATGTTGGCGAGAACGGGGTTGCCGTTCTCGCCGAACCTCGCCTGGACGAACACCACGGGGTTGGGCTCCCCCCGCTCGGCGAGATATTCCAGGCCGCGCTTGCACAAGGTGATCGCGGTCTTGGAGTTGCCGGCGTTCTCCGGCAGGTTCGTGTAGATGCGCAGGTAGCCGCCGGTGGTGCGGATGTCCTTGACCCGCTTGGCCGTCTTGTCGTTCCACCTGCTGCGGAAGTAGGCCGCGGCCTTCTTGTCGGTGTACTTCGACGGTCCCGACGCCTTCTCCTCGGCCGCCTTCTTGTCCCGCTTGCTCTTCTTCTTGCTCTTCGTCTTCTTCTTCTCGCTGGTGCCGACGCTGGCGACGGTCAGCTCCCCGGCCGGGGACGCCTGCGGCGTGGGCGCGGCGACCACGCGTTCGGGGGCCGCGCCGGAGCGGGACAGCGGCCCGGCGACCACGACGGCTCCGACGGCGAAGGCGGCCACCCCCAAGGACACCTCGACGACGTGAGAACGGGCCCGCCTCTTGCGGCGGCGCCCCCTGGAACGTGCCAGCCCGCTTGCCACTCTGCCTCACATGGACGTCGATCCCTCGTCACAGTATGGCAAAGACTCAAAACCGCCAAGACCGTTTCCAGCGCTTCGCGGGTGATCAGCCGGAATGTCTCTTCGGCGCGCTCCCTCCCCCGTCACGAGGAAAGCGCGGTGCCGGTGGGGGCCCGGCACCGGGCGCAGGCGCCGCCGGTGACCCGCTCCACCCCGGCGCCCGGGCCGTCGCGCCGCCGCTGATGGCACAGCGCCGACATGCCGCGCTGGGCGACGCCCCGACCCGGGCCGTCGTGGCGTTCCCGATCGCTAGGGCAGCGCGGCGACGAGCTCGCTGACCGGCTTGCGGGTGCCGGTGTAGAAGGGGATCTCGACCCTGGTGTGCCGCCTCGCCTCGGCTCCGCGCAGGTGGCGCATCAGGTCGACGATGCGGTGCAGCTCGTCGGCTTCGAAGGCCAGCATCCACTCGTAGTCGTTGAGGGCGAAGCAGGCGACCGTGTTCGACCGCACGTCGGGGAACTCGCGGGCCATCATGCCGTGCTCGGCGAGCAGCCTGCGCCGCTCGGAGTCCTCCAGCAGGTACCACTCCAGGGACCGTACGAAGGGGTAGACGCAGACGTATCCCCTGGGCTCCTCGTCGGCGAGGAAGGCCGGGATGTGGGACTTGTTGAACTCGGCCGGGCGGTGCAGGGCCATGACCGACCAGACCGGCTCGCTGGCGCGGCCGAGGGCGGTGCGGCGGAAGCGGGTGTAGGTCTCCTGCAGGTCCTCGGGCGAGGGGGCGTGCCACCAGAACATGAAGTCGGCGTCGGCGCGGAACCCGGCGACGTCGTAGCAGCCACGGGTCGTCACGTCCTTGCCGGCCACCTGCGCGAGCAGTTCCTCGACCTCGCCGGCCACGCCGTCGCGGGCGTCGGGAAGCGCGTCGCGCAGCCGGAAGACCGACCACATCGTGTACCGAATGACCAGGTTGAGATCGCGTGCCTTGGGCCGCGGGGCAGGCTCCGTCATGGCTCCCATTCTGCCGGTGAGGGGCGGTGGTCCGGCCGCCGGGTGCCTCCTGGTCAGGCGCGCCGGCGGCCGGTGTCCACGCGGCCGGTCAGGCGCCGGAGGCGGCCGCGGCCCGCTTGTCCCGCAGGTGCTCGATGACGAGCTTGGCGGCGGTGCGGGCGGTCGCGATGCAGGCCGGGATGCCGACGCCCTCGTACGCCGCGCCGCAGACGGCGAGGCCGGGCTGCCCGGCGAGCGCGGCGCGCACGCGGGCGATCCGGTCGAGGTGGCCCACGTCGTACTGCGGGAGCGAGCCGCCCCAGCGGGTCACCCGGGTGTCCAGCGGCAGGCCGCGCACGCCGAGGATCTCGGCCATCTCGTTCATCGCGAGCGCCGTCAGCTCGGAGTCGTCGCGCTGGAGCACGAGCTCCTCGCCCAGACGGCCGATCGAGCACCGCACGATCACGACGTCGCGGCCGGCCTCGGCCAGGTGGGGCCACTTGACGCTGCTGAACGTCGCGGCCTTGACCGGCCGTCCCTCGACCGGCGGCACGAGGTAGCCGCTGCCTTCCGGCGGCTCGGGGAAGGCCGTCCTGGGGTAGGCGAGCGTGATGATCGCCATGCTGGCGTACTCGATCGCGGCCAGTTCGGACGCCGCCTTCGGCACCTCGCGCCGCAGCAGGCGGGAGGCGGGCCGCGCGGG
The DNA here is from genome assembly GCF_014647835.1 of Microbispora rosea subsp. aerata. GTDB lineage: Bacteria > Actinomycetota > Actinomycetes > Streptosporangiales > Streptosporangiaceae > Microbispora > Microbispora aerata. The sequence goes on from NZ_BMPY01000019.1 coordinate 114,922, forward strand.
GACCGCCAGGACGACGGCGTCGGCGTCGATCGTCTCCTCGTCCCGGGTGGAACCGGTGACCAGACGCCAGCCGTCCGGCGTCCTGAGCAGGTCGCGCACGGTGACCCCGGTGCGGATCAGCGCGCCCGACGCCTTGGCCACCGCGGCGGGCAGCGAGCCCATGCCGTACCTGAGGCTGGCGAAGACCGGCCCGGCGTCCGCGGGGGCCGACGAGGCGATGCCCCTGACCGCCTGAAGCAGCGACCGCTCGGTGCGGGCGATGGCGGCGATCCGCGGCATGGTCGCGTCGAGCGACAGCATGTCGGCCCGGCCCGCGTACACGCCGCCGAGCAGCGGCTCGACCAGCCGGTCGACGACCTCGCTTCCCATCCTGGCCCGGATGTACGCCGCCACGGAGACGTCGCCGGTCACGAGCGTCGGCGGCAGGAACTGGTCGAGGGGCACCCGGGCGAGCCCGCCCGGCGACAGGATGCCCGAACGCGCGAGGGCGACCACGTCGGAGGGCACGCCCATCACCTGCTGCCGGGGAAGCGGGCGCAGCGACCCGCGCGACAGGACGGCGGCCCGGGTCGTGCCGGGGCTCACCAGGTCGTCGCCGAGGCCGGCCAGCCGGGCCAGCTCCTTGCCCTCGGGCCGCCGGGCCAGCATCGACTCGGCGCCCGCGTCGACCTCCACCCCCGCCACCTGTGAGGCGTACAGCTTCCCGCCGACTCTCGGCGCCGCCTCCAGCACTGTGATCCGGAGGCCGGCGTCGGCCCGGTTCAGGTGCAGCGCCGCGGCCAGACCCGCGATGCCCCCGCCGACGACGACCACATGACGACCCGCTCTCCCGTCCATGAGGGAAAAGCTACCGGCCCGTATGCGCGGGTCCCGCACCGGCGCGGGGCGTGTCCGGGCGAAACCCGGACGCATCGCCGCGACCATCGCCGCGACCGGGGGAGCACCGCGGCCACCCCTCTGGACAACGACTGTCAAAGCCACACAGAAGGGGTGATTCTCCTGAGCTTTTCATCTTCAGGACAAAAAGTAATGTTGGTCTGTAATAAAGTTGTTGCGGTCACAGCAGAAGTGGCGTCACTTCTGACCGTCCATCCCGGTCCCCCCGACCAGAAGAGCGGCGTGAAAGCGAATGACGGCTCGTCCCGAGAACCCGCACCAGGCGCGGATCCTGCGCCTCCTGCGTCAGGACGGCGCGCGTTCACGCGCCGAGCTGGGCGAGGTGACCCGTCTGTCGCCGTCGAAGCTCGCGCTCGAGCTCGACCGCCTCGTCAAACTGGGGCTCCTGGAGTCCGGCGGCCTGGCGGCCTCGCGGGGCGGGCGGCGGCCGGGCATCGTGCGGATCGCCTCGCGCCTTCGTTTCGTCGGCATCGACATCGGCGCCACGTCGATCGACGTGGGGGTGACCAACGGCGAGCTGGAGGTGCTCGACCGCCTGTCGCGGCCGGCGGACGTGCGGGAGGGCCCCGAAGCGGTGCTGGAGCAGGCCCTCGACCTGGTCGGCAAGCTGCGCACCGGCGAGACGGCCGAGATCCACGGCGTGGGGATCGGCGTTCCCGGCCCGGTGAGCTTCCGCGACAAGACGCCGGTGTCGCCCCCGATCATGCCGGGGTGGGACCGGTTCCCCGTACGGGAGACGCTGAGCCGGAAGCTCGGCTGCCCGGTGCTGGTGGACAACGACGTGAACATCATGGCGCTCGGCGAGCTGCACGCCGGGCTCGCCAGGGCCGTCGGCGACTTCCTGCTCGTGAAGATCGGCACCGGCATCGGCTGCGGCATCGTGGTCGACGGCGAGATCTACCGCGGGGTGACCGGCAGCGCCGGCGACATCGGCCACATCCGGGTGTCCGACGACGGCCCCCTGTGCACGTGCGGCAACACCGGCTGCCTCGAGGCGTACTTCGGCGGCGCGGCGCTGGCCCGCGACGCGCGGGCCGCGGCCGAGTCGGGCGCCTCGGCCTTCCTCGCCGAACGGCTCGCGCGTGAGGGCGCGCTGACCGCGCGGGACGTCGCCGCGGCGGCGGCCACGGGCGACGCCGCCGCCGTGCGGATGATCCGCGAGGGCGGCAGGCACGTGGGGATCGTGCTCGCGTCGCTCGTGAGCTTCTTCAACCCCGGGCTGGTGATCATCGGAGGCGGGGTGGCCGGTCTCGGCCACGCGCTGCTCGCGGAGATCCGCAGCGTCGTCTACCAGCGCTCGCTGCCGCTGGCGACCGGCAACCTGCCCATCGTGCTCTCCGAGCTCGGCGACACGGCCGGGATCATCGGCGCGACCCGCCTGATCAGCGACCACGTCTTCGCCGCCGAGTGAGCCCGCTGATCACGGCGGCATCGTGACGCCATCGTGACCGCCGCCGTCGAACCGCCCCCGCCGGCCGGCCGATGTAAAGGGCATGAGGCGAATCCGGTACGGCACGGCGGCCGTCACGGCCGCCGCCTTGCTGCTGGCGGGCTGCAGCGGTTCGGGGAGTTCGGGGAGCTCGGCCGACGAGGCGGCCTACGCGCCCGCCGCGGGCGCCCCCCAGGCCGTCGTCACGGCGCAGAGGCAGGAGCAGGCGCCCGCCGAGGAGGGCGGCAGCGGCGGGCGGGACAAGGTCAAGATCGAACCGGCCGACCGCGCGATCATCTACCAGGCCGAGCTCACCGTCCAGGCCAAGGACGTCACGGCCGCGGCCGACCGCGCCAAGGCCATCGTGACGGGCGCGGGCGGGTACGTCGCCGAGGAACGCAGCGAGTCGGTCTCCGGCGGCGACCAGTCGACGCTGACGTTCAAGGTGCCCCCGGCACGCTACCCCGACGTGCTCACGCGGCTCGGGCGTGACCTCGGCAAACGCGTCTCGGTGCGGCAGAACGCCCAGGACGTCACCGAGGAGGTCGCCGACGTCGCCAGCCGGGTGAAGTCGGCCGAGGCCGCGCTCGGGCAGTTCCGCACGCTGCTGTCGAAGGCGGACAAGATCGGCGAGATCCTGGAGATCGAGCGGGAGATCGCCGACCGCGAGGCCGACCTGGAGTCGCTGCAGGCCAGGCAGAAGGCCCTGGAGGCGCAGACGAGCATGGCGACCGTGACGCTCACCCTGGTGCCCCCGCCGCGGGCGTACCAGCCGGCGAAGAAGGACGAGCCGTCCGGTTTCCTCGCGGGCCTGCGCACCGGGTGGGACGCCCTGACCGCCTCGACCATGGTGGCGCTGACCGTGCTGGGCGCGCTGCTGCCCTGGCTCGTCGTGGCCGGGCTGGTGTGGCTGTCCGTCCGGGCCGTCGTGCGCCGGACGCGCCGCCGCGCCGCCCCGCCGGCCGATCCCGTGCCCCCGGGCTCGCTCCCGCCCGGAAACGAGCCCGCCTCCCCCGAGGACCCCTCCCCCGAGGGTCCCGCCCCCGCGGACGGGGACGAGAGCGGGGAGGAGGCCCGCGCGCCCCAGGGCACGCGGGGGTAGCGCGTCAGCGCGCCGACGCCTCGTGGACGAAGTCGGTGAGCCGGGCGACCTGGTCGGGGTCGGTCGAGGGAAGCACGCCGTGGCCGAGGTTGAACACGTGCCCCTCGGCCACCCTGCCCCGTTCGAGCACCTCCCCGGCCCGCCGTTCGACGACCTCCCAGGGCGCGAGCAGGATCGCCGGGTCGAGGTTGCCCTGCAGTGCCTTGCCCGCGCCCACGCGCAGCGCGGCCTCGTCGAGCGGCACCCGCCAGTCGACGCCCACCACGTCGGCGCCGGCCTCGCCCATGAGCCCGAGCAGCTCGCCGGTGCCGACGCCGAAGTGGATGCGGGGGACGCCGAGGTCGGCCAGGCCCGCGAAGATCTTGGCGGTGTGCGGCAGCACGTAGCTGCGGTAGTCCTGCGGCGCGACCGCGCCCACCCACGAGTCGAAGAGCTGGACGGCCGAGGCGCCCGCCCGCACCTGGACGCGCAGGAAGGCCAGCGTGATCGCGGCGAGCCGCTCCATCAGCTCGTGCCACAGCTCGGGCTCGCCGTACATCATCGCCTTGGTGCGGTCGTGGTTCTTGGAAGGACCACCCTCGATCAGGTACGACGCGAGCGTGAACGGCCCGCCGGCGAAGCCGATCAGCGGGGTCGCGCCCAGCTCTCCGGTGAGCGCCCCGACCGCCTCGGTCACGTACGGGACGTCGTCCGGCTCCAGGGGCCGCAGGACCTCCATGCCCGCCTTGTCGCGGATCGGGGTCCCGACGACGGGGCCGACGCCCGGCTTGATGTCGAGGTCGACGCCGATGGCCTTGAGCGGGACCACGATGTCGCTGAAGAAGATCGCCGCGTCCGTGCCGTACCTGCGGACCGGCTGCATGGTGATCTCGACCACGAGGTCGGGCGTGGCGCAGGCGGTGAGCATCTCGACGCCCGCCCGCACCTTGCGGTACTCGGGCAGCGACCGCCCGGCCTGGCGCATGAACCACACCGGCGTGTACGGAACGGGCTCGCGCCGGCAGGCGCGGATGAAAACGGAATCGGCGAGCTGGGGTTTCACGGCACCAGCCTGCCACGTCCGGGCGCCGCTCAGTGCCCTGACCCACGACCTGGGGCTCCAGAACGACACGAGCAAGGCTCGTGATCGCGTATGGTGAAACCCATCCCCTCATGTGAGTCATCTCACAACTCGGCAATGTGTTCGCCAATCGGCCATCCGGCATCGATTCCAATACCACTTTCGAGACACGCCGAGTGCGATGCGGGGAAATGTCGCCGGGACGTGCCAACGTCGGATCAGTCCCGAGCGACCGCCACAACCGTGGATCCGACGAGAGGCCCCGGAGCGATGACTTCGATGTGGAGTTCCCCCGAACGCCGCACTGAGCACTGTGCCGGCAGCGACGCCGCGCGCCCCGCCCGCCCGAGCCGCGCCATGCGCGTGACGGAACGGCGCAACCGCGCGGACGGCAGCGGCGACCGCCGGGTTCGCACCTTCGAACGCGCGGCGGCACGGACGTCCGGCCGGGTTGCGGATCGAGCGGCGGCGACGGTTTGACGACTTCCCATGCCCCCCACAGCCAGCCCCCTGCTTCGCGCTATCCCGAATCCGACCTACTCTTCCGTCATGACCCTCGGTGAACCGCCTGCGCCTCCCGCCGCCTTCCGGCGCGCTCTGGAGACGTTGCGCCCCACCGAGGTGCGGCCGGAAATCGAGCTGGAGGACATCCCGGCGCCCCAGCGGCTCGCACCGTACTCCGGAGCCGTCGGGGCGTCCGTGTACCGTGACGACGACGAACTCGCCGTCGGCCGCCTGATCATGTTGTTCGACCCCGAGGGCCAGCGCGGCTGGGAGGGGCCGTTCCGCCTCGTCGCCTACGTACGCGCCGAGATGGAGCCGGAGATGACCACCGATCCGCTGCTCGGGCCGGTGGCCTGGAGCTGGCTGACCGAGGCGCTCGACGGCCACGGCGCGAGATACGCCGCGGCGGGCGGCACGGTCACCCGCGCCGTCTCCGAGGGGTTCGGCAGCAAGGCGGACGATCCGGTCACCACCGAGATCGAGCTGCGGGCCTCGTGGTCGCCGCTCGACGAGGACCTGTCGCCGCACGCGGCCGCCTGGTGCGACCTCATGTGCCTGGCCGCCGGCATTCCCCCGCTGCCGCCCGACGTAGCCACACTGCGTCCGCGCCCCGCCCGCCGAGAAGACCCGAAAGTTCCTTAGCCCGTGACAGAACCCGTAGTCCAGCCACTGTTGGAGCCGCGCGAGGGAATCCCGCCCGTCATCGAGGACGCCGCCGCGCTCGCGGCCGCCGTGGACGCCTTCGCCCGCGGAACGGGGCCGGTCGCCGTCGACGCCGAGCGCGCCTCCGGATACCGCTACAGCGGTCGCGCCTACCTGGTGCAGTTGCGCCGGGCGGGCGCGGGCACCGCGCTGATCGACCCGGTCGCCTGTCCCGACCTGTCCGCGCTGGACGCTGCCGTCAGCGACGCCGAGATCGTCCTGCACGCCGCGAACCAGGACCTGCCGTGCCTGGCCGAGCTGGGCTTCCGCCCGCGGCGGCTGTTCGACACCGAGCTGGCCGGGCGGCTGCTCGGCTACGAGCGGGTGGGCCTGGGGACCATGGTCGAGGTCGTCCTCGGCCTGCGGCTGGAGAAGGGACACTCCGCCGCCGACTGGTCGGCCCGGCCGCTGCCGGAAGACTGGCTGCGCTACGCGGCGCTCGACGTGGAGGTGCTGGTCGAGCTGCGTGACGCCCTGCACGAGGAGCTGGCCGCCACCGGCAAGCTGCAGTGGGCGATGGAGGAGTTCGCGGCGATCCTGGCCGCCCCCGCCCATCCCCCGCGTACCGACCCGTGGCGGCGCACCTCGGGCATCCACCGGGTGCGCACGCTGCGCGGGCTCGCCGTGGTGCGGGAGCTGTGGACGCTGCGCGACGAGATCGCGCGCAAGGCCGACCTCGCGCCGGGCCGCGTGCTGCCCGACTCGGCGATCGTGCAGGCCGCGCTCGACCAGCCGCGCACGACCAAGGCCCTCACCGAGATCACGCCGTTCGTGGGCCGCAGCGCCCGCCGCCACCTCAACGACTGGCTGGCGGCGGTGAACCGGGCCCGCACGATGCCGGAGGCGGCGCTGCCGCAGCCCGTGGGGCCCGGTGACGGCCCTCCCCCGGCCAACCGCTGGGCCGACCGGGACCCGGCCGCCGCCAAGCGGCTCGCGGCCGCCCGGGCCGTCGTGGCCGCGCTCGCCGACGAGCACCGCATGCCGACGGAGAACCTGCTCCAGCCCGACGCCGTACGCAGGCTGACCTGGGAGCCGCCCAAGCCGATCAGCGAGGAGACCGTGGCGGCCCGGCTGCGCGGCCTGGGCGTGCGCGAGTGGCAGATCGGCCTGACCGTCCACCCGCTGACCAAGGCGCTCGAACGACTGGAGACCACGGGAGAGGTGTGAGGTAGCGGTCGTTCGCGGGCGCGGCGGCCCCTCCGATCCCCAAATCGGTTACTGACCAGTAGCATGGGAGTTCGGAAGCTACCGACCAGTAGGAGCGAATCCGTGCCTGCGTCCCGTGAAGTCGTCTTCGTCGACGGCGTTCGGACGCCTTTCGGCAAGTCGGGCCCGAAGGGCCTGTACGCCGAGACGCGTGCCGACGACCTGGTAGTCCGCGTCATCCGCGAGCTGATGCGGCGCAACCCCGGTCTCCCCCCGGAGCGGGTGGACGAGGTGGCCATCGCGGCCACCACCCAGACCGGCGACCAGGGCCTGACCATCGGCAGGTCCGCGGCGGTGCTCGCCGGCCTGCCGAAGTCGGTCCCCGGCTACGCCATCGACCGCATGTGCGCCGGCGCGATGACCGCCGTCACCACGGTGGCGGGCGGCATCTCCTTCGGCGCGTACGACGTGGCCATCGCCGGCGGCGTCGAGCACATGGGCCGCCACCCCATGGGCGAGGGGGCCGACCCCAACCCCAGGTTCCTGTCCGAGCAGCTCGTGGACGGCTCCGCGCTGGTCATGGGCATGACCGCGGAGAACCTGCACGACCGCTACCCGTCCATCACCAAGGAGCGCGCCGACGCGTTCGCCGTCGCCTCCCAGGAGAAGGCCGCCAAGGCGTACGCCGACGGCAAGATCCAGCGCGACCTGGTGCCGGTGGCCACCCGCAAGGCCGCCGAGGGCTGGGGCCTGGCCACCGTGGACGAGGCGCCGCGCCCCGGCACGACGATGGCGGGCCTGCGCGACCTCAGGACGCCGTTCCGCGTGCACGGGCGGGTCACGGCGGGCAACGCCTCCGGCATCAACGACGGCGCGACCGGCTGCATCGTGGCCGCCGAGGACGTGGCCAGGGAGCTCGGGCTGACCCCGCGCATGCGGCTGGTGTCCTACGCCTTCGCCGGCGTGGACCCCGAGGTCATGGGCATCGGGCCGATCCCCGCCACCGAGCGCGCGCTGCGCCTGGCCGGGCTGTCCATCGACGACATCGGCCTGTTCGAGATCAACGAGGCGTTCGCCGTGCAGGTGCTGGCGTTCCTGGAGCACTTCGGCATCGCCGACGACGACCCCCGGGTCAACCCGTACGGCGGGGCGATCGCGTTCGGCCACCCGCTCGCCTCGTCGGGAGTGCGGCTGATGATCCAGCTCTCGCGCCAGTTCGCCGAGCGTCCCGACGTCCGGTACGGCATCACCACGATGTGCGTCGGCCTGGGCATGGGCGGCACCGTCATCTGGGAGAACCTCGCATGAGCACGATCGAGACCTGGAAGGCCCTCCTGGAGGGCAAGAACGCCGACGAGGTCGTCACCAAGGCGCTCGTGCGCGACGTCGAGCTTCCGTACGGCGCGGGCACGATGGCCCTGATCACGCTCGACAACGGCCACGACCACACCAAGCCCAACACCTTCGGCCCGCGGGGCCTGCTCGCGCTGAACGACGCGCTCGACGCGATCGCCGCCCGCTCCGACCTGGCGGCCGTCGGCGTCGTCGGCAAGCCGTTCATCTTCGCCGTCGGGGCCGACCTCAAGGGCGCGCAGGCCGTCTCCTCCCGGGAGGAGGCGCTGGCCATCGCGCGGCTCGGGCACCACGTGTTCCGCCGCCTGGGCGAGCTGCACGTGCCGTCGTTCGCGTTCGTCAACGGCGCGGCGATGGGCGGCGGCCTGGAGATCGCCCTGCACTGCACCTACCGCACCGTGTCGTCGGGCGTCCCGGCCATCGCGCTGCCGGAGTGCTTCCTCGGCCTGGTGCCCGGCTGGGGCGGCACCCAGCTCCTCCCCCGCCTGATCGGCCCGGAGAAGGCGCTCAAGCTGATCATCGAGAACCCGCTGTCGCAGAACCGCATGATCAAGGGCCGCGACGCGTACGCCCTGGGGATCGCCGACGCGATGCTCGACCCCGCCGACTTCATCGAGGAGTCGCTGCGCTGGGCCGCCCAGGTGCTGCGGGGCGAGGTGAGCGTCGAACGTCCCGACCACACCGCCGAGGACTGGACGCCGGTGATCGACCAGGCCAGGACCCTCGTCGACCTCAAGCTGCGCGGGGCCTCCCCCGCGCCGTACCGGGCGCTCGACCTGGTGGCCCTGGCCCGTACGGCCACGCGCGACGAGGGCTTCGCCGCCGAGGACGAGGCGCTTGCCGACCTGCTGATGGGCGACGAGCTGCGGGCCGGGCTGTACGCCTTCGACCTAGTGCAGCGGCGGGCCAAGCGCCCGGCCGGCGCGCCGGACAAGTCGCTGGCCCGTCAGGTCACCAAGGTCGGCGTGGTGGGCGCCGGGCTGATGGCCTCGCAGCTCGCGCTGCTGTTCGCCCGCCGCCTGGAGGTCCCGGTCGTCATGACCGACCTCGACCAGGCCCGGCTGGACAAGGGCGTCGGCTACGTCCACACCGAGGTCGACAAGCTGCTCGCCAAGGGCCGGGTCTCCGCCGACCAGGCCAACCGGCTGAAGGGGCTGGTGACCGGGTCGCTGACCAAGGACGCCTTCGCCGACGCCGACTTCGTGATCGAGGCGGTGTTCGAGGACCTCAGCGTCAAGCAGAAGGTGTTCGCCGAGGTGGAGGAGGTCGTCTCCGAGACCTGCGTGCTCGCCACCAACACCTCGTCGCTGTCGGTGACCGACATGGCGGCCGGCCTGCGGCACCCGGAGCGGGTGGTGGGCTTCCACTTCTTCAACCCGGTCGCGGTGCTGCCGCTGCTGGAGGTCGTCCGGGGCGCCGCCACCGACGACGCCACGCTGGCCACGGCCTTCGCGGTCGGCAAGACGCTGAAGAAGTCGTGCGTGCTGGTCAAGGACGCGCCCGCGTTCGTCGTCAACCGGCTGCTGACCCGGTTCATGGGCGAGGTCACCGCGGCGGCCGACGAGGGCACCCCGCTCGAGGTCGCCGACCACGCGCTCGACTCGCTCGGCCTGCCGATGACGCCGTTCGCGCTGCTCCAGCTCGTCGGCCCGGCCGTCGCGCTGCACGTGGCCGAGACCATGCACGCGGCGTTCCCCGACCGGTTCGGCGTGTCGGAGAACCTCGCCAAGCTGGTCGCGGCGGGCAAGCCCGGCCTCTACGGCCCGGACTTCCAGATCGACCCGGAGGTGCGGGCGCTGTTCGAGGGCGGCTCGTCCCCGTCCACCGGGGAGGAGGTGCGGCTGCGCGCGCTGCGGGCCCTCGCCCAGGAGATCAAGCTCATGCTCGACGAGGGCGTGGTCTCCGCGCCGCAGGACATCGACCTGTGCATGATCCTCGGTGCCGGCTGGCCCTTCCACACCGGCGGCATCACGCCGTACCTGGACCGTACGGGCATCTCCGAGGAGGTCACCGGCGCCCGCTTCCTGGAGCCCGGCGTGGCGTCCGTACCGGCCTGAACCGGCCCGGGCGGAACACCGGGGCCTCGCACCGCGGGGCCCCTCCCCGGGCCGCCGCGCCGGTTCTCGGCGCGGCGGCCCGGCCCTCCCGGGGACACGCGGGAGGGCCGTGGCGAAGGTGGTCGATCAGCGCTTGAACAGGCGCGGTGCCAGGTCGATGAGGTTCTTCTGCCACACGTCCCAGCCGTGCGGCCCCGGAGTGACCCCGTCGAACTCGTAGCGGATGCCGAGGCTGTCCAAGGTGGGCAGGGACGCCATGAACAACGGGTAGACGAAGTCGGTCTGGTCGCCGACGTACAGACGCAGCATCTTGGTCCCGCTGTTGATCGCCGCCGCGTCGACGCCGGCGCCGTCGCCGAACCAGGCAGAGAACGCCGCGACGTAGCCGAACCGGCCCGGATGGGCCTTGAGCACGCCGAGCGTCTGCACGCCGCCCATCGAGAGCCCGGCGAGGGCCTGCTTCGACGGGTCGCTGGAGATGTTGTATCGGGCGCGGGCCGCCGGGACGATGTTCTCCAGCAGCTCCCTGTTGAAGTCGGGCACGTTGCCGTTGCCCATCACGACCACCATCGGCACGAGCTTTCCGTCGAGGAACTGGTGGTCGAGGATCTGCTTGGCACGGCCCATCTCCACCCAGTCGGTGTAGCTCTGGCCGCTGCCGTGCTGAAGGTAGAGGACGGGATAGGGCTCCGCGCGCTTGGCGTCATAGCCGGGCGGCGTCCACACCAGCGCGGACCGGTCCTGGTTCACGACGTCGCTGTGGTAGGTCAGGCTCTCGACCTTTCCGCCCTGACCGGCGGGCACGTCCGTGAGCAGACGCGACCTCTCACCGGGGATGATGAAGGAGCTCCAGTTCGGCTCGGAGGTCACCTTCGTCGGGTTCGACGTGTCCTTGGCCGCGACCCGGTCCACGATCCACTGGTAGTAGTAGAACCACGGGTCGAGCGGACCCACGGTCACCCGCCACCGGTCGCCCTCGCGCGACATCGGCACGCGCAGCCAGCTTCCGCCGGGAGCGTCGTTCGCCCACACCGTGACGTGCGTGG
>NZ_BMPY01000020.1 GCF_014647835.1 Microbispora rosea subsp. aerata
CCATTGGGCGTCGGTCAGGTCGGAGGGGTAGCGGCGTTCGCGGGGCACCCCGTCATGATCGCGATTCGACGGTGGTCACGGCGGCGAGATGCGCAGACCGTTATCGACCCTTCTCAAACACGCTCTTAGGCCCAGTTCAGCGCTTCGGCCAGGAGCTTGCCCGGGTACGCAAAGAGGCAGGACTGTCACAGGCCCGGCTCGGCAGCCGCCTGGGGGTCTCCGGCTCCCTCGTCGGACATATCGAGATAGGCAGCCGGACTCCCAAGCCGGACTTTGCGGCACGCTGTGACGATATTTTCGGCACGGGCGATTTCTTCCAACGCCTCTGCCGGAACATCACCTCACCGTCCGCTCCCAGTTGGTTCCTGCGATGGTCGGAGGAGATCGAACCGCGCGCCCGAGTGCTGCGAAGCTGGGACCCGCTTCTCATCCCCGGACTTCTACAGACCGGAAGCTACGCACGAGCGGTCTTCAAAGGCGGTTTGGCCACCTCGGAAGAAGAGATCGAACGACAGGTCAGCGCACGACTCGCGCGGCAGACGATCCTTGAACGCGAAAACCCGCCCGCCCTATGGGTCCTGATAGACGAGTGGGTCCTACGCCGACCCATCGGCGGCCGTCAGGTCATGTACGAGCAGCTTGACCACCTCGCAACCGTTGCCGCTCGGCAGAGCGTGAGAGTGCAGCTCGTCCCCGCCGACACACCCTGCACCGCTGGCCTGATGTCCGGATTCGCGCTTGCCGAATTGCCCGACGCACCTACAGCCGTCTCCATCGAGTCGGCGGGAGCAGGCGAAGTGTCGGCCGAACATGATCTCGTGACCGTGGTCTGGGACAGATATGACAGGATACGAGCGGAGGCTTACCGCCCTGGTGAGTCGCTACAAATGATCGAGGAAGCACGAGACCTATGGGCGCACGAGACCTGACCCACGTGGACCTCTCGCAGGCGGTGTGGAAGAAGAGTTCCCGTAGTGGCGACAGCGGCGGGAACTGTGTCGAGGTCGCCAGGAACCTGCCGGGGGTCATCGCCGTACGCGACAGCAAGGACCCCGACGGCCCGAAGCTCCTCTTCACGCCTAGCGAGTGGGACGCCTTCATCGGGGGCGTCAGAGACGGTGAGTTCGACCTGTAGCGGGTCACGCCACCGCACGTATCCCTGCACCCGCCGCCCGATTGTCCGGGGCGAGCGGAACCTGTCAAGCACGGCCGTGCAGGCCGGACAACCACCAAAGGCGGAAGGTCACCGGCTGAGGGACACGTGAAGCCGTGCTTGACAGAACCCGCCCGCAGTCCCGGAGGAGGCAGCTAGCGGGAGCAGGGGGAAGACCGGCGCGAGCGCGGACGCTCTGCCCGCCGTGGTGCCGCCGGCCCAACCGCTTCGCGGCCCCTTCGGGGTGCTTCGCATTGCGCCGGCCGCACCACTCCCGCACGCGCATTCCCGCCGATTAGGCCGACTCTTTCCGTTCCTGTTCCCGAGCGATCCGGCGCGCGGTGGCGATGCGTCGCCGGATCACCTCGGCCCACAGGTGTTCACCGAGCTTGTAACCGCTCCCGGCGAAGCGCCACTGACCGACCGTCACCGTCTCCCGCTCGTCACGAGGAGGCAGGCCCCGCCGTTCCCGCGCCCGCTCGGCCTGGTGTTCGGCCCGCACCTGGCGCAGCGCGCCGAGCGTGGTCGAGTAGTGGCGGCTCTTGGTCGAGAAGTGGCCACGGTAGCCGAGCATGTGCGCCCACTGCCGCAACGGAATCAGCCGGTACGCCGGATCGTTCGGCAGCGCGAAGCAGGTGTAGATCATGCGCCGGGCGTGCTCGGTGACATCGAGCCCCGCGACGTCGGCCACGTCCCGGATCGGCCGGTCTACCGTCCCGGCCGTCTCGGCCCCCTTGGTGGCGTACTTCGCGATGTAGGACGCCACCCGCTGATCCGCGAGCCCTTCCAGCGAGGTCGCGACGTAGATGGGATCGATGTCGAGCTGCGTGCCCCACCGTGCGACGAACGACGGGTCATCGTCCGGCACGAGAACCGAGACCGCAGCCGCGGTTTCCCGAGTCGCCTCCTGGAGCACCGGCACGGTCGCCCAGTCCGGCGGACGATCGGACGGCCCGTCCGGTCCGTCGAGACGGATCACGGCATGGAAGTGGACCAGGCCCCGCGCCTGATACTCGGCCACTTTGGCGTACGACAGGCGCAGCCGTCGTCGCAGTGCGGCCCGAGAGATGCCAAGATGCCGGGCGAAGGTCGCCGGTAGCGCCTGAGTGAAGCGCCGCCACAGCTCGCCCGCGTGCGCGTTCCACAGCACCGCACCCCGGTAGTTGTAGCAGTCCACGCAGATCGGCTGCCCGACCCGGGAGTCATCCTCGCTGTGCCGGACCCCGCAGCCTTGCGGCCTGCCATGCTCACACACCGGGTTGCCCCGCCGAGGACGGCACGACAGCACTTTGTCCCCCTTCACCCTGCGCGTGTGGACCGCGCCGAACGAGGGGGCCGTGAAGGTGGCGAAGACGCGGGGATGGGCGCTGACGTCCTCGGATACGCCCTTGCCGCCGCGCAGGCCGGACAGGATCAGGTGGTAGGTGTCGTCCCGGTAGACCTCCGAGCAGGCCGGGCACCGGGACGCGCGCCGGTTGCCGCACGCGGTCAGCAGGTAGCCGGTCGGCTCGTCGGCCGTCCGGTAGACGTCCAGCACCTCCAACCCGGCATCGAAGGTGATCCGGCGACCTTGGAGCCGGATCGGCTGAGCACAGCCGCCCGTCGCGCGCACCATCTCCTGCCACCGGGCGAAGTCCGGCATGGCGGCACGTTGGGCAGCGGCGACGATGTCAGGAGAGGGATTCACGCGGCGTCCCTCCCGCTTGCCGAAGATCGGGAGTCAGCCTGGTCCGGCTCGTCGGCCAGCGCCAGACCGAGGATTAAGGCGACACGGTCCCACTTGTCGGCGGACCATCGAGGGGACTCAGCGGCTTTGCGCCTGCCCCACTCCCGGGCAGACACAGGGGGTTGTGTGGTCAGATGGGCTCCTTTGTCGCGGGTGGAGCCACGGACGCGCACGCGAAAGACGCCGGACACTCTGCCTGAGCGCAGCACGAAGACGCTCAAGCGGAGTGATCGCCAGCGAGAGAAGTACGTGGAGTGTTATTGATGACCGTGGAGGCGCGGCGCGTGCCTGCGCTGGGCCGGGTCCCTCCCAGCGGTACGGCACTTATTCAATGTTTTGTGCCCGGATTCTGTATGCGCCGGAAATCTGGTCTACAGGTTCTCGCCGTGTCTTACAGGTTCGAGTCGGTGGCTTTGGGTGATTCAGTTCTACCACCCAGAAGACGGATCTATACCGGTCGAGGTTCCTTGGTGGCCGTTGTTCGTAGACGTCCGTCAGCGTCCCTAGGCGTCCGTGGAAGTCCGTAGAAGTCCGCCTGTTCCCCCGAGAAGCGACAGCGCTGTCACCCGGAGGTAAGGGTGACAGCGCCTCTGTCCAACTCAAGACGTCCCAGACGTCTTGGATATCAGTCCTCTCGCCAGATCGGCTCAAGCAGATCGGGATTGAAGACCTTCTGTCCCTGCCCCGCCGGATGCACGATGACCGCGTGGAGCGCTTCCCGGATGTAGGCCCGCTTCGTCGAGATGGGGAATCCGCCGTCTTTCTCCGGCAGGCACCACCGCCGGCGAATCTCCGCCACGTCAGTATTGGCCCGGGTACGGCGCAGTTCGGCCGACGCCTTGAAGTTCTCCCGCTCGGCCCGGAGCTGGGCTATCTCCTTTTCCAGTCCCGGCGCGAGCTTGAAGAAGAGGTCGTTCGTGATGTTCCTGGCGTTCCACTGCCGGGTCAGCTCGTCGAGCCGTTCCTGAGCATCCTTCAGCTCTTCATCCTTGCCCCATGATCCATCGGATTGCGAGGCGGCGAAGGCCCTCTCTTCGAGTTTGGCAAGAACCGCTTCGGAGACGTAGGCGTCCACGAGGTCGCCGCGCCGCGAGCAGCCACCGCAGCCGCCTTCCGCCTTGCTCCGGCAGGTGTAGTCGTGATGTCCCGCCCCCTTCCGCACGTTGACCCGCATGGGGGTGTTGCAGAGCGTCCCATCCTCGCGTGGACGGCCACAACGGACGATCGCCGACAGCAAGTAGACAGGGTCCCGGTAGTCGGCTGGATGGGGCCTGCCGATCCGCATGTCGCGGCCGATGAAGTGCCCCTTGCGGGCGTTGAACACCGCCCGGATCGCCATCCACTCGTCCTCGTTGATGATCACCGCCCACTTGCCCCGGATGAGTTCTCCGGACGCGTCCCGGACAAGTTCGCCATCCAGTTCTCTGAGGCCGCAAACGCGGGGATTCAGGAGCGCGCCCTTGAGAGTCTGTGTAGTCCACTCGTTGCCGAGGGACGTCTTCACACCGAGGGTCTGCCACTCCCGGACGATCGAGTGCAGTGAGCGGCCTGAGAGGAAGTCCTTCGCCGCTTTCCGGAGAAGGTCGGCTTCCTTGTCGTTCAGCGTCAGCCGGTCCTCGTTCCAGCCGAAGGGGCGCGGCCCGCCGGATGGTCTGCCCTCTTCCGCACGGGCTCGATGTGAGCGGCGCATGCGGCGCTGCATCTTGCGGACTTCCATCTTGGAGATCACCGCGCCGAACAGGCCCATGCTCTCCACGTCTTCGCTGTAAAGATCCTTGGTGCCCCGCGCGTCCGCGAACACGCGCCCGTCCCGGTAGGTGAACGCCTCCACGAAGCGTTCGTAGTCGCCGGGACGACGGGCCAGTCGGTATTCCGCGACGATGACCACGCCCTGCACAGGTGTGCCGTTCGGCAGCTTCCCGGCACGCAGCGCGCGTAGCATCGCCTCGAAGTCGTCGCGTACGACGCCCTCTTTGGCCGCCGACTTGTCGTTGTCGGTGAACTCGTGGACGACAGTCCAGCCGTGCCGCTCGGCCGTCTGCCGGTTGACCTTGTGCTGGTCCTGCACGCCGTGTTCGTCACGCCTGATGTCGGCGGAGATCCGGGCGTACGAGACGACGGGGATGGGGGGGAACTGGCGTCATGAGCAACATGATGCCTGAGATGAAGCACTAGAACCTGCTGCACCGAGAGGAGGAGCGGGAGATGATCCCGCTGTGCCTCGACCAGGGAGTGGGGCTCATCCCGTGGAGCCCGCTCGCCCGCGGCTTGCTGGCCCGCGCGGGCAAGCCGGCCGAGACCGTACGGCAGGTCGGCGACGGGGCCAGGCAGCTGCAGCTGTACGGCGGGCCCGCCGACGAGGCGATCCTCGATCGGGTGGCGCGGACCGCCGCCGAGCGCGGCGTCTCCCCCGCGACGCTGTCCCTCGCCTGGCTGCTCAGCCGTCCCGGTGTGACCGCTCCGATCGTGGGCGCGACCAAGGAGCACCACGTGGACGACGCGCTGGCCGCGGTCGACCTGAAGCTCACCGACAAGGAGATCGCCTTCCTGGAGGAGCCCTACCAGGCCCGGCCCCAGCAGTTCTGACCGGCCCTGCAGCGCCGGGCCGGATGACGGAGGTAGCGGCCCCCTCGCCTCACCCCGGCAGACCGGCCCCTCCCGTAGGCTCGCCAGACAACGGGTGTCCACCGGCCGAGCCGACTCGACCCCCGCCCGAGCGCCGGGACGACGGGGGCGCTTGGGCCGGCCGCCGCTCCCGGGCTCGCCGTGGGCGCGTTGCGGGTGGCCCGCAGAGGTGGAGAGGCCCCTTCCGGGCGCGGCGCCGGGCATCGGGTGGGTGTCCGCAGACCCCAGAGTGTCTGCGGCCGAGTGATCAGCGGTCGGTGGTGCGGCGGCGTCGGGCGCGGCGCGGGTATGCCTTGGCCGCCTCGGCCAGCCGCGCCGCGTGCTCGGCCTGCTTGCGCCAGTGCCCGTACGCGTCGCCGCGCTGCGCGAGCCGGTCCAGCTCACGCATCGTGGCCAGCGGGATGAACGCGGGCTCGCGGTCGCGCCAGGGCGTGCCGGGCAGCGGCATGAACGTGTGGGTGTGGATGCGCGCCCCGAGATCGGCGAGCTCGGTCGCCAGCCGCAGGGACGCGTCCTGGTCCTCCGGCGACTCGCCGGGCAGCCCGAAGATGAAGTCGACGTTGGGGCGGAAGCCGTGCTCCACGGCGATCCGTACGGCGTCGCGGACCGGCTCGCTGCCGTGGCCTCGACCGGCCGCCGCCAGCACGCGGTCGGAGCCCGACTGCGCGCCGATGATGATGTTGTCGTTGGCCACGTATCGCTTGAGCAGCCGCATCGCCTCCGGCGTCACGTGCTCGGGACGGATCTCGGAGGGGAAGCTGCCGAAGAACACCCGCCCGTTCGCCGGAAGCTCCTCCTTCACGCCCGCCAGCAGTTCCTCCACGGCGTCCAGCGCCGGCTCCGGTCCCTGCGTGCCGTACGAAAGGGAGGTGGGGGTGATGAAGCGGACGTCGCGCAGGCCGTGCGCGGCCATCCGGCGGACGTGCTCGCGCACGCTTTCCACGCTGCGGTGCCGGAACTTGCCGCCGAACATGAAGGGCGTCTGGCAGAAGCGGCACGTGTAGGCGCAGCCCCGCGTGATCTCGATCGGCCCGAAGTGGCGGCGCCGGTCGGGGAAGGACGGGAAGGCGTCGAGCGGTAGCTGCGGGGCGGGCGGCGTGCGCAGCGCCACGCCGTCGCCGTCGCGCACCGCGAGCCCGGGCACGGTGGTGAGCGGACGGTCCGCGCGCAGCGCCTCGACCAGCGCGACGATGGTCGGCTCGCCCTCGCCGATCGCCGCGAGGTCCCAGCCGGCGTCGATGACCTGCTGCGGCTCGGCGGTGGCGTGCACCCCGCCGGCGATGTGCAGGACACGCGGGTCGTCGGCGAGAGCCCGTACGGTGGCCAGCTCGGCGGCCATCGCCTCGGCGTCCGGCGAGTAGAACGACCACAGGACAAGCACGCGGTCGGCGGGGCTGGCCGCGATGTGCTCCGCGGTCTCCTCGGGGGTGGTCCCGAGGCGCAGATCACACTCCACCTTCGCGGTCTCCAGCGCGCCGAGCAGCGCGTTCACGCCGTACGTCACGGCCTTGCGATAACGGACCACCACCGACACATCCACGCTCACCCCTGGCAGGGTAGTGCCACCGCCCGCCTTCGCCGCATCGGCCGATGCGTCCGGGAGCCCGGCGGGCGACCGGGGCGGCCGAGGAAAGCCGGGTCGCCGATGATGTGAACACCCACAAAGCGTCTGACCGATCGCTCTCCTCTCCACGGGGCCCTTGGAAGTGGTGTGGGGCGCAGCTAATACGAGTCGGACAAACGTTGTCAAGGGCCCCGATAAGCGGTCGTGTCACCACCTGGGCGCCCATGCGGCCCATCTGGGCGTTGTCGCCACGACCCGCCGTGGCCGCGAGAGCCCGGCCCGAAACTTACATCCACTCATCCCACCCTTCCCCGAGGGGCGGCAGAAACTTTCGAGGAGCGATGCCCGATGGCTTAACCGATTTTGCGGACCCAGATCCCGCAGGTAGGCCGAAAGTTTCTGTTACGTGCTTGACAAGTTTCGGGGAGGTTTCCACACTGAACGTCCGAGGCGGTCCCCCGTCCCCGAGTGGTGGTGCATGGCAGGGGACCGCCGCTTACGGCGCCCTGGTGGTGTGCGTCCTCGCATACGAGGCGCGGCGTCGATCTCTCCGGGAACTCTCGCGGTTCCCCCCAGGTGATTCAGTTATGGAGGCTCAGACATGGGCACGAACGTCCTGCCCCCGCCTGGAACCCGGCTGCGCCGGGCTCTGGTCGCCGGCGCGATCGGCATACTCGGCGTGGCCTCGGCACTGGTGACGGTGTCGGCTCCCGCCGACGCGGCGGGAAGCACGCTGGCCGAGGCGGCCCGGCAGACCGGTCGCTACTTCGGCACCGCCATCGCGGCCGGCAAGCTCGGCGACTCGCAGTACACGACGATCGCGAACCGCGAGTTCGACATGATCACGGCCGAGAACGAGATGAAGATCGACGCCACTGAGCCGAACCAGGGGCAGTTCAACTTCACTCAGGGCGACCGGGTCTACAACTGGGCGGTGCAGAACGGCAAGCGGGTGCGTGGTCACACGCTGGCCTGGCACTCCCAGCAGCCCGGCTGGATGCAGGCGCTGTCGGGCAGCGCGCTGCGCCAGGCGATGATCAACCACATCAACGGCGTGATGTCCCACTACAAGGGCAAGATCTACGCCTGGGACGTGGTGAACGAGGCCTACGCCGACGGCAACTCGGGCGGCCGGCGCGACTCCAACCTGCAGCGCACTGGCAACGACTGGATCGAGGTCGCCTTCCGCACCGCCCGCGCCGCCGACCCCGACGCCAAGCTCTGCTACAACGACTACAACATCGACAACTGGAACTGGGCCAAGACGCAGGGCGTCTACAACATGGTCCGCGACTTCAAGCAGCGCGGCGTCCCGATCGACTGCGTCGGCCTGCAGTCGCACTTCAACAGCCAGAGCCCGTACCCCAGCAACTACCGCACCACGCTGCAGCAGTTCGCCGCGCTGGGTGTGGACGTCCAGATCACCGAGCTGGACATCCAGGGCGGCTCGGCCCAGACCTACGCCAACGTGGTCAACGACTGCCTGGCCGTCCCGCGGTGCACCGGCATCACCGTCTGGGGCGTGCGTGACAGCGACTCCTGGCTCGGTGCGAACACCAGCCCGCTGCTGTTCGACAGCAACGGCAACAAGAAGGCCGCCTACAACTCGGTGCTGAACGCGCTCAACGCCGCCACGCCGACCACCACGCCGAGCCCCGGCACCACGCCGAGCCCGGGCACCACGCCGACCCCGGGCGGCAACTCCGGGACGATCAGGGGCGTCGGCTCCGGCCGGTGCGTGGACGTGCCCAACGCCAGCACCAACGACGGCACCCAGCTTCAGATCTGGGACTGCCACGGCGGCAGCAACCAGCAGTGGACCTACACCTCCTCGCAGGAGCTGCGGGTCTACGGCAACAAGTGCCTTGACGCGGCCGGCACCGGCAACGGCGCCAAGGTCCAGATCTACAGCTGCTGGGGTGGCGACAACCAGAAGTGGCGCCTCAACTCCGACGGCACCATCCAGGGCGTCCAGTCCGGCCTGTGCCTCGACGCGGTCGGCCAGGGCACCGGCAACGGCACCCAGCTCCAGCTGTACTCCTGCTGGGGCGGCAACAACCAGAAGTGGACCTTCGCGTAACAGGTCCGACCGGGCCCGGTCGTCGCCCCCGCCGGGTGCGGTGACCGGGGCCTGAGCCCCGGCGGGTGCGGCGACCACGGATGCCACCGCGACACGCCGCACCCGCCGGCCCGGGACCCTTCCTCCTGGCCCTGTTCCAAACGCAGTCCCCATGCGCAAGCGACGGCCTCCGGTGTGCGCGTCACGCCGGAGGCCACGCGTATGTCCGCGTGTTTCCTTGTCGCTCCCCGGCCCAGTCATCGAGCGGGAGTGCTCGCGGCCCGCGAACCGCGATGGAAACTTTCGCGACAGCCGCAGAAATTTTTAGCGCACCGCGACCCGCTTCCAAGATTTCGGTCACGCCGACCATCGCGGCCGGGAGCGCCTTATCTCTCCGTACGTACCGGCTCGGCCGATAAATCCGTTGCCGAGTCTCGGGCCCGGGCGGGAGTCTGGGCGAATGCTGATCCGACGGGAGAACCCCGGCGACGTCGAGGCCGTCCGCGCGGTCGTCGCCGCCGCCTTCGCGCCCTACGAGGCGGCCCGCAACCCCGACCGCCCGGACGGGCTGCCGGTCGAGGTGAAATTGCTCGACGAGCTGCGCACCGACCCCGGCTGGCTGCCGGAGCTGTCGCTCGTCGCGCCGGCGGCGGACGGCGGGATCGCCGGTTATGTCGTCTGCACGAGGGCCCATGTCGGCGCCGTGCCGGTGCTCGGGCTCGGCCCGCTGGCCGTGCATCCCGATCACCAGCGGCGGGGCGTCGGCTCGGCGCTCGTGCACGCCGTGCTCGGTGCGGCCGAGGCGCTCGGCGCGCCGCTGGTCGGGCTGCTCGGCAACCCCGGGTACTACTCGCGCTTCGGCTTCGTGCACTCCGAGACGTACGGCGTGACGTCGCCGGACCCGGCGTGGGGTGAGTACTTCCAGGTGCGGGTGTTCGAGCGGCCGGTCCCGCCGCCGCGCGGGCTGTTCACCTACGCGAAGCCGTTCTCCACTGTTGACGGCGGGTGGTAGGTATGACATTCAGCTCTGTGTGAAGAAGATCCTGACGTGGCTCGCCCTCATCGTCGCGGTGACCGGCTGCCAGAGCATCGCCGAGCCCGCGGTGACGCGGCCCGCCAGCCCCCCGGCTCCGGCCGCGGTCGTCTCGCAGGAGGCCGTGGACGGGCGGACGGACAGGCTGGTGATCGACTCGCCGGCCGCCGGCGGGCTGCGCACGGTGTGGGTGGTGAAGCCGGCCGCCTGGAAGCCGGGGTCCACCGGCTGGCGCGCGTTATATCTGCTGCACGGCTGCTGCGGCGGCGGCGCCTGGGACTGGCTCAAGTCGGGCGAGGTGGCCCGGCTGACCGCCCGCCTCGACGCCGTCGTCATCGTCCCCGAGGGCGGCAGGACGGGCTGGTACGCCGACTGGCGCCGCGGGCCTGCCTGGGAGACGTTCCACATGACCGAGGTGCCCCGCCTGGTCGAGCCGCGGTACGGCGTCGGCACGCGCCGCGCGATCGCCGGTTACTCCATGGGCGGGCTCGGCGCGTTCGGCTACGCCGCCCGGCATCCGGGTGTGTTCGAGGCGGCGGCGTCGTTCTCCGGGGTGCTCGACACCCGTGAGGACGTCGCCGGGTATCGCGCGTTCATGGCGGACATCGGGGTGGACACCGAGGACCTGTGGGGCGACCAGAGCGCCTGGCCCGAGCACAACCCCGCCGACCTGGTCGGGCGGCTGAAGGGCGTGCGCCTCTACGCGTCCTCGGGCGACGGCGAGCCGGGGCCGCTGGACGCGTGGCGTCAGGATGAGCGGGTCGACGGCGCCGAGGCCGCGATCATGCGGCAGAACCGCAGCTTCGCCAGGGCCGCGGAGCGGGCCGGGGTGAAGGTGACGACGGACTTCTACGGACACGGCACCCACACCTGGCCGTACTGGATCCGCTCGCTCGAGCGCGCGCTGCCGATTCTCCTACCCTGAGACGCATGGCACGGGTGAACGACGAGGCGGCCGCGGCGCTGCAGGAGTACGCCGAGCTGTTCGCGCTGAACGGCGGGGACGCCTTCCGCGTGCGCAGCTACCAGAGGGCGGCCAAGTCCATCGCGGGGTTTCCCGAGGATCTCACCGGGGAGACGCTGCGGTCGATCCCCGGCGTGGGCGAGGCGATCGCCAAGAAGGTCGAGGAGTTTCTGGAGCGCGGCAGCTTCCGCCAGCTCGACGACCTGCGCGGCCGGGTGCCCGAGGGCGTGCGCGCGCTGACCCGGATCCCCTCGCTCGGCCCGAAGAAGGCGCTCTTCCTGTTCCAGGAGCTCGGCATCGGCTCCCCCGCCGCGCTGGCGGAGGCGATCCGGGCCGGCCGCCTGAGCGGCCTGCGCGGCTTCGGCGCCAAGACCGAGGAGAACCTGCTCAGGGGCATCGAGCACCTGGAGCGGGCGGGCGACCGCGTGCACCTCGGCGTCGCCACCGACCTCGCCGAGCGGGTCGTCGCCTCGCTGCCCGCCGACCGGATCGCCGTCGCCGGGTCGCTGCGCCGGATGAGCGAGACGATCGGCGACATCGACGTCCTCGCCGTCGGCGACCCGGAGCTGATGGAGCTGTTCGCGCGGCAGCCGTACGTCACGGAGGTCGTCGCGAAGGGCGAGCGGAAGACCTCCGTCAGGACCGACCGCGGGCTGCAGGTCGACCTGCGGCTGGTCCCCGCCGAGTCGTGGGGCGCGGCGATGATCTACTTCACCGGCAGCAAGGAGCACAACGTCCGCATCCGGGAGACGGCGGTCAAGAAGGGCTGGAAGCTGTCGGAGTACGGCCTGTTCGACGGCGACCGGCTCATCGCGTCGGAGACTGAGGAGGAGATCTACCGGGCGCTCGGCATGCGGTGGGTGCCGCCGGCGCTGCGCGAGGACGGCGGCGAGGTGGAGGCCGCGCTGCGGGGCGAGCTGCCGCGCCTGGTCGAGCTGCGCGACCTGCGGGGCGACCTGCACACCCACACCGACCTCACCGACGGGATCGCCTCGCTGGAGGACATGGCCGCCGCCGCCGCGGCGCGCGGCTACTCCTACTACGCGGTGACCGACCACGCGCCCGACCTGGTCATGCAGCGGATGACCCTCGACAAGGCCCTCGCCCAGCGCGAGCGCATCGCGCGGTTGCAGGCGAGCTACCCGGGCATGCGGCTGCTGCACGGCAGCGAGCTGAACATCGCCCCGGACGGATCGGTGGACTGGCCGGCCGAGGTGCTGGCCGGGTTCGACGTCTGCGTCGCGTCGGTGCACTCGCACTTCACCCAGTCGCGCCAGGACATGACCCGCCGGTTCATCGCGGCGTGCGAGAACCCCCACGTCCATGTCATCGGCCACCCCACCACGCGGAAGATCGGCAAGCGGCCGCCGGTGGACGCCGACTGGGACGCGGTGTTCCGCGCCGCCGCGCGCACGGGCACGATCATGGAGATCGACTCCTACCCGGACCGCGCCGACCTGCCCTCCGACCTGGTGCGGCTCGCGCGCCACCACGGCGTGAAGTTCTCCATCGACAGCGACTCCCACGCCATCCCGCACCTGGCCCACCAGAGGTTCGGGGTGGGCATCGCGCAGCGGGCCTGGCTCACCCCCGACGACGTGGTGAACACCTGGCCGCTCGACCGCCTGCTGGCCTACCTCGGCAGGAGCTGACCGCTCCTCACAGCTCGCGGAGGATCGTGCGCAGCATCGTCACGGTGGCGCGGGCCGACTCGGCCTGCACGCTGAGGTCGTTCATCACGGCGGTGTAGCCGTCCACGTCCTCCTGCTTGTCGAGGTACAACGCGCTGCTGAGCTGTTCGAGGTAGACGACGTCGGGCAGGTCGGGCTCGGCGAACCGCAAGATGGTGAAGGGGCCGCCGACGGCGGCGTGGCCGCCGGCCCGGAAGGGCAGGACCTGCAGGGTGACGTTCGGGCGCTCGGCGGTCTCGATCAGGTGCTCGATCTGCCGGCGCAGCACGGCCCGGCCGCCCAGGGGGCGGCACAGCGCCGCCTCGTCCACCACCGACCACAGCCGGGGCCCGTCGGCCCGGTCCAGGAGGTGCTGACGCCTCATCCGCAGGCCGACGCGCCGTTCGACGTCGGACTCGGACGCCCCCTGGTGCCGCAGCCGGATAGCGGCGCGCGCGTAGTCCTCGGTCTGCAGCAGGCCGTGCACCTGCTGGACCTCGTACGTGCGAATGGTGGTCGCCGCCTCCTCCAGCCCGACGTAGACCTCGAACCAGCCGGGCAGCAGGTCGTTGTACTGGTGCCACCAGCCGGGGGTGCCGGCCTGCTCGGCGAGCGTCAGCATCGCCTCCCGCTCCCCGCTGTCGACCACGCCGTACAGGGTGAGCAGGTCGGCCACGTCGCGCCGCTTGAAGGGGGTGCGCCCCCGCTCGAGCCGGCAGATCTTGGAGGTGGAGGCGCGGATGGCGTGCCCGGCCTGGTCCTGGCTGATGTTCCTGGCCTCGCGGAGCCGGCGTAACTGGGCGCCGAGCATCATGCGCACCACCGTCGGCCCGCCGCGCCGCTGAACCGGCAGGCCGCCCGGAGAGCCGGCGTCCTCCGGCCGAGCCGAGATCATCCTGTCCCTTCCCCTTCTGGTCTCGCCGTCGCCGGCCGCACACCGGCGCTTCCGGTGAGGGGATGCTAGCGGGCAAACGACAGCCGTAATCACCTTTTCAGACCGTCCCTAGCGGTTGCGCGCCGGAGGTTGATCGGAAAGGATGAGCGCGACGCAGCGACCTGCCATCACCGAGCGGAGAGCATCGACGCGGATGCGATCCCTCCGCTCCGACCCCTCCGAGGCCCACGATGAGTGACACTCCTCCAGCCGACGACCCCGCCGTCCGCAGGATCGACACCAGCGTGCCCCACTCCGCGCGCGTCTGGAACTACTTCCTCGGCGGCAAGGATCACTATCCCGTGGACAGGGAGGCGGGAGAACGGATCCACGCCGTCTTCCCCGGGATGGTGGACATCGCCCGCCAGTCCCGGCAGATGCTGGTGCGCACCGTCAAATACCTCGCCGGCGAGGCGGGGATCCGCCAGTTCCTGGACATCGGCACCGGCCTGCCCACCGTCGACAACACCCACGAGGTCGCCCAGCGGCTGGCCCCGGCGTCCCGGATCGTCTACGTCGACAACGACCCCCTCGTGCTGGTGCACGCGCAGGCGCTGCTGACCAGCACCCCCGAGGGCGCCACCGACTACATCGAGGCCGATGTGCGCGACCCGGGCCGCATCCTGCGGGAGGCGGCCAGGACTCTCGACTTCACGCGGCCGACCGCGCTCATGCTGATGGGCATCCTCGGCCTGGTCGCCGACTACGACGAGGCGCGCGAGATCGTACGCACCCTGCTGGCGGCCCTGCCCTCCGGCAGCTACCTCGCGCTCTACGACGGCACCGACACCGACCCGGCGTACGTCAAGGCGCTGGGCGGCTACAACAGGGGCAGCGGCGCCGTCCCGTACACGCCGCGCAGCCCCGAGCAGATCGAGGAGTATTTCACCGGCCTGGACCTGCTCGAGCCGGGCGTGGTCACGGTGTCGCGCTGGCGGCCGGAGGACAACCCGTGGGGCGAGCCCCGCGAGGTGGCCTGCTACGGGGGAGTCGCGCGCAAGCCCTGAGCGCCGTACGGCCCGGCCCGATCCGGGACACGCCTCAGGCGGGACGACCGGCCGTCAGCAGAGGGAGCAGCCGCTCGCCCTGGCGCCTGATCTCCGGCAGGTACGGCGTGTCGGACAGCACGAAGTGGGTGATGCCGAGGGCCGCGTACTTGCGCAGCGACCTCGCCACGTCCTCGGCCGAGCCGACCAGCCAGGTGGTGCCGGCGCCGCCCCCGCCGAACTTGCCGGGCGTGGTGTAGAGGTTGTCGTCGAGCACCTCCCCCCGCGCGGCGAGCCGCAGCAACCGCTGCTGGCCGACGGCGGCGTGCCTGTTCGGGTCGCGAGCGATGGCGCCCTCGGCCATCCGCGCGACCTTGGCCTCGGCGTCGGCCCACGCCTGCTCGGTGGTGTCGCGCACCAATGTGGTGACGCGCAGCCCGAACTCCAGCGGAGGGAGTTCGCGGCCGAGCCTGTCGCTCAGCCGCTTGAGCCGGTCGATCCGCTCGGCGATGTCGTCGAGCGGCTCACCCCAGAAGAGCTGCACGTCGGCCTCGGTGGCGGCCACCCTCTCCGCGGCTTCGGAGGCGCCGCCGAAGTAGAGCCGGGGGTGCCTGCGTTCGCCCCGGACGACCGGCCTCGGCACCACGGTCGAGCCGGTGACGGAGAAGTGCTCGCCCTGATAGGTGACGTTCTCCTCGGTCCACAGCCGGCGCACGATCCGCATGAACTCCCTGGTGCGGGCGTAGCGGTGCGACTGGTCGCCCTCGCTGTCGCCGTACGCGGCGAGGTTGTCCCTGCCCGACACGATGTTGACCATCACCCGTCCCCCGGTGAGATGGTCCAGCGTCGCGGCGGCGGAGGCGAAGTTGGCCGGGTGCCAGTAGCCGGGGCGGATCGCGATCAGCGGCTGGAACGTCGTGGTCCGCGCGGCCAGGGCGGCGGCGACCGTGAAGGTGTCGGGTCGTCCCCAGCCGGTGCCGATGAGCGCGCCGCCCCACCCGTGCTCCTCCAGGGCCCTGGCGTGGCTGGTCAAGGTGTCCAGGCTGTTGTGGTTGTCGACGACGTCGTCGCCGCGGTGCCCCGGCTCGGCCTGGTTGGGGATGTACCAGAGGAACTGCAGGCTCATCAACGATCTTCCTGTCCTGTCGGCGGGTGAGCTGTGGCATGTGATCCAGATCACATTAAAACCTAGTTCACAAGTAGGTAAAGTGTAGTTTGTGATCGAGTTGCTTCGGTACTCCAGGCGCGAGATCGACTTCGCCTTCTTCGCCGGCGCGCTCTGTCGGCGCTGAACGGCTCTCGCACCGTCCGCGGGACAGCCCGCACCGGTCTTCGCGAGGCCGCGTCAGCCAACCAGGGCCGCGCCACGGCCCTGCGCCACGTCATTCCGGCCCTGAGCCGCGTCGCCGGCCACGCGTCAGGCGGCCGCGACCGTCGTCCACGTCATCGTCCGCGAGCCATGCGCCCCCGCCGTGCCCGAAGCGGGCGCGTCCCCCTCGTCCCGTCCGCCGCCTGGCCCCGTCAAGCACGAGGAACATCCATGTCAGACCTTCGCACCGCAATCGAGCGCACCGCAATCGAGCGCGCCGCACCCAGGCGCAAGAGATGGCCCTGGGTCGCCGGGGCCGTCGCCGTCCTCCTGGTCGCCGGGGGCGGGTTCGCCCTCACCCGCGGGGACGCCTCCACCGGCCGGGCCGCCACCACCGGCGCCCCCGTCCGCGGCGGCACCCTGCAGTTCGCCCTCATCGACTACCAGCGCAGCCCGGACCCGCACTGGGGCACCAACTACGCGGAATCGCTCATCGGCAACAACATCACCGACAAGCTGACCTGGCAGGACCCGGACACCGGGGAGATCACCCCGTGGCTGGCCGAGTCGTGGGAGTACAACGAGGACCTCACCGAGTTCACCTTCCACCTGCGCAAGGACGTCACGTTCAGCGACGGCAGCCCGTTCGACTCGCAGGTGGTGAAGGCCAACTTCGACCAGTACGTGCACGGGGACGAGAAGCTGGGCATCAACCCCAACGGCGCCATCCTGCTGCCCGACTACATCGAGACGCTGACCCCTGACCGCTACACCGCCGTCGTCCGCTTCGAAAAGCCGCTGGCAAGCTTCCTGCAGGCCTCGTCGTTCACCGCCAACGCGCAGCCCGGCTTCCTGTCGCTGTCGACGCTGAAGCTCAGCGCGCAGGAGCGGACGGACCCGACGAAGGTCATCGGCACCGGTCCCTTCGTGTACGAGTCGTGGCAGCCGCAGGTCAAGACCGTGCTCGTCAAACGCAAGGGCTACAACTGGGCGCCGCCGGCGCTGAAGCACAAGGGCGAGGCCTACCTCGACAGGATCGTGTTCAACACGATCCCCGAGGCCAGCGTCCGGACCGGCTCGCTCACGTCCGGGGCCGTCGACGCCACGCTCGACGTGGGCACCACGGATGAGAAGCCGCTGGCCGACCAGGGATTCAAAATCATCTACCGGGGCGTCTCCGGCACCTCCATCTTCTTCAACCTCAACTCTCAGCTCTTCCCCACCGACGACATCGCGGTGCGCAGGGCGATCCAGCTCGGCTGGGACCGCGAGACGATCAAAAAGACGGTGCTCACCGACTCCTACTCCGTGGCGACCTCGGTCCTCGCCCCCTCGGTGCCCGGCTACGTGGACTACAGCGGCACGGTGCTGAGGTACGACCCCGAGGAGGCCGGGCGCCTCCTCGACGAGGCCGGCTGGAAGGAGGGCCCGGACGGCGTCCGGGTCAAGGACGGCAGGAAGCTCGTGGTCGAGCTGCTCGGCATCAGCAACCTGGTGGCGAACAAGCCGGCGTACGAGTCGATCCAGCAGGACCTGAAGAAGATCGGCATCGACCTGCGGCTCACCGTCGTCCCGATCCCGGACTACACGGCCCTGCTCACCAAGGCGAAGACCGACTGGAACATCGTCGCGGCCAACCGCTCGCGCAACGACCCCGCGGTCCTCAACCTCCAGTACGGCCCGGCGCTCGGCAACGGCTCGTTCGTCACCGAGGACTCCCCCGGGATCGACGTGGACGAGGTCACGCGGACCCTGGAGGCGCTGGAGCTCACCCTCGACCCGGCGACGCGCAAGCGGTACGCCAAGGCGGCGCAAGACCTCCTGCTCGACAAGTACGCGCTGGTGAACCCGGTCTACAACCCCTCACAGGTGATCGCCCACGCGGACTACGTCCACGGGATCGTCTTCGACGCCCAGTCGCGCAACCACTTCGTGGACACGTGGAAGAGCAACGGGAAGTGACCGCCGGCGGCCACCGGCCCCCTTCCGTGGAAGGAACGTCGTGCTGCGCTACCTCGCGCTGAAGATCGGCCGGGCCCTGTTCGTGGTCTGGGCCGCGTTCACCCTGACCTTCGTCCTGCTGTTCGTGCTGCCGGCCGACCCGGTGGACCTGCTCTTCGACCCCGCCGAGGTCAACTCCGTGCCGCCCGAGGTCCGCGCGCAGGTGGCGGCGAGCTACGGCTTCGACCGGCCGGTGATCCTGCAGTATCTGACCCGGCTGGGGCACGCGCTGACCGGCGACTTCGGCACGTCGGTGCAGTCGGGGCGGCCGGTCGTCGCGACGATCCTCGACGTGCTGCCGAGCACGCTGCTCCTCGCGGCCGGGGCCCTCGCGCTGGCGCTGGTCATCGCCTTCGTGATCGCGCTCGCCGCGACCTCGGCCCGCCGCCCGTGGGTGCGCGACCTCGTCGAGGCGCTGCCGTCGGGCGCGGTCTCCGTGCCGGTCTTCCTGTCCGGCATCCTGATGCTGCAGATCTTCTCGTTCCGGCTCGGCTGGTTTCCCGCCTTCGGCGACGAGGGCGCGCGGAGCCTCGTCCTGCCGCTGATCACGCTGGCCATCCCGGTGTCCGGCCCGATCGCGCAGCTCCTCGTCCGCAGCTTCGCGACCGAGTTCCGCTCCGGCTACGTCACGACGAGCTGGGCGAAGGGGGCCACCCGCGGCGGCATCGTCGTCCGCGACGTCTTCCGCAACGCCAGCCTGCCCGCGCTCACCATCGCCGGCATCACGTTCGGCAACCTGATCGCCGGCTCGGTCATCACCGAGACCGTCTTCGCCCGCCAGGGCGTCGGCCGGATGACGCAAGCGGCGATCAACACGCTGGACGTCCCGCTCGTGCAGGGGACCGTCGTGCTCGTGGCGGTCGGCTTCGCCCTGATCAACCTGATCGTCGACCTGATCTACCCGCTGCTCGACCCGCGGCTGCGGGCCGCGCTCGCCACCGGCTGAGCCGCGTGAGGAGGAAGTGATGACCGTCGGACTCGACGCGTTCACGGCGGGCCGCCGGCCCGGCCTCGCCCGCCCGATCGCCAGGCGGCTCGGCGAGCTCGCGCGGCAGCCGATCCTCGTGGCCTCGTGGATCGTCGTGCTGGTCGTGATCGGCTGGGCGGTCGCCCCCGGCCTGTTCACCTCGTACGGCCCCTACGCGGGCGACGCCGCCGCGAGCTTCTCGCCGCCGAGCGCCGAACACTGGTTCGGCACCGACCGGCTGGGGCGCGACCTGTTCGCCCGCAGCGTGTACGGCGCGCAGACGACCCTGACCGCGACCCTGCTCGCCGTCCTCATCGCCTTCGGCGTGGGCACGCTCGTGGGGCTGATCGCGGGCTTCGCGGGAGGGATCGTGGACACCGCCGTCATGCGGGTGATCGACGTGTTCCTGGCGATCCCCAGCCTGCTGCTCGCCATGGTCGTGGTCTCGGTCCTGGGCTACTCCACGCAGAACATCGCCCTGGCGGTCGGCATCTCCTCCATCGCGTCGTTCGCGCGGGTGATGAGAGCCCAGGTGCTCTCGGTCGTGACCCAGGACTACGTCAAGGCGGCGTACGGCCTCGGCGTCGGGCGGCTGGGCGTGATGCTCCGGCACGTCGTCCCCAACTCGCTCAGCTCGGTGATCGCGCTTGCGGCGCTGGAGATCGGCACGGCCGTGCTCGCCGTCGCCTCGCTCGGCTTCCTCGGCTACGGCGCGCCCCCACCGCAGCCGGAGTGGGGGCTGCTGGTGGCCGAGGGCCGCGACTACGTGGCGGTCCACCCCTGGGCCTCGATCCTGCCGGGCGCGGCGCTCGCCGTCGTCGTCATCGCCACCCACCGCATCAGCACCTCCTACCGGAAGGACCACCGCCGATGACCGACCCACACGCGGACAGGCAGGACCCGCTGCTGCGGATCACCGGTCTCGTGATCGACTACCGGACCGGACGCCGCAGGTGGACGCCCGCCGTACGCGGCGCCACCCTGCATGTCGGGCCGGGCGAGTTCGTCTCGCTCGTCGGGGAGTCCGGCTCGGGCAAGACCACCCTGGTCCAGGGCGCGCTCGGCCTGCTGCCGGAGTCCGCGCGGATCCGAGCCGGCTCGATCGCCTACTCCGGCGTCGACGTCACCGGCTGGAACGACCGGCGCATGGCGTTGGTGCGGGGCAACTACGTGGGCTTCATCCCCCAGGACCCCAACACGTCACTGAACCCGGTCAAGAAGATCGGGCAGCAGGTGATCGAGGCGGTCCGCTTCAACGAGCCCGATGCACGCGACGCCGCGCGGCACCGGCAGGCCGCGCTGGACAGCATGCGCACGGCCGGCCTCACGGACGCCGAGCGGGTGTTCCACCAATACCCGCACGAGCTCAGCGGCGGCATGAAGCAGCGGGCGCTCATCGCGATCGCGCTGGCGGGCAAGCCCAAGATCATCGTGGCCGACGAGCCCACCAGCGCGCTCGACGTCACCGTCCAGAAGGTCATCCTCGATCACCTCGTGCGGCTGCGCGAGGAACTCGGCATCGGCGTCCTCCTGGTCACCCACGACCTCGGCGTGGCGCTCGACCGCTCCGACCGGATCCTGGTGATGCGCGACGGCGAGATCGTGGAGGAGGGCCCGGTCCGCCGGGTGCTGGAGAACGCGGCCGACGACTACACCCGGCGGCTGCTCGACGCGGCGCCCGCCCGGCACGCCGGGCGGCTGGAGCCGGCGTCGGGCCGGCGCCCGCTCCCCGGCCGTGAGGTGCTGCGGGCGCGCGGTCTCACCAAGACCTACCGCCTGCGCGGCCGGGGCCCGCGGCGTGAGCTGCGCGCCCTGGACGGCGTCGACCTGGTCGTGCGCGAGGGCACCACGCACGCGATCGTCGGCGAGTCGGGCGCGGGCAAGTCGACGCTGGCGAGCATCCTGGCCGGTTTCACCTCCCCCGACCACGGCACCGTGCACCTGGGCGACCGGGAGCTGACCGGCCTGTCCCGCGGGCGGCTGCGGGAGATCCGCCGGGATCTGCAGTTCGTGTTCCAGAACCCCTTCACCTCCCTCGACCCGCGCTTCACGGTGGCCGAGATCGTCGCCGAGCCGCTGCGCGCCTTCGGCCTGGCGCGGGGCAGGCGGGAGCGTACGGCCCGGGTGACCGAGCTGCTGAAGGCGGTGGCGCTGGACGAGCGCCACCTGCACCGGCTGCCGGGCCAGCTCTCCGGAGGGCAGCGGCAGCGGGTCGCGATCGCGCGGGCGCTGGCGCTCAACCCCAAGATCCTGGTGCTCGACGAGGCGGTGAGCGCGCTGGACGTGTCGGTCCAGGCCCAGATCCTGCGGCTGCTGGTCGACCTGCAGGCCGAGTACGGCCTCAGCTACGTGTTCGTGACCCACGACCTCGGCGTCGTACGCCTGATCGCCGACGACGTGTCGGTGATGAAGGACGGCGTCGTGGTCGAGACCGGCCCGGTCGAGCACGTGTTCCGCTCACCGCGGCACGACTACACCCGGCGACTGCTGGAGGCGATCCCGGGGGCCGGGCTCGCCGTCGCCGGCGCACGCTAAGGAGATCGCCGTGTCACGCCGACTGCACCTCAACGTCAACATCCTCAACGCGGGCGTCTTCGGGGGCTCATGGCGGTTCCCCGGCACCGACGGCACCGCGAGCTACACGATCGAGCACTACACCTCGATCGCGAAGAAGGCCGAGCAGGCGAAGCTCGACGCCGTCTTCCTCGCCGACGGCCCGTCGCTCGACCCGCAGATCAGGCACCGTACGTCCAACAATCTGGAGCCCACGACGGTGCTGGCGCGGATCGCCGCGCGGACCGAGCGGATCGGCCTGATCGGGACGCTGTCGTCGTCCTACAACGACCCGGTCGAGCTGGCGCGCCGTCTCGGCGACCTCGACTACGTCAGCGGCGGCCGATTCGGCTGGAACGTGGTGACCACCGCGGGAGCGGTGGCGGCGCGCAACTTCGGCCGCACACGTGAGCCCGATCACGCGCTGCGCTACCGCCGCGCCGCCGAGTTCACCGAGCAGGTCGTGACCGCCTGGGCGGCGCGGACCGGGCTCGTCTCCCCGCAGGGCCGGCCGGTCGTGGTGCAGGCCGGCGGCTCCAGCGACGGCCGCAGGCTCGCGGCGCGGGTCGGCGAGGTGATCTTCTCCGCCGACCGGGACATCGAGCACGCCCGCGCGTTCCGCGCCGAGATCCGCCGGGGCGCGGTCGCGTTCGGACGGCGGCCCGAGGACGTCGTGGTCCTGCCCGGCCTTTCGACCGTCGTGGGCGGCACCGAGGCCGAGGCGAGGGCCCGGCGCGAGCTGCTGGACGAGATCCTCCCCCGCGAGTACGCACGCAACCGGCTCGCCGGCCAGCTCGGCATCTGCCTGGATGGTCTGTCCGACGACGAGCCGATCCCGCCCGAGCTGCTCGTCGATCCCGACGAGGCCGGTGGATCGCAGACCTTCTACCGAGTGGTCAAGACGATCATCGAAACGGAGCGGCCGACGCTCGGCGGGCTGCTGAAGAAGCTCTCCGGCGGCGGCGGTCACCGGATCGTCGTGGGGACTCCGGAGCAGATCG
Source organism: Microbispora rosea subsp. aerata (assembly GCF_014647835.1). Classification (GTDB taxonomy): domain Bacteria; phylum Actinomycetota; class Actinomycetes; order Streptosporangiales; family Streptosporangiaceae; genus Microbispora; species Microbispora aerata. The sequence continues at coordinate 22,546 of NZ_BMPY01000020.1, forward strand.
CCGACGACATCGAGCTGTGGTTCCGCACGGGCGCGGCGGACGGCTTCAACGTGATGCCCGACGTGCTTCCGTCGGGCTTCGACGATTTCGCCGACCATGTGGTGCCCGAGCTGCGGCGGCGCGGCCTGTTCCGCACCGACTACGAGGGGACGACCCTCCGCGACCACCTCGGGCTCGGTCTCCCCGCCGCCGGGCCGTACGAGCTCCGCCCGCTGGAGCCGGCCCTGTGAACAGCCCACGACGTCCCGTCCCGCGACAGAAAGCGGTCTTCTCATGAGTCACGTCATCCAGCTCGCCCTCGCGGTCGGAGAAGCGGCCGCCCGGCCCTCCGCAGGTCCGGCGCGGGGGCCGGTGCCGGTGCCGCTCGCCGGCGCGGTCGCCGTCGCGGCGGCGGCCCGCGAGGCCGGGATCACGGCGATACGGCTGCTCGACGGCGTGGCCGCGGGCCACGTCCTCGACCCGACCGTGGTGGGGGCCTACCTCGCCGGCCTCCACGACGGCCTCGGCTACATCGCCGAGGTGCCGACGACCCACAACCCGCCGTACAACGCCGCACGCCGCGTGCTCTCCCTCGACCGGGCGACCGGCGGCCTGGCCGGTGTCGCGCTGCGCGCGGGCGGGGGCGACGAGGTGAGCCGGGCCGCGGCCCCCGACCCCCGCGCCGCCGACCCCGCCGCGCGGTGGAGCGAGTACGCCCACGTGCTGACCCGGCTGTGGGAGTCGTTCCCGCGCGCGGCGCTGATCGGCGACCAGGAGGCGGGCGTCGTGGTCGACGACTCCCTCGTCAGGCCCATCGACCACGAGGGGGCCTTCTACCGCGTCGCGGGTCCGCTGGACGGGCCCTCGTCGGCGCAGGGACGCCCCGTCGTCGTCGCCGACCTCGGCGACCTGGACGTCCTGGACGTGACGGCGGTCGCGTGGTCCGCGGACGTCGTCGTGGTGGACCGGGAGCGGGCCGCGGGTGCGGACGCCGCGCTGACGGAGGCGCTGCGGCGAGCCGGCCGTTCCCGGGAGGAGGTCGCGCTGCTCGGCCGGGTCGAGATCGCCCGGGACGACCTCGACCCCGGCGACCCGGCGACGGGGGCCGTCCTCGCCGACGATCTGCGCGACTGGGCCGGCGAGCACCGGCTGGACGGCTTCGAGCTGGTGCCCACGGGCGGCGCCGACGCGGTGGTCGCCGCGGTCCGGGCGCTGACGCCGCGGCTGAGGGACACCGCCGGCTCGCCCGCCTCCGCGCGCCCAGGCACGCTGCGGGCCGCGCTGGGCCTGCCCGAGCCCGCGGCGGTGGCGGCGTGACCCCCCGGCCGGTCGCCCCGGTCCGGGCCGCCACGGATCACGCCGCCACCGGCTACACCGTGGACGGCATCCGCGCCGCCGTCTCCCCGATCCTGCGGCGCCTGCGCGCGGGCGCGCGCGAGCGCGAGCTCACCCGGCAGTACGCGTTCGACGACGTACGGGCGCTCGCCCGCGAGCGGATCACGCTGATCGGCGTCGCCGAGGAGGACGGCGGCGCGGGCGGGTCGGTGCGCGACGTGGCCGACCTGGTCATCGACATCGCCCGCGCCGACTCCAACGTGGCCCAGGCGCTGCGCAGCAGCTTCCTCACCGCCAACCAGGTGGCGAGCCGGCCGGACCTGCCCAACCGGGAGGCGACCCTGCGGCGGCTGCGCGACGGCGACCTGTTCGCCGGCACCTCCAACGAGCGCACCGGCGGCGCCAACGGGTCGGTCAACACCACCATCCGGCGTGACGGCGACGGATACGTCATCAACGGCGAGAAGTACTACTCGACCGGCGGCCTCTACGCCTCGTGGTTCTCCGGCCTGGCCAAGGACGAGTCCGGGACCGTGCTGGGCTTCACCGTTCCGGTGGACCGCGAGGGCGTGGAGCGGCTCGACGACTTCGACGCGATCGGCCAGCGGCTGACCGCGAGCGGCACCACCCGCCTGGTGAACGTGCGGGCGTACGAGGACGAGGTCGTGGTGCGCGACAACACCCTGCTCGACAACCCGTGGCTGGGCGCGTTCGCCCAGCTCTACCTGGCGGCGGTCGAGGCGGGCATCGCCGCAGCCGCGCTCGACGACGCGGTCTGGTTCGCCCGGGAGAGAGCCCGGCCGATCAAGCACAGCACGGCGGCCAGGAGCGTCGACGACCCGTACGTGCGCCAGACCGTCGGCGAGATCGCCGCCCGGGCCCAGGCGGCACGCTCGGCGGTGCTGTTCGCGGCCGAGGTCGTGCAGGGGGTGCGCGGCCTGACCGGTTCCCGGGCGCGTGCGGCGGGCGCGGAGGCGTCGGTCACCGTGGCGCAGACCGGGGTGATCGCCATCGAGTCCGCCCTGCGGGCCGCCGAGCTGCTCTTCGACGTCGCGGGCGGCTCGATCACCAACCGCGACCTCGGCTTCGACCGGCACTGGCGCAACGCCCGCACGGTCGCCAACCACAACCCACGCCAGTGGAAGGCGGCCGTGGCGGGCGCCTACCACCTGACCGGAGAGGAACCGCCGACGAGCGGGCTCTTTTGACCACTCGAAAGGACACCATGACCGACAAGGCCAACCGGACGCTCGGACGCACCGGCGTCCTGGTCAGCCCGCTCACGCTCGGCACGATGAACTTCGGCCGGTGGCAGGAGGAGGGCGAGAGCGTCAGGATCATCCGGGCCGCCCTCGACGCCGGCGTCACGGCCGTCGACACCGCCGACGTCTACGCCCAGGGCGTGTCGGAGGAGATCGTCGGCAAGGCGATCAAGGGCCGCCGCGACGAGGTCTTCCTCGCCACCAAGTTCCACGGGCAGATCGGGGACGACCCCCGGCACGCGGGCAACTCGCGCCGCTGGATCGTCCGCGCCGTGGAAGACAGCCTGCGCCGGCTCGGCACCGACCACATCGACCTCTACCAGGCGCACCGGCCCGACCCGCGTACCGACCTGCTGGAGACGCTGCGGACGCTCGACGACCTGGTCCGCCAGGGCAAGATCCTCTACTACGGCACCTCGGTCTTCCCCGCCCATCAACTCGTCGAGGCGCAGTGGCTGGCCGACCGGCACGGGCTCGTCGCCCCGCACACCGAGCAGTCACCGTACTCCCTGCTCGTCCGCAGCGCCGAGCGCGAGGTCTTCCCCGTCGCGCGCAAGTACGGCATCGGCGTCCTGACGTACGGCCCGCTGGCCGCGGGCTGGCTCTCGGGCAAATATCGCGTCGGCGGCGAGCAGCCGGAGTCGGCGCGCGCCGACCTGATCCCCGGACGGTTCGACGTCACCCTCGAACGCAACCAGCGCAAGCTCGCCGCCGCCGACGCGCTGGCCCGGCTCGCCGAGGACAGCGGCCTCACGCTGGTCGACCTGGCCCTGGCGTTCGCGCTCAACCACCCGGCGGTGAGCAGCGTGATCATCGGCCCGCGCACGATCGAGCACCTGGACGCCTACCTCAAGGCGGCCGCCGTCGAGCTGAGCGAGGACATCCTCGACCGGATCGACGAGATCGTCGCCCCGGGCACCCACTTCGTCGAACGCGACACCGGCAGCGACACCCCGTCTCTCCAGCCGGCCGCGCTCCGGCGCGCCCGCGCACACGGCACCACCGGCGACCACTGAGGAAGGGCATCACCTTGAGCTACGGCGCTTACGACAAGACCTACGCGGCGGCCGAGGACCGCTACGAGAAGGTGGAATACCGGCGTGCCGGAAACTCCGGCCTCGACCTGCCGGCCATCTCCCTCGGCCTGTGGCAGAACTTCGGCGTCGACCGCCCGTACGAGACCCAGCGCGAGATCGTGCTGCACGCCTTCGACCTCGGCATCACCCACTTCGACAACGCCGACAGGTACGGCCCGCCGCACCGGGCCGCACAGAAGTTCTTCGGGACGCTGCTGCGGCGGGAGCTCGCGCCGTACCGGGACGAGCTGATCCTTTCGACCAAGGCCGGCAACCCGATCGGCCCCAGTCCCTATCTGAAGGGCGGCTCGCGCAAGTCGCTGCTCACGTCGCTGGAGCACAGCCTGCGCGACCTGGGAACCGACCACGTCGACATCTTCTACAGCCACAGCCCCGACCCGGCCACGCCGCTGGAGGAGACCGTCGGCGCCCTCGTCAGCGCCGTGCAGCAGGGCAAGGCGCTATATGTGGGCATCTCGAACTACCCCCCGGAGCGGGCCCACGAAGCGGCCGAGCTGCTGCGCCGGGCGGGGGTGCCGCTGCTGGTCCACCAGCCGCGCTACTCGATCTTCGATCGCCGCCCCGAGCTCAACGGCCTGCTCAAGCTGGCCGCCGAGGACGGGTTCGGTCTCGTCGTCTACTCGCCCCTGGCCCAGGGGCTGCTCACCGACAAATACCTCACCGGCATCCCCGCGGACGCGCGTGCGGGCAACAGCGCGTTCCTGTCGCCCGACGTCATCGACGACACCTACCGGCGGCGGGCCGCCGCGCTCAACGACATCGCCCGGGAGCGAGGTCAGTCGCTCGCGCAGCTCGCGCTGCAGTGGGTGCTGCGGCAGCCGCAGGTGACCTCGGCGCTCATCGGGGCCAGCTCGACGGCGCAGCTCGACCACAACGTCAAGGCGCTCGGCTTCCCGCCGCTGACGGAGGAGGAGCTGGCTCTGATCGACGAGCACGGTGTGCACGGAACGGGGCTGAAACTCTGACATGAGCGACCTCACCACGACGATCGGGGCCGGCGTCGAGGACGGCCGGCCCTTCCGCCTGGGCTTCCTGCTGCACCTCGACGGCGACCTGCCGCCCGGCCGGGCCTACCGGGAGGCGATCGACCTGTTCGTGGCCGCCGAGGAGCTGGGCTACGACTCGGGCTGGGTCATCCAGCGTCACTTCCGCCAGGGCAACGAGCACATCTCCGCGCCCCTCGTCGCGCTCGCCGCGATCGCCCAGCACACCACCCGCATCCGGTTGGGCACCGGCGTGCTCGTGCTCCCGCTGGAGGACCCCCTCAAGACCGCGGAGGACGCGGCGACGCTCGACGAGCTCAGCGACGGCCGTCTCGAACTGGGGGTGGGCTCGGGCCCGTTCCCGGGAGCCTGGGAGGCGTTCGGGAAGGACCTGGCCGACCGGCACCGGCTCTTCGACGCCTCCGTGGCGCGGCTGCACGAGGTGCTGGAGGGGACCGCGCTCAACAGCTTCGGCGAGGTGCTCCACCCGCCCGCGACCGGACTGCGGCGGCGGCTGTGGCAGGCCACCACCAGCGACCCCGGGCTCGCGCACGCCGCGGCGGCCGCCGCCGGACGCGCCGGTGACGGGCTGCAGCTCTCCCGCGCCACCGCCTGGCGCGGCGGCACCGTACGCGAGGCTCAGCGGCGGCAGGCCGAGTGGATCGCGGCCTACCGCGCGGCCCACGAGGCGGCCTGGCCCGAGCCCGGCCGCGCGCCCCGGGTGCAGGTCTCCCGGGCCGTCTATCCCCACCCCGACCGGGCGGAGGCCGTACGGCTGGTCACGCCCGGCGTCCGCCGCTGGCAGAGCTGGCTGTCCGCCCGCCGGGACGTCGCGAATCTCGGCGTCGAGGAGTATCTGGAGGCCGACCACGCCCTGCTCGGCCCGCCGGAGACGCTCGCCGCCGAGCTGGCCGCCGACCCGGCGCTGCGCCAGATCACCGATTTGCTGGTGAACTTCGTCCCCGGCGTGCCCGAGTTCGGCGAGCACCTCCGGCTGCTCACCGCCACCGCGCGGGAGCTGGCGCCCCTGCTCGGCTGGCATCCCGCACGGCAGCCCGTCACGGCCTCGGGCGGCGCGCGATGAGCGGCTTCCATCTCAACCTGTCGCTGATGACGCCCGGGCACTTCCGGCACGCCTGGCGGCTGCCGCACGCCGACCCGCTGGCCCACCTGGACATCGGCCACTTCCGGCGGCTGGCGCGGATCGCAGAGGAGGCGAAGATCGACGCGGTCTTCCTCGGCGACGCCCCCGCGCTGGGCGGCGAGATCGAGGAGTCGCCCGGCACCGGACTCGACCCGCTCGTGCTCCTGGGCGACCTGGCGGCGATCACCACGCACCTCGGGGTGATCGTCACCAGCTCGACGACGTACAACTCTCCGTACAACCTGGCCCGGCGGTTCCAGACGCTCGACCATGTGACCGGGGGCCGCGCCGCCGTCAACGTCGTCACCACGGGCGCGCCGGCCGCGGCGGCGAACTTCGGCCCGGCCGAGCACCCCGACAAGGAGACCCGCTACCGCCGGGCGCACGAGTTCCTCGAGGTGGTGACCCGGCTGTGGGACGGCTGGGAGCCGGACGCGATCGTCGCCGACAAGGCAAGCGGCCGGTACGCCGATCCCTCCCGCATCCACCGGCTCGACCACGTGGGCGAGTTCTTCTCGGTGGCCGGGCCCCTCCCGGTCGGCGCGGGACCGCAGGGCCGTCCGGTCGTCGTCCAGGCAGGCGGCTCCGAGGGCGGGCTCTCCCTGGCCGGCCGCTTCGCCGACGTCGTGTTCACCGTGGCGCAGACCCGGGCCAAGGCCGTCGCGTTCCGCGACGACATCCGCCGCCGCGCGGTCGCGGCCGGCCGCCACCCCGACGACGTGAAGATCTCCCTCGGCGTGGTGGTGCTCGTCGCGGCGACCGAGGAGGAGGCCCGGCGCCGGGAGCGCGAGCTGCACGCGACGTTGCCGGTCGAGCGGCTGACGAGGGTGCTGCTGCGCAACCTGGGCCTGCCGGAGGACGCGTTCGGTCCCGACGACCCGATCGCCGTCGGCGACCTGCCCGCCGCCATTCCCGGCAACGCCTTCTCCGCGGGCTTCGGCGCCTCCACCCGGGCGCTGCTCGCCGAGGGCCCGCGCACGCCCCGCGAGCTGGTCCAGCGCAGCGCGGGCGGGTCGGGGCACCGGCTGCTCGTGGGCTCGGCCGAGCAGGTCGCCGACGACCTGCAGGCGTGGTTCGAGGCGGGTACGGCGGACGGCTTCACGGTCATGCCGGCCGACACCGCCGTCGACCTGGAGAACTTCGCCAGGCTCGTGGTGCCGATCCTGCAGGAGCGCGGGCTGTTCCAGCGGGAGTACACCCATCCCACGCTCCGCGGCCGTCTGGGACTGCGCCTCCCGGGCCGGCGGCGGGCCGTGGCGGACGGCGTCCCGGCCTGAAGGCGCGCCCGCGCGGCGGCCCCGCCGCGCGGGATCGGCCCCGGGCACGCGGGTGGGGGCGGACCGGGTTTGCGCGAGCGATCGGGAGAGGATTACATTTCCTACTGAATCAGCCGGTTTAACTGGTTTTTCGCGTCGGTCGGCGAGGCGTGCTCGGCGGCCGTGCGCCGGTCCGCGTCCGCTGACGAGGTGAACTGATGCGTTTCCACTGGTTCCTGCCGACGACCGGCGACGGGCACGACGTCCGCTCCGCCATCACCACCACCGACAGCTTCCGGCCCGCCGCGCGTCCCGCCACCATCGCCTACCTGAGCCAGGTGGCCAGAGCCGCCGAGCAGGCCGGGTTCGAGGCCGCGCTCACCCCGGTCGGCGCGGGCTGCCCCGACCCGTGGATCGTGTGCGCCGCGCTGACCCAGCACACCGAGCGGCTCAAGACGCTGGTCGCGTTCCGCACCGGCTACACCCTGCCCACCCTGCTGGCCCAGCAGGCGCAGGCGTTCCAGCAGATCTCCGGCGGGCGGCTGCTGGTGAACGTCGTCACCGGCGGCGACCCGGTCGAGCAGCGCGCGTACGGCGACTTCCTCGACCACGACGCCCGCTACGCCAGAACCGACGAGTTCCTCCGGGTGCTGCGCCTGGCCTGGGCGGGCGCGCCCTTCGACCACCACGGCGAGCACTACCGGATCGAGGCGGGCGGGCTCGCCGAGCCGATCGACCCGGTGCCCGACGTCTACTTCGGCGGCGCGTCCCCCGCCGCAGAACGCGTCGCCGCCCGCCGCGCCGACGTCGCGCTCATGTGGGGCGAACCACCGCAGGCCATCGCCGCGCGCGTCGACCGGCTGCGCGGCCTGGCGGCGGCGGAGGGCCGCGAACTGCGCTACGGCCTGCGCGTGCACGTCATCGCCCGCGACACCGCGTCCGAGGCCTGGGCCGAGGCGGAGCGCCTGCTCGCGGGCATGGACCCGGCCCGCATCGCCGAGGCGCAGCGGCGCTTCGCCCGGTACGACTCGGTGGGGCAGCGCCGCATGGTCGATCTCCATCACGGCGACACGCGTGACCTGGAGATTCACCCCGGGCTGTGGGCCGGCGTGGGCCTGGTGCGCGAAGGCGCGGGCACCGCCCTCGTCGGCTCCTACGACGAGGTCGCCGCGCTGCTGCGCGAGTACGCGGCGCTGGGCGTCGAGGAGTTCATCCTCTCCGGCTGGCCCCACCTGGAGGAGGCGTACCGCGTCGGCGAATACGTCCTCCCCCGCCTCCGATCCCTCGTGGCGGCCTGACCCCCGCGCCCGACCGTCTCCCGCAGGTCAGGGATTCGGCTGGACATCCCCCGGTGGTACGCGGCGGACACGCGGCGGAAACACGCCCCGGCGATGATGGTCACGGTGCGCGTGCGGGCGGTCATCCTGCGCCAGCCCCGGCTCCGGTGTCGGCGAGTCCCCGGACGCCGGCGGACGGCCCCGGGGGCGGCCCGGGTGGGGATCCCGTCGTGGACCGGCGGATCGGGCGGCGTGAGCGGGAGGATGAGAGATGCGTCAGTTGACGGCCCTCGACGCGCAGTTCCTGAGCGTGGAGTCGGCGACCACGGCGGCCCACGTGGCCGGCGTGGCCGTCCTGGACCCGTCGACCTCGCCCTCCGGCGCCCTGACCAGGCAGGCGCTGCTCGCCGTGCTGCGCGAGCGGATGCACCTCACGCCGCCGCTGCGGATGCGGCTGGCCGACGTGCCCTTCGGGCTCGACCGGCCGTACTGGCTCGACGACCCGGACGTGGACCTCGACGCGCACGTGCACGAGGCGACCCTTCCGGCGCCCGGCGGGGAGCGGGAGCTGGCGGCGTACGTGGCGGACGTCCACGCCCGGCGGCTCGACCGCGGGCGGCCGCTGTGGGAGGCGCACCTCATCCACGGCCTGGCGGACGGCCGCTGCGCCCTGTATGTGAAGGTGCACCACTGCGCGATCGACGGCGTGTCGGGCTCGGAGATCCTCACCGCGCTGCTCGACCCGTCGCCCCGGCCGCGCCGGGTGGAGGCGCCCCCGCCGCCGGCCCCGCGGCAGGCGCCCAACCTGCTCACGATGCTCGCCGGGGCGGTGACCCGGTCGATCGTCCAGCCGGTGGAGACGCTGTGCTCGCTCGCCCGCGCGGCCGCGGACCTGGACGTGATCCCGGTGGTGGCGGCGTTGCCCGACGCCCGGCTCGTGGCCCAGGCCGCCCGCGCGATCGCGGGAGACCCGCGTCCGCTGCCCGAGACGCCGCCGCTGGTCGCGCCGCGCACGCCGTTCAACGGCCCGATCTCCGGCGAGCGGAGGGTCGCCTTCGGCTCGGTGCCGCTCACGGAGGTCAGGAGGGTGGCCAGGGCCTTCGGCATGGGCCCGAACGACGTGGTGATGACGCTGTGCGCCTCGGCGCTGCGCCGCTGGCTGATCGCCCACGACGCGCTGCCCGACCGGCCGCTGGTGGCCGCCGTGCCGGTGGCGCTGCGCCCCCGCTCCGGCGGGCCGTCCCGGGACGCGGCGCACGGGCGCGTGGGCAACCGCATCTCGGCGATGATCACGCCGCTGGCCACGGACGTCGCCTCCCCCGAGGAGCGGCTGACGGCCGTGCGCGCGGCGCTGGCCGGCGCCAAGCGGCGCTTCGCCGTGTCGCACCGAAGCTGGCTGGACGACGTGTGCGCGATGGTGCCGAACGCCTTCGCGGCGCTGGCCACGCCGGTGGTGTTCCGCCTCGCGGGGGTCGCGGGGGCCGGGGTGAACCTCATCGTGTCGAACGTGCCCGGTCCCCGCACGCCGCTGTACCTGTGCGGCGCCCGGATGCTCGCCTATCACCCGCTGTCGGTGGTCACCGACGCCACCGGGGGGATCAGCATCACCTGCGCGTCCTACGACGGCAGGCTCGACTTCGGCGTCGTCTCCTGCCCCACCCGGCTGCCGGACGTGTGGAGCGTGGCCGGCCACCTGCGCGAGGCGATGGACGAGCTGCTGGCCCTGCTCGACGGCTCCCCGCACGATGTCGCCCGCCACGACGACGCGGCCCCCGTACGGGCCGGGGAGGAGCGGGAGGAGACGGTGCCCGCCTGACCGGCGGCGTCGCGGCGGGTCGTCAGTGCAGGGCGCCCGCGATCAGCTCGGCGACCGCGTCGGGGTCGATGTGGTGGCCGGTGAGCAGGCAGATGCTCTCCTGGTACAGCAGGACCGCGGCGAAGGTCGCGGCGGCGGCCTCCAGCCTGGCCGCGTCGCCGCGCCCGCCCGGCAGGGCCAGCTCCAGGGCGAACCTGGCCCGGCGGATGATCTCGGCGTTGAGACGGCCCAGGCGCTCCCGTACGGACAGGTGGGTGTCGGCCTCGCGGAACAGGATGCGCCGCATCGCGGGCGACGCGCGCAGCGGCAGCCTGCGGGCGAGCCGGGACAGCGCGCCGGCCGCGTCGCCGGGGACCGCCTCGACCTCCTCCTCGATCACCACCGTGCGCTCGTCGACCAGCGCCACCAGCACGTCGATCTTGCGGGGGAAGTAGTGGAAGACCAGACCCTTGGGCACGCCGGCGACCTCGGCGATACGCGCGGTCGGCGTCGCCTCATAGCCGCCGCCCGCGAACAGCTCCTCGGCGGCGTCGAGGATGCGCGTGCGGGCGTCGCCTTCGGGCTGCTGCTTCCTTCTCCGCGAGCGTGACCATGCCTTTGCGGTCTGGAGAGGGTTTTCCACGGACCGAACCATAACCAGAGTGGGCGCCCCAACACCATGTCGCGAGGGACAGGGGAGGCATACGCCCGGCCGCGGGCGGGGCGCCGGCGACCGGGCGTATGGGGTGCGGGCCCGCGCTCGCCGCGGCGGGTGGCACGGCGAGCGGCCGGGCCTGAGGGTGCCGCCCTCCCGGCGGCGGGTGGCGCCGCCGCCGGCAGGTCCGTGACGTACGGCCCGGGGCCGGCGTCAGTGGCTGGTGGCCTTCTCGGCTCCGAGGCCGGTGAGCGAGCGGACCTCGATCTCGGCGTACTTCGACGCGTTGTACTCCTTGCTGAGCACCGTGCCGAGGTAGCCGCACAGGAAGCCGATCGGGATCGAGAAGATGCCCGGGTTCGACAGCGGGATCAGGTGGAAGTCGGCGTCGGGGAACATCGCCGTCGGCGCGCCGGAGACGACCGGCGAGAAGATCACCAGCACCACGGCGGAGACCAGGCCGCCGTAGATGGCCGCGACCGCGCCCGCCGTGTTGAACCGCTTCCAGAACAGGCTGTAGAGGATCGCCGGCAGGTTGCCCGACGCGGCGACCGCGAAGGCCAGCGAGACGAGGAAGGCCACGTTGAGCGACTGGGCGAAGATGCTCAGCGCGATCGCGACCGCGCCGATCACGAACGCGGCGATCCGGGCGACCACGACCTCCTGGCGCTCGGTGGCGCCGCCCCGCTTGAACACGTGCGCGTACAGGTCGTGGGCGAAGCTGGAGGAGGACGCGAGCGTGAGGCCCGCGACGACCGCGAGGATCGTGGCGAACGCGACCGCCGCGATGATCGCCAGCAGGACCGTGCCGCCGACCTCGCCGAAGATGTCCTGGCCCACCTTCTGCGCGAGCAGCGGGGCCGCGGTGTTGCCGGCCTTGTCGGCCTCGGCGATGGTCTTCGAGCCCACCAGGGCGGCGGCGCCGAAGCCGAGCACCAGCGTCAGCAGGTAGAACGTGCCGATGATGCCGATGCCCCACAGGACCGACTTGCGGGCGTCCCTGGCGGTCGGCACCGTGTAGAAGCGGATGAGGACGTGCGGCAGGCCGGCGGTGCCGAGCACCAGGGCCAGGCCGAGGCTGATCAGGTCGATCTTGCCCCAGATGCCCTGGGCCTCGGTGCCGTACTTGAGGCCCGCGTTGAGGAACGCGTCGCCCTTGCCGCTCTGGGCGGCGGCGTCGCCGAGCAGCCCGGACAGGTTGAAGCCGAACTTGCCGAGGACGAGCAGGGTGACCAGCGCGGCGCCGGTCATCAGCAGGACGGCCTTGACGATCTGCACCCAGGTGGTGCCCTTCATCCCGCCGAAGACCACGTAGATGATCATCAGCAGGCCGACCGCGATGATCGTCCAGATCTTGCCGGCCTCGGAGTGGATGCCGAGCAGCAGGCCGACGAGCGCGCCCGCGCCGACCATCTGCGCGAGCAGGTAGAAGATGCTGACGACGATCGTGGACACGCCGGCCGCCGTACGGACCGGGCGCGGCGACATCCGGAACGCGAGCACGTCGGCCATCGTGTACTTGCCGGAGTTGCGCATCAGCTCGGCGACGAGCAGCAGCGCGACCAGCCAGGCGACGAGGAAGCCGATCGAGTAGAGGAAGCCGTCGTAGCCCGACAGCGCGATGATGCCGGCGATGCCGAGGAACGACGCGGCCGACATGTAGTCGCCGCCGATCGCCAGGCCGTTCTGCAGGCCGCTGAACGAACGGCCGCCGGCGTAGAAGTCGGCCGCGCTCTTGGTGTTGCGGCTGGCCCAGAAGGTGATCCCGAGCGTGAGGGCGACGAAGACCAGGAAGAGGATCGTGGACAGTGCCTGGTGGCTCACTTCGCGCCCTCCCCGACCTCGTCGCGGGTCTCGGCCGCGCCGCGCAGGTCGTCGGCGATCGGGTCGAGCTTGGCCTCGGCGTGCCGCGAGTACGCCCAGGCGATCAGGAACGTCGACACGAACTGCAGCACACCGAAGACGAGGGCGACGTTGATGTTCCCGAACAGCTTGGTGCCCATGAAGTCCCGGGCGAATCCGGACAGCACCACGTAGAGCAGGTACCACACCAGGAAGGCGATGGTCATGGGGAAGGCCCAGGACCGGTAGCGGCGGCGCAGCTCCTGGAACTGCTCACCCGCTTGTATACGCTCGTAGACCGATGGATCGTGCTGGACGGTCACAAGATCTCCTTCGGCAAGTGATCTGAATCACTTCAACGTAGGAGTGAGGCGCGTCCGCCGACGAGACCCGGTGCCCGCCGCGTCGCCCAGCCGCACCGCCCGCTCGTTCACATGGCGCGTCCGCGCGACGAATGGTCGGTTGTACGCGCCGAACGGTCAAACAGCCGCGTTACATGAAACACCGGACAGGTCGGACTCGGGCGGCGGAAAGCGCGGCTACATGACCCGCGGGTGCCAGTCGCCGCGGTCGACGTTCAGCGTCTCCGGTGTGTGCAACCGGACCATCGTACGAGCCACGCCCCGCGGCATCCGCGACGGGGTCAGCAGTGAGACCACCACCATGACCGCGAACGCCACCGGGACCGTCCACGCCGCCGGCTGGGCCAGCAGCGACCCCGCCCACCCGTCGTGCGGGCCGCCGATGATCGTGACCACGACCGCGGCGCAGGCCAGCCCTCCCCCGGTCAGCAGCCCCGCCATCGCGCCCACCGTCGTCAGCCTGCGCCACCAGATGCCGAGCACGAGCAGCGGGCAGAACGACGAGGCGGCCACGGCGAACGCCAGCCCCACCACGGTCGCCACCGGCAGCGACCTGGCCACGCCGGCCAGCGCGAGCGGCACGAGCACGGCGAGCACGGTCGCGACACGGAACGCGCGCACCCCGCCGCGCAGCATGTCCTGCGCGATCACCCCGGCGACCGACACCGTCAGCCCGGACGAGGTCGACAGGAACGCCGCGAACGCCCCCGCCGTCACCAGCGCGGTCAGGAACTCGCCCACCGGCCCGCCGACCAGCCGCCCCGGCAGCGCGATGACCACGGTGTCGCTTTCCGCCATGCCATAGACGTGGCCGAGGTAGCCGTACACGGCGGGCATCAGGTAGAAGGCGCCGAGCAGCGTCAGCACCAGGAGCGTGGTGCGGCGGGCGGCCCGCCCGTCGGGGTTGGTGTAGAAGCGGACGAGCACGTGCGGCAGCCCCATCGTCCCGAGGAACGTCGCCACGATCAGCGAGTACGTCTCGTAGACCGGATGGTCCTGGCCGTGCAGCGGCAGCGCCCACTCGTCCCCGGGGACGAGCCCCGGCCTCCCGTCGGACCACCACGCCACCAGCATGAACGCCAGCGGCACCCCCAGGGCGGTCAGCTTCAGCCAGTACTGGAACGCCTGGACGAACGTGATCGACCGCATGCCGCCCGACAGCACGTTGACCGCGACCACCCCCGCCACCAGCAGGCTGCCCACCCACGGCGGCGCCCCGGTGATCGTACGGAAGACCAGCCCGGCGCTTTGGAACTGCGGCATGAGGTAAAGCCAGCCGATCAGCACGACGAGCACGCTCGACAGCCGCCGCACCGTCATCGACTCCAGCCGCGCCTCGGCGAAGTCGGGCAGGGTGTAGGCCCCCGACCGCCGCAGCGGCGCCGACACCAGCACGAGCAGCACGAGATAGCCGCCGGTCCAGCCGACCGGCAGCCACAGCATGTCCGCGCCGAAGGTGAGGATCAGCCCCGCGACGCCGAGGAACGACGCGGCCGACAGATACTCCCCGCCGATGGCCGAGGCGTTCCACAGGGGTGAGACCGTGCGGGAGGCGACGTAGAAGTCGGACGTGGTGCGCGACACCCGGATGCCGAACGCGCCGATGAGGACGGTCGCCAGCATCACGAGGACGACCGCGGCGATCTGGCTCATCGGCCCATCGCCCTCATCGGCACGCCGCGGTCACCGGCCCGGACACCATGCATTCCGCTCATCCGCCCCGGTCCTCGTCACGGCTCGGTCTTCATCGGCGCCTCCACGAGGTCGGCGAAGTCGCGCTCGTTCCGCTCGGCCTGCCGTACATAGAGCCAGGCGCCCCCGACGAGGGCCGGGTAGATCAGCCCCGCGAGCACGACCCACGGCAGCGGCAGCCCGAGCACCTCGGCCTCGCGAAGCTCCGGGGCCAGCAGGAACAGCAGCGGCAGGCCGCCCACGACGCAGGCCAGCACGCTGCACACGAACAACGCCAGGCGGAACTGGGTCCGCACCAGGGAACGCATGTAGACCTCGCCCAGGCGGGTCTGCTCGTCGATCTCCCGGGTGAGCGGGTGGCGCGGCCTGCGGGCCGCCGCCGTACGCGGGCTGGTCACCGTCACCCGCTTCGGCCTGCCGGTCACGACGCACCCCCCGGCATGGTCGCCGCCGTGGCGGGCATCGGCGCCGTCATCGGGTCTGGCCCTTGCGCGCCCGGCGGACGAGCAGGTCGCGCAGTTCCCGGGTGTGGCGGCGGCTCACCGGGATCTCGGTGTCCCCCACCCGCACCACGCACTTGCCCGAGTCGATGTGCAGCTCGTCGATGTGCTTGACCGCGACGAGGTGACTGCGGTGCACCCGCAGGAACCCGGCCGACGCCCAGCGTTCCTCGAGGGTGGCCAGCGGGATGCGGACCAGGTGGCTGCCGGTCGCCGTGTGCAGCCGCGCGTAGTCGCCCTGCGCTTCGACGTAGCGCACCTCGGTGCTGGCGACGAACCTGGTGACGCCGCCCAGCTCGACCGGGATCGTGTCCGCCTGCGGCCCTTCGTTGGCCTCGCCGCGGCTGCCGCACACCCGGCGGATCGCCTCGGCCAGCCGCTCGGGCCGTACGGGCTTGAGCAGGTAGTCTTCGGCCTTCAGCTCGAAGGCGTCCACGGCGTGGTCCTCGTACGCCGTCACGAAGACGATCTTCGGTGGACGGGTGAACTGCGTCAGCAGCCGGCCCAGCACCACGCCGTCCAAGCCGCGCATGCGGATGTCGAGGAAGACCGCGTCCACCGGTTTGCCGTCCGCGATGGCGCGGTCGAGCAGCCGGAGCGCCGCGGCTCCGTCACGGGCGGTGAGCACGTCACCGATGCGGGGGTCCGCGCGTAACAGGTAGGCGACGTCCTCCAGCGCGGGCTGCTCGTCGTCCACCGCCAGAACCCGCAGACCGCTCACGATCACCCCTTTCACCGACCGATCCCCTAGAGAGTGATGACCGAAACGTCTGGAAGTCAACGCTTCCCCATCACGACCGCATCACGGCTGGGATCGCGGTGGGATCGCGGCTGGGATCGGGCGGCCCCGGGGTCAGCCCGGGCGGCGGCGCAGCAGCGCCCCGGGATCGAGCGTCACCCGGAACGGCTCCTCAATCGTCACGGATTCCCCCATCCGCACCATGTGACGCTCGCGATACTCCCCCGCGACGAGCTCGAAGACGATGAGGCGCGGCTCCGGCTGATCGAGGCGGACCACCCAGTAGAACGGGATGCCGATGCTCGCGTACACCTGCCGCTTGGTCAGCATGTCGCGGGTGATCGCGTCCTTACCCGTGATCTCCGTGACGATCAGGATGTCGTGCCCCTGCAGCAGGTCGTAGCCGCCCTCGGCCACCTTGCCCGGCACGGTGACGAGATCGGGACTGCGGTAGCCGGGCAGCGGTCCGGGGACGTCGACAGCTCATCACTTAGAACCTCCGGGAAATGGGCGGCCCGACCAGTGCAAACACTAAAAGTAATCAGATGGATACGTACGGCTATTCGAGTGGTCAGGGCGCGAGGGGGACGATCCTCGGGTCAGGTCTGGACGCCGGGGTGATATTTGGGGACCCGTACGGCGACCTTGGTGCCGGCGCCCTCCCCGGTCTCCACCACGAGGCCGTACTCGTCGCCGTACACCTGGCGCAGCCGCTCGTCCACGTTGGCCACGCCGATGCCGCCCGCGCCCGAGCGGTCCTCCCCGGCGAGCACCCGGCGCAGCCTGTCGGGGTTCATGCCGACGCCGTCGTCCTCCACGGTGATCACGCACTCCGCGCCCGCGTCCTCGGCGACGATCGTGATGCGGCCCACGCCCGGCTTGGCCTCCAGGCCGTGCCGTACGGCGTTCTCCACCAGCGGCTGCAGGCACAGGAACGGCACGGCCACCGGCAGCACCTCGGGCGCGATGCGCAACGTGACCTGGAGCTGGTCGCCGAACCTGGCCCGTTCGAGCGTGAGATAGCGGTCGATCGAGCGCAGTTCCTCCGCCAGGGTGGTGAAGTCGCCGTGCCGCCGGAAGGAGTAACGGGTGAAGTCGGCGAACTCCAGCAGCAGTTCCCTGGCCCGCTCGGGGTCGGTGCGGACGAACGACGCGATGGTGGTCAGCGAGTTGTAGATGAAATGCGGCGAGATCTGCGCCCGCAGCGCCCTGACCTCGGCCTCCATCAGCATCGTCCGCGACCGGTCGAGCTCGGCCAGCTCCAGCTGGGAGTCGACCCACCGCGCGACCTCCTGCGCCGCCCGCACCAGCCCGGCCGAGGCGTGGTCGCCGTACGCCGCGAGCGAGCCGACGACCCGGTCGTCGGTGGTGAGCGGGACGACGACGGCGTGCCTGATCGGGCACTCGGGCCGGGCGCAGTCGAGCGCGAGCACCTGGGTCCGGCCGTCCTTCAGCGTCTCCGCGGCGTGCTCGAACGCCTCGGCCGCGTGGTGGTCGCCCACGCCGTCGTAGACGAGCAGTTCCTCGCCGTTGGTGATGGCGATGGCCGGGGAGCCGAGCAGCTCGCGCAGGTGCCGCGACGCCTTGAGCGCCCCCGCCTGGGTCAGCCCGGCGCGCAGCGGCGGCGCGGCCAGCGAGGCGGTGTGCAGCGTCTCGAAGGTCGCCCGCTCGGCGGGGCTGCTGCCGAGGTCGCGCCGCCCGCGCAGCACCCGCCACAGCACGACGGCCGGCACCGCGACGAGCACGGCGACGACGAGCACGGTCACGACCGGTTCCACGCCGCCGCAGCCTACCTCGCGTGCGCCGCCCGTCCGCCGGCGCGGCGGCGAACGGTCGTGATCGCGCGCCGGATCGCGCCCGCTCGGGCGATCGGCGCGGCGGCCGGCTCAGTGACCGGCTTTGAGGAAGGCCGCGATGGCCTCGCCCAGCTCGCGGCCCGCGTCCTCCTGCAGGAAGTGACCGGCGTTCGCGATGACGGGGTGGTCGAGCCCGGCCGCGCCGCGCATGCGCCTCTTGAGGATCGGCGCCATCCCGCCGGTGATGGGGTCGCTGTCGGAGAACGCGACGAGGAACGGCAGGTCGAGGGTGACGAGCGTCTGCCAGGCGGCCCGGTTGGCGGGAGCGGCCGGGTCGTCCGGAGTGATCGGCACCAGGCCCGGCATGGCCCGCGGCCCCGCCTTGAACTCCTCGGAGGGGAACGGCGCGTCGTAGGCCCGCAGCACGGGCTCGGGCAGTGGCGTGACGCAGCCCGACTGGACGAACCGGGCGATGTCGAGCACGGGCGCCTTCTCGACGGCCTCCCGGAAGCGGTGCCACACCTCCGGCATCGGGATGTCGCCGGTCGGCAGGCCGGTGTTGGCGGCGACGACCCGGGCGAAGCGGTCCGGGTGCTCGGCGACGAGCCGCAGCCCGATCAGGCCGCCCCAGTCCTGGCCGACCAGCGTCACCCCGCGCAGGTCGAGCGCGTCGAAGGCGAGCGACCGCACCCACTCCACGTGCCGGGCGTACGTGTGGTCCTCCGGGCGGGACGGCTTGTCCGACCGGCCGAAGCCGATGAGGTCGGGAGCGACGGCCCGGCAGCCGGCGTCGGCGAGCACGGCCATCACGTGCCGGTAGAGGAACGACCAGCTCGGCTCCCCGTGCAGCAGCAGCACCGGCGGCCCGTCCACCGGTCCCGCCTCGACGTACGCCATCCGGGCGCCGCCGGTCACCTCGGCGTAGCGCGGTTCGTACGGGAAGTCCGGCAGGTCGGCGAAGCGCTCATCGGGGGTGCGCAGGAATTCCATGCCCTCGTCCTTTACAACGTAGATTCATAGGTTGCGGGTGGTGCGGGGAACGGCCCCGCCGAAGCTCGCGGGCCGGTCGGCTCGCGAACGAGGCGTGCCGGGGTGCGGTGTCATCGGGGCCCGGCGGGCGGCTCGTCCAGCGCGGCGCGGATGCGGGCCGCGTAGTCCGCCATCTCGGCGTCCCCGTCGTACTTCACCCTGGGCCAGAAGAAGCCGCGCAGCCCGTCCTTGCGGTTGCGCGGCACGACGTGGACGTGCAGGTGCGGCACGCTCTGACTGATCCGGTTGTTCATCGCGACGAACGTGCCGGCCGCGCCGGTGCCCGCCTCGACCGCCCGCGCGACGGCCTGAACCCGGGCGAAGAACGGCGCGATCTCCGGCACGGGAAGGTCCGCGAGGGTCTCCACATGGCCGCGCGGGACGACGAGCGCGTGCCCCTTGAACACCGGCCGGACGTCGAGGAAGGCCGCCGCGACCTCGTCGAGCAGCACCATGTGGGCGGGCCGCTCCCCCGCCGCGACCTCGCAGAACACGCAGCCGTCCACGGTCACCAGCCGAGCGTGGCGTCGCCCTCGACGAGGGCCTTGGCGATGATCAGCCGCTGCACGTCGTTGGTGCCCTCGCCGATCGCCATGAGCGGCGCGTCCCGGTAGAGGCGCTCGACCACGAACTCCTGCGAGTAGCCGTACCCGCCGTGGATCCGCATCGCCTCCATCGTCGCCCGCAGGGCCACCTCCGAGGCGAAATACTTCGCCATCGCGGCCTCGCTGCGCACCGGCCCCGCCTGCGACCGCACCGCCGCCCAGTACGTCATGAGGCGGGCCGCCTGGATCTCGGTCGCCATGTCGGCCAGCTTGAGCCGGATCGCCTGGAAGCCCGCGATGGGCTGCCCGAACGCGCGCCGTTCCCGGGCGTAGCCCAGGGCCGCGTCGTAGGCGCACTGGGCGACGCCGACGGCCCGGGCGGCGATGTTGAGGCGGCCGAGTTCGAGCGCCGACAGCACCTGCTGCATGCCGCGTCCCTCGGCCCCGCCCAGCAGCCGGGACGCCGGCACGCGCACGCCGTCGAGGACGACCTCGCACGTCTCGGTGCCCTTGTAGCCCAGCTTGGGCAGGTCGCGGCTGACGGTCAGGCCCTCGCTGCCGGCGTCCACGAGCAGCACCGACATCCCCCGGTGGGCGGGCGTCTCGACGGAGGTCTTGACCAGGACGGGCAGCGGGTCGGCGTGCCGCGCGTTGGTGATCCACGTCTTGGTCCCGGTGACGACATAGTGGTCGCCGTCGCGGACCGCCCGGGTGGCGATGCCCTGCAGGTCGGTGCCGGCGCCCGGCTCGGTCAGCGCGATCCCGGTGCGGCGGGCTCCGGTGGCCAGGCCGGGCAGGTAGTGACGGCGCTGTTCCTCCGTGCCGTACTTGGCGATCATCCAGGTGGACAGGGAGTGGGAGCCGAGAATCCCCGCCACGCCCATCCAGCCCCGGGCGATCTCCTCGAAGACGAGGGCGAAGGACACCCGGTCGAGGTCGAGCCCGCCGTACTCCTCCGGGATTGTCATGCCGAACAGGCCGAGCTGCGCGAACCTTCGGACGATCTCCGCCGGGTAGCGCCCGGTGCGCTCCCACTCCGGCGCGACGGGGACGATCTCCTTGTCCACGAACTCGCGCAGCGTCTGCCGGAAGAGGCGCTGTTCCTCGTTCAGCTCGAAGTCCATCACGCCTCCATCGGGCCGGTCTTCGCGCGCGGGAAGTATCCCTTGTCGTGGGGTGCGTCGCGCTTGTAGACCATCACCGTGCGCCGCCAGGACATCACCTCGTCCCCGTCCTGGTTCAGGCCGCGCGTACGGCAGGTGACGATGCCCGCGTACGGCCGGGACTTCGACTCCCGTTTGCCGAGCACGATCGACTCGGCGTAGAGCGTGTCGCCCACGAAGACCGGATGGGTCAGCCGGATCTCGTCCCAGCCGAGGTTCATCATGGCCGTCTGGCTGACGTCGATGACCGACAGCCCGAGCACGATCGCCACGGAGAGCCCCGAGTTGACGATGATCTTCCCGACCGGGGCTCTCTCGGCGAAGTGCGCGTTGAAGTGGTTCTGGTTGGTGTTCATCGTCAGCAACGTGAACCAGGTGTTGTCGGCCTCGCTGATCGTCCGGCCGAGCGGATGCTGGTAGACGTCGCCGACCACGAAGTCCTCGTAGTAACGCCCGATGCGGGCCTCATGGACCGTCACACCAGAATACTATTCTGGAGAGGCCCGCATCGGGGTCAACCGACCACGAGGATCAGGCCTGGCCGTTCAGCGCGGCCCGCTCGCCGGCCCGGCGGATCTCCTCGATCTGCTCCTGGGTGACGGTCAGCGAGCCGAACTGCTTGACCGCCTGGTAGTAGGTCCAGGCGAGGCCGTCGCAGGTGGTCTTGCTCGCACCGGAGTACGCCGCGCAGACCTGCCGCATGTCGAAATAGAACGCGTCGTCGATGCGCGACTTGTTCGCCGGGAATTGGCCCACCGCCTTGTAGTTGCGGTAGCCGAAGTCGTGCCGGCGGCAGGGCATCCGGAAGTCGAACCCGAGCGGCTGGTCGGGGCTGCTGGAGCACAGGTCCGTCGACCAGTCGAAGTTGTAGGCCGCCCAGGCCGCCTGGTTCTGCCAGGCGGCGCGCCAGCTGGACGCGCTGGACGCCGTGGGCTGGGTGAACGAGGAAAGCGCCGCGAGCTTCTGTTCGAGCGTCACGGCCTGCGCGGGTAGCGGCGTCGCGAGCAACGCGACGGTGGAGAGGGAAGCGGCTGCGAGGGCGCGTTTGATCATGGGCTCCGCCTTCGTTGGGGGGTGCTCTCACGGGAGTTCTGCCACCGCCCAAGATGAGCCCATTTATTCGGTTTTTCGCGCGCGAGATCGCACTTATATGGCAACGGCCATTCGTTGACAATGACTATTTACAGCGGGGACATCGCTATGTAATGTCTCTTGGTCTGGGCCGGCGGCGCCCGGCCGTCCGCTCGCCGCGGCCTCCCCATCCCGCGCCCGGACCGCCGACCGGCGTGGATGCCCGCCGGGGCCGGCGGCGTACGGCGCGCGGGCATGCGGAACCGCGGCGCCGGGCAGCACGCCGCGCTTGCGGCACCTATCTGAATGCGGCGCTTCTCATGCGGGCGCTACGCCTCCCCTGCCGCGCCCGCGCGTCCCCGGGGCCGGCTATCGGTGGGCGAACCTCCGCATGAGCGTGTGACGCGACCGCGGGAACATCCGGCCTCCGCCGAACAGGCCGCCCCTGCCGAACACTCCGCGCATGCCCCTGCCGCGCGTCATGCCCTTGCGGCCGAACAGGCCCGCCCCGCCGGACATTCGGAAACCGCCGAGCGTGCGCCTCCCGCCGCGCTTCCGGATGCCGCCGAACGCCCGCTTCCCGCCGAACGCGCCCTTGCCGCCGAGCGGGCCCACGCCGCCGGTCCGGCTCTTGGCCCCGAACATCCTGGACCCGCCGAGCGGCTTGCCGGTCTTGCCCGAACCGCCGAGAATCCCTCTGCCCATGCGGGCCCCGCCGGCGCCGCGCGTCCTGCTCGCCTTGCCGGACACGCCGGACTTCTGGAACATCCCTGACATGCCGGGCCTCGCCGTACGGCCCTGGCTCCGCGTGAACCGGCGGAGCATCAGCAGCCCGGTGCCCGCGACACCGGCGGCGGCGAGCACGCCGGGACGCCGCCTCGCCTCCTCGCCGACCCTGCCCGCCACGCCGCGCACCGGCTCCGGCGTGGCCTCGCGTACGCGTCCGGCGACGCCGGCCACCCTGGCCCGCGCGGCGGCGGTGGTCGCGTGCACGCGTTCCTGCGCCCGCGCCTTCAGGTCGGCCTTGGCGGCCAGGGCCTCGATCGTGTCGCCGAGGTCGTCGCGGGTCCGTTCGATCTCCTGGCGCACCTCGGCGATCTCGTCGTGGCCCTTCCCCTTGTCCTTGCCCTTGGTCTCGGTGTCCCGGGCCGCCTCGACGGGCTCGGGCCCGGGTCGCGACTGCCGTACGGCGTTCAGCGACTCCTGCTCGGTGACCGGCTCGGACACGTCCTGTCTGTGCACACCCACGGACCCGGCGTTGGGCCGGCCCGCTCCGGGGTCGATCTCGGTCATCTGTGCGCACTCTCCTTCATGACGTCGATGTCCGCTTTGAGGCTGCGCATCGCCTCGCCGGGAGTGGGCGGCGCCGCGCGGGACACCTGCTCCTTGCCCACCAGGGCGAGCAGTCCCGCGAACGCCAGCAGCACGACACCCACGAGCAGTGCGCCGGCCCAGGCGGGCAGCACGATCGCGAGCGCCATGATCGCCGCGGCCACGAGGGCCGCGCCGCCGTAGAAGGCGACGACGCCCGCGGCGCCGAGCAGGCCCGCGCCCATGCCCGCGCGTTTGCCCTTGCGCGTCATCTCCAGCCGCGCGAGCCGCAGTTCGTCGCGGATCAGCCGGGAGACGTCCTCGGACAGCCGGCGGACCAGTTCACCCGTGGACAGCGACTCCTTCTGGATGGTCATGGCCTGCCTCCCTTCCAGGGTTGGGAAGCGCCTACCCGCAGCCGAGAGCCCTAACCACGCGCCGCCGCGAGGCCAACGGACCGCCCGTTACATATGAAACTTTCAGTTTCGAACTCGCACCGCGCCTGTCAGGGGTGAGCAAAACGCCAGCAAGGGGCCTCGGCTCACGGCCCGGCACGCCCACCGGGTGAGCCGTTGGCAACCCGTGATTGACATACCGGGGGCCCAATCCACAATCCTTTGGTGGGAGCGCTCCCATCGTACCGGTTTAGATTCACCCTTGCCCGCATCGGTGACGAAATCCGCTACCTGGCATTTCTTCACCCGATGCTCCCACCCCCAACCCCTTTTTGGAGACCCTCCACAAATGCGAAAGAGAGCTCTGAGTACGGGAGCGCTCCCACGATCGCGGAGACCGCTGGCTCTGCTGGCGGCCGCCGCCGTGAGCGGCGGCCTCCTCGTCGGGCTGGCGCAGACCCCCGCGTCCGCCGCCGTGGCCTGTGACGTCACGTACACGGCGAACTCCTGGCCGGGTGGTTTCACGGCCAGCATCGACATCAAGAACCTGGGCGACCCGATCAGCAGCTGGACGCTCAAGTTCGACTTCCCCAACGGCCAGCGGCTGTCCAACGGCTGGTCGGCCAACTGGAGCCAGAGCGGCAGCACCGTCACGGCCACGAACATGCCGTGGAACGGCAACCTCGGCACCGGCGCGACGACCAACGTCGGGTTCCAGGGCACGTGGAACGGCAGCAACAACCCGCCCACCTCGTTCTCCATCAACGGGGTGACCTGCGGCGACACGCCGACCCAGAGCCCCTCCCCCAGCCCGTCGGCGAGCCCGTCGGCGTCGCCGTCCGCCTCTCCCTCGGCCTCGCCCTCCGCGTCGCCGTCGCCGAGCCCGACCCCGGGTACGGACAACGAGTACATCCAGAACTTCCTGACGATGTACAACAAGATCCACGACCCGGCCAACGGCTACTTCTCGCCGGAAGGCGTGCCGTACCACGCGGTCGAGACGCTGCTCGTGGAGGCGCCGGACCACGGGCACGAGACCACGTCCGAGGCGTTCAGCTACTACCTGTGGCTGGAGGCCATGTACGGCAAGGTCACCGGTGACTGGTCGAAGTTCAACACCGCGTGGGAGACGATGGAGAAGTACATCATCCCGTCCCACGCCGACCAGCCCACCAACGACAAGTACGACCCGAGCAAGCCGGCGACGTACGCGGGTGAGTACGACGACGTCACCCAGTACCCGTCGCGGCTCGACAGCAGCGTCAGCGTCGGCACCGACCCGATCGCCAACGAGCTGAAGAGCGCCTACGGCACCAGCGACATCTACGGCATGCACTGGCTGCTCGACGTCGACAACGTGTACGGCTACGGCCGCTGCGGCGACGGCACCACCAAGCCGGCGTACATCAACACCTACCAGCGCGGTTCCGAGGAGTCGGTCTTCGAGACCATCCCGCAGCCGTCGTGCGACACCTTCGCCTTCGGCGGCCCGAACGGGTACCTCGACCTGTTCACCGGTGACAGCCAGTACGCCAAGCAGTGGAAGTACACCAACGCGCCGGACGCCGACGCCCGCGCCGTCCAGGTCGCCTACTGGGCGCTGACCTGGGCGACCGAGCAGGGCAAGCAGTCGCAGATCTCCGACGCGGTCGCCAAGGCCGCGAAGATGGGCGACTACCTGCGCTACGCGATGTACGACAAGTACTTCAAGCAGCTCGGCTGCACCAGCACCTCCTGCCCGGCGGGCACGGGCAAGAACGCGGCGCACTACCTGCTGTCGTGGTACTACGCCTGGGGTGGCGCGACCGACACGTCGGCCGGCTGGGCCTGGCGCATCGGCTCCAGCCACAACCACAGCGGCTACCAGAACCCGATGGCGGCCTGGGTGCTGTCGAACGTCAACGCGCTGAAGCCCAAGGGCTCCACCTCGGTGACCGACTGGTCGACCAGCCTCACCCGCCAGCTGCAGTTCTACAAGTGGCTGCAGTCGGCCGAGGGCGCCATCGCCGGTGGTGCGACCAACAGCTGGCAGGGCCACTACGCCAGCCCGCCGTCCAACCTGCCGAAGTTCTTCGGCATGGCCTACGACTGGCAGCCGGTCTACCACGACCCACCGTCCAACCAGTGGTTCGGCTTCCAGGCGTGGACGATGGAGCGCGTGGCGGAGCTGTACTACGCCACGGGCGACGACCGGGCCAAGGAGATCCTCGACAAGTGGGTCGAGTGGGCGCTGTCCGGCACCACGATCAACGCTGACGGCACCTTCCAGATCCCGTCCACGCTGCGGTGGACCGGCCAGCCCGACAGCAGCTTCAACACCCCCGGTGGCTGGCCCGCCACCAACACCGGCCTGCACGTGAGCATCCAGGACTACACCAACGACGTCGGTGTGGCCGGCTCGTACGCCAAGGCCCTGATGTTCTACGCGGCCAAGGCCAACCACGCCGAGGCCAAGGCCACGGCCAAGGCGCTGCTGGACGGCATCTGGAAGAACCACCAGGACGCCAAGGGTGTGTCGGTCGACGAGACCAAGGCCGACTACAACCGCCTGGACGACCCGATCTACGTCCCGTCCGGCTGGAGCGGCACGATGCCGAACGGCGACCCGATCAACAGCAACTCGACCTTCATCTCCATCCGGTCCTTCCTCAAGAACGACCCGGACTGGCCGAAGGTCCAGTCGTACCTGAACGGCGGCTCCGCCCCGGTCTTCCGCTACCACCGCTTCTGGGCGCAGACCGACGTGGCCACCGCGTACGGACAGTACGGCCTGCTCTTCCCCAACGGCTGAGCGGGTCCCGTGAGCCGGGGTGCGGTGTCGCCTGACCCTTCACCGCACCCCCAGGGAGTGTCCCGTGGTCCCCGGACTCGCGGGACACGACCGGAATAAAGCCGGGGCGCGGCGGCGCCTGACCCGCCGCCGCGCCCCCGATCCCCCCCACCGATGTGAGGCACATCTTCATGCGGCGTACGTTCCCGGCACTGGCGGCGCTGATCATCTCCACCGCGGTGCTCCCCTCCGCGGTCCCCACGGCGGCTTCGGCGGCCCCGGCGTTCAACTACGGCGAGGCGTTGCAGAAGTCGCTGTTCTTTTACGAGGCACAGCAGTCCGGCAAGCTCCCGTCCACCAACCGCGTCACCTGGCGCGGCGACTCGGCGCTGGACGACGGCAAGGACGTCGGGCTCGACCTGACCGGCGGGTGGTACGACGCCGGCGACCACGTCAAGTTCGGCCTGCCGATGGCGGCGAGCACGACGATGCTCGCGTGGGGCGCGGTCGAGTACCGCGACGCCTACGCCTCGTCCGGGCAGCTCACCTACCTGCTGAACAACCTGCGCTTCGTCAACGACTACTTCATCAAGGCGCACCCCTCCCCCAACGTCCTGTACGGCCAGGTCGGCAACGGCAACGCCGACCACGCCTGGTGGGGGCCGGCCGAGGTGCTGCCGATGGCCAGGCCCGCCTACAAGATCGACTCCTCGTGCGGCGGCTCCGACCTCGCTGGTGAGACGGCCGCCGCGATGGCGGCGTCCTCGATGGTCTTCCGGCCCACCGACCCGGCGTACGCCGACAAGCTCCTCACCCACGCCAAGCAGCTCTACACCTTCGCCGACACGGTGCGGGGCAAGTACAGCGACTGCATCACCGACGCGGCCAACTTCTACAAGTCCTGGAGCGGCTACAACGACGAGCTGGTGTGGGGCGCGATCTGGCTCTACCGCGCCACCGGCGACTCGTCCTACCTCGCCAAGGCCGAGTCGTACTACGCCAACCTCGGCACCGAGCCGCAGTCGACCACCAAGTCCTACAAGTGGACGATCGCCTGGGACGACAAGTCGTACGGCTGCTACGCGCTGCTCGCCATGCTGACCGGCAAGCAGCAGTACGCCGACGACGCCAACCGCTGGCTCGACTGGTGGACGGTCGGCGTCAACGGGCAGCGGGTGAACTACTCCCCCGGCGGCCAGGCCGTGCTCGACACCTGGGGCTCGCTGCGCTACGCCGCCAACACCGCCTTCGTCGCGCTCGTCTACAGCGACTGGCTGACCGACGCCACGCGCAAGGCCCGCTACCATGACTTCGCCGTCCGCCAGATCAACTACGCGCTCGGCGACAACCCGCGCAAGTCGTCGTACGTCGTGGGCTTCGGCAACAACCCGCCGCGCAACCCGCACCACCGGACCGCGCACGGCACCTGGACCAACAACCTGAACGGCGAGCCGGAGCAGAGCCGGCACATCCTGTACGGCGCGCTGGTCGGCGGCCCCAAGTCGCCCGACGACGCCTACACCGACAGCCGGGCCGACTACACCATGAACGAGGTCGCCACCGACTACAACGCCGGTTTCACCAGCGCGCTGGCGCGGCTCTACAAGGAGTACGGCGGCACCCCGCTGGCGAACTTCCCGGTGCCGGAGACCCCCGACGGCCCGGAGATCTACATCCAGGCGGCGGTCAACGCCACGGGCCAGAACTTCACCGAGATCAAGGCGCTGGTCTACAACCACTCGGCCTGGCCGGCCCGCGCGCTGACCGACGGGTCGTTCCGCTACTACTTCACCCTCGACGGCGACACCACGCCGAGCCAGATCACCCTGACGGCGAACTACAACCAGTGCAAGGCGCCGACCGGGCCGACGCAGTTCTCCGGGAAGATCTACTACGTCACGATCGACTGCTCCGGGCAGACCATCGCGCCGCAGGGACAGTCGGAGTCGCGGCGTGAGGTGCAGTTCCGCATCGCCAGCTCGGGAAGCTGGGACCCGTCCAACGACTGGTCGTACACCGGGGTGTCCACCACGCCGTCCACGCCGGTGACGGTGCAGAACATCACGCTGTACTCGGGCTCGACCAAGATCTGGGGCAACGCGCCCGGACCCGACGCGTCTCCGTCTCCGTCGGCGTCCCCGTCGGCGTCCCCGTCCGCGTCGCCGTCGGCCTCGCCGTCGCCATCCCCGTCGCCCAGCCCCTCGGCCTCGCCGTCGCCGTCCCCCTCGCCGTCCCCCTCGCCGTCGCCGTCGCCGGTGCCCGGCAAGGCGTGCACCGCGACGTACCGGGTGACCAACTCGTGGCCGGGCGGCTTCCAGGCGGACGTCACCGTCAGCAACTCCGGTAGCGCGGCCATCTCCGGCTGGACGGTCAACTGGTCGTTCCCCGACGGCCAGACGATCTCCCAGCTGTGGAGCGGCACCGTCACCCAGAGCGGGCCGAACGTCACCGTGAAGAACGTGTCCTGGAACGGCAACCTGGGCGCCGGCGCCAGCACGAGCTTCGGCTTCACCGGCGCCGGGTCGGGCACGGCCCCCTCCTCCGTCACCTGCACCCCCGCGTAGCCCGAGCTTCCGGGCTCGCCCTAGTCGCCCGCCTCCTCCAGACGGACCCCTCTCTGGGGGAGGCGGGCATCCACATCGGTCTTGCGGTCAAGGACAACGGCACGATCCGGCGTCCCGGTCGACGACCGGGCATCGCGAGAAAGGGAGATCGATGATCAGGAAGACGATCGCCACGGCGGCTCTGGTCCTGGCGTCTACC
The DNA here is from genome assembly GCF_014647835.1 of Microbispora rosea subsp. aerata. Lineage (GTDB taxonomy): Bacteria > Actinomycetota > Actinomycetes > Streptosporangiales > Streptosporangiaceae > Microbispora > Microbispora aerata. The sequence goes on from NZ_BMPY01000020.1 coordinate 51,307, forward strand.
GGGATCACGGCCGTACCCGCGTCCGCGGACGTCGTCGCCTGCGAGGCGACCTACACGGTCACCAGCGCGTGGAACGACACCCGCGACACCGTCTCACTCGGACACGTCACCGTCAAGAACACCGGGACGACGACCATCAAGGGCTGGCGGGTGTCCTGGCGCTACACCGACGGCAGCACCATCACCACCGTGTGGGGGGCGGTGTCCCTCCCGGTGGTCGCCGTCGTCGGGGCCTACGCGTTCGGCAACGAGAGCTACAACGGCGTCCTTCCCAGCGGCGGGTCGACCGTCTTCGGCTTCGCCGGACGCCTCGGCGGCGGAAGGGCCCCCGAGGTGACCTGCCGGCCCGTCGTCTGACCCGGCCGCCGGCCCCAGGCCGTGCGTGAGGCGCCGAAGAGCATCGGCCCGGTGCCCGGCAAGCGCCCTCGACGTACGCGGACGGGGTCGACGCCCCGCACCTCCGTCATGGCGCTCCCGCCCCCGCGCGGGGTGGGTACGGGACATGGGCCGGCACCGGGGCGGTTCGGGACCTGCGTTCGGCACATCATGACCGACGACCTGCTCTTACCCCGCGAGGGGCGGGTTCGGGCCGCCCGATCAGAATGTCCGGGCTCCTGCCCTCGCGAGGGGCGGGGGCGGACAGGCACAGACGATCCCCCGGGGACACACTCCCCGGGGGATCGTCGTTTTCGTTATCCGCACCGAACGCGACCGGACGGGTCACGCCACGCCCTGCCGGATCACCGTGTCACGCCGGGTCACCATGCCTCCGGGGGCAGGTCCACCTCGCCGACGCGGTCGTAGATGACGGTCTCGTCCGCCAGTCTGACGACCACCACGCGGCGGGCGAGTCCCGCCCGCTCCAAGGCCTTCGCCGACTCCACGGCGTTCTTGGCGTAGTGGTAGCGGTCACGGCTACCGGTGAACGGGCTTTCCCTGTCGCACCTGACCTCATAGCGGTCATCCGGCCACGGGTGGGGAAGCCCGTCGGCAGTGCGGCGCTCGGTAGCGGTCGCGGTCATTGCACACCTCTCTTGTCGCGGAGGGACCCCCGCTCAAGAGGACCCTCCTGCCCCCCAGCGCCTAAGTATTCCTCATATGCAACATTTGTTTCACAGCACCCCCTCCGAGCGGCCGCGGTGCCCGGCACGGCGGCGGCAACAGCGGGGCACTGTGGCGAGCGCGACGACCCCGAGCGCCCCCACCCGCTCAGTCGCGGTGCGCGTGGCGGCGAGCTGTCGCTCATCGGCGTCCGCAAGAACGGGGCCGGCCCGGCGGGCGACGTCGGGTATGCCCGCGATGCGGTCCTCCGCCGCGTCGCGCGCGGTCAGGAACAGCACGCGCACATCGGGGGCCTCGGCACGCGGACGGCGCAGCACTTCCAGCCCGTCGAGGTCGGGCGGCATCACGTCCAGCAGCACCGCGTCGGGCCGAAACCGCGTCGGCGCCGGGTTGTCCACAGGCGACGGCCGGAACGGCCGGGGACTCCCATCCCGCTGCTAGCGTTCCTGATGGCGGGAGGAGACGGCGTGCTGGGTGACACACGTGACCTGCGGCAGCGGGCGGCTCGCGCTCCGGGCGAAGAAAACGGCGTGCTCGTGATTCACGCCGCCTGGAACGGCGGGAAGCTCGTGCTCTGGGCGGAGGAGACGGCCGGCGCGGAGCCGGTGGCCTCCCGCGCCGGGGTGCGCACGCACCCCTTCGCCGCGCCGTCGGCCGTCCTGGCCGCGGAGCTGCCGCGCTGGGGGGACACCGCGGCCGAGGTCGTGGGCAAGGCCGTGTCCGGCGAGACGGTGCTATTGCTGCCGAGCTCGGCGACGAGTCCTCTCCCCTCGCCGGAGACCGGGCTGCGCGTCACCGCGCGCCGTCCGAAGATCAGCCCGTGGCGGGTGCCCGCGCTGCTGGTCGAGCCGGGGCCCGCGCTGCGGCTGCTGACCGGGGCGTTCGAACCGCCGCCCGCCGCCGGGCCGTCCCTGCGCTTTCTCGCGGTCGTCGCCGCCCACGCCCGTGACCTGGTGCGGCGCGGCCGGGTGCTGCCCCAGCTCGTCGCCGAGGACGGCGGCTACGCCGCGCGCTGGCGGCCGGTGCTGACCGGCGCGCACGCCGACCGCTTCCGTGAGCTCGCCGCCGCGATGCCGCCGGTCTGCCGGGCCGTGGAGCAGGAGCGGCCGTCCGCCCAGGTGCTCATGGAGGCGCTGGCGTGCCTGACCGACGCCGCCGTACGGCAGGCGCTGCCGGAGCGCCTGCTCCGCGGGCACCGTCCCGGGCGGCGCAGCCCCCTGGCGGACCGGTGGACCGTGGCGCTCACCGGAGAGGCGGCGGCCCTTCCCGGAGTGAGCGAGGAGGAGGCGGAGACGCTGACCCTGCCGCTGCGGGAGTGGTTCCGGGCCGCCCACCAGCTCGACGGCCCGGTCAGGGTGTGCTTCCGCCTGATCGAGCCCGCCCTGGCGGATGCCGGGGTGTGGCGGGTGGAGTTCGCCCTCCAGTCGGCCGAGGACCCGAGCCTGTATCTGCCCGCTCCCCTCGTCTGGGCGGGCGAGAGCGTGCCCGGACTGCCGGGGCGGCCGGACGAGGCGCTGCTCGCCGGGCTGGGCCGGGCGGCCCGGCTCTACCCGAAGATCGACGACGCGCTGCGGGAGGCCAAGCCGACGCACGTCGACCTCGGCGTGGAGGGGGCCTTCCACTTCCTCCGGCACGCCGCGCCTCTCCTCCAGTCGGCCGGGTTCGGCGTGCAGTTGCCCGCGTGGGCGGGCCGCGCCCGGCTCGGCCTGAAGCTCACCGCGCGGTCCCGTTCCGGTCCGGGTGCCGCCGCCGGCCAGGGGTTCGGGCTGGCGCAGCTCGTGGACTTCCGGGCCGAGCTGGCCGTCGGCGACGAGACGATCAGCGAGGCGGAGCTGGCCGAGCTGGCCCGGCTGAAGGTGCCGCTGGTCCGGCTGCGCGGCCAGTGGGTCGAGCTGGACGCCCGGCAGCTCGGCGCCGCGCTGAAGGCGGTGCGACGCCGCGGCTCGGGTCAGACGACGGTCGGCGAAATCATCCAGGAGGTGGTCCACGGCGGGGACGACGAGCTTCCGCTCGTGGAGGTGGACGCCGACGGCCTGCTCGGCGACCTGCTGTCCGGCCAGGCCGACCGCCGTCTCGAACCCGTCTCCACCCCGGCCGCGTTCCACGGCACGCTGCGGCCTTACCAGGAACGCGGCCTGGCCTGGCTCAGTTTCATGTCCGAGGTCGGGCTCGGCGGCATCCTCGCCGACGACATGGGCTTGGGCAAGACCGCCCAGACGCTGTCACTCTTACTGAAAGAGCGCGAGTCGGGCGAGCGAGCCGAGGCGACGCTGCTGGTGTGCCCGATGTCGCTGCTCGGCAACTGGCAGAAGGAGGCCGCCCGGTTCGCGCCGTCGCTGAACGTCTACGTCCACCACGGCGCGGGACGCCTGCGCGGTGAGGAGCTGGCCGAGCGGGTCGGCGCGGCCGACCTCGTCCTCACCACGTACGGCACGGCGCTGCGCGACCGCGACGTCCTCGCCTCCTTCACCTGGGCCAGGGTGGTCTGCGACGAGGCCCAGGCCATCAAGAACGCCGCCGCCGGGCAGGCCCAGGCGGTGCGCTCGCTGCCGGCGCGGACGAGGCTGGCGCTGACCGGCACCCCGGTGGAGAACCACCTGGCCGAGCTGTGGTCGATCATGGAGTTCTGCAACCCCGGCCTGCTCGGCTCGGCGCGGGCCTTCCGCGACCGCTACCAGGAGCCGATCGAGCGGCACGGCGACGAGATGGCGACCACCGCGCTCAAGCGGGCCACCGGACCGTTCGTGCTCCGGCGCCTCAAGACCGACAAGACGATCATCTCCGACCTGCCGGACAAGCTGGAGATGAAGGTCTGGTGCACGCTCACGCCCGAGCAGGCGAGCCTCTACCAGGCGGTGGTCGAGGACATGATGGGCAAAATCGCCGGCAGCGAGGGCATCGAGCGGCGCGGGAACGTCCTGGCCGCGATGGCCAAGCTCAAGCAGGTCTGCAACCACCCCGCCCACCTGCTCAAGGACGGCTCCCGCCTGGCCGGCCGCTCGGGGAAACTGGCCCGGCTGGAGGAGCTGGCCGAGGAGATCGTCGGCGAGGGCGACAAGGCGCTGGTCTTCACGCAGTACGCCGAGTTCGGCTCGATGCTGCAGCCCTACCTGGCGGCGCGGCTCGACCGCCCGGTGCTGTGGCTGCACGGCGGGCTGCCCAGGAAGACACGCGACCTGCTGGTGGAGCGGTTTCAGACCGAGGACGAGCCGATGATCTTCCTGTTGTCGCTCAAGGCCGCCGGCACCGGGCTCAACCTCACCGCCGCCAACCACGTGATCCACGTGGACCGGTGGTGGAACCCGGCCGTGGAGGACCAGGCCACCGACCGGGCGTTCCGCATCGGGCAGACCCGCAACGTGCAGGTCAGGAAGTTCATCTGCGCGGGGACCCTGGAGGAGCGGATCGACGAGATGATCGAGCGCAAGAAGGCCCTGGCCGAGAGCGTCGTCGGGACGGGCGAGGACTGGATCGCCTCGCTGTCCACCGCGGAGCTGCGCGAGCTGTTCCGCCTGTCCCCCGAGGCGGTGAGCTAGATGCCGTTCGGCAGGGACGGATGGTTCGAGGCCGCCCGGCCCATCAGGGTCGAGGGCGGCATCAAGGCGCGCTCGAAGCGGGGGTCGATCGGCGAGCGGTGGTGGTCGCGGCGGTTCATCGACGTCCTGGAGCGCGTCTGCGACCCGGGCAGGCTGAGCCGGGGCCGTGCGTACGCGCGGCGCGGCCAGGTGCTCGGGCTCGACCTCGGTTCCGGGCTGGTGGAGGCCCGGGTGCAGGGCTCGCGCCCGGAGCCGTACCACGTGAGCGTGCGGATCACCGCGTACGGCGAGCAGGAGTGGACGGGGCTGGTCGAGGCGCTGGCCGCGCAGGCTCTCCACCGGGCCAAGCTGCTCGCCGGGGAGATGCCGCCGGAGATCGAGGATGTCTTCGCCGGGTGCGGGCTGCCGCTGTTCCCCGGCGAGCGCGGGCTCGACATGGCCTGCTCCTGCCCCGACTGGGGGTTTCCGTGCAAGCACCTGTCGGCGGTGCTCTACCTGCTGGCCGAGGCGTTCGACGACGACCCGTTCCTGGTGCTGGCCTGGCGGGGCATGGCCAGGGAGGCGCTGCTCGACGCGCTGCGCGGCGACGGCGGACAGACCGGTCACAGCGGACAGGCCGGCCACGGCGGCCCGGCGAAGGGGACGCAGGCAGACGGAGACCGCGCGCACGGCGACCAGGCGCAGGGGGAGCAGGCACGGAGCGAAGCGGCGCCCGCCGGCCCGGTCGCACTCGGAGCGCGGGACGGCGACCCGCAGGCCGCGCTGCTCGACGTGGCCGACGTCCCGTTCGCCGAGCGCGTCGCCGACTTCTACGAGTCCGGCGCCTCGCCCGCCCGCCTCGGCCCGCCTGCCGATCCCGGGTCGCCTCCCGACCTGCTGCTGCGCGCGCTGGAGCCGCCGCGTGTCAAGGCCAGGCACATCCCGCTCCTCGACCTGCTGCGGCCCGCGTACCGGACGTTCACCGCCGCGGAGAGCGATGAGTCCGAATAGGCGAGATCGTCTGCCTGGCGAAGACGCGTCGCCGCCCGAGGGGAAGGCCGCGGCTCTGAGAGGGCGGCGAGGTGCGAAGGGGCGGCCCCGGCGGTCGCCCGGAAGGTCAGGTCATCCGACCCGGCAGGGGTTCAGGTGTCCTCGAAGCGCTGCGGGACCATCACGCGGACGCCGTTCGGAATGGTCCTGATCACGAGCGGGGTGCGCAGCCGCACCTCGCCGTCGATGTCGGCCGCCATCGGCGGGTCGGTCTCCAGCAGGATCTCCCGGCCGGTCACGAACGGCCCTCCGGCGAGGCTGGTCCACTTGCCGGTGGTCGCCCTGACCAGGGTCTCCCCGAGCAGCCGCAGCCGCTTGCCGGAGCCGAGCTGGTAGGCCACGAGCTTGTTGTTGTCGATGCTGACGTCCCTGGCGATCTGCCAGCCGCCGTGGAAGCGGCCGTTGGCGATGTTGAGCTGGTGGGTCAGCAGCTCGTGGCGCTTGCCGTCCACGGTTAAGTACGCACGGAACGGCCGGTGTCTCGGCAGGATCGTGAGCGCGGTCAGCGGATAGGCCGCGCGGCCGAGCATGCGCTTGAGCCACGGCTTGACGGTGCCGGCCACCTCGACGGAGACGCCGAAGCTCGCGAGGTTGGCGAAGGGCCGCTCGCCGCAGATGCCGAGGTCGATGTCGGCCACCTTGCCCTCGGTGAACACGCCGATCGCCCCGGCGAGGTCGAGCGGCAGCCCGAGGCTGCGGGCGAAGTTGTTGGTGGTCCCGAGCGGCAGCACGCCGAGGGCGACGTCGCGCCCGGCGACGTGCTTGACCGAGCTGCTCAGCGTGCCGTCGCCGCCGCCGACCACGAGCAGGTCGGGCTGTGGTTCGAGCGCCCGGGTGATGACGTCGCGCAGCCGGGACGGATCGGTGACCGGGTGGACGCCGGTGAGCTGAAAGCCGCGCCCGCGCATCAACCGCACCACGTCGGCGTAGCGGCGGCGGCCTCTCCGGGATTTCGTGTTGACGACGACGGCGGCCCGCCGCTCCCGGTGGATGGCAGCCGTGTGATCCGCCTTGCTCCGCACGCCCACATGCTAGATCATGCTCGACGATCACGGCCTTGCCGCGGACCGGGCGGTGCCCGCCCGAAACCGCCGGCTCCACCCGCGGGATCTTCCCCGCTCCGCGACGCGTCCGCCCGGGTCCGCGGGACGGTGTCGAGGGCCGCCCGCGCATGAGTGTGCCCGGCGGCCGTCCGGGAACGGACGGCGGCCGGGCACGGGAACCGCACTGAGGCGGTGTTACTTCTTGGCGGGAGTGATCTGGACGATCGCGCCCAGGTTGGCCGGCAGCGGGCTGATCAGGTTGACCTTCACGCCGAGCTGCTTGCCCTCGTCGCCGGGGTTGCCGGTGCCGAGGATCGCGCCGCCGATGTCGATGCCGTACAGCTCCGTGGCCGGGGTGCCGTCCGGGTGGACGATCCGGGTGGAGTACGGCTGGTTGCCCTTCGACGGGATGACGGCCGAGGAGTCACGCTGGCGGTAGTAGAGCGCGCCGTCGCGGATCTCCAGGCCGGGGTACCAGCCCTTGGCGTCGGTGAACGACTTCACCGCGGGCTGCTTGCCGAACGAGGTGCAGTACTCCTTGAACGGCTCGCCCTCGATGCACTCCTTGAACGGGTAGGTGCCGACGAAGTTGAACGCCGCGTTGGACGACTGCGGACGGGACGGCAGGTTCTTCAGGACCGTCGGGTCCTTCTCCGCCGCCGCACCCGTACGGCGCAGCGGGTCGAAGTGCGAGTCCACGATGAGGAGCTCGCCCTTCGGGCCCACCGACGGCAGGTCGAACGTCGTGTCCGCCACGTCGTTGTTCGGCCGGGCGGTGTCGCGGTACCAGATGAGCAGGCCGGGGGCGTTGTACTTGATCTTCTCGACCTTCCAGGCGCCGTCGCGCTGCCAGGTCGTGTCGTAGGCGTACTGGAGGCCCTTGTCGAACCCGTCGAAGTTGCGCCACTCGGCCAGGTAGTACTGCGCCGCCTGCTCCTGACCGGAGTGGGTGATCCAGCCGGCGCCGGTGGTGTCGGTGAACGTGCCCTTGGTGGCCGTCCAGCCGTTGGCGCCGCTCTCGACGTCGTCGGTCCAGACCGCGGTGGCGCCGCTGTTCAGCGAGAAGTCGTCGTTGAACCAGCCGCGCTGCAGGGCCGCCGCGTCCGTGTTGTAGCGCAGGCGGATCTGGACGGTCTTGCCCGCGTACGGCGCGAGGTCGACGTACAGGTGGCGCCAGCCGCCGCTCTCACCGGTGAGGCCGTACTTCTTGTTGCCGTAGTCCTTCAGCCGGCCGTTGGGGTCGGTGTAGTCGTCCCCGGTGCTGGCGAGGCTGCCGTCCTCGTAGTAGATCTTCTGCTCGGTCCAGGTGGCGCCGCCGTCCTGGGAGACCTCGACGAAACCGAAGTCCCAGTCGGACTCGATGCCCCAGTCGCTCCACCACCAGAACTTCGCGTCCGGGCCGGCCGGGACGTCGAGGGTCCGGGTCAGCTTGTTGTCGGCCCAGTCCTGGTCGCTGTTGGACCACCACACGTTCGAGCCGCTGTGCGGGGTGGTCATGACGTTCAGCTTGTCCGGCAGGTTGATCCGGACGCCGTCCTCGGTGCCCTTGGGCGTGCGCGAGGTCTGGCCGATCGCGACGAGCTGGGACTTGCCGCCCTGCTCGATGACCTTCGGGTTGGCCCAGCCGAGCACCCACTTGTCCCACAGGCCCATGTGCGTCGGCATCGACTGGAAGATCGGCCCGGCGTGCGAGCCGCTGGACATCAGGTCCCAGAAGTCGACGTCGGAGTCGCCGGCGCCGGTGGTGTCGTACAGGTCCGGCAGGCCGAGGTCGTGGCCGTACTCGTGGGCGAACACGCCCACGCCGGCGTCCTCCGGCTGCAGGATGTAGTTGGAGATCTTCTTGTTCGTGCCCGGGATCGTGTAGCCGCCGGGCACGTCGCTGGAGTGGGCCCACAGCGCGAAGGTGCCCTCGGCGCCGCCGCCGCCGGACTTGTCCTCACCGGCGTGGATCAGCACGAGGTGGTCGATGACGCCGTCGGGCTCGTCGTAGTTGCCGTCGCCGTCGGCGTCGGAGACGTCCTCCACGTCGTAGTCGGCCCACGGGAAGTTCGGGTTCGACTTGGCGAGCACGTCGACCGCGTCGACCGCGAGCTGCGCGGGGCCGCGCGGGTTGTCCGGGTGGCCGGTCATGTCCTGCGGGTAGGTGCCGCACTTGCCCGCGCCGTACCACGCCTCGGAGTGCGGGACCTTGAGCCAGCCGATGGCCGCGCCGGTGACGGTGTAGGCGCCCTTCGACATCTCCTCGTACATGTTCTTCAGGGTGTAGCCGGAGATGTCGATGCCCTTCTTGCCGTCCCTGGGGTCGATCAGGTCCGTACGGACCCGGGTCGTGATCCCCTTGGAGGTGTAGAGCATGTTGTTGTAGTGGGCGGTGTTGAAGTCGGGCACCCACATGGAGTTGTTGTCTTTGCCCCCGCCTCCCGCGGTCGCGGGGTTGGGGATGTTGTTGTGCAGCGGGCCGTTCAGCTTCGTGCCCGGCGGCTCGGTGATGCAGTCGTCGACGTCGTTGGTCGTCTTCGGGTGGGACCAGCCGGAGAAGTCGTCGTTGGCCTGGTCGTTGAACTCGACCAGCAGCGTGAGGAGCTTCGCGGTGCGGGTCGTCTTCGCCTTCTTGTAGATGAAGTCGAAGGGGTTCTTGCCCGTCCTGATCGCCTGCTTCTCGTGCTTGGCCAGCACCCGCGCCGCGACCGGGTTGCCGCTGGCGTACTTGCGGTCGATGGCCCGTGCCAGGGCGGCGGTGCGCTTGACGCCCTTGGTCGTGACCTTCTCCTCGGTCGTGGTGAAGTCGCCCTGTACGCGCGGGGGCGCGTAGTTGATGTAGTGGTCCTTGGCGGAGGGCTGATAGTCCGCCGTGGGCGCCGCAGCCGCACCGGCTGTCGCCAGACCTCCTGCCGCCAGCCCGAGCGCGGGCACGATCGCGGCGAGACGCCGGATTCTTCTGGACAACGAGATCCCTTCCCGTCCGGGTTCCCCGGACACCCATGCACAGCGCGCCGGGATGAGCGCGCGCTAGCCGGACCTTAGACGAGGGGGTAAAGGGCGGGTAAAGAGGCATCGGGCATGTTTGTCAAAATGTGATCTATAGCGAAAACCACTAATAATTCCGGCCCACACCCGATACCGGCCCGTGCCGTAAAGTCCAGACGTGAACGAGCTGACATCCGCGCTCGCCGCGGCGCTGCCGGACGGGCGACTCCTCACCGATCCAGACGTCGTCGACTCGTACGCCAGGGACCGCACGTTCGTGCCGCCCGGCAGGCCGCTCGGCGTGGTGCTCGCCCGGTCACGCGACGACGTCGTGGCCACGATGCGCTGGGCGAGCGAGCACCGCGTGCCGGTGGTCCCGCGCGGCGCGGGCACCGGGCTCGCCGGCGGGGCGACGGCAGTCGACGGCTGCGTCGTGCTGTCCCTCGCGCGGATGACCGCGATCCGGGAGCTGTCGCCGCAGGACGAGATCGCCGTCGTGGAGCCCGGCGTCATCACCGCCGACCTCGACCGGGCGGCCCGCGAGCACGGCCTGATGTACGCCCCCGACCCCTCGTCGTACGAGATCTCGACCATCGGGGGCAACCTGGCGACCAACGCGGGCGGCCTGCGGTGCGTGAAGTACGGCGTGACCCGCGACTCCGCGCTCGGGCTTGAGGTCGTGCTGGCCGACGGCCGCGTGCTCAACACCGGGCGCCGCACGATGAAGGGCGTGACCGGCTACGACCTGACCGGCCTGTTCGTGGGGTCGGAGGGGACGCTCGGCGTGATCACCGCCGCGACGCTGCGGCTGCGGCGGGCGCCGCGCGAGACGGCCACGATCGCCGCCGAGTTCACCTCGCTGCGCGACGCCGCGGCGGCCGTGTCGGCGATCGTCGCCGCGGGCTGCCAGCCGTCGCTGCTCGAACTGATGGACCGCACGACCCTGCAGGCCATCGACGACTGGAAGAACATCGGGCTGGAGCCGTCCACCCGGGCGATGCTCATCGCCCAGGCGGAGGGATCGGCCGACGAGATGGCGGCGCTGTGCGGGGCCGCGTCATTCGTCGCGACATCGTCCACGCCGGAGGAGGCCGCCGAGCTCATCGGCATCAGGCGCCTGGCCTACCAGGCCAAGGAGCGGCTGGGCCAGTGCCTGGTCGAGGACGTGTGCGTGCCCCGCTCCGCGCTCCCCGACATGATCACCACGATCGAGGAGGTCGCGGCCCGGCACGGCGTCATGATCGCCACGGTCGCCCACGCGGGGGACGGCAACCTGCACCCGGTGTTCGTGTTCGACCGCGGCCTGGCCGAGCCGCCGGAGGAGGTCTGGGCGGCGGCCGACGAGGTGTTCCGCGCCGCCCTCGACCTCGGCGGGACGCTGACCGGCGAGCACGGCGTCGGGCTGCTGAAGAAGCGCTGGCTCGACCTGGAGACGGGCCCGGTGGCCGCTCAGCTGCAGCGGGGGATCAAGCAGGTGTTCGACCCGCTGAACATCCTCAACCCCGGTAAAGCCATCTGACACTGGTAGCGTTTGGCTCCATTGTCAGGTTGCAGGGGTAATCGGGGGCGATGGTGGCGCTAGAGCCTGGAGATCCCGACCGCCTGGGTCCGTTCACGCTCGTCGACCGGCTCGGAGAGGGCGGCCAGGGGGTCGTCTTCCTCGGACGCGGCCCGGCGGGCGAGCAGGTCGCGGTCAAGTTGCTGCACACCCGGCTGACGGCCGACCCGGAGGCCCGGGAGCGGTTCCTGCGCGAGGTCGCGCTGGCGCAGCGGGTCGCGCCGTTCTGCACGGCCCCCGTCCTGTACGCCGACCTCGCCGGCAACCAGCCGTTCATCGTCAGCGAGTTCGTGCCGGGGCCGTCGCTGCGGCAGCTCGTGGAACGGGAGGGGCCGCGCCGGGGCGCCGCGCTCGAACGGCTCGCCATCAGCACGGCGACGGCGCTGGCCGCCATCCACCGGGCGGGGATCACCCATCGCGACTTCAAGCCGGCCAACGTCCTGATGGGTCCCGAGGGCCCGGTCGTCATCGACTTCGGCGTGGCCAGGGCGCCCGACTCGCCCCAGGCCACCGCGACCGGCGCGTCCATCGGCACGCCCGCCTACCTGGCCCCCGAGGTGCTGTCCGGCGGCACGGCGGGCGCGTCCGCCGACATGTTCGCCTGGGGCGTCACCATGGTGTTCGCCGCCAGCGGCAAGCCCGCCTTCGGCGCGGACTCCATCCCCTCGGTGATCACCCGGATCCTGCACGCGCAGCCCGACCTGGGCGATCTCGCGGCGCCGCTGCGGGACATCGTCGCCGCCTGCCTGTCGAAGGACCCCGCGCTGCGTCCCTCGGCCGAGGAGGTGGTCGCACGGCTCACCGGGCAGCCCACCGTGCCCGCATGGCCCGCCGCCACGCCCACGGGACCGCAACCGGCGGCGCCGGGTCAGGGTGCCGCGCCGGCCCCCGGGCCGCATGCCCCCGCACCAGGGCCACAGGCGGGTGCCCCCGGAATGCACGGGGCCGGTGCGCCGCATCAGCCCGCCGCGCCGCAAGGGGCCGGACCAAACGGCCCCGGGCCACATGGTCCAGGACCACAGGCGGCCGGGCCGCAGGGCCCCGCACCGCAGGCGGCCGGGCCACACGGCCTCGGGCCGCAGGGTCCCGGGCCACACCCTCAGGCACCGGGACCGCAGGGGGCCGCGCCCGGATCACCGGGTGCCGTACCCGGGCCACACGGTCCCGGGCAAGCGCCCGGGGCGCACCCCGGCGGGCCGGGACCGCGGGGTTCCCGAGCGCCCGCCCCGCCCGGACCGCGCAGGCCCGGCCCCGAGGGGCCGAGGCCGCGGCGGCCGGTGCTGACATGGACGGCGGCCGGGGTCGGGGTGTCGGCTCTCGCGGCGGCCGCCTTCCTCGTGCCGACGTGGGTGTCCGCGCGGCAGATCTCCTCCGAGGACGCCCTCGGCCCGACCCCGTCGCCCACGGTGACGGAGCCCCAGCAGGTCGTGGAGGAGCCCATCCCGCAGCCGTCGGAGCTTGTCACCACGCCCGCGCGGCGCAAGACCGCGAAGCCCTCGCCGAGCCCGGCGGCGCGGCGGCCCATCGCGACCGCCAAGCCCGCCGTGACTCCGACGCGTACCCGCCGGGCGCAGCCGTCGCCCTCCCGTACGGCCCCGGCCACGGTCAAGCCCAGTCCCGTGAAGCCCACGCCGACGCAGTCCACCTTGGCGCCGCCCAAGCCCACCCCGGCGCCGACGAGGACCACCGCCGCGCCCAAGCCCACCGCGACGGTGAAGACCACCCCCACGGTGAAGACCACCCCGACGAAGACGGCGGCGCCCAAGCCCAACCCGTACACGGCCGCGGGCGTGTGCGGCAGCGGCTACGCCGTCATCGACTCGCACTCCTACGGGCAGGCGACGACGTACCTGCTCTACAACAAGTCCAACGGTTACAACTGTGTGATCACATTGTCGAAGTACGTCGTGCCCGGGAAGGTCAAGATGAGCGCTGTGCTGAAGGTTCAGAACGGCTCCTCGGCCAGCGACTCCGGCTCGTACACGGTGTACGCGGGGCCGCTGCGGCTGCCCGCCAAGAGCAAGTGCGTCATCTGGGGCGGCGGCTACGGCACCGCGACCTGGAGCAGCGGGTGGTCGCACTGTTCCTGACGCACGGGCGGCCACGGCCCGGCGACGCGGGGGCGGTGCCCGCCATGACCGCGCAGACCGCTGGGACCGCGCGGACCGCCGGGACGGCGCGGGCCGCGCCCGGCGCGTTGACGCGGCGGCGGCCCACCACAGAAGATCATCCCGTGACAGAACTCGGTTCGGTGATGCCATGACGGTGCTCGTGAGCCGGCTGGACACCTCCAGCGGCGAGTACGGCGCGAGGCGCGAGGCCATGCTGGCGAAGATCGCCGAGCTGGAGGCCGAGCACGCCAAGGCCGTCGCCGGAGGCGGGCCGAAGTACGTCGAACGGCACCGGGAGCGCGGCAAGCTGCTGCCCCGTGAGCGCATCGAACTGCTCGTCGACCCCGACTCGCCGTTCCTCGAGCTGTCCCCGCTGGCGGCCTGGGGCACCGACTATCCGGTCGGCGCGAGCGTCGTGACCGGCATCGGGGTGATCGAGGGCGTCGAGTGTGTCATCACGGCCAACGACCCCACCGTGCGCGGCGGCGCGTCCAACCCCTGGACGCTGCGCAAGACCCTGCGCGCCGCCGAGATCGCGCTGCGCAACCGCATGCCGTACGTGAACCTGGTGGAGTCGGGCGGCGCGGACCTGCCGTCGCAGAAGGACATCTTCATCCCCGGCGGCCAGGTCTTCCGCGACCTGACCCGGCTGTCGGCGGAGGGCATCCCGACGATCGCGCTGGTCTTCGGCAACGCCACCGCGGGCGGCGCGTACGTGCCGGGCCTGAGCGACCACGTCGTCATGGTGCGGGAGCGGGCCAAGGTGTTCCTCGGCGGCCCGCCGCTGGTCAAGATGGCCACCGGCGAGGAGTCCGACGACGAGTCGCTGGGCGGCGCGGAGATGCACGCGCGGGTCTCCGGGCTGGCCGACCACCTCGCCGCCGACGAGTACGACGCGCTGCGCATCGGCCGCCGCATCGTGCGGCGGCTCAACTGGCGCAAGGCCGGAAACGTTCCGGCGTCCGGCTACGCGGCCCCGCTGTACGACGAGGACGAACTGCTGGGGATCGTGCCGGAGGACCTCAAGGTGCCCTTCGACCCCCGCGAGGTCCTGGCCCGGGTGGTGGACGGCAGCGACTTCGACGAGTTCAAGCCGCTCTACGGGCCGAGCCTGGTCACCGGGTGGGCGAGCGTCCACGGCCACCCGGTCGGGATCCTCGCCAACGCCAGCGGCGTGCTGTTCGGCGCGGAGTCGCAGAAGGCCGCCCAGTTCATCCAGCTCGCCGACCAGACGCGTACGCCGCTGGTCTTCCTGCAGAACACCACCGGCTACATGGTCGGCAAGGAGTATGAGCAGAGCGGCATCATCAAGCACGGCGCCTTGATGATCAACGCGGTGGCCAACTCGACCGTGCCGCACATCACGATCGTCATGGGCGCCTCCTACGGCGCGGGCAACTACGGCATGTGCGGGCGGGCCTACGACCCTCGTTTCCTGTTCAGCTGGCCGAGCGCGAAGTCGGCCGTCATGGGGCCGGCCCAGCTCGCGGGCGTCATGTCGATGGTGGGCCGCGCGGCGGCCGAGGCGCGCGGGCAGGTCTACGACGAGGAGGCCGACGCGGCGATGCGCGCCGCGGTCGAGGCGCAGATCGAGTCGGAGTCGGCGGCGTTCTTCCTGTCCGGGCGGCTGTACGACGACGGGGTCATCGACCCCCGCGACACCCGTACGGTGCTCGGGCTGTGCCTGTCGGTGGTCGCGGGCGCGCCGGACGCCGGCCGGGCCGGCTACGGCGTCTTCCGGATGTGACGGGCATGCGCGTCTGCGGCGTGCTCAGGGACGACGTGCTCGTGGTGCTCGTGCGAATCGACGAGGGTGAGGGGTCATGATCGGGCGGCTGCTGGTCGCGAACCGCGGGGAGATCGCCCGCCGGGTCTTCCGCACCTGCCGTGAGCTGGGGATCGAGACCGTCGCCGTCTTCACCGACGCCGACGCGTCCGCGCCGCACGTCGCCGAGGCCGACCAGGCCGTACGGCTGGGCGCGCCCCTGGCGTACCTCGACCCGGAGCGGATCGTCGAGGCGGCGCGCAGGTCCGGCGCCGACGCGGTCCACCCCGGCTACGGCTTCCTGGCGGAGAACGCCGCCTTCGCCCGCGCCGTGCTGGACGCCGGGCTGACCTGGATCGGCCCCTCCCCCGAGGCCATCGCCGCGATGGGCAAGAAGATCGAGGCGAAGGCGCTGATGGAGGAGGCCGGGGTGCCGGTCCTGCCGACCATCCCGCTGCCCGCGGACGCCCCGGCGGAGATGGCGTCTCCCGTGCTGGTCAAGGCGTCGGCGGGCGGCGGCGGGCGCGGCATGCGGGTCGTGCGCGACCCCGCCGATCTGGCCGCGGCCGTCGAGTCGGCCCGGCGGGAGGCGCTGTCGGCCTTCGGCGACGGGACGCTGTTCGCCGAACCCCTGCTGGAGGGCGCCCGCCACATCGAGGTGCAGATCCTCGCCGACGCCCACGGCACGGTCTGGGCGCTCGGCGAGCGCGAGTGCTCGATCCAGCGCCGCCACCAGAAGGTGATCGAGGAAGCCCCCTCCCCCGCGGTCGGCCCCGAACTGCGCCGCGAGCTGAGCGAGGCGGCCATCCGGGCCGCCCGGGCGATCGGCTACCAGGGCGCGGGCACCGTCGAGTTCCTGCTGTCCGGCGAGGGCTTCTTCTTCCTGGAGATGAACACCCGCCTCCAGGTGGAGCACCCGGTCACCGAGTGCGTCTACGGCGTGGACCTGGTCCGGCTGCAGATCGAGGTGGCCGAGGGCGCGCACCTCGCCTCGCTGCCGCCGAGCCCGGTCGGCCACGCCATCGAGGCCCGCCTGTACGCGGAGGACGCCGAGGGCCGCCCGCAGAGCGGCGTGCTGCACCGCTTCGAGGTTCCCGGCGTGGACGGCGAGTTCGGCCTCGGGGCGCGGCTGCGCCTCGACTCCGGCGTGGTCTCCGGCACCGAGGTCGGCGTCCACTACGACCCCATGCTGGCCAAGGTCGTCTCGTACGGCCGGGACCGGGCGGAGGCGGCCCGGCGGCTGGCGGACGCGCTCGCGCGGGCGCGGATCCACGGGCTGGCGACCAACCGCGACCTGCTCGTGGGGGTGCTGCGGCACCCGGACTTCCTGTCCGGTGCGCTCGACACCGGCTTCCTCGACCGGCATCCCGCGCCGCCCGCGCTCGCCGGTCCCGAGGCCGTACGGCTGTCGGCGCTCGCGGCGGCGCTGGCCGGGGCGGCGGCCAACCGCGAGGCCGCCCGGCGCGGCGGCGTGCTGGGCGGGCTGCCGAGCGGCTGGCGCAACGTCCCTTCGCAGCCGCAGCGCACGGCGTTTCAGACCGGCGACGGCGGGCGTCTGGAGATCGCCTACCGGCTGACCAGGGACGGGCTGCGGGCCGAGGGCTTCGAGCAGGTCACCCTCGTGTCGGCGGAGCCCGGCCGGGTGGTGCTGGAGACCGCCGGGCTGCGGCAGGCCTTCGAGGTGGCCGCCTACCCGGGCATGGTGCACGTCGACTCTCCGCTCGGCCCGGTGCGGCTCGCCCCGGTCGAGCGGCTGCCCGAACCCGCGCCGCGCGTGACGCCGGGGGCGCTGCCCGCCCCGATGCCGGGTACGGTCCTGCGTGTCGAGGTCAAGCCCGGCGACGTGGTGGAGGCCGGGCAGCCGGTGGTGGTGCTGGAGGCGATGAAGATGGAGCACCTCATCGTGTCTCCCGCCGCCGGCACGGTTGCCGCGCTGCATGTGACACCGGGCACGCAGGTCGAGGCGGGCGTGCCGCTCGCCGTGATCGAGCCGTCGCCGCCGCCCGCGCCGGACGGCGGACCGTCCGCGGAAGGACCGGAGGAGCCCCGCACGGAGCCCGGCCCGGAACCCGGCGCGGCAACCGATGCGACCAGCGCGACGAGCGGCGCGGCGGGCGGCCCGGAACCCGGCGCGCCGACCGGGACGGCGGCCGATGTGGAGACCAGCCCGGAGACCGGCGCGGCCGACGCGGCTGGCGCGGCTGGCGCGGAACCCGACGTGGAGACCGGCGCGGCCGACGTGTCGGCTCACAGAGAACCCGGCGTGGCCGGTGTGTCAGCCCATGCGGAACCCGGCGTGGAGCCCGGCCACAGTCCAGGCATGGCCGCGCACACCCCCGGACACGGGAACACGGGCACGGGCACTCCACCCGGCACAGGTATGGGCACACCATCCAGCGCGAGCCCGGGCTTTTCGGGCGGCGCGGAGGCGGGCACCTATGGGCCGGAAAGCGGCCCCAATACAGGCGGGGAGGTGTGATCCGGCCGTGAGCGAAGCTGAGGAGCCCCTGGTACGCCGGTCGCAGTCGGGCGGCGTGGCCACGATCACGCTCGACTCGCCGCACAACCGCAACGCCCTGTCGTCCCGGCTGCTGCGGCAACTGGACGAGGCGTTGTCGTGGGCGCTGGACGAGCCCGCCGTACGGGTGATCGTGCTGACCGGCACCGGGCCGGTGTTCTGCGCGGGCGCCGACCTGAAGGAGCAGCGCGGCGGAGGGGCGCCGGTCACCGCGTCGTTCCCCGACATCATGCTGCGGATCTGGGAGAGCCCGAAGCCGGTGGTGTGCCGCCTGAACGGCACGGCGCGAGCGGGCGGCCTCGGCCTTGTGGCGGCCTGCGACTTCGCCATCGCCCCGGCGTCCGCGTCGTTCGCCTTCACCGAGGTGCGGCTGGGGGTGGTCCCCGCCATGATCGCGGTGACCTGCCTGCGTCGTCTGGAGCCTCGGGCTGCGGCCGAATACTTCCTCACCGGCGAGGTCTTCAGCGCCGAACGCGCGGTGGAGATCGGCCTGCTGACCAGGGCCGTACCGGAAGAGGACCTCGACGCGACCGTCGCGCACTACACCGGCATGCTGCTGCGCGGCGGTCCCGAGGCGCTGGCGATCACCAAGCGTCTCGTGCGGGAGGTGCCGCTGCTGCCGGTCGAGGAGGGGTTCCGCGCGATGGCCGCGCTGTCGGCCGAGCGCTTCACCTCCGAGGAGGGGCAGGAGGGCATCCGCGCGTTCGCGGAGAAACGGCCCGCCGCCTGGGTCCCCGCCGAGGCTCTCGCCGCGGACGCCGCCGCCCCGCGTACGGCGAGGAACGGCGAGAAGGGCGAGACCGCGCGCCGGACGAGCCCGGCGAACGCCGACGCGGAGCCCTCCGGCGGCACAGCGGCATCCGGAGAGGCCGGGCGATGACGGCGGCGGCCGGGCGGCCGGGACCGTTGCGGGTGGCCAACTGCAGCGGGTTCTACGGCGATCGTCTCTCGGCCGCCAAGGAGATGGTCGAGGGCGGGCCGATCGACGTGCTGACCGGCGACTGGCTGGCCGAGCTCACCATGTCGATCCTCGCCGGCAACCGGCTCAAGGGCCGCCCCGGCTACGCCCGTACGTTCCTCACGCAGATGGAGCAGGTCCTCGGCACCTGCCTCGACCGGGGCATCAAGGTCGTCGCCAACGCGGGCGGCCTCGATCCGGCCGGGTGCGCGGAGGCGGTCGCGGCCCTGGCCGGCAGGCTCGGGCTGCGTGCGTCCGTCGCGCACGTCACCGGCGACGACCTGATGCCGCTGGCCGAGCCGCCGGTCAACGTCGACACCGGCGAGACCCTGCGCGCGACCCCGCTCACCGCCAACGCCTACCTCGGCGGCCGGCCGATCGCGGTGGCGCTGGAGCACGGCGCGGACGTCGTCGTCACCGGGCGGGTCACCGACGCGGCGCTGGTCACCGGTCCCGGGATGTGGTGGTTCGGCTGGGGCCCCGGTGATCTCGACCAGTTGGCCGGTTCCGTCGTCGCCGGGCATGTGATCGAGTGCGGTTGCCAGGCGACCGGCGGCAACTACGCGTTCTTCGAGGAGGTGCCCGGCCTCGCCCGCTGCGGCTTCCCCATCGCGGAGCTGTACGCCGACGGGTCGAGTGTGATCACCAAACACCCGGGCACCGGCGGGCTGGTCTCGACCGGGACCGTGACCGCGCAACTGCTGTACGAGATCGCCTCGCCCCGCTATCTCGGACCTGACGTGACCGCCCGGTTCGACACCGTACGCCTGGAGCAGGAGGGCCCCGACCGGGTCAGGATCAGCGGAGTGCGGGGCGAACCCCCGCCGGACACGCTGAAGGTCGCCGTGACCTACCTCGGGGGCTACCGCAACACGATGACGCTCGTGCTCACCGGCCTCGACCTCGCCGCGAAGGCCGAGATCGCGCAGGAGGCGATCTGGGCGCGCGTCCCCCGTGAGTCGTTCGAGCAGGTCCACGTGGAGCTGACCCCTCTCGGGACGGGCGGCGCAGATTCGGCGGGGACCGCGCTGTTGCGAATCACGGTCATGGACCCTGATCCCAAGAAGGCCGGGCGGGCGTTCTCCTCCGCCGTGGTGGAGACCGGGCTGGCGAGCTACCCCGGTTTCTTCGCCCTGACGCCGCCCGGCGACGCCTCCCCCTACGGCGTCTACTGGCCCTCCTCGATCGACGCGCGAGCCGTGCTTCCGGTGGCGACCGTGGGCGGAGCCCGCGTCGAGGTGCCGTACACCCCGCCGCCCGGTCCGGTGCTGGGCGAGCAGGCGGGCGGGCCGCCGCACGACGCCGCCGGCGTTCCGCCGTACGACGGGGATCTGACGGCAGGGCCGGTCGTGCCGCTCGGCACGGTCGTGGGCGCCCGTTCGGGCGACAAGGGCGGCGACGCCAACCTCGGCGTCTGGGTGCGTGACCCGGCACGGTATCCGTGGCTCGTGGCGTTCCTGACCGTGGACCGGCTCAGGGAACTGCTGCCGGAGGTCGGCGGCCTGCCGATCGAGCGGTTCGCGCTGCCGAACCTGCACGCGCTCAACTTCGTCGTGCACGGACTGCTGGGCAGAGGCGTGGCGGCCAGCCCGCTGCTCGACGCCCAGGCCAAGGCGCTCGGGGAGCGGCTTCGCGCCGTGTGCGTGCCCATTCCTCCCTGACTAGGATTGCGCGCAATCGCCGCAATCGGGAGACAAGGACATGCGACTGCGCTTTCTCGGCTCCACGTCCGAGGCCGGGGCCTGTCTCTCCCGCTACGAGACCGACCGCCGCACGATCGTCGTGCAGGGCCCGGAGGCCGCGGACCGCGGGGCCCGCGCCTGCCTGCGCCACGTGCCCGGCGGGGAGACCGCGGTCGAGGTGCCGGGGGATCTCCGCGTCGAGATCGCCCGGCGGGCCCCGTCGGATCGCGATTGAGAGCCGTCGTCTGGCATGATCCGGCGTGCCGGGTCTACCTTGGACCGCACCACGGCCGGAGGTGGGAGTGAGCGGTTTCCATCAGGCCCGCATGGACCTGGGAGCCCAGCTACGCCGGTTGCGGGAGAACGCCCGTCTGTCCGGAAAGGACCTCGCCGAACGGCTGCGCTGGCAGCCGTCGAAAGTCTCGCGGATCGAGAACGCCCGCCAGACCGCCACCGAGGACGATGTGGCCCAGTGGGGAAAGGCCGTGGATGCCGACCCTCGGACGATCGACGGCCTGATCCGGCAGGCGGCCGGGCTGCTGGAGCGGCAGGACTCCTGGCGGCAGCGGCACAGGAACGGCCTGGCCGCGCTGCAGGAGGACGTCCGCGACCTGGAGGCGCGCACCCGGCTGTTTCGCGCCTTCGAGCCGGGCGTGGTGATCAGCCTGCTGCAGACCACCGAGTATGCCAGGCACATCTTCGGCAAGGTCAGGCGGGTGCACGGCGCGTCGGCCGACGATGTGGACGACGCGATCCGCGTCTGCATGCGACGCCAGGAGATCCTGTACGACCCGACGCGCCGGTTCCGGTTCGTCATGCCGGAGGCGGTGCTGCGTTACCGGCTCGCGCCCCCGGACGTGATGCGCGGCCAGCTCGACCGGCTGATTGCGGTGACCACGCTGCCGAACGTGGAGTTCGGGCTGCTGCCGTTCGAGGCGCCGTTGCCGTCCGCCCTGATGAACTCGTTCTGGATCTACGACGACTGCATGGTCGGCGTGGCCACCAGGACAAGGGACCTGCTGCTGCGCGACGCCGAGGACGTCGCCTTCTACGCCCAGGCGTTCGAGGAGTTCTGCGACGTGGCGGCCTTCCACGACGACGCGAGGGCCCTGATCGTCCGCGCCCTCGACGACTACGCCCGCCCGCGCTGACCCCGTCACCCGGCGCGATCGCTGTATACACGCTGGACCCGCGGCGTCGGCGGGGATACGACGCCGACCGCCCGCAAGTGAGATCACTCTCGCCCCCATCAGCGATAGCTTCGAACAGTGAAACAACTACTGTTTCGGGTCGGCGATGGCCTGCGTCCGCGCATCCAGCGCCGAGCTCACCGCGCCGGCCGGTCTGTCAACGTGATCGACAGAGAGATCCTCGTGAGGGGCGTCGCCGACGAGGTGCTCGACGCACGAGCCGAACTGCGCGCCCGGGCCCGCCGCCTGGCGTCCTCGCGGAAGGTTGCGCGCCCAAGGTACCGAGAGTGACCAGCGCCGACCGCGAGCGCACACTCAAAACGACCGAGGGCATCGGCCCCATCCTCGACCGGCTCTGGGCCGAAGGGCGCTGACCACTGCCATGCTTACTCATGTCCACTGCCGGACAGGTCCCCAACCACGGTTGAGGGACGTACTGGAAGGGAAGGCAGTGGCGGAGCGCAACCGGCGATTCCGTAGACGGGGACGACGATCCACACCCGCCGGGTCCTGCAGGACACCCCCGCCGCCGTTCCGGACACCGTTGTCACGCTCATGCCGACTCCTCGCCTGACGGTTCGGAGCCACATGAGCGGAGAGTGCTGTGCCTATCGATTCGCTCGCTCATGCGCCCACGCTCTCGGACCGGGATGGGACGGCCCTGAGGCGTTCATCAAGGCCACATGAATCCCAGGGCTGTAGCCGCCCGGGCCACTGGCGGCTACAGCCCTGGCCCCGCGCCCAGAGATCTGAAGGAGAACACCCTCTGCCGGGCGCAGAGCGGGTATCGGGGCACCGTGTGCCTTGCCCAGTCACGGAGACCACCCGATGCGGCATCGCCCCGCTCCGGACCTCCCCGACGTCCGAATCAGACGGCGGTGTCCACGTCAGGAGCGTCGTCGGTCGCGGTCGTCGGAAGGGAGTGGACGGAGCGCTCTGACGCCGCGGACTCGATCAACTCGTGACTGCCGAGGTGCCTCGTCGTCTGCTCGACGGCGCGCAGTTCGCGCAGCTGGGTCTCGACGAGCTTCAACGTGTGGAATTTGCGGGCCGTGACCAGCACCCGGCCCTCCATCGACCCCACCGTCTCGTTGTACGACTTCACCGCGCGGTCGAGGGCGTTGCCAAGCTTGTCCAGATGGCCGCCCATCACCGACAGCCGCTTGTAGAGCTCTCGACCGAGCTCGTACACCTGCTTCATGTTGTCCTGCAGCGCGGCCTGGGTCCACGCGTAGGCGATCGTGCGCAACATGGCGATCAACGAGGTCGGCGTCACGATGAGGACCTGCTTGCTGACGGCGTATTCCAGCAGGGTCGGATCGTGGTCCAGCGCCGGCTGGAGAAGAGCGTCGCTCGGAACGAACAGCACGACGAACTCCGGCGAGGCGACATTGCGGAAGTACTCCTTGCTGCCGAGAGTGTCCACGTGCTTGCGCAGCTGCCGCGCGTGGTCTGACCAGTGCCTCTTCGCCTCGGCCTCGTCGGAGGCTTCGATCGCCCTGATGAACGCGTCCATGGGGGCCTTCGCGTCCACGATCACGTGCTTGCCGCCTGACAAGTGGATCAGCATGTCGGGCCGTACCGTGGTCTCCTCATCGACGACCTGCACCTGAAGGTCGAAGTCGCAGTGCTCGACGAGACCGGCCAGTTCGGCAGCACGCTTGAGGTGCATCTCCCCCCACTGACCACGGACCTGCGGTTTCTTCAGCGCCTCGACCAGCTTGCGGGTCTCCTCACGGGTCCGGACCCCTTCCTCCGCCAGGTGCGCCAGCTGTTCGTTGAGCTTGGCCTCCGCGGCGGCACGGGTGGTGCTGAATTCCCTGAGCTGCTGATCCATCAGTGCCAGCTGGTCCTTGACGGGCTTGCTGACCGCGCCGAGCGACGCCTCCGCCCGTGCGACCAACTCGTCCTGGGACTGCTTGAGCATTTCCGCAGTGGTGGCGCGGAGCGTCTCCTCCAGCAGCCGGTTGTTCTGTTCCCGGGTCTCGTCGAGCTCCTTGCGCACCGCTTCGAGCCGGGCGGCCTGCTCCAGCAGGCCCTGCTTCTGCGCCGAGATTTCGCCGAGCTGCCTCTTGAGTTCCTGAATCTCGTCGCGAAGCTCGGACTCCTTGGCCTGTAACGATGCGATCGTCAGCTGAGCGTCGCGGTAACGGCGGTCGACCTCGGCGAAACGCTTCTTCTCGGTATCCAGGGACACCTTCAAGCCTTCGGCCTCGGCCTGGCAGCGGCTCAGCTCCTCACGAGCCGCCTCGAACTTGGCCTCCAACCCGGCGAAATCCTCACTGAGCGTCTTGAGCTCCGTAAGGGTGGCGGTGTGCTTCCGCTCGAAGTCGGCGGCGCGCTCCTGCGCCTTGTCGCGTCCCGAGCGGAGATCGTCCATCTGCGCCTGGGCCTGGCGGTGCTGTTCCTGGGCAACCTTGAGGTCGGCACGTTCGGCGGCGGTACGGCTGCGGGCGACGAGGTAGGCGATCGCAGCGCAGGCGAGGGCGAACAGGATCGACAACAACATGGGGAATCTCCTTGTGGTATGCCGCGCGGGTCCGCTGAGGACCCGCAAGGGGGAAGTCGCAGTGACCGGAGAGTGGCCGTCGCGGGAGAAGCGCGGCCCCGGCGGAACAGATCCTCTTCTGAAAGAGGAATGAGATAGGTTCGGCTCCGTCAGCCGCGATCGCTCTCAGGCGCAGGCCGCCGAAGCATTCGGATGTGCTCTCGTGTAGACACAGGGCTTACGCACACATCCGGTTCGGAGACGGATACAAAGCGACGCCGACCGCGTTCAGCCGACGCGCTTCCAGGGCTGGCACCGCTTGGTCTCGAAGTACTCACCCTTCTTGAGGGTGACGCGCGCCGGACCGGTGATGTTGTCGTTGGCGATGATCGCGCTGAATTCGCCCGTCGCGTTCCTCAGCCGGGCCCAGTAGCAGGCGAAGCCGCCGTCCGTGCCCATCGTCTTGTACGTACCGGGCTTGATGTCCTCGCCGACGAGGTACTGGCCGTCGCCCGCGATGGTCGTCGCGGGGCCGGCCTCCTCCGTCTCCTGTGTCGGCTCGGCCTGCGAGGCGACCGTCTCCGTGACGGTGACCGTGGGTGCGGGTTCGGCCTCTTCCGTCACCGTGACCGTGGGCCGCGGCCCGGCGACGGCCTCCGTCTGCGTACCACCGCTGGCACCGATGCCGACGCCGAAGAGCAGGGCGACCAGCGCCGTCGCGCCGTACGACAGCCAGCGCCTTCCACCCCGGGGAGGCCGGGGAGCGTGCGCCGACGCGGAGTGCCATGCGCCCGGGACATGGCCGCCGGGCATCTGCCCGCTCGGGTGCGGAGAAGGGTGTGGGTGGTACGGCTGACCGGGCTGAGGGCCGAACGGGTTGGGGTGCGACATCGTTGGAAGTCCTCTCGCGTGCAGGGGAAACCGGCGGTCCAGCAGCTCTCGCGAGTCACTGGAGCTCGTTGGGCTGTTGATCGAGGACTGTGACAGAAATCGGTTCAGCATGAATGTAGATCGCTTGATAACCCCTGTTATCAGGCATTCATAGCGATGGCTTCAACTTTGCCGCTAAGGTGCTGATCACATCGATCCGTGATCGACCCTGGTTCGGACGCGGCGGAGAGGGGGTGGTAACGATGAACGAGGACGTCCGCTGGTCGATCTCTTACGCCGAGATCGCGACATTAGCGGAAGTGCGGCGTCCCGTGGTCACCACGTGGGCTCGCCGGCATACGGATTTTCCGAAGCCGATCAGGCGGGAGGCCGGTCGACCGCTCTTCGACGGACGCGAGGTGGTCGACTGGCTGCTGGCCACCAACCACGGCAACGCATCCCACCAAAGGCTTCGTGCGGAACTGGCACTGCACACTCTGGCCGGCTGGCGCGACCGCCTTCCCGCCCATGTCCTGGTGAACGCGCTCACCGCACTCATCTGTCTGCGGCAGCAGCAGGACGCGCCGCTCGCCGATTCCGAGTGGGCATCCATCCTCAGGCAGGCCGGCCGTTTCGACGCCGAGGACACGTTCCTCCACGCCGAGCTGCGCGCGCTCGCCGGACCGGGTATGGCGCACGATGCGGAACGCGTCGGCACGGCTCTGGCAGCGCTCGCCGACGAACTGGTCGAAGCCGCCTACACGCCCGCCGAAGCCTTCGACTGGGTGCTGAGCGCTCGCCGCCGTCTGGGCGCCAACGAGTTGATCGCCGACGAGCCCGCGCCCGTGCTTACCCAGGCGCTCGCCCGGCTCTGCGGGATCGCCGAGATGGAAGACGGCGCGATCCTCGCCACGCCGCACGCCCGCAGCGGCGATCTGCTGGCGGCCATGCACGCACAGGCCGCCTCCGATGCCGGTCACACCTACCTTGCCGCCGACCCTGATCCGGCTTTCACCCGCCTGGTACGCCGCCGGATGCTCGTGCGCGAGGTCTACGAGTTTCAGCTGGACGTGACCATAGGCACGGAACTCGCCCTCGATGACTGGGGCGACCCCGATGTCGTGCTGTGCGCGCTGCCGTACGAGCCCGGCGAGACCCGAGACGCGCTGACCGTGCTTGAGCGGGTCGAGGCGATCACCGATCTGCTCGATGTCGGGCGCACCGCGGTCGTGCTGGGCCCGGCCGACGCTCTGGTCCGCCCGCTCACACCGCACAGTGACGCGGACCGGCTCCGCCGATTGTTCCTGTCGAACGGTCTGCTCAAGGCAGTGGTGAGTTTGCCCGACGGAGCGTTTCCCTACCGGCCGGGCTACCGAACCGCAGTATGGGTGCTCACCCGCACGCCGGAGAGGGAGCGGCACGGCATGGTCCTGCTCGCCGACCTGTCCTCCCGGCCGCTCATCGAGCAGGTTCTCGACTCGCTGGTAGAGGACGTGCACATCTTCCGGTCGGCAGGCTGGCGGAACGACCGCAGGCACACGCCCCGGCACGCGGTGATCCTGCCGGCCAAGGTCCTCGACGATCGGCCTGGCACCGCCTTCACGCCGCAGCATCGGCCGCAGGAGAGCCGTTATACCCGTGCCGTCATGGAACGGCCGGAGCGCATCTCCGGGCTGGAAATCCGCCTGAGCGAGCTGGTCGAGGAGGCCCGCCAGCTCTACGGTCCCGGTGGTCAGGCCGAGCTGCGTACGCACGCCGCTCTCCGAACCGAAGATCGGCCAGTACGGCGCACGACGGTCGGGCGCATGCTCCGAGAGCGTCGTCTTCGCCGTCTCCCCGGTCACCGCATCAAGGATGAACACCTCATCTCAGACGGCGGCTACGCGGTTCTCACCCCCGCGGAGGTCGTCGGCGCCGTTCCCATTGGTGGTCGGCGCATCGACCCCCTGGTATTAACGGCCGCGTATGAGCATGCGAACCTCACCCAGCCCGGAGACGTCATCGTCACGTCCACCCCTGACTTTGGGGTGTACGTCGACGAGGAAGGGCTCTGCGTGGTCGCCTACCCGGCTCACATCCTGCGGGTCCGGCCCGACGTCGAGCGTCCGGTGCGCCCTCGGGTGCTGGCGGCGCTGCTGCGGGCCGCGTCCGCCGAACACCGCCGGGTCAACGGTGCCGTACGGGCCTCCAGACGCCTCGAAGACCTGCTCATCCCCGATCTCACCCTGGACGAGGCCGAACGATACGACGCCCTTCTTGCCGAGATCGCACGGCGCGACGCGCTCCTGCGGGCGCAGATCGCCGCGCTGGAGGATCTGAACCGCCTTACCGCCGCCGGACTCGTCGACGGCACCCTCACGCTTCTGCCCACACCCCACACCGATTGAAGGAGAAGGCCACCCCGATGCCCCCTGCCAAGAAATCCGCCAGCGCTCAGGCGGAGCTGTTCAGCGCGTCCAGCACCAAGGAGATCCGCGACATCCTCTGGAAGACGGCCGACAGGCTCCGAGGTTCGCTGGACGCCGCCCAATACAAGGAGTTCGTCCTCGGTCTGATCTTCCTCAAATACGTCTCCGATGCCTTCGAGGAGCGCCGCACCGCGCTGGCAAAGGAGCTCGCCGAGGAGGGCATCGCCGAGGAGCGGGTTGAGGAGTTCCTGGAAGACCGGGACGAGTACGCCGGACACAACGTCTTCTGGGTCCCCGAGGAGGCGCGCTGGTCGTGGATCGCCGCACATGCCAAGAGCAAGGCTGTAGGCCTGCTGTTGGACAACGCCATGGATGTGATCATGCGCGAGAACGCCGCGTTGACCGGTGTTCTGCCGAAGATCTTCAACCAGGATCGGGTGGACCAGAAGGTCCTCGCCGGGCTGGTCGACCTCATCAGCGACGCCCGATTCTCCGGCAACGGCGACAAGCCGGCGCAGGACGTGCTGGGTGAGGTCTACGAGTACTTTCTCGGCAACTTCGCCCGCGCCGAGGGCAAGAAGGGCGGCGAGTTCTACACCCCGCGCAGCGTCGTTCAACTGCTGGTGGAGGTGCTGGAGCCGTATGAGGGGCGGGTGTACGACCCGTGCTGCGGCTCGGCCGGCATGTTCGTCCAGGCCGGCAAGTTCATCGAGGCCCACGCGGGCAACAAGTCGGACATCTCCGTGTACGGCCAGGAGCTCAACGAGCGGACCTGGCGGTTGGCCAAGATGAACCTCGCCATCCACGGCATCGACGGCAACCTCGGCCCGCGCTGGGGTAACACCTTCGACGACGACAAGCACCCTGATCTCAAGGCCGACTTCATCCTGGCCAACCCGCCGTTCAACATCAAAGACTGGCCGCGCAACGAGTACGACCCCCGGTGGAAGTACGGCGTGCCGCCGAAGAGCAACGCCAACTACGCCTGGCTGCAGCACATCATCAGCAAGCTGGGTGAACGCGGCACGGCCGGCGTGGTCCTGGCCAACGGCTCGATGAGCTCCCAGCAGAACGGTGAGGGCGAGATCCGCAAAGCGCTGGTGGAGGCAGACCTAGTGGCGTGCATGGTCGCGCTGCCGCCGCAGCTCTTCCGGACGACACAGATCCCGGCCTGCCTTTGGTTCCTCGCGAAAGACAAGTCCCCGCAGGGCGGCAAGCGGCTGGCCGAGCGGCGCGGCGAGATCCTCTTCATCGACGCTCGGAACATGGGCGAGATGGTGGACCGGACCGAGCGCGTTCTGACGGACGCGGACATCGCGAAGATCACGGGCGTGTACCACGCTTGGCGGGGCACCGCTTCGGCGCGCGAGGCCGGGCTTGTGTACGCCGACGAGCCGGGCTTCTGCTTCTCGGCCGACTTGGAGACGGTTCGCTCGCACGGCTACGTGCTCACCCCAGGCCGTTACGTCGGCGCACCCGAAACCGAGGAGGAAGACACCGAGACGGTCAAGGAGAAAATCGCCGCACTGACGGAGGAGCTGTTCGCCCTCTTCGACAAGTCCGACAAGCTTGCCAGGACGGTCCGCGAGCAACTGGAGAAGATCGATGACTGATGGGTTGCTGATGAAGGCTCCTACCGAGTGGACCAGGACAACCCTCGGTGAAGCCTGTTCGCGCGGACAGGGCGGGATCCAGACTGGTCCCTTTGGAAGCCAACTTCACGCGTCGGACTATGTCTCGGAAGGCATTCCAAGCGTGATGCCACAGGACATCGGTGATAACGTTATCCGGGATGCTGAGATCGCACGGATCAGTCCTGCCGATGCGGAGCGACTCTCAAAGTATCTCCTGCGTGAGGGAGACATTGTTTATTCCCGCCGAGGTGACGTCGGGCGTCGAGCGCTAGTACGCGCTGAGCAAGATGGCTGGCTGTGCGGTACCGGTTGTCTTAGGGTACGGCCAGGTAAGAAAATGGATGCCGTCTTCCTCGCTTATTACTTGGGGCACCCCGAGGTACGGGAGTGGATAGTTCGTCATGCAGTGGGCGCTACCATGCCCAACTTGAACACCCAGATTCTTGGCGCGGTCCCCTTGGTCCTTCCCAGCCTTGTGGAGCAGAAGGCTATTGGCGGCGTACTCGGGGCATTGGACGACAAGATCGCCGTCAACGAGCGCATCGCGGTAACGGCCGATAAGTTAGCCAAGGCTGTATTCCATGGATACGGCAAGTATACTTCCCGTCAGCTCAGCGATGTAGCCGATATTACGATGGGGCAGTCGCCACCCGGCGAGACGTACAACGAAGTCGGCGAAGGATTACCTTTCTATCAAGGCACACGGGACTTCGGGATGCGTTATCCTCAGCGCCGAGTGTGGTGCACGGCAGTCACACGTCGCGCAACTGAAAACGATGTCTTAGTTAGCGTTCGGGCCCCCGTTGGCCACATCAATGTAGCCATCGAGGAATGCGGGATTGGTCGAGGCCTTGCAGCGGTTCGATCCAACGCCTATCCCCACGTGCTCCTCTATGCCCTCTCGTCTGACAGCTCTATATGGCACCCCTACGAGGCAGAGGGGACCGTGTTTGGTTCCATAAATAAGAAGCAATTGTCCCGATTGGTGGTGCACTGGCCAGACGGAGAACAGATCGACGCCCTTGAGTCGCGGCTCAAGGCGCTAGATAACAGCGTGCGCCAGGCAACGGACGAATCGCGAACGCTTGCCACCCTGCGCGACGCCCTCCTGCCTCAGCTTATTTCTGGCCGACTCCGTGTCAGGGACGCGGAGAAGATTGTCGAGGACGCCACATGACATCTCCCCCTGAAGATCCCCGATTCCGTCCGTTAGAGATCGACTGGGAGCTTCTCGCTCTTGAGGAGCTCGCCGAGCTGGCCTGGCTGCCTGTCAAAGGCAACGAGCTGGCTCCCGGTTCCGGGCACCGCAAGTCCTGGGACGATCTCATCCTCTACTCCGACCTCGGTGAGGCGATCGAGCGGCTCAACCCCGAGCTGCCGCCCGACGCTGTACGTCAGGCGATGGATGAGGCTGCGCGGGCGAGGTCAAGCGATGCCTACGAGGAGAATCGGACCGCGCACGGTTATCTGACCGGCGGCATCCGCTCGGTGACCTACACCGACGAGTTCGGCGCCGAACACAACCCGACGATCCGGCTGATCGACCTGGCCGACCCCGCCGCGAACGTCTACCGCGCGGCCCGGCAGGTCACCGTCATCCAGGGCGAGAAGAACCGCCGCTTCGACATCGTCCTCTACGTCAACGGCCTGCCGCTGGCCGTACTGGAGATCAAGCGAGCCGGTGACGAGGACGCCACGTTGGAGGACGCGCACGCCCAGATCGGGTGGTATGTCGCGGAGTTTCCAGCCGCTTTCCGTTACAACGCGGTCGTCTTGCTGTCCGACGGCGTCACCGCGAAGTACGGCACGCCGTTCACGCCGTTCGAACACTTCGCACCGTGGAACGTAGACGAGGCCGGAGAGCCGGTCGAGTCACTGGACGGCGCGGGCCTGTCCGAGGCGGCGCAGAACCTCGCCCTGCACGGCCTGTTCACCCATGACCGCTTCCTCAAGCTGATCAGCTCGTTCATCAACTTCGTGCCGTCGAAGAAGGCCAAGCGCATCGCCAAGCCGCATCAGTACTTCGCGGTCAACCGGGCGGTGGAAGCCGTACGGGAAGCCGCGGCGACCGACGGCAGGGCCGGCGTGGTCTGGCACACGCAGGGCTCGGGCAAGTCCGAGGAGATGGTGCTGACCAGCAATCTGGTCATGCGTGATCCGGCGCTGCTCAACCCGACGATCGTCGTCATCACCGACCGCAACGACCTTGACGACCAGCTCTACTCCACCTTCCTGGAGAGCGAGATCCTGCCCGAGAAGCCCCGGCAGATTCTCACCCGTGCCGAGTTGCGCGAGGAGCTGGCAGCCAAGCGGACCGGCGGCATCCTGTTCACCACGCTGCAGAAGTTCGGCCGGACAAGGGACGA
Organism: Microbispora rosea subsp. aerata; assembly: GCF_014647835.1. Classification (GTDB taxonomy): domain Bacteria; phylum Actinomycetota; class Actinomycetes; order Streptosporangiales; family Streptosporangiaceae; genus Microbispora; species Microbispora aerata. The sequence goes on from NZ_BMPY01000020.1 coordinate 82,495, forward strand.
GAGGGAGTCTGGCAAGGACCACCCGCTCCTGTCCGACCGGCGCAACATCGTCGTCATCGTCGATGAGGCGCACCGCAGCCACTACGACACCCTCGACGGCTACGCCCGGCACCTGCGGGACGCCCTGCCGCACGCCACCCTGCTCGCCTTCACAGGCACCCCGATCTCCGAGGCCGACCGCAACACCCGGGAGGTCTTCGGCGACAAGGGCGCCTACGGCGGCTACATCGACATATATGACCTCAAGCGGGCCGCCGACGACGGCGCGACGGTGAAGGTCTACCACGAGAGCCGGGTCGTCGAGCTCGTCCTCGACAAGGAGGTCGACACCTCCAAGATCGACGAGGAGGCTGACCGGATCACCGAGGGCCTGGACGACACCGAACGCCGCCGGGTCGAGCAGGCCGTCGCCACCATGAACGCCATGTACGGCGCGCCGGCCCGCATCCGCGACCTCACCGCCGACCTGGTTGAGCACTGGGAGGCCCGTCGGGAGCGGATGAAGGCGTTCGTCGGCGTGTCGGAGAAGGGCGGCGCCCCCGGCAAAGCGATGATCGTGTGCGCGACCCGGGAAATTTGCGTCCGCGTTTACGACGCGTTGCGGAAACTGCGCCCGGAGTGGCACAGCGACGACCCCGCCAAGGGTGCGATGAAGATCGTGTTCTCGTCGAACTCACGGAAGGACCCAGAGCACCTGCGCGTCCACGCGCTGAGCGACTCCCAACGCAAGGCCGTCATCAACCGGGCCAAGGACCCCGACGACGAGCTGGAGCTGCTCATCGTCAACAACATGCTGCTGACCGGCTTCGACGCACCGCCGATCCACACGATGTACCTGGACCGGCCGCTCCGGGGTGCCAACCTCATGCAAGCACTGGCGCGGGTCAACCGCCGGTTCCGCGGCAAGGAGGACGGGCTGCTGGTCGGTTACGCCCCGCTCGCCGAAAACCTCCGGGACGCCATCGCCGAGTATTCCGCGGCGGATCGCCAGGATCGCACGCTGGGCCAGGACCTCGATCGTGCTCTGGACGAGCTGCGCAACGAGTACGACATCATCGAGGGAATTCTTCGCGGCTTCGACTGGCGTGCCCTGCTGGCCCGGCCCGGCCACACCTCATTCATCGACGCCGCGCTGCGTACGGCGAACTACCTGCGGGATACAAGAACCCCGGGCAACAACCCGGAGAAGCTGGACGACCCGAGCCAGACCCTCGGCCGCAGATTCCGCGACCACGCGTATCGGCTGGAGCGCTTCTACGCGCTCACCTCGACATCGGCCAACATCGGAGAGCGGTTCCCCGACCATGCGACATGGCACCGTGACATCAGGTTCTTCGTCGAAGTCCGCGTCTACCTGGCGAAGCTGGACGCGATGGACCGTGAGGCGAGGGGATTGCCCGGTACCACCCGCGAGATCGCGCTTTATCTCGAGCAACTGACCTCCACGGTTGTGGAGACCAGTGGGGTCACCGACCTGTTCGCCGAAGCCGGCCTGGGAATCGCCGACCTCACCCACCTCGACGACGCGCTCATCGCCAAGCTGACGAACAGTGAAACGCCTCACCTGGCCGCCGAGGCGCTGCGCCGTCTCATCGAGCGCAAGATGCGCGAGGTCACCCGGCACAACATCGTCCGGCGGACGACGTTCTCCGAACGTCTCCAGGACCTGATGATCAGGTACATGCGCGAGCAGCTCACCAGCGCCGAGATCATCGCGAAGCTGGTCGAGCTGGCCAAGGAGATCGCGAACGACCACAGGCGCGGAGAGCAGTTCACGCCGCCCCTGGACTGGCAGGAGCTCGCGTTCTACGACGCGGTCGCAGACCACGGCACGGCACGCGAATTGATGGGCGACGAGGTCCTCGCGGGCATCGCTCGCGACCTGGTCGTTCAGGTGCGCAAGAACCTCAAGAAGGACTGGATCTCCCGCGAACCAGTCCGTGCCCGGCTGCGCGCCACCATCAAACGGCTCCTGGCCCGCTATAACTACCCGCCAGATCACGAGGTCAAGGCCATCGAGCTGGTCCTGCGACAGATGGAGCACTTCGCCGACGTCTGGTCCAAGGATGGCACGGTCGACTGACCGAACCCCCGGCGAATACGCAGCAAATCACGCCTCTCTTGCTCTTCACCGAGAGTTCACTTCACGACCACAATCTGGGCGGGCTCCCGGCACCCTGAGGGCCCGCCTGGGTGAAATCTTCGTCCTCTGGAATGACTGACCCCCGCGTCGCCACCGGGAGCGCCCGGCCCGCGACCTTGTGAACTTCCGTGAGATTCCATGGCACAAGACACGCGCCGTGTTCAGACCGCAGTTCTCGGCAGCCCCGACTCCGATCATCCGCTCTCCCTCCCCACCGACCGAAAGGAGGCCGCACACTACCTGTCGCGTTACAAGGGGAAACGCTTCTTCTGTGGCAGGCACCTCGGTGGCTGCGGGTGGGAGCTTATGCCCAAGCTCTACGGCGACCGCGTCTGCCACTTCGCACACCACCCTGACCCCAAGGGGGTAGCTCCTATATGCGAGCGCCGATACTCCGGCCCGGACAGCGCCGACCATCTCTACATCCATCGCGGACTGACCACCGGTCTGGGCAAGGCTGGCGTAGCGCAACCATTCCGGGGCACTTTGGTGAAGGGCCAGTGCACCGACCTGCTGGTTAACCCCGGCCGAAACCGCTCGGCCATCAAGGTACAGTTCGTGAACCTTCCACCTGACGTCTGGACGAAGGAGGACGAAGAACTCCGGGCGCGGCTCGGCCGGGTCGACTGGCTACTGGGCCCGTACGCGCTCGGAAACGCGAAGTACCTGCTCAACCGGGATGGATACGCACTACGCGTACGCTGCGAGCAGCAAGGCAGCACCCGCGTCGTCAAGATCGGCACCGAAACCCGTGACGGTGACCTCGAGTGGTCGGAGCTGAAGGACTGCGATATCAGCGAGCAAGGGATCATCACACCACTGCTTCGCAAGCGTCGGCCCACAACGACGCGCCTGGCAGCGTCGACCACGCGGTTCCCGGGCTTCCCGTTGGACGTCGAGGACATCGTGATCTACCCACAGGAGGCCTCGACTCGGCCGATAGCTGGTCCTGGTATCCCCGAAGGCTCACACGTCGCCGCCGCCGACGTGCGGATCGGCGAGGGCGAGCCTATACCTGCTCGGATCATGGTGCCGAGTCGTGTCGATCTCCTGGTCGGCGAGCCGTACGCCCTGGTCAAGCCAGCGTCCGTGAACGCGATGAAAGGGGTCACACACGCCACACCCGTCTGGACCGTCTTCAGCGCAGGCCTGAGCACCATCCGTCCGGCCGGACCACCCAACGTGTCACTCTCGCAAGCGCTGACGCCGCGACCCACGCCCGCATCACCCGTCCCGGTGTCCGCACCGCAGGAGAAGAAGACACGCTCTCCCGAACAGTTCAGAAAACTGATTCGGCACGTACTGACCTCGCTCATCCAGGACATGCGGCTGGCAAGGAGAGAGGGGGACTATCGCCTTCTTCTACGGCTGCTGGCGGATAACGACGAGTCACTCAAGGTGCTCAGGCAGCCGCAATACCGGAAGGAACGGGAGACGGTCGAGGAGCTGCGCCGCTGGGCGGCCGCGAGGGAGGAAACTAACGCCCTTATTGAGCGAGACGTTCGCCGGCAGAGCGCAGCGCTCATCGAGCAGATTGACCGGGCGAGGGCCAGTGGCAAGCTAGAGGACGCCCGGCACAAGATAGACGCACTCCGGAAGACGCTGGTGCGAGTCTCAACAGGCAACCCCAAATTCGGCGCCGAGGTGAGGAAGCTCCGTGAGCGCGAGGCCTGGCTCGAGAAAGCCCTCGCAGAACGAGACCGAGCGGACCGTGCCCGCGCCGCAGCAGCGCGGGCCGAAAGTGTCCGCGCGAAGCATCACGATCGGCTTCGGGAGGTGCTCGACCAGCTACTGAAAGCGGAGATCGCGGGGGAAACGGATGAGGTGCGCAAGCTCTACAACGAAGGGCGGTCCCTGCTCAGGAAGCTTGGTGCGCATGCGACCCCAAGCGAGAAGCGCCAACTCAGCTTGACCGCCCAATGGCTCAGCGCTGTACCGACCCACGGCCGGGCGAGAGACGAAAACTCAGCCGGGGAGTCGGAGGAGATCTCCGCTTCCGCCTCACACGAGTTGGCCGTAAGCAATGCCGTCACCATGACGACGACCGATCTCAAGCAGGCCACCACGGATCTTCGGACCCTGACAACACAAGTTGGCGACCGCCTAAGCGGCATCCTGAGGAAGGTCGCTCGTGACCAGTCCACCATCAGCCTGCGTGACCTCGCCCAAGAGGTCGGTGCCGATGACTGGTTGTGCGTTATCGCGCTTGTCGAGGTGGACGAGGCGGCCGGGAGCGAAGGGCCCCTGTTGTCCGCCCTCGTGACGTCCCCGGACGCAAAGGCGTGTCCCGAGTTCTGTGCGGTCCTCGCAGGTCTCGGTTACGAGGTTCCCCAAACTGATCGAGCCCTCGACATCGTGTGGCGGCGCGAGGTGGCGCGGACGCATGCCTTCTACGCGGCGTCCCCGCGAGATATGCCTCCGCGTCTTGTACCCGTCAGGACGGTGACCAGCTGACAGGCGTGCTGATCGCGGCCACGGAAGCGACTCACGGCCCGGCCCGGCCCGGACGATCGGGAGACGGCTGGCGGGCTCGGGCTTCCTACCACAGGAGCGCGCTCGTCTCAGGAGCCGGAGCGATACCAAGGCGCTCTTCCCAGTCCATATCGCAGGAATCAGACGGGCAAGTGCCTGGGGTCAGGGTTGGCGAGCGCTCTGGGCTCGCTCCTTCGGCGCGCTCGCGGAGACGGCCGCCTCGTCGTGGGTGAGGTCGGCCGGTGTCGCCGGACGGCCCTCACAGCGGGAGTCGAGCGAGGTCGCCACGGGCGCGGGCGCCAGCCAGGAAAGGGCGCTCTGCTCGACGTTCCACCCGTGCAGATTCACGGTGGTGTACGGGACCGCGCTCGGCTCCGGGCAGAGCACCTGAGACACCAGCAGATCGTTGCGTATGAAACGCACCGCGCCGGAGCGTTCGAGGATGGTGACGAGACGGTCGTCGCTGGCGATCACATATCCGACCGTGACCTGTTCGGCCTTGCCGTCCGGCTCGGCGGCGATCTCCACGGCCACGAGCGGCAGGATGGGCGAGCGCAGCACCACCGCTCCGGCCACCAACGGGAAGAGGACCATGAGCGTCCAGGTCAGGCCGTGCACCACCAGCGGCGCGGCGCGTGCGGGCACCGGCCCGGTGACCAGCGGACCGAGCACGGGAGGCACGGTGAGCAGGAGCAGGGTGGAGACGTCGGCCTGTTCCAGCGCCTGCATGATCGCCGGACGGAGCACCAGCAGGACGAGCACGCCGCAGGCCACCGGCAGCACCAGGCAGACGGCCCGGATCGCCGTCCGGTTCAGCGGGCGGCGTTCCCGGAGGGTCAAGCCGACGACCACGAGCGTGAGCATGAGCAGAGTCGGCAGGAAACGGAGCTGCCAGCCGAGCAGCCCCATGGCCACGGCGACCCCGACGACCCAGTCGGGCACCCTGTCGGCGGCGCGCGCCACCCAGACGGAGCGCCGGGTGCTGAGCCGGTAGAGGGGCCCGAGCATCCGGCCGGCCAGCACCACCGCGGGCAGCACCCACACAAGGGTCAGCAGCACCGTGGTGAGCAGGCCGAGCGGGCTGACGTACTGCACGAGCAGCAGCAGGGTCTGAGTGTCCTGCCGGCTGGCGTACCACAACCGCATCACCAGCAGCACCAGCGGGAAGGCGGGCAGGAGCGTCAGCACCCACTCCTGGTTGCGCTGCGGCGCGCGGCCCCTGCCCGGGGCCCCCGCCTCAGCAGCCATCGTCCGGGAGGTCTCGCTCCCACGGCCACCGGCGAACCTGCGGCGCTTTCAGGCACGGCTGGGTGCTCTGGGCCACGTTGACCCCGGGATTGGCCGCGAGCAGCGGGCGGATATGCCGGTCGTAGGCCTCTTCCCACTTCCTGTTCTGGGGGTCGGCGTAGGAACGGTACAACGCGAGCTCGACCAGGGTGCGCAGAGCGGTGTTGGTGCCCGTGTTCACCGCCCACATCTCGGTCTTCTCCAGGCCGATGTCGTGGTGTTTGAACTTCCCGCCGGACCGGGCGACGAACCCGGCCATGATCGCGGCGTCCGTGCTGACGGCGTCGTACAGGTGATTCTCCAGCCCCTCGAAGCAGGCGCTTATCTTGTTCTCCGCGGTCACCTTGGCACCGCTGTCGGCCAGCGAGCCCTCCGAGGTCGAGGTGCCGAGAGTGCAGACCTTTTCGCCCTTGAGCTGGCCGAGGGAGCTCACCCGGGGGTGGTCGGCCCGTGTCACCACCGCCTGCTCGGTGAACAGGTAAGGGCTGGAGAAGCCCACCGACGGATCCTGCCGCCGCTCGGGGGTGATGCTGAACGTCGCGACCACCATGTCGACGGTGACGAAGTTCCCGTCGGCGTCGGTGGCCTGGCGGCGGGCCCGGTCCTCGGTCTCGATCGACAGGAACTCCACCTGCTCGGGCCGGAAACCCAGCTCACCGGCGATCATGTAGGCGATGTCGATGTCGAAACCGGAGAAAGCGCCGGTCTCGTCACGCAAGGCGATGCCGGGCGTGTCGCTCTTCACCCCGATCAGGAGCTTTTTCTTCCCCGTCAGCCGAGCCTGCTCACGTAACTCGGCTTCCGTCGGCGGCCCGGCGGTGAAAAGGATCCAGACACCGACCAGAACCGCCGCCAGGATGGCGGCGAGCCAGCCGTACAGCCGCAGCCAGTCCCCTCGCCGAGGAGGAGGTGACGCGGCCTGCGGCGTCGAGGGCTGCGGCGTCGGTTCGAAGCTCGCAGCAGCGGGTTCCGTTCCGGGCCGCACACGCCGCGGCCGCCCGAATCGCTTTCCTAACGCCACCCGATCAGCCTCCGTCGCTCTGTCCAGCCACAGATTTCACGAGATTATTCGGACAAGGGTAGTCCCGGTACGTATCGTTGACAGCTCTCCTGCAATTGCGTTTCTCCGCCACTGCGGGTCGCGCGGCAGTCATGGCCGGCAACGAGACGCGGTCGGGCCGGCGGCAGGACGATCGGCAGAATGAATCTTTAGATCCTGCCAGGCAGCCGGTAGCTACTGAACGATTGGACCGATCTGGGCAGTGCCCATCGCCCGGTCAGCGCTATGTCCACATGTGGACATAGCGTGATCACTCCATTGCAAGATGTGTTGTGTCGACATATTGTGCAGTTCTCCAACAGTCCAATCAAGGGGGGACAGCCATGGGAAGGTGCACGGTCCGTTTGGGCTCCCGCTTCGCCGGTGGGGTGCACCCAATGCCACCGCCTCCGCCTAACGATCAGCAAGCCGACAAGGTATTCCGAGCCTGGCTCGATTGGGTCAACCGGAACGGCATCGTCGATCTGGCCGCCATGTGCGCCGCCAGTCGCTCAAAGCAGGTGGCTTTCCAACGACAGAAGGTTGCCAGTGGCAAATCCACCTGGGGCAACGGCTCCTGTTTCGCCGTGGTGGAGGTCTTGCGGCACCGAAATGGCCGCTGGGAGGTGGTCCAGAAGCCTGGCTGGAGCCAGTACGAGTTCGCCCCAGAGGGCAAGGTCCACGCCGAGCGCAGCGCCATCTCGCAGGCCTACTCCGAAATCGGCGGCAACATCGAGGCGGTGACCCGCATCTACGTCGAGCTCGCACCGTGCACGAGAAGAGCGATCAATCAGCACGACACCTGTGATACATGGTTGGCCACTATTGCGCCCAACGCGACGGTGATGTACTCCCACGACTACAGCAACGCCGGAATCGCGGAGTGGAAGAAGCTCAACGAGGCCATGGCGAAGGAGCCCGAGATCTATCAATTCATCACAACCTTCGCCAACGCGGGAAATGCCCGGTTGTCCCACGACGGCTCTTACGTATCCTGGCAGGGTGACGACACGAGAGCGAAATACCACGAAACGGCCCGTATCCTGATGGGTCTCCTTGAAAATCAGATGAATATAGTCGTCCCACTCGCGGCGGCAGCCCGCGTCGACAACTGACCGAAGGCGGACACGGTAGCCGCCGACACCACAGACCCCGGCCCGTCGGCCCGTCCACATCCCCGGACGTCAGGCGGGCCGGTAGCGCGGTAACAGACTCTCGTTCAGCAGGTCGCGGGACGCGGTGGGCCTTCTACCCGGCCGCTAACCCAATCGCCCCGAATGCGGGCGGCAGCTTTCACAGCGTCTACAACCACCGGACCCAGCTCTACGGAGATAGGGCGGAAGTCCGCCATTCACTCAGCTGCCGCCGTACCGATTGCAGTCAGATCTTCCCTTCGGCCTCGGTCGCTCGTCAATCGCGTTGACGGCGAGTGGCGAGCGCGGGAATCGCGTCAATCATCTCTTGAGGCAGACTGTCCCAGTAGAGACCACGAGGTCGGCGAGGCGGTCCGCATGCGATGACTTCGTCGGGCGTCACGATGAAATCGACGCGGAAATCATGGTCGGTCTCTGGTAAATCTCCAGCAACGACTTGCAAGGAATGCACCGTCGTCACGATCGTCGTGTCTGGGCTGATCAACCCAGCTTCGTGTAACAGCGCTACCTCGATATCGGAGTATCCGGCGCCCTTACCGAGCCGGACGCCTTGCCGGTTCACAGCGACGCTGCCGCACACGATCAGGTCAACCGGCCTCATCTGCTCTACATCGACTCTGCGTGCCACGGTTGCGGCGACCTTGCTGGACGCGGCATCGGTAACGGGCACCGTCAGCTCCGCTGGGTCGAGGAGGTAGAACGGCTGTGCTTCGGCCAGCTTGGGTACGGCCATGTAGACGAGCTTGCCTTCGGCCAGAGCCCGCGCCCGTACGGGAAGCTGCGCCTTGTCCGGGACGGCCTTGACAACCGCCGCCTCCCGCCAAATCGACAGCGTCGCGAGCAGTTCGGCCGCGGCCTCGGCTCCAGTGAATGCCGGGATACGACCGCGAACGCCGGGTGGAACCACTTGCTCCTGTTCCAGCAGCGCCCACACGCGTTCCCGAACTTCTTGCTTGGCCCGGTCTTTATTCACAGTGACAGCCTTTCAGGCGGCGACGAGCCTGAACAACCGATCCTGCACATCCCGAACAATCGGCAATTCTCGCCACTGCTGTAGCTCGCGGCCCGCATTGAACACCACATTCAGCCCACCGCCGCCCCGTGTCATTTCGACAAGGTCGATGGCGGCATGGAGCGACGCTGTCGCCATTTCAAGGTCCTCTTGTCGAAGGCGAGCAAGAGCCAGGTTGCCGAGCACGATCGCATGGGACTTCGGACGATCCTGGAGGGACTGGGCAGCGTTTTCGAGCATCGATTCCGCCCGCTTGGCGTCGTTCAGGAGCAGATAGCACGATCCGGCAAGCCGGCCATACTGGGCAGGCGAGAACATCTCGATCGCTGCGTCTACCGGACTGATCTGCTCGAAGCACGTCTCGGCTTCGCCCAAAGCGTGTTCGCAGTCCGATCGCCGTCCAAGCATCGCGTACGCCTCGGCGGCGTGAAGCAGGCCGAGGCCCCGCATCACCAGGCTGCGATTTGCGGCGCGCTCGGCCGCTTGCAGGGCCAGGTCGAGCGCGACTTGCGGTTTCTTCTCCGTGTAGAGCGACACGAAGGCCATACGCAGGAGCGCATGCCCTTCGGCGACCCCATCCGGAATCTGCCTCGCTGCCGTTATCGCCTGAGCAAGGTAAGCGCGGGTGGTCGCGTGATCGTGTCGTTGGGATGCGTCCCAGACGAGTTGCCCCATAAGGGTCGCGGCTTCAACTTCGACGGTGCATAGCTCGCGCTGTACGAGGCTGGAAGAGGCATGCGTTCGGAGGAAGGCCACCTGGTCGAAGTAGGAAGAAGGGATGAGATGACCGACCTGTACGCGCGCGACCTGACCGGGGCGCGCTTCCGCCGGCTGTGCGGCGGCAACCAGCAGGAACAAGAGCAGGAGACCTGCGTCGAGATCGCAGCGATCCCCGGCACGGCGGACGCGTTCGCCCTGCGGGACAGCAAGAACCCCGACGCCGGCGAAGGAGGCCCTGGCCACTGGCCTGGACGTGCAATGGGGCATCTGGCTGCGCGGCGGCCGCTTCGTCACCTGCGCCGTCGTCTGCTGCTCCCCGAACCGGGACGCCGCCCACCGCTGCCCTATCAGTTGAGCTGCCCGCCTGCCGGACGCCCCCGTGACGGCAGGCGGGTCCCGATGCCGCTCATTGCCCGACAGACATATTCACGAGTCAACCGGAAGAATCCGGTTGAACCCGGCGCGGCTCTACCGCGATCCCGCGCCCCGGCCGCACGCGACCGGGCGTGGAGCGGCAGGTGCCGCCCTGATCGGGCGGCGCGGCGCGGGACCGTCAGACGCCGTCCAAGGCCGCGCGGCTGGGCTCGGGGCTGTCAAGCGTGGCCGAGGACGGCCATCGCGGCGTTGTGGCCGGGGATGCCGCTGACGCCGCCGCCGCGCCGGGCGCCCGCGCCGCACAGCAGCACCCGCTCGTGCGCCGTCTCGACGCCCCACGGCCCGTGGTCGCCCTCCTCGCCGTACGGCCAGGACAGGTCGTGGTGGAAGATGTGGCCGCCGGGCAGGCCCGCCTCGCGCTCCAGGTCGAGCGGCGTCTTGGCCTCCAGGCAGGGCTCGCCGGAGGGGGCGCGCAGCAGGCAGTCCTCGATGGGCTCGGCGAGCACCGAGTTGATCGAGGCGAGCGTGCGGGCCACCGCCTCCTGCTTGGCCGCCGGGTCGGCGAACAGCCGCGCCGGCATGTGCAGGCCGAACAGCGTCATCGTGTGCGCCCCGGCCTCCCGCAGCTCCGGGCCGAGGATCGAGGGGTCGGTGAGCGAATGGCAGTAGACCTCGGCGGGCGGCAGGTCCGGCACCTTTCCCCCGGCGGCCTGCGCGTACGCCGCGGCGAGCTGGTCGCGGCTTTCGTTGATGTGGAAGGTGCCGCTGAACGCCTCGGCGGGGTCCACGGCGGGGTCCCGCAGCTTGGGCAGCCGCGACAGCACCATGTTGATCTTGAGTTGGGACCCCTCGGGCCGCTCGGGGGTCTCACCGAGGAGCCGGGCGAGCACGGCGGGCGGCAGGTTGGCCAGCACCTTGTCCGCTGTCACCGTGTGCTCCGCGCCGTCGTCGAACGTCACCTCTCCCGTGTCCGGGTCGATGGCCAGCACCTCGGCCCCGGTGCGGATCTCGGCGCCGTGCCGCTGTGCGACCTCGGCGAGCTCGGTGGTCACCGCGCCCATGCCGCCGACCGGCACGTTCCAGTCGCCCGTGCCGTCGCCGATCACGTGGTAGAGGAAGCAGCGGTTGGCCAGCAGGTCGGCGGCCGGGTCGGCGAAGGTGCCGATGAGGGAGTCGGTGAGGACGACCCCGCGGACCGTGTCGTCGGCGAACCGTTCGGCCACGACCTCGCCGATGGGCCGTTCGAACAGGTCGCGCCACGCCTCGTCGTCCCCCACCACCTCGCGCAGCTCCGTACGGCCGCGCAGGGGTTCGAGCAGCGTCGGCGCGACACGCCGGGCGACGTGGCCGGTCATGGCGTAGAACCGTTCCCAGGCCGCCAGGTCGTGCCGTCCGCCGGTCACGGCCTCGAAGGAGGCCGCGGTGCGCGCGGCGTCCTCGTTGTCCACGAGCAGGCCGGTGTCGCCGACCGGCGTGTACGAGGCGAAACGGCGGCGGCGCAGTTCGAGGCGCAGCCCGAGGTCTTTGACGATCTTCGAGGGCAGCAGGCTCACCAGGTAGGAGTAGCGCGACAGCCGCGCGTCCACACCGGGGAACGCGCGGGCCGACACGGCGAGGCCGCCCACGTGATCGAGGCGTTCCAGGACCAGCACGGCACGCCCGGCCCGGGCGAGGTAGGCCGCGGCGACGAGGCCGTTGTGCCCGGCGCCGGCGATGACGACGTCGTAGTGCGAGCGTGGCATGGAGCGTTCTCCCGGGTCGTACGTATCTCGGTGTGGAAGATCGTGCTCGGGGTCGGGTGCGGGTCGTGTCGGCGGACGTGGGAGGGTCTCGTAGGGGGTGACGGACAAGACGGCGGCGGGCGGGCCCGGGTGGACGCCCGCAACTTATCGCAAGATCACTCACAAGACCCGGGCAGAATATGCCGAAGCGGACAATCTTCCGCTAACGCGAAAAAGCAAACCGAGCGATCCGGAGGGGCGCGCCGCCGATCTGGACTGAGGAGCGCGCGGGAGCGAAGCGACCAAGCGCGACGAGGGAAGACGGCGGATGTGAGCGCCCCGATGGTGAGCGGGAAACACGAGCGATCCGGAGGGGCGCGCCGCCGATCTGGACTGAGGAGCGCGCGGGAGCGAAGCGACCAAGCGCGACGAGGGAAGACGGCGGATGTGAGCGCCCCGATGGTGAGCGGGAAACACGAGCGATCCGGAGGGGCGCGCCGCCGATCTGGACTGAGGAGCGAGTGAGGAGCTGCGAGGGGTGCGGCCGTGTTCTGGACTGAGGAGCGCGCGGGAGCGAAGCGACCAAGCGCGACGAGGGAAGACACGGCCTCAAGGCACCCCGAGCCGCCTCGCGGAGCGAGGCAGGGCAGCGCAGCGACCAAGCGCGACGAGGAGGCGTTTCATCGCGCGCCTCCGGCACGACCAGGCGGATGTGAGCGGCCTGACGGTGAGCGGGAAAACAGGAGAGACATGCGCGTTTCCGATGAGGTCGCCGAGGCGCTGGCCGCCGGTCGTCCGGTCGTCGCCCTGGAGTCGACCATCATCTCCCACGGGCTTCCCCAGCCCCGCAACCTCGAGGTCGCCGTCGAGCTGGAGGACATCGTCCGGCAGGCGGGGGCCGTGCCGGCCACGGTGGCGGTGCTGGACGGCGTTCCCCGGGTGGGCCTGGACAAGGACGGGCTGGAGCGGATCGCGACCGAGCCGGGGCTGCGCAAGCTCGGCTTCCGCGACCTCGCCCCGGCCGCCGCGCTCGGGCTGAGCGGCGCCACGACCGTCTCGGGCACTTCGTTCCTGGCCGCCAGGGCGGGCGTGCGGGTGTTCGCCACCGGGGGTCTGGGCGGCGTCCACCGCGGCTGGACCACGGTGCAGGACGAGTCGGCCGACATCGACACGCTCAGCCGCACCCGGATCACGGTCGTGTGCGCGGGGGTGAAGTCGATCCTCGACGTGCCCGCGACCCTCCAGCGGCTGGAGACCAAGCAGGTCACGGTCGTCGGCTACCGGACCGACGAGTTCCCCGGCTTCTATCTGCACAGCTCGGGCGAGCCGGTGGACTGGCGCATCGAGACGCCGCGGGAGGCCGCCGGCATCATGCGGGCCCAGGACGCGCTGGGCGGGCTGGAGACCGCGCTGGTCGTGGCCAACCCGGTCCCCGCCGACCTCCAGCTCGACCCGGAGCTGCACGACCGGGTGCTCGCCGAGGGCCTGCGCGCCGCCGAGGAGCGGGGGGTCACCGGGCAGGCCATCACGCCGTTCCTGCTGGAATACCTGGTCGAGGGCACGGGCGGCGCGTCGCTGGAGGCCAACCTCGCGGCCGTACGCGGCAACACCCGCCTGGCCGCTGAGATCGCGGCCGCCTGGGCGGCCGGGTGAGCGCTCTGCCGAGCGGTCCGCCGGCGAGCGGCCTGCTGGTGATCGGCGACGTGGTCACCGACGTCGTCGCGCTGCACGACGGCCCCGCGGTCACCGGCACCGACACGCCCGCGGACATCGCCTTGCGGCCGGGCGGCTCGGGGGCGAACACCGCCTCCTGGGCCGCCCGGCTCGGCGCCGACGTCCGCCTGCTGGCGCGGGCCGGGTACGACACCGGCGAGTGGCACGCGGCCGAGCTGGCCAAGGCGGGGGTGCGGCCGCACCTGCGGATGGACCCCGACCGGCCCTCGGCCGTCGTGATCGCGATGGTGGACTCCACCGGGGAGCGGTCGATGCTCACCAACCGCGGGGCGAGCGGCCACATCGGGGTCGGCGACTGGACGCCGGACCTGCTCGACGGAGTCGGGCACCTGCACCTGTCGGCGTACACGATGTTCGCCGAGCCGGGCCTGGAGCTCGCGCGGCTGGCGATGCGCGAGGCCGCCGCGCGGGGCGTCCCGATCAGCGTCGATCCGGCTTCCCGCGGCCCGCTGCGCGACTTCGGCCCCGAGCGGTTCCTCCGGGAGACCGCCGCGGCGGACGTCGTGATCCCGAACCTGGAGGAGGCGCTGCTGCTCGCGGACGCCGCCGATCCCGAGGCGGCGGCCCGGACGCTCAGCGCCCACTACGGCACGGCGGTGGTCAAGCTGGGAGCCGGTGGTGCCGTCATGGCCCGCGATGGCCGTATAGTCGCCACAGCAGCCGCGCCCTCGGTGGAGGTGGTCGACTCGACGGGCGCGGGAGACGCGTTCGCCGCGGGATTCCTGGTCGCGACGATGGCCGGGAGCACCCCCGAGGAGGCCCTGCGGAAGGGCTGCGAGGCGGGGGCGGCGGCGGTCGCCCAGGTGGGCGGCCGACCAAATCCTGGGAACTTTACCCTATTGACACCAATTGCTGGTTTGCGGCGTAAGCTGCACCATTAGCAACATGCGTCACTCTCGGGAGGGTGCGGTCATACCGATGGACGCCGAGTCAACGATCTGCCTGAGCGACCTGGTCCCGGCCCTGCGCTGGAGCCGTCCTCAGCAGGTGGCCGAGATGCTGGCCGACCCGCGCCTTCCCGGCGGCTGGTGGGCATCCGTGGGGATCGGCCGCGCGATGCGGGCGACCGGTGTTGACTGGCTCTGCGAGCGCCTCGCCCGCCTGGCCGTCGGCCGCTGGGATCACCTGCCCCTCACCGACCTCCTCCCGGCGCTCCAGGTGCACACCGTGGACCCCGCCATGCCCGGCTGGCCCGACCCGGTACGCACGGTGGTCAACCACCTCGGCGGGTGGTATCGGCTGCGCCGCCTCACGCCGTGCGATCTCCAGGCCCCGGCCGCCCCGGCCTCGCCGGAGGTTCTCCTGACCACGGTGTTCCGTGAGGTGTTCGGGCGTCTGGAGAGCGAGCTGGCGTCCAAGTCGTCCGCGCAGGCGGCTGCGGGGACCGAGGCCACGCCGCAGGCACCGGCCGGCCCGGCCTCCCAGCCCTTCCCCCAGGCGGCCCCGGGAGCCCAAGCGGCCCCGGGAGTCCAGGCGGCTCCGGGAACCCAGGCGGCTGCGGGAACCGCCGCCCAGCCCGGGACCACGTCTCAGGCGTTCCCCCAGGCCGGCTCCGGACAGGCGTCCCAGATCCCTCAGGCCGGCTCGGCATCGGCGTCCCAGCCGTTCCCGCAGCCCGCCGCGCCGCAGCCCTCTGCCCCCGGGACCGCTCAGCAGCGGCCGTTCGCCCAGCCGGGCGCGCCGATACCCGGGCAGGCCCCCGGCGCACCCGCCCAGCAGGCCCCCGGCGCACCCGCCCAGCAAGGCCCCGGCGCCCAGCAGGGCCACGGGCCGTCGCAGCAGGGACAGGCGCCCGGCGCACCGGCTCCCGCGCCCGCCTCGCCCGCGCCCGCGGCGGAGCCGCCCAAGCCCACCACTCAGCCCTTCGCCCGGCAGTCGGGGACCCCGCTCCCCCAGCCCGCGGCCGCGCCCGCCCAGCCCGCCGCCGAGGCGGCGCGGGAGCGGCAGCCCGCCGACCTCAGCGCGCATCCGATGGTCGCGGTCGTCGAGAGCCTGTTCCGCGACTGGGACCCGCTGGCCAGGGCCGTGGCGGCCCAGCGGCTGTTCGCCGCCGAGCCGGTGAGCCTGCGCACGCTGGCGCACAACCTCAACGTGGACCGCGAGCTGCTCTCCCAGGCCCAGCGCACGGCCGAGGAGCGGGTGCTGCTGTGGCTGCGCTCCCCCGACTCCGCGCCGCTCACCGGCCACCTGTTCGGGCTCACCGAGTGGCTGGGCGCGGCGGCCACCCAGGAGCAGCTCATCGCGGCGGACCCCTCTCACCCCGTCGAGGTGCCCGCCCTCGGCACGCCGCTGTGGCGGGTGCTGGTCACGCTGATGCCCGACCGCCGCCTGCAGGACGGCTGGCTCGTGGTCGGCGACCTGGCGGGGCTGCGGGAGAAGACCCGCCAGCTTCTGGCGAACAAGCCCGCGGACGCCGACGTCGTGGAGCTGCTCGGCCAGCTCGGCATCCGCGCCCACTCGGCCAAGGCGTGGCTCGACTCGATGCCGAAGGCGGCCCAGCCGTCCGAGCCCGGCCCCCTGCCCACCCGGCACGGACCCGCCGAGCAGGCGAGCAAGCCCGCGCCGCTGCCCCGCCGCACTCCGGGCGCGAACGGGCACCACCACGGCCGCGGCGGGGTTCCGATCCCCTCGCAGGCCAACAACGGGCCCGACCCCGCGACCGCGCTCGCCGCGCTCAACGCGCTCACGAACGGCAACCTGGGCGGCAATCTGAGCGGCAACCGCGGCGGGAACCTGGCGGGCGGCGGCGTGCCCCGGCCGCATCTGGTGCCGCCGAGCCCTCGCCCGGCCTCCAGCCCGGCGTCCGACCCTCGCAAGTGGCAGCGCATCGACGTCACGAGCGGCCACCTGCGCGGCGAGCCGGTGGCGGTTCCCGAGGGGTACGCCGCCCAGCTCGGGATGCGCCCCGGGACGCTGCTGTCGGTCACCGGCCCGGGAGATAACGCGGTCGTGCTGGTGTGGCGCGACCGGCAGCCGGTGTTCGACTCGCTCCAGCCCGTCCTCATGCGGCTGAACGCGCGGCCCGGCGACTCGGTCTACGTCACCGTGGACGGCTACCGCCTGGACGCCCAGCTCATGTCTACGGTCTGAGCATCTTGCGGTAGTAGGTGGCCGACACCTCGTAGCCGAGTGCGCCGTAGAACTCGGCGGCCCGCCGGGTCGCCAGCGCGACGTACCCGGCCTGCCGTGACCGCGCCCACGTCTCGAACTCCTCCAGCAACCGCCGCCCGATGCCGTGGCGGCGGTAGCCGCTTTCGATCATCGCCTCCTCCACCCACGCGACCCTGCCGTTGGCGAACAGCGTGAGGTGGGTGAAGCCCAGCAGGTAGCCGCGTACGACCCCGTCGACGGTGGCGACGATGAGGAACGCGTCGTCGTTCTCCAGGAGTTGCGGCAGCGCCGCGTCGAACGGCGCACGCTCGGGCCGGAACGTCAGCGCGAACTCGCGGGCGAGCGCGAAGATCTCGTCCGCGTCGGTCTTCTCGGCCCTCCGGAGCTGGAGATCACCAGACGTCATGAAAGGGACTCTAGGAGTACCCGGGCACATACGTCCAATCTACGGGCGCCGTGCTTCTCATTCCGGCGGCATGGTCTCACTGCGGCGGCACGGCGAAGGCCCGCCGGGCGTGCCGCAGGAACTCGCGTACGGCGGGAGCCTGCCCGCCCCGCCACACCAGGGCGAGCAGAGCGGGCGTCTCGACGTCCTCGATGATGAGCGCGGTGAGCCGGTCGCGGTGGGCCGCGGCCATCGACTCGGACAGGACGGCCACGCCGAGCCCGCGGGCCGCGAGGTCCGCGACGGCGTCGGCCGCCCCTGCCTGCAACGCGATCGACGGCTGGAGCCCCCGGGCCGCGCACGCCCGGTCGAACACCGTGCGCACGCCCGTGCCGTACGGCATGCACACGATCGGGTACGGCCCGAGGTCGCCGAGGCCGACGCCGTCCCGGCCCGCCAGGGGGTGGTCCGGCGGGACGGCGGCGACGAGCCGCTCGCTGACGACGGTCATCGTCTCCAGGCCGTCCGGGGCGGCGGCGAGCCCGGCGAGGACCAGGTCGAGGGCGCCGGACCGCACCCCCTCGACGAGCCGGTCGGAGTTGTCCTCACGCAGGAAGATCTCGACCCCGGGGTGGGCGCGGTGGAAGGCGGCGAGTGCGTCGAACAGCGGCGTCACGGTGCAGCCGACGACCATCCCGACGGTGAGCCGCCCGCGGACGAGGCCGGTCACCTCGCCCACCGCCTGGCCCAGCGCCCCGGCCGCCGCCAGCGCGGCGCGGGCGTGGTCGAGCGCGGCCTTGCCCGCGACGGTCAGCGTGACGCTCCGCCCGGACCGGTCGAACAGCTCGGCGCCGAGCTCGCGTTCGAGCTGCCGGATCTGGGCGCTGACGCCGGACTGGCTGATGTGCACCCGCTCGGCGGCGCGGGTGAAGTTGCGTTCCTCGGCGACCGCGACGAAATACTCCAGCTGACGCAGCTCCATAACTTCTGATTCTAGTTTCGATCCGAATCATCTGTTGGACTTCTGGTGTGCTGTCTCGGCAGGCTGGAGGCCGTACGAGAGTCCGGGAGGAACGATGACGGAATACGAGAAGGCCATGCGGCCCGAGGACATCACCCGCCTGTTCGTGGAGCGGTCCAACGCCGGGGACGCCGAGGGAGTGGCGGCGCTGTATGAGGAGAACGCCGTGATGGCCTATCCGCCGGGCAGCGTGACGGTCGGCCGGGAGGCGATCCGCGCCCTGTGGGAGAAGGTGCTGGCGAGCCGCCCTCACTTCGAGCCCGAGGAGCCGCTTCCGACGCTGATCAGCGGTGACATCGCGCTGACCTCGACCCCGCCAAAGGACGGCGCCGGGGCCCGCGCCCAGGTCGTACGGCGTCAGCCCGACGGGAGCTGGCTGCGGGTGCTCGACCAGCCGGAGTTCGTACGGCCCGCCCGCTGAGCGGCCCCGCAGCCGACAGGCCGAAGCCCCGGAGAGCGACGCTCCCCGGGGCTCACGGGAGGGGTCAAAGTAGCGGCCGGGGTCCGCCTCGCCTTCCGCGGGCCCGGCTCATCCGGACCGCCTCAGAGCGGACCGGCCGCCGTGGGTTCCGTCTGTGCGGCCCGCGTCACGAGCGGCGCGGCGGCCCGGGTTCTCCCAGCCGACACCGCCCGGGCCCCTGCCGAGGGCGGACCGCCGAGCCGCCGGCCGGGACGCGTCAGGAGTGGACCGGCGCAGCGGCGGCGGGTTCGGCTTCGGGGGCCCGGTCGGCGGCCTCGTCGTCCACGAACGTCGCCTCGTCGAAGGGGGCCCGGCCCGCCAGCACCTCCTCCGCCCGCGAGCGGTCGAAGTCGCCCACCCATATGCCGATCAGGACGGTGGCGACCGCGTTGCCCGCGAAGTTGGTCAGCGCCCGGGCCTCCGACATGAACCGGTCGATGCCCACGATCAGGCCGACGCCGTCCACCAGGGCAGGCCGGTGCGACTGCAGGCCCGCCGCCAGCGTGGCGAGACCGGCGCCGGTGACGCCCGCCGCCCCCTTCGACGCGATGATCATGAAGAGCAGCAGGCCGATCTGCTCCCCCGCGGACAGCGGGGAGCCCGTCGCGCGGGCCACGAACAGCGTCGCCA
This sequence comes from Microbispora rosea subsp. aerata, assembly GCF_014647835.1. Lineage (GTDB taxonomy): Bacteria > Actinomycetota > Actinomycetes > Streptosporangiales > Streptosporangiaceae > Microbispora > Microbispora aerata. The sequence continues at coordinate 101,759 of NZ_BMPY01000020.1, forward strand.
TGGTCAGGTAGATGGCGGTGCCGTCGAGGTTGAAGGAGTAGCCGGTCGGGACCGTGATGCCGGCCACGGCGCGGCTCACCCCCAGGTGCTCCATCTTGGCGATCAGGCGCGGCAGCGCCGACTCCGAGGACGACGTGGACAGGATGAGCAGGAACTCCCGGCCGAGGTAGCGCAGCAGCGACAGCAGGTTGATCCGCGCCACCAGCCACAGGATCGCGCCGAGCACGACCCCCACGAACAGCAGGCACGTCAGGTAGAACCCGCCCATCAGCACGGCGAGGCTGCGCAGCGCGTCGAAGCCGCCGGCGCCGACCACGGCCGCCATCGCGCCGAACGCGCCGACCGGCGCCGCCCACATGATCATCGCCAGGACGCGGAAGACGAGCCGCTGCAGGTGGCCGAGCCCCCGCAGGATGGGCGCGCCCCGCTCCCCCATCGCCTGCAGCGCGAACCCGGTCAGCAGCGCGACCAGCAGGGTCTGCAGCACCTGGCCCTCGGTGAACGCCGAGACGAACGTCGTGGGGATGATCCCGAGCAGGAACGACGTCGTGTCGCTCTCGCCGCCCTTGGCCGCCTGCTCCTCGGCGGCCTTGCGCAGGTCGTCGGTGAGCTGAAGCCCCTCGCCGGGGTGCAGCAGGTTGCCCACCAGCAGGCCGACGGCGAGCGCCACCGTGGACATGACCAGGAAGTAGCCGATGGCCAGCCCGCCGACCTTGCCGACCTTCGCGGCCTGGGCCACCGATCCGACGCCGAGCACGATCGTGAGGAAGATGATCGGGCTGATCATCATCTTGATCAGGGCGACGAAGGCCGTGCCGAGCGGTTTCAGCGCGGCCCCGGCGTCCGGCGCCACCAGCCCCACCGCGATTCCCAAGACGACTGCGACGAGCACGGCCAGGTACAGATAATGGGTCCGGTCCCGGGGCGCCCGAGTCCCCGCCCGGTTCACTGCGGTCGTCACGCGACCCTCCATGTCCTCGTACGGCCCGCGCATGCGCGGGCGCAAGCACAACTTCGGTCGAGTGACTATGTGCCGCCGTAGTGACCTTGGTCACTATTACGTACATTTCGTTCATGGCCGTTCGCACAACCGGAGCAGCCGGCTGTGCGACAAGACCCCGACGCAAGGACGCGAGGATCTTGACGACGATGACCGCCAGGCTCCGGAGCTGGAGCCTGGCCCGGCAGATGGTCGTGCTGCAGATCCTGGTGGTGGGCGTCACGGTCGTGGGAGGCACCGTCCTCGCCTCCCTCCACACGAGCGCGCTGCTCGACGAGGAGGCCGCCAGGACGACCAGGGCGGTGGCGATCAGCGTGGCCGACGCGCCCACCGTGCTCGACGCCCTGGACGATCCCGACCCCTCGGCCGTGCTCCAGCCGTACGCGGAACGGGTGCGCAAAGAGGCCGGGCTCGACTTCATCACGATCATGAGCCGGGAGGGCCGCAGATACACGCATCCCAACCCCCGGCAGATCGGCGGGCGTTTCCTCGGCACCACGGCCCCCGCGCTGGCCGGGCACACGTTCACCGAGACCTACACCGGCACGCTGGGACCGTCCGTACGGGCCGTCACCCCGGTGCGGGACGCCTCCGGCCGGGTCCGGGCGCTGGTCAGCGCCGGAATCACGGTGGCGAAGATCAGCGCGGAGGTGCGCGAGCAGGTCGGCGCCGCCGTCCTCACCGGACTGCTCGGCCTGGCGGCGGGCGTCGCCGGCGCGTACGCGGTGGGCGCCCACCTGCGCCGCCAGACGCACGGGCTGGGCCCGGCGGAGCTGAGCCGGATGTACGAGTATCACAACGCGATCCTGCACGCGGTGCGCGAGGGGCTGCTGCTCGTCGACCGGGACGGCCGGCTGACCCTCGCCAACGACGGCGCGCGCGAGCTGCTCGGCCTGCCCGCGGACGCGGAGGGACGGCACGTCGGCGAGCTGGACCTGTCGCCCTCGCTGACCGCGATGCTCGTCTCCGGGGAGAGCCGGTCCGACGAGATCCACCTGACCGGCGAGCGCGTGCTGGTGGCGAGCGCCGCCGTGGTCCGCTCCGGCTCGCGCTCGCTCGGCACCGTGGTCACGCTCCGCGACCACACCGAGCTGCAGGCCCTCGCCGGGCAGCTCGACGCGGAGCGCGGCTTCGCCGAGTCGCTCAGGTCGGCGGCCCACGAGGCGGCCAACCGGCTGCACACGGTCGTCGCGCTCGTGGAGCTGGGCCGCGCCGACGAGGCGGTGGAGTTCGCCACCGCGGAGCTGCGGGCGGCCCAGCAGCTCACCGATCGCGTGGTGGGCGCGGTCCGCGAACCCGTCCTCGCGGCGCTGCTGCTCGGCAAGAGCGCCGCCGCCGCCGAGCGCGGGGTCGATCTCGTGATCAGCCCCGACAGCGAGCTCGACGACGTCGCCCTGGACGCCCGCGACCTCGTGACCATCCTCGGCAACCTCATCGACAACGCGATCGACGCCGCCGTGCAGGGCGCGCCGCCCGCCCGGGTGCGCGTCCACCTGCGCGCCGAGGACGGCGTGTTCCTGATCCGGGTCGCCGACAGCGGCCCCGGGCTCGACCCCGGCGCCGTACGGGACGCGTTCCGGCGCGGCTGGTCCACCAAGGGGGACGGCCGGGGGCTCGGCCTCGCGATGGCGGGGCAGGCGGCCCGGCGCCTGGGCGGTTCCATCGAGACCGGCACGGGCGACGGGGACTGCCTCGGCGCCGTCTTCACCGTACGGCTGCCGCTTCCCGGGCCCGATCGCGGCGATCCCCGGGGCGTACGCGCGGCGGGCGGGCCGGGCCCGGGACGATCGGACGAGCACGGCGCGCGGGCGGTGAGCGCCCACGGCGGCGGCCCGGCGCGCGAGGAGGAACGGCCGTGATCTCGGTCCTGATCGTGGAGGACGAGGCGCTCACGGCCGAGGCGAACCGCCTGTACGTCGAGCGGGTGCCGGGCTTCCGGGTCGCCGGTGTGGCCCGCTCCGGCCGCGAGGCCCTCCGCGCGCTGCACCGCGAACCGGCAGACCTGGTGCTCCTCGACCTCTACCTGCCCGACATGCACGGGCTGGACGTCTGCCGGGCCATGCGGGCCGCGGGCCTGCCCTCCGACGTCATCGCGGTCACCTCCGCCCGGGATCTGGCGGTGGTCAGGTCGGCCGTCTCCGCGGGAGTCGTGCAATATCTGCTCAAGCCGTTCACCTTCGCGCTGCTCAAGGAGAAGCTCGAGCGGTACGCGGCGTTCCGGTCGTCCATCAGCGGGCCGGGCGAGGTCAGCGGCCAGGGCGAGGTCGACCGGGCGCTGTCCACCCTGCGCGGAACCGCCCGCCCCCACCTGCCCAAGGGCATGACGTCCGACACCCTGGAGGCCGTGGCGGGCGCGCTGCGCGACGCCCCCGGCGGCATGTCGGCCCAGGCGGTGGGCACGGCCGTGGGGGTCTCCCGGGTGACCGCCCGGCGGTACCTGGAACACCTCGTGGACACCGGCGTGGCTCGCCGGGTCCCCCGGTACGGCGGCCCCGGCCGCCCCGAGCTCCGCTACACCCTCGCCTGACGGAACCGCGAATCGAGTGGGGGTTTTGTCCCGAAATGGGCAGATAGAGGTGGGGGTGGGGGCCATGGAAGATCGTCGCCGGCGGGACCGGGTCGAGGACGTCCGACGAGACCTGGTCGAGAACGGGCAGACGGGATGCTCCCGCCGCCGCTTCATCGTCTACTCCGCCGCGGGCCCGCTGGCCCTCGCCGCCGTACGGCAGGCGCGCCCGGAGACCGCCCCCGGCACCGCCCGGGAGGACTTCGTCGTGCAGGAGACCCCGTCCCGTTGCTTCTCCCACCGGGGAAACGGCTCGGAGGAGATGAAGTGGGGTCCGGTAGGCGAATACGGCGATCTGATCCCGAACGACCGGTTCTACATCCACAACCGGGCCCGCCCGCCGCGCATCGACCGTTCGTCGTGGCGCCTGGAGATCACCGGTGACGCGGTCTTGCGCCCGAGGTCGTTCTCGTACGCGGAGCTGCTCGCGCTGCCCCAGGTCACCCTGCGCCGCACCCTCGACTGCGGCGCGAACTGCTCGGCCTTCTACCCCGAGCTTCCGCCGTCCGGCGACGGCCGGTGGCTTCCCACCGGCTACACCCAATGGCACTTCGGCGCGGTCGGCTGCGCCGAGTGGACCGGCGTACGGGTCGGGGACGTGCTCGCGGCGGCGGGGCTCGGCGACGCCGCGGACGTGCGGTTCGTCGGCCTGGACGAGATCGCGACCCCGGAGGGGACCGTGCACTACTCGGAGGTCGTCGCCGCCGACAAGGCCCTGCGGGACGACAGCCTGCTGGTGCACCACATGAACGGGGCCGATCTGCCCGTCGACCACGGCTATCCGCTGCGCGTCCTGCTGTCCGGGTGGGGCGCCAACACGGCGGTGAAGTGGCTCGGCACGATCGAGGCGTCCACGCGCGTCCTGCCCGCCCGGGGCCTGCAGCGCAACCAGGTGCTGACCGGCCCGTCCTATCCCACGCCCGTACGGCCGACCGTCGGCCGGATCCGCAGCGCGATCGAGCTCGACGAGGGCGTCACGCTCCCGCCGGGCGACCACACGCTGCACGGCCGGGCCTGGTCCGGCGCCGGGACGATCGACCGCGTCGACGTCAAGATCGAGCGGCTGACCGCCCCCGGGCGCTGGGCGGAGGAGACGCCCTGGCGCGAGGCGCGGCTCCTCACCCCGCCCGAGCCGCTGATCTGGGTGCGGTTCGAGGTGCCGTGGCGGTCGGCGCGGCCGGGGCGATACCGCGTGATGTCACGGGCCCGCGACAAGGCCGGCAACGTCCAGCCCCGGCCCTCGGACGTGCCCTGGAACCAGCACGGGCTCGGCTACAACGGCCACGCCCCGCTCTACCTCACCGTCCTCCCGCCCCGCACCATGCCCTGACGCCGTACGCCCCGTCGGCGGGCGCCCGGAGACGAGGTGGCGTCATGCGCCGGGGTCTGCCGTCGGCTCGCCGTGGAGCCGGCAGCCGCCCAGACGCCTCTCTCAGGGTGACGTGGCCTTGCGCCGGATGTGTGCCGCGAGCCCAGAAGGCGCGCAAGGCCGCGCCGTGGACGTTCAATCCCCGCCGGTCCCTCGGGACGGCGGGGAGGAATCGGGGTCAGGTCACAACGGGCGGGCGGCCGAGGGCGAGCCGCCGGACGGGTGGGACGGGCTCAGGCGGGCAGGCCGAGCTCGCGGGCGATGAGCATGCGCTGCACCTCGCTGGTGCCCTCGCCGATCTCCAGGATCTTCGCGTCCCGGTAGAAGCGGCCGACGGGGAACTCGTTCATGAAGCCGTAGCCGCCGAAGATCTGGGTGGCGTCGCGGGCGTTGTCCATCGCCGCGTTGGACGACACGAGCTTGGCGATCGCGGCCTCCTTCTTGAACGGCAGGCCGGCCAGCATCCGCTCGGCGGCGTGGTAGTAGGCCAGGCGGGCGGTGTGCACCCTGGCCTCCATGTCGGCGATCTTGAACTGGATGGCCTGGTAGTGGCCGATCTCATGGCCGAAGGCCCGGCGCTCGCGCACATACCGCAGCGACTCGTCCACGCAGCCCTGGGCCAGGCCCACCGACAGCGCGGCGATGGCCACCCGGCCCTCGTCGAGGGTCCGGAGGAACTGCGCGTAGCCCCGGCCGCGCTCGCCCAGCAGGTTCTCCTCGGGCACCCGGCAGTCGGTGAACGCCAGCTCCCGGGTGTCGGAGGCCGACCAGCCGACCTTGGAGTATTTCTTCGACACGGTGAAGCCGGGCGTGCCCGACGGCACGAGGATCGTGGAGATCTCCGGCCTGCCGTCCTCGCGGCGGCCGGTGATCGCCGCGACCGCGACGACGCCGGTGATGTCGGTGCCGGAGTTGGTGATGAACGCCTTCGAGCCGTTGATCACCCATTCGCCGCCGTCGAGAACGGCCGTGGTGCGCATGCCGCCCGGCACGTCGGACCCTCCGCCGGGCTCGGTCAGGCCGAACGCCCCGAGGATCTCCCCCGCCGCCATCTTCGGCAGCCAGCGCTGCCTCTGGGCGTCGGTGCCGAACCGCAGGATCGGCATCGCGCCCAGCGAGACCGCCGCCTCCAGGGTGATCGCCACCGAGGAGTCGACCCTGGCCAGCTCCTCCAGCGCCAGGCACAGCGCGAAGTAGTCGCCGCCCATGCCGCCGTACTCCTCCGGGATGGGCAGGCCGAACAGGCCCATCGCGCCCATCTTGCGGACGATGTCGTACGGGAACTCGCACCGCTCGTAGTAGTCCCCGATGACGGGGGCCACCACCTCGCGGGCGAACTCCTCGACCGACTTGCGCAGCTCGATGTGCTCGTCGTTGAGCATCTACATCTCCTTCGCTAGGGCCTGGACGACGCGGGAGGGGCTCGGCCGGCCCAGGATCTCGGCGAGCCACAGGCTGGTGGCGGCCAGCGACTTGACGTCCACCCCGGTCTCGACGCCGAGGCCGTCGAGCATCCACACCAGGTCTTCGGTCGCGAGGTTGCCGGTGGCGCTCTTGGCGTACGGGCAGCCGCCGATGCCGCCGGCGGAGGAGTCCACCACGGTGACGCCCCGCTTGATCGCGGTGAGCGTGTTGGCGAGGGCCTGGCCGTAGGTGTCGTGGAAGTGGACGGCCAGCCGGTCCGGCCCGACGCCGGCCTCGGCGAGGGCGTCGAGCAGCGCCTCGACGTGCCGGGGCGTGCCGACGCCGATCGTGTCGCCGAGCGACAGCTCGTAGCAGCCGAGGTCGAGCAGCCTGCGCCCGATCCGGGCGACCCGCTCGGGCGCGACCGGCCCCTCCCAGGGGTCGGCGAAGCACATCGACACGTACGCCCTGACCCGCATGCCGTGAGACAACGCCCGTTTCACGACGGGGGCGAACATCTCGAACTGCGACTCGACGGTCCGGTTCAGGTTGCGCCGGGCGAACGACTCGGTGGCGCTGCCGAAGATCGCGATGTCGGTCACGCCCTGTTCGAGGGCCCGGTCGAGCCCTCGCTCGTTGGGGACGAGCACCGGGTAGCGCACCCCGGGCACCCGGGGCAGGCTCTCCAACAGCTCGCCCGCGTCGGCGAGCTGGGGCACCCACTTGGGGTGGACGAAGCTCGTCGCCTCGATGGTCGTCAGCCCCGCCTCGGCCAGCCGCCCGATGAACTCGCGCTTGACCTCGACCGGCACGACGGCCGACTCGTTCTGCAGGCCGTCGCGCGGGCCGACCTCGTAAATCGTCACTCGCACGGCGTCACCCTCGCCAGGACCGCGTCCAGCTCCACCGTCTGCCCCGGCCGGGCCCGCAGCTCGGCGAGCACGCCGTCGGCCGGCGCCGTCAGGGTGTGTTCCATCTTCATCGCCTCCACCACGACCAGCGGCTGCCCGGCGGTGACCCGGTCGCCCTCGGCCGCCTTGACCAGCAGCACAGTTCCCGGCATCGGGCTGCGTACGACCCCGTCCCCGGCGAGCGCGCCGCCCGACCGGTCCTTCGGGTCGCCGGGCTCGTGCCGGGTGACGGACCAGGCGCGGCCGCCCTCGGCGAGCCACACCGTGTCGCGGTCGCGGGCCACGGCGTATCTCCGGGTGACCCCGCCGAGGGTTACCGCCGCCTCATCCGTGCCCGTCCATTCCAGCCGGGCCCGTCCGAGTGAACGTTCGTTAACCTCGATCTCCGCGTCGCGGGCGGTGCCCCGGACCCGTACGGGCACGCCGAGCCGGTGCACGGTCCAGGCCGGCTCCCCGACCCGCCAGCCGTCCGCGACGTCCCACGGATCGCCCGAGGCGGAGCGGTCGAAGCCGGAGTGGAAGACGAGCGCGGCGGCGGCCAGCACCTCCTCGGGCGCCTCGCCGCCCACCAGGCCGCCGAGCCGCCGTTCGACCAGGCCGGTGTCGAGCCGCCCGGCCGCGACCTCCGGGTCGGCCAGCAGCGCGCGCAGGAACCCGATGTTCGTGGTGACCCCGAGGATCACGGTCGAGCCGAGCGCCCGGTCGAGGGCGGCCAGCGCCTCCGCCCGCGTGGGCGCCCAGGCGACCGCCTTGGCCAGCATGGGGTCGTAGTCGCCGCCCACGACCATGCCCTCGGCCAGCCCCGAATCGAACCGCACGCCGAAGCGCGCCCCCTCCCCGGCGGGCTCGCGCAGCCGCAGCACGCGCCCGCCCGAGGGCAGGAAGCCGCGGGCGGGGTCCTCGGCGTAGACGCGGGCCTCCACCGCGTGGCCGCGCAGGCGCACCTCGTCCTGCCCGAACGGCAGCGGTTCCCCGGCGGCGACCCGCAGTTGCAGCTCGACCAGGTCGAGGCCGGTGACCATCTCGGTGACCGGGTGCTCGACCTGCAGCCGGGTGTTCATCTCCATGAAGAAGAACTCGCCCGGCCGGTCGCCGGGGACGATGAACTCGACCGTGCCGGCGCCGACGTAGCCGACCGACCGGGCCGCCTCCACCGCCGCCGCGCCCATCCGGGCCCGCGTGTCGTCGTCCAGCAGCGGCGACGGCGCCTCCTCGACGATCTTCTGGTGGCGGCGTTGCAGGCTGCACTCGCGTTCGCCGAGGTGGACGACGTTCCCGTGGCCGTCGGCCAGGATCTGGATCTCGATGTGCCGGGGCCGGTCCACGAACCGCTCGATCAGCAGGGTGCCGTCCCCGAAGGCCGCCGTCGCCGTACGGCGGGCCGACTCGACGGCGGCGGGCAGGGCGTCGGCGGACTCGACCCGCAGCATGCCCTTGCCGCCGCCGCCCGCGGACGGCTTGATCAGCACCGGGAAGCCGATGCGCGCGGCGACCTCGGCCAGGTCGTCGTGTGGCTCCGCGCCGCCGGGCACGACCGGCACGCCCGCGCGGGCGACCGTCTCCTTGGCCCGGATCTTGTCGCCCATGGCCTCGACGGCCTCCGCCGGCGGGCCGACGAACACCAGGCCCTCGGCCGCGCATCGCCGGGCGAACCCGGCGTTCTCGGCGAGGAAGCCGTACCCGGGGTGGACGGCCTCGGCGCCGCTCGCCCGGGCGGCCTCGATGATCCCGTCGACGTCGAGGTAGCCGCGCGGGAGCCGCACGGCGAGGTCGGCCTCGCGCACGTGGCGGGCGTCGCGGTCGGCGTCGCTGTGCACGGCGACCGCGCGGACGCCCAGCGCGCGCAGCGTGCGGATGATCCGCACGGCGATCTCGCCCCGGTTGGCGATCAGGACGGTGGAGAACATCACGACCGCCCCCCGCGACGGGCCGGCCGCCGAGGGTGCGGGCGAGGAGCCGGTGAACGAGTCATGGAACAGCCTCACATCCGGAAGACGCCGTAGCCGACGGGTTCGAGGGGGGCGTTGGCGGCGGCGCCGAGCGCCAGGCCGAGGACGGTCCTGGTGTCCGCCGGGTCGATCACCCCGTCGTCCCACAGGCGGGCGGTCGAGTAGTAGGGATTGCCCTGGTGCTCGTACTGCGCGCGGATCTCGTCCGGGTCGGCGTCGCCGACCATGGTGAGCACGGTGGCGGCCTGCTCGCCGCCCATGACCGAGATGCGGGCGTTCGGCCACATCCACAGGAAGCGGGGCGAGTAGGCGCGCCCGGCCATCGCGTAGTTGCCCGCGCCGAACGAGCCGCCGATGATCACGGTGAACTTCGGCACCCGGGCGCAGGCGACCGCCGTCACCATCTTCGCGCCGTGCTTGGCGATGCCCCCGGCCTCGTACGCCTTGCCGACCATGAAGCCGCTGATGTTCTGCAGGAACACCAGCGGGATCGACCGCCGGTCGCACAGCTCGATGAAGTGCGCGCCCTTGAGCGCCGACTCGCCGAACAGGATGCCGTTGTTGGCCACGATCCCCACGGGGTGCCCGTGGATCCGGGCGAACCCGGTGACGAGGGTCGGGCCGTACTCCGCCTTGAACTCCAGGAACCGGCTGCCGTCGACGATCCGGGCGATCACCTCCCGCACCTCGTACGGCTGGCGGGTGTCCTGGGGGACGATGCCGTACAGCTCGCGCGGGTCCCACAGCGGCGGCTCCGGCGGCGCGACCTCCCACGGGCGGGGGCTCTTCGGGCCGAGCGACGCCACGATGTCCCTGACGATCTTCAGGGCGTGCGCGTCGTCCTCGGCGAGGTGGTCGGTGACGCCGCTGACGCGGGCGTGGACCTCGCCGCCGCCCAGCTCCTCGGCGGTGACGGTCTCGCCGGTGGCGGCCTTCACCAGCGGCGGGCCGCCGAGGAAGATCGTGCCCTGGTCGCGCACGATCACCGCCTCGTCGCTCATCGCCGGGACGTACGCGCCGCCCGCGGTGCAGGAGCCGAGCACGGCCGCGATCTGCGGGATGCCCCGCGCCGACATGGTGGCCTGGTTGTAGAAGATGCGGCCGAAGTGATCGCGGTCGGGGAACACCTCGTCCTGCTTGGGCAGGAAGGCGCCGCCCGAGTCGACCAGATACACGCACGGCAGGTTGTTGTGGAGGGCGACCTCCTGGGCGCGCAGGTGCTTCTTGACCGTGATCGGGTAGTACGTGCCGCCCTTGACGGTGGCGTCGTTGGCCACGATCACGACCTCGCGCCCGGCGACCCGTCCCACGCCGGTGATGATCCCGGCGGCGGGGGCCTGGTCGTCGTACATGCCGGTGGCGGCGAGCGGGGACAGCTCGAGGAACCGCCCGCCGGGGTCGAGGAGCGTGTCGACGCGGTCTCTGGGCAGCAGCTTGCCGCGCCGGACGTGCCTGGCCCTGGCCCGCTCGGGGCCGCCGCGCGCCGCCGCCGCGAGCCGTTCCCGCAGGTCGGCCACGAGGCGCTCGTTCGCCTCCGCGTTGCGCTTGTACGGCTCGCCGCCCGGGTCGCACCGGCTCTCCAGCACCGGCCAGTCACTCGTGCTCATGCTCGGATGTTAATCATCGCTAACAGACCCCGTCTACCATGGTGCCGTGAAGACCGGGAGGACCGTGAAGACCCCTACCCGCAATCGGCGGGCCGAGATCCTGGCGGCGGCCGCGGACCTGTTCGCGGCGCGCGGTTTCCACGGGGTGTCCATCGAGGACATCGGCGCCGCCGTGGGCGTGTCGGGGCCGGCGCTCTACCGGCACTTCAGCGGCAAGGAGGCCCTGCTCACCGAGATGCTGCTGGACATCAGCGAGCGGCTGCGCGAGCAGGGGGCGCGGCTGGCGACCACCGCCGACCCGGACACCGCGGAGGCCGCGCTCGACGCGCTGCTGTCCGGGCACATCGAGTTCGCGTTGAACCACCCCGCGCTCATCCGCGTCCACGAGCGCGAGCTGGACAACGTGCCCGAGCCGGCCCGCCGGGCCATCCGGCGGCTGCAGCGGCTGTACGCCGAGGAGTGGGTGACCGTGCTGTCCGAGCTGTATCCCGCCTGCCCGCCCGCGCGGCTGCGCGCCGCGACGCACGCGATCTTCGGCTTGCTCAACTCCACCCCGCGCAGCGCCGGGGAGCTGCCCCCCGAGGCCATGGCCGACCTGCTGCGGACGATGGCCCGCGCCGCGCTGTCCCGGCTCTGAACACCCCCGGGCGGATCGACACGGCCCGGACCCCGGCTCGCGGCGCTCGGCGTCGTGTCCGGCACGGTCCCAGACGACGATGTCGCCCGGCCCTCAGCCGAGCAGCATCTTCCGGGCGGCGCGCTCGATGTCGGACTCCGAGAGCAAGACGGCGTCGGCGGCCGGGCCGAGCGGCACGAAGCTGTCTTCGGAGGTCACCCGCGAGATCGGGCCGCGGAAGCCGTTGTCGACGAGCGCGGTGATCACGCTCTCGGAGACCCCGCCGCTGCGGCGGGTCTCGTCCGCGATCAGCACGCGGCCGGTCAGCTCGGCCGCGCGCATGAGGTCCTCGACCGGCAGCGGCGACAGCCATCTCAGGTCGAGCACCCGGCAGCCCAGCTCCTCCGCCGTGAGCTTCACCGCCGCCCGCAGGCTCAGGCGCAGGCCGTTGCCGTACGTGACGATGGTCAGGTCGCGGCCGTCCCCGTAGGTGCGGGCCCTGCCGATCGGGACGTGCGTCTCCGGCCAGCGCGCCGGCGGCGCGTACGGCGCGAGCCAGCCGCCGTCGCCCTCCTCGAAGAGGTCGCGCGTGTGATACAGCGCGATGGGTTCGAGGAACACGCAGACGCTGCCGTCGGCGCGGGCGGCGGCCAGGCAGGTGCGCAGCATCGCGGCCGCGTCGTCGGGCCGCGCCGGAGACGCCACAATAATGCCGGGAATATCGCGCAATGCCGCGATCGAGTTGTCGTTATGGAAATGTCCGCCGAAGCCCTTTTGGTAGGCATATGAGGCGACTCGTACGACCATGGGGTTGCGATACGCGCCCTGCGAGAAGAACTGCATGGTCGACGCCTCGCCCCGGATCTGGTCGAGGGCGTTGTGCAGGTAGGCGAGGTATTGGATCTCCGGCACCGGCAGCAGCCCCGACACCCCGCTGCCCAGCGCCAGGCCGAGGATCGCCTGCTCGTCCAGGAGCATGTCGAAGACCCGCTCGGCCCCGAACCTGCGCAGCAGCCCCCGCGTCACGCCGTACACCCCGCCCTTGCGGGCCACGTCCTCGCCGAACACGAGAACCGCGGGGTCCGCCGCCAGGGCGTCGGCCAGCGCACGGTTGATCGCCTGGGCGACCGTCAGCTTGCCCTCCTGCTCCGGCAGGGTGGCGAACGCGCGCTCGCGCGCCTCGGCGGGCGCGGACCGCGCGACCTCGGCGGCCACCGCCTCGGGACGGCGCGGCGCGAGCGGGGCCATCACCTCCGCCGCCGTGGCCAGCCGGGGCCGCCGCGCGCACTCCATCGCGAGCTTCAGCACGTGGTCGCGCTCGGCCTCGTAACGCGCCAGCAGCTCGTCGGGCTCGGCCAGGCCCGCCTCCACGAGCAGCCGCGCCGTACGGACGAGGGGATCGCGGTCGAGGTCGGCGGCGATCTCCCGGCGGGTGCGGTAGCCGATCTCCACATCGGACCCCGCGTGGCCCATCAGGCGCACGGTGCGCAGGTGCAGGAACGCGGGGGCCCGGTTGACCCGCACGTGCTCGACGGCGCGCCGCGCCACGTCGTAGGTCTCGGCCAGGTCGCAGCCGTCGGCGTGGAAATACTCCAGCAGGGGATGGTGGGCGTTCTCGATCCAGTCGGGCGGCGTCCTCACGCTGATGCCGAGGCCGTTGTCCTCGCAGACGAACAGCACCGGGATCTGCAGCCCGCGAAACCGGCCGTACGCGGCGGTGTTCAGCCCGGTGAGCGCGGAGGCGTGGTTGACCGACGCGTCGCCGAAGCTGCAGACGGCGATGGCGTCGGCGGGCCAGGGCGAGGGCAGGCCGAGCGTGCGCGCCCGCTCGATGGCGAAGCCGACGCCGACGGCGCGCGGCAGGTGGCTGGCGATCGTGGAGGTCTGCGGGATGACGGCGAGACCGGGATGGCCGAACACCTTGTGCCGGCCGCCCGCGATCGGCTCCTCGGCCGACGCCGTGATCCCCAGCAGGACGTCGCGCAGCCCTTCCTCGGCCAGCCGGCCGGCCTGGGCCGAGCGGGTCAGATAGAAGGCGCCGGAGCGGTAGTGCAGCAACGCGGGGTCGTCCGGGCGGAGCGCGGCGGCCACGGCGGCGTTGCCCTCGTGCCCCGACGACCCGATCGTGTAGAAACCTTCGTCGCGCTCGCGCATGACACGGGCCGCGACGTCGAGAAGCCGGCTGCCGAGCTGCACGGCGAACAGCTCACGGCATCGGGTCCCGGTCAGTGTCGTGCCCGGCCGTACGGGCTGGTCCGGATCCCGAGGGGGTCCGGGGGTCAGCGCCCCGACGGCCTCGGCGAAATGGGTCTCCACAGCGTCCCGCAGCACACGGCCGATTATGTCGCACGATGCACGCTCCGTCCCGCACAGCGACAACTCGGTACACGAAGAGTTATCGATCACACGGGCCGCGACACAAAACGATGACGATAAGCCGGAGGGTTAAACCGCAGCCGATATTCGCCCGTCTACTCGTTGTGAACGACGTGGCACCCTCAAGCCGCGTTCAACCACCGGGAAGGATGGTTCACCGGAATGTTGAAACGCATTCATGCCGCGATCGCGGCGATGGCACTGGGAGGAGCGGTCCTCGCCGCGCTCCCGGCCACGGCCGGCGCGGCGACCGCGGCGGGTCTCAGCGACCTGGCCGTCTCCCCCAGCCCCGTGGTGGTCGCCACCGCGGGCGGCACGACGGCGACCTTCACCTACAAGGCGTCCGACAAGGGCGCGGCGAGGCTGATCGACCGCGACGGCCGGACCGTCCCGCTCGACCCCGCCCCCGCCGGCTCCGGCGCCTTCGCGGCCACGTACGGCTTCACCTTCAAGGACGAGCCGGGCGTCTGGACGCTGCAGGTGCGGGCCGACGGCGGCACCGCGAGCAAGGAGTTCCAGGTCCACTGGCCGACGGGCCTCGACTTCGACGCCACGCCGGACGTCGTCGGCAAGGGCGGCAGCGTCAAGCTGTCGGGCGCGCTGACCTACCGGAACGGCGACGGCCCGCATGCGTACGGCGGGCAGAAGGTCCACATCGCCTTCAAACCGGCCGGCGGCTCCTACGCCCGGGTCGCCTCGGTGACGACGGACGGCGGCGGCCGGTTCTCCCTCGACCGGCAGGCGACCGAGAGCGGCTGGTGGCGGGCCGAGTTCGACGGGGCCACCGACGCCGAGCCCGCGACGAGCGACAGCGACCGGGTCGACGTCAAGGTCCCGGCCAGCCGCACCAGGATCACCGGATTCGACGCCTCCCCCGAGCCCGTCGTCGCCGGTCGCACGCTGCGCCTGCGCGGCAAGCTGGAGATCTCCGGCTTCGCCGGCTGGAGCGGCTACCCCGGCCAGCAGGTGAAGATCCTGTTCAAGCCGGCCGGCGGCTACCGCTGGCAGTACGTCACCTCCGACCGGACCGACCGGTACGGCCGCTTCGGCGCCGACGTCAAGGCCAGGACCACCGGCTGGTGGCGGGCCGAGTTCGCCGGCAACCGGGGGGCGGTGCGCTCGGTGAGCGCCGCCGACTACGTGACGGTCCGCGTCCCCCGGCCGACGCCCCCGCCCGTGCCCGTGCCGGTGCCCAAGGCCGACACCCGGATCGTGCAGTTCGACGCCTCGCCCGAGCCGGTGAAGTATCGCAAGTACCTCACCCTCCAGGGCAAGCTCCAGGTGTGGGACTTCGGCTGGGAGGGCTACGGCCACCAGAAGGTGACCGTCTGGTTCAAGAAGCCCGGCGGCTCCTGGCACTACGTCAAGACGCTCTGGACGAACAGCGCCGGCAAGTTCCGGGGCAAGACCAAGGCGTCGGCGTCCGGCTACTGGAGGGTCGTCTTCGCCGGGAACGGCGAGGCCGATCGCGCCAACAGCCGCAGTGACTGGGTGCGCGTGAAGCGCTGAAGATTCATCGAGCCGGCCCGGGGCGTGCCACACGCCCCGGGCCGGTTCGCGTCCGCGGTCGTCCGCGTCCCCGGCGGCCGGACCTCTTGCGGCACCGCCGGTTCCCGGACGTGGATCGGGTCCGCGCGCCCGGGAACTCTGGCAGCAGGCGTTCATCCGGCGCGTACGCGCGTCGGCGAGCACCGCGACGCGCCTTTCCGGCGCCGACGGCGACGGCGCTCCTCCCGATCCAGGACCGCCGAGCACGGTCAGGGCGGCTGATCGCGGTCGGGGACGCGTCCGCCCGGCGAGCGTCAGGTGGACGAGAAGCCGCCGTCGACGAAGATCGTCTGACCGGTCACGTACGCCGAGGCGTCGCCGGCCAGGAAGACGGCGATCCCGATGAAGTCGTCGAGCTCGCCGTTCCGGCCGATCATGGTGCGGCGCGCCATCGCCTCGCTCCGCGCCGGGTCGCCGAACACCTCCCGGGTCAGCGGGGTGCGCACGAAGCCCGGCGCGACGGCGTTGACGCACACGCCGCGCGACGACCACGCCTCGGCCTGCGACCGGGTCAGCGCCGCGATCCCCGCCTTGGAGACCCCGTACGCGCCGCTGTTGCCGAAGGCGCGGATCGACTGCTGCGACGCGATGTTGATGATCCGGCCCCAGCCCCTGGCCGCCATGCCCGGGCCCAGGCGCTGACCGAGCACGAACGGCGCGTCGAGGTTCAGACGCATCGTCAGGTCCCAGTCGTCCTCGGCCAGGTCGTCCATCGGCGGCCGGAGGTTCACCCCGGCGGCGTTGATCAGGATGTCCGGCGTCCCATGCCGTTCCAGCAGCTCGTCGGCCACCCTGTGCACCGCCCGGCGCTCGCTCAGGTCCCCGCTGATCCAGGAGGCGGTGCCGCCAGCGGCCCGCATCTCCTCCGCGGCCTCCCGCAGCGCCTCGGCACGGCGCGAGATCAGCACCACCTCGGCTCCGGCGCGGCACAACGCCGACGCCATCGCCTTCCCGATGCCCGAGCTGCCTCCCGTGATCGCGGCCTTGCGGCCGCGCAGCGAGAACAACTCGGTGAGGAACGCGTCCATCGGTGCTCCTTCGCGGGATACGACGTCGGATCTTCTCGCGGCGCGACGGCCGTACGGGGTGGTTCAGAGCCAGTCGCGGCGTTTGAAGACCAGATAGAGCGTCAGGCAGACGACGCCCATGAGCATGATCGCCATCGGATATCCGAGCAGCCAGTGCAGCTCGGGCATGTGATCGAAGTTCATCCCGTAGATCGTGCCGACCAGCGTCGGGGCGAACAGGATGGCCGCCCACGCGGAGATCTTCTTGACCTCGTCGCCCTGGGCGATGCTCGCGGCCGTGAGCTTGGTCATCTCCTCGTTCTGCTGCTGGCTGACGAGCGTGGAGTTGACGATGAGGATGTCCTGGAGCATCTGCCGGAAGCCCGCCACGCGCTCGGTGACCGTGATGACGTGGTCGGACACGTCGCGCAGGTAGCGCTGCAGCTCCTCGTTCACGCCGTATTTCGGCGAGCCCGCGATGAAGCCGTCGAGCATCGGGACCAGCGGGCTGGTCGCCCGCTGAAACTCGATGACCTCGCGCGACAGCGCGTAGATGCGCCGGGGCGCGGCCGGGTCGCCGCCGAAGACCTGCACCTCGATCTCGTCGATGTCGTTCTGCAGCCCGGCGACCACCGGCGCGTAGCCGTCCACCACCGCGTCGAGGATCGCGTACAGCACGGCCTGCGGTCCCTGGCGGAGCAGGTCGGGGTCCGACTCCATGCGCCGGCGCACCTTGGACAGGTCGGGCGCCTCGCTGTGCCGTACGGTCAGCACGAAGTCGGGGCCGACGAAGACGTGCAGCTCGCCGAAGGCCACCTTCTCGGGTTGGTCCAGATATTGGGCGGCCCGCAGCACCACGAACAGCGTGTCGCCGTACCGGTCGGCCTTGGGCCGCTGGTGGGCGACGATGGCGTCCTCGATGGCGAGCTCGTGCAGGCCGAACTCCTCGGCGGCCTTGATCAGCTCGGCCTCCTCGGGGCGGTACAGGCCGATCCAGGCCATCGCCCTCGGCCGCGAACGAAGCGAGGCGATCGCGTCGGCCAGCGACAGCGGCGAGTCCACGCGTTCGCCGTCCACGTACACGGCGTTGTCGATCACGCTCTGCCGGGACGTCTCCCCCTCGTCCGCGCGGGGGTCCATGGAGTGCTCGGGGGCCGGGTCCGGCTTCGCCCTCATCAGCCCGCTCAATCCGCGCAATCCACGCATACGCCGCTCAGCCACACGTAGACGGTAACCGCCCGCACATCGGACGCCGACCCCCGGCACCCGGCATGCTCCGATGCGCGTCCTCCCGGCGAGGGGATAGCCGGGGCCATGCACCGGACAGCCGCCGATCTGGGAGCCATCACGACGATCTCGCGGCGGACGACCCCGGCTGTCGCGGACCTCCCGGCCCGCGCCCGGGAACCCCTCGGCGTACCCGCTCTCCGGCCTCGGCGACCTGCGCCTCAATCGAGGCCGGGCCGATCACCGGAGCGCGAACACGGCCCGATCCCCACCGGGAGACCCGGGGCTCGTTCCGGCGCTCCCTTTCGGGTTCACGCGTACGCCGCCCCGCGCGACGTCTCAGGCATGAGGCGGCAGGAGCAGTTCGAGTTCGAGCTCGTGCCGGATCGGGATGCCGTCGGCGTGGGTGGGGATCGAGGGCTTCAGCTTTCCGCGCCGCCTCGACCGCGTCACGGTGCACCGCCACCAGGTCGAACCCGTACCGCTGAGGCGGGTACGTCCGCAGGCGGGGCCCGGCTATGGGCGGGTACGTCCGAGCGGCGCGCCGGGTACTGGTGGGACGGCCGGGACGGGCGGAGGGCGGGCATGTCACCGGCCCCCAGTGATGAGCATGTCCGCATTTGGGGGGCCGCCGCCGTACGATTCCGGGCGTGACCCCCCTGAACGCCCTGTGGGACTACTTGACCGACGTCCAGGTCGCGCCCCCGCTCTGGCTGGTCGTCCTGTCCGGGTTCGCCGCGCTCGCCGTCGTCGCCTATCCGACGTCGTGGCACATCTCGCGCGGCCTGATCACGATCGCGCACGAGGGGGGCCACGCGCTGGTCGCGGTGCTGACCCGGCGCAAGCTACGGGGCATACGCCTGCACTCGGACACTTCCGGCGTGACCTTGACCCGGGGCAGGCCCACGGGACCCGGCATGATCGCCACAGCCGCGGCGGGATACGTCGCGCCCTCCCTGATCGGGCTCGGCGCGGCCTGGCTGGTCTCCGACGGCCGGATCACGATGCTGCTGTGGGCCGTGCTCGCGCTGCTGGCGTGCATGCTGCTGATGATCAGGAACCTCTTCGGCGCCGTGTCGCTGCTCGCCGTCGGCGGCGCGGTCTTCGCGCTGTCGTGGTTCGCCCCGCCCCACGTCCAGTCGGCCTGCGCGTACGTCGCCGCGTGGTTCCTGCTGCTCGGCGGTGTGCGGCCGATCCTGGAACTGCAGACCAAGCGCCGCCTCGGCCGCGCCCCGGACTCCGACGCCGACCAGCTCGCCCGGCTGACCCGCGTGCCCGGCACGCTGTGGGTGCTGCTGTTCCTGCTCGTCTCCGCCGCCGCGCTCGTCTACGGCGGCTACCTGCTCACCGCCCGCTGGCTGCCCTTCTGAGCCGTTGACCTTGACGCGACGTCAACGTCTGTAATGAGGACATGCGGATCGGAGAACTCGCCGCGCTGGCCGGGGTGTCCACCCGTACCGTGCGGCACTACCACCACCTGGGCGTGCTGCCCGAGCCGCCGCGGCGGGTCAACGGCTATCGCGAGTACGGCCTGCGCGACGCCCTCCGCCTCGCCCGGGCCCGCAGGCTGACCGAGCTGGGCCTGTCGCTGGACGAGGTGCGCGACGTGCTGGCCGGCGACTCCGCCCGCGAGCTGCGGGAGATCCTGCTGGAACTGGACGCCGACCTCGCCCGGCAGGAGGCGGCCATCCGGGCCAGGCGCGAGCGGCTCGCCGCGCTGCTGAGCGAGGAGTCGCCGTCGCCGGACGACGCCGTCTCGCCGCGGATGGCCGAGTTCCTGCGGTGCCTCGAACCCGTGCGCGGCTCCTCGTTCGTGGCTACCGACGCGGAGCTGCTCGCTCTCCTCGACGCCGCGGCGGAGCCGGAGCACCGCGATCGCCTGCTGGAGCTGATGCGGCCCATGACCACGCCGGAGGCGCTGGCACGGGCCGAGGCGTTGTATCGCAGGCTGGCGGAGCTGGACGACGCCGACCCCGCCGATCCCCGCGTCGGCGCCCTCGCCGCCGACTTCGCCGCCCACCTGCCTCCCGAGCTCGCCGCCCCGCTGGCCCGCGCGATGCCCGAGGCCGACGACCCGTTCGCCCAGGCGTTCCTCGCCGACCTGTCCCCCGCGCAGGCGGAGGTCGTACGGCAAACCATGGCGCTGCTCGCGGGCGGGCAGCAGGCATGAGGCACGCCGCGAGCTACAGCCGGGAGCAGACGCCGGCGATGGCGGCGCTGCTGTTCGTGACGGTCCTGGAGACCGTGGCCGTGGACCTGCTGCTGCGCCGGGTGGGGCTGCCCGGCCCGCCGCGCCTGGTGATCCTGGCGCTCGACGCGTCGTCGGCCCTCGCCGTCCTCGGCGTCATGGTGAGCTGCGCCCGCCGGCCACACATCGTGTCGCCCGACGGGCTGCGCCTGCGGTACGGCCGGCTGTTCGCCCTGGACGTCCCGGCGGCGCTCGTCGCGTCGGCGCGGGTCGAGCGCCGCTACGACGAGAAGAGGCTCGTACGCGTGTCGGACGGCGAACTCACCCTGGCGGTCTCGTCCCAGACCAACCTCGTGGTCGAGCTGCGCGGACCGATCGAAGTGCCTCGTCCGCGCCGCCCCTGGTCGGCCGATCGACCGGCGGAGGCCGTCCGGCGGGTGCGGTTCTTCGCCGACGACCCGGCGGCGACGCTGCGGGCCGTCGCCGCGCTCACCTCAACGCCCACGAGCGAGCCCAGCGCCACCTGACCCTGCCCTCCGGCCGTCGCCGCGCTCACCACAACGCCCACGAGCGAGCCCAGCGCCACCTGACCCTGCCCTCCGGCCGTCGCCGCGCTCACCACAACGCCCACGAGCGAGCCC
>NZ_BMPY01000021.1 GCF_014647835.1 Microbispora rosea subsp. aerata
ACGATGGACCGCCCTCCAGCACACCACGCTCAGCCCCAGCCGAATCGGCGATCTCGTCCGCGCCGCATTGGTGCTCGTGCACTTCGAACATCGCCGGATCAGGTGAAATTCAGTGAGAAAACGTCAATGGCCCGGCTCCAGACGCTCCAGAGCCCGCATGACGACGTTCCAGCGGGGGTCGCGGTAAACGTGTCCTTGCGGCGGCCTTCTCGCGCGGTATCGGCGGACCGATTCCCGGTAGAGCTCAATTCCCTTGAAGTCGTCCAGCGCGCGGATGCCGGCTTCGGTGATCGCCCAGCCGTCCCGCTTGGTCATCCAGCCGATCGACGCGGCCTCTCCCGTGCGGAAGCCCAGTTGGGCCCACCAACGTTCCTGCCCATGCGCGTTGGGCCCCCGCAGTTCCGGAGGTATCGTCACCCTCCTTTCGACTTCTTTGCGAACCTCTTCGGGCCGCAGCGGCCGTCCGGCGTCACGCAGGAGTTCGAGCGTGGCACGGAGAATGGGAGAGATTGAGTCAGCATAAGCCATCAGGGTATTCCTGCCCTTCGATCATCGCTCTCGGCAGGATAAACAAAAGCTCGTCAAAAAGTTTTGTCTTACCTAACCCGCAATTCTCCGTACCGTGGGTGAAAGGGGGACGTACGGGTAGGAAGGGGGACGCGGGCAGGGGGAGCGTGGGGAAGCGGCCGATGACGACGGCGTTCATCCTGTGGGGAGGCGGCAGCCTGGGGGCCGCGCAGGTCGGCATGCTGCGCGCGCTCACCGCTCGCGGGATCCGCGCCGACCTGGTGGTCGGCGCCTCGATCGGGGCGCTCAACGGCGCCTACTACGCGTCCCGGCCCGACGCCGCGGGCGTGGAGGAGCTGGCCCGGCTGTGGCTGTCGGTGAGCAGCCACGACGTATACCCGGTGAGCGGGCCCGACGCGCTGCGCGCGCTGGCGGGCAACCTGCCCCTCCATCCCGTGCGGGGAGCCCTGCAGGCGCTGGGCCTGCTCAACTACACCTTCCCGCTCAACCCGGCCACGCTGGCCGCGGCCGTGCTGGGCCGGCGCAACTACCTGTTCGGCAACTCCTCCCTGCGGCGGTTCCTCGAACGCGTCCTGCCCATTCGCCGCCTTGAGGAGACGGCGCTGCCGCTGGCGGTGCTCACCGCGGACGTGCGGACGGGACGGCCGGTGATCCTGTCGCGGGGGCCCGCGCTGCCCGCCCTGCTGGCCAGCACCGCGATCCCCGCCCTGTATCCCACCGTGACGATCGGCGACCGGGTGCTCATGGACGGCGGCGTGGCGGACCTGACCACCTTGGACTACGCCGTGGACGCGGGCGCCGACGAGGCGTACCTGCTCGCGCCCGGGTTCTCCTGCCACCTGCCGCAGGCGCCGTCCACGCCCATCGCCATGGCACTGCACGGTTACAACCTGCTCAGCGAGCAGCGCATCAGCGCCTCGATCAGGCAGAACAAACGGCGGACCCGCCTGCACGTGCTGCCGCCGCTCTGCCCGGTCGAGGTGCTGCCCATCGACTTTCGCGGCACGGCCGACATGATCGAGCGGGCGACCCTGTCGACCGCGCACTGGCTGGAGCGGCGCGAGCCCCATCCCGGGCTCGCCCGCCCGCTCGGCGCCCCGCACGAGGAAGACCACCGGCACCTGTGACAGCGCCGTCCGGGCCGACACGGGTTGCGCCGACCTGCGGACCACCTCCCGCCTGGGCAAGTACGATCGACCCGTGACCGAAATGACCGAAACGACGCCAGGCTGGCTCGCTCCCGACGAGATCGAGTCGATACGTGGCCGGATGCCGATCCTGTATGTCGACGCCGTGCCGGTGCGGGTGGACGACACGGGCACCGTGACCCACGTCGGCCTGCTGCTGCGGATCGGCGCCGACGGCACCGTGAGCCGGGCGCTGGTGTCCGGGCGGGTGTACTACCACGAGCGCATCCGCGACGCGCTCCTGCGCCACCTGGAGAAGGATCTCGGACCGGTGGCGCTGCCGAGCGTGCCGGTCTCGCCGACGCCGTTCACCGTGGCGGAGTATTTCCCCACCCCGGGGGTCACGCCGTTCCACGACCCCCGCCAGCACGCGGTCTCCCTGGCGTACATCGTCCCGGTACGCGGGGACTGCCGGCCCCGGCAGGACGCGCTGGACCTGGTGTGGTTCACACCCGAGGAGGCGGCGTCGCCAATGGTGCAGCAGGAGATGACCGGGGGGCAGGGCGTGCTGCTCAAGCAGGCCCTGGCCTACGTCGGCCGTCTGACCTGACCGGCCCGCCGCGCCGCCGAGCGCCCCCGCGGAGAGGACGTAGGAGCGGCGCGGGGGAGTGAGCCTCGTTCAGCGATGCGAGGCGAGCACCCGCGAGAGGACCTGGTGCACGTGGGTGTTGGGGTGCTTGCCGGTGAAGAGGGCGGAGAGAGGACCCTCGGCGGTGACCGGCACGTCCACGCCCGTGTGCCCGGTGGTGGTCCAGTCCATGACGAACCTCAGGGCGCTGCCGCGGACCGGGAACGGGCCGTCCCGCCTCGGCGGGCCGCCGCCGCTCTCGTCGCCATTGGAGGCGTCCTCCACGGTGAGACCGCCGCTGTCGTGGTCACCCGTGACGACGAGGAGCGTGTCGGGGTGCGCGGCCACGTACGCCCTGGCGACCCGGACGGCCTTGTCCAGGGACGCCATCGCCTGGAGCACGCGGGCGCCGTTGTTCTCGTGCGCGAACTCGTCGATGCCCTCTTCCTCGACGAAGAGGAAGAAGCCCTTCTCGTTGGCGCCGAGGATGTCCAGCGCCTTCGCGGTCATGGCGGCCAGGTCCACGGCCGGGGAGTAGACGTCGCCCCGGCCCTCGGGCCGCTGCTGGAACATCTCCTCGTTGGCGAACAGGCCCAGCACCTTGCCGCGCGTGACCCGGGCGAGTTCCCGTGCGGTGGAGATGTGCTGGTAGCCGGCCTTCTCGGCCCGCTCGATCAGATCGCCCTCGGTCCCCCTGCTGGCCTCGCCCGGGTCCTCGGCGGGCCGGTCCGGCCACGCGCCGGGCGCGCCCGCGGGGAGCCACCAGTCCTCGCCGCCGCCGAGGATGACGTCCGGCTTGCCGACCTCGAGATACTGCCGCGCGATCTCGTCCTGCGCCGAGCGGTCGGCGGTCTGGGCGAACCACGCGGCGGGGCTGGCGCCGGTCACCTGGTCGGTGGTGACGAGGCCGGTGGACTTGCCCGCCGCCTTGGCCCGCAGGCCCAGGGGCGGCAGCGGCCTGCCGTCGGCGTCCACGCTGATCGCGCCGTTGCGGGTCTTGACTCCCGTCGCCCAGGCGGTGGCCGCCGCGGCGGAGTCGGTGACCGCCGCCGGGTCGTGCGGAGTGGTGCTCAACTGCCCGGAGACCGCGAGCCTGTCCATGACGAGCTGTCCGTCGCGACCGGCCAGGTACAGCCTCGCGGCCTCACGGTGGGCCGCCGACATGCCGTCCCCGTTGATGAAGATCACACTTCGCGCCGGGCCGTCGCCGTGGTCGAGGGCGGGGGTGCTCGCGGGCAGGGTGAGAGTGAGAGCCGCGCTCACCACCGCCGCCGTGGCGGCGAGCAGCCGCAGCGGACGCCCGCGGATGGGACCCATGGCAGAACCCCCAAGTGGCACCACGCCGAACCGCTCCGGACCATGCCTCGCCCGTGGCTCCACAGGACATCCTCGCATCGCCGAGGCGCCGCCGCCAGGCGAGGCGCCGTGGGCCGCTCACCGCCACGCCCGTGTGTCGCTGCCCGCCTTGGCCCGCAGGAGCTCGGTGAACAGGTTCTCCCACAGGGGCATGACGTTCTCCGGCGCGTACTCCCTGGCGGTGGCCGCCGCGGCGGCGCCCATGCGCAGCCGCAGGTCGCGGTCGGCGATGAGCCGCTTGAGAGCCGCGGCGAAGGCGTCCACGTCCTCGCCGGGCACCAGGAGGCCGTCGGTGCCGTCGGTGAGCACGTCGCGGGGGCCGGTCGGGCAGTCGAAGGCCACGATCGGCAGCGCGTGGGTCATGGCCTCGATCATGACCATCGGCAGCCCCTCGAAGCGGCTGCTCAGCGCGAAGACGGAGGCGCGGGCGAGCTCGTCGTCGAGACGGCTGGTCCGGCCCATCAGCGTCACGTGCCCGGACAGGCCGTGCTCGCCGATCAGCGCGAGCAGGGCCGCCTTCCTCGGGCCGGTGCCGAAGATGCGCAGGCGCCACTCGGGATGCTCCTTCACCACCTGCGCGAACGCCGGGAGCAGCAGGTCGAAGCCCTTCTGCCGCACCAGGCGGCCGGCGGCGATCACGACGGGGTTCTCCTGCCGGGACGGCGTCTGGTTCACCGCGTGCACCGCGTTCGGGATCCGCATGATCCTCGTGCCGGGCAGCACGCGCTCGTAGTCCCGCTGGTCGCTCGCCGTCAGCACGGCGACCGTGTCGAACGCGCGGTAGTGCCGGACGATCTCCTCGCGGATGGTCCTTGGGTAGGTGCCGAGGTTCATGTGCTCCTGCGCCACCCGTACGACGTTCCGCTTGGCGCGGCGGGCGGAGATGAGGTTCAGCGCCGGGCGGGTGGTGACGAGGACGCCGTCGTCCACCGAGGCGACGTAGTCGATGACGGCCTTCTCGACCCGTTCGGTGAAGTAGCCCGCGGCGAACTCGCCGTGCGGCACGATCTTCCCGCGCAGCCGCCGCCAGACGCGCCGGCCGAGGGAGTCGGCCCGTATGCCGGTGCGCTGATCGACCAGCGTGTGGAGCGCGATGCCGGGATGCAGCCGGAACTGCGGCTTGTCGCGGCGGCGCACCACGCTGACGATCTCCACCTCGTGGCCGAGCGCGGCCATCGCGTTCGCCTGGTTGACCACCGTGCGGATCGTGCCGCCCATGCCGTAGGCGTGCAGGAGCATGTAGCGGATCCTCATCGGGCCCCCTCCTTGGGGAGGTAGCCCCAGGTGCGGCACATGGGTTTGAGCAGGTCGGGGATCTCGTCATCCCGGGGCAGCTCGCGTCCCGGCTGCACCGTGCCCGACCGGATCTTGTCGCTCCAGTCGCCGAGGCCCTTGCGCACCACCTTCTGCTCGCCGTACGCCAGCATGCCGGGCTCCCACTCCACCTGGAGGAAGTCGCAGACGGCGCGGGTCGTCTTCTCGGGCTCGCCGGTCAGGTCCTCGTAGCGTACGGTCAGGCCGGTGAGCGCCTTCCTGGCCCGCTGCACCGCCTTCATGTAGCGCAGCGCGTCGGCGGCGGCCTCCTCCATGGTCCGCTTGACCGGGTCGGCCTCATACCAGGAGGCGGCGATGGAGGCGGGGTGGCGCAGCAGGAAGATGTAGCGGGCGTCGGGCCAGCAGGCGGCGATCCGGGCGTAGGCGAAGGCGTTCGCGGGGGTCTTGTCCACGATGGTCCGCTTGCCGCTGCGCACCAGTTCGCGGTGGAGCACCCGGTCCCACAGCATGTGCTCCAGGTCGGCCTGGTTGTGGCCGAGGGCCTCCATGGCCTTGCGGGCCAGCGGCGTGCCGAACCCGACGGTCAGCCGCCGGACGTGCAGCTCGTGCGGGGCGTGCAGGTCGGGGTGGGCGTTCAGGATCGACCGCAGCAGCGTGGAGCCCGACCGCACCGGGGACATGATGAACACCGGCGCGACCAGAAGGCGGTCGGTGCTGGGGTCGGCGGGAGGACGGACCAGCTCGTCCGGCGCGGGAGCCGGGGCGAGGCCCCGCGACGGCGACGGCGCGGCGGGCCGGGCACGGGTGATCTGGACTCCGGTGAACTTGACGAGTACGCCGTTGATCCTCCGCTGCCATGTCATGGCCCGCGACGTTACCCGGGCTTCCGGGGAAATCCCTGAGAATACGCCCCCTGTTCACCTGTGACCTCACCGCTGTCACCGGGCGTTGCGCCGCCGCGGCCGGTCAGCCACCGGCGGGCGGCCTCCAGGTGGTCGTCGCCCAGCCCGTGCCTGGGATCGACGGTCACGACCAGGAACTCGCCGACTCCCGGATGCTCGCGCAGGAACCGCAGATCGGCCGGGCCGAGATCGTCGTCGAACCACACGAACGGCCGGCCCCGTACGTACTCGGCGACGTGCCAGGTCTTGAAATTCACACCGGGCGGGCGGGGAGGGTCGCCGTTGATCGGCACGACGGGGAGAGGGGGCAGCCCGATCCTGGGGCCGATCTCCTCGTTGGCGCGCTCACCCCAGGTCGTCGCCCAGGCCAGCGTCGCGCCGGTCTCCCGGCGCAGCGCCGTCAGCTTGGCGCCCTGCCGGGGGTCGAGCAGCAGGCGGAATCCCTCGCCCTCCACCACGCACTCGAAGCGGCGAAAGCGCGGCGAGGAGCGCCGCACGGGGTTGAGCACCCCGTCGACGTCCAGCAGCAGGAGGGTCCCGTCCATCACGGCCATCATCCCGCCGCCGGTCTCCCCCTTCCTCCCCGGCGTGCGGGTGCGGCAAAACGAAACCGGATCCGGCCGGACGTCGTCCGAACCGGATCCGGTCAGGCCGTCAGGGGATCAGGCCCTGGTGCAGGTGAGGGTCGGGGTGGCCGCGCTGCCGTTGGCGGTGAAGCCGAAGGTGGTCGACGAGCCGGCCGGGACGGTGCCGTTGTAGGGGGCGTTGCTGACGGTCACGCTGGAGCCGGACCCGCTCACGGTGCCGTTCCACAGCTGGGTGATGCTCTGGCCGCCGGGCCAGGACCAGCTCACCGTCCAGCCGTTGAGCGCCGCGCTTCCGGCCTGGACCGTGACCTCCGACTGGAAGCCGCCCGGCCAGGAGTTGACCGTGCGGATCGTCGCCGAGCAGCCGCCGGGCTGCGGCGAGGTGCCGGGCGAGGGGCTGACCGGCGGGGTCGGGCTCGGGCTGACCGGCGGGGTCGGGCTGGGCGAGGTGGTCGGGCCGACCGAGTTGAGGGCGTTCAGCACCGCGTTGTAAGCGGACTTCTTGTTGCCGTTGCCGTCGAACAGCAGCGGGTTCTGGTACGACCGCCAGGAGTCGCTGTCACGCACGCCCCACACGGTGATGCCGTTGCACCGCGGGACCGCCAGGCAGTCGTTCACCACGGCGGCGTAGGTCTGGGGCGAGGCGCCCTCGATGTCCAGCTCGGTGATCTGGACGTCCACGCCGAGGGCCGCGAAGCTCTGCAGCGTGGTGCGGAAGTTGCTGTTGTAGGGGCTGCCGCTGTTGAAGTGGGCCTGGAAGCCGACGCAGTCGATCGGCACGCCGCGCTGCTTGAAGTCGCGGACCATGTTGTAGACGCCCTGCGTCTTGGCCCAGGTCCAGTTCTCGATGTTGTAGTCGTTGTAGCACAGCTTCGCGTCGGGGTCGGCGGCGCGGGCGGTGCGGAAGGCGACCTCGATCCAGTCGTTGCCGGTGCGCTGCAGGTTGGAGTCGCGCCGGCCGCCGGAGCCGTCGTCGAAGGCCTCGTTCACCACGTCCCAGGCGTAGATCTTGCCCTTGTAGTGGGACATCACGCCGTTGATGTGGTTGATCATCGCCTGGCGCAGCGCGCTGCCCGACAGCGCCTGCATCCAGCCGGGCTGCTGGGAGTGCCAGGCCAGCGTGTGACCACGCACCCGCTTGCCGTTCTGCACCGCCCAGTTGTAGATCCGGTCGGCCTGGGTGAAGTTGAACTGCCCCTGGTTCGGCTCGGTGGCGTCGATCTTCATCTCGTTCTCGGCCGTGATCATGTTGAACTCACGGTTCGCGATCGAGACGTAGGTCGAGTCGCTGAGCTTGTTCGCCGCGATCGCCGTGCCGAAGTAACGCCCGCTCTGCGCGGCCGCCGCGCCCAGCGTGCTCTCCGCCGCGCCGGCGGGAACCGACAGCGAGACGGCGGCGATCGCGCCGATGACACCGAGGGCGCCGGCGAGCAGTGCCCGGGCGGGGCCGCGGGAGCGCCGGGGTCGATCGGTGGCGTTTGAATCCATGCCTGAGCCTCCACAATTGGATCACGGAAAGCGGACATCCGCGGGATCGACACCGCGTCCCACAGGGGAACGCACACCCACGAGGGCGCCGCGGACGGCGACCCTCTGCCGCTTCACCACCGACCTGGCAGAGGGAGACCGCCTCGGGGAGTCAGTCTGGAAACCTCTCCGAAACGTGTCAAGACGAGCCTGAAACTTTCGGAGACCCGGCTCTGCCTGGTCGGTTCCGTATGGCCATTGATCATGGTAGAGCCATGGAAAACGGGGTGGCGATCGTGTAGCGCGGGGCGATCCGGTGATGAAAGTTTCAGTCAGACGTGCGCCGCGCACGCGGCCCGGCTGTCGCCGATAGCTCCTGTTGGGCGGCCGTCGGTCCACGCCCCGGCACGGACCCGGGTGCGCCGGGGCCCTTGACGATCCTTCCCTTCTCGTATTTGCTCCGGCGCACCACCACCCGCCGGCCGCCGTGAGAGGAGCCACGACCCGCCCGGTTTTGTTAGCGCTAACACAAGTGCGGGCGGCCACGGCCGACCGTCGCCGATGAGGGTGTCCGCCTGAGCCACCGCCTCGTCACGTCGCGCTCCCCGGAAAGACCGAGCGCCGCGACCGGCTACGGCACGACCGCCGCGCCCGGTTCGCCGCGCCGCGGACGGCCCCCGGGCGGCGTTCGGCCGGCCCGGCGGTGCTCCCGGCCCGAACGCGACTCCGGCCTTCCGAGGGCGGGTGCGATCGACGGCGGGCGCTCCCCGGCCGGTCGCGGCCCGCTCACCGCGCACCCGGAGAGCAAACGCGCGATCCAAGACGGAAGGACATGGTGTGAAACGACGACTGAGAGCGATACTGGCGGCAGTCGCCCTGCCTTTGATGATCGTGGGGACGTTCCTCGTGGCCCGGCCCGCCGACGCCGCGTCGCTGACCCGGGTCACCGGCTTCGGCAACAACCCGACCAACCTGAACATGTACATCTACGTGCCGGACCGGGTCGCGGCACGGCCCGCGCTGCTGGTGCTGGTGCACTACTGCACCGGATCCGCCAGCGCGATCTTCAACGGCAACGGGCGCGACTACGTCACCGCCGCGGACCGTTACGGGTACATCATCGTGCTCCCCGAGGCCACCCGCAGCGAGAAGTGCTTCGACGTCTCCACCCCGGCCGCGCTCAGGCGCGACGGCGGCGGCGACTCCACCGGCATCATGTCGATGGTCTCCTACGCGCGGCAGCGCTACAACGTCGACCCGAACCGGATCGTCGTGAGCGGCTTCTCCTCCGGGGCGATGATGACCAACGTCCTGGCCGCCCAGTATCCCGACGTGTTCTCGGCCGGGGCGGCGTTCTCCGGCGTGCCGGCCGGATGCTTCGCGACCGACAACGGCTCGCTGTGGAACAGCCAGTGCTCGGGCGGCAACCTGATCAAGTCCGCCCAGCAGTGGGGCGACCAGGCCCGCGCCATGTATCCCGGCTACACCGGACGCTACCCCCGCATGCAGTTGTGGCACGGCACCACCGACACCACCCTCGCCTACCCGAACTTCGGCGAGGAGATCAAGCAGTGGACCAACCTGCACGGGCTGAGCCAGACCCCGTCCTTCACCGACTACCCGCAGCCGTCGTGGACCCGCACCCGCTACGGCGACACGGGCACCCGGGCCACCGTCGAGGGCATCAGCATCTCCGGCGTCGGCCACCAGCTCCCGCTGAACGGCCAGATCGCCTACGCCATCTCCTTCCTCGGCCTCGACGAGACCACGCCGTCGTCCTCGCCGAGCCCGGGCACGACGCCCAGCCCGAGCGCCACCCCCACCCCGGGCGGCGGCAGCGGGACGATCAGGGGTGTCGCCTCCGGCCGCTGCCTGGACGTGCCGAACGCGAGCACCTCGGACGGCACGCAGGTGCAGCTGTACGACTGCCACGGCCGGAGCAACCAGGTCTGGAGCTCCACCTCGTCCGGTGAGATCCGGGTGTACGGCAGCAAGTGCCTGGACGCGGCCGGCTCCGGCAACGGGGCCAGGATCCAGATCTACTCCTGCTGGGGCGGCGACAACCAGAAGTGGCGCGTCGAGTCCGACGGCACCATCCGGGGCGTCCAGTCCGGCCTGTGCCTCGACGCCGTCGGCGCCGGCACCGGCAACGGCACCCAGCTCCAGCTGTACTCCTGCCACGGCGGCAACAACCAGAAGTGGACCTGGAACAGATAGGTCACACCCGGAGGTCTCCGGTGCGGCACGTCCCGCACCGGAGACCTTCCGCCTAGTCGAAGAACCGGGCCAGCCGCCGCTCGTCCGCCGGCTCCCGGCCGCCCTTCGCCGGCGTCAGGTCCGCGAAGACCGTGGACTCGTCGCGGGTGACCAGCAGCGGATACCAGCACCGGCCCGCGTCGTCGGGGCGGCACAGGTGCTTGAACGTCTGCACGTCGATCAGCCGCACGTGCGTGGGGTCGGCCACCGCGTTGACGTGCCGCCACCACGGCGCGAGGACGTGCAGCACGCCGCCGGGCCGCAAGACTCGGTGACACTCGCGCATCAGGGGCAGGTAGTCGGCCAGGTGCTCCAGCACGTGCACCGCGAAGATCTGGTCCACCGACTCGTCCGCCAGCGGCACTCCGTACGCCAGGTCGGCCAGCAGGTCGACCGCCGGGGTGGGGCGCAGGTCGATGCCGAGGTTGTCGCGGTGCTGCTTGGTGCCGCCGCAGCCGAGGTCGACGACCCGGGGCGGCACACCGGCCACCCGCACCCTGTCCCACACCGCCAGCACCCCGGCCAGGCGGCCGAGCCGCTCGCGCAGCACGTCGAGGTCGGCGGCGGCCGGCACGTCCCCCTCGACGTGCGCCACCCCGCCGTCGAACCGGACCCGCACGTCCAGACCGCGCAGCCGGGAGTCGTGCGCCAGGAGGCCCGCCGCCTCCTCGTCGAGGTCCCGATCGACCAGGTCACGCCGACGCCTGTCCATCCCGCCCACTCCTCGCCGCCACGGATCACCTGTCGTCTACCCCTCGCAGGGGGAGGGGCACGCCTGACCGGGCTTTCGCGAGGATGAATGAAGGCCGTACGGCGGGGCAGGTGAGCGGCTATGAGCGAACCTCGGGCCGGGGAGACCGGCGGCCGGCGGAAAAGATACGCGGGCGAAGCGGAGGTGGTGGCGCGCAGGTCCGGGGCGCGGGACGCGCGGGGCACGTCACCGGAGCCGCTGACGCCGGAACCGGACGACGGGGGCCTGGAGGAGATGATCGGCGACGTGTCCGACATCGAGACTCCGGCCGAGGAGGCGCCGCCGCCGACCGGCTCGGAGTCGGCGATGCCCGAGCCCGAGCCCGACGTCGGGCCCACGTCATGACGAACCGGCGGCAGGCCTGACCCAGTCGAAGGCGCGCTCGACGGCCCGCCGCCAGTTGTCGTACTCCTCCTCGCGCCGTTTCCGGTCCATCGCCGGAGTCCACTGGGCGGCGCGGTGCCAGTTGCGCCGCAGGCCCTCCAGGTCGGGCCAGTAGCCGACGGCGAGCCCGGCGGCGTACGCCGCGCCGAGGGAGACGGTCTCGGCGACCATCGGCCGCACCACCGGCACGTCCAGCACGTCGGCGATGAACTGCATGAGCAGGTTGTCGGAGGTCATGCCGCCGTCGACCTTGAGCGTGGTGAGCGCGATGCCCGCGTCGGCGTTCATGGCGTCCACCACCTCGCGGGTCTGCCAGCCGGTGGCCTCGAGCACGGCCCGGGCGAGGTGGCCCTTGGTGATGTACGAGGTCAGCCCGACGATGACGCCGCGGGCCTCGCTGCGCCAGTGGGGCGCGAACAGCCCGGAGAACGCCGGGACGATGTAGCAGCCGCCGTTGTCGTCGACCGTGCGGGCCAGGGTCTCGATCTCTGGGGCGGTGCTGATGATCCCGAGCTGGTCCCTGAACCACTGCACCAGCGCGCCGGTGACCGCGATCGAGCCCTCCAGGGCGTACACCGCGGGCTGGTCGCCGATCTGGTAGCCGACCGTGGTGAGCAGGCCGTGGGTGGAGGCGACCGGCTCGGCGCCGGTGTTGAGCAGCAGGAACGCGCCGGTGCCGTAGGTGCACTTGGCCTCGCCGCGGCGAAAGCAGGTCTGCCCGAACAGCGCGGCCTGCTGGTCGCCGAGCGCGGCGGAGATCCGCACGCCGGGCAGCACCCGCTTGGCCGTGCCGTACGTCTGGCTGGACGGGCGGATCCGCGGGAGCATCGCGCGGGGGACGCCGAAGAAGTCGAGCAGGACGGGGTCCCAGTCGAGGTCGCGCAGGTTCATCAGCAGTGTGCGGCTGGCGTTGGTCACGTCGGTGACGTGGACGCCGCCGTCCGGGCCGCCGGTGAGGTTCCAGATCAGCCAGCTCTCCATCGTGCCGAACAGGACCTCGCCGCGCTCGGCCCGCTCCCGCAGCCCGTCGACGTGGTCCAGCAGCCAGCGGACGGTGGGGGCGGAGAAGTACGTGGCCAGGGGCAGGCCGCAGCGCTCGCGCACCACGTGCGCGTCGGGGCGGCGGGACAGCTCCTCGACCAGGGCGGCGGTGCGGGTGTCCT
This sequence comes from Microbispora rosea subsp. aerata, assembly GCF_014647835.1. Classification (GTDB taxonomy): domain Bacteria; phylum Actinomycetota; class Actinomycetes; order Streptosporangiales; family Streptosporangiaceae; genus Microbispora; species Microbispora aerata. The sequence continues at coordinate 12,425 of NZ_BMPY01000021.1, forward strand.
GCCAGACGACGGCCGGGGCGACGGGGACGCCGGTGCGCCGGTCCCACAGCACGGTCGTCTCCCGCTGGTTGGCGATGCCGACGGCGGCGACCTCGCCGGGGCCGACGCCCGCGTGGGCGAGCGCCTCGGGGGCGATCCGCTCCAGGTTGCGCCAGATCTCGACGGGGTCGTGCTCCACCCAGCCGGGGCGGGGGAAGCGCTGCCTGTGCTCCCGCTGCGTCACCGAGACGAGCCGGCCGCGCCAGTCGAACAGGATGCACCGGGTCGAGGTGGTGCCTTGGTCGATGGACATCACATAACGCTGGGTCACGGCGGCCTACCTTCGGGCGGCGGAAGCGATGGGGGGATGGTCACCAGCGGGCGGCGCCGAGGTCGCGGGAGACGGCCCGCGCCGCGTCGCGCACATATCCCACCAGTTCTGGACGGGGACGCCCGCCGGGGTCGCAGATCCGCTCGGTGGCGCCGGAGATGCCCATGGCGCCCACCACGAGTCCTCCGTACCCCCGGATCGGGGCCGCGACCCCCGCCTCGCCCGGGCCGGCCTCGTCGACGTCCGACGCCCAGCCGTGCTCGCGCACGGTCGCGAGCACGCGCGACATCTCCTTCCGCGTGCGCACCGTGCGGCGGGTGAACCGCTCCGGCTCCCCCTCCTGTACGGCGGCCGCGGCGTTGGCGTCGTAGGCGAGCAGCACCTTGCCGATCGCGGTGGCGTGCAGGGGCAGGAGCATGCCGACGTCGAGCGTCTGCAGGCTGTCGTCGGGCCGGAACACGTGGTGGACGACCAGCACCCTGCCCTGGAGGTGGGTGCCGATCCGCACCGCCTCGCCGCTGCGCGCGGCCAGGGCGTCGGCCCAGTTGATCGCCCGGGAGCGGAGCTCGTTCACGTCCAGATAGCTGGTGCCGAGGTGCAGCAGCGCCGCGCCGAGCTGATACTTGCCGGTCGCCTTGTCCTGCTCCACGAAGCCGACGAGCTGGAGCGTGCGCAGGATGCCGTGCGCCGTGCCGCGGGCCAGCCCCAGCGAGTTCGCGATCTCGGTGAGGCCGAGCCGCCCCGATCCCTGGGCGAGCAGCCGCAGGATCGCGGCGGCGCGCTCGATGGACTGAACCGGACCCGGCACGCCCCGGATCCTAGCCGGAAGGCGTCCGGCACCGCCGACGCTGCGCCGCGCCGGGCGCTCACCGGCGCGGGACGGGCCCGCCAGGGAACGCGGCCGTGTCATGCCGGGGAGCGCGGTCCGGCGATCCGGGTGTGACCGGTGTTCGACAATGCCGACAGACATTCGTTGACTGCCCTTCCCGGGCCGTCTAGCGTCCGGACAGCGCGGCGGTCACGGCGGGTACCGTTCCCACCTCACCAGAACGAGAGGCGCAACGAGAATGGCAGACTACGTCGGCGCGGTCGACCAGGGGACGACCAGCACCCGCTTCATGATCTTCGATCACGGGGGCAACGAGGTCGCCCGCCACCAGCTCGAACACCAGCAGATCCTGCCGCAGGCGGGCTGGGTCGAGCACAACCCGACCGAGATCTGGGAGCGCACCCGCGTGGTCATCGAGACCGCGATGCGCACCGCGGGCCTGCACGCCTCCGACCTCGCGGCGCTCGGCGTCACCAACCAGCGCGAGACGGCCGTCGTCTGGGACCGCCGCACCGGCCGGCCGTACTACAACGCCATCGTCTGGCAGGACACCCGCACCGACCGCATCGCCGCCGCGCTGGAACGCGAGGGCAAGGGCGAGGTGATCCGGCGCAAGGCCGGCCTGCCGCCCGCCACCTACTTCTCCGGCGGCAAGATCCAGTGGATCCTGGAGAACGTCCCCGGCGTCCGCGAGGCCGCCGAGCGCGGCGACGCGATCTTCGGCACCACCGACACCTGGCTGCTGTGGAACCTCACGGGCGGCGTCGACGGCGGCGTCCACGTCACCGACCCCACCAACGCCAGCCGCACCATGCTGATGAACCTGGAGACGCTCGACTGGGACGACGAGCTGCTGTCGTTCTTCGGCGTCCCCCGCCGGATGCTCCCGGAGATCAAGCCGTCGTCCAACCCCGGCCTGTACGGCGTCACCCGCGCGGGCGGCCCGCTCGGCGGCGAGGTGCCCCTGGCGGGCGACCTCGGCGACCAGCAGGCCGCGACGGTCGGCCAGGTGTGCTTCGAGCCCGGCACGGCGAAGAACACCTACGGCACCGGCAACTTCCTGCTGCTCAACACCGGCACCGAACTCGTCCGCTCCCGGCACGGCCTGCTCACCACGGTCTGCTACCAGTTCGGCTCTTCCGAGCCGGTGTACGCCCTGGAGGGCTCGATCGCCGTCACCGGCTCCGCCATCCAGTGGCTGCGCGACCAGCTCGGCATCATCTCCGGCGCGGCGCAGAGCGAGGCGCTCGCCCGGCAGGTCGACGACAACGGCGGCGTCTACTTCGTGCCCGCGTTCTCCGGCCTGTTCGCGCCGTACTGGCGCTCCGACGCCCGCGGCGTGATCGTCGGCCTGTCCCGCTACAACACCAACGCCCACCTGGCCCGCGCCACGCTCGAGTCGATCTGCTACCAGACCAAGGACGTCGTCGGCGCGATGGAGCAGGACTCCGGCGTCGTCCTCGACGTGCTGCGGGTGGACGGCGGCGTGACGGCCAACGAGCTGTGCATGCAGCTCCAGGCCGACATCCTCGGCGTCCCCGTGTCGCGTCCCGTGGTCGCCGAGACCACCGCGCTCGGCGCCGCGTACGCCGCCGGGCTCGCCGTCGGCTTCTGGAAGTCGACCGACGACCTCAAACGCAACTGGCACGAGGACCGCCGCTGGGCGCCCACCTGGACCGACGAGCAGCGCGAGCGCGGCTACGCCGGATGGCGCAAGGCCGTCCAGCGGACGCTCGACTGGGTCGACGTCGACTGACCTGATCGATCACGAGGGAGTAAGAACCGAAATGTCGGTACCCATGGGTCCCCGCGGCCGGGAGGCGGCGCTGCGGAGCCTGAGCGAGGACGAGTTCGACGTCCTGGTCGTCGGCGGCGGGGTGGTCGGCGCCGGCGTCGCGCTCGACGCGGTCTCGCGCGGCCTGTCCGTCGCGCTGGTGGAGGCCCGTGACCTCGCGGCCGGCACCTCCAGCCGGTCGAGCAAGCTGATCCACGGCGGGCTGCGCTACCTTGAGCGGCTCGACTTCCGGCTGGTCCGGGAGGCGCTGCGGGAGCGGGGCCTGCTGGTGACCCGGCTGGCCCCGCACCTGGTCCGTCCCGTGCCGTTCCTGTTCCCGCTGCGGCACCGGGTGTGGGAGCGCGGCTACGTCGGCGCGGGCGTGCTGCTGTACGACACGCTCGGCGGCGCCCGGGCGCTGCCCCGGCACCGCCAGCTCAGCCACAGCCGGGCCCTGCGCGAGGCCCCCGGGTTGCGCGGCGACGCGCTCGTCGGGGCCATCCAGTACTACGACGCCCAGGTCGACGACGCCCGCTTCACGATGATGGTGGCCCGCACGGCCATGCAGTACGGCGCCTGCGTCACCACCCGCACCAAGGTCACCGGGTTTCTGCGGGACGGCCGCCGGGTGACGGGCGCGGTGGTGCGCGACCTGGAGAGCGGCGCGGAGATCCGGGTCAGGGCCCGCCAGGTGATCAACGCCACCGGCGTGTGGACCGACGAGATCCAGCGGCTCGCCGGCGCGTCGCCGGGCTCGCGGGGCTCGGTGACCGTCCAGGCGTCCAAGGGCGTGCACCTCGTCGTGCCGCGAGAGCGGATCCGGCTCGACACCGGCCTGATCCTGCGCACCGAGAAAAGCGTGCTCTTCGTGATCCCCTGGGGCCCGCACTGGATCGTCGGCACCACCGACACCCCCTGGAATCTGGACAAGGTCGAGCCCGCCCCCACCCGGGCCGACATCGACTACATCCTGGAGCACGTCAACGCCGTGCTGCGGACCCCGCTCACGCACGACGACGTCGAAGGCGTCTACGCGGGCCTGCGCCCGCTGCTCGGCACGCCGGGGTCGGGGTCGTCGGAGACCGTCAAGCTCTCCAGGGAGCACGCGGTGATCCGGCCCGAGCCCGGCCTGGTCATCGTCGCGGGCGGCAAATACACCACCTACCGCGTGATGGCCAAGGACGCCGTCGACGTCGCGGTGGCCGGTCTCGGCCGGAAGGTGCCCGCGTCGGTCACCGACCGCGTCCCCGTCCTCGGGGCCGCCGGCTTCGAGGCGCTGCGCAACAACCGGCGCCGCCTCGCCGACCGGGCCGGGCTGCCCGTCGCGCGCGTCGATCACCTGCTGGGCCGGTACGGCTCCTGCGTCGAGGAGGTGCTCGCGCTGATCGAGGGAGATCCCCGCCTGGGCGAGCCGATTCCCGGCGCGGAGGGCTACCTGGCGGCCGAGGCCGTGTACGCGGTCACGCACGAGGGCGCGCTGCACCTGGAGGACGTCCTGGTCCGCCGCACCCGGGTCTTCATCGAGGAACGCGACCGCGGGCTCGCGGCGGCCCCCGAGGTCGCCGCGCTGATCGCGCCCGTCCTCGGCTGGGACGACGACCGGGTGCGCGCGGAGATCGACGCCTACCGCGCCGAGGTCGAGGCCGACCTCGCCGCGCAGCGTGAGATCGACGACGCGGCCGCCAACGCCGTACGGCTCGCGGCGGCCACCCCGGCGAACCAGATGGCCTGACCAGGCTCGGCCCGGCCGGTTCCAGAAAAGCACGCCGCTGAAGTTGAGTCGTGTGCCGACGACGCCCGTCTCCGGTCCGGACAGAGCGATCGACGAGACTGCCTTGACCAAGGTGACGGTGGCCGAGGCGGCGCTCCAGCGCACGGTCGGACTCCCGTTCCAGACCACGTCATGTCTGATCACCCCTGCGCTTCGAGTTCGCCCCTACGGCACTGTCACACCGGAAAGCGGCGTTTCGTCAGCCGTACGCGGGTGGTGAGCGTCGCGGGGCGGCTGATGGCGGCACCGCGGGCGGCGCGGCGAGGGTGTATTCGGACGCTCGCGTGCGGCGGCGCGGCCGGCGGTGGTGGCGTGGGCCGTGTGGCGGGGGCGCGCTTGGACGCCCGCGCGGGGCGGAGCGGCTGACGTCGGTGGCGTGCCCGGACCGCGGAGCGACCGGGGGCGGGCGGCGCGGGTGCGCGGAGCGGGACGCCTCGTCGTTCAGTTCGCCGGAGGGGCGGCCGCAGTGGTCCGCGACAGCACTTCGAGGAGGCGTCCGGGGGTGTCCACCACGGCGATGACGCCGGGGTCGGAAAACTCGGACGCCTCGCCGAATCCCCACGTCACCGCGACGCTCCGCACGCCGCAGGCGGCCGCGCCCGCGACGTCCTCCCTCCGGTCGCCGATCATCACGGCCGCCTCGGGCGGTGCGCCGAGGACGTCGAGCGCGTGCCGGATGACGTCCGCCTTGTGCCGCCGTGACCCGTCGAGCGTCGCCCCGGCCACGTACGCGAAGAAGCCGTCGAGCCCGAAGTGCGCCAGGATCCTCTCCGCGTAGACGGCCGGTTTCGAGGTCGCGACCGCGAGGGTCCGGCCGTCCGCGACGAGCGCCTCCAGCACGGCGGGGATGCCCGCGATGACCTCGTTCTCGTACATCCCGCCGGAGGTGTAGCGCTCCCGGTAGGCGCGCACGGCGTCGGCGAGACGCTCCGGCGGCACGCCGAGCCGCAGGAAACCGTCCTGGAGGGGCGGGCCGATCATGGCGCGGAGCCGCGCACGCTCCACCTGGGGCAGCCCGACCGCGGACATGCCGTGCCGCAACGAGGCGACGATGCCGGCCTCGGGGTCGGTCAGCGTGCCGTCGAGGTCGAAGAGGCAGTATCGGGTCACGGCTGTCCCATCGGTCAGGCGAGCACGGCGTCCAGCAGCAGGGAACCGGCGCCGAGCAGGGCGGCGTCGGGCCCGGACCGGGTGGCGGAGATCTCCAGGTCGCGGGTGGCCAGCGGCAGGCACCGCTCGTACACCGCCGCGCGGATCGAGGCGATCAGCGGCTCGGCGGACGACAGGCTGCCGCCGACCACGATCGCGTCGGGGTTGATGAAGTTGACCAGCACGGTCAGCACCTCGCCGATGAGCCGGCCGGCGTTGCGGACCAGCGCGGTGGCCTCGGGCACCCCGTCCTCGACCAGCGCGACGACGTCGGCCGGCCGCCGCACCTCGATGCCCTGCTCGTTGAGCACGCTCATCAGCGCCGCGCCGCTGGCGTAGGCCTCCAGGCAGTCGTCGTGCCCGCAGGAGCAGGTGACCGACGAGTCGCTCCTGACCCGCACGTGGCTGATGTCCCCGGCCGCGCCCCGCCCCCGGTGCAGCGCGCCGTTCACGATCAGGCCGCAGCCGATGCCGCTGCCGGCCTTGAGCACCATGAGCGTCTGGCACTTCGGCCACGACCTGGCCTCCCCGGCCGCCATGAGGTTGGCGTCGTTCTCGACCAGCACGGGCAGGTCGAAGTGCGCGCCGAGGCGTTCGGCGACGGGGAAGTTGTTCCAGCCGGGCATGCGCGAGGGCGCGACGACCCGGCCGGTCGCCGGGTCGACGGGACCGGGGATGCCCGTGCCGACGCCGCGCAGCGGCACGCCGGGCGGGCCGTGCGCGGCCAGCAGGTCCTCGAACGCGGCGGCCATCCAGTCAATGGTCGCCTCGGGCCCCTCCGCGATCTCGCAGGGGCGCTCCTCGACCACCAGCGGAGTGCCGCTGAGGTCGAGGAGGCCGAGCCGTGCGTGGTGCGCGCCCAGGTCGGCCACCGCGAGCAGCCCGGCGCTGGGGCTGAGCCGCAGCCGGCGGGGGCGCCGGCCGCCGCGCGAGGTGCCGGCGCCCTCCTCCACCAGCAGGCCGCTGTCGATCAGCTCTTCGACGCGCAGGGAGACGCTGGAGGCCGCCAGGCCGGACAAGCGGGCGAGCTCGGCCCGCGACTCGGCGTGGCCGGCGGCGACGAGGCGCAGGAGGTCGCCCTGCGCCCCCCGCACCGGCAACCTCTCTTTGCCTGGCATGGACGAAGAGATACCACGTCATGACTTTCTCCGGCAACGCGTTGACTTCGACCAGAATAATCCATTACGGTCCGCCGTATCTTCGATTTCGAAGGAAGTTGGCGATGATTCGGGCACGAGGCCTCAACAAGTGGTTCGGTGATCACCACGTGCTGCACGACGTCGACCTCGACGTGGCGCGCGGCGAGGTCGTGGTGGTGATCGGCCCCTCCGGGTCCGGGAAGTCGACGCTGTGCCGGTGCCTCAACCGGCTGGAGCCGGCGGACTCGGGCGAGATCCTCGTCGACGGCGTCCCCGTGCCCGAGGAGGGCCGCGCGCTGGCCCGGCTGCGGGCCGACGTGGGGATGGTCTTCCAGAACTTCAACCTCTTCCAGCACAAGACCGTGCTGGAGAACGTGATGCTCGCGCCGATGAAGGTGCGCGGCGTGAGCCGCGCCGAGGCCGAGCGGACCGCCCACGAGCTGCTGGCCCGCGTCGGCATCGCCGAGCAGGCCGGCAAGCAGCCCGCGCGGCTGTCGGGCGGCCAGCAGCAGCGCGCCGCCATCGCCCGCGCGCTGGCCATGCGGCCCAAGGTCATGCTCTTCGACGAGCCCACCTCGGCGCTCGACCCGGAGATGGTCGGCGAGGTCCTCGACGTGATGACGGGCCTGGCCGCCGACGGCATGACCATGGTCGTCGTCACCCACGAGATGGGGTTCGCGCGCCGCGCGGCCGACCGCGTGGTGTTCATGGACGGCGGCCGGATCGTCGAGACGGGAGAGCCGAACGCCTTCTTCGACTCGCCCCGGACCGACCGGGCCAGGGACTTCCTGGCCAAGGTACTCACGCACTGATCGCAAAGGATGGTGGACCCCGATGGTGTCCATTAAGCGGGTGGCCGCTGTCGCCGCCGTGGCGATGGCCGGTTTGACGGCCTGTGCCGGGACCGACTCGGCGAGCTCCGCCGTGCCGGGCGCGGCCGCGAGCGAGGGCGGCGGGGGCGGCGTGCTCGCCGAGGCGCCGGTGGCCGCCGCCGCGGACATCCTGCCCGGCTCGACGATGGAGAAGATCAAGCAGCGCGGCGAGCTGATCGTCGGCGGCTCGCTCGACGCGCCGCTGCTGTCCCAGCAGAACCCGGTCACCGGCGAGGTGGAGGGCTTCGACGCCGACCTCGGCAAGGCGCTGGCCAAGTACATCATCGGCCAGCCGAAGGTGAAGATCGTCAACTCGGCGTCGGAGACCCGCGAGGCGCTGCTGAGCAACGGCACCGTGGACGTGGTCTTCCAGACCTACACGATCACCCCCGAGCGGGCCGAGCAGGTCTCCTTCGCCGGGCCGTACTACTCCTCCGGCCTGTCCATCGCGGTCAAGAAGGGCACGACGGGGATCTCCTCGCCGCAGGACCTGAACGGCAAGACCGTCATCGCCGGGGCCAACACCCCCGCCATCCCCGCGATCAAGAAGCTCGCGCCGCAGGCGAAGATCATCACGTTCGGCGGCGACCCCGAGTGCGTCCAGGCGCTCAAGCAGGGCCGCGGCGTCGCCTACGTCCAGGACGAGACGCTGCTGGCCGCCGACGCCCAGAAGGACCCCGAGCTGCAGGTCGTGTCCAAGCCGTTCACCCAGGACCCGTACGGCATCGGCCTCAAGCACGGCGACGACCAGTTCAAGTCGTTCGTCAACGACTGGCTGCGGAAGATCCAGGCGAACGGCGTCTGGCAGGACATCTGGAAGAACTCCCTCGGCACGGTCGTGCAGGGTGAGGCCCCCACGCCGCCCGAGATCGGCTCGGTGCCGGGTTCCTGATGTCGGCGCTGCTTGATCACCTGCCCGAGGTCTGGCAGGGGCTGGTCGTGACCCTCCAGATGACCGCGGCGTCGTTCGCCGGCGCCGCGGTCGCGGGGCTCGTGATCGTGGCGATGCGGGTCGGGCCGGTTCCGGTGCTGCGCGCGGTCGCGACCGTCTACGTCGAGACCCTGCAGAACCTCCCGCTGCTCGTGCTGCTCGTGCTCGCGGTCTTCGGCCTGCCGGAGATCGGGCTCAAGGCCGGCCTGACCACCACGGCCGTCGTGGTGATCGCGCTGTACGAGGGCGCCTACATCGCCGAGGCCCTGCGCTCGGGCGTCAACGCGGTCTCCGCCGGCCAGGGCGAGGCGGCCCGGGCGCTGGGGCTGACGTTCGGCCAGTCGCTGCGCCACGTGGTGCTGCCGCAGGCGCTGCGGACGGTCGTGCAGCCGATCGGCAACATCTTCATCGCGCTCACGATGAACACCTCGCTCGCGGCGGCCGTCGGCGTGGTCGAGCTGACCGCCGCCGCCAACCGGGTGAACCTGCTGGAGGCGCGGCCCATCCCGGTCTTCGTCGGGGCGGGCCTGGCGTACGCGGCGATCGCGGCCTGCGCCGGGTTCGTGACCGGGCGGCTGGAACGGCGGCTGGCGGTGGCGCGATGAGCACCCTGCTGTTCGACGAGCCGGGCCCGCGCGCCCGCCGCCGCATCCGCGTCGCCACCGTGGCGGGCGTGCTCGTGCTGCTCGCCCTGCTGGCCCTGGCCGTGCGCCAGTTCGCCGCCAACGGGCAGCTCGCCGCCGAGCGCTGGCAGCCGTACGCGACCTGGCCCATGTGGCGCTACCTGCTCGGCGGGCTGTGGTCCACCGCGCTGGCCGCCGTCGTGTCCGCCGCGCTCGCGATGGCCGCCGGGATCGCCCTCGCGCTCGGACGGCTGTCGCGGCGCCGCTGGGTCCGCCTGCCGTCCGCCGCGTACGTCGAGGCCGTGCGGACGATCCCGGCGCTGCTGCTGGTCTACCTCGTGCTGTTCGCGCTGCCGAGGTACGGCCTGGACCTCCCGCTGTTCTGGAAGCTCGTGGTGCCGCTCGCCGTGTCCAACGCGGCGGCGTTCGCCGAGATCTTCCGGGCCGGGATCCTGTCGATCGAGCGGGGCCAGGGAGAGGCCGCCCTTGCCCTCGGGCTCACCCACGGGCAGTCGATGCGGCTGGTCGTGCTGCCGCAGGCCGCGCGCCGGGTGCTGCCGTCGATCGTCAGCCAGTCGGTCGGCCTGCTGAAGGACACCTCGCTCGGCTTCGTCGTCAGCTACGCCGAGCTGCTCTACAGCGGCAAGGTCCTGGCCAACTACAACGGCCTGCTCATCCAGACGTACGTCGTCGTCGCGCTGGTCTATCTCGTGGTCAACGCGTCGCTGTCCGCGCTCGCCCGTTCCCTCGACCGCTCCGCCGCGGGCGGGGGCGGGCCGCGCAGGAGGAAGATCACTCGTGTCCCTCGGTGAATACGCCGGTGAATACAGCGGTGAATACGCGCCGCTCGCGAAGGTCGTGCGGTCCGGTTTCGTGGAGAGCGTGCACTTCGGCAGCGCGGTCGCGCTGTCGGCGGGCGGAGAGGTCGCCGTCGCGCGCGGCCCGGTGCACGCGCCGGTGCTGCCGCGCTCGTCGGCCAAGCCGTTCCAGGCGCTCGCCTGCCTGCTCGCCGGGGCCCACCTGCACGGGCCGTCGCTCGCGATCGCCGCCGGAAGCCACACGGGCGAGGACTTCCACGTGCGGCTCGTCGCGGAGATGCTCGGCGATGCCGGGCTCGGCTTCGGCGACCTGCGCTGCCCGCCCGACTGGCCGGAGGACGAGGCCGCCCGGCGCGACCTGGTGCGCGCGGGGCTCGGGCCGTCGCGGGAGCGGATGAACTGCTCGGGCAAGCACGCCGCGATGCTCGCCGCCGCCGTGGCCGCCGGCGCGCCCGCCGACGGCTACCTCGACCCCGGGCACCTCGTGCAGCGGCGGGTCAGGTCGGTGGTGGAGGAGCTGTCGGGGGAGAAGGCCGCCCACGTCGCCGTCGACGGGTGCGGCGCGCCGCTGTTCGGGATCTCGCTGACCGGCCTGGCCCGCGCCGTGCGCGCCATGGCCATGTCTCCGCAGGGGACGCCGGCGCGGGCGGTCGCCGACGCCATGCGGGCGCACCCGGAGTACGTCGGCGGGACCGGCCACGTGAACACCCGCCTGATGCGGGCGCTGCCCGGCGCCGTGGTGAAGGGCGGCGCCGAGGGCGTGCTGGTCGTGGCCCTGGCCTCCGGGCACGCGGCGGCGGTGAAGGCGATCGACGGCGGCCCTCGGGCGACGACCGCCGTCGCGCTCGCCGCGCTGCGGGCCGCGGGCGCGGACGTCTCGGCGGCGGCCGAGTTCACGACCGTTCCGGTGCTGGGCGGGGGCGTCCCGGTCGGCGAGATCAGCGCCGTTTTCTGAGCGGCCGAGGGGGAGACATGAGCTTGACGTACGAGATCTGCATCGACAGCACGGCCGGGGCGCTGGCCGCCGAGCGCGCGGGCGCGCACCGGGTGGAGCTGTGCGCCGCGCTGTTCGAGGGCGGCCTCACCCCGACCCTGGGCACGGTCGAGGCCACCCTCGCGGCGGTCTCCGCGATCCGGGTCCACGTGATCATCCGGCCGCGCGGCGGCGACTTCGTCTACGACGAGTACGAGGTCGCGGCCATGGTCAGGGACGTGGCGGCGGTGCGCGACGCCGGAGCCCAGGGCGTCGTGATCGGCGCGCTCACCCCCGAGGGGGAGGTGGACACGGAGGTGGCCAAGCGCCTGATCGACGCGGCCGGGGGGCTCTCGGTCACCTTCCACCGGGCCTTCGACATGACGGCCGACCCGTTCGCCGCGCTGGAGACGCTGGCCGGCCTCGGGATCGACCGGGTGCTCACCTCCGGCCAGGACAGCTCCGCCCTGGAGGGGGCGCCGCTGATCGCCGAGCTGGTCGAGCGGGCGGGCGACCGGCTGGTCGTCATGCCCGGCGGCGGCATCACCCCGCGCAACGTGGGCCGGGTGGTCGAGGCGACCGGGGCCGGGGAGATCCACTTCGCCGCCCTGGTGGACGAGCCCAGCCCGGCCGTCCACCGCAACCCGTACCCCTTCATGGGCGGCGAGCTGCGCCAGCCCGAGTACGTCCGCAGGATCACCTCGCCCGCCCTGGTCGCGGAGGTGATCGCCGCCGCCCGCGGCTGAGACGGGCCCGCACCGCGCCGAGGTGAGGCACGGGCAGGAGGGGTAGACCCGTGGGCGGGGGGTGAGGCCGATGGCCACGCCGGAGCGGAGCCGGCCCCATCCGGGGCCGCAGGAGAGTGTGCGGCATGGCCGGCTGTCCGCCCGTCCCGTCGCCGTCCCGCGGGCGGTGTCCCCACCCGAGCCGGGGGTGCACCGCCTGGACGGGCGCGCCCTGTTCTACGTGCCGTCCGCCGGGGCTCCCGGCCCGTCCGCGCTCGCCGTCGTGCTGCACGGCGCGGGCGGCACGGCGGAGCAGGCGCTGGAGTGGCTGCTTCCCCAGGCGTCCGACCGCGGCGTGCTGCTGCTCGCGCCGCAGGCCGTCTCCACGACCTGGGACGTCATCGTCGGCGGGTACGGCGCGGACGTGTCGCGGATCGACGCCGCGCTTGAGGAGGCGTTCTCCCGCGCGGTCGTCGCCGTCGGCGAGGTGGCCGTGGCCGGATTCTCCGACGGCGCCTCGTACGCGCTGTCGCTGGGGCTGGCCAACGGCGACCTGTTCCATACCGTCCTCGCGTTCTCCCCGGGGTTCATGGCGCCGATGGTCCGGCACGGACGCCCGCGGATCTTCGTCTCGCACGGCGTCTCCGACCGGGTGCTGCCGATCGACCGGTGCAGCCGGCGCCTCGTCCCCGAGCTGCGGGAGAGCGGCTACGAGGTGACGTACGAGGAGTTCCGCGGCGGCCACCAGGTCCCGGTGGAGGTGGCCTCCGCCGCCGTCCGGTGGTGGCTGGATCAGGAACGACGAGCGTGATCAGCCCGCCGTCCCCGGCCGTGTGCCCGGGGCGGCGTTCGGGGTAAGGGCGGAAAGACCGTAGGGTCGTCCCGTGCATATTCGCCCCGTCGGGCGCGAAACCAGGAGCAGGACCGGGAGCAGGACATGGCCGTGAACGAGATCGACGAGGGATCCGGATTCGACGATCTGGCCCTGGGCCCCGAGCTCTTGAAGGCCCTGTCCGGCCTCGGCTACGAGGAGCCCACGCCGATCCAGCGGGAGGCCATCCCGCCGCTGCTGGAGGGCCGCGACCTGCTGGGCCAGGCCGCCACCGGAACCGGCAAGACGGCCGCCTTCGCCCTGCCCATGCTCCAGCGCCTGCACACGGAGGGCGCCGGCGGGGAGCCCGCGGGGCTGGTGCTCGTGCCCACCCGCGAGCTGGCCGTCCAGGTGTCGGAGGCCATGCACCGGTACGGCCGCGACCTCGGCACCCGGGTGCTGCCGATCTACGGCGGCCAGCCGATCGGGCGGCAGCTTCGGGCGCTGGAGCGCGGCGTGGACGTCGTCGTCGCCACGCCCGGCCGGGCGCTCGACCACATCGGCCGGGGCACCCTGCCGCTCAAGGGCCTGCGGATGGTCGTCCTCGACGAGGCCGACGAGATGCTCGACATGGGCTTCGCCGACGACATCGAGGCGATCCTCCAGGACACCCCGGAGGACCGGCAGACCGTGCTGTTCTCCGCGACCATGCCGCCGCGCATCGACGGCATCGCCCGCCGCCACCTGCGCGAGCCGGTGCGGATCAGGATCGAGCGGGAGCAGCCCGCGGCGGGCGAGGCCCCGCTCATCCGGCAGAGCGCCTACATCGTGACACGGGCGTACAAGCCGGCCGCGCTGGGCCGGGTGCTCGACGTGGAGGCGCCCACCGCCGCGATCGTCTTCTGCCGCACCCGCGAGGAGGTCGACCAGCTCACCGAGACCATGAACGGCCGGGGCTACCGCGCCGAGGCCCTGCACGGCGGCATGGGACAGGAGCAGCGCGACCGGGTCATGGGCCGGTTGCGCAGCGGCACCGCCGACCTGCTCGTGGCGACCGACGTGGCCGCGCGCGGCCTCGACATCGAGCAGCTCACCCACGTCATCAACTACGACGTGCCGTCCGCGCCCGAGTCGTACGTGCACCGCATCGGCCGGGTGGGCCGGGCCGGCCGCGAGGGCGTCGCGATCACGCTCGCCGAGCCGCGCGAGCACCGCATGCTCAAGACCATCGAGCGCGTCACCCGCAGCAAGATCGCGGTCGAGAAGGTGCCGACGGTCGCCGACCTGCGTGCCCGGCGGCTGGAGCTGACCCGGGCCGCCCTGCAGGAGAGCCTGATGGAGGACGGCGACCTCGACCGCTTCCGGGTGGTGGTCGAGACGCTCGCCGACGAGTTCGACCTGGTGGACATCGCCCTCGCGGCGGTGAAGCTCGCCCACGAGTCCACCGGCGCCGCCGCCGACGAGGAGGAGATCCCCGAGGTCGCCCCGCGCCCGCAGCGTTTCGAGCGCGGGCCGCGCGACGACAGGCACGGCCGCGACGAGCGGCGCGCCCGGCGCGGCGGCGGCGCGATGAGCCGGATCTTCGTCGGCGCCGGGCGCAGCGCGGGCGTCCGCCCCCAGGACATCGTCGGCGCCATCACCGGGGAGACCCGGGTCAGCGGGCGCGAGATCGGGGCGATCGAGATCGCCGACCGTTTCACCCTGGTCGAGATCCCGGACGGCGCCGTGGACGAGGTGGTCTCGGCGCTGCGCCGCACCACGATCAAGGGCAGGAAGCCGATCGTGCGCAGGGACCGCGACGGCGCTCCCCGCGGCCGCCGCTGAGCCGCGCGCCCGCCGCCGAGCGCGGTCAGGCCGCCTGCCGCACCGACATCACCGCCCACGGCGCGAGCTCGACGTCGAGGTCGAGCACGCCGCTGGCGGGCACGGTGAGCGTGAACCTGAGGAGCGAGTCGGCGACCTTGCGCAGGTGCTCGCTCTGGGCCCGGGACGGGTTCAGCGGAGACCCGAGCTGATACCAGGCCTCCGCGACGTTCCCGTGCTCCCAGTCCACGATCTCGACGAGGAACGTGGCGCCCGGCTCGAGCCCTTCGATCGAGTGCCGGATCCGCTTGCTCGGCCCCACCTCGGCCAGCGCGCGTGTCGCGGCGTACGAGCTTTGCGCCCGGACGCCGCGCAACGCCATGTCCTCGGGGTAGTTGAAGAACACCGCCGACACCGCCGACGTCCGGCTGTCCCGGGTCACGACCCCGTCGGGCGTGGCGAGCAGCAGCCGGTCGCCGAGACCGGCCAGCATCGCGAAGGCGTGGAACGTGGGCTTGTGGATGCCGGCCTCGTTGACCAGGCCGAACCCGCCGTGGAAGGGCCCGATCCCGGCGCCGCCCTCCTCGAACACGTCGGTGAAGGTCCAGTAGGAGATCGAGTCCGCGAGCGTGGCGCACCGCAGGTACGACCGGGTGATGAAGGTCGCCGCGAACAGCGTGTCGTGGATGAAGTCACGCGACGACGGGGAGGTCGACCACTCCGTGATGTGGATCTCCGCGTCGGGGTAGGCGCTGTTGCTCACGAGCTTGCGGAGCAGGGTCAGGTCGTCGAACGTCGCGTCGGCGTACCGGGTGATCTGCACGGCCTCGCCGTCGGCGGCGAAGGCGAAGTCGGTGGGGTAGGTGTGCGTCGAGATGAAGTCGATCGGCAGGTTGCGCTCGGCGCACCAGGCGATGAAGTCCTCGATCCACACCGGGCGCCAGTCGAGCGCGTCCACATCGGCCGCGGCGGCCGTCGCGTGCGTCGCGGCGCGGTCCTCGACCTCGCCCTTGTAGCGGTCGTCGGGCACGAAGACGCTCGTCGCGGGCCCGCCCACCTTCAACGCGGGGTCGATTCTCTTGATCGCCGTCACGGTCTGCTCGTAGAGCTCGAAATAGTCGGTCTTCGTCCCGGTCCAGAAGTGGGGCACCAGGTTCGGCTCGTTCCACACCTCGAACCGCCACCGCCGCACCTCGTCGATGCCGTACCGGCCGATCCAGTGCTCGACCGTCCGGGTGACCAGCTCGACCCAGCGCGCCATGTCCTTCGGCGGGCTGCAGTGGGCTCCCCACCAGAACACCGTCTCCGTCTTCGTCGCCAGCTCGCGCGGCATGAAGCCCAGCTCGACGAACGGACGGACACCGCACTCCAGGATGAAGTCGAACACCTTGTCCACGTAGCTGAACGTGTACACGGGTGAGGCGAGCGGCGCGTCCGGGCCGAAGCCGCCGCCGTAGCTCTCCCGATACACGAACATGTCGTCATGAAAGAGGCCGTGGAAGCGGATGTATTCGAATCCGCACGCGTCGACGACCTCGGCGAACTGCCGTTGCCAGTCCGCGCGCAGCGCCTCATTCGCCCGTCCGGCTCCGACGCACCTGCTCCAGACGTGCGGGAACGCGCTCTCGTCGCACACCTTGCCGTCGATGCGCAACCGGGACTCGGACACACCGTCGCTCGTCATGTCTCACTTTCTTGTTCACGAACTTATTTCAGGGGGAGATGGTTCGCGGGGGTGTCCCTAGCCCTTGACGGCGCCCAGTGACAGACCCGACTGCCAGTATCGCTGCAGGCCGAGGAAGGCGATGATCAACGGGATGATCGTCAGCAGCGCCGAGGTGATCACGAGGTTCTGGACGAGGGCGCCGTTGCCGGCCGTCGAGCCCAGCTTGTTCCACTGGTTGATGCCGACGGTCAGCGGATACCACGCCGGATCCTTGAGCATGATCAACGGCAGGAAGTAGTTGTTCCAGATCGACACGAACGAAAACAGCAGGACCGTCACGCTCGCCGGGGCGAGCAGCGGGAGCGCGATCCGCAGGAAGGTCCGCAGCTCCCCGGCTCCGTCGATCTTCGCGGCCTCCAGCAGGCCGCTCGGCACGGCCTCCGCGGTGAACACCCACATCAGGTAGAGCCCGAACGGGTTGATGAACGACGGGATGAGGATCGCCCACGGGGTGTTGGTCAGGCCGAGCTGCGCGAACAGCAGGAACTGCGGGATCGCCAGGGCGATGCCGGGGACCGAGATCGACCCCAGGACGACGAAGAGGAACACCCGCTTGCCCCGGAAATCGAGCTTCGCCAGCGCGTACCCGCCGAGGGCGGCCAGGAAGGTCGACACGGTCGCGCCCACGACCACGTAGAGGACGGTGTTGAGAAGCCACCTGGAGAAGATCCCGTCCTGGTAGCTGAACACCTCCACGATGTTGTCCCACAGGGCGAACTCGCGGCCGGGCGCGAGCCCGAACGTCGAGACGAAGTCGGCCTGTGACTTGGTCGCGTTGACGACGAGCCACGCGAGCGGCAGCAGGCAGTAGAGGGTGAACAGGACGGTCATCAGGGTGAGAGTCGCGCTCTTCCTGGGGTTGTCCACCGTGTAGAGCCGGCGGCCGCGGCCGGAAGGACGGCCCGGCGTGCTCGAGGCTTTCCCGCCCGCGGCCGGCGGGCTACTGGTCGGATGCATTCCTCAGCCCTCTGATCTGGACGGCGTAGGCGACGGCGATGGTGATCGCCGCCATGACGAGCGCGAGCGCTGCCGCGTAGCCCTGCTGCGACCCGGTGAAGGCCAGGTTGTACGCGTACAGGTTCGGCGTGTAGTAGGTCGTGACGCCGCTGTTGGCCACCATGGTGGGCAGGATCTGCGGTTCGTTGAACATCTGGAACGTGCCGATGATCGAGAAGATGATCGTGACGACCAGCGAACCGCGCAGCGCCGGCAGCTTGATCGCGCGGACGATCTGGAACTCGTTCGCCCCGTCGATCGCGGCCGCCTCGTACAGCTCGCGCGGGACGGCCTTGAGCGCGGCGTAGAAGATGAGCATGTTGAACCCGGTGAAGGCCCACGTCACCATCACCCCGATGGAGATGAGCGTGTTCCCGGGGGCGAAGGGGTCGAGGTCCGTGCCCAGGGCGTCGTTGAGGCTGCCGAACAGGCCGTACTTCACGCCGAGCAGGAACCCCCACATGAGCGTCGACACGATCGCCGGCACCGCGTACGGCAGGAAGATCGCCGCCCGCATGAACCTCATGCCGTGCACGCGCATGGAGTCCAGCGCCAGCGCGAGCGCCATGGCGAAGAACAACATGATCGGCACCTGGACGAGGGTGAACCGGAAGACCCGGCCCACCCCGTCCCAGAACTGCGGATCCTTGAACAGCTTGCCGTAGTTGGCGAACCCGACGAACGTGGTGCCGCCGAGGAGCCTCTCCTGGAAGAGGCTGAGGTAGGCGGCGTACAGGATCGGCACGATGAACACGAGCGCGAACAGCGCGCCGAACGGCGCGATGAACGCCAGCCCGGCCTGCGACCGGCGGCGCTTGCGAGCCGGGGCCGGATCAGGCGCCGCGTCCGGCGACGCCGTGGCCGTAGGGGTGACGTCGAGCCGACGTGCCCGGTCCATTGCGTGTCCCTTCCGATGTGTGGGGTCGCGGCGTCAGTCCACCTGGAAGCCCTGCTCGTTGCCGTACTGGACGCAGCGCTGCTTCCACTGCTCGAGGATCTGGGCGAGCGAGATCTTGCCCGAGGTGTAGAACGGCGACGCGATGTCGCCGTAGATCGAGCGCGCCCACTCGAAGAACGGCGGATACTGCCAGCCGCCCCCGACGATCTCCGACGCCTCGGCCAGCACGGCGCCGACCTTCTGGCCGCCGAAGTAGTCGACGGCCTTGTTCCGGAACGCCTCGCTCTCCAGCACCGACCTGTTCGGCACGAAGGCCCCCGCGTCGACGCGGGCCGACAGGCCGGCGCCGTGCGTGAAGTATTCGAGGAACTTGAACGCCGCCTCCTTGTTGCGGGCGGCGGCCGGGATGCCGAAGGAGCTTCCGCCGTTCTCCGCGCCGACCTTCTCTCCCTCGCTCCACTGCGGCATCAGGGCGGCCCGGAAGTCGCCGGCGGCCTTCGGCGCGCGCTCGGGCAGCGTCGAGGTCAGCCAGCCGCCCATGGTCTGGGTGGCGAGGGTTCCGTCGTTGAGCGTCCGGTTCCAGTCGTCGGACCATGCCGTGATCTTGGTGTTGACCAGGCCCTCGTCGAGCATCTTCTGCCAGAAGGCGACGGCCTTGGTGGTGCCCTCGTCGGTGAAGTCGATGTGCACCCGGTTGCCGTCCACCTTGAACGGCCGCCCGCCGGCCTGCCAGATGAGCGACAGCAGGAAGAAGATGTCTCCCGTGTCCTGCGCGATGTAGTGGTCGCCGCCGAGCGCGCGGACCTTCTTGGCGGCCTCGTAGTACTCGTCCCACGTCGCCGGGGGCTTGTCCACGCCGGCCTTCTTGAGCGTGGCGGCGTTGTAGAACATGGCCGACGGCCCGTAGTCGGACGGCAGCGCGTAGACCTTGCCGTTGACCGTCACGTCACCCCACGCGGCCGGGACGTAGTCGTCCTTGAGCTTCTCGGCGCCGAACTCGCCGAGGTCGGTGAGCTTGCCGGGGATGGCGAAGTAGGGCACGGCGAAGTACTCGAACATCACGAGGTCGGGCACACCGGAACCGGCCTGGATGGCGTTGTCCAGCGCCTTGTACTCGTCCTGCGACGAGCCCGCGTTGACGACCTCGACCTTGATGTTCGGGTTCGCGGCCTGGAAGCCGGGGACGGCCTTCTCGACCGTGCCGTCCCAGCTCCAGACCGTGATCTTCACCGGCTCGTTCCCGCCGCCGGCGGCGCCGCCCCCGCTCGCGCCGCCCGAGCATGCGGCCAGCCCGAACAACGGCACGAGTGCCGCGCAGAGGAGCCGTACCTTCCGGGAGAGCCGCATGAGCGTCTCCTCTCGTCCTGATGATGACTGCGAAAATATTTCGCAACATATTCGGTACGTCCAGGACACTAAGGGCGCGCTTATGCGGTGTCAATGGGCAGACATGGGCGAATGCCGCCGAGCGTTCCGTGAAGATCATTGGTAGATTCGAAACAATTTCGAAGCCCCGGAAGGAGCCCAGATGGTACGGCGAGGCCGTTCCGAGCGAGCCACCCTCGCGGATGTCGCCCGATTGGCCGGCGTCTCGCCGACGACCGCGTCGAAGGTCCTCAACGGGCGCAGCGACGTCGGGCCGAAAACCCGCGAGCGCGTCCTGGAGGTGATGGCCGAGATCGGCTACAGGCCGACGACGGCGCGTCACGAGCGGAACCGGGACCGCACCCTCGTCGTCATGCTCGACTTCGTCGAATCCCGCTACGCCGGGACGGTGCTCCAGGGGATACTCCTGGCCGCCACCTCCGCGCAGGCCGAGCTCGTCCTCCGCCTGCCGCCCGGCGAGCGGATCCGCACGAGCCGGTCGGCGGCGAGCGCATGGATCGAGGAGCTGAAGGAGTCGGGCGTCGCAGGTCTCGTCGCCCTCGCCGTCGCCGTGCCCGACACGGTGCTCCTCGCCGCGGAGGACCTCCAGATGCCCGTGGTGGCGATCGACCCGATCGACACGACCGAGTCACGGGTGGTCAGCATCGGCTCCGCCAACTGGGCGGGCGGACGCTCGGCGACCGAGCACGTCGTCAAGCTCGGCCACCGCAGGATCGCCTGGATCGGCGGCCCGCCGGGCTCCGCCCCCTCGATGGAGCGCTTCCACGGATATCAGGCCGCGCTCGACTCCGCCGGCCTCACCCCGGACCGCGCGCTGATCCGGCACGAGGCGTTCTCCGTCGAGGCGGGCCTGCGGCACGGCCGCGACCTCCTCGCGCTCGGCGAGCGGCCGACCGCGATCGTCGCGGGCAACGACGAGATCGCCGTCGGCGTCCTCGCCGCGGCCAAGGAGGCGGGCATCGGCGTCCCCGGGGAGCTGTCGGTCACCGGGTTCGACGACACCCCGCAGACCGAGTGGACCACGCCCCGGCTCACGTCCGTGCGGCAGCCTCTCGTCGGCATGGGCCGGATGGCCGTCGAGACCGTCGTCGGCATGGCCGACGGCGTCCAGCCCGCCTCCCGGCACCTGCAGCTCGCGACGACCCTCAGCGTCCGCGACTCGACGGGCCCGGCCCCGTCGTCGTGATCGGCGCGGGCGCCGCGGCTCGCCGCGCCGCCCTGCCCGTGACGAGCAGCAGCGCGAGCACACCCAGGAGGACCGCCACGGTCACGCCGGTGCCGAGCACCGCCCCCAGCCGCTGGTCGGCCGCCCGGTCCGGCGCCCACGGCAGGCCCAGCGCCGCGTACCACTCCGGCGCCTGCGGCGGCCCCACCAGCACCACCAGGCCGGCCCACGCGCGTACGCCGGCCGCCGCGGCGAGCATCCAGACGCGCACCTGCGTCGTGATCGCGCGCGGCAGCGGGTCCGCGCCGGCCGCCACCACGAGGAACAGCACCGCGGTGACCGTCACCACCGTCTGCGCGGCCAGCCGCTGGGCGAGGCTCGGCTGCGCGTCCCCGAACAGGTCCGTCAGATACAGCACCGGGTACGGCAGCGCGTACAGGACCAGGGCCGTCACCGGATGCGACAGCGCGCGGCCGGCCGGACCGGCGAAGGGCTCCGAGCCCGGATGGACCCGCCGCCACAACGTCACCGGCGCGCCCAGCGCGAGCAGGGCCGGGCCCACGGCGCCGAGCAGCGCGTACTGCGCCGCGTGCGCCGAGAACAGCGCGGGCGCGTAGGCCGCCACCCCACCCGACGTCGCGTAGCCGAGCACGGCCACACCGGCCACCCAGGAGGCGGTCCGCCAGGCCGGCCACCTCCCGCCGTCCCCCGAAGGCGCGGCGCGCAGCCGCCGTACGCCGGACAGGTACGCGGCCAGGACGGCGGCCAGCAGGAGCAGCGCGATCGGGTCGAGCCGCACCTCGGCGGCGAGCGCGCCGGGGGTGAGGGGAGGCAGGGCGTAGCCCAGGGCGTCGTGCTGGTGCGGGCCCGCCGCCTGCGTGGGCGGCGGCGGGGTGCGTCCCAGCGCCACGGCCAGGCCCAGCGTGCCGGCCATCACCGCGATCTCCCCGCAGGCCAGGCGGAGGAAGGGCGCGCGCTCGCCGCCGGACTCGAACGCCCCGATGGTCCTGCGCCGGTGCCGCCACCCGAACCAGCCCAGCACGGCCAACGCGGCGATCTTGGCCAGCACGAGCAGGCCGTACCTCGTCTGCCACAGCAGGGGGATCGAACCGAGCCTGACCCAGGCGTTGATCGTGCCGGAGACCCCCACGGCGGCGAAGCAGCCCAGCGCGAGCGTGCTGAACCGGCGCACGGCGACGACGAGATCGGGCGTGCGACGCAGGTGCGCCACGAGGGCGTACAGGCCGCCGGTCCACATCGCGACGGCCGTGACGTGCGCCATCAGGCTGAGCACCGCGAGGTTGTGGTCGGCGGCCGAGGCCGAGTGGCCCACGTACGCCGGGGGCAGCATCGCGAGGAGCGCCACCGCGAGCAGCGTGAGCCGGAGCACGGGCCCGTACGGCAGGAGCGACCCGGCGGCCACCACCGCCGCCGCCAGCGTCACCGTCAGGAACGCCTGCCCCTGCGGGATGTGGAAGAGGAAGGCGGGCAGCGCGCCGGAGCGCAGCGCGTCTCCCGGGGGCAGGCCCAGGAAGTCCGACAGCGTCAGGACCTCGGTGACCGCCGCGCTCACCGCCCAGCCGAGCGCCCAGGCCCCGGCCGCCCGCATGACGGCCCTGCCCGCGCCGGGGGCGAGCACGACGGCGGCCAGCAGGACCCCGACCGTGGCGACGGCGCAGACGTCGTGAACGAGGCGCACGACCGGCAGGCCCCAGGTGGTGACCGCGCCGGGGGAGGGCAGCCCCGGGATCGCCGGCCGGGGTTTGGCTCCGCCGAACCACAGGGCGAGCACCAGTACGGCGAACGCCGTCGCGGTGACGGCGGGGACGACCACGCCGCGGCGGCGCTGGGGAGTTGTCATCGTCGGCGTCCTCGGTTCGGCACCGTTGATCGATTGCGAGTATGACCGACCGGCGGTCCCCGGAGGAGCCCTCATGAGAGGAATCCCCCGTCACCTCGGCGCCGCGGTGAAACATTCAGCCGCTTTCCCCGGAGCCCGGAGCGGCGGGCGCGGCGCCGTCGACGCCCATCGGACCTGCGCGATAGCGGCCGAGACCGCCGTCGATCGCGCAAGGCGTGTGAGAGACGTCGCGGGTGTGCGCGCGGTTGTGTCCATGGCGCTGCGAGGCTGTGTGAGGGACGTCGTGGCCGTGTATGGAGGATCGGCGACGGGTGCCGACGGTGTGCGCGGCGCGGCGGTGTGAGGGCTGTCGCGGGTGTTCGCGGAGGACTGGCGACGGGTTGTGCCCATGGCGCGGCGGGAGTGTGCGAGGGACGTCGCGGGTGTGCACGGCACACGGTGTTCGCGGGAGATCGGCAACGGGTCCGCCGAGATCGCGATGGTGTGAGACAATCCCCGCGACATGCGCGCCACGCTCCCCTTCCGGCTTGCACGGTCGGCCGCCTTCTCGGCCGTCTGCGTGCTCCTCGCCGTCGGCGCGCACCGGTTCGCCGGCGGAAGCGGGCCCACGCCCGCCGCGCTCCTCACCGGCCTGCTCACGGTGACGGCGGGCGCGACCGTGGCGGCGGGCCGGGAACGGTCGCCCCAGGCGATCGCCGGTCTGCTGACAGGGGCCCAGGCGTTCCTGCACTGGCTCCTCGACGCCTCCTCACCCCCCGCCGCGGCGGATCCCACCTGGCACGGCGGCCTCAGCGCGCAGACCGGCATGCTCACCGCCCACCTCACCGCCGCGCTGATGACCGGTTGGTGGCTGTCGCGCGGCGAGGAGGCTCTGTGGTCCGTGCTGCGCGCGATCGGCGCCAGGGCGGTCCGCTGCCTGCGCGCGCTGGCCGTACTGGTGCGCGCGCTGCTGGCGCTGTGGGGAGCGGTTCTCACCGGCGCCGGGCGTCCCCACCGGCGTGCGGCGTTCGACGCCGAGCGCCTCCCGCGCGTCGCGGGCGTGCTGCGCCACGCGGTCGTCCGCCGCGGGCCACCGGTTCTCCACGTCCTCTGAACCTCACGCGCGAGCGCCGCGTACCTCCCGAGGGAACCGCTTTTGCCGTCGGGCCGGGCTCGCGTGCCTTCGTGACTTCGCAGACGACTGGAGAACCCCCATGAACTCGTACGTCCGTCGCGTGTGCACGGTCGCCGCCGGTGCCCTCGCGCTCACCGTCGGTCTCGCCGTACCCGCCTTCGCCCACGTCACCGTCAACCCGGGCACCGCCGTACAGGGGAGCTGGACGAAGCTGACCTTCCGCGTCCCCAACGAACGCGACAACGCCTCGACCACCAAGGTGGAGGTCGAGTTCCCCACCGACCACCCGCTGCCGTTCGTCTCGGTACGGCCGGTCCCCGGCTGGGACGTCAAGCTCACCCGCGGCAAGCTGCCCAAGCCCGTCGTCTCGGACGACGGCGACACGATCACCGAGTCGGTGCTCAAGATCACCTGGTCCGGCGGGAAGATCGAGGCCGGTCAGTTCCAGGAGTTCGAGGCGTCGGTCGGCCCGCTGCCCAAGAACGTCGACACGCTTCTGTTCCCCACCGTGCAGACCTACTCCAACGACGAGGTGGTCACGTGGGGGGACGCGCCGAAGGCGGACGGGTCCGAGCCCGAGCACCCCGCGCCGACGCTCAAGCTCGTCGCCGCCGAGGAGGGGAACGACCAGCACGGTGCCGCCCCCGCGTCGACGTCCGCCGCCCCCACCGTCGCGGCCGCGGCCGGCGATGACAACGATCACGAGGGCGGGAACACCACCCCGGCCCTGGTGCTCGGCGGCCTCGGCCTCGTCGCCGGTCTGGTCGGAGCCGGTGCGGGTCTCACCGCCCTGCGCCGTTCGCGCGGCTGAGAAGTACGCCGCCCGGAGCCCCTTCCGAGTCACTGGACCCTTGGAAGGGGCTCCCTGTTCTTCAGGTGCACCCTGGGCCTCAGGTCCGCCTTCAGCTTCGGCGCACCTCCGCTTCAGGTGCGCCCCTGTTTTAAGCGCGGCGCCGACGAGCGATCCGCGTTGCGGACGATCCATCCTGCCCCTGGGGACGATCGTGGTGCCACGGAAACGATCACGGCCTCACGAAGACGAACGTCTTGCGCCGCCGACAGTCGATGTGCGATGCCAGACGAGTTTCTTGTGCCGCTTCCGCGCCGCCAGGTGACCGCAGTGCTGCCT
Source organism: Microbispora rosea subsp. aerata (assembly GCF_014647835.1). Lineage (GTDB taxonomy): Bacteria > Actinomycetota > Actinomycetes > Streptosporangiales > Streptosporangiaceae > Microbispora > Microbispora aerata. Next base: position 37,228 of record NZ_BMPY01000021.1, read on the forward strand.
GAGGGCCGAGCCGGCAGTCGGGTGCAGGAGCCGGGCGACATCTGTACGCGCGTCATGTCCGTGCGAGCCGGTGCCGGGCGGGGTGTCCACGATCTTCGGCCGAGTCGATCACCGCCGCAAGGCACTTCCGGCCCTCGCGGCTCACATCGCTGGACGCAACGCTTCTGCCTCTCGCTGTGCCCGCGTCGCTGGCGAAACCCTTCCTGCCTTCACCAATCCCGCGTCCCCGGGTGTAACGCCTCTGGTTCTCACACCCTTCCGCTGCACTCCCCGGCCCGTTGAACGATGGTGGACGGTGCGCTTGGACCGCAGTTCCCGCGCCTGCTTCGCATGGTTGGTGACTGCCTCGTGGCCGGGTGGCGTCCTCAATCCGCTGCCCGGGGTCGAGCTGGCCGAGGTCGATCGAGGTCGACGTCGGCCTCGCATGCGATGACGTCGTCGCCCGTCCTCGCGTACCTGGCCACAGCCCCGGCGACGGCTCGGATGAGGTCTGTGGTGGCTACGCGAGGTGTCTGCGGGTGGGATGTTCTTGTGCGACCTGCGTCATGGTTGTGACTCCATGTTTCCGCAGGTCAAGGCTTGGTTCGATGGTGTGTTCGAGATAGGGTTGGGGTAGTCGTTACGGGTGAGCCCAGCCCGGGCAGGCCGCCGGCCATACGCCGCGTGGTCAGGCGAGCCGGCGTGAAGCACGTCCCGATCTCGGGTGGCTGGGAAGCCCGTTGCCGTTGTGGTCTCCGTGTGCAGGGGGTGTCGTCGTGTCCGCGCCGCATTCGATGTCGGCTGCCGCCGGGCAGCGCCCGGCAGCGGCGGCACCCCCGCCATCATCCCCATCATCGCCGCCATCGCCGCCGTCGGCGTGGTCGGCAGGGTCGGCAGGGTCGGCGTCGTCGGCCCGTCGGGTGCGGCGGGCCCATCCCGCGCATCCCGTGCATGCCGCGCGTGCGGCGCGTTCGGTATGCGGGGCCTCCTCGGTGGCCCCGGTGTCTCCGGCTCCTCAGGATGAGGGTGAGGGCGGGTACGGGGGTGGGGTGCCGGTGGCGATTCCCGGCGGGCTGGCGGCGATCCCGCCGGGAGCCGAACTCGCCGGCCTGCTGGAGGGCATCGATGTGGAGCGGGTGTCGGGGTTCGACACCGTCGAGGTGCTCAAGGCCGCCTACCGGCAGGCCTGCCATGACCGGGCACGGTTCCTGCAGGTGCTGCTGGAGGTCGGGCTGCGCGAGCCGTGGTCCGGCCAGGACGTGGCCCGCCTGCAGGTGCCCGATGAGTTCGCCCCCGACGAGGCCCGTGCGGCGCTGGTATGGTCCCGCCGCCGCGCCGACTCGGCGTTTGAGCTGGCGTGGAACCTGCACCGCCGCCTGCCCGTCCTCGGCCAGGCCATGCTGGACGGGCGACTGGACGAGCCGCGGGCGGTGGCCTTCATCCGCTGGACCACGGGCCTGACCGACGATCAAGCCTCCTGGGTCTGCGAGCACCTGGTGCACCAGGCCTCGTCCTGGACGGTGGGCGAGCTGATCGAGCACATCCAGCGCCTGGTGCTCGCGATCGACCCCCAGTGGGCGGAAAAGCGCTACAAGGAAGCCGTACGCCGGCGGCGCGTGGCCGGCACGCGCAACGACGACGGCACCGCGACCGTCTCCGGTCTGGACCTGCCGCTGGAGCGGGCGGTGGCCGGGTGCGAACGGATCGACGAGCTGGCCCGCGCCTGCAAACGCGCCGGAGACCTGCGCCCCATCGACCACATCCGCGCCGACTTGTTTCTGGGCAGCTTGGACGGCAGCTTCGAAGGCCTGTCCGACGACCAGATCATCGCCCATGTGCGCGCCCACCCCTTCACCGACCCCAACGACACCACCCCCGGCACCGCTGACACCACCAGCACCCCAGACACCACCACCGCCCCCGCCGACACCTCCACCGGCTCACCCGGCACCACGACCGCCACCGGCTCACCCGGCACCGCCACCGCTCTCACTGGCTCCGGTTCTCCGGACACCGCCACCGGCTCGCCCAGCACTGCTGCGGGCTCGCCCGGCACTCCGAAGGGCTGCCCTGACGCCTCAACCGGCACCCCCGGCACCGCTGACGCTCCCACCAGCACCTCTGACGCCCCCACCCGCGCCCAGGGCGCCCCTACCGGCTCCTCTGGCTCCGCCACTGGTTCCACCGGCGCCCCCGCCGGTTCCGCCGGTACCCCCACGAGCTCTCCTGACCTCCCGCCCACACCTGAAGCCGCCGACGGGGAGCGCGAGGGGACGCGCCCCGGCGATTGCAGCCGGGCCGACGCGGCAACCGTGGAGGAGTCAGCCGAGGAGACCCGCCCAGCGACCACCCCGCGAACCGGCCTCGCGTCCCGCCCTGAGGCGGGCGTCACGACCGCCCCTGGTGGCGGCCTCGCGTCGCAGCCTGAAGCCGAGGATCAGTCATGCGCCGCAGTCCGGGGCGAAACCGGCCGGGATGGTGGCGGAACGCACGACGGGGCGTGCGGCGCAACCGGTGAACAGGCCGATGACCCCGGACACACTCCGGAAAACGAGCACCAGCACAGCGCCGGTCGGGCATCCCACCACTACCCCCGGCGCGATCCCGGCCAGAGCACCGCACCCGAACCGCAGCACCAGCACGGCTGGGACACCGGACCCGAGCCGGAGCATGAGCATGAGCGGAGCACCGCACCCGAGCATGAGAACGAGCATGGCCAGAGCACCGCGCTCGGGCTGGAACATGAGCACGGGCGAGGTATCGCACCGGAGCCGGAGCATGAGCACGGCCACAGCACCGCACTCGAGCCGGGTCGCGAACATGGGCGAAGCGGCGTATCCGAGCCCGAGCCCGAGCCGGAGGACGAGCGCGAGCGGGGTACCGCGCCGGGGCCGGAGATGGAGCCGGGGTGTGAGGGCGGGTGCCGGGAGGCGCGGCGGTCGTCCCGGTGAGGGGCCCGGCGCAGGGCGGGCGTGGTCGGTGCCGGAGATACGGGTGGAGCTGACCACGCTGCTCGGGTGCGATGAGCACCCGGCCCACCTGCCCGGCTGGGGCATGGTCCATGCCGCCCAGGCACGCCGCATCGTCACCGGTATGCTCAGCGGCCAGTGGCGCTACGCCATCTGCGCCGATGACGGGCACCTGCTCCTGACCGGCATCATCCGCCGGCGCCCCTGCCCACCCGCACAACGCCCACCCCGCGACCCACGGCGCGGCGGCATCGTCGAGCTTCAAGTCACCCTCACCCAGCTCCGCGACCTGGCCGCCGCACCGGCCGCCACCGGCCCCTGGGCTCCCCTGATCGCCGAGCTGGACCGTCATGCCCGCACACAACTCGGCACCACCCCCGGCTCCCCCGCAACCACCTGCCCGGCCACCCCATCAGGCGGCAACGCGCAGCCGGGAACCGCCACACCCCGGCACGCGGGCACGCCCACCCCACCCGGGGCCGCCGGGCGGCCCAGCCCAGCCGGCCCAGCCAGCCCGGCTACTCCGGCACGTCCCACTGAACCCGCAGGGCCGCCCACCCCAGCCACTCACACGAACCTGGAGGCCGACCCGCCGACGCAGACTGAAGGGACCGGCCCGGCAGGCCCCGCTGAACCGGCGAACCCGGACGCCCGGGCTGAGCCGGCAGGCTCGATAGACCGGGCTGAACAGACCGGCTCGGCGATCACTCCTGCCGATTCTGCAGATCCCGCGGAACCGGCTGACCAGGTTGGACCGGCGGCGGGCCGGGCGGCGTTTGCCACGCCGGCCACTTCGCCCCAATCGCCAGACGAGGCGACATCGCCTGGCCCGACCGGATCGTATGACACGGCCGGATCGTGTGACGCGGCGGGATCATGTGACGCGGCGGGATCGTGTGACACCGCCGGTTCGCCTGACCCGGCTGTCATGTGTGAACGGGCCGAACCGGCGGCCGGCTCGGTGGACGCTGTTGGTGTGGCGGAGGCGGCGGATCGGCGGCACGCCAACGCGGCCTTACGCCGATACGTCCAGATCCGGGGCCGGGTCTGCTCCTGGCCGGGCTGCCGCATGCCCGCCACCCGCACCGACCAAGACCACATCCAGGCCTGGGCCGGCAACGGCCCCACCACCGCCGGCAACCTGCACCTGGCCTGCCGCCACGACCACCGCGCCCGGCACCTCGGCGGCTGGCGCGTCACCACCGCCGGCCCCCACCTGATCATCTGGACCAGCCCGCTCGGGCACTCCTACCGCAGCCCGCTCCCGAAGATCATCCAGCCCGTCCCCGACCCCCAGCCCCGCGACTGGCCCGACGCCCCACCCGGACGCCTGCCCGCAGACCTCCCCGGAACACCAGACACCATCATGCCCCCACCAACCCCGCCCACCACTCCTACCAGCGGAAACCCCCACACACCCAACAACCGGGCAGACGGCCACGCCCGCCACGACACGGAGGAACACAACGACCGCAAAACAGACGGCACAACAGACAACCGATCAGGAGGAACCTTCATCCACCACAACCTCGAGCCACCACCCTTCTGACCACCCCTCGTCCATGCGCTGCGGGCGTGCCGGCCCTGGCTGAGGACGTGTCGGCCTTGGCCGTGGGTGTGTCGCCTTGGCTGCGGCGGGCTGATGTGGTCGGGGGGACGATCCCGATGGGACGGTGCCGGCGTGGCGACACGGGGGGTGACGTCGGCGGGTGCGACGGAACCGGCGCACGGCCGTGGAATGGCTCACGCGGAACGCGCCTTGCGGAGGCCCGTCTTAGCACGGCCAGGCCGAGAAGAACGCGCAGCGTGCAACGGCCTTGGAGGTGTGCGCCTCGCGGAGGCTCGGCCCGGCTCCCTCACGAGACATGGCCGAGCCCCCGAAGGCGCGAGGTCGGGACGGTCAGGACAGGAGGGTCTCGCCGATCCAGCCGTCAGGCGAACACCCCGGCGGTATGGCGAAGACGGCCGACCCGATGGGAGTGATCCACTGGTTCAGCAGATCCGCCTCCGCGATGCGCTGCTGGATCGGGACGAACTGCCGCGCCACGTCGGCCTGGTAGGACGCGAACAGCAGACCGGCGTCCGGCCGCCCCTCCGAGCTGAGGCCGTCCTCGTAGTTGTACGCCCGGCGCAGGATGCGCATGCCCGGATCGGCCACCCTGGCCCGGCGGATGTGCGCGTACTCGGAGATGACCGGCAGGCCAGACGGGCTGAGGGCGGCGAAGTCGGGCTCGTCGGTCTCAGCGTGGCCGGTCAGCGGGGCGCCGGTGTCCAGCCGCCGACCGACGCTGAACTCCTTGGCCGCCCGGTCCGCGGCGTCCCACTTCTCCAGGTCCATGCGGATCCGGCGCAGCACCAGCGTGGTGCCGCCGCGCAGCCACCCGTCACGCACCCACACGGCCCGTTCGAAGTCGGCAGTCCCCGGGCGGGGGTTGACGGTGCCGTCGAGCTGGCCCATCAAGTTGCGCTGGGTGGTTCCCGGCGCGCGTACCTGCGGGCTCTGCCGGAATCCGTGCTGGGCCCAGCGTACGGTCGCGAAGGAGCGCGCGTCCCTGACGAGCACGCGCAGCGCGTGCGCAAGCGTGAGGCGGTCGTCCGCGCACACCTGGATAAGCAGGTCGCCGTCGCTCCAGCGGGGCTGGAGGGCGTCGACCTTGAACGCCGGCAGCGGCTGTGGCGCGAGATGCCCGGCTCCCGCCGCCTTGAACAGCCCGGCGCCGAATCCGAAGGTGACGGTGAGCCGCGCGGGCAGCAGCGCCAGCTCGGCGTCGGTGTCGGCGAGGGCGGGCTCGCCCCGGGTGAGCCGTCGCGCGTCGTCGGTCAGCAGCCGCAGCAGGCGCGTGAGCGCCGCGCGGTCGGTCCCCGGCCGCAGATCGAACCCGACGAACACCGCGAACGTCTGCGGAGACGTCGCGATGCCCGCCTGGTGAACGCCGTGGAAGGGCTCGACGGCGTCGCCACCGGGCAGGGGTGTGGGCCCGGCTGATGCGCGCCCGGCCGCGTCCGACACGGCGGAAGTCGGGACGCAGGCCGCGGCAGCGGCGACGGCTCCTCCCGCGAGCAGGCCGCGCCGGGTCAGCCGCCGCCCCGGCGGGAACTCGTGCTCACTCATGGGGCGCGTAGGACTCGTTGGCACCGGCGAAGTCCTTGGCGATCGCGGTGAAGGATACGGTCCTGCCGTCCTTCAAGGTGAGTGTGAACGGCACCTCCGCACCGGGCTCGATGGCCGTGCGTACGTCCATGAGCATGATGTGGTCGCCGCCGGGCTGGAGCACGTGCCGCCCGCCGGCGGGGATCACGAACCCGCCCTCTTTGCGGCGCATGGTGGTGTTGCCGCCCTCCCCGGTGACTTCGTGCAGTTCCACCGATGGGGAGACGGGTGTGCTCGCCGCGACGACGGTCACCGCCTCCCCGGTGGTGTTGACGAGCGCGGCGAAGGCGGCGCTCATGCCGGAGCGGGCCGTCTTCACCCACGGGTCGCTGATCGACAGCGGGGCGGCGGGTGCGGGGGTGGAGGCCTGGGCCGCGGCCGGTGAGGCCGTGGCGGTGCCGGCCCCGGCGTCGGCCGCAGTGCCGGTCGCCGTGCCAGTCGCCGTGCCAGTCGCCGTGCCGGACGGCGCGGCGCAGGCCCCGGCGGTCAGGAGTACGGCCAGCGCCAACGGGAGGATGCGGTTAACGGGCGTGATGGTCATGCGGAAGCCTTCTCTCTGTCGTCCGGCGGGCATGCGGGCGGCCTTCCGTGGGCTCGCAGGCGCGCGGAGCTGTCGCCGCCCCGCGGGCCGCGAAGCCGTACGGACTCTCGCGGGCTTTCGGGCACGCGGAGCCGTCCCTGCGGGCCGTTCCGGCGAACGCGGGGCAGCGCGGCGTGACCGGTCGCGCGATACCCGGAAGGGCGACACGTGACGGTCCGCCGAAGCCGGAGATCGGGGCACGCGCGGGCATGCTCCGCCGGAAAAGATCAATGACACGCTCCGGGCCGTACGCGGCCGGGAGCGGCTGGGGAACGCCGTCTCAGACGGCGGCTGGAGGCAGTCTCAGACGGACGGCTGAAGAAGACGGGGCGGGCCGCGCCGGGTGACGCAGTGACGTGGCGCGACGGAGCGCGGCATGCGCGGCTCATCCGGGTGCGGCGATGCCGGCGGTGCGAACACGGGCGGCGCCGGATCGGCAGCGATCCGCGTGAGCCGTACGGCGAGCCTACGCAGCAACGCCCACAGGGCGGCCTCGCCCCTGGCGAGCCACAGTGCGGTCAGCACCACCGCCCAGCCATGCGCGAGGAGCATTCCCAGGCCCGGACCGGCGTGCGTATGCCCCGCCAGGAAATGCCCGGCCACGAACCGCACGGTGGACGGGGACGGCGACGGGGACGTCAGTGCGAACAGCACATGCAGCGCGACCTGGAGGACCGCGAGCAGGGGCAGGATTGCGCGCAGCGTCCGTTCCCGGCCGGAAAGAGGCAGTGCGACGGTGAACACCGCAGGCAGGCCCAGCGCGAGCACGCCGGGAGCGACCGTGCCGCCGCTGAGCAGGTGCGCCAGCACGCCCAGGCCGAGGCACACCGCGGTGAAGGCGGCGGCTCGGGCGAGGCGGAGAGGCGATGTCACCGGCATGGCCTAGCCAATATCGCATGCCGGGTGGCCGGTCCCCGGCTCGGGACGCCGTGTCTGGGCTCTCGGTGTCTTGCCTACGCCGCTTTCCAACGACCTGGTTCCAGTCCGTTTGACCCTGACCTGCTTCGATCCGCTTCGGTCCAAATTCGTGCGGTCTGCTCGGGGTTGCTCTGGTCGAGTAGGTGCGGGTCTTGCCCGTCCGGCCGGCTGACCTCACTTCACGCGACGGGTGTGCGGCTGCCGTGGGAGGGGAGGGCTGGGCGAGAGGTAACGGCTGTGTGAGCAGTGGGAGGGGAGGGCTGGGCGAGAGGTAACGGCTGTGTGAGCAGTGGGAGGGGACTGCTGTGCGGGCGGCGACGCTATGTGGGTGACAAGAGGGGAGGACTGTGCCGCGGTAACGGCCGCGTGAGCGGCGACCGCTGTGTGAGGCATGGAAGAGGACGGCTGTGGGTGTGGCCAGGGCTGTGCGAGTGGTGTGCGGAAGGGCGGCCGGCGAGCGGTAGCGGCTGCGTGAGCGGCACAGGGAGGGACGGCTGCGAGCGGTAAGGGCTGTGCGAGTGGCACAGGGAAGGCCGTGCGAGCGGTGACGCTGGGCGAGTGGCGTGGGGGATGGTCGTAAGCGGCTCGGGCGGTGCGAGAGACATTGGAGGGGAGGGATGCGAGGGGCGTAGAAGGGACGGCTGTGCGGGCATAGGAAATGGGCCGTTTGGGCATTTCAAGAGGTATCGGGGGCGCGTTCGATTGGGGGAACCATGGCTGTATCTGCGGACCTGGCGAAGCTGCTCGACCGCGAGTACGAGGACAAGACCCTGGACGAGATCATCAAGGCGCCGGTGGAGGCGCTGGCCGGGGTGAGCGCGGAGGACGCGGAGCTGTTGAAGAAGGCCTTCCACATCAAGACCGTCGGAGACCTCGGCCGCAACAAGTTCTTCCGGGCGGCCACCGCGCTCGTCGATCTCACCGACAGCAAGAAGTAATCGGATAGCCCGCTCGCCCGGCGGCCGTTGTAGGAGATTTCCGTCGCCTTATAGGTTGATGGAAGGTGTCTGCAAAGGAGCGGCCGTGGGGGCTCTGTTCGTCGGCGTGGACGGGGGAGGCACCAGTACGCGCTGCGTCGTGGTCACCGAGTCGGGCGAGATCGCCGGACGGGGACGGGCCGGCGGCGCCAACGCGATCTCGGTCCCCGACCCGGTCGCCAACCTGCGCGCCGCGTTGCTCGGCGCGCTGGAGGGCCTGGACCCCGCCCGGGTCGCCGGGGGAGTGTTCGGCCTGGCCGGTACGGCCCGCGCGGCGGAGTCCGCGGAGCGGGCCTGGCGGGAGGCCGGGCTCGCCGGGCACCCGGCGGTGGTGGCCGACGTGCTCGTCGCGTTCACCGGCGCCAGCGACGAGCCGGACGGCGCGGTCCTGGTGGCCGGCACCGGTGCGATCGGCGCCCGCATCCGCGACCGCCGGGTCGTACGGCGGGCCGACGGTCTCGGCTGGCTGCTGGGTGACGAGGGCTCCGGCGTGTGGCTGGGCCGCCGGGCCGCCGCCGCGGCGCTGAACGCGATCGACGGCCGGGGTGCCCCCACGGTGCTGGTGGCGCGGGTGGCCGAGACCGTCCTCGGACCGGGAGCGGCCGGCGAGGACGACGGTCCCGCGCTCGCCCGGGACCTGGTGGCGGCCGTGTACGCGCGGGTCGCCGAGTCGGGGCCCGCCTGGCTGGGCACGCTCGCGCCCGTCGTGGACGCCGCGGCGCGTGAGGGTGACGAGGTGGCGCGCGGCGTCGTCGCGGAGGCGGCCCGGAGGCTGTGCCGTACGGCCCGCGTCGTCGCGGGCGAGGGCGCTCGTGAGCGGGGAGCACGGGGAGGCGGAGAGCCGCTGGTGCTCGCGGGGTCGCTGCTGACCGAGCCGACCGAGCTCGCCCACCTGGTCCGGGCCGAGCTGGGCAGGTGGGCCCGGCTGGTGAGCGCCCGGGACAGCGCGGCGGGCGCGGCGGCGCTCGCGGTGCGGGCCGCCCTGCCCGGCGATCCGCGTGCCGCGCAAGCGCACCGCGCGCTGATCGAGCAGGGGGGCGCGTGAGCGAGCGAACCAGCGAGCACAGGGCGATTCGCGACGAAGCGACCAGCGCCGTCACCTGCACGGCCACCCGCGCCGCTACCAGCGCGGCTACGGATGCCGCCACCCGCGTGGTCACCGGCGCGGCCACCGGTGCCGCCATCTGTACGGCCACAGGTGCCGGTGCCCGCGCTGTCACCTGCGCGACCGCTGGCGCTCTCATCTGTACGGCCACCGGCGCGGTCGCTGGTTCCGTCATCCGCGTGGTCACCGGCGCCGCCGCCGGGCCCGCCACTGGTGCCGCTATCTGCGCGGTTACCCGTGCGGCCGCTGGGGCTGCCACCCGCGTGGTCACCGGCGCGGCCATCGGCACCGCCGCTTGCGAGGTCGCTGGCGTTGTCACTTGCGCGGGCTACCGGCGTCGCCGTCAGCACGATCACCGGCGCGGCCGTCTATGCGCGTCTCCGGTAGGGCGGGATCGCGAGCCGCCGGGCGAGGGGGCGGCATGAGCGGCGGGCCGAGCGGCGATCTGGACCGGATGGCGATGGCCGTCCTCCAGCCCGGGTTCGAGGGCACCGAGCCGCCGGACTGGCTGCGGCGGGCGCTGGCGGACGGCCTGGGCGGCGTGGTCCTGTTCGCCCGGAACATCGCCCGCAACTTCGATCGCGACGTCGGCCGCAACGCCGATCGCAAGGCCGGCCGCGGCAAAGCCCGTGACAGCGCCCGCGACGCCGCCGCCCTCGACGGCGGGCGCGACGAAGGCCACGACGACGGCCTCGTCAGCGGCCTCGGCGCGACGGCCGCCCTCGTCGCCGAGCTGCGCCGGGAGCGGCCCGAGGTGATCGTCGCCGTGGACGAGGAGGGCGGCGCGGTCACCCGGCTGGAAGCCGTCACCGGCAGTTCCTGGCCGGGCAACATGGCTTTGGGCGTCGCGGGCGACGAGTCGCTGACCCGCCAGGTGGCGCGGCAGATCGGCCGGATGGTCGCCGCCGCCGGAATCACCCTCGACTACGCCCCGGTGGTGGACGTCAACGCCGACCCCCGCAACCCCGTCATCGGGGTGCGTTCCTTCGGCTCCGACCCCGGGGAGGTCGGCCGCCACGGCGCCGCGTGGATCGAGGGACTGCAGAGCGCGGGGGTGGCCGCCTGCGCCAAGCATTTCCCCGGCCACGGCGACACGGTGACCGACTCCCACCTGGCGCTGCCCGCCGTACGGGCCTCCCGCGAGGTCATCGAACGGCGCGACCTGCCGCCGTTCCGGGCCGCCGTCGCGGCCGGGGTGCGCGCGGTGATGTGCGGGCACCTGCTCGTCCCCGCCGTCGACGTGCTGCCGGCGACGCTGAGCCGGGCCGTGGTGACGGGCCTGCTGCGGGAGGAGCTGGGGTTCGGCGGGCTGGTGGTGACCGACGCGATCGAGATGCGCGCGGTCGCCGCCCTGCATCCGCCCGGCGAGATCGCGGTGCGCGCGCTGGCCGCCGGGGTCGACGCGATCTGCGTCGGGGTGTCCTCGGCCGCCGGGGAGAGCGTGTACGCGCTGCGCGACGCGATCACCGCGGCGGTGCGTGAGGGACGGCTGAAGGAGGAGCGCCTGGCCGAGGCGGCGGGCCGGGTGCGCGACCTGGCCGCGTGGTACGACGCGCGGGCCGAGGCCAGGAAGGCGGCGGCCAGGGACGCCGACGAGGGCCTGGGCCTGGCGGCGGCGACGGCGGCGCTGCGCGCGACCCCCGCGCAGCCGCGAAGACGGCCCGTGCTGACGCGGGCGCCGCTGGTGGTGCGCATGGCGGCGCGTCCCACCCAGGCCGTGGGACGCGCGACCCCCCTCACGCTGGGGGAGGCGATCGGCGAGATCCTGCCCGGGACGGTCACGGCGGAGGTGGACGAGGACGGACGTCTGCCGGACCTGAGCGAGACCGGGCGTCCCGTGGTGATCTCCGTGCACGACGCCGTACGGCACGCCTGGATGAGGGGGCTCCTGGAGGCGGCGCTGCGGGCCCGGCCGGACGCGGTGGTGGTCGAGACCGGGGTGCCGGGGACGCCCGCCGGGCGGTTGTATCTCGCCACTCACGGCGCCTCCACGGCCTCCGCGCGGGCGGCGGCCCGCTGGCTCACCGGCGGCGCCTGACCGGTCCGCGGAGCCCATCTGTGACATGTTCCCGCAGGTAGTGGGCGTGGGTAAAAATTAACTCCATCATCGCGTCTGCCCGTGGAAAAAATTGACGGCGTCGCGGAAACGCCCGTATTGTCCAGGCAATCGGGAACCAGGAGCAGCCCATGAAGCGACTCGCAGCGATCATGGCGGTGGCGTCCCTCGCCACCGTGACCGCCTGCGGCACTACCGGTACGACGGATACCGCCCGGCAGGGCGGCGGCGTGTACACCACGATCGACGGCAGCAAGCAGATCAACGCGAGCGCGCCGATCAACCCGTTCAACCCCGTCGGATCGGTCTTCTCGGGATACAACGGCATGGCGCTGGCGTGGCCCAAGAACGACCCCACCGATCCCAACCAGTTCTACCCGGGCATCGCCGAGAGCTGGAGCATGTCCGCGGACCGGTCGGAGGTCGTGATCCACCTGCAGCCGGAGGCCAGGTGGTCCGACGGCAAGCCGGTGACCAGCGAGGACGTGCGCGTCTCGATCGGCCTCGCCTACACCCAGGGCGGCACGGCGTACGCGCTGGACCCGAAGGCGGCGGGCGCCGCCGCCGACATCGAGGTCGTCGGCCCCAAGACGATCCGGGTGACCCAGGGCGCCAACCGCAGCTCGACGTTCCTCGCCAACCTGCTGTCGACCGTGGTCGTGCCCGCGCACGTGTTCGGGAAGCTGCTGCCGGCGGACTTCTGGCAGACGCTCAAGGTCGCCCAGCACGGCCAGGGCGCGGCGGCCGAGAAGGCGAAGAACGAGATCACCGGGCTGGCGGAGAAGGTCATCGGGTTCGACCCCGGTCACGACGTGTCCGCCGGGCCGTTCGTGCTGGAGCGGGTGAACCCGGGCGCGGCGCTGCTGAAGCGCAACCCCTACTTCTATGCGCGGCGGAACATCGTGCCGGACAAGGTCAAGATCCTCAACTACACCGGCAACGAGCAGATCTGGAACTACCTGATCGCCGGCCGGCTGGACAACGCGCCGTTCACCTCCGTGCCCACCGCCGTCATGGAGCGCATCCGCGCCGCGAAGGGCAGCAAGATCGTCAAGGGCTACTCCCCAGTGGCCGTCTCCCTGGCGTTCAACCAGTCGCACAAGCCGTACGACAACGTGCACGTGCGGCGGGCGATGGCCTACCTGATCGACCGCGCCCAGGTCACGAAGATCGCCTCGCCGGAGGGCGGCACTCCCGCCACCACCACCTCCGGAATCCACGCCAAGGCGGCCCGGGCCTGGCTCGGCGACGCGTTCGACAGCCTGGAGCAGTACCGCGTCAACCCCGCCAAGGCCGACGCCGAGCTGAAGGCGGCGGGCATGACCAAGCGGGGCGGCCGGTGGGCGCTGCCGGACGGCAGCCCGTGGAAGGTCCGCATCCACGTGCCCGCGTCGTTCTCCGACTGGGTCGCCGCGGCCAAGTCGATCAGCAGCCAGCTCAGCGACCACGGCATCGACGCGAGCGTGGTCACCGCGGCCGACTACACGCTTTATCTTGGAGAACTGGCCGACGCCAAGTACGACCTGGGGTTCTGGCTGATCGGCCTCGGCCCCTCGCCGTACAACATCTTCCAGCGGTTGTTCGGCCAGGCGAACGGCTGGCAGATGTTCGGCGGCCGGCTGCGCCACGTCGCGCCGGGCACCGAGGGCAACTGGATGGGCGGCCCGGAGAAGGTCGACGCCGGCGCGGCCGGGACCGTCGACCCCGGCGAGCTGACCAGCAGGCTGAACTACGCGCCCCACGACGAGCAGCGGCGCATCGTCGGCGTCCTGGCCAAGGTCGCCAACGAGCAGCTTCCCGTCGTCCAGCTGTGGGACTACGTGAACACCCAGTTCGTGAACACCTCCCGGTACACCGCGTTCCCGCCCGACGACGACGAGTCCCTGCGGCTGTCGTCCGGTGTGTGGATGCAGCTCGGGATGATCAGGAAAGCGGAGAAGAGGCAGGCATGACGCACGCGGTCCCGGGACGTCCCCGGGTGGGCGCCATCGCCAGGAAGGCTGGGGGCCACCTGGTCCGCGGCCTGGTGATGATCTGGGTCGTCGCCACGATCAGCTTCGTCATCATCCGGGAGATTCCCGGCAACCCCGTGCTGGGGCAGTACGAGAGCCTGATCCAGAAGGGCATGTCGCCCGAGCAGGCCGAGCGGGCCACCGCCGTCCTGTACGGCTTCCTGCCCACCGGCAACCTCTGGGAGCAGTACGTCGGCTATATGGGCTCGCTGCTCCACCTCGACCTCGGGCGTTCGCTCAGCACACCCGGAGTGGAGGTGACCACGCTCATCGGGCACGCGGCCCGCTGGACCGTGCTGCCGGTCCTCGCCGGCACGCTGCTGAGCTTCCTGCTCGGCGTCACCATGGGCGTCTACGCCGCGATCAAGCGGTCGGGCAAGCTCGGCGACATGCTCGCGCTGTCCGGCTCGCTGCTGCACGGCGTGCCGGTGTACGTCATCGGGCTCCTGATGACCGCGATCTTCGCCACGCTGTGGCCGATCATGCCGTCCGGCGGGCCGGTGGACGTCGAGTTCGTCCCCGGCTTCAACGCCGGCTACATCGGCTCGCTGATCCATCACGCGGTGCTGCCGGTCGTCACGTACACGCTGGCCAGCTATGGCGGGTGGATCCTCGCGATGAAGTCGAACGTGGTCGCCGTGCTCGGCGACGACTTCATCCTCGCGGCCGAACTGCGCGGGCTGAAGCGCGGCTTCGTGTTCCGCTATCTCGCGCGCAACGCGATCCTGCCGCTGTTCACGATCCTCGCCCTGTCGATCGGCATGCTGTTCGGCGGCTCGATCTTCATCGAGCAGATCTTCAACTACCCGGGCCTCGGCCTGCTGCTCGTCGACAGCATCAGCAGCCGCGACTACGCGCTGATGGGCGGCACGTTCCTGGTGATCACGGTGGGCATCGTCGTCGCCAACATCGTCGCCGACCTGCTGTACACGGTGATCGACCCGCGGGTCAGGAGCGGAGGCGCGGCATGACCGTCATCGTCAACCCGGAGGGGGCGATCGGCCCCGAGGCCGCGCCGGCCGGCACCACGCGGGCCACGCTGCGGCGCAACTTCTGGCGCGGCGTGTGGCGGGTGCTGCGGCGCAAGCCCAGCCGCATGGCCGGGGTGGTCATCGTCGCCCTGTTCGCGCTCATGGGCGTCTTCGGGCCGCTGCTCTACCCCGCGCAGCTGCCGCGCGACGACGACGCGCTGTACGCGCCGCCGAGCCTGGCCCACCCCTTCGGCACCGACTTCGAGGGCACCGACGTGCTCGCGCTGGTCGTCACCGGCGCGCGCTACGTGCTGCTCACCGGCCTGGCCACGGCCGTCATCACGGTCGCGCTCGGCACGCTCATCGGGCTGGTCGCGGGCTTCCGCCGGGGCAGGTGGGACACGCTGCTGATGCGGCTGACCGACATGAACCTCGCGATCCCCGGCCTGCCGCTGCTGCTCGTGCTGTCCACCGTGTGGAAGTTCGAAAGCCCGCTGGAGATGGGCCTGGTGCTCGGGGTGCTCGGCTGGGGCGGCGTGGCCCGGGCCGTGCGGTCGCAGACGCTGTCGCTGCGCGAGCGCGGCTTCATCGAGGCCGCCCGCGGCCTCGGCCTGTCCAACCGGCACATCATCGGCCGCGAGCTGCTGCCGAGCATGGCGCCGTACATCGCGATGAACATGCTCATCGCCGTCACCGGCGCGGTGTACGCCCAGGTGGGCCTGTTCTTCCTCGGCGTGCTGCCGTTCGAGTCGAACAACTGGGGCGTGATGCTGAACCTCGCCGTGTTCAACGGCGGGGCGCTCACCACCCCGGCCGCGCTGCCGTACCTGCTGGCCCCGCTGATCGCGATCCTGCTGCTCACCCTGGGCATCGTGCTGATCGTGGACGCGATGGACGAGATCTTCAACCCCCGGCTGCGGGAGGAGTAGCCCCTATGACGGCTCACACGGCCGCACACGACACGGCGGCACCGGAGACACCGGCGGCGGCGCCGGGGGTCCGGATCCGGGACCTCACGGTCGTCTACAAGACGCCGGCGGGCGAGCTGCCCGCCGTACGCGGAGTCGATCTCACCCTCGCCCCCGGCACGATCACCGGCGTGGTCGGCGAGTCGGGCTCGGGCAAGTCCACGCTCGCGCTGTCGCTGCTCAACGCCGTCCAGCCGCCCGGCAGGATCGCCGCGGGCAGCGTCGAGATCGACGGCCTCGGCGACGTGCTGACGCTGCGGGGCGAGGACCTGCGCCGCGCCCGCGGCCGCCAGGTCGGCTACGTCTTCCAGGCGGCGCAGAACTCGCTGAACCCGCTCAAGACCATCGGCAAGCAGCTGCTCGACCTCGGCCGCTCCCACGACGTGGACGACCTGCGGGCGCTGGTGCGCGACGCCAAGGACCTGCTGGCCCGCATGGGCATGGACGGCGCCCGGGTGCTCGACTCCTACCAGCACGAGCTGTCGGGCGGCATGCGCCAGCGGGTCGGCATCATGCTCGCGCTCGTCCTGAACGCCAAGGTCGTCGTTCTGGACGAGCCGACCACCGCCCTCGACATGATCACCCAGGCCACGATCCTGCGGATCATCCGGGAGGTCCACGAGGAGCGGGCGCTCACCACGCTCGTCATCACCCACGACGTCGGCGCGGTCGCCGAGGTCGCCGACAGCCTCGCCGTCATGTACGGCGGGCGCGTGGTCGAGCACGGCCCGGTGACCGAGGTGCTCGGCGACGCCCGGCACCCGTACACGCAGGGCCTGATCAGGGCCATCCCGCGCCTGACCGGCGACCTGTCGCTGGCCCGGGCGCTGCCCGGCCGCCCGCCGACGCTCGGGACGCTGCCCGGGCGGGGCTGCGTGTTCCGCGAGCGCTGCGAGCGGCGCATGGAGGTGTGCGAGACCGACGAGCCCATGGCCGTCAACCGGGACGGCCGGACCGTCGCCTGCCACGCCGCCGACCGCCACCTCTCCCTGGTCAAGCGGAAGGAGTTCGTGTGATCACGGGAACCGGGATCACCAAGACCTTCAAGCAGCGCGGCGGCGTGCTCGGCGCCCGGGAGGTGCCCGCGCTGCGCGGCGTGGACTTCGCCATCGCCAAGGGCGGAGCCGTCTCGTTCATCGGCGAGTCGGGCAGCGGCAAGACCACCCTCGGCCGCATCATCGCCGGGCTGGAGAGCCACGACGCCGGCGAGATCGTCATCGACGGCGTGCCGATGTCGTCGCTGAGCCACCGCAGGCGGCAGCCGTACTTCCGCCGCATCCAGCTCATCCACCAGGATCCGTACTCCGCGCTCAACCCCACCCGGACGATCCACCAGACGCTGGAGGCGCCGCTGCGGCTGCGGGCCAGGCAGACGGGCCGCCCGCGCTCGTGGGCCGACCAGCGGGCCGAGGAGCTGCTGGCGATGGTCGGCATCGACCCCGGCTACGTGCTCCCGCGCTACCCCCACCAGTTGTCGGGCGGCATGCGCCAGCGCGTGGTGATCGCCCGCGCGCTCACCATGGACCCCGAGGTGCTCGTCGCGGACGAGGCCGTCTCGATGATCGACGTGTCGCTGCGCCTGGGCATCCTCGCGCTGCTGAAGGACCTGCGCGAGCGGCTGGACGTCGGCGTGCTGTTCATCACCCACGACATCGCCACCGCCCGCTACATCGGCGACGACGGCGAGCTGTACGTGCTCTACCGCGGCCAGGTCGTCGAGCGGGGCGCCACCGAGAAGATCATCGCCGACCCCGTGCATCCGTACACGCAGTCGCTGCTGTCGGCCATACCGGTGCTGCACGGCCTGGAGCGGCCGGGCGCGGAGCGGGTCGTGCCGAGGGAGATGCAGCGGGAGGGAGAGCCCGACGCCGGCTGCCTGTTCGCCCGGCGCTGCCCGTTCGGCACCGAGCGCTGCGCGAACGAGATGCCCGTGCTGGAGCGCGGACCGGACGCCGAGCAGGAGTACGCCTGCTTCCACCCCAGGCGGCGCAGCGTGATCCCGGTGGGGGTGGGCGAGTGACGGACATCGTCCCCGTCGCCGTCGACGACCGCGTGGCGGACGTCGCGGCCGCCGCGCTGTGGGCCGACGCCGAGGACGCCGCGCCGGTCGTGCGCCGCCTGGCCGACCCGCCGCGGGAGCGGACGTGGACGGCTTTGGCCACGCCGGACCGCGAGGGCGTGGTGTTCGCCTCGATCGGCGCGGACGGCGCCGGTCACATCGACCTGATCGCCGTGGACCCCGCCGCCCAGGGCCGGGGCATCGGGCGGGCGCTGGTCGGCGCGGCCGAGGAGTGGATGCGGGGCCACGGCGCGGCCGAGGCGAGGTTCGCCGGCAACCCGCCCTGCTACGCCTGGCCCGGCGTCGACGTGCGCTACACCCCGGCCGCCTGCCTGGCCGAGCGCCTGGGGTACGAGCAGTATCGCGTGGCCTGGAACATGACGGCCGACCTGCCGGCCCGCTACGACCGGGCCGAGCACGAGGCCGACCTGGCCGGGCTCGCCGCCGCCGGAGTGACGGTCGCGGCGGCGCCGGTGGGGGAGCGCGCGGCGGTCGCGGCGTTCGTCCGCGAGCAGTGGAACGACAAGTGGGCCTGGGAGGCCGAGCAGGCGGCGGGTCTCCACTACGCCTACCGCGACGGGGAGATTCTCGGCTTCGCCGCCTGGGGCGCCCGGCCGCTGTGGTTCGGGCCGATGGGCACGGCCCCGGCCGCCCGGGGCCTCGGCGTGGGCCGGGTGCTGCTGCGCCGCTGCCTGGCCGACCAGGCCGCCGCGGGGCAGACCTCCGCGCAGATCGGCTGGGTGGGCCCGCTCCGCTTCTACTCCAGGGCGGTGGGCGCCCGCGCCGAGCGGGTCTTCTGGCTCTACCGCCGCGCCCTGGGCTGATGTCAGTCGTACAGCAGTTCGCCCCGGGGCGGGCCCGGCGCGGGGCACAGCCCCCGGGGGTCGCGGCCCGCCTCCAGGCGCTCGCGCAGCGACGCCGAGCCCCACAGCAGGTCGAGGAACGGCGCGCAGGCGAACTGGCCGGGGTAGAGGGCGCGCAGCACGTGCAGGACGGACACGCCCGTCAGCACCGGTGCGAATGCCTGCCGGTCGGTCACGTGGAGCTGCGCGCCGCGCACCACGACACCCGCGTGCCTGCCGAACGTCGGGGTGAACCACGTGTCGCGAAACCGCACGCCGGGCAGGCCGAGGTCGTTCAGCGCCGCGGCGAACCGGCCGTCCGCGTACGGCGCGCCGACCAGCTCGAACGGCCGGGTCGTGCCGCGGCCCTCGGCGGCGTTCACGCCCTCCAGCAGCCCGGTGCCGGGATAGACCAGCGCGGTGTCGAGGGTCGGCATGTTGGCCGACGGCATCACCCAGGGCAGCCCGGTGCGGTCGAAATGCCACCGCCTGCGCCAGCCCTCCATCGCCACGACCTCGAGCTCGCACCCGAGCGACCGGTTGACGGCCAGCGCGATCTCGCCCGGTGTGAGGCCGTGCCGTACGGGCAGGGCGGCGCGGCCGACGAAGCTCGCGAACGCCGGGTCGAGCACCGGGCCCTCGGCCACCGCGCCGCCGATCGGGTTGGGCCGGTCGAGCACGGTGAAGGGCAGCCCGAGCCGGGCCGCCGAGCCCATCAGGTCGTACATCGTCCACACGTAGGTGTAGAAGCGGGCGCCGGCGTCGCACACGTCGAACACGAGCGCGTCCACCCCGGACGACGCCACCAGCGCGTCCAGGTCCGCGCCCGACCGCCGGTAGGTGTCGAGCACGGGCAGGCCGGTGACCGGATCTGTGGTGTCGCCCTCGCCGCCGCCCGCCTGGGCCGTGCCGCGCAGGCCGTGCTCGGGGCTGAACAACGTGGTCACGGGCACCCCGGCGGCCAGCAGGGCCGGTGCGGCGGGGGTCAAATCGGGCAGGACTCCGGTGGGGTTGGTGACGAGCCCGACCCGCCGCCGTCCGGTTCCCGGCGCGCTCGCCAGCCGCTCCAGCCCCGTACGCACGCGATTCATCAAGCACTCCGAAGCCGAGGAACCATGACGCAGCCCACCACGCACTCACTCGCCGCTCTCGCCACCGAACAGAGCGATCCCCGCTACAGCGGAATCGACACGCTCCCGACGGAGGAGATCGCGCGGCTGATGAACTCCGCCGACGTCGCCGTCCCCGCCGCGGTGGGCCGGGCCATCCCGGAGATCTCCGCCGCGATCGACGCGATCGCCGCGCGGATGGCCGACGGGGGCAGGCTGCTCTACGTGGGCGCCGGAACCTCCGGGCGGCTCGCGGTGCTCGACGCCTCCGAGTGCCCGCCGACCTTCGGCACCCACCCCGACCTGGTCCAGGGCGTCATCGCGGGCGGCGAGGCCGCGCTGGTGCGCTCGGTCGAGGGCGCGGAGGACGACGCCGAGGCGGGCGCCGCCGTGATCCGCGACAAGCACGTCGGCCGGCTCGACTCCGTCGTGGGGATCTCCGCCAGCGGGCGCGCCCCGTACGTCGTGGCCGCCGTCGAGCAGGCCCGGCGGCTCGGCGCGCTGACCGTGGGCCTGGCCTGCAACACCGGCACGCCGCTCGCGCGGGCCGCCGAGCACGCGATCGAGGTCATCGTGGGGCCCGAGGTGGTCACCGGCTCGACCCGGCTGAAGGCCGGCACGGCCCAGAAGCTGGTCCTCAACATGATCTCCACGATCACGATGATCAAGTCGGGCCGGACGTACGGGAACTACATGGTCGACGTCGTGGCCAGCAACTCCAAACTGGTCGACCGGGCGGCCCGGATCGTCTCCGACATCACCGGCACGCAGATGCCGCGGGCCAGGGAGGTCCTGGAGAGCGCCGGGCTGGACGTGAAGACGGCCGTCGTGATGATCGAGCGCGGCGTGGGCGCCGACGACGCCAGGGCGCTGCTCGCGGCGCACGGCAACCGCCTCGGCCCGGCGCTGCGCGGCGCCTGATCCCCGTGCTCGACGCCATCCTGCGCCAGGCCGTGCCCGAGGTCGCCTCGGCCGCGGTCGCCGCGGTCGCCGTGGACGGGCGCACGGTCGCCACGGCCGCCGTGGGCGAGGCCGTGCGGTACGCCGGCCCGTCCGGGGGCCTGTTGCCCGAGCGGCCGCCCGTGGCCATGGACGCGCTGTTCGACATCGCCTCCGTGACCAAGCTGTTCACGGCCGTGGTGCTGGTCTCGCTGGCCCAGGACGGCGCGCTCGACCTCGACGAGCCGGTGGCCGCCCGGCTGCCCCGGTTCTACGGGCACCGCCCCGAGATCACCGTACGGCACCTGCTGACGCATTCGGCGGGCCTGCCCGCGAGCCGCCGCGTGGAGAAGGAGCCGCAGGAGGCCCGCTGGGACCTGGTCCTGTCCACCCCGGCGCAGGGGCCGCCGGGAACGCATCTGTACTCCGACGTCGGCATGATCACGGCCGGGCGGGTGGCGGAGGTCGCCGGCGGCGCACCGCTGGACGCGCTCGTGCGCGAGCGGGTCACCGGGCCGCTCGGGCTCGACACCACGACGTACGGCCCGGTCGAGGCGGGCCGCGCCGTCGCCACCGAGTTCAAGCGCGGCGCCTGCGTGCGGGGGGAGGTGCACGACGAGACGGCCCACGCGCTGGGCGGCGTCGCCGGGCACGCCGGGCTGTTCTCCACCGCCGCCGACCTCGTGCGGTTCGGCGAGGCGCTGCGCACCGGCGGCGGCCCGATCCTGTCCGCCGCCTGGACCGCCGAGATGCTGCGCGACCAGGGCGTGCCGGGCGCGGCGTTCCGGCAGGGGCTCGGCGTGCGCATCGGCGACCCGGCCATCGTGGGGCCGCTGGCGGGCGCGTTCGGCCACTCGGGCTTCACCGGCACCTCGCTGGTCGTCGATCCCGCCCGCCGGCTGACCGTCGTGCTGCTCACCAACAACGTGCACCCGTTGCGGGGGCGGCCCGGCATCCGCGAGCTGCGGCACGCCGTCGCCGCCGAGGCCCTGCGCCTGGCCGAAGGCCGCTGAAACCATTCCGGAACCACTCCTGAATCGCTCCGTGCGGCGCCGGCCCGGCCGTGGCCGCAGGCGGGCGGGTGCGGACGGCGCGCGATGTCCCGCCGTCACATGCGCGCGCCGGGCGCTCCGTGACGGAGACCGTCCGTCAGCCGGACGCTCCATGACGGAGACCGTCCATGAGCAGGTCGAGCAGGCGCCCGGCCTGCTCGCGCCGCTCCGGCTCGCCCGCGGCGAGGCAGATGCCGTTCATGCCGGTGAGCACGTCCTCGGCCGTCACGTCCCGCCGCAGCGTCCCGGCCGCGACGCCCGCGTCGAGCAGCGTGCCGATCGCGCCGAGCAGCCGGTCGCGGCTGTGCGCGTACGGGTTCGCGCCGGAGGCGATCACGGTGCGCAGCGCGTCGGCCATGCCGCGCTTGGTCGCCAGGTAGTCGGCGAAGCGGTCCATCCAGGTGCGCATCGCCACGTCGGGCGGCATCGTGCCGGCCAGCTCGCCGGCCGCGTCGCACAGCTTCGCCAGCTCGTTGCGGTAGGCCGCCTCGATCAGCGCCTCCCTGGTGGGGAAGTGGCGGTAGAGCGTGCCGATGCCGACGCCCGCCTCCTTCGCGATCGCGTCGAGCGTGACGTCCGGCCCCTCCTGGGAGAACGCCCGCGCCGCGACCTCCAGCAACCGTTCGCGGTTGCGGCGGGCGTCGGCGCGCAACGGCTTGGCTCCGGATGGTCGGGCGGGGGTGGACACGGCTCCTCCACACGGGCGGTGTTGCTAACCGGAGGATTCTCCGGTTAGAGTCGTAGGCGTTCCGGAGGATCCTCCGGTTTTCCTGATTGTAGCGGCCGGGCCCGGCAGGGGACGCCTGCCGCCGTACGGGACGGGGATGAACATGAACCAAGCCACCCGCATCACCACGCCGTTCACCGGGCAGTCCACCGCGGCCGAGGTCCTGAAGGGCGTCGACCTGCGCGGGCGGCGGGCGATCGTGACCGGCGGCGCGTCCGGCATCGGCGTCGAGACCGCCCGGGCGCTGGCCGCGGCGGGCGCGGAGGTGACGATCGCGGTCCGCGACCTCGACGCCGGCAAGCGGACCGCCGAGGACATCGCGGCCACCACCGGGGGCGCGGCCGTCCGCGTCGCACCGCTGGACCTCGCCGACCGGGCCTCCGTCGCGGCGTTCGCCGCCGCCTGGGAGGGGCCGCTGCACATCCTGGTCAACAACGCGGGAGTGATGGCGTGCCCGGAAACCCGGACGCCGGAGGGCTGGGAGCTGCAGTTCGCCACCAACCACCTCGGTCACTTCGCGCTCGCCCTGGGCCTGCGCCCGGCGCTCGCGGCGGCCGGCGGCGCCCGCGTCGTGTCGGTCAGCTCCAGCGCCCACCTGCGCTCGCCGGTCGTCTTCGACGACATCCACTTCAACGAGCGCCCGTACGACCCGTGGCTGGCGTACGGGCAGTCGAAGACGGCCAACGTGCTGTTCGCGGTCGAGGCCGCCAGGCGGTGGGCGGATGACGGCATCGCGGTCAACGCGCTCATGCCGGGCGGCATCCCCACCCGCCTGCAGCGGCACCTGGAGCCGGACTACATCGAGCGCCGCCGCGCGCTGGGCAGCTCGACCGGCGTGACGTGGAAGAACGCCGAGCAGGGCGCGGCCACCTCCGTGCTGCTGGCCGCGTCGCCGCTGGTCGAGGGCGTCAGCGGGCGCTACTTCGAGGACAACCAGGAGGCGGAGGTCGCCGAGCCGGGCACGGGCCGGGGCGTCGCGGCGTACGCGCTCGACCCGGAGGCGGCCACCCTCCTGTGGCAGGTATCGGCGGACCTGCTCGACCTGTGACGGTCTGAGCCGGCGGCGCAGGCCGCCCGCGCCGAGGCCCGGCCTTCCCGGCCGGGCCTTTCCCATGTCCGGCGACAACCCCTTGCTGGCCGATCGGTCAAAGCCTGGCCGATCGGTCAGCTAGCGTTGTCCGCCTGTCGTACGCCGGGGCGCGCGTGCCGCCCCGCGAGCAGCGAACCGGTCACCGTACGGGCGCGGGCGCGGAGGGCTTCGGCCACACCCCGCGCCAGGCCACGATCAACGGCATGGGGCACAACGCGCGGGTTGTCACCGCCGCGGCGCTGATCATGACGGCAGTGTTCGGCGGCTTCGTGTTCATGGACGACTCGATCATCAAGTCGATGGGCTTCGCGCCGGCCGTCGGCGTGCTCGTCGACGCCTTCGGCGTCCGCATGACCCTCGTCCCCGCCGTGATGTCCATGCTCGGCCGCGCCGCCTGGTGGCTGCCCCGCGCCCTGGACCGGGCGCTGCCCGACCTCGACGTCGAGGGCGAACGCCTGCGCCACCACCTCACCGGCCGCGCCGCCGCCCCCGAGCACGCCGGGGTGGCGTAGCGGACGCCGGGGCCGGAGGTCCCGTCCCGGCGGGACCTTCGGCGCTCGCACACCTCGGAGCGGGAACGCTGTGATGGAGGGACCGGCCGAGGGGAGGGCGTCATGATCCTCGTGGGTGTCGACGGCTCGCACGCGGGCATGGAGGCCGCCCGCTGGGCGGCCCGGGAGGCCGATCTGCGCGGCGTCCCCCTGCGCATCGCCAACGCCATCCCCGCCTGGGCGTGCTCGGCGGTCCCGCAGGGCCGGTTCACGCGCGTCGCCGCGTGGATGCGCGACGGCGCCGCCGCCGTGCTCGGCACCGCCATGGAGCGCGTCCACGCCGTGGCCCCCGGCGTGCAGGCCGACACCGCGATCCTCGCCGGCGACCCCCGCCCGGCCCTCATCGAGGCCGCCGCGGACGCCGAGCTCCTGGTGATCGGCAACCACGGGCTCGGCGGCTTCCGCGGCCTGCTGCTCGGCTCGGTCGCGTACGGCGTGGCGGGCCAGGCCCCGTGCGACGTGGCCGTCGTGCGGGAGGTGCCCGCGGCTCCGCGCCCGGAGATCGTCGCGGGCATCGACGGATCCCCCGCCGGGGCGAGGGTGCTGGACTTCGCCTTCGCCGAGGCGGCGCTGCGCGGGATCGGCCTGCGGGTGGTGCACGCCTACAGCCCGCTCCAGGCCGGCGGGGGCTTCGCGCCGGTCCCCGACGACTTCGACGACGAGGAGACCGAGGTGCGGATGGTCAGGGAGGCCCTCGCCGGGCGCCGCGGGCTCTATCCCGACGTCAAGGTCGTCGAGGAGGTCGTCCGGGGCCATCCGGCGGAGGTGCTGCGGCACGCGTCGGCGGGCGCCGAGCTGCTCGTCGTGGGCTCCCGCGGCCACGGCGAGTTCACCGGCCTGCTCCTCGGCTCGGTGTGCCAGGCCATGCTCCACTACGCCAAGTGCCCCATGGTCGTGGTCCGCACGTCGCGCCGGCCGGCCGGGTAGGCGGGCGTGCCGGACATGCGAACGCCCCCGGCGGGCCCGGGTGGACCGGGCCGCCGGGGGCGTCGCGGCGTCCTACGCGCTCTTGCGCCGCTGCTCCCGCAAAATGGCGAGGCGCTCGGCCAGCACCTCTTCGAGGTCCTCGATCGAGCGGCGCTCCAGCAGCATGTCCCAGTGGGTCCGCGGGGGCTTCACCTTCTTCTGCTGGGGCTGCTCCGCGTCCACCCGCAACGCCGGGCTGCCGCAGTGCCGGCACTCCCAAGTCGTGGGGATCTCGGCCTCGGCGGCAAGCGGGACGGTGGTGAGATGGCCCTTCGGGCACGTGTAGGACACCTCCTGGCGCGGGGCCAGATCGGTGTTGCGGTCGTTCTCGTAGCTGGTCGCGCCGAGCCGGGTACCGCGAAGTGCACGCTCGCCCATGTCTTCAAGCCTCCTGAGGTCCCCGCCTTCGAGGGGGTTCGTTCGCCACCGCGTACAACGCCTGATACCGTGTGTGGATTCCCAGTGGAGACCTGATCCAATCGCGCTTTTTCCGTCCCTCTGGTCTCAGATATGCGCGGGCACCTCGTTCCCCGCCTCACGGATGGCACGCGGCAGGTTGACAACGGCGAGAAGCACGAACCCGAGGACGAAGAACACGATCAGCGACACGATCGCGGACCGGTAGCTGTCGGTGGCCTGCAACGCCAGCGTGAGCACCAGCGAGCCGAGGAACGCCGAGCCCTTGTCGCTGATCTGGTAGAGGCTGAAATACTCCGCCTCCCGGCCCGGCGGGATCACCAGGGAGTACAGCGAGCGCGACAGCGCCTGCGTGCCGCCCATGACGATCGCGATGGCGAAGGCGATCGCGTAGAACTGGATCGCCGCGCCCTTCTGCAGGAAGTAGGCCACCACCACCACGGCCGTCCACACGACCAGGCTGGCCAGGACCGTGCGCTTGGTCCCGATCCTGGCGGCGAGCCGCCCGAGCCCCAGCGCGCCGCCGACGGCGATGAACTGCACCATGAGGATCGCCCCGATCTGGTGCGTCTGGCTGAGCTCCAGCTCCTGGTCGGCGTACGTCGCGGAGAACCCGATGATCGTCTGCACGCCGTCGTTGTAGACCAGGTACGCCGCGAGGAACAGCAGCGTGCGGGGGTAGCGCCGCAGGTCGGCGATCGTGCGGCCGAGCTGGCGGATGCTGCCCGTCACGACCTTGGCCGCGGTCGTCTCGTGGACCGCCACGCGCCGGTTGCGCAGGCGCAGCATCGGGATGAGCGTGAACGCGCCCCACCACAGGCCCGCCGAGGCCAGGCTGATCCGCACCGCCAGGCCCTCCTCGACCGCGCCGGACAGGTAGACGACCAGGTTGAGCGCGAGCAGCAGGCCGCCGCCGAGATAGCCGAAGCCCCACCCCCTGCTGGAGATCGCGTCGCGTTCCTCCGCGCCGGAGATCTGCGGCAGGAAGGAGTCGTAGACCACGATCGACGCGCCGAACGTCACGTTGGCGATCAGGAACAGCGCCCCGCCGAGCAGGTAGGCGTCACCGGACACGAAGTAGAAGCCGAGCGTGGCCGTCGCGCCGGCGTAGGCGAGGAACCCCAGGATCTGCTTCTTGCGGCCGATGTGGTCGGCCAGCGCGCCGATGATCGGCATGGTGACGATCTGCAGCAGCACCGAGATCGTCACCAGGGTGGTGAAGTACGCCTTCGGCCGCAGGTCCAGGCCGAGGAACGACACGAAGCCGCCCTCGCCGCCCGCCGCCGTCGTGGCGACCGAGGTCAGGTACGGCCCGAGGAAGACGGTCAGGACGGTCGTCTGGAACGCCGAGTTGGCCCAGTCGTACCAGTACCAGCCGCGTTGCTCGCGCCGCCGCGCCTCGGGAGTCTCCTCTTCGACGACCTGGGGGGCGGTCATGGTCTCTCCTCACGGGGTGGAGCGTCGCCGGGCCCGGGGATCGGCGAGGCCGGAGTTCGGCAGGGCCGGATCGCGGGCCCCGGGGCGCGGGGGACGGGGGTCGGCGGACGGGTTCGGCGGGCAGGGGCGACGGACGCTGCTCAGCGGGGCGGCCCGGGCCGCGGGAGCTGGCCCGGGGTCACGACGCGACCGGGCGGGAGTGCCACAGCCCGCGTGACTTCAGCACGTCGCGCAGGCCGCTGACGTTGTCCGTCATGATCCCGTCCACACCGAGATCCAGCAGGTAGGACATCGTCGCCGGGTCGTTGACCGTCCACACGTGCACCTGCATGCCGATCGCGTGGGCGGTGCGCACGAGGGCGCGGGTGGTCACCCGCAGGCCGCGGAACCCGATCGGCGCCTGGGCGCACGGCACCCCCGCCTTGGCCAGCCCGGCCAGCAGCCTGCCGTAGCCGCCTCCCATCGCGGCCGTACGCAGGGCCGCCAGGCCGCGCGGGCCGAGCGAGAAGCAGACCTCCCGGTCGACGGCGCGCCGGGCGCGCGCCAGCCGCGCGTCGGAGAACGAGGTCAGGCACACCCGGTCGTAGGCGCGGGTGCGGCGGATCGCCCGGGCCAGCGGCTCGATCGCGGCGCTCTCCTTGACGTCGATGTTGAACCGCACGTCGGGCCAGGTGCCCAGCAGGTCTTCCAGCAGCGGGATCTCGTGCACCCCGCCGATCCTGGCCTTGCGGACCTCGCGGTAGGGGAGCTGGGAGATGCGGCCCGTACGGTCGGTGACCCGGTTGAGGGTGTGGTCGTGGAACGCCAGCAGGACGCCGTCGGCGGTGGCGTGCGCGTCGGTCTCCAGGTAGGTGTAGCCGAGCTCGACCGCCCGGGAGAAGGCCGCCATGGTGTTCTCGCGAGCCTCCAGCGCCCCGCCTCGATGCGCGAAGGCGAGCGGTCCGGGGTGGTCGAGAAACGCGAAACGGCGGTGCACGAGAGGGAGTATGCCGGGTTCCGCCCACACAGTCAGCGCACGAAGGTGAACATTTGCGTCACAAGAGTCCCTTATCATCGCCGGGGAAAAAAGTTGCGCTCCGGCGTGACGCGGTTCACGACGTGTCCGCCTGTCCTCGCACAGTTTGATCACCCCCGGCGGCCGGCGACGATCACCGCCACCGGTCGTGGCGTGCGGCGGCCGCGTCGCCGGTTCTCACCGGCCGCCGCCCGCGACCGGAACGCGTCGCGGGAGCGGCGGCCGCGGGAGCCCGGGGCGAACGGACCGGGGGTGTGGGGGCCGGTTACCCGGCGGACGCCGCCCATTCCTGCCGCCGGGTCTCCGCCATCGCGATGGCCGCGGCGACCGCCACGTTGACCGAGCCGACCTTGCCGACCTGGGGGATGTAGGCCACCGAGTCGACCGTCTCCAGGCAGGCGGGGGAGCAGCCGTGGTCCTCGCTGCCGAGCACCAGGCAGACGTCGCCGTCGAGCTTGGCCTCGTGCAGCGGCACGGCGTCGCCGGTCAGCTCGACGGCGACGACCCGGAAGCCCTCCTCCCTCGCGGCGCGTACGGCCTCGGCCACCCGGACCGGCTCGTGCCACTCGACCAGCCGGTCGGTGCCGAGCGCGGTCTTCTGCGCCTTGGGGTTGGTGGGCGGGGTGGAGTTGCCGGCCAGCCAGATCGTCTCCACGCCGAAGGCGGCGGCCGTACGGAAGATCGACCCGATGTTGAAGGGGCCGGTCACCGATTCGAGGATCAGCGCGAGACGGCCCCGGGTATTGCGGCGCCAGGTGCGGTTGAGCCGCTTGACGTCGGTCGGCTTGAGCTGCCTGCGCGGGTTGGGAGTGCTCATCGGGCGCTCATCGCTCCTGGGTCGCTGCGGTGCGGGCGTCGGCCCGCAGGACGCGGTAGGCCGACCGGGAGGCCAGCCGGGACGTGGGCCAGCCCTGCTCGCTCAGCCAGCGCTGCAGGGAGTCGGAGCCGAGGTGCTTCTGGACGACCAGGTACGCGCTGCCGTCGGGGGTGAGCCGGTCGAGCCACCGGGTCAGCATTTCGTGCAGCGCGGCCTTGCCGATCCGGATGGCCGGGTTCGACCAGATGGCCCGGAACCGGACGTCCTCCGGCACCTCGTCGGCGTGCACCGACCTTACTTTGTCAAGGCCGGCGCTCTCGGCGTTCCGGGCGCACAGCTCCACCGAGCGCCGGTTGACGTCGACGGCCCACACCGTGGCCTTCGGCGCACGCGACGCCATCGTCAGCGCGATGGGCCCGTAGCCGCAGCCCAGGTCGAGCAGGTCGCCCTCGGCCGGGGGCGGCGGGACGGTCTCCAGCAGCACCCGCGTCCCCGGGTCGACGCGTTCGGGGGAGAACACCCCGCGGTCGGTCTCCAGCCGCAGGTGCAGATCCGGGAGGACCAGGGTGACCGAGCCGGGCCGGCTGGCCGCCTGGGGGCTGTCCTCGAAGTAATGCGCCACGTGCTCAAACGTACCAACGCCGGAGACCGGTGATCGCCACGCGTGCGAGCGGCGAAGACGGGCTGAAACAGTTCCGGCCGTGCGGACAGGTACGAGATGACGGACAAACCGGCGAAGGGGGAGTATCGGTGGCCCGCTCGGACCTGAGGCGTCGATTCGAGGAGATCTACATGGCGCACTACGCGGATCTCCTCGGATATGTACGGCGCCGCACCGAATCCCCCGAGGACGCCGCGGACGCTCTCGCCGAGACCTTCGCCACGGCGTGGCGCCGCATCGGCGACGTCCCGGCCGGTCCGTCGGCCCGATTATGGCTGTACGGCGTGGCCAGGCGGGTGCTGGCCAACGGCCGAAGGTCCGAGGCCCGCAGGAGCGCGCTCGTGGAGCGGCTCGGCGCGGAGCTCGGCCGATGGGACGACCTCGGCTGGACCCCGGATCGCGAGGATCTCGACGCCGTGCGCGCGGCGTTCCGGCGGCTCGGCCCCGACGACCGCGAGGTGCTCGCGCTGGCGAGCTGGGAGGGTCTGGGATCGGCGGAGATCGCCACGGTGCTGGGCTGCTCGCGCGGCGCCGCCCGCCTCCGGCTGCACCGGGCCCGCAAGCGTCTCGCCGGGGAGCTGAGCTCCGCCGGGGTGGACGTGGCCCGCTACCGCACGCGGATGCCGGTGCTGGCGGGAGGGGAGGCGTGATGACCCGCGACCACGATGACCTGCACCGGCTCGTCGCCGCGATCGCCCCGGACCCCGGCCCGGGGATGACGCCGACCGCCCTGGAACTGCTGGAGGAGATCGTCTCGGGTCCGGCTCCGGCGCCCCGCCGCCGGAGGGCGACGGAGGCGGTGATCGGCGCCGCCCGGGCCGTCCTGCGCGGCCCTCGCCTGGTGCCCGTGATCGTCGCGCTCACCGCCGTCCTGCTCGCCGTGGGCTGGCTCGTGCCCGGGGCGCCCGGTCTCGGTCCGGCACCCGCCTCCGCCGCGCTCGAGATCAAGCGCGACGGCGACCACTACGTCGTCATGTTCCGCGACCTGTACGCCGCCCCCGCGTCGTACCAGCGGGAACTGCGTCAGCGGGGCCTCGACGTGGACGTGCGGCTCGTGCCGGCGGCGGCGGCCTCGGCGGGACGGGTGGTCTACTTCGACGGCACCCGCGACCTCAGCGCGATCAAGCCGATAAAGGCGCCGGGCGAGTGCGTGCGGCCGTTCGGCTGCCCGATCGGCTTCCGCATCCCGGTCGGCTTCCGCGGGCACGCCACCGTGCTGGTCGGCCGCCCCGCACGGCCGGGAGAACGGCACGGCTTCTCGGAGGCCGTGGACATGGAGGGCCGGCCCTTCCACTGCGTGGACTACGTCAACAAGACCGTCGCCCGGGTCCTGCCGCTGCTGCGGGAGCGCGACGTGCGGGCGGAGTTCGTCTCCTACACCTTCGCGGCCAGGCCGTCCGCCCCCGCCGACTGGTACGTCCACGAGGGGGTCATGGTCGCCGACGGGCAGGCGCTCCTGCTCGTCAACCCCACTCCGAACCCCCGGCCGCGCCCCGGAGACGCCTTCTGCGCCGAACGCCGGTGAGACCCCGGCGCCCCTGAGATCTCGACCTCTCTGAGACCCCGGCGTCCCCGGGAGCTCGGCTTCCCCGAGACCCGGGCGTCGCCGGCGACGGCCCCGCGTCCCCATCGCGGCGTGGCCCGTGCCCGGCGGGCGGGCGCGGACGCCGCCCGCGCTGGTTGCGGTGGATCGCGCCGCCGGTGCCGATCGGCGTACCTCACCAGCCCGCCCGGCCGCCCGGTCGGCGCGGTGTCCGTGTCGGTGTCCCCGCCCGCGCTGGTTGCGGTGGATCGCGCCGCCGGTGTCGGTCGGTGTGGCCGATGGCCCGCCCCGGTCGGCCGTGGGCGCGGTGTCCGTGTCGGTGTCCCCGCCCGTTCTTGTCGCGGTAAATCGCGTCGCCGGTGCCGATCGGCGTACCTCACCAGCCCGCCCCGGCCGGCCGCCGACGTGGCGTCCGTGTCGTCTTCCCGTCCACACCGGCCGGTTTCCCCGCGCCGGTCCCGGCATGCCCGCAGCCGTGCCCGGCCGCCGCCCGGCCGATCTTCCCCGCAACGAAGGGATTCGTCATGCCCGCATACGTCCGTGCCGTGGTGCTCGCCCAGATGCGGCGCCACCGGGTCTTCACGGTCGCGCTCGCCGCGGCGGCCGTGCTCCGGGTGGTCACCATGCTCGGTTACCCGCCCGCCCGGATGTACTGGTACGACTCGTTCGCCTACCTGTACAACGCCGTCCACCTGCGGCCGGAGCAGGGATTCCACCCGATCGGATATCCCCTGCTGCTGCGCGCCCTGCTGCCCTTCCACAGCGTCGAGGTGGTCGTCGCCGTGCAGCACGCGATGGGCCTCGCGACCGGAGCGATCGTCTATGCCGTGCTGCGCGGCAGGGGACTGCCCACCTGGGCCGCCGTGGCCGCCTCGGCGCCGGTGCTGTTCGACGCGTCGTTCCTCCGCCTGGAGCACGCCGTGGTGTCCGACACGCTGTTCATCCTGCTGGTCGTCGCCGCTACGGCCCTGCTGGCACGCCGGCCGGCGCCGACCGCGCGTGCCGCCGCGGCCGCCGGCCTGCTGCTCGCGGGCGCCGCCCTCACCCGGACGATCGCGCTGCCGCTGATCCTGCTCGTCCTGCTGCTGCTCGCCGCCCGGCGCGTCCCCTGGCGACGGCTGGCCGTGCTCGCCCTGACCGGGTTGCTGCCGGTCGCCGCGTACGCCGCCTGGTACGGCGCGGTCCACGGCCGGTTCGGCGTCACCGGCACGGACGGCGTGGCGCTGTGGGCCCGTTCGATGACCTTCGCGGATTGCGCGGTCATCCGGCCCCCGCGCGACCTCGCGCCGCTGTGCCCGAACGGGACCGTCCTCGACGCCGCGGGGGAGTACGTGTGGGCGAAGGAGTCGTCCCTCAACCGGCTCCCCGGCGGGCACGTCGCGCTCAACGACCGGGCACGCGCCTTCGCGCTGCGCGCCATCGCCGCCCAGCCGCTCGACGACCTGCGCGACGTGGCGGCGGACACCGCGCTCGCGTTCGCCTGGACCCCCGTCGCCCACCCGGCGCGCACCGTCCCCGCGTTCGGCTTCGCCCTCGGCACCTGGCCGCTGCCCGAGGGGCAGCCGCTCGCCGACCAGGTGAGACGGGAGTACGACCCGGATCTCACCGGCATGCGCTCGGTCCGGCCGTACGCCGACCTGCTGATCGCCTACCAGTATCCGGCGTACCTGCGCGGGCCGGTGCTGGGCGCCATCCTGCTGCTGGGTCTGCTGGGGGCGCTGCGGCGGCCGGGGCGGGCGGCGGCGCTGCTGCCGTGGGCGGTCGCCGTGACGCTGCTGGTCGCGCCGGTGGCCGTGCTCGACTTCGACCACCGTTACGTGCTGCCCGTCGTGCCCGTGGCGTGCCTGGCGGCCGGGCTGGCCTTCGCCCGCCCGCCCCGGCGCGCGGAAGCGGACAAACCGGGTGAGCCGCCGGCCGGCTGAAGGCGCCGCCGCGATCCGGTCCTGCGCGATCAGGGGGACGTGGATCGGGGCGCGCGATCAGGGGACGTGGTCAGGGGATGCGCGCGCCGAGCAGCAGCGCCGCGGCGGCGGCCAGCAGGCCCGCGACGATCGCCGCGACGAGGAACCGCTGGGTGATCTCCTGATGCACCACCTTGTAGCCGAGCGAGGTGCCGATCTGCGCGTACACTTCCCGCAGCTCGCTGCCCGACTCCGCGGTGTAGGCCCGGCCCCCGGTGCCGTCCGACAGGGACTTCAGCGTGGTCTTGTTGACCGGCACCTGCACCGCCCGGTTGTCGATCGTCACCGTGCCCTCGGGCGTGCCGTACGCGATCGTGGAGACCGGCACCTTCGCGCTGACCGACGCCTCGATGGCCTCGTTCACCGAACGGCCCGAGGTGTTGTCGCCGTCCGACAGCAGCACGATGGCGGACGGGGGCGGATCGGTGACCGCCCGCTGGTCGAACGACCTGATCGAGTCGAGCGAGTTGAACACGGCCTCGCCGATGGCCGTCCCCGGCCGGGTGGTGAGGCTGGCGATCGCGGTGTTCACGGCGGCGTGGTCGGTGGTTGGAGAGATCACCACGGCGGCCGATCTGGCGAACGCGACCACCCCGACGTTGAACCGTTCGGGGAGGTCGTCGACGAACTGCTGGGCGGCCTGCTTGGCGGCGACAAGCCGGGTCGGCGCCACGTCGGCCGCCTCCATCGACAGCGACACGTCCACCGCGATCATGATGGTGGCGCGGTCGCGGGGCACCTTCACCGCGCCGGCCGGGCGGGCCGCGCCGAGGACGAGCAGGCTCATCATGATGAGGAACAGCACGGCGGGGACGTGCCGCCGCCAGGTGGGCCGCTCGGGCGCCACCAGCGACAGCAGCGCCAGGTTGGTGAACCGCATCGTGTAGCGGCGGCGGGCGAACTGCGCCGCGACGTACGCCGCGACCAGGGCGGCGACGACGACGAACAGCCACAGCCAGCCGGGAGACAGGAACGTCATGCGCCCGCCTTCCTGTTCGCGGCCCTGCGCAGCAGGTGGGAGGCCCGCCGCTGGCGCAGCACGAACTCGGCGATGTCGAACACCCAGTCACGGTCGGTGCGCAGCACCAGGTGGGAGGCCCCCGCCCGGCGCAGCGCCGCCCGGGTCGCCGCGCGCTGCTCGATCGCGGCCTCGGCGTACCGCTCCCTGAGCGTGCGCGACAACCGGACGTCGCGCGTGCGCCCGGTCTCGGGGTCGGCGAGGGTGACGAACCCGACGTCGGGCAGCTCCAGCTCGCGGGGATCGATGATCTCCACGGCGAGCACCTGATGCCGCGCGGCCAGGCGGCGCAGCGGCGGCTCCCAGGAGTCCGGCGAGTCGAGGAAGTCGGAGACGATCACCCGGAGCCCGCGCTTGCGATGCGCCGCCGCCATCATCTCCAGAGCCTCCCCGAGGTCCACCGCGCCCCGCGCGGGCGGCGCGCTCAGCAGCGTGTGCAGCAGAGCGTACAGCCGGGGCCGGCCGGGCTTGGCCGGATAGCGGTGCACGTCGTCGCCGTACAGGACGTAGGCGCCGAACCGGTCGCCGACCCGGCTGGCGAGGATCCCGACGGCGCCGACGGCGCTCACCACCAGATCGCGCTTGGACATGTCGGCGGTGCCGAACTCCATGCTGGCCGACAGGTCGGCCACCGCCCAGGTCTCCAGCTCCCGGTCGGCGATCAGGTCCCGCACGTGCGGGACCGTCGTGCGCGCCGTCACCGCCCAGTCCATGCGGCGCACGTCGTCCTCGCCCGGCACGTACACGCGGGTGTCGCCGTGCTCGCTGCCGGGCCCGGGGATCAGCCCCTGGTGGCGGCCCTGCAGCAGCCCGTCCAGCCGCCGCACCACCGTCAGCTCCAGCCGTCGCAGCGCCCGGTCGGGGTTCGCGCCGCTCATCGCATGCCCTGGTTCCACACGACGAGCGGCGGCGGCACCGCCTGCAGGACCCGGCGTACGACGTCGTCGGGGTCCACCTCGTCGGCCAGCGCGTCGAAGGTGAGCATCAGCCGGTGCGACATCACGTCGATCGCCACGTCGCGGACGTCGTCGGGCAGCAGGTAGTCGCGCCCGCGCAGCAGGGCGAGAGCACGCCCGGCGGCGATCAGGCCCAGCGTCGCCCGGGGGCTCACCCCGATCTCGATCGTGTCCTCCAGGTCGGCCAGGCCGTAGTCCGCCGGGGTCCGCGTGGCCATGACCAGCCGTACGACGTAGTCGGCCACGAGCTGGTGGACCGAGACCTCCTCGGCCATGTCCTGCAGCCGCACCAGCGTGGCCGGATCGAGCACCGTCTTGGGCACGGGCGGGCGCACGCTCATCCGCTGCAGGATCTCCAGCTCCTCGTGCGCGCTCGGATGGGACACGCGCACCTTGAACAGGAACCGGTCGCGCTGCACCTCGGGCAGCGGATAGACGCCCTCCGACTCGATCGGGTTCTGGGTGGCCAGCACGATGAAGGGCCGGGGCAGCGGATGCGTGCGGCCCGCGAGCGTCACCTGCCGCTCGGCCATCACCTCCAGCAGCGCCGACTGCACCTTCGCCGGGGCGCGGTTGATCTCGTCGGCAAGCAGGAAGTTGACGAACACCGGCCCGAGCTCGACGTCGAACTGCTCCGAGCTGGGGTGATAGACACGGGTGCCGACGATGTCGCTGGGCACCAGGTCGGGAGTGAACTGGATCCGGGCGAACGTGCCGCCCACCACGGTGGCCAGGGTCGAGGCGGCCAGCGTCTTGGCGACCCCCGGGACGCCTTCGAGCAGGCAATGCCCCCGGGCGAGCAGCGCCACCAGCAGCCGCTCGACCATGTGCTCCTGCCCGACGATCACCCGCCGGACCTCGGCCAGCGCCTCGCGCAGGGCGTTCAGCCCGGCCTCGCCCTCCTCCCACGTGGTCACGCCCTTGCCGGGCTCCGGGTCACTGCGTTCATCGGCAACGGTCATGCTCGTTATTCAATCGTGACTCGGCTGGCGAATCCATTTCTCTCCCATTTGCCCGTCCCGGCGCGTGCCACACCCCCTGTCGCGCCCATGTGTTTTCATGTGGGAGATGGTCACTCCGCTGCAGTACGGCGACCCGCCCCACGTGGGGCCGTTCGCGCTGCAGGCGCGTCTGCGTACGGCCCCGGCCGGGCTCGTCTACCTGGGCCAGGCGCCCGACGGCCGGGTGGTGTCGGTGGCCGTCCTGTCCACCGGCGCCGCGCTCGACGCCGCGGCGAGAGACCGCTTCGTCACGGCGATCAAGGAGGCCCAAAGCGGCGCGGCCAGGCAGGCACAGGGCAGGACGGGCATGCGCGGGTGGGGCGCGTCGCTGGTCGACCGGGTGCGCGGACGGGTGCCCCCCGACACGCCTCCCGTCCTGGCGATGCAGGACGGGCCCGCGCCCTGGGTGGCCGTGCCGTACGTGCCGAACGGCCCGGGGGCCGAGCGGTTCCTCGACCCGGTCCCGGTGTCCGGCACGCTGATCGGGCGGCGGCACGGGCCCGACTTCGTGCACTACTGGCTGGGCGACCGCACCCCGGCGCTGCCCGCCCCGCCCGCGCCGCCCCCGCCGCCGATCGCGACCCGGCGCTCGGTCGTGCTCGCCTCGACGCTGCTGGCCACGCTCGTGCTCGCGCTGCTGGTGGTCACCTGGATGCTGCTGTTCCGCGGCGAGGACGACCCCGAGCCGCCCCGGCCGCTGCCGAACACGCAGTTCGTGCCCACCCCGCCGCCCGAGCCGGCCTCCCCGGAGCCGCAGCAGCCCACCCCCGGCCCGTCCGGCAGCGGCGACGGCGGCGAGAGCCCCTGGCCGGACGAACTCTTCGGTGGCCGCGGCCCCCTCTGACCCTGCGAGCTGGGCACCGGAGTCGCGCGGTCGCCGCCGGTGCCGCGCGGCCGCCTCGGTGTGGGGGCGGTCGCCCCGGCGTTCGCGGCCGCTCAGGCGGAGGTGAACACCAGGGACGCGTGGCAGGCCGTCATGAACGGCGGCACATGGCCCGCCGACCGGGATGCGGCCGTCCGCCGCCTACGGGCGTACGCGGATGACCGTCTTCCCTTCGCGTCGCGTGGCCGGGTTGAGGGCGCCGACGGCGTCATCGAGGCTGGCGACGTCGCCGATGTTCGTCCGCAGCCGGCCGTCCCGCACCCGCTGCACGATCTCACCGAGCCGGGCGCGATCGGCCTCGACGACGAAGTCCACCGCCAGCCCGTCGGCGGGCCGCGCCTCGACCGGGCCGACGACGGACACCAGCGTCCCTCCGGCCCTGATCAGGGCGGCGGACCGCCGCTGAACGTCGCCGCCGATGACATCGAAGACCAGATCGACGCCCCCGACGTCGTCCAGCGCGTCGTTCTCGAGGTCGACGAACTCATGCGCGCCGAAGCCGAGCGCCTTCTCGCGGTCGGTGGCGCGTCCGGTGCCGATGACGTACGCGCCGGCCTCACGCGCGAGCTGGGTCACCATCGTCCCGACCGCCCCGGCGGCGCCATGGGCGAGGACGGTCTGACCGGCCCGCAGGCGGCCGTGCTGGAACAGCCCCTGCCAGGCGGTAAGACCTGAGATCGGCAGGGACGCGGCCACGGCGAAGTCGACGTCGCCGGGCAGCGGCGCGAGGTTGCGCGCTTCGATCGCCGCATACTCCGCGAGGGTGCCGTCGCGGTGCCAGTCGGCGAGGCCGAACACCCGCTGCCCGACCGACAGCCCTGTCGTGCCGTAGCCGAGCGCGCCGACCACTCCGGCAAGCTCGTGGCCGGGGATCGACGGCGTCCTGTCACGTCCGGCGCGATCGGTCCAGGTCGACGGCCACTCCATCTCCGTCGGGACGGAAGCCCGACGCATGAATGCGAACGACGACATCGTTGATCGCCGCGGTCGGCTCGGGCCGCTCCGTCAGCGTCATCCCGGCCGTTCCCGCGGCTTGGTCGGTTACCACGATGGCTCTCATCGGAACTGTCCCCTTCGTCGTACGCGGTGTGGGTCGTGTCGTGTCACCGCCGTGTTCGGCCTTGTCCGCGCTCGTGCCGGCCTCGGAGGTCGCGTACGGCGCGATGAAAGGCGGTCGGCGCGGCGCTTCTGATCGCGAAGGGGCCAGTCGCTGTGGAAGGCCCGAGATCGGCTTGGCGCACCCCTCTCCGGGCCGGGGTGGCCGAGGGCCGGCGGCACCGTCCTGCCGTGTCCGTCTCGCGAGTTTGTGAACTTCTTGCCGACACTAGCCGGGGTGAACCCCTCCGGCGGCATGGACCCGACGCCGAGCGCGGCGGCCGCCATCTGGTCAGGCCCATCGCCATGTGGATCTGCTTCTGTGCCGCAGCGGGCGGCCCGGACGGGGATCCCGCCCGTGTGCCCGCGCACGGCGGGAGGTGTCCACCGGCGAGCGACCTGCCTGGAGGGGCCCGCGCTCGACGCCGCGATCACTGGGGCCGTGGACCCATGCGCAGTCTCATGGCGTCATGGCGGAACCGATGGGGCAGACACCCGTCGGCCTGCCCGGCCATGCGGGCTGTTTCGCCGGGTTGCGGATCGCCGATGCCCGCCGTGCCGCCTCGGGTCCGACCGTCGCCGGAGAGCACGGCGTTGCCCGAAAGGACATCCCGGCCGACGCCGGGCTGCCCGTCGCCCGATAGGCTCGCTCGCCGGGCCAGGGGCAAACGGGTGCAAAGGGGGAAGGGAGCCACATGGGTGCCGGACAGGTGGTCCTCCTGCTCCTCGCCGCCGTGGCCGCCGGATGGGTGGACGCCGTCGTCGGCGGGGGAGGGCTGCTGCAGCTTCCGGTGCTGCTGCTGGCCGGTCTCACGCCGGTCCAGGCGCTGGCGACGAACAAGTCCGCCGCGATCTTCGGGACGGGGTCGGCCGCCGTCACCTACGCCCGGAAGACGAAGCTCGACCGGGCGGTGGCCGCACCGGCCGCGGCGCTGGCGGTGGCCTGCGCCGGACTCGGCGCGGCCTCGGCCGCCCTGCTCGACGCCGACGTGCTGAAGCCGCTGGTCATGGTCGTGCTGCTGGGCGTGGGGGTGTTTGTGACCCTGCGGCCGGGGTTCGGCCGCCTGCCCCACCCGCACCTGCGTACGCGCGCGCGGGTGGTGGCGGGTGTCGCGGTGGCGGGCGTCGGCATCGCCTACTACGACGGCATCGTCGGGCCGGGCACCGGCACCTTCCTTCTCATCGCGTTCACCTCCATCCTCGGCATGGACTTCGTGCACGCCTCGGCCACGGCGAAGGTCGTCAACACCGGCACCAACCTCGGCGCCCTCGTGGTCTTCGCCCTGCAGGGCCACGTGGTGTGGGCGCTCGGCCTGGCCATGGCCGCCTGCAACATCGCCGGCGCGCAGATCGGTGCGCGGATGGCGCTCAACCGGGGCGCGGGCTTCGTCCGCGTCGTCCTGCTGTGCGTGGTGGCCGCCCTGGTCGCCAAGCTCGGGTACGACCAGTTCCTCAGCCGATAACCCGCACACGCCGGCCCCGAGGTCGTCGTTCCGCATGCGGGCCGTCCGCAGAACCTCGCGCGGTTCCCGGCGGTAGGCCGCGCGGTCGCCACGGCGGGGCATCGGAGGCGATGAAAGGCACGGCCCAGAAGACCGCGCCCTCGGAGTAACTACCCCGGCCATGCGGGCTATTTCGCCGGGTTGCGGATCGCCGATGCCCGCCGTGCCGCCTCGGGTCCGACCGTCGCCGGAGAGCACGGCGTTGCCCGAACCCGATGAAGCCTGTGCTCGCTTGCGCGATGCTCATAACGTCCGCGTGCTGTGGGAGTTCGAGCGCGCTGCCGGTGCGACAGCTCAGGTTCGTCTGGATGGTCGCCCGGCGCACGTCGCCGGAACAGGACAGCCGCACCGGCGCACCGGGATCTCGCATCACGAGCCGCCGCCCCCACGATCGGGTGACCCAGCCGCACCGGCGCACGGGGATCTCGCGGCGACTTTGACGTGTTGGTCGCCTGATGCTCCACCCTGCCGCGACGTGCACTGCCTGCCGTACGGCCCGTGCCACCCCGCGTCGGCACCACAGGCCGCCCTTCACCGCCGGCGATGTCCGGCACGGCTTCCGCCTCCTCCGGCCCGCCCGAATGTGCGGACGGCGGTTACCCAGAGGAAAGAGGCGGCTGACTTTATGGAGAGATAGCTGTCCTTTTCTGGTTCGAGGTGATGCGCCGATTATTTTCAGTATTTGTCGGTGACGGGTGCTTACATTTCCCTGTGGCCCCGGAGGGCCGCCCGGTCATCCCATTCGATCCATTCAGGAGATGCCCCATGCCTTCTGACATGTACTATCGGCGCGGACATTGGGTCAGGAGACCGAAATCGAGAGGTGGAAGGGTTTCGGGCTGGGTGGTCCTGGCCGTCGTCGCCGGGGTGATCTGGTTCGTCTCACAAGGCGCCGGCGATCGGCAGGAGGGTCCGCAGCGGCCGTCGATGTCGGAGAATGTCACACGATGACGCGCCGGAAGTCGCGTTCACGGCTGTTTCTGGCGTGGAGGCCGGCCAGTCTGAGCGAATGGATCGCGTTCGCTTTCGTCGCGGTCATCGCCATCGCGATCGTGGTTCAGGTAATTCGCGCCCTCGTCGGGGTGATTTTCGGCCACTGGTATATCGCGGCCGGTCTGGGATGCGGCGTCGTAATCGTGATCGCGGTGGTGCTGTGGTGGCAGGTCGCCGCGGTCCGGAGACGCAGCGCCCGCCTACGGCACCTGAGGCTGACTCTCGACGAGCTGGACGGCATGCGTCCGCAGGCCTTCGAGTTCGCCGTACGCGATCTCATGCTGCGCGACGGGATGAACGCCAGGCACGTCGGCCGCCGGGGTGACAAGGCTGCCGACGTCGTCGCCCTCGACGACCGCGGCCACCGCATCGTCGTGCAGTGCAAGCACACCACGACCGGCGGCAAGGTCGGAGCCGGCGTCGTCTACCAGGTGAACGGAACCGCGGGGCCCGCTCACGGCGCGGACGTCGCCGTGATCGTCACCAACGGCTTCTTCACCAGGGGAGCCCGGGACAGCGCCGCCGAGTTCAGGATCCACCTCATCGGACGGCAGGACCTCGCCCGCTGGGCCGCAGACGGCGAGTCTCTCCAGCGTCTGCTGAGACTGACCAGCCCGCTGCCGCGCCGACGACGCCTGCGCCACGGCGCGGTGACCCGCCACCACAGCCCGTCCCTACTGGAAACAGATTCGCGGGAGGTCACATGAGCACGAACGACGCCGGCCCCGCGCGCCGGAAGATGACGTCCGAGGGCGCCCGGCGCATCCAGCGCAGTGCCGACAAGAACCCGAATGGCAAGACCGCCACCACGGGGTTCAAACAGAGGGCGCAGTCGGCGGCCGAAAGGTCCAAGGGCACCTCGAAACGCGGAAAGTAGCTTTCCGGCCCTTTCAACCGGATGAGAGCAGGGCGAGGGAGAGCAGGGCGAGGGCAGACGGAGCCTTCTGCCCAGCGGGAGATTGAACTGTGGCAGGGGAGGCGAGGCTGCGCAGGACCCGGCGCATCCGGCCGGGCTCGTCGGCGGTGCCGCGCGAGCGTGTGAACCCGCTGGGCGGTGTCAGGATTGGGGCTCGACCACGACCTTGAGGCCGCGCCGGGAGACGGCGGCGGTGAAGGCGTCCGGCGTCGCAGCGAGCGGAAAGCGCTCGGTGACCAGCGACGCCACGTCCACCGACCCGTTCTCCACGAGGCGGATCGCCCGGGGATAGGTCAGGTTCATCCGCCGGACCAGCGCGAGCGTGAGGCCCTTGCGGCGGGCCAGCGACGCGGGGAACGACGTGCGGTCCTCGTCGGGGATGCCGGCCAGCACGACCCGGCCGCCGGGCCGGACCGCGGTCATGGCCGTGCACACCGCATCGTCGTCGCCCGCCACCTCGAAGGCCACGCGTACGCCGAGGCCGTCCAGCCCGTCGACGCCGGTCCAGGCATCCGGTCCCGCCTCCTCCGGGGACAGGGCGTGGTCGGCGCCGAGCCGCAGGGCGGCGGCGCGGCGGTGCGGCAGGGGATCGACGGCGACGATGGTCGAGGCGCCGGCGAGCCGGGCGAGCTGGACCACCAGCAGCCCGATCGGCCCGCACCCGACGACGGCGACCGGCGCGCCGAGCCCGAGATGGCCTAGGTCGACGGCGTGGATCGCCACGCCGAGCGGTTCGAGCATGGCCCCGTCGCTGTCGGAGAGCGCGTCGGGCAGCGGATGCAGCAACTCGTCGGGCCAGGCCATGCACTCGCGCAGGCCGCCGTCGAGCATGCCGTGCCCGGCGAAGCGGACGTCCGGGCACAGGTTGCCGTACCCGGTCGCGCAGACCGCGCAGCGGCCGCAGGGGATGGCGGGGTCGACCGCGACCCGCGTGCCGTGCCGTGGGCCGCCCTCGATCACCCCGGCGATCTCGTGCCCCACGACGAGCGGCTCGTCCAGCACCGCGTCACCGATGCCGCCCTCGGAGTACCAGTGCAGGTCGGAGCCGCACAGGCCGACGGCGGTGACACGCACCAGGCTCTCGCCCGGGCCGGGGACGGGCGGCGGCTCGTCGGCCACTCTGATGTCGCCCACCTTGTGCAGCCGGGCGGCCCTCATGTCCCGATCCCTCGCGTCATCGCGTCCCCTCGGCTCGTCCTTCCGCTTGATCGTAACCGTGTCCTCGCCCCGGCTTACGACAGGCGTACGGCGAGGGCCCAGCGCTGCCGACGGGTCTCGTGACCGGGTAGGCCCAGCGGGGCCGGTCCGGGCCGGTCCACGACGCCGTCGCGCCGGCCCAGGACGCCACCGCGTTCGAGTCCCACCGCGTTCGAGTCCCACCGCGTTCGAGTCCCACCGCGATCGGGTCCCACGGCGGCGGGCCGCCGCCGGAGTTCGCGATCCGTCCGGCAAACAGCGTCCATGGGCGCAGCCTCCGGCTGCGCGATGCGCGGGGGCGGTCTCCGGCTGCGCGGTCTCCGGGCGTAGACGGACGCGCCGACCTGGCCACTCGGCCGTTCGGGGTGCGCGCATGGCAGCAGAACCGGCGCCGGCGGAAGTTCGTGACAGGTGATCGGGCCGCACACGGCAGGAACGGGCCCCGTACGGCGGCGAAAACCGGTGCGGGGAAAAGTTCGCGACGGTTGCCGAGCCGTGCACGCGGCGGGAAACGGGCGCGTACGGAGGAACCGGCGCCGGTGAAAGGGGAGGCCGGGGCGTGCCCGGCGTGCGGATTGAGGGGCTGACGACCTGACGACCTCTTTTCGCGACGGAAACGACCAACCGATGTTGGAGAGCGCTTTCCCAGAGCCTGGACCCCGATGGCCGACCTGTCAAGGCGGACCCGCCGATCCGCCGATATCCGCAGTTCATCCAGGGGAAACCCGCGTCGGTGCGGTCGTACGCGCCTGCCCGGAGAGGCCGGGAACGGCCCCGGGCCTTGACACTCCGCACCTTCCGCGACACTCTCGTGCTTGGAGAGCGCTCTCCCACCGGTCGCGGTGCGGAGAGCGCGTGCTCGCGTGGCACGCGCCCGAAAAGTCGGGCAGCCCCTGCACAGGCGGGGCCGTCCGCGCCCGCGCTGCCGCAGGATCGCGCGGTCACCGCACATGGACCGTTCACCCCCCAGGCCGGCCGCCCTCACGGGCGGGCGGCCGCCGCCCCCCAAGAGTGAGGACCAACACCCGTGCGCAGACGCAAGCCATATCTGTTCGCCGTCGCCGGAGCCCTCGTGCTCGCCGTGGCGGCCTGCGGCGCCGACGACTCGCCGTCCACGGCCGGCTCGGCCGGCGGGAACGCGGCCCAGTCGATCACCTACTGGGCGTCCAACCAGGGCACCAGCCTGGAGAACGACAAGGAGGTGCTGAAGCCCGAGCTGGACAGGTTCACCCAGGAGACCGGGATCAAGGTGAACCTGGAGGTCATCCCCT
The DNA here is from genome assembly GCF_014647835.1 of Microbispora rosea subsp. aerata. Taxonomy (GTDB): domain Bacteria; phylum Actinomycetota; class Actinomycetes; order Streptosporangiales; family Streptosporangiaceae; genus Microbispora; species Microbispora aerata. The sequence continues at coordinate 80,932 of NZ_BMPY01000021.1, forward strand.
GGTCCGACCTGCTCAACCGGATCCTCGCCGCGACCACCTCGGGCAAGGGCCCGGACGTCGTCAACATCGGCAACACCTGGTCGGCCTCGCTGCAGGCGACCGGGGCGTTCGTGCCGTGGACCGACGACCTGCTCAAGACGCTCGGCGGCAAGGAACGCTTCCTCGGCCCCAGCCTCGCCGCGACCGGCGCCCCCGGGCAGCCGCCCGCCGCCGTGCCCATCTACGGCATGACGTACGGCCTGTTCTACAACAAGAAGATGTTCAAGGAGGCCGGCGTCGAGAAGCCGCCGGCGACCTGGGACGAGCTGATCGCGGCCGGCAAGAAACTGACCAAGGACGGCACGTGGGGGCTCGCCGTCGAGGGCGCCAGCGTCAGCGAGAACGCCCACCACGCCTTCATCTTCGGCCAGCAGCACGGCGCCGAGCTGTTCGACGCCTCCGGCAAGCCGCGGTTCGACTCCGACCAGGAAGTCAAGGCCATCAAGCAGTACCTCGACCTGATGGCCGTCCACAAGATCGTCAATCCGAGCAACGCCGAATACTCCAACGGCACCGAGGCGGTGCAGGACTTCGTCTCCGGCAAGGCCGGCATGCTCATGTGGCAGTCGATCGCCACGCAGCTCAAGCAGGCCGGCTGGACCGAGGAGGACTACGGCCTGGCCCCGATCCCGCTGCCCGACCCCGCGCAGGGCGGCAAGCAGGTCAACGCCATGGTCGCCGGCATCAACCTCGCCGTGTTCAACACGGCCGCCAACAAGGACGGGGCGCTGAAGTTCGTCCAGTTCATGACGTCCAAGCAGACCCAGCAGAATCTCAACAAGGCGTACGGCTCGCTGCCGACCGTCTCCGACGCCTACGACGACCCGGCGTTCTCCAGCGAGACGATCAAGACGTTTCAGCGGATCCTGTCCACCACGGCCGCGCCGCTGCCGCAGGTGCCGCAGGAGAGCCAGTTCGAGACGCTGGTGGGCAGCGCGATGAACCAGTTGTTCGCGGACGTCGCCAGCGGCAGGCCGGTCACCGAGGAGACCATCAAGGCCAAGCTGACCGAGGCCAACCAGCAGATGGGCGGCTGACGCGACTCGCGGCGGCGCCGGGCGGCAGGACCCGCCCGGCGCCCCCATGTCCCGGCACGCCCGCTGCCCGGCGCGTCCCCATCCGCCGGCACCCCCGCCGTCCGGCGCGTCCAGATCCGGCATCCCGTCGGCGGGCGCGCCCCCCTTGCCCCCGCACCCCTGCTGACCGGCGCCGTCCGGCGCCCTCATTCCGGCGCTCCCGTCGCGGGGCGCCGCCGCCCGGAAACCGCTCTCGCCGCCTCCGGGCGTTCCCGTACGTCATTTCGCCCCGGGCGGTCCCCGCCCGACATCGAGAGGAAGCCGATGGTCGTGTCTGCCACGTCCCGGCCCGGCGCGGGACGCGGACCCGCGTCTCCAGGCGGCCCCCCGCCTCCGGGCGGCCTGTGGCGCGGTGTCGCCGGCCGCGTCCCGGCGCGGCTGCGCCGCGTCTCCCTGCCGTACCTGCTGATCCTTCCGGCCGTGCTGCTCGAGCTGCTCGTCCACCTGGTGCCGATGCTGATCGGCATCGCCATGAGCTTCCTCAAGCTCACCCAGTTCTTCCTGCGCAACTGGTCGGCCGCGCCCTTCGCCGGGCTGGACAACTACCGGGTCGCCGTCGACTTCGACGGCGCGGTCGGCCGGGCGCTGCTGCACTCGTTCCTCGTCACGGTCGCGTTCACCGTGCTCACCGTCGGGCTGTCGTGGCTGCTCGGCATCTGCGGCGCGGTGCTCATGCAGGGCGCGTTCCGGGGCCGGGCCGTGCTGCGGGCGCTGTTCCTCGTGCCGTACGCCCTGCCGGTCTACGCCGGGGTGATCACCTGGAGCTTCCTGCTGCAGCGCGACTCGGGGCTGGTCAACCACGTGCTGGTGGAGCAGCTGCACCTGTTCGACGAGCGGCCGTTCTGGCTGATCGGGTCCAACAGCTTCTGGTCGCTCATCGTGGTCTGCGTGTGGCGGTCGTGGCCGTTCGCGTTCCTCGTGCTGATGGCCGGGCTGCAGAACATCCCCCACGACCTGTACGAGGCGGCCGCGATCGACGGCGCGGGCTGGGGCCGGCGGCTGCGCGCGGTCACGCTGCCCATGCTGCGCCCCGTCAACCAGGTGCTCGTCCTGGTGCTGTTCCTGTGGACGTTCAACGACTTCACCACGCCGTACGTGCTGTTCGGCAAGTCGGCCCCGCACGAGGCGGACCTGATCTCGATCCACATCTACCAGAGCTCGTTCGTCACCTGGAACTTCGGCTCCGGCTCGGCCATGTCGGTGCTGCTCCTGCTGTTCCTGCTGCTGGTGACCGCCGTGTATCTGGTCGCGACGTCCCGGAGGAGGAGCGATGCGTGACCCCCGCTGGCTGCCGTGGGCGCGGTGGATCGGCCTCGGCCTGCTCGGCCTGTTCACCCTGACCCCGCTGTACGTGATGCTGACCTCGGCGATCAAGCCGCTGCGGGACGTGCAGGGCGACTTCCACTGGATCCCCACGACGATCACGCTGCGGCCGTTCGCCGACATGTGGCGGACGGTCCCGCTGGCCCGCTACTTCGCCAACAGCCTGGTCGTGGCGTCGGTGGCCGCGCTGATCTCGGTGATCGTCGCGATCTTCGCGGCGTACGCCATCAGCCGTTTCCGCTTCCCCGGCCGCCGGATCTTCTCGGTGACCGTGCTGTCCACGCAGATGTTCCCCGGCATCCTGTTCCTGCTCCCGCTGTTCATGATCTACGTGAACCTCGGGACCGCGCTCGGGGTCGAGCTGTACGCCAGCCGCACCGGCCTGATCATCACCTATCTCACCTTCTCGCTGCCGTTCTCGATCTGGATGCTGGCCGGGTATTTCGACTCGATCCCCACGGCGCTGGACGAGGCCGCCCAGGTGGACGGCAGCGGCCCGGTCGGGGCCCTGCTGCGGGTGGTCCTGCCCGCCGCGACCCCCGGTATCGTGGCCGTCGCCATCTACGCGTTCATGACGGCGTGGGGGGAGGTGCTGTTCGCGTCGGTCATGACCGACGAGTCGAGCCGCACCCTCGCCGTCGGCCTCCAGGGCTACGCGACCGAGAACGACGTCTACTGGAACCAGATCATGGCGGCCTCCCTGGTCGTCAGCGTCCCCGTGGTGGCCGGGTTCCTGCTGCTGCAGCGCTACCTTGTGCAGGGCCTCACCGCGGGCGCCGTCAAGTGACCCCTCCCGTGACCCATCACCCTCGAAATCGAACCAAGGAGAACCAGCGAATGGAGCCGCAGCGCGGCCACGTCCCCGATGTCCCCGGACTTTCCGATGTCGCCGCTTTGGAGGACTTCGTCTGGGGCGTCGCCACCTCGGCCTACCAGATCGAGGGCGCGGCCCTCGAGGACGGCAGGCTGCCCTCGATCTGGGACACCTTCTGCCGGGTGCCCGGCGCGATCGACGGCGGCGACACCGGAGACGTGGCGTGTGACCACTACCACCGGTGGCGTGAGGACGTCGGCCTGCTCGAACGCCTCGGCGTGGACGCCTACCGCTTCTCGGTGGCCTGGCCGCGCGTGGTGCCCGAGGGCGCGGGCCCGGTCAACCCGCGCGGGCTGGCCTTCTACGACCGCCTCGTGGACACCCTGCTCGACGCCGGCATCCGGCCGTTCGTGACCCTCTACCACTGGGACCTGCCGCAGGCGCTGCAGGACCGCGGCGGGTGGCCCGAGCGCGACACGGCCCTGCGCTTCGCCGAGTACGCCGCCGTCGTCGCCGAACGGCTCGGCGACCGCGTCGCCGACTGGACGACGATCAACGAGCCGCTGTGCTGCTCCTGGCACGGGCACCTGGAGGGCTCGATGGCGCCGGGGGTGAAGAACCTGGAGGCCGCCGTCCGCACGTCCTACCACCTTCACCTCGCCCACGGCCTGGCCACCCAGGCCGTACGGGCCGCGGCGCGGCTGACGCCGTCGATCGGGATCGTCAACAACCTCAGCCCGTGCGACCCGGCGAGCGACAGCGAGGAGGACCACGCCGCCGCGCGCCGCCTCGACGGGCACGTCAACCGGTGGTGGCTCGACCCGGTCACCGGCCGCGGCTACCCCGAGGACATGCTCGAGGTGTACGGCGTCGACCTGCCGATCCGGCCCGGCGACCTGGAGACGATCGCCACCCCGCTCGACTACCTCGGCGTCAACTACTACTTCCGGCAGGTGGTGGCGGCCGACCCCGAGGGGCCCGTGCCGTACGCGCGGCAGGTGGAGGTGCCGGGGGCGACGACCACGGCCATGGGCTGGGAGGTCGACGCGGGCGGCCTGGAGCGCCTGCTGGTGCGCGTCGCCCGGGAGTACGACGCGCCCCGGCTGTACGTCACCGAGAGCGGGTCGGCCTGGGCCGACACCGTCGGCCCGGACGGCACGGTCGACGACCCCGAGCGCCTGGCGTACCTGGAGGAGCACATCGCGGCCTGCGGCCGGGCGATCGCGCAGGGCGCGCCGGTGGCGGGCTACTTCGTGTGGTCGCTGCTGGACAACTTCGAGTGGGCCTACGGGTACGACAAGCGGTTCGGCCTGGTGCACGTCGACTACGAGACCCAGGCGCGGACCGTCAAGTCGAGCGGCCACCGCTACGCCGAGATCATCAAGGCGAGCAAGGCGCCGCGGGTGGCCTGAGCAGAGGTGAGCGGGGCGCTGGTGGTCCGTCAGGCGGACTCGCGGACCACCAGCGTCGGCTGCACGATGACCGAGGTGACCTGGAAGTTCGGGTCCGCGATGTGCGCGAGCAGCAGGCGGGCCATCTCGGCCGCCATGTCCTCCATCGGCTGGCGCACGGTCGTCAGCGGCGGGCGGCAGGCCACCGCGGGGCTGTCGTCGAAGCCGATCACCGCGACGTCCTCGGGCACCCGACGGCCCAGGTCGCGCAGCGCGAGCAGCGCGCCCTGCGCCATGAGGTCGTTGGCGACGAAGACGCCGTCGATGTCCGGGTGCTCCTTCATGAGCCGGTGCATGCCGGCCTCCCCGCTCGCGGGCATGAAGTCGCCCTCCACCGCCGGCACGTACGGGTGGCCGTGGCGGGCCATCGCCTCCTGGAACCCCGACAGCCGGTCCTGGGCCGCGGGCACGTCGAACGGCCCGCTGATCGTGGCCACGCGCCGGCAGCCGCGCGCCACCAGATGGTCGGCCGCCAGCGCCGCGCCGGCCCGGTGGGCGAGGTCGACGTAGCTGATCGGGATCGGCCGGGCGGGCCGCGCCCACAGCACGGCGGGCAGCCCGGCGTCCACCAGCAGCTTCGGCAGCGGGTCCTCGCCGTGCGTCGAGACGACCAGGGCGCCGTCGGCGCTGCCCTGCCGGAGGAACGACACGACGTCGTCGCGGGTCTGCGCCGAGTCAGCCAGCATCAGCACCGGATGGATGCTCCGGGGCCGCAGGTAGCCCACCACACCGCCGGCCACCCGGCCGAAGAACGGGTCGGCGAAGACGCGGGTCTCGAACGGCTCGCCGCCCTTCGCGTCGCCCGCGCCCGACACGACCAGCGCGACCGATCCCGTACGGCGGGTGACGAGGGACCTGGCGGCGCGGTTCGGCACATATCCGGTGGCCGCGATGGCCCGGTGCACCGCCTCCTGGATCTCCGGCGCGACGTTGCGGATGCCGTTGATCACCCTGGAGACGGTCGCCCGGGACACTCCCGCCACGCGGGCCACGTCCTCCAGCGTGGGCGCTCCCGACGCAGGCGGGAGATCGGTGCTCATGCAGCCATTTATAGCATGGGGTGGAGAGCGCTCTCCGATTTCGCTGGCGGGCCGGACCCGCGCGGCCGGAAATCGGCTGCGACGGCGGCGCGGCACGGGCACGATGAGGGCATGGCCATCGACGATCTTCCCGGCGCCATCCGGCTGCCCGACGGCACCCGCGTGCGGGGTCGCGGCCTGAGGCGTCCCTCGCCGCCGGGCGGCCCGCCCGACTACGGCCTCTACCTGGGCGGCCGGCGGCTCAGGCGCGCGCACGAGCACGGCCTCACCTGGCCGCACGAGTGGATCGACTGGCCCGATTTCCTGCTGCCCCGCGACCGGGAGCACGCGATCGGCCGCATCCGGGCGCTGCACGAGCACGCGCGCGCCGGCCGCCGGGTCGAGGTCGCCTGCGGCGGGGGAGTCGGCCGGACCGGCACCGTGATCGCGTGCCTGGCGATCCTGTCGGGCCTGCCGGCCGAGCGGGCCGTCGCCTGGGCCCGGGCCGAATATCACCCGCGGGCCGTGGAGACGCCCTGGCAGCGCCGCTGGGTGCTGCGCTTCCCCGCGTCCTGATGGCCGGGCACGCCGCCGGGGCGCGGGGAGGGGGAGGGCGGCCGCGGCCGTCCGAAGTCCGTATGGTTGGGTGCCCTTGTGCTTGTGGACGTGCTGGGGCTGGTCGCGATCGGGCTGTTCGCCGGAGTTGTCAGCACGGTCGTGAGCCTGGCCTCGGTCGTGTCGTACCCCGCGCTGCTGGCCTTCGGACTGCCGCCGCTGGCCGCGAACGTCACCAACACGGTCGCGCTGCTGTTCACCGGCGTGGGGGCGGCCGCCGGATCGCGGCCCGAGCTCGCCAACCAGGGGCGTCTGCTCGGCCGCCTCGGCGTCGCCGCCGCCCTGGGCGGCGCGACCGGCGCCGGGTTGCTGCTGGTCACGCCGTCGCGGACGTTCGAGATGGTCGCTCCGTGGTTGATCGCGGGCGCCTCGCTGCTGCTGTTGCTGCGCCCGCAGCGTCCCGGGCGGGTGAGCCTCGGCGGGGAGAACGGCCTGGCGCTGCGCGTGGGCGTCTTCTGCGTCGCCGTCTACACGGGCTACTTCGGCGCCGCCGGCGGGATCATCATGTTCGCCGTGCTCGCGGCGGCGCTCGACCGGCCGGCGGCGGGCGTCAACGCGGTCAAGAACGTTCTCGCGGCGCTCGCCAACGCCGTCGCGGCCGTCGGGTTCGCCGTGTTCGGACCGGTGGACTGGGCGGCGGTGGGCCCGCTGGCCGTGGGGTTCCTCGCGGGCGGCTGGCTCGGCCCGGCGATCGCGCGCCGCCTGCCCGGCCAGACGCTGCGCTTCGCCGCGGCCGTCTGCGGGCTCGCGGTCGCGGTCAAGCTCGGCGTCGACACCTACAGCGACGGCTGAGCGGCGATCGCGCTGGAGGCCGGCCACTCACGCGGACGCGGCGAACAGCGTCGCCGGGCGATCTCCCGGCGGTGCGCGGAGGACGCTACTGGCCGGTACGAGTTCGTCCGAAAGTTTTTCTCTCGGCCGTCAACCTTCCACGGCCGAGGCGCGTCAGGTGTAGGCACCGTTCGTCCAGACCCGGAGGGCAGAGCCCCATGCCTACTCCTGAGATGAGACGCGAGGATCTCGGCGGAATCACCGACCGGGAAAGGCAGGCGCGTCTCGCGCTCGACGCCATACGCCGCCAGGGTCCCGAGGCGGTGCAGGAGGAGACGCTCCGCATGAAGGCCGAGCTGTTCCGGCTGTACGGCTGGGAGGGGTATCAGCGGGTCATCGCCAAGATGGAAAGCGACCTGGCGCGCCTGTACGAGTCGCGCTGACGGCCACCCGAGGACCACGCGGCCGGGCGGCACCCCCGCGTCCCACGCCGCGGCGCGCCCGGGGCCGCCGCCCTGGGGGGATCGGCGAGGGCCAGGCGGGTGATCTCGCGGGAGGTGCGGGCCCGGACGACGCGCTCGGCGCGGCCCTCCTCACCGACCTCTCCGCCGTCGCGCGCCACGGCCCTGCGCGCACACAAGAGGCCCACGTCCCGCCCCTCGGAATCAGCGTGCACCTGAGAGTCGTGCCTCGCGCGCGTAGAAGCCACGGCTCTGCGCGTTCGCCGGCGCCATGACTCGCGTGCGGGTGAAGGCTTACGGCCCATGCGTACGCGAACCCCGGGGTTTTGCGCGCACATGCGGGGCCGTGAACGCCTCTGGCCTGGGCCGGTGCTGAAAGTTACAGGCCCTCACCGGTGACGGCGCAGCTCACCGGGCCCGCTCGCGTGGGCGGCTTGACCACGTCGTGACGTCCTCGCCACGATCGCCGCGTTTCCGAGCAGGACTGTCAGCGCAGGGGGCCCGATGAACGGCCGCGCATCCTCCATCCGTCGCCGTGTCTGGGCGGCCGCACTGGCCGCGGTGCTGGTGGCCGCATGGCCCGCCGCGACGCCGGCCGGGGCCGTCGACGACCCGCCCGCGCCGGTGACCGGCAACGCGACCTACTTCGACGCTCTCGGCTCGCCGTACGGCGGCTGCGGCCTGCCGCAGTCGGAGCTGGACTCGCAGGACTTCGTCGCGCTCAACGTGTACGACACGCCCGGCGACTACAACTTCTATCCCCGGCCGCTCACCGGGGAGAACGCGTCCAAGGCCGGGCTGTGGAACAACGGCCTCAACTGCGGCCGGTATGTGCAGGTGACGATCTCCGACTACTGCACGGGCGTCAACGACGGCGCGCCCGGCCAGCCGTTCTGCCGCAACGGCTCGTGGGTCTCCGACGCCTACAGCGGGGCCACGCTGACCATGCTCGTCGCCGACAGCTGCGGCGACGCCAACGGCTGGTGCCGCGACGACCCGTATCACCTCGACCTGTCGAAGCCCTCGCTCAACCGGTTCGTCAAGGACGGCGCACCGGTCGGGGACATGCTTCCGAACCACTGGAACAACCGCCGCGTCACGTGGTCGTTCGTCCCCGCGCCCAACTACAGCGGCGACATCAGGATCGGGTTCCTCAAGGGCGCGCAGGCGTGGTGGCCCGCGATCGCGATCTCCCACCTGCCCAACGGCATCCACGGGGTGGAGTACTACGCCGACGGCGCCTGGCAGCAGGCCCGGATGAACTCCGACATGGGCCAGTCGTACATCATCGGCGGGGTCACGCGGGGCGCGACCCAGTTCCAGATCCGGGTGCGCGACGCGTCCGACGAGCTGTTGAACGGCGGCCGGGTCTACAGCTTCTCCCTGCCCGCGTCCTGTGGGTCGCAGTGCGGCGCGGACTACACCGAGGCGAGCTACACCACGACGACGCCCAGCGCGTCGCCGTCCGCGTCCCCCTCTGCCTCTCCCTCGGCGTCGCCGTCCGCGTCGCCCTCCGCCTCGCCGTCGGCGTCTCCTTCCGCCTCCCCCTCGGCCTCGCCCAGCCCGAGCCCGTCCCCGTCGGCGAACCCCGGGATCTGCCAGGTGACGTACGAGGTGACCAGCTCGTGGCAGGGCGGGTTCACGGCGAACGTCACGGTCAAGAACACCGGCGCCACGGCCCTGCAGAACTGGACGGTCGCCTGGGACATGCCGTCCGGGGTGAGCCTCGTCAACGGCTGGAGCGCGACCGTGACCGCCGATGGCACCCGCTGGACGGCCAACGCGCCCTCGTGGGCGACGAGCCTCGCGCCCGGCGCGTCGGCGAGCTTCGGCTTCCAGGCGTCCGGCCCCTCCTCGCCGGGAGCGAGCGGGTTCGCCTGCTCCTGACCCTCCTCCGGCCGGTTCGCGACACACGGGTACGCGTGCCGGCCGGCCCACGTGGGCGTCCTCACGATGTCCCGGCTCTGATCTGACCTCTCCGTTCCGCCGACAGGCACCGGAGGAGAAAGGTCCCGCCCCGCGAGGACCAGGGGCCCTGCCCCCGGTGCGGCGCGGACGGTCGGATGGAGGCGGAACCCGAAGGAGGAGCCGTGACCGGAGTCGTCATCGCGGGCACCGACGGTTCACGTGCGGCGGCCGCCGCGGTGGAGTGGGCGGCGGGCGACGCGGCACGCAAGGGACTGCCGCTGCGGATCGTCCACGCGGTGGACCGCCTGCCGTACGAGATCGTGCGTTACCCCATCCCGATGGTCGAGGACCAGCTCGACCGGGCCGGTCGGCGAATCCTGGAGGAGGCCGGGCAGGCCGTGCGGGAGACCCATCCCGCCGTCCATGTGACCACCGCCCTGATCGAGGGCAACCCGTCCCGTGTGCTGCGCCAGGAAGCGGGGAACGCGGCGGAGATCGTGGTCGGCAGCAGGGGGCACGGCGGGTTCGCCGGCATGTTGCTCGGCTCGGTCAGCATGCACGTGGCAGGTCAGGTGGAGGTCCCCGTCGTCGTGGTGCGTCCCGGAGTGGCGCCGCCCCACGGGCTGGTCGTCGTCGGCATTGACGGCTCCGACGAGGCGGGCGCGGCCCTGGACTACGCGTTCGAGGAGGCGCGGCTGCGCGACTGCCGCCTGCTCGCCCTGTACGCATGGCAGCTTCCGGTGTATCCCTTCGCGCCCGAGATCGCCTACGACGTCGACGAGGTGCGCAAGGCACAGGAGGACTACGTGGCGGGCGCGCTGCGCAGCCAGCGGGACCGGTATCCCGGCGTCCGCGCGGAGATGCGGGCCGTCTGCTCGCACCCGGTCCCCGCGCTGGTGGAGGCGGGGGAGAAGGCCGACCTGCTCGTCGTCGGATCGCGGGGGCACGGCGCCGTCGGCTCGGCGGTGCTCGGCTCGGTGAGCCGTGCCGTCCTGCATCACGCGCACTGCCCCGTCGCGGTGGTACGCCGTCCGCGGAGCTGACTGGTACGGCGTCGGGAGCCGACCGACCCGGCGTCCGCGGAACTGACCGGTACCACCCTGTGGAGCTGACCGAGGCCCACGCCGCACTGTGCTCGCACCGGACCGCGCCTCGCGAGCCTCGCACCAGCCCTTCCGCGCGCCGGCCGCCAGCAGCAGGCGCAGGACGGCGGTGCCGGCCGCGCCGGCGCCGGCCAGCGTGCCGCCCGGAGCCCGTGCGGCTCGCGCTCGCGCCGTACCGCCGCTCGGGTCCCGCATCGGACCGGGCTCGCACCGGACCGCGCCCGAGCCTGGAGATGGGGACGACAAGACGGTTCATCTCCGAGTTGAGGGTTGACGGCACGCGAGCTGGGATTTTTTCCGGAAAAGTCCCACTAAGGAGTTGAATGAGAAATTTGAAGGAGGAGATTCGCCGAGAAAAGGACCTCGAATGAACGAGAACGACGTCATCGAATTCGTGACCGGGCTGCCGGGCGTGGTCGCCGTCACCGCCGGTGAGGACAACGGCGCCCCGCAGGCGGCCTGGGGAGACTCCTTCTTCTACTACGACCCCGACGACGACCCCGCGAACCGGAAATGGCCCTTCGCCACGATCGTCGTGAAGGACTACGAGGGCTTCGACACCGCCTCCGACCTCAACCGGCCCGGTGTCTTCCGGGTCAACATCGGGGTCGGGCGGGCCGTGTTCGAGGAGCTGCTCGGTTATCCGCCGGCCGCGCACGCCGACCATCATCAGGCGCTCGACTACCGCGTGCTCGACCGGCTCCTGCCGCACCCTGTCTACGCCGCCCAATCCTGGGTCTGCGTGCTCAACCCCGGTGAGGCCACCGCCGCGCGGGTGCGCGACCTCCTGGCCGGCGCGCACGCCCGTGCGGCCGCCCGTCACCGGGCGGGGCAGCCGGTCACCCCCGCGTGACCGGAGCGGCGGATGTTAGCGTGGCCCGGGAGTTCGATCTTCGAGGGAGGGTTCTCATGTCGGTTCTCGTCGCGTTCAGCGTCACGCCGATCGGCGCCGGTGAGGACGTCGGCGAGGCGGTGGCGGAGGCCGTCCGCGTGGTCCGCGCCTCCGGGCTGCCCAACCGCACCGACGCCATGTTCACCACCATCGAGGGGGAGACCTGGGACGAGGTGCTCGGCGTCGTGAAGGACGCGGTCGCCGCCGTGGAGGCCCGCTGCTCCCGGGTCAGCCTGGTGCTCAAGGCCGACGCCCGTGCCGGGCAGGGCAGGATGGACGCCAAGGTCGCCACGGTGGAACGCCACCTCGCCGCCCGCCCCGACTGACAGTGATGATGTAGATGAGCGCCTCTCGGCGAGGTTTGACCCACCGACTGACTGACCTCGGGTCCTCAACGGGATCTGTCGGCCTCGACCGGGAGGCGCTCATGTGCACGTCACCGGACGCGGCCTGTGACTTCATAGGAGCCTGGCCAGAGGCCCCATCACTGTCTTGTCCGTCCGCCCGGCTGGTGCGTGCCGCCCTGCCCCAGGTCAAGACGACAGGACGACGATGACCCCCATTACACCCCAAGACACGGCGATCATCGAGGTCGCCGGTGGCGTCGACACCCACACCGCAGCCGTCATCGACATGGTCGGGCGGGTACTGGGCAGTGAGCAGTTCCCCGCCACCGCGGCCGGATACCAGGCGCTGCTCAGCTGGATGCAGGGATTCGGACATCTGGTGAGGGTCGGGGTTGAGGGCACCGGTGCCTACGGCGCCGGGCTGACCCGGCTGCTTCGCGAGCGGGGGGTGTGCGTGGCCGAGGTTGATCGCCCCGATCGTAAGGCTCGCCGGTTCCAGGGAAAGTCCGACCCGATCGACGCCATCGCCGCCGCCAAGGCGGCCCTGGCCGGGGAACGCACCGGCACACCCAAACAGCGTGACGGCCGGATCGAGGCGCTGCGCAATCTGCGGGTGGCGCGCCGGTCGGCGATCGATCAGCGCGCCGCTGTCCAGCGCCAGATCAAGGCGTTGCCGGTCACCGCTCCCGAGGAGTTGCGCGCGCGGCTGCGTGGCCTGCCGGCCGCGAAGCTGGTCGCCGCGTGCGCCGGCCTGCGCCCCGACCTCTGCGACGCCGCCGCGCCGGCTACCGCGGCCCAGATCGCCCTGCGCTCGCTGGCCCGCCGGCATCAGCAGCTGACGGCCGAGATCGCCGGCTTGGACGAACTGTTGCAGCCCCTGGTGGCCGCGATCAATCCCCGGCTTGTCGCCGCCAGCGGGGTGGGGACCGACGTCGCCGGTCAGTTGCTGGTCACCGCCGGTGAAAACCATGACCGGCTGCGCTCGGAGGCCGCCTTCGCCATGCTCTGCGGTGCCGCCCCCATCCCGGCCTCGTCCGGCAAGACCACGCGGCACCGGCTCAACCGCGGGGGTGACCGGCAGGCCAACGCCGCCCTCTACCGGGTGGTCTTGTGCCGCCTGCGCTGGGATCCCCGCACCCGCGCTTACATGGAACGACGCACCAAAGAAGGTCTGTCCAAGAAAGAGATCATCCGCTGTCTCAAACGCTACATCGCCCGAGAGCTCTACCGAATCATCACCACAGGCGATCACGAGCTCGCCGCTTGACATCCATAGGAGCATCCTCGGGTTCGCGTACGGCACACGGCGGCCGGCTGGGATGGCCAGTTAGGCGGTGGCGGGGTGGCCGGGTCAGTACGGGGCCGGGACGTACCGCCGGGAGGAGTGGTCAGACGGTGGCGGGGTGGCCGGTCGTACGACGCCGGGGCGGCTGGTCAGGGGGAGGCGGCGAGGGCGGCCTTCAGCGCCGCGCGCGACAGCCGGTCGGCCGCGCGCGTGGTCTCGGGGAGCCGGTGACGCGGGGTCAGGGCGAGCACGTTGTGGCAGGCGGTCTCCAGGTCGACGCGGTGGCCGACGGAGACGAAGACCGGCTTGACGCCGTCCCGGGTGCGCAGCACGCGCCCCACCACCTCGCCGTCCAGGAGCAGGTCGCTCCACGAGCCGCGCTCCCGGCCGGGCGGCTCGAAGGAGCCGACGAAGGCCGTCTTGCCGACGCCGATCGTGGGCAGGCCGGTGAGCACCCCGAGGTGGCAGGCGAGGCCGAACCGCCGCGGATGCGCCAGGCCATACCCGTCGCAGACGATCAGGTCGGGTGTGACGGTGAGCCGCTCCAGCGCCTCGGCAAGGCTGGGCAGCTCGCGGAAGGCGAGCAGGCCGGGCACGTAGCCGAAGGCGGGCCGTCCCGGCACGGTCACCTGCTCGACCACCTCCATGCTCGCCCCGTCGAGCACCACGACCGCGGCGGCCAGCAGGTCGTCGGCGTACGCCACGTCCACGCCCGCCACCAGTGCGGGGTCACGGGGACCCGGGCCGGTCAGGTCCAGGCGGGGGCGCAGGGCGTCCTGGATCGTCTCCGCCTCCTCGGCCGTGGCCGGGACGGCGATGGGACCAACCTTCATGCGCCGACGATAGCGACGTCGGCCGCGCCGGTCCGTCCCGGTTCCCGGCGGCTCAGTAGCCCGATCGCACTCGCGGTTGTCGTCGCCCGCTACGCCGCCGGCCCGCGGTGGCTGCACCGCCTCGGCGTCGCCCGCCTGCGCGGGGACGACGTCCCACCCGACACATCCGCGACCTCGCCCAGCGCATCCGCAGCTTCATGGCCACGCTCTGAGGCCGCTGTCGTGCCCGCACCGCGATCTGGCGCTGTTCGGGGCTGGCCGGTCAAACCCTTCCTCGCCACCAAGCTCGGCCCCGGCCGTGCTCAGCCTGCTGCCGCCCGCCGCGACCAGTGGTCCGCTGGGAAGGCCCGGCTGGGCGCGCAGGCCGGGTCGAAAAGCTCCTCGGAGACGCCCACATCAAACTCGGCGTCGTCGCCTCCGACATCTTCGGCGTCTCCGGCCGCGCCATGCTCAAGGCCCTCACCTGCCGCCCTCGAGCGACGGCTCACCACTGGCTGCCGCCCCGCTTAAGGCCTCGCGTCATAAGTCCCTGATGGTCGGCGGGCGTTACTCCGAGCTGTTGTGACGGAGGACAGCTGTCCCATTACCAAAACGATCTTTACTTATATCTTCACTTAATGTGATGATCGCGGTGTTTTGTTCATAGCTGTCCGAGAGGTTGTGAATGAACAGACGCCGACACGCGTCCGGCTTATCGTTCCGGACGCGCCGCCGTGCTGCCCTGATCGCGACCGCGATGCTGCCGCTCTCGCTCATGAGCGCTCCCGCGGTCGCTCAGGCTTCCACACCACCCGCCCCAGCTTCGAACGCCGCATCGACAACATCACCGAAAGCCGCACCAGATCCGGACCTGGAGGCCGCCTGGGAGAAGGCGGCTAAGTCTGGTAGACCCGTCGAGGTCCCGTCCCGCTTCACCGAGAAGATGAAGGTCTGGGCGCAGCCCGATGGCAAGCATCTGCGCGCCGAGTTGTCCACCCGGCCCATACAGTTAAAGAATCCGGCCAGCGGCGCCTGGGAGCCGATCGACACCAAGATCGTGGAACGCGACGGCAAGTTGCAGGCAGCGCGGGTCAAGTCCCCGCTGACCTTTGGCGGGCGCGGAGCCAAGCACTTGGTGTCAGCGAAGGGGGAGAAAGGCACCACCGGCCTAAAAGTGACCCGGGCGCTACCAGAACCGAAGCTTTCCGGCAGCACGATCACCTACCCCGATGCTGTCGCCCCGGGGGCAGACCTGGTGGTAATCGCTCAGGGCGACGGTTTCATCTCCCAGGTGGTCTTCCGGCGCAAGCCAGACGGCCCGGTGACGGTGCGGCTACCTCTCACCCTCCCTGCGGGCACGAAGTTCGGTAAGGGCCCGCAGGGGCTGCCGCAGCTGAAGGACATCGAGGGCAAGGCGGTCGCGGCGCCGGTCGTCCTGACCGCGATGGACGCCAAGGTGGAGGCCTCGCCAGAGCAGGGCAGAAGCTCCCGGGTCGATGCGCACGTGGAGACCTCCGGCACGACCTCGGAACTAGTGTTCACCCCGGATGCCGAGTTCCTGGCCGACCCGGCGGTGACCTACCCGGTGACAATCGCCGCCTCCTCCGAGTGGTTCGGCGGGGGCAAGCCTGCCGACTCCTGGGTCAGCAAGAACGAGCCCTACAGCAATCACGGCGCGGACGGGTGGCTGCGCGCGGGTACCACCCAAACCAGTGCGGACATCGCTCGTGTGTACCTCAAGTTCGACACCGAGGAACTGTGGGGCGCCACGGTCGTCGACGCGGACCTGATCATTTGGAACTACAAGTCTGGTGGCCCCAACGGAGCGCTGTGCGGTGAATCGCTGGGGTCGGGCATCGTCGTGCAGCGGGTCACCTCTGAGTGGAGTGAAGGCTGGGTGACCTGGGACGAGCAACCTACCAGGGCCAGCGAGACTGAGGGTCCCAACAAGGCTGGTTACAACTATGACGCCTCCGGCACGTGGTGTGCCAAGGATGAGGCGCTGTGGCATCAGGTGACCACCATGGCCCGTGCTTGGATCGAAAATGGCCAGACCAACTACGGAATGGTACTGAGAGCTGTCAACGAGACGGCGACGACCAACTGGCGCCAGTACTACTCCAGCGAGTATGGCGGTGGTAACCCATACCCGGGCTATCGGCACCCGCCCACCCTCATGGTGGAATACACCCCAGCTCGTGAAGAGATCGTCGCGGTTTGGGGAATGTCCCCTTCCAACAATTCGGTCTCGGACATTGTGGAAGAGGGACTGGCTTCCGTTCCATTTCAGAATCCGCCAGCAGTGCCGCGGGAGCAGATGGACGCTGCAGCTCTCGAAGGGGATGGGTACACTGAGACCCAGCCAGAGGTCATGACCATTCCAGATGGGCTAACCCCTGAAGAGGTCGATGAATTCCTGGAAGGCCCAAGACCCACAGCGTCGCCCACACCCCCTTCGGTAGTATCGACAGAACCTACAGCCGGCCAGACAGGCGTCGGAACGAACGCCCAGATCAAGGTGACGTTCAGTGAGCCCGTTGTAGGGGAAGACATCACCATCAAGGATGCTCAGGGCGCGGCTGTAGCCGGCAGTGCGGTCCTAGAGCCCGGAGACACCCGTCTGGTGTTCACTCCTGATCAGGCGCTCGCCCGGGACACCACCTATACAGCAGAGGTGAACGGCGCCAGAAACGTCATGGACGCCACGATGTCGCCGTACACCTGGTCCTTCACCACAGGACAGACCGAGTCAAGCCCGACGCCCAGCCCCAGCCCGACACACCCGCCGACCAGTCCAACGCCCAGCCCCAGCCCGACACCCCCACCAACTTCGACCACGATTTCCTTGCCGGTGCGGACGGACACGTGGCTCGACAATGAGGGATGGTCCGGCCCTGACGAGGAGACCCTTTGGGTTGGTGCGTACGGCTACAGCACCCAAAGGACAATCGAGCGGTCCTACCTGACCTTTGACACATCCGTCCTGCTCGGTAAGACGATCACGGAGGCGAAACTAGAGCTCTGGAACTCCCCCGAATCCTCATACGGGTGTGGCGATGGCAACTCGGGAATCAAGGTGCAGCGAATCACTGCGCCTTGGAACGTCGCGACCCTTAGGTGGGGCAACCAACCGTCCACGACAAATATCGACGAAGCGGTCGCCAAGGACTCCCTCGAATGCACGGACGATGAATGGGCACCGAGCGACGTCGCCTGGAGCTGGTCGGTGACCGGTATTGTGCGGGCGTGGGCGTCAGGTCAGGCGAATTACGGCCTGCTGCTCCGCGGTGCTGACGAGTCTGCTTCCGCTCCCATCTACGACAGAGGCTTCGAATCATCGGAGGCTAGCGGGGTAGGCACCTCTCATCCGCCGGTTCTGAAAGTAACGTATGTGAATGGCGCAGGGGCCAGTCCCACCCCCACGGCGACACCGACGGCTGGGCCGGATACCGTCCCGCCGACGGTGATACGAGTGCAACCGGAGGATGAGGCTGAGAATGTACCCGCCAACACCAAGGTGAAGGTGACCTTCAGCGAGCCGGTAACCGACGCCCAGTTTTACCTACTGGACATCTTCACCGAGACGGACGTTCCGGGCACCGTGTCCATGAGTGATAACAATACGGTGCTCACCTTCACTCCCGGCGTGCCGCTGGACTCCATCTACTGGGCAGAAGTGAGCGAGGTCAAAGACGCCGCCGGAAACACTATGACCGATCCCTACGGATGGTTGTTCAGCGTCGGATCTCTATGGCTGCAGAACGGGCAACAGTCCGCAGCGACTAGGGCAGCGCGAGATGCCAAGCCATCAGTCGCCAAGATGTGGACACGATCGGTGAAGAGCAAGGACGGTGCGGTCGTCACATCGACGACGCCGCAACTCATGGTCAAGGCATCCAGCCCCAAGAAGCGTCCCTCCACTGTGGAGGTCGAGATCGCCCATGACCCCAAGGGGCGATCGCAAGGCACGGGATTGATTTGGTCCGGCAGTGCCAGGAGCAGTTCCAGTGGGACTGTTGGAATGGTGCAGGTACCCAAGGGAGTGCTTAAAGACGGATGGGAAGTCCGCTGGAGAGCTCGAGTCACAGCCGCAGGAGTCAGCGGCGGGTGGAGTGACTGGGAGTCTTTCGCAATCGACACCTCCGGCTTCGGCGCTGGATCGACGGAACAAGCAAGGTTGGGCGCTCTCGCGGCGACATATTCGGCGAGTAATTTCAAATACGACAGGATCAAGGACAACGACGACTGCAAGGCGAACGGCCGAAGCGCGTACGGATATGTCAACAAAGTACTGATGAACAAGAAGGGATACACCAGGAACCGCTTCTCCTACTGTGTGACGTACATGGCGGGTCTGGTGAAGTTCAAGTACGACAAGTATGGAAGGGTTAAAAAGAATATCTGGGGCGATCCTGAGTATACAGATGCGGTCTGGTTTCCGATGATATTGATCGGTCGCACCTATCAGGGAAGTCGAACCATAGAATTCGACCTGTGGGTGGACGACGCGATCGTGACGGATGGTGAGATATTCAAGACCGCGAATTTCACCATCGGGATGACGGGGACTGGATACCCGAATGCAAATGCGTGTCGGGGCATTGCCTCTGGATCCACAAGGACGTCCTACACGGGCAACGCGGACTACTGGGACGACAGAACCGTATCCTTCAAGTTCGATTCGTATGTCGACGCGGCCTCGGCGGGACCCGACAACCCAGAACTGATCGGTACCTGCACGACGAGGACGACTATCGCGCTCGCCGGTCTCACCGGAATCAGAGAGACGCAAAAACACCCCGAGCAGAGCATCCGATGCGACTCGGCTATATATGTCGGCTATCAACAGGGATGCATCTTCGATCACGAAATGCCGTCGATTGCCCTTAAAGAGGCCCTGTATCCCAACGCGTACTCGCACATCTCCGCGGCCTACCTGTCGCCGAACTCCACCCATCCCAATGCCAATGACCATGTCAACGCATGGCCCCCAGACCTCCCAAGAACTACGCCGAAGAACATTCCGGGCTTCAGCAAGGATAACCCCATTCATCGACTCTACGAACCCGACGGTAAACGTAAGAGTCGGAACAGAGGGCGTTCGCAATCCGCCTGCCGATGGTCGTATTACCCTAGCTGGAACGGCAAGAACCCTCCCTCGTTCCCGTGGGTGACCCAAGGGTTGGAATGCGATGAATTTCCCTTCGCGTCAACTTATGAAGGCGCGTGGGTATGGTGGCAGGAAAATCCACCGAAGGACGTACGCGACTACAAGCCTCGGGGAGTCAACTACTCCGTCAAGCCGATCCCTGAGGATGAGAACGGTAAGTGGGGTGGTCGCGCACAAGGCGGCGTCCTCTACTACTATGCCTACGATCGCATGTTGGACGGCGACGCGTTCTTCATCCGGCTGTACGACAAGACCGGGAAGCGGATCAACCCCTAGCTTCCGATCGAATGGGCACGTGTCGGCGTAGCCTGGAGCAATGTGCGGCCTCCGCTGGGGGCCGCACATCGCTCGTTGTGCCGCTAAGTCAGGAGAAAGAGGATGTCTCAACTTGTCGACCAGCTTCATGGGCTGATCACGGTAGAGCGGAGTCAATTCCTCCTGCGGGATCAGGACGGGGTGATGGACGAGCCGCCCGGCTGGCCTTCGCTGGAGGAGATCGCAGCCCGTCTTCCCGCGTCATCCTGGTTCGAAGCGACCCTGAACTGGGCCGTCTTCTGGAGCAGTGTGCCCTGGCATGATGCCGAGGTCACTTTGGAGTTATGGGACGGCCCGCCTCCCCAAGACGACACCCGATGGACCAAGAGTAAAACGACATTGTTCTATTCGAGTTCGGGTCTGGTTTACCTTACAGAACTGTCTGGAAGCGAGCCTCCTCCTCTACCGCTGGACCTCCGCAGAGACAAGGGTGAATGGGCAGTGAAAGCAAGCACTCGCCCTGGGGCCGGATGGAGTTGGACTGACGAGGAACTCCCGCCAAGGGGGGCGGAAGAGTGGAAGATATGTTTCTGGCCCGCCCATGGTTCGGACCCCGGCCTTACCCACGCCGCACGCAGGACGGCGACATCTCCAAGCGTCCGTAAATACATCGAGTCCCTGGCTCGAGGCCGTGATCGAGCATGAGAGACGCGGCCGGACTGAAAAGCGACAACGGCTCTCCTCGATGCCATTGAGGAGAACAGCGCCGGTCACCTCGTCCCCTGCCCGCAAATCGACTACCCGGCGGCCGTGCACGTAGGCGGCCGGCTGCGCGCCTACGTCACCGTTCTGCTCGGTCACCACCGCGGAGGACTCCTCGCGCGCCCGCTCGAAGCCGTCCGCGACCGTTTCGTGGACATTCGTCGTGCTCGTCGCCGGTACTCCTTCGGGAATGAGTGGTGGTCGCCGACATGATGGATGGTCCGGGTGGAAAGTGCGCAAGCGGTGTCATACCGTGCAGGCCGTACGGGCTGCCGAGTCAGTAGCCCCGGGCTAGGTCGATCCGGCCCAGCAGCGGCTCTCCGCGCAGGTAGCGGGCGACGTTCTCCCGCACCCGCTCGGCGAGGCTCTCGGCGAGCCGGGCCTGCGGGTTGGCGCTGTGCGAGGTGATCAGCACGTTCGGCTCGGCCCACAGGCCGTGCCCGTCCGGCAGCGGCTCGGGGTCGGTGACGTCGAGGGCGGCGCCGCCGATCTCCCCGGCGCGCACCGCGGCGAGCAGGGCGTCGGTGTCGACCAGCTCACCCCTGGCCACGTTGACCAGCCACCCGTGCGGGCCCAGGGCGCGCAGCTCGTCCCGCCCGACCATCCGGTACGTCTGCGGGGTGGCGGGCGCGGCCAGGATGACGTGGTCGGCGCGTGGCCACACGCCGGCCAGCCCCTCGTACGGGACGGTCTCGGCCGCGCCCTCGACGGGCTCGCCCGAGCGGTTGACCGCGAGGACGCTCGCGCCCAGGGCGCGCAGCGCGGGGATGACCGCCCGGCCGATCCCGCCCGCGCCGACGACGGCCACCACGCTCCCGCGCAGCGTCCCCGGCTGGTAGCGCCGCCACGTACGGCTCCTGGCGGCGGCGGGCAGCCCGTGCACCCCGGCCAGCAGCAGGGCGACGGCGTGCTCGGCGACCTGCGGGGCGTAGGCTCCCGCCGCCGAGCACCACACCCGTGCGGAGTCGATGATCCCTTCCCGGGTCCACCGTTCGACGCCCGCGGAGGGCAGCTGGACCCAGCGCACGCTCGGCGTCAGATAGTCCCGCACGCCGTCCGGCCGCGGGTCGGTCCAGATCAGCGCCTCCGCCCGGCGCGGATCTGCGACGACCTGGCCGCCGGCGGCGCGCACCGACTCGACGATCAGCGGGTGGTCCGCCGGGGCCACACAGACGGTGAGCACGCGCCCGTCCCTTCCTGGTCGTTGCCGGGCGCCCGTCCGGCCGCGGCTTTACCCCCACATTACGGCCGCACGCCCCCCAAACATCACGGCCGCACGTGTGCGCCGGTCACCGGTCCGGCTCGGGTGCCCGGGGGCTCCTGACCAGGCATGGCTTCACGCTGACGGCACAGGGCCCGTTCGACTTCGGCGCGACGTCGCGCTTCGCAGAGGAGTGGCCCGTCACCGGCGGGCTGCCCTGCGACGGGCGGGCGCTGGCCGTCAGCCGAGCTTGTTCGGGTGGAGCACCACCTTGGTCCAGCCCTCTTCCCGCGCGTCGAAGTGCGCGTACGCCTCGGGCGCGTCGTCGAGGTCCAGCTCGTGCGAGACGATCCAGGACGGCCGGGCGCCGGCCTCGTGGATGAGGGCGCACAACTGGCGGTTGTAGTTCTTGACGTTGCACTGGCCGGTGCTCATCGTCTGGCCCTTGGACCAGAAGGTCCCGTAGTCGATGGCCACCTCTCCCTGTTTGTACAGGGTGTCCCCGCCGCGAGGGTCGCGGGGAACGAACAGGCCGACGACGGCGATGGTCCCGGTGAACTTCACCGATTTGACCAGGTTGTTGAGCGTCATGTTGGGCCGCTCCGCGCCCTCGGTGTCGTGCGCCTGGAAGCCCACGCACTCGCAGCCCCGGTCCGCGCCCATCCCCTGGGTCAGCTCGAGGACCTGCTCGACCGGGGACGCCTCGGAGTCGTCGATCGTGATCGCGCCGATCTCCTCCGCCTTGGCCAGCCGGTCCGGATGGTGGTCGATGACCATCACGCCGCTGGCGTTCCTGAGCAGGGCGGAGTAGGCGGCCATCAGCCCCACCGGGCCCGCGCCGTAGACCACGACGGTGTCGCCCGGCTGCACGCAGGCGAGCACGGTCGCGTGCCAGCCGGTGGGCCACACGTCGGCCAGCATGACGTAGTCGGTCTGCCGTTCCCGCGCGTCCTCCGGCAGCACCAGGCAGTTGAAATCCCCGTACGGCACGCGCAGCAGCTCGGCCTGGCCTCCGTTGTACGGGCCCATGTCGGCGAAGCCGTACGCCGCGCCGGCCAGGCCCGGTGCGGGGTTGGTGGTGAGGCAGAAGGCGGTCAGGCCCTTCTCGCAGTTGGCGCAGAAGCCGCACGAGATGTTGAACGGCAGGCACACCATGTCGCCGACCTTGACCCGGTCGACGGCGTCCCCGACCTCGACGACCTCGCCGAGGTTCTCGTGCCCGAGGACCCGGCCCGGCTCGAAGGTGGTCCTGCCCTCGTACATGTGCAGGTCGGAGCCGCAGATGTTGGACGTGGTGACGCGGACGAGCACGTCGGTGTGCCGCTCGATCCGGGCGTCCGGCACGGTGGTGACGCTGACCCGCCGGGGGCCTTCGTAAACCACGGCTTTCATGGCTACCCTCAAACCCGATCGGTAAGGCGGACGCGTGCGAGGACGCACGGCACGCCGCGCCCGCTTTTGTTGACGACTGCCCGGGCGTCGATGCGTTCCGGGCTCACCTGTCCGCCTGTATCGGTGTGAAAGGCCGTACCCCGCACAGTAGGGCGAAAACCGGTCCGCCTGCCCCGCCGCGTGCCCGAACTCGGCCCGCTCGCGCGGCGAGAGCGGGCGGCGAAAGCGGTCCGCGGCGTTTTCCGGGCGGCCGCCGCATTCGAAGCCTTGACGCAATCAAATGAACGACCATTTAATTCCGGCATGGGGCGGATCGCGGGTGTCACGGCCGCCGAGACGCGGGAGCGGTTGCTGCGCGCCGCCGTCGAGGTGTTCGCGCGGCGCGGGTACGACGGCACGCGCGTGGCCGACATCGCCGCCGCGGCCGGGGTGAGCAACGGCGCGCTCTACGCGCACTTCGCCTCGAAGGCGGAGCTGATCGTGGCCGCGCTGCGCGCCCACGGGCCGCGGCTGCTGGCCGACCTGCTGGCGGCCGATCCCGACCGGCCGGTCGCGGACCTGCTCGTCGCCGTGGGTCGGCGCCTTCCGCGCCCTCCCGACGCCCGCGGCTCCTTGATCGCCGAGGCGCTCGTCGTGGCGCGCCGCGACGAGGACGTGGCCGGGCCGATGCACGGCTACCTCGGCGAACGGGCGGAGTTGCTCGCCGGGCTCGTGCGCGCCGCCCAGCGCGACGGTGAGATCGACTCCGCCGTGTCGCCCGACGCCGTCGCCCACCTCTGCCTCCTGCTCGCGATCGGGAGCGCGCTCGTCACCCCGGACCTGCACGCGGTCGGCGACGAGGAGTGGAGCGCCCTGCTCACCCGCCTCGTCGCCGCCATCGCCCCGCCCGCCGCACCGCGCACGCCGCTCCACGCGACGCCACCACACGGACGCCACTCCGACGAAGGAGAAGCACCAGTGAAAGCGCAGATAGATCCAGGGCGCTGCCAGGGACACGGCCGCTGCTACGACCTCGCGCCCGGCCTGTTCACCGAGGACGACGAGGGTTACGGGCAGGTCGTCGGCGACGGCGTCGTACCGCCGGGCGAGGAGCGCGCGGCCCGGCTCGCCGCCGCCAACTGCCCGGAGAAGGCCGTCGTCCTCGACCGGGAGGCTTGACGATGGCCGTCGACGATCGTTTCGTCCGCGACTTCCGTGAGGAGCCCCCCGCGGGCGTCCGCAACGAGATCATCACCGGGCCGGTCTCGGACTGGGCGACCGACTTCTCCCACCTGGAGCCCGAGTGGGCCGCCGATCCGTACCCCATCCAGGACGACCTGCGGGTGCGCTGCCCCATCGCGCACACCGACAGGTTCGGCGGCGGATGGCTGCCGACGCGATACGAGGACGTCGCGGCGATCGCCTACGACACCGAGCACTTCTCCTCCCGGTCGATCATCATGGGCAACTACCGGCCGCCCCGGGAGATCGCGCCGGTGGGCTCCGTCCCGCCGATCTCCTCCGACCCGCCGTTCCACCACGACGCGCGCAAGCTGCTGCTCCCGGCCTTCACCAAGAAGGCGGTGGCGAAACGGGAGGCGGCGACCAGGGCGTTTTGCCACTCACTCATTGACGCGTTCCAAGGCGCCGAGATCGTGGACGCCGCGCGCGACTACGCCCAGCACATCCCGATGCGGGTCATCTCCGACATGCTGGGCTTCCCGCCGGAGGACGGGCCGCGGTTCCGCAGGTTCGTGGAGAGCGCTCTGGAGAGCGTCAACCGGCCTCCGGAGGAGCGGCTCGCGCGCATGGACGAGCTGTTCGACTACCTGTACGTCCAGATCCGCGACCACGTCGCCAATCCCCGCGACGACCTCACCACCTACCTGATCGACGCCGAGCTCTACGGCCGCAAGCTCGAGCCCACGCATGTCGCCGGCACGATCGCCCTGCTGCTCATCGCCGGCATCGACACGACGTGGAGCGCGATCGGCGCCTCGCTGTGGCACCTGGCGAAGACTCCCGCCGACCGCGAGCGCCTGGTCGCCGAGCCGGAGCTGCTGCCGACCGCGATGGAGGAGTTCCTCCGGGCGTACGCGCCGGTCACGATGGCCCGGCTGGTCAAGGAGGACATGCACTGGCGCGGCGTGGACATGAAGGCCGACGACTGGATCCTGCTGTCGTTCCCGGCCGCCAACCGCGACCCCGCGCAGTTCGACCGGGCCGACGAGGTGATCATCGACCGCGAGGTCAACCGGCACGTGGCGTTCGGGCTCGGCATCCACCGCTGCGTCGGCTCCCACCTGGCCCGCATGGAGCTGCGGGTCGCCCTGGAGGTCTGGCTGGAGCGGGTGCCCGTGTTCAGCCTCGCCGACCCCTCGGCCGTGACCTGGGCCCCCGGCCAGGTGCGGGGACCGCGCACGCTCCCGATCCGCATCGGCTGACCACGCCGGTCGTTACCCGCCGCGCGCGAGCTCCGAGAACGCCTGTAGTCTCGGCGCGTGCGGCACGACTCACCGGACGGCGGCGCGGGACTGCGCCGGCATCTGCCGGACGGCGGGACCCTGCCCGGCCACCGGCTGCGGTTCGGCCGCGGCGCGGCGGGCATCGAGCGGCTGGAGGCCTCGCTCACCGGCGAGGGGTTCGCCACGCACCGCCACGACACGTACGCGATCGGCGTGACGCTGCGGGGCGTGCAGACGTTCCGCTACCGCGGGGAGCAGCGGCACTGCCTGCCGGGGGAGTGGCACGTCCTGCACCCCGACGAGCCGCACGACGGCGTGGCGGGCACCGACGAGGGATTCGGCTACCGGATCATCTACCTCGACCCCTCCCTGGTGCAGGAGGCGCTCGGCGGGGCGCCGCTGCCGTTCGTCGCCGATCCCGTGATCTCGCGGCGCGACGCCGACCCCGCGCTCGCCGCGTGGCTGCGCGACATCGACGAGCCGCTGGACGAGATGGAACGGCTGACGCTCACGCTGCGGGTGGTCCGCATGCTCGTGCGCCACTCCGGCTCCCGTAACGCCCCCGCCCGGAGCTTCATGCGTCCGGGCGGGCGGGCTCCGCTGGCGATCGAGGCGTTGAGCCGCGTGCGCGACCTGATCGCCGGCGACCCGGCGGTCAGGCACACGCTCGCGGAGCTCGAACAGGTCTCGGGCCTGGACCGGTGGACGATCGCGCGCCAGTTCCGCGCCGCGTACGGCACGAGCCCGACCCGCTTTCGCACCATGCGGCAGCTCGACCGGGTCCGGCGGCTGCTGCGCGACGGCGTGCCGCCTGCCGAGGCGGCCCAGCTCGCCGGCTTCGCCGACCAGGCCCACATGTCGCGCATGTTCAAACGGGCCTACGGCCTCACGCCCGCCCGATGGGCGGCCGCGCTCGCCTGAGCGGCTGCCTGCCGGTGCGCGTCAGCCCAGCTCGGCGAGGTCGCCGTCGGTGAGGCGGATGGCCGCCGCGCCGACGTTCTCGGTCAGATGGTCGAGCGAGCCGGTTCCGGGGATGGGCAGCGTCACCGGCGACGTCGCCAGCAGCCAGGCCAGGGCGATCTGCGCGGTGGTCGCCCCGTGGCGGGCGGCGACGTCCGCGAGACGGGCGTGGTCGATCCGCTGCGGTCCGCCGCCGAGCGGGAAGTAGGGGACGTAGGCGATGCCCTCCCGCTCACACGTCGCCAGGACGTCGCGGTCGCCCGTGTGGTGGACGTGGAAATGGTTCTGGACCGCGGCGACCGGGGCGATGGACCGCGCCTCGGCGAGCTGGGCGGCGTCGACGTTGCTGACGCCGAGGTGGCGGATCAGCCCTTCGCGGCGCAGCTCCGCGAGCACGGCGAATCGCTCGCCGATCGGCTCGCCGCCCGCCGGGCCCATGCCGCCCACCCGCAGATAGACCAGGTCGAGGTGGTCGCGGCCGAGGCGGCGCAGGTCGTCCTCCACCAGGCCGCGCAATTGATCGGGGCGGGCCTGGCCGGTCGGCACCACGCCGCCCTCCAGGAGCGGGCCCACCTTGGTGGCGATCACCAGGTCGTCCGGGTAGGGCGACAACGCCTCCCGGATCAGCTCGTGCGCGTGCAGGTCCCCGAACCCGTAGAAGCCCGCGGTGTCGATGTGGTTCACCCCCAGCTCCACGGCGCGGCGCAGCACGGCGACGCCCGCCTCGCGGGTGCGCGCGGAGCCGCCGAGGGCGAGCCGCATCGCGCCGAAGCCGAGGCGGTTGACCCGCAGGTCGCCGCCCAGGAGGAAGTGACCGCTCGCGGCGGCCGTGGTGGTGTCCATGAGTTCGCTCCTTGTCGTGTGAAGACGCCGTGATGTGGTCAGCCGCGGTAGCACTCGGCCAGCGCGGCGAAGGCGGCCTTGGGCTCCCAGGTCATGTCCGGGTAGGCGCTCCCGTGGCCGTCGTCGAGGACCTTCACGATCCCGGGGCTCGCCAGGTCGAGGTCCTCGGCGGGGTCGCCGCCGGGGCGGTGCGGGAAGTTGCCGAGCGCGAAGAGGAACACGAAGGCGCTGTCGACGCCCGCGGCGTCGAAGATCTCCAGCAGCTCACGGAGGTAGGCGGCCTGACCGGCCTCGTCGCGCGCGTAGACGCCGTCCAGCCGGATCGGGACGCCGCCCTCGCCGTACTCGACGATCTCCATGCAGCGCCCGCCCCGGTCGCCCGCGCCGCGGTAGGCGGCGGTGCCGAACTCGGTGATCGCGACCGGTTTCCCCTGGGCGACGAGCGCGCGGACGCCCGCGTCGAAACGGCCGGCCAGCTCGGCCGACCGGTAGAGATCGACGCCGACGATGTCGAACGGCGACCAGTCGACGCGCTCCAGCGGGACGGAGGCGTAGGTGATCTTGCCGCCGAACCGCTCGCGGACGAGCGCCGCGGCGCGCACGAGGAAGTCGTTCACGCGTGCGGACAGCTCGCCGGCGAGCTCCCGCCGGCGGTCCGGGTCCGCCTCGCGCAGCAGCCGTCCGAGGCGCTCCTCCTGAGTGCCGCCGGGCAGGAAGCCCTTGTTCATCAGGCTCAGCTCGGCGCCCGCGACGAACACGACCTCGGCACCGCGCAGCCGGATCCGCTCGGCCCGTTCGGCGCAGTCGGCGAACAGCGCCAGGGTCTCCTCCGGCGTCAGTTCCAGCGGGTACGGCGAGAACCAGACCTCGAGGCCGAGGTCGGCGGCGTACGCCGCGGCCTCCTCCAGGCGGCGGGGATCGCCGCCGACGACGCGGACGGCGGTGCAGTGCAGGTCGTCGCGGATGATGCTCAGCTCGCGCCACACCACGTCCGGCTCGAAGCGCGGACGGGAGATCCTTCCCTCGCGGACGAAGCCGGTGTCGTAGCTGATGCCCTTGGCTCGCATGGGTCTGGCCCTTCCTGTCGCGGGTTCGAGGGCCCAAGGCTATACAAAAATTGCGTGCACGCAAGTTTGCGTACACGCAGGAAGTCTGGGACAGTGAAACCGTGAGACGGACGGGGCTGCGCGAGCAGAAGAAACAGGCCACCCGGCAGGCGCTGCGCGAGGCGGCGTTGCGGCTGGCCCTGGAACGCGGGCCGGAGAACGTGCGCGTCGACGACATCGCCGAGGCCGCCGGAGTCTCGCCGAGGACCTACAACAACTACTTCTCCAGCCGCGAGCAGGCCATCGTCGCCGCCGTCACCGCCGAGCGCGAGTCCCGGGTGGCGGCGGCGATCACCGCCAGGCCGGACGGCGTCCGCCTGGCCGACGCCGTCGCCGAGGCGATCGTGGAGCAGTACACCCGCCCCGGCGACCACGACGCCGCCGCGCTGCTGCTGATCACCACCCGTCCCGCGCTGCGCGAGGCGTTCGTCGACACCGCCGCCGCGATGGAGCACCCCCTCGCCGACGCGATCGCCGGCCGCCTCGGCGGCGACGGCGACACCGCCCGCGTGCTCGCGGCGAGCGTGGCCGCCGCGGTCCGGGTCGCGCTCGACCGGTGGATCCGGCGGCCCGCCGACGGCACCGTGAGCGGGCTCGTGGTGCCGTCCGGCTCGCTGCCCGGCCTGCTGCGCGCCGCGCTCGCCCCGCTCGCGCCCGCCCTCGACGCGGCCGAGGAACGCGCGCGAGCCGCCCGGCGGCGGGGCGACACTCAGGCGTGCTAAAGCCCGCCGTCGACGTTGAGCACGGCGCCGGTGACGTAGGACGCCCGGTCCGACAGCAGCCACGCGACCGCCTCGGCGATCTCCTCCGGCCTGCCGGGACGTCCCATCGGAACGCGCGCGGCCACCCGCTGCGCCCGCCCCGGCTCCCCGGCCCTGGCGTGGATCGTGGTGTCGATCGTCCCGGGGGAGACGGCGTTGACCCGGATGCCCGCCGGGGCCAGCTCCCTGGCCAGGCCCACGGTCAGCGTCTCGACCGCCGCCTTGGTCGCGGCGTACGCGACGTACTCGTGCGGCGAGCCGGTGCGCGACGCGACCGAGGAGACGTTCACGATCACCCGCCCGGCCGCCGGCGCGGACCCGCCCGCGGTCCAGCGCCGCGCCGCCTCCCGGCACAGTCGCACCGGCGCGACCAGGTTCACCTCGACGACCCGCCGCAGATCGGCGTCGGTCAGGCCGGTGAACGGCCCGATCCTGCCGGTCACGCCGGCGTTGTTCACCAGGCCCGCGACCTCGCCGGCGGACTCGGCCAGGTCGAACAGCCGCTCCGGCGCGTCCTCCTCGGTCACGTCGAGCCGTACGCCGCGGACGGGGGCGTCGCCGTGGCCGAGCTCGTCCTCCAGGGCCGCGGCGTCGGCGTCGGAGCCGGAGTGCGTGAAGACCACGCCGAGGCCGTCGGCGTGCAAGCGCCGCACGGTGCTTCGGCCGATCCCGCGCGTCCCGCCGGTGACGATGACGACCGGGCGAGTGGTCATCGGCGTGCTCCCTCCGCGCCGGCCTCGACCACGCCGGCCCCGGCCCCGATCCCGCCGGTCCCGGGATTGATCGCGTCCGTCCGGGCCTCGATCGCGTGGACGACGGCGGCCATGTCCAGCTCGGCGTGGCCCAGCGCGAGGGTCTCGCCGAACAACGCGTGGCAGACGTCCAGCAGCGGCGAGGCGATGCCGGCCCGCCGCGCCGCCTCGGCGATGAGCCGGTTGTTCTTCAGCACGTCGGCGATGGCGGCCTGGGCGGTGAAGTCGCGCCCGGCCAGCTTGACCGTCTTCACCCGCGAGATGTCGCTCGCCATCTGGCCCGAGTTGAGCACGTCCACGAGCAGCCCGAGATCGAGGCCCTGGCGCTCGCCGAAGTGCAGCGCCTCCGCGAGACCGGTGACCGTCGTGATCAGGAAGATGTTCACCGCGAGCTTCGTCAGCAGCGCCTTGGGCGCGGGCCCGCACACCACCGTCTTGGCGCACATCGGCCCGAGCAGCGGGCGCACCTCCGCCACGGCGTCCGGCCGCCCGGCCAGCATCGCCACCAGCCGCCCCTGCTCGGCGGGCACGCGGGAGCCGGAGATCGGCGCCTCGACGTAGCGGCCCCCGGCCGCGAGCACGTCGGCCTCCAGCCCGGCCGAGTAGACGGGGGAGGTCGTGCCCATGTGGACCACCACACGGTCGGCGACGTTCCGGGCGAAGGCGGGCGTGCCGCGCTCCAGCACCGCGTCGATCGCCGCCTCGTCGGCCAGCATGAGGATCACCACCCGCGCCCGCCGGAACACCTCGGCCGCGCTGCCGGCCACCCGCGCGCCCGCCTCGCGCAGCGGCTCGCTCCTGGCGGCCGTACGGTTCCACACCACCAGGGGCGTTCCCGCACGAGCCAAGTTGAGCGCCATGGGCTGCCCCATGATCCCGAGCCCGACGAAACCCACAACCGTCCGGGCGTTCATCCGTTCGCCTCCGTCCCGGCACCGCCCTCCCTGAGCGACGCCGGGGACCGTTGTAGCCCGGGACGCGGCGGCGGTCTTGAACGATTGTGCGACCGGTTCCGGCCCGCGCTGCCACCTGTCCGGTCTCGTGCCGCGCAGGCTCGCGCCGTGCGAGCAGCACCTGCTCCGGTCGTACGGGCTCGGCATCACCAACATCGTGGCCCGGGCGACCGCGCGGGCCGACGAGTCCGGATGGGCGGCGGCTGCCGTACGGGGAGGGAGATGTCCTCCCTCACGACAGCAGCCGGCTGATCTTGTCGCGGGCCACCGTGGCGAGGACGCCCGCCTTGTGCGGCTGGCCGCGCAGGAACGCCTCGGTGAAGTGCTTGGCCTGCTCGTAGGTGACCCTGCCCGGCATCGGCGGCTCGTCGGGGTTCACGTCGCAGTCCACCAGGGCGGGCCCGTCGTGCGCCAGGGCCTCCCGGATCGCGCCCGGCAGGTCCTCCGGGTCCTTGATCTTCGCGCCGTACGCGCCGCACGCGCGGGCCCAGGCGGAGAAGTCGGCCTCGGGCCGCCGGTGCCGCACGGCGTACTCGGGATAGCCGAGGATGATCTGCTCCCACAGGATCTGGCCGTAGCCGTTGTTGTTGTCGATCACGACCTTGACGGGCAGCCCGTGCCGTACGGCGGTGAGGAAGTCGGCCATGAGCATGGCGAACCCGCCGTCGCCCACGAACGCGATCACCTGGCGGCCGGGGAAGGCGTGCTGCATCCCGATGGCGTACGGCAGGCCCGGGGCCATCGTGGCGAGGTTGCCCGACAGGTAGAACTCCCGCCCGCCGCGGATCGTCCAGTGCCGCGCGGCCCAGGTCGCGATGGTCCCGGAGTCGCAGGTCAACACGGCGTCGTCGGAGGCGGCCTCGTCGAGGCAGCCGATGAGGTACTGCGGGGCGATCGGGCGGCGGCCGGGGTCCTGCAGCGCCTTCATGTCCCGCCGCCAGGCGTCCATCTTGCGCTGATACTTCTCCAGGAACGACCGGTCCTTCGCCGGGCCGAGCATCGGCAGCAGCGCCCGGAGGGCGAGTTCGGCGTCGGCGGCGACCGGGGCCTCGGTCGGGCGGCGCATGCCGAGCAGGGCGGGGTCGGCGTCGATCTGCACCACCCGGGCCCGGCCCTCGGGCGGCAGATACTTCCCGTACGGGAAGGACGTGCCGACCATGAGCAGCGTGTCGCACTCCTCCATCAGCTCCTCGCTCGGCGCGGTGCCGAGCAGGCCGAGGCCGCCGGTGGTGAGCGGGTGGTCGTCGGGCACCACGGACTTCCCCGGGAGGGTCTTCACGATCGGGCTGGCCAGTGCGCCGGCGACCGCCAGGACCTCCTCGCGGGCGTGCCGGGCGCCGACGCCGACGAGCATGGCGATCCGCTCGCCCCGCCGCAGCACCTCGGCCGCCCTGGCCAGGTCTTCCTCCACCGGCCGCAGCGGCGGGAGGGCGCATGTCGGCAGGCTCGCGGGCGGGTTGCCCGGCCCGACGTGCCGGTACGGATCCTCGCCCGCCGGAGCCACCTGGATGTCGCTGGGGAAGGTCAGGTGCGACACCGTCCGCCCGGCCAGCGCGCTGCGGATCGCGAGGTCCACCACGCCCGGCATCTGCTGCGGGTTGGTCACCATCAGGTTGTAGGCGGCGACGTCCTGGAAGAGGCGGTCGAGGTGGACCTCCTGCTGGTAGTGGGTGCCGAGCACCGAGGTCTCCTGCATCCCGGTCAGCGCCAGCACGGGCACGTGGTCGAGCTTGGCGTCGTACAACCCGTTCAGCAGGTGGATGGCGCCCGGCCCGGAGGTCGCGGCGCACACGCCGAGACGGCCGGTCGCCTTGGCGTAGCCCGTCGCCATGAACGCCGCGGCCTCCTCGTGGTGCACGAGGATGAACCGCAGCTTCTCCCGCTGCCGCCGGAACCCCTCCATCAGGCCGTTGATCCCGTCGCCCGGGAGCCCGAAGACCGTGTCCACCCCCCACTCCACCAGCCGCCGGGCCAGGCTCTCGCCCACGATCTCGGTCATGTCCGCCTCCGATCGCCGTCAGCCGTACGGGCGGGCCCCGAGCGGTTTCAGTCAGCGGGAGCCTGCCCGGTGGCCGCGCCACCGGCCCGGGGCGTACGCGGCGACGAGCCCGGCGGCGGCGCGGCCCGCCCGGCATGCCCTTCCCGGCACCCGTAGGCGTAAACGACGCCGCGGGGCATGGCGGTTTGATGGGGGCGGACCGCCGGCGGGCTCATCCGGGGTGGCGGCGCAGCAGCAGCATGGCGGCGTCGTCGGGGACCGGGCCGCCGACGTGACGCAGCAGGTCGGTGCGCAGCGCGTCGAGCGCCACCTGGGGGTCGGTGCCCCGCAGCAGGTGCGCCCGCTCCTTCAGCGGGTAGAAGCGGCCCTCCCGGTCCCGGGCCTCGATCACGCCGTCGGTGTAGAACAGGATCTGGTCGCCGTCCCCGAACGGCACCCGGTGGGGCTTGGGACGCGGCGAGCCGAGCATGCCGAGCCCGAGCGGGAGCGCCTCCTCCAGCGGGTCCGCGAAGTGGACGCCGCCGTCGCGCCGCAGCACGAGCGGGGCGGGGTGGCCACAGTTGAGCAGGGAGATCTCGCCGTCGTGGACCTCGGCGAGCAGGGCGGTGACGAACTTCTCGCCGCTCAGGTGCCGGGCCAGGCTGGTCTCCACGCGCTCGGCCACCGCGGACAGCTCCGACTGGTCGTAGGCCGCCTCGCGGAAGGCGCCGAGCACCCACGCCGCGGTCTCCACCGCCTCCAGGCCCTTGCCCTGCACGTCGCCGATCAGGATGCGTACGCCCTCGGGGGTGGTGACCACCTCGTAGAGGTCCCCGCCGATCTGGGCCTCGGCGGCCGCGGAGGTGTAGGAGAGCGCCACCCGCAGGTCGCCGGCGCGGCGGGGGACCGGGCGCAGGAGCACCCGCTGGGCCGCCTCCGCGACCAGGCGGACGTTGGCCAGCTCGCGCTCGCGGCGGTTGCGCAACCTGCTGGCCAGCATGCTCGCGCCGGTGACGCCGACGATCGCCGCGAGGGTCAGATTGTTGCTCGTGCGGCCGAGCAGGCCGTCGTACACGGCGAGGGGGACGCAGATGGCGAGGGCCAGCATCCCCACCAGGGCCGTGCGGCGCACGCTGCCCGCCACCGAGGCGAAGGCCGGGCCCAGCGTGAGGAGTGGCAGGAAGCCGACACCCGGCCCGGTGATCAGGTCGACGATAACGACCAAGAGAATCGCGACGAACGGCAACGCACGGAGGACGTTCTGGGAACTCATCGCGACTCCAATGCCGGCCCCCACGTCAGCACATGATTCCTTTCCTGATGGCTTTACTCCTTCCCGCCTACTGAACAGGGCACTCCCCCATTGTCCGTGACGGACGGGGCCATTTCGGGCTGGTCGGTCAACTGTCGGCGGGCCCCACCCGATCACTACGAGTAGTGACGTTACTCGATTTCGTGACGTCGCGGCTGGTAAAGCCGGACATCCGGCCTCCCCCGCCCACCGTCACGGCAGCTCCGCGAAGCGTTCGACCTGTTCCGTACGGCCCGACACGATGATCACGTCGCCGTAGGAGAGCTCGGTGTCCGCGGTGGCGTAGGTGAACTCCTCGCCCGGCCGCTTGACCGCCACCACCGTCACCCCGTACTTGCGGCGCAGGCTGGACTCGCCCAGGGGGACGCCGACGTACTCCTTCGGCGGGAGGGTCTTGACCAGGGCGAAGTTCTCGTCGACCTCCATGTAGTCGAGCATCCGCCCGCTCACCAGGTGGGCCACGCGCTCGCCCATGTCGTGTTCGGGGAAGACCACGTGGTGGACGCCGATCCGGCTGAGGATGCGGCCGTGCTGGCGGCTGACGGCCTTCGCCCAGATGTCGTCGATCTCCATCTCCACCAGCAGCGACGAGGCGAGGATGCTCGCCTCCAGGTCGCTGCCGATGGCGCACACCGCGCGGTAGAAGTCCGGCAGGCCGAGCTGGCGCAGCGCCTCGGGGTCGGTGGCGTCCGCGGTGGCGATGTGGGTGATCTGCCCCGCGAGGCTCTGCACCACCTTGGGGCGGTGGTCGATGGCCAGCACCTCGGTGCCGCGCCGCACCAGCTCCAGGGCGAGCGCGGTGCCGAAGCGGCCGAGACCTATCACCGCGACGGGGTCGTTTCTCATGTCAGCCAACGATGACGTCCTCCTCGGGCAGTTCGTAGCGGCGGGTGCGCTCCTTCAGCGCCAGCGCCGAACCGAGCGTGAGCGGGCCGATCCGGCCGACGAACATCAGCATCGTGAGCACCACCTGCGCGGCGGGGGAGACGGAGGAGGCCATGCCGACCGACAGCCCGGTCGTGCCGAAGGCGGAGACGACCTCGAAGAGCACCTGATCCAGGCTATGCGGCGTCAGCACCAGCAGGACATAGGTGAACAGCGCGACCAGGCTCACGCTCAGCACGGTGAGCGAGACCGCCTGCCGCTGCGCCGCCTCGGTGAGGCGGCGGTGGCCGATGTTCACCCGGCTTTCGCCGCGCAGCTCCGCCCAGACGATGAACATGAGCAGGCCCAGCGTCGTGACCTTGATGCCGCCGGCGGTGCCCGCGCTGCCGCCGCCGACGAACATCAGCAACTCGGTGACCAGCCAGCTTGAGGGGTGCATCTGCGTGATGTCGAGGCTGTTGAACCCCGCGCTGCGCGGCATGACGGCGGCGAAGAACGCGGCGAGCAGCTTGTCCCGCTCGTTCAGGGGGCCGAGGGTGCCGGGGTTGGTCCACTCCGTGACCAGGAAGATCAGCGTGCCGCCGGCCAGCAGGACGGCGGTGACCGCGAGCGTGATGCGGGTGAGCAGCGACCAGCGCCCGGGGCGGCGCCAGGAACGGCGCAGCTCGAAGACCACGGGATAGCCGAGCCCGCCCACGATCACCGACACGGCGACGGTCAGGCAGACCCACGGATCGGCGACGAACCCGACCATGCTGTCGGGCCACAGCGCGAAACCCGCGTTGTTGAACGCCGAGACGGCGTGGAACAAGCCCAGGTAGAGCCCGCGCCCGACGGGCTCGCCGTACCCGAGCACGAACCTCAGCGTGAGGACGGTCCCCGTGATCGCCTCGCAGACCAGGTTGAACACGACGACCTTGGCCACCACCCGCCGCAGGTCGGCGCCGTTGAGCACCTTGGTCTCGGCCTGGGCCGACAGCCGGGCGCGCAGCCCCAGCCTGCGGGAGACGAGCAGGGTGAAGACGGTCGCGAGGGTCATGATGCCGAGGCCGCCCACCTGGATCAGGACGGCGATGACCACCTCGCCGAACGCCGACCAGTGCGTGGCCGTGTCGACGACGGTCAGCCCGTTCACGCACACCGCCGACGTCGCCGTGAACAGCGCGGTCACCCAGCCCGTGGGCTTCCCCGAGGCCGTGGCGAGCGGACTGGACAGCAGGACGGTCCCCAGGAGGACCGCCACGCCGAACACCATCGTGATGACCTGCGCCGGATGGTGGAAGCGTCCCAGCGCTGCCCAGAACAGCCTCATGCCGGTCGCTCTCCGTCGTCGCGGTCGCCGAGCGCCGGCAAGCCGATGACCGGCGCGTCCGGCTTCCCGTACGGCGGCTCGGACGCGGGAGAGGCGGAGAACCGGCGGGAGCGCTCCGGCGTGGATGCCGGCCGCGGAGCGGCCACGCCGGACACCGTTCGCGTGCCGTGGCGGAGCGCGGGCTCGAATACCACCAGGACCTCCGTGCGGGCAGGGGGACGACGTCGCCGACCCGACTTCCCGGCACACCGCGGCCTACCGTAACAGCACATTTCCCGCCGGGCACATCAGGACTCACGCCGGGCGGACGTGGCGACCCTCACCCCGAGACTGCCACCCTCTGACGCCGGCTCACCATCACTCGCCGTGCTCAACGGCGAATGTCTTCATCCCCGGGCGCCAGGTACAGGTTGAGGTTGTCTCAGAGCAACACGATCGGTGCGCCGAGCTGTGAAGCGCTCCGGGTTGGGTCGAGGCTCTATGGGCTGGCTCCAGCCATCGGTCGAGCAATGATCGAAACCTGTGGATCGCCGGGAAGGGGTGTACCTTCCCGGATCATCCGTTGAAGGTTTCGAGATAAGGCCGACGTTGCAGCGTCGGTCGGGAAGGCACACCCGTGCCGCTTACCG
>NZ_BMPY01000022.1 GCF_014647835.1 Microbispora rosea subsp. aerata
CCTGGATCCGGGTGATCTGGAAATGCTGGAACGACGGCATCGCCTACGACCCCGCCAAACACGGCGCCGCAGCAGCTCTCCTCACCCCGAACACTGCGGGAGGTTGACACAGGGAGTATCACAGCACCTCCCCGGGCTGATAGACCTGGGCGGCGGGGCCCCGGATGGCGCCGAGGCCGAGCCGCTCGTCGTAGCCGGCGTCGATGATCCGTACGCCGAGACGCTTCTCCCATGTCGTCAATGGGGCGGCCCAGTAAGGCATCGGGATCAGGTAGCGCTCGGCGAGCAGCCGTCCGGCGGCTCGGTTCCCTGAGACCTGGCCGAGACTCGCCTCGTACGCGTCCAGGTCCTCGGCGAGCACGGCCTCGGTGCCGTCGAAGAGTTCGTCGAATCGTTCGGCGAGTTCCTCCCGGCTGGCGAACGGATGCGCGAAGCTGAGGAACGCCTCGGAGAATTCCTCTCGGTGCTCCAGCACCTCGGCGTACCACTCCTGACCCCACGCGCTGCCGTACACCTCGTCGAGCCACAGCTTGGCCTGAGACTCGTCGATCTCCGCACCGTCCTGGCCGGTGAGGATGGCCCACCCCTTCTCGACCGGTGCCCGCGGGTAGACGCCGTCCGCGTACTCGCCGGTGCCACCGCGCCGGGGCACGAACGCCGGTGCGTGCACGACGACGTCGGCCGGCGGCCGCGAGGCGACCCGGTTGACCCGGCCGAACCGCTGCAACAGGGCTTCCAGCGGCGCGGCCGAGGTGAAGAGGCAGTCGAAGTCGACATCCAAGCTGACCTCGACAACCTGAGTGGCGACGACCAGGCCTCCCCGGCGTGGCCGGCCCGTCCCGAAGCGCTGGACGATCCCGGCCTCGATCGACGAGCGGTCCATCCGGCGGAACCGCGAGTGCAACAGGAAGGCGACCTCGGCGTACGGAACCAGCTCCGCGAACAGGTGCTGAGCGTCGGCGACGTTGTTGGCCACGACGAGCACCGATTCGTCCGCGGCCAGCCTTTCCGCGATCTCGCCGATCGACTCCGTGGCGGTCAGGTGCCGCTCACGCAGCTTCAAGCGGTGCCGTGGTCGCCCGTGCTGCGCCGTTCCCTCTACGAGGTGAACGTCCTGCCGCAGTGTCTCCCGGAACAGCTGAGCCAGCACCTCCGGGAGGGTGGCTGACAATACGGCGATCCGGCCGCCGAGTCGTTCCCATAGGCGCGCGGTGGCGAGGATGTAGCCGAGTCGTCGTGGGTCGTAGGCGTGCAGCTCGTCGAGCACGAACACCGAGTTCGCCGCGTCGATCATGGTGGCGGAATGCGACGGTCCGGCCAGCACCCCACGAAGGATCTGATAGGGCGTTCCCACGCGTACGGTCTCGCGGAACAGCCTGGTCGCCGCGGCCCGGGAGACCGCCTTCCGCGCCTTTTCCGCGTGATCTTCCTCTCCGTCCTCCGGGCAGACAGCGGCGGACAGATGGTAGGAGGCCGCCCGGGAGTGCATGACACCGACGAGCGTCTCGTCATGCAGAAGATCGCCGAGCCGTACGGCCATCGCGTTGATCGAGGCGAGGTAGGGCAGCGTGAAGAAGACCCGCGGGACGCCTCCGGCCTTCTGGCTGATCGCCGTTGTCTGCGCCGCCGCCCACAGCAGGCCCGCCTCGGTTTTGCCCGAGCCGGTCGGCGCGCGTAGCAGGAGATGGCCGTCGAGCGCGCCCGCCTCGATCTGGTGCGGGCGCAGGCTCCGTCCCTGCTCCGCGAACTCCTTCTCCAGCAACGGCCGGAACTCGGGGCCGAGCGGCTGATGCGTGTGCAGCGTGCCGTGGGCAGAGGAGACGTGATCGGCGAGCGTGACCGCTCCTTGCAGGAGCACCGCTGTCAGCCCCTCGTCCGGAGACACCGGAAGATCCCAACGCTCCAGCAACAGGGCGAACATCTGCCGCGCGGTGCCGATCACGTCCAGCTCTCGCCGAAGGTCCGTGACGACCGGCAGCCCCGCCTGCCTGGCCGTGTCGGCCAGCCACGTGTGAAGCTCGGCGGCCGCGTCATCGGGGACGGGATCGAGCCGAGCGCGCCATTCCTCTTCCGGCGCTGTGCCGTACGCGGAGATGAGCGGCCCTCGCCCTCCTTCGAGGCAGCGGTGGTGGGTGACGACGCCGGTGGCGGTCCAGATGAGGAGCTGCTCGTCGGCGATCAGGCTCGGCAGGAAGCCCAGTGAAACCACCTCGTGCCGCTCGCCCCAGGTGCGGACGAGTCCCCTGAGCATGGCCTGGAACCCGTCCGGGATCTTTCCCGCGTCGTGGCAGAGCGCGGCCAGACAGGCCGCCGGCCAGAACAGTTCTCCGGTGATCCTTTCTGCCACGGCTATCGCACCCACCCGCCGCTTCAACGTCAGCGCGCCGCGCAACGTGCTTTCGAGGTGAGCCGTCAGCTCTTCTGGCGGATCACTCTTGGCGAGCATGTCCCGCAACGGCATGTCAGTCCTCCTGGGGCGGGCCGAGGCGTATGCCTCCCGGATGCACCGGAGGCAGGAGCGCCACCGCCTGGCCGGCCTGATCCGCCCAGCCGGACTCCACCACCATGTCGCTGCGCCCGGAGGCGTCGAAGTGGTAGCCGTCCCAGCGGGTGTGATGCCGGTTCAGGGAGACCGAGGTCGGCAGCCGTAGCAGGGTTCCAGCAGGCGTAGGGGTGATGCCCTCGGGAAGTACGGCGCTGCCCTGCCGTCCGGCACCCGGTCGAAGCGTCACCCGCCGGGTGGTGACCCTCACGAGGTCCTGGCTTCTGCCCAGGCGAAGCGGCCACACCGGCCTGCGCAGCCTCCTCTCCCACAGCTCCACGTCCAGGGGGAGCCACACCGTAAGCGTGACGTCGGCCAGGAACTCGCGCTCGCGGGGAGTGAGCTCGGCCTTCCCGCCTGTGGCATCCAACGGGTGGTAGGTCTCCAGGTCGGTGCCGGTGCCGCGGGCGTGGAAGGCCATCGCGAACCGCGTCTCCAAAGAGACCTCGTCCCACCCTCCGGCCGCGGCGGCCAGCATGCCGCCGACCGTCGAGGGGGGCGGACAGGGCAGCGAAACCTGCACTCCCGCGTAGAGAGGATTGCGGAAGGAGACGATGGGCGCGGTGACGGTGACCTCGAGCGCTTCCACCGGCATGCGGATGTCTGCCTCCGTCATGCCTTGGGGTCCTCGAACCACGCGTCCCGTTCACCCCGCTCGATCTCGTCCGCCAGGCGACCGAGCACGGTACGAGGGTGATCGATGACCAGACTGTCGGACGCGACCAGATCGGCCAGTTCGGAGCATGCCTGATCCCGCTGGTCGCCGAGGAAGCCGGGCGCCCAGCCGAGGAGCACGGGTCCGTCCAGTTCGTCCGCCCATGCCTCCATTTCCATCCGGAGCACGTTGGAGTCGAACACGGTCCGGTCACCTCTGACTCCGAGCACGCGGGTGAAGGGGTTGACGCCTCCTTTGATGGGGGCGAGCAGGACGAGCGCGGGGGCGCGGTCGCCGTAGTGCATCGACTGCTTGGCGCCGCCGCGCACGGACGAGAGCGTACGCAGCAGAACCGCGGCCCTGCGCCTCCGCTCGCCGATGGCGAGCCTCAGCGCGGAACATCCACGGAACGAGACGTGCTCCGCGCCCGCCTCGTGTGCTTCGTTCGCGGCCGGCTCGGGAAGCGCCACCTTCAGTCCGCTGCCGTCGATTTCGAAGACGCCGATCCGTGGCAGGTCCAGCAGCACGTCTCCCGCCAGCTCCGCCGTGTAGAACTCGTGACCGTGCAGCACGGGGTTCTCGCCGACCGCGAAGCCCCGGCTCATCGTGCCGAAGTCCTGTGCGGGTGGACGAGGCGCGACCGACACGAAGGTCCCCGTCGCGAAAACGGTGTCCCTCTGGCACGTTTTGGCCTTGTCGCCCTTGACGGCCACCATGTAGCCGAACAGGTCGTCGTCGAGGTAGCGATCGGGGCGGCCCTGCGTGTACGCCTGCTGCTTCTGCCCCTTCCCCGAGCGGATGACCGGCGATACCGGTTCGGAGGCGGGCAGTGAGTCACGCAGCCATCGGCGGAACGCCTGGGCCGAGACATAGGGGTGGATGTTCCGGCCCACCCGAAGTTGCTTCACACGGGCGACGTTGTCCTCGCCCAGCCCGTTGTTGGGCGCGCCTGCCACGATGTCCAGGACGATCTTTCCCGCCAAGTAGCTCATTACGACTCCTCGCCCTTCAAGTACGCGATGTCATCGGGGTTGTCTTCTTCCTCGGCCGCCAGATCCGCGGCCACCTCAGCCCTGTCGTCGGGCGCGAACCCCCGCTCGTGCAGTTGGTGGACGACCGACACGACCAGCAACTGCCGGTGGAACCATGCCTGCTCGACCTCGGGGTCGAAGAGCAGCCGGAACTGGTCGTCCGTGATCAGCGGCCCGTCCACCCCTGCCACCGGAGAGAGCAAGGAGTCGATGTTGCGGCGCATGAGCCAGTGGCGCATACGCTTCGGATCCTTGAGCGTCGCGTTGAATTCCCGGAGCTTCCCCGCCGAGTTCTCCGCCGCCAGCCAGGCCGCCACCCGCGCCCCGACCGCCTTGATCTGGTCGATCTCGTTCTGATTCATACGCATCACCTCGGTCACCAGGGAGAAGCACAGCTCGGCCAGGTCGGCCGCATCGGCTCCGATCACCGCTCGATGGAGCTGACCGGCCAGGTAACGGGCGCCGGCCCCGGCGATCAGTTCGGGAGACCGGAACGCGTTCCGCGCCAGCCCGACGATGCCGGGGTGGTCCGCCGTGGAGTGCGCGCGCAGCAGGGCGGGGAAACCACGCCGTCGCGACGGCTGCCGTACCGAGCGCCGCAGCCATTCGGCGAGCGGCTGGTCCATGGACTGGATCTCCAGCGTCTGGCCTCTGTTGTTGTTACTGAAGACGATCAGATCCACTCCGGCCGTCAGCCGGTCCTCGTGATGGCGTAGCGCCTGCAGCGCGACGACCTCCTTCTTCGCGAGGATCGTGCGAGAGCCCGGCCGACCGAGGGCGATCAGCTGGCGGTTACGCTCCACCCGCCGCGACACCGTCCGCGCCATGAACCGCTCGTCCCAGCTGTGCAGCGCGATCGACGGCCCGCCGGTCAGGCGGCAGCCGTACGGCAGGGCGTAGAAGCTGCACAGACACGGCCAGCACAACGCCATTCCCAGATGTCCCCGCGGAGTGGTGTTGCGGTAGAGATCGCTTTCGGCCAGCGGCACGTCGACCTTGCCGTAGAAACCGACGGCCGCACGGCCGCACAACACGCACGCCGCGTCCGGCCATGTGCCGGGCTCGGGCTTACGGCGCCACAGCCGTACGGCATCGCGAATCTCCGCGTCGTCCTTCTTCGCGTTGCTCGGATGATTCATCTTGGAATTGGGGAAGAAGGACATGCTGGCCTTGAGCCAGAAACCACGCTCGCTCTTGGTGTCCCGGACCAGGGCCGCGCCGACCGCGTGCTTCGTCATCGTTTCGACGGCTTCGCCGAACCCCTCGGCGGACAACAGCTCCGGCGACGGCGCCTTCGCGAGGAACGCCAGCGCGTACGCGCCGACCCGCTGCAGCGGGTGCGCGGTCAGCGTAAGAGACGGTCGCTCATCCTGCCGTGTCTCGCTCACGCCGCGACCCAGCCGAACCCGGCGGCGTTGGCCTGCCCCAAGCCCCAGCTCCAGATGGCTTGCAGGGTCTCCGGCGGACCGGTCAGCTCGACCTCGACGCGTGCTCCCGGCTTCGCTCCCTGTGACACGCTGAAGGAGCGTTTCGCCCCGACCCAGGAGATCTCGGTCAGCGACACCTCCGGGTCCAGCCCGAGGCTCTCTGCCTTCCGCTGCAGGTTGCGCTGGAAGAACACGGGGAACTCCCGGTCGGTCGGCAGCAGCCACGCCTGCCTGGTGGTGCGCCGGCCGGAATCGTCTCGGCCGGTGCCCTTCAGCACCACGGGAGTGACGGTGCGAAACCGCCCACGGCCGGAGGCGTACGCCGGCGGGTCGACGGGCGCGACATTCAGGATGCGGAACGCCACCCCGCCCCAGTCGAGCAGCTCCCGCCGCTTGATCCCCTGCGTGAAGGCCTCGATCACCTCGAAGAGCGGGCTGCCCAACTCGATCCAGCCTCGCCCGCCGACGGCGTACGAGCCGCGTCGCCGCGTGGCCTGCGGGAACACCGGTGCGCTGTGCCCCATCGGGACCATGCCGTACGGGCCCACTCCCTGAGAGTGGAGCTGTCGCCCCAGCTCGGGCGCCTCTCGCGCGAGCAGGTCGTACGCCAGGGAACGGCCGGGCGCCAGCACCTTCGCCCACGCGAGTTCGGTGGCCGCCGTGGTGACCTCTATCCGTAAC
Organism: Microbispora rosea subsp. aerata; assembly: GCF_014647835.1. Lineage (GTDB taxonomy): Bacteria > Actinomycetota > Actinomycetes > Streptosporangiales > Streptosporangiaceae > Microbispora > Microbispora aerata. Next base: position 6,337 of record NZ_BMPY01000022.1, read on the forward strand.
CTCACAGGATCCTCCCTGCATTCGCCTTTCACTAGATACAGATGGACGACGGCGGGCACGGGCCGCGTACGTGGGCGTTTGCGCAGGTAGGGGGAGGAAGAGTTATTCGAGGCGTGTGTCAGGGCGCTCGCGTGCCGGACAACCGGCTACCCTTCCTGAGAAGGTGCCGGGGAGCTGATGGCGATCATGATTTTGCAGCAAACCTCCCGGGTCTTCTGCACTACCGGAGGTTCGCTGCAAAATGCCGCCGCGAGGCGCCGGTCTTGCGCCGCCTCACCTGCGCCTTTACCGTAGGGTCCTCATCGCCCCTACGAGGGGTCGCAACTCGGGCGGGCCGCCCAGACCGCGGCCCGCGTGCCCGTCCTCATCGCCCCTACGAGGGGTCGCAACACTGGCAGATCGACCAGGCGCTGAAGCAGATCGCCGTCCTCATCGCCCCTACGAGGGGTCGCAACGCGATGGCCTTGAGGGCGGAGGACTTGCCTGCTCCTGCTGTCCTCATCGCCCCTACGAGGGGTCGCAACAAATCGCGCCGGAACCGCTCCGGATCGGCAGCGTATGTCCTCATCGCCCCTACGAGGGGTCGCAACATGATCAGCGTGGCTCTGTCGCCCAGGCTTGTGCCGCCGTCCTCATCGCCCCTACGAGGGGTCGCAACGACAGGGACCCTCCCGGCAGGACCGGAGTGTCCGGGTCCTCATCGCCCCTACGAGGGGTCGCAACTGCGCGAGCTCAACCACGCGGGCCGCCTGGCTGCGGGTCCTCATCGCCCCTACGGGGGGCGCAACATCCACCGCTGGTAGTACGCCTGCGCGATCTGCGCTGAGTCCTCATCGCCCCTGAGAGGGGTCCTTCCCACGAATCCCTGACCTGAGTTCTTGCAGGTCAGGGGGACTTCGCCCTGATCTTTGCGTCTCGTCCATCTGTAGTAGGTGAGAGCGAAATCGTGGGCGAGGGGGCGGAACGTAATGGGGATCTCCCGGGGGCGGACCGGGACGGGCGGGGCAAGAGCGCTGCTGGACTTTGTGTCGGGATGGGGGATCGTGGCCCTCGCCGGTGTGGCGGGCGCGGTGGCCGCCGGCACGGTTCCCGATGTGATCAAGAGCTGGCTGGGTGAGCAGCGTCCGTTCCTGACGGCGCTTTGCCTCGTGTCCGCGCTGACGTTCGCCGCCATCAACCTGTGGCAGCAGCGCAGCAAGGGCGTCGGCATCGTGATCTCCTTGCCGCAGACCACCTGGCGAGGGCCGTGGAGCAGCCAGTGGATGGCGGCGGCCGCCGACCATGCCCGGCGCCACCACGACTCGTGCTTCGTCGTACGGCGTGCCGTTCCGGCCGCGCGGCCGGGTGATGACGAAGAGGACAGGGCAGCGGTCCGCGAAGGTCGCCGGGACGCCCTGGAGTTGGCATACGAGCTGGCGACGGCGCGGCTGACCGAGCTGTCGGAGGCGGACGCGTCCACGCCGGTGTCGTTGTACGTCAATGCCGCACTGCCCGACGCCTTCGAACTGGGCGCGATGTTCAAGTTCAACGTGCAGCGCAGGCTGCGCGCGGCCGACGGTGCCCTTTCCACGGCCAGGCACCGGGCTGAGACCCACGAGATTGAGACTTCCTCAGCGGAGTCGGCCGATCAGCCGGTGTCATCTCGAGTGGTCCTGCCGCAGCGGTCGGAACGAGCAGGGTCCGACTTCTTCCCGTCGGTACGCATCAGCAGTCATCTGAAGGAGCCGCTGACCCCGGCCGAGGCCGCGCGGGCCTCCGCGCTGGTCAAGGTGATCGGGGAGCCGGACTACGAGGAGGTTCCCGACGCCACGGCGGTCGCCGTCGTCGTGCACCTCGCGGACAACCCGTTGATGGTCGCCCAGGCGTTGCGGGCCGCGCGCGACGGCTGCGCCGACACCGACGGGCGCTGGGAACGATGCCGGGCGGCGCTGGTCATCGACGGCGGCTCGGCCAATCTGCCCGAGACGACGGTCGATTTCGAGCTGGTCGTACGGCATGTCTACGCGGCATGGAACGCCTGGATCGAGGCGAGGCCGCAGTACGCGAACCTGCGCCCCCGGTTGTTCATCGCCGCTCCGGCGAGCGTCGCCTTCGCGTTGGGCTGGTTGCTCGGCCACACGGTGAAGGCGGTGCCGCATCCGTATCAAACAGACAAGGCAGGGAAGCCATGCATCTCGTCGTGATCAATACGGCGGGCAAGCAGCGTTACATCTTCTCCTCCCGGAAACGCAAGGAAATCGTGGGCGCCTCCGACCTGATCGCCCGGGTCAACGGCTCCTGGGCACAGGAGGCGCTGCAGGCGACGTTCCCCGGGTTCGGCCCGGAGTGGCGGCTGAAGGACGGCCACGCCGCCGAGCTGATCACCGCCGGCGCGGGGTCGGTGACCGTGCTGGTGAGAGAGCCGGACGCGGGACGTCGCCTGGTCACGGAGCTCACCCGGCGGGCCTTGCACCAGGCCCCGGGGCTGGACGTCTGTGGAGTGGTCCAGGAGGTGAGCGACTCCGAGCCCTTGGCCAAGGGCAGGGAACGGGCGGGAAAGACGCTGGCCGCCTCGCAGGAGACCAGGCCGGGGCCGCAGTCGAGGTTCCTGCGACTGCCGCTGGTGGAGGACTGCGAGTCCACTGGGCTGCCGGCGGCCGGGATGCTCCGGGAGGCGCCCGACGAGTCGCCCGTCACTCGTTCGGTGGTGTCGATGGCGAAGCTGGCGCATTTCCCCGCCGCGCTGGAGCGGTTGGCGGCGGACGCGCGGACCACACCGGGAACGATGTCGAAGATCGTCGATCGCCTGGGATTGGAAGCCGACTGGGTGGCGGTGGTCCATGCCGATGGGAACGGCTTCGGCCGGCTGTTCCGCGGCCTCGGCGAGAGCAAGGACGTCCACTCGGCACGCGGCGACACGTACGCGGAGGAGCTACGCACGCTGTCGCGTGGCGCGGACCGCTGCGCGCTGCGCGCCTTCCACGCGGCGCTGGACCGGCTGGCCGACGAACACGCGGTCTGGAATGTCGGCGGCAGCCCGCCGGTGCTGCCGCTCGTGCTCGGGGGCGACGACCTGACCGTGCTGTGCCAGGGACAGGTCGCGCTGCCGTTCACCCGGCACTACCTTGAGGCGTTCGAACGGGAGACCGCGGCCGACGCCGCGCTGCGTCCCGTGCTGGCGAGAGCCGGGCGGAAGAGGCTGGACGCCGCGGCCGGGGTGGCCATCGTCAAGCGCAACTACCCGTTCCGCTTCGCCTACGATCTGGCGGAGGAACTGATCACGGCGGAGGCCAAGCAGGTCAAGGAGTGGGCGTCCGCGTTGGCGTTCGCCGTCCTCCTGGAGAGCTCCGCACCCGACCTGAGCCGGCTCCGCGGATCGGTCGTGTCATCGGGCGGCGCTGTGGCCACGGTCTCACCGTACGTGGTGGGGGAAGGCGCCGGTGACCCGCGAGCGGAGGGGCGGCGGTGGAGCGACCTGGTACGGCGGGTCGCCGCGCTCCGTCGCAGGGATGCCGACTCGGGCGAGCCGCTCGTGCCCGGCAACGCCGCGCACGACCTCCGAGAGGGGCTGTGCCTCGGCGCGGACGTGGCGAAGGCTCGCCTCGGCCTGCTGCGCACCCGGTTCGCCGGGGACCACGACCGTCTGGAAGCGCTGGACGAACTCGGCAACGACTCGGGCCGGCTCGTATGGGAGCACGAAGGGCGATGGGTGACCGGCCTGGTGGACGCCATGGCGGCACTGCCCTTCCTCGGCGGCGAGGGAGAGACCAGGTGAACATCGAGCTGGATCTGCTCATGCTGAGCGACTGGCGGGTCGGGACGGGCACCGGAATCAGGGGGTACGCCGACCGGCTCGTCCAGCGGGATGCCCATGAGGGCGGGGCCGCACCGGACGCGCCGATCGTCCCGGCCAAGACGCTCGTGGGCGTGTGGCGGGACTCCTGTGAGCTCGCGGCGCACGCGCTGGACAGCGGTCCCTCCGGACCATGGCACGACTGGCTGACGTTCCTGTTCGGCGGTCAGTACGGACGGGGAGAGGAGCCGGTGCGGCCCGCCGCGCTGGCCCTCGACGGTCCCCTGAGGCTCCCCGGACGGCTGCCCGAGATCCTGAGGGTCCGGCCTCGCGTGGCGTGGGCGGCCACATTCCGTAAGCCGGGCGTGGCGATCGACGCCGATACCGGCACCGCCGAAACCGGGAAGTTGCGTGTTGAGGAGATGGCCCGGGCGGGCGTCACGCTGACCGGGCAGGCATGCCTGCGCGGTTTCGACCAGATGGAGCCGTCGCAGCGGGAAGCGGCGCTCGCGTTCCTCGCGGCCGGGGCGCGGTTGCTGGAGCGGGTCGGCGGCAAGCGGCGCAGGGGAGCGGGGCGATGCCGGCTGACGCTGCGCGGCGTCACCCCGGATTTCGCCGTGCTGGCTCAGACCCCCGTTCCCGCGCCGCCCGCCGCCTTGCCGTACGCGGTGGTGGACCGGCCTGCGGTGCCGTCTCGTATCGGCGGGCACGGGCGGGAGCGGGCGGAACTGCTGATCACGGTCGAGCAGCCGGTGCTGGCCGGGGCCATGGTCCAGGGCAACCTGGTGCAGGGCCAGGCGCACCTGCCCGGCTGGTGCCTCATGCCTGAGGTGGCGCGCCGTCTCGGCGGCCCGGCACACGCCCTCGTCCGTACGGGCGACCTGGTGGTCACGGCCGCCATGCCACAGTCGCCGGCGGGCTCGCGCACGCTGCCGGTGCCGAAGGTCTTCCTGCACGAGAAGAACGACAAAACGACCGTCGTCGGCAACCGCATGGCCGGAGACCGCGCGGAGGGCAAGCCGTACCGGGACGGCTACGTGGTGGTGGAAGGCGAAGACCTGGGAGCGATGGTCACCCCCGCCTTCACGCTGCGCATGCACAACACCATCGAGGACGGCGAGCAGCGTCCGACCCGCGAGGTCGGCGGGGTCTACATATACAAGGCGTTGGCCGCGGGCACCGTGCTCCGCGCAGAGGTCCGGGTGCGATCCGGAGCACTCGGCCAGGGCTGGGAGAAGAAGCTGAACGGGCGCTGGCGGCTCGGCCGGTCATCCAAGGACGATTACGGGCAGGTGAAGGTCGAGGCCCGGCCGATCGCCGCTCCACCTCCCCGCAGGCCCGCGTCGCCCGGCCTGCTGAGGGTATGGCTGCTCTCCGACCTGCTGGTGCGCGACCGCCGGCTGCGGCCGAGCACCGACCCGGCGGATGTCGCTCGCGCGATGGAGCAGGCGCTCGCCCGAGCGGGCGCGCCGCACCTGCGCCTCACTCCGGTCCGCGACGCGACGGACGACAGGCCGGGCGTAGCCGCGGTGGGCGCGGGGCGAACCGAGAGCTGGCACCGCGGCTGGGGCCTGCCGCGCCCGACGCTGTACGGCCTGGCCGCCGGAACCTGCCTCACCTTCGCGATCGAGGGAGGCGATATCACGCCCGAAGTGCTGGATGAGCTGCGCACCGCCGGGGTGGGGGAGCGGCGGGCCGAGGGATTCGGGCAGATCGAGATCGACCACGAGCTGCTCCTGCGGAGCTTCGAGGGACGAACGCCGGCATCAGCGGCTCCCGCCGACAGGCCCGCCTCGCAGGTCGAGCCGATCGCACCGGGAGAGGCGGGCCACACCGAAGGCAGAATCTTCGAACGGGCGGCCTGGCGCGCCGAGATGCACCGGGTGTGTGAGCGCATCATGGCCGACCAGTCCAGACGAGCCCGCTTCCTCCCGAAAGAGGTGACCTCGTCGCAGCTCAACGGCCTGCGGGACGTCGTCGCCGAGCCGTCGATGGACAGCGCGCGCAACCGGCTGGCCTGGCTCACCAAATCGAACGCCGGCCGTCGCTCATGGCCGGAGGAGCAAACGGAGCTGCTCTTCAAACTGCTCGACGACCCCGACGAAATCTGGACACAGCTCGGCCTATCCGAGGAGGAGCTCACCGTGACGCTCGACGGCCCGGCCGTCCTGCGCGCCGAGCTGCACGACGAGGCCGTACGCGTGCTCGTCACGGCGTGCGTGGCCGCGCAGGTCCGCCAGGAGGCGGCGCGGACGGAGACAGGAGAGGCGGCGCGCTCGCGTGTGCCGGCGGAGGTGGAGGCGTGACCAGCACGAGAGTGGGCCGCCACGTGGTGAGCCGTGTCCGGGCCCGGGGGTGGCTCCGTACGGAGTCGCCGCTGCATGTCGGAGGGCTCGGCGGCGATCCCGCCGACCCGCTGCCGATCGCGGTCGACGGCCTCGGCCGCGTGTACGTGCCCGGCACGACCCTCGCCGGAGTGCTGCGGAGCTGGTGCCGCGGCGCCGGGCCGGAAACAGACAGCCTCAGCGACATGTGGGGTTTCGCACCGGAGCAGGGCGATGGGGGCAGGGCAAGCCGGGTGATCGTCGCGGACGCGCTCGTCGCCACCACCTGTCGGCTGGACGAGCACGGGCTGCCCGCCACACCGATCGAGCCCGCGCTGCTGGAGTTCCGTCCGTCCGTCGGGATCGACCGGGTCACCGGCGCCGCGGCTCCGGAGTTCCTGTACGGCCGAGCGGTCGTGCCCGCCGGGTGCTATCTGAGGCTGGAGATCGACATCGAGTCGGCCGAGCTGGGGGAGCACGGGGCGAAGCTGGACCAGGCTCGGATGGCCGCGCTGCTCGACGCCCTCGGCAGGGGAGAGATACGGCTCGGAGCGGCCACGAGCCGCGGGCTCGGCTCGGTGCGCTTGCTCGACGACCCCCTGGACATCGTGGTGGATCGGTTCGACTCGCCGGAGGGCCTGCTCGCGATGCTCCGGGACGAGCCCGGCCGCCGGCGATCGGTCCAGTCCCTGCGTACCGGGGATCCCAAGCTGCCGGGTCGGCGCGAAGTCCTGGAGATTTCGATGACCTGGCGGCCCCTGGCGCCGGTGATGGTCCGCGGCACGTCGAGCGGGCTGATCGTCGACACACTGCCGCTCACCACGCGGGTCGACCGCCGCCACCTCACCCTGGTCCTGCCGGGCTCCTCGATCAGGGGAGCACTGCGCGGCCACGCGGAGTTCGTGGAGCTCACGGCGCGCGAAGCGGCCGGATCGGGTGAGGTGGAAGCACTGCGAGATGAACGTGCGGAACCTGAGAGCCCACCGGGTGGCTCGGTGGCCGCGCACAGCGCCGCGTTCCGCGCGCGGCTCGACCGGCTGCCTGCCGTACGGGCTCTGTTCGGCGCGGCCCGCGACGACGTCGCCGACCGGCGAGCCGGTGCGCTGCGCGTGGAGGAGTGCCAGGCGGAGGTCACTATCCCCGATGCGTTGTGGCGGTCCGTCACAGGTGCCGACAGCGCTCCCTCCGCCGACACCGGGGACGCACCGGGAGAAGGTCGTGCGGGCGACGATGAGCGCCGGTCGCTCCCGGAGGGCCTGCTGGACCGGCTGGAGGACATGGGCATGGCCCAGGCCGACCACGTCGCCCTTGACCGGTGGACCGGCGGCGCCGCCGACGGGCGGTTGTTCCACGTGCTTGAGCCGTACGCGGTCGACTGGGCGCCCATCCGGCTCAGCGTCGATCTCGTACGGCTCGGCGACGAGCGGGACCACGCGCTCGCCCTGCTGCTCCTGACGCTGCGGGACCTGGCGGCCGGTCGGATTCCGCTCGGAGCGCTCGTCAACAGAGGCTTCGGCGACATCGAGGTCGAGGTGATCACACTGACCGGCGGTCCTTGGACGGAACCGGTCGCCCTGCCCGAGGCGCTGGTGAGCCGGGAGGCCGGACCCATCGCCGAGGCGTGGACCCGCTACCTGGCCCGGGAGGTGCCATGACGAACGAGCGGAACACCTGGCGCGAGCCCCGGCCGGCCGTGCTGCACGGCGTCGCGGCTTCCGGCGTGACCCTGGCCGAGGCGCTTGCCGCGGGCGCGATGACCGGCGGATGCGCCCTGCTCACGGCTCCCTCGGCGTACCACGTGGCCAGGGTGACGGAACGCGGTTGCCACACCAGGACCGGGCCGGTGGACCTGTCGACGGTCTACGAGGCCCGGGTGTTCACCTCGGAGATGGAGCTGCGCTGGGTCGAGGCCGGATACGCGGTGATGCTCACCGAGGACGAGGACCTCCTGGCGGGGTCATCTTGGGAACGGCTGGAGCCGATCCGGGCGATCGACACGATCGACACCCGCTATCTGGTCTGGGGCACGCTCAAGGAGGCCGACGGCGGCTGGGGCACGCTGGCCTCCGCCCGGATCGGCACGCTCGCGGTTCCCCTTCCTGCTGCGGCGCCTTTCGTACCCGGAGGACGGATACGACTCGTGGCTCGTGAGTACGTCGCCGTGGACCGCGAGCACGGCAACGCCCATGTCGCCGAGGAGCGACTGCTCGGCTTCGAGTTCTATGACACGGAGGGTGCCGCCTGATGGCCGAGGAGTTCCTCAACCCCTACACCTTCATCCCCGCCTTCCCCAGAGAAGGCCTGCCCGACGGATTCGGCGACGGAGCACCACCGGACCGCGACCGGTTGCGGGCGGCATGCTGGACCGGCCGCATCGGCGTCCGGCTCACGGTGGAGACGCCGCTGCTCCTTCTCGACACGTCAAGGGGCAGGCCGCCGGCCAAGGGGGAACGCGGTCATCTCGTGTACCCGGTCCGCGTCCGGAATGGCCGGCCCCACTTGCCCTCCACCACCGTGAAGGGCATGCTCCGCGCCGCTTACGAGACCGTCACCAACTCCCGGTTCGGTGTCTTCGCCGATCATGACGTCCCGTTCGGATTCCGGCGCGACGCCGGGTTCGCCCTGGGCATGGTGCCCGTCTATGTCGCCGCTCCCGGGGTTCTCTACCGCTGCCAGGTGGCAAGGCTCAGGATGTACGAGAAGTCGGGGGCGCCTCTCTACCCGGACCGGGATCACGAGGCGCCGGTCCACATGCAGCGCCTGCGGGCGCTCGTGAGCGGAGGACGGAACGGCGCCGAAGTCGACGACTTCGTCCCCGCCGACTCGCCGCACCGGCTCGTTCCGCAGCAGGGGCAGCGGCAGGTGGAGGGGATCGCGTGCGTCACCGGCCCCAACATCGAGGGGAAGACCAGCGAGCGCTTCTTCTACCTGGACCCCGCGGGGCCGGGGCGGAGGCCGGAGCCGCTTCCTCTGGCACGCGATTGGAGCGAGCTGGTCGAGGACTGGAATCGGCTCATCCGGAACTATCAGGCCGCGCATGAGGAGCAGGAGCTGTTCCGGCGGCGCCGTCCGGACGGCACCACCGTGGCGCCGGGCGAACGTGTCGGCGCGGGGCCGGGGCAGCTCGCCTGGAGCCCGCACATTTACGACAAAGAACACATGGAGCTGAAGCCCGGCACCGTCTGCTACGCCCGTCGCGAGAACGGGCAGGTGGTGGGGCTCTACCCGGTGCTGGTGCCGCGCGACGTCTACGCCGTCGCCCCGGCGGATTTGCTGCCTCGCTCGCTCGCCCCGGCCTCGTGCTACGAGGAACTCTCGCCGGCGGACCGGGTATTCGGCTGGGTGGCTCCAAGCGGGGCGGGTGTCCGGCGGGCGGCCTACCGAGGACGGCTGCGCGTCGGCCCGGTGGTGTGCGACCAGGAGGCGAGTGAAGCGGTCGAGACCTTCGAAGGCGACGGGCTGCCGCTCGCGATCCTGAGCACGCCGAAGCCGCAGCAGGGCCGGTTCTACCTCGCCGAATCGGCTGAGCGGCCGCAGAATCCCGTGCCCGACCGTACGCCGAAGGAAGAGCTGTATCGGGAGGGACGCGGCCTGCGGGGCCGGAAGGTCTACTGGCACCACGCGGGGCTGGACCGGACCCGGCACTGGAGCGACGGGCAGGGGAAAGTCGATCCCACGCAGGTTTGCCTCGACAAGTTCTATCGGGAGTACCGGCGACCATGGGCACCCGAGGACGACAGCGGCTCGTTGGAGGAGAACCGGAAGCGATATCGGACCAGCAAAGACGTGGAGCAGCGCGATTCACAGAACCGGTCGATCGAGGGCTGGATCCGCACTGGGACGACTTTTCGGTTCACTATCGATGTCAAGGACCTGGACGAGATCGAGCTCGGTGCACTCGTCTGGCTGCTCACCTTGCCGCCCGGCCACTTCCATCGACTGGGGTACGGTCGCCCCCTCGGGTTCGGCAGCGTACGGCTCGACGTCGATGCCGAACGCACCGAGTTGCACTCCGGCGAGCACTACGCCGCCTATTACCGCTCGCTGTCCGCGTCCCTGCCGTCAAACGACACCAAGGTGATCCTCGACAAGGCCCGGCACGAGTTCGAGCGGCTCGTCAGCGGATCCCCGCAGCTCGTCATGATCAGGGAGGCCATGCTGGCCGTGACCCGTGGGAACCCCGAGCTCCCGGTGCGATACCCCCGAGTCCGTCCGGAAGGACTGCCGGACAACGTTCCTGCTCCACCGGATCCGCGCGGACAGAATTATGAGTGGTTCACGGCCAACGAGATGGATTCCGGCGTCATCGCCTCCGGCCGTGGGCGTTCGCTGCCCGCCCCGGTGAACCCGCCCGCGCAACTGGTTACCTACGTCGCAGAAGACGCCACAAAAGGAGACAATGCCACAAATCGTGGAAAGAAGAGATCGCGGGATAAACCGTCAGGGTCACCTCGCTCCGGCGATCGGTCCCGCAAGCGTCGAATGAGATAGTCGGCAGTTTCGCCAGCGATCCCTGGCGGGTTTCGGTACCGTCGGCCCCAGTTGATTCCGTTTCACCCGCATAGGGGAGGCGTCCGGGTGGAGAAGCCCGAAGGTGTCCTGCTCGTACACGCGGTGGGCGGGGGAGATCTGGGTCACACGGGCGTCCGTGACCTTGAGGGTGTCATGCCGGATCTGGAGGGCTGCCCCGACGCCACGGGTAAGGATCGCCGCCCGTTGCGCAAGATATTCGAAGGGCTCGCCGGGGCCCACATTCCTGTCTCGTTGGTCGTCCTGCTCGGCACCACCACTCCCGCAGCCGTGGCGGGGCGGACCTTCGCCGACTGGGCCGAGGAGATGCGGACCCGATTGACCTCGGAGACGGGGATGTGCGGAGCGCGATTCCAGCGCGATGCGGTCGCCGTCGTCCCGGTCGCGAGTCCGGGGCTGGAGGAGACCTCGCGAGCCTTGAGCCGCTGGCTCTCCGGCCAACGTCCGGAGGAGGTCCTGATCAGCTGTGGCTCGGGAGCCTTCTCGCTGAGCGCGGGGGCTCTCTGCGCCGCATTGACTGCGCGCCTGCCCGCACGCATCGTGCACATCGACACGCCTGGGCAGCCGTACGCGCTGGACCGTGGACGGGAGCAGCCCGGGCACGCGGACGCCTACCTTCAGTCATGGTTGCTGCGTCACCGCTTCTGGGACGCACTCGCCGACGCGGATCCCGCCAACGACACGCTCTGGCGGTTGCTCGCGGCCCGGCAAGCCGGGGACACCAGCTTGGCTGCTCGCCTCCGGGAACGTTCCACAGAAGGCGCGGGGCTGTCCTCCGGGCAGCTCGAAAAGTTCGCCGAGACATGGCCGACGGCGCAGGCCGCCCTGTTCGAACGCCTCGGACGGGGTGAGGCGGTCGACTACGGCCTGCTGCGCGCGTGGTTCGCCATGTCGCTCCGCAGGCGATTCGACCGGGAGAAAAACGTTCTTCCGCCTCGTGTCCGTGAACGGCTGGGTGACCTGATCGACGCCCTGGCCGACAGGGCGGGCGACGAAGGCGGACTGGCCGGGCGGATTCGCACAGTCAGCCGCGAGCTGTGGGGTCTGACCGGTAGCACCTGCGCCGACATGCTCAAAGACGAGGCTCTGGTCGCCCTTTATACGGCAGCGTCAACTCACAGGGCGCACCTCATGCCGGAACGGCTCGAACCGGGGCCGCTGCCGGCGACGCTGGTCGCCGCGGCCGACCAGTGGGAGCGCGGCGACCAGGGAGTCGGGCTCGTGGCCGGCACCGGCAACGTCGGCTGGCCCGTCCTGGGCAGCGGAGACGTCCTCGGCCTGCTGGCCGTCGGGCTCGATCGGGAGGGCAGAGACACCGAGGACCTTGAGGGCATACGGGCTGCCCTCGCAGAGATGCGGCGGCGTCGTGAAAGACTGCTGCGCCGCGGTGGCCTGCGGTTGCGTCTGGTGGCAAGCCCCGAGACCGTCGAGCGGGCACACCGGCTCGCGCGATCGACGATGGACCTGGCCGCGGACGCCGAGGTGCGGGTCATCGAGGAGGTTGCCGGGAGTCTGGACGCCATCCGGGAGCAGATCGTCTCCGCCCTGGGCTCCGAGGCGGCGCCCACCGGGCGAACGGCGGTCCTCGGCAGCCTCAGGGATGTCGACGAGGTGGTGCTCGTGTTGAATCCCGGGCCGCCGCTGACGAATTACGGCATGATCGGGGCGGCTGTGGAGTGGTCCCTGACGGCGGCCTGCCCACTCTGGGTGACCGAACTCGTCCGGTCAGAGGACGCGCCGATGGGAGAGATCCTGGGTGGTCAGCGGATCCTCGCCCGGATGGGCGCCGACCGCGTGCTGGCCCGGCTCGCCGTCAGCGCCGTCGAACGGCTGGACCTGCGTACGGCGCGCAGATTGGTGCGGCGGGGCTCGGAGGCGCTGCGGACCGCGGACACCCTGCTGCGTCAGCTGGAGAGGGATGTCTTCGGGGCCGCCCACGCAGACACCTCCCGGGCACATCGCGTGGCCGCTGCGAGAAGGCGGTTGGCGCTGATCGCCAAGGTGGCCTCCGGCACGCGCCGGCTGCCGGCGGCCTATCTCGCGGTCTCGGCATTGCGTCCAGCGCTCTTCTCGTGGGAACAGTGGCAGGCTCTGCGTGCGCGAGTGCCCGGACTGGCCCTCCTTGGAGAGGCGGCGAACAAGTCCCTGCAGGGCCACAAGCTCGACCGGCAGGCTCAATCAGAGAGCCATTTCGGTCGCAGCCGGAGTGGCCGAGCCCGAGGTAGGCAGATTGATGTTCGCGCTGTGCTGCTGCAGGCGATACGGGAACTGGGCGGGCCCGCATATGGCGATGACCTGCTGATCAAGCAGTACAAAGACACCATCGAAGCGCTTATGGTTATCTATCGGGAAAGCGCTTGACGGTTTTCGGTGCCTTTGGCAGCCTGGTCGCGTTCAACGGCTGATGCTGGCGAGCACCGAGCGATTGTTGTCGCTCCCTCTGAGGACCTCGGACGCCGAGGTCGACTGTCGCGAAAGCGCGTTTTCGGACGCGTTTTCTTGTCATGCCTCGGAGGGGCGACTTTCATGTATCTCGCCGCTGTCGCATCTGCTCGTCAGTCGGTTGCCGTTCAGGCATACTTCTCGCTCATCTCGCCCGCCCTGCAGGACGCGGCACGCGGGGCCCTGCGCCGTGCCCTGCACGACGGCAAGCCCTGCCGAGGTGTGCAGGGCTCACGCCCGTGCGACATATGCGAGCAGGTGATCGCCGATCACGTTCTGGCCAGCTACAAGAAGCTCCGTGCGGCCCTTGCGGGGGACCTGCCCAAGACCCGGAACGGAGATCCGGTCCGGGAGATGCGGACGGTCGTGGAATGGGTGACTGCACCGGAGGCGAGGGCCGAAAACATCGGCAGGATGGCTCGCCTGTTGCGGAGGCGGCCCCGTGAGGGAGAGCCGGCCGGGCTCCGTGCAGCCCGTGCTCAGCTCGTCCATCACCCGCTCCACAGCCTCGAGGCTCGCCTGCGGCGCGAGCAGGCGCAGGCTCGGGGTGCTTCGGCGCGGCCGGATCGGGACCTCATGACGTCTGCCTGGGCTGCTTCGCTCCGGAAGGACCCGGCGGCGTTTGACCTGCTCATCGACGCGGTGTTGCGGCTTCGCCACGGCAGCCGTGACCTTTACGGCTTCTCTGCGGAGAAGCTTGAGCAGCATGGTCTCGATCTCACGACCGCGCGGCGACTGCTCCGCCAGGCCCTCAACCGGCTGCGTGTCCTCCGGCCCGAGTTCTACATGGCCAATGTGGTCCAGTACCTCAGCGAGGGGGAGCTCATTCCCTGGGCGTGCAGGGAAGACCTGAGTCCGGAGGACGTGTTCACCCGTAACGAGGAGGCGGAGGACGCGCGGCGAGAGCTTTCCGCCGTCCTATCCGGGCAGAGCACTCCAGAGCGCAGAGTGCTGGAGCGCATTTGTGCCGCCGCCACCAAGCCCGACGCGGAGCTGCTCGAATGGGCCGCCATGGAGCTCGGCGTCGATGTGAAGCAGGCCGAAGTTCGAGTCCGGGAACTGGTCAGAAAGATTTGCCAGGCCGACGTGGACTGGGTTGCCGAGCGATGCGGGCAGTGAGCGTCCAGCACTCCCGCAGCGGAGATGTCAGCCGTTGACGGACCTGATTGCGATGGGCCAGGTCGTCCAGGACTTGGCCCATCCCAGCTTGGTCACGGTGCGCTGGACGGCGTCGCCCGAGGTTTCACCAGTCGGCGATCTGTGTCGCCGGCGGTGCAGCGCGGGCGGCCTCTTCTACGCAGCCTCGGCCCTGTCCCGGCAGAAGATCCCCATCGCAGGGCGGGTCGCGCAGCCAGGCGGCCAGCGCGTCGGCTGATCGCTCGGGAAGTACGTCGACCACCGGGCTGGCGGCGATGTCGATGAGAATCGTGCCGTACGCACGGCCGCAGCACAGGGCGAAGTCGTCCATCCAACCCAAGCACCCGGGGTTTTCGGCGGATACGGGATCAGCAGGATCAACGTCATCCGGTTCACCGTGGCGGCAAGGGGCTGGGTGAGCTGGGTACCGGCCCGGCCGCCTTAGGCGGGGGCGACCGCCTGCAGCGTGCGGAGTGGGAGGCAGTAGCGGCCATAGCGGACGGTCAGACTCGGCACCCGCTCGGCGAAGGTCCTCCGGTGCAGTCGTCGTTCCCGCATCGGCACCGCCGTACCCGCAGGTGAAGCACCACCTCCTTCCCGCCGGCCGCCGTGTCACATACCCGCCGCTCGTAGCTGCAGTGCACGCGCTGGGAAAACTGCTCCGGTTGCGACCCCTCGTAGGGGCGATGAGGACTCATCTAGACCAGCCCAACGCACGCGAGATACGTAACGTTGCGACCCCTCGTAGGGGCGATGAGGACTCCGCGAGGGCAACCTGCGCCGCATCCGGTACGTCATGTTGCGACCCCTCGTAGGGGCGATGAGGACATCCGGGTCGGTCGCCATCTGCTCCCGGGTGCGGGTGTTGCGACCCCTCGTAGGGGCGATGAGGACTAGCTCCCCAGCCCCCGCAAAGGCGTGATGCTGCGGGATGTTGCGACCCCTCGTAGGGGCGATGAGGACAGCTATGACGGCGCAGTCGGAAGAGATTTCCGAATTTGCGTTGCGACCCCTCGTAGGGGCGATGAGGACCCCACCGTAAAGGCGCAGCTCAAGCGCTGGGCTACGCACTTCCCGGGGCGGGATTTTGCAGCGAACCTCCGGTAGTGCAAGAAGCCCGGGAGGTTCGCTGCAAACGCCGTCGTCCAGAGTACCTCGAAGGCGTTCATCCAGGCGTCCTGCCATCGCCAGTGTCCGGGTAGGTGCACGGTGATGTGGCCGCGGCCATGACGGGCGATGCGGGCCGGGTGGTGATCAGCTGGCGGCGTAGTGTTACCCCGCGCGCCCTGGCGTGGAAGGCCGAGGCCAGGCAACCGAGGGCGCATAACAGATGGTAGGCGATCACTGCCAGGGTCAGCCACGCAGCGTTGGCGATGAAGACACCCGAGGGCATGCGCGCCAGCGGCCCGTCGATGAAATCGGCGTTGACCTGCTCGTTGATCGCGTGATCGCGGTGCTGGGCCTCGGCCTGAACCAGGTCGAAGGGGCTGTCGGTGAAGACCGCGCGAACAACTCGTCTTGGCCCGTGCCGGCCTGGGGCTTGAGGCGCTTGACGCGCGGCACACGATCAGCCTCGCCGTCACCGCCCGGCTCTTCTTGGCGGTGAACGCGTAAAGGGAATCTCGGCAACCTGGGCATCCGACACCCAGCCGCCGGCCTGCTCATCGAAGAGCGAGGGTAGCCGATCGGGACCCAGGCGGACTCGGGGATGGACACGATCGCCGCTTTGATCTTCGGGTCCATCTTCGTGGTCACCGAGAAATGCGCACCGTTACCGCGGCAGGCGGTGATCGCCCCAGCGCTATAGAACGCCGAGTCAGTGCGCACCACCACGGTCCCACCGGCTCCGACAGTGCGGGCGGCGCCGATCGACTCGCGCAGGAACGACCCGACGCCGTGTGACGAGCCCGCGTTGCCGCCCATGGCGAGGGCCGACACGTCCAGGTCCTGTGTGGTGGACTTCGCCTGTAGATCTATTCGCCTCTCCCAAGGGCCGCCTTTTGAACATATGGCCAGTGAACTGGCTTCTGGAGCAGCAGACCCGGCGGCAGACTGCGGCAGTGGCGGACATCGGAGTGTCGGCAACTGACGGCTCGTCCGAGCAACAAACGAGCAACGAGAAACAGAAAAGCCGCGATCACTCTTTCGTGATCACGGCCTCTGACCTGCTAAAACAGAGTCGGGACGGCGGGATTTGAACCCACGACCCCTTGACCCCCAGTCAAGTGCGCTGCCAAGCTGCGCTACGTCCCGTTGCCCCGGTCTCCCCGGGCACACCCAAACCTTAGCGCAGTTTCCGGCCTTGTGCGTACACGAACCACGCCGGTGGGCCTAGGCTGACGATCATGGGGAGGAAGCCGCGCATCGATCAGGAAGAACTCGCCCGGCTGGCCGCCGAGGGATGGACGAACGCCCGCCTCGCCGAGCACTTCGGAGTCACGGAGTCGGGCATCCTGCAGGCGAAGCGCGCGGCCGGCCTGTCCAAGCCGATGACGGACCACAGCCGTGCCCTGCCGTGGAAGCTCCGGCGCGAGCACAGCCAGAGCGGCCCCGCCACGAACCTCCGCAACCTCTCCGCCGCGGCCCAGGGCCGTCAGGTGCCGAAGGAGAAGCTCAACACCGCCCTGCGGTGGGCGGGACGGCTGGTCGACAACGGGCTCGACATCGCCTACGACCCCGAGCGGGGCTTCCACGAGGTGCCCGCCGGCGACGACTCACACATCGCGGGGGTCCTCGCCGAGGCCCGTGAGGCCACGGACGCGGCGGGCACCATCCCCTGACCGTTTGGTCTCATGCGCCGTCGCGCGGCAGGGGCGTGGTCTCTTCGCGTACATGCACGTGGCGCTCGCTCGTGTAAGGCTCGGTCTCCTGACCGTGAACGTGCGGCTGGGCCGAGAGGTCCACGGCGTACATCGTCCGGCTCGATGGTCTCTGAATCGCTCCGGCTTTTGTGGAGGCCCTGAAGCCGGCATCATCCGCTGGCGGAAGGGAGAGCCACGACACGATGCCAGCCCCGAGGAGGTATCTCCAAGGGCTTCGTGAGCGCGGTGCCCTTCCACTAACGCGTCCAGCCGATCCAGCTGCGGATCGCCAGCGTGGCAGTGATCTCCGGCATCCGGTGGGCCATGACGGCGAGCACTGACTTGGGCTCACCACAGCTCCAGTTTCTCGACGATCTCCGCCGGCTTCGGGAGCTGGGGGCTGGGTGTGCCCTTCGGCTGGTACGGCACGATGAGGTCGGTCCGGGTGCGGATCAGTGCGCGCCAGGCCAGGACCTGGTCGAACGCGTTCCTGATGCGCGCCCCCTTGGCGCCGTTCAAACGCCCGGAGGACGGCAGGTCCTCCAAGGCGAGGCCGTCGGCCAGGATCCGGGCGGCTGTCGCCGGTCCGATGCCGTGGACGCCGGGGATGTTGTCGGACGGGTCGCCGCACAGTGCGCGAAAGCATGGCCATTGCGCGGGCGTCACGCCGTACCGCTCGATGACGTGGGCGGGGCCGATGTGGCGTGTGCCGGGGCGCATGGCGGTGTTGAGGACGTGCACGTCGTCGTCGAGGAGCTGGTAGAAGTCCCGGTCGCCGGACATGATCAGCTGTGGCCTGCCGGGGTTGCGGTGGACGAGAGTGGCGATCACGTCGTCGGCTTCGGCGTCGTCGATTTCCAGCCAGTCGATGCCGTACGCGTCGAGGCCGCGTTTGATGTCGGGCAGGGCGAGGATCGGCTTGAGACCGGCCACGCCGGCGGGCCGGTTCGCTTTGTACGCCGAGTCGGCGTTCTTCCGCGAAGCGGAGCCGTGCTCGCCGTCGAAGACGACCACGACTTCCGGTGGGTGCGGCAGCTCGTCGCGGATGGCCACGCGCAGCAGGGCGAAGAACCCGAAGACGCCGGTGAGCTCGCGGGTCTTGTCTCGGGAGTAGATCGGCGCGGGGAAGCCGAAGGCCGCCCGCCAGATGAGGTTGTGGCCGTCGACCAGCAGCAGGGGGACTTCCATCACCGGACCGCCTTCAGGAATGTGTCAGCGACAGTGGTGGGCCGGAAGTCCCGCGATCGGTAGTACGCAGCCCGTGACGTGCGAAGGTAGGTTACAGGATCTTGTGTGATCGACATGGCGGCTTGCCATAGTCCGGGCGGACTCTCGTCCCGCTTCACGATGACGCCGCCGGTGCCGATGAGTTCGGGCAGGTGCCGACGTCGTAGGCGACGACCGGGGAGCCGACGTTCATAGCTTCCGGTGCCACCAAGCCGAAAGTCTCGGTGAGCGACGGCACGATGACCACCACAGCCTGGGCCAGCTGGGCCAGGACGTGGATCGGGCCGTATGCCCGGACCCGTTCGCGCCGGTGCTGGTCGAGCCACGCGCCCTCGTCGTACAGCAGGCAGCTGGGCACAACCTGCCACGCCGAGGTCTCGCGAACGCGCCGTGCGGCCTCTCGGAGCACGGTGGTCGAGGGGGCGATGACGGTGTCCGCGGTCGCCGGTGGATGGAGATCATTAACCTGTTCGGCACGTACGGCCATGGCCTGGATGATGGTGCGAAAGGCTCGATCAGCGAGACCAAGCGTCTCTCGGAACGCGGTAGAGGGTGCGTGACGTCGCGAACCAGTCCCGGTCGAGGAACCGTCCCGTGACCCGCCCGGCCAGGATGAGGAGGGCCTCCACCAGCTCCCGGAATCCATCGTGATCGCGTACTACGAGATCATGTGTGTGATCGTGAAACTCTTCCGCCGACCCGAGCGGGCCGAGGAATTCTCCGTCGCGGTGATAGAGCATTCCCTCATCGGCGAGCTTGGCCGAGAAAGCCATGTGCCAATGAGTGATGACGCGTCTTCCCCCGATGCTCGCCTCCTCCTCGCGGAACGAAAGGACCCCCTGTAACACGACCGCGACAGACCAACCCGGGGAGTGCGCCCCGATCCAGACCAAGATGTCCTGCGGGTCATAGTCAGGCAGGGTGAACGCCGTGTCGAGATCGCAGACGATCCCAGAACTCGGATCCGCCCGGAGACGCTGAGCGACCTCTTCGACGTTCTCCGTGTCGATCCACACCACAGAGAAGCTGTCGTTCAGGCCGTATTCCTCCAGGAGATCCCACTGACTCTCAACGGGCATCGCCCGTGCCGCGTCCACCACTTCGCTCCTTCGAGTTTCTCGTCCAGGCTCATAAGGGAGGTGATCATGCAACCACCTCCCCTCGCGGCCCGCGATATCGCTCGTCCCGATCCTGGCGTTCACCGCCGTGACCGGCTCCGTTGGCTGCGGTCATGGGCAGGCCAGTGACACCCCGGCGGACTACCTGCGGCTGTATCGGCAGGCTGGGCAGAAGTACGGCATTCCCTGGCAAGTGCTCGCGGGGATCGGCAAGGCCGGAAGCGACCACGGGCGCGGCGCCGGTGCGGGTACCCGGGACGGCGCGAACCGTGCCGGTGCGATGGGGCCCATGCGGTTCCTCGGTTCGACCTGGGCGGTGTACGGCGTGCGGCGGGCTCGGCTTGGTCACGCATGAGCACGGAACGAGGCTCGGCGCCGGTGCCCGATGACTTCGCGCGGTGCGCTCCTCGGGCACCGGAATTCTCGTGACAAGTGGGTCGGCTGGGTAGCGGTCGGGGGACCAAGGTCCCTAACGTCCCCGTCGCCCCCGATGGAAGGGTGAGGACGCAAAGATCCTCTTCCCCCGGAGGAGTGGAATGACAGCCGGCACGGCAGCCGCCGAGGAGACACGAAAGGGCGGCCGGACGACCGCGTTGATCTTGGCCACGGCGGGGTTCGCGGTCAATTTCTGGGCGTGGGCGCTGCTCAGCCCGCTCAGCTCGACGTACAAGGAGTTGCTCGCCCTGACGCCGTTCGAGGCGTCGGTGCTGGTCGCGATCCCGGTCGTCGTCGGGTCGCTGGGGCGGATCGTGCTCGGCGCGCTGACCGACCGGTACGGCGGGCGGCTGATGTTCGCGGTGGCGAGCATGCTCGGCGTGGTCCCGGTGGTCTTCCTCGCTTTCGCGGAAAGCTATCCGGCGCTGCTGGCCGGAGGGTTCGTCCTGGGCCTGACGGGGGCGGCCTTCGCGATCGGCGTGCCGTTCGTCAACGCGTGGTTCCCGCCGGAGCGCCGCGGACTGGCTCTGGGGATCTTCGGCATGGGCAACATCGGCACGGCGATCTCCGGCTTCGCCACCCCGTGGCTGGCGGACCGGTTCGGCAGGCCGGCGCCGTTCTTCGTGGTTTCCGTCGCGCTGGTCGTCGTCGGGCTGGCGTTCCTGGCGTTCGGCCGGGAGGCGCCCGGCGCCCGCCGCACGTCCGAGCCGTTCCTGTCCGGGTTTCTGTCCGCCGGCAGGTTGCGCGTCACCCGGGAGCTGGCCGTGATGTACGCGCTGACCTTCGGCGGGTTCGTGGCGTTCGGCGCCTATCTGCCGCTGTATTTGAAAGCGGTCTACGGGCTGTCCGCGGCCGACGCGGCGGCGCGGGCGGCCGGGTTCGTCGTGCTGGCCACGCTCGCCCGGCCGGTGGGCGGCTGGCTGGCGGACCGCCTCGGCGGCGAGATCGTGCTGTCCGGGGCGCTCGCCGTGGCGGTGGCGTGCGCGGTCGTCGTGTCGTTCGCCCCGCCGATGGCCCTGGCCACGGTCGGCTTCCTGGCGATGGCGGCCGCGCTGGGCCTGGGCAACGGGGCGGTGTTCGCGCTGCTCGGCCGGGCCGTGCCGGCGCACGCGATCGGCAGCGCCGGCGGCGTGGTCGGCGCGGTCGGCGGTCTCGGCGGGTTCCTGCCGCCGATCGTCATGGGCCTCATCTACCAGGCCACCGATTCGTACGCCATCGGGCTCATGCTGCTGGCGGCCGTCGCGGCGGCGGCGCTGGTCTACTGCTGGTTCGTGCTGCGGCCCGGCGCCGCCCGGCGGTCCGGACCGGCCTGCGATCTCGTGTGATGTGAGGGGACAAGGATCGATGTCGAGGATCGACGGGCCGCTCAGCGACGCCCTGCTCGGGCTGGGACGCCACCTGCGCCGCGGCGAGGTGTCGCCGGACCTGCGTACGCTGCACCGGATCGGCGGGCGGCAGGGCGACGTGTTCTACCGCGACCGGTGGAGCCACGACAAGGTGGTGCGCTCGACCCATGGGGTGAACTGCACCGGGTCGTGCTCGTGGAAGGTGTACGTCAAGGACGGCATCATCACCTGGGAGACCCAGCAGACCGACTACCCCAGCGCCGGAGACGACCGGCCCGGATACGAGCCGCGCGGCTGCCCGCGCGGCGCGGCCTTCTCCTGGTACACCTACTCGCCGACCCGGGTGCGCTACCCGTACGCGAGGGGCGTGCTGGTGGAGATGTACCGCGAGGCGAAGGCGCGGCTGGGCGACCCGGTGGCGGCCTGGGCGGAGATCACGACCGATCCGGTCAAGCGCCGCCGTTACCAGGAGGTGCGGGGCAGGGGCGGGCTCGTCCGGGTCTCCTGGGACGAGGCCGTCGAGATCGTCGCCGCCGCGCACGTGCACACCATCAAGGCGTACGGGCCCGACCGGATCGCGGGTTTCTCCCCGATCCCGGCCATGTCGATGGTCTCCCACGCCGTGGGCGCGCGGTTCGTCTCGCTGCTCGGCGGCACGATGCTGTCGTTCTACGACTGGTACGCCGACCTGCCGGTGGCCTCGCCCCAGGTGTTCGGCGACCAGACCGACGTGCCGGAGTCGGCGGACTGGTGGGACGCCTCCTACCTGATGCTGTGGGGGTCCAACGTCCCGGTCACCCGCACCCCCGACGCCCACTACATGGCCGAGGCCCGCTATCGCGGTCAGAAGGTCGTCGTCCTGGCCCCCGACTACAACGACGCGGCCAAGTTCGCCGACGAGTGGCTGTCCCCGCATCCCGGCACGGACGGCGCCCTGGCCATGGCCATGGGTCACGTGATCCTCAAGGAGTTCTTCGTCGAGCGGGAGACACCCCGCTTCCTCGACTATGTCAAGCGCTACACCGATCTGCCCTTCCTGGTGCGGCTGCGCGAGCACGACGGGGCGTACGTGCCGGACAAGTTCCTCACCTCGGCCGACCTCGGCGAGGAGGGCGAGGAGGCCGCCTTCAAGACCGTGCTGCTCGACTCCCGCGACGGCGAGCCGGTGGTGCCCGGCGGCTCGCTCGGCTTCCGGTTCTCCGCCGAGGGCGAGGGCCGCTGGAACCTCGACCTCGGCGAGGTGGACCCGGTGCTCACCCTGCTGGGCCGGGGGGAGGCGGCCGAGGTGGCGCTGCCCAGGTTCGACGACCCCGGCGAGGGGGTGATGCGCCGCGGCGTGCCCGCCCGCCGCGTCGCGGGCCACCTGGTGACCACGGTCTTCGACCTGATGCTCGCGCAGTACGGCGTGGCCCGCGACGGGCTGCCGGGGGAGTGGCCGTCCGGTTACGACGACCCGGCGCGGCCGTACACCCCCGCCTGGCAGGAGGCGATCACCTCGGTGCCCGCGGACGCGGCGGCCCGCATCGCGCGGGAGTTCGCCCGCAACGCGGAGGAGTCCGGCGGCCGCTCGATGATCATCCTGGGGGCGGGGACCAACCACTGGTTCCACTCCGACACGATGTATCGGGCGTTCCTCGCGCTGGTCACGCTGACCGGCTGCCAGGGGGTCAACGGCGGCGGCTGGGCGCACTACGTCGGGCAGGAGAAGTGCCGCCCGGTCACGGGCTGGGCGCAGATGGCCTTCGGCCTGGACTGGTCCCGCCCGCCCCGGCAGATGATCGGCACGGCCTACTGGTATCTGCACACCGATCAGTGGCGCTACGACGAGCACACCGCCGACGTGGCGGCCTCACCGCTCGACCGCGGCTTCGCCGGTCGCACCAGCGCCGACCTGCTCGCCCAGTCGGCCCGCCTGGGCTGGATGCCGTCCTATCCCACCTTCGACCGCAACCCGCTCGACCTGGCCGACGAGGCCGAGCGCGCCGGCCGCGAGACCGGGGCGTACGTCGTGGAGCAGGTGCGCGCGGGCCGCCTCGGCTTCGCCTGCGAGGACCCCGACGCGCCGGAGAACTGGCCGCGGGTGCTCACGGTGTGGCGGGCCAACCTGCTCGGCTCCTCCGCGAAGGGCAACGAGTTCTTCCTGCGGCACCTGCTCGGCGCCTCCGGCGCGGTGCGCGCGGAGGAGAACGGCCCCGAGCGGCGGCCCGACGACGTGACCTGGCGGGACGAGGCGCCCCGGGGCAAGCTCGACCTGCTGCTGTCGCTGGACTTCCGGATGACCTCGACCACGCTGTTCTCCGACGTCGTGCTCCCCGCGGCCACCTGGTATGAGAAGCACGACCTGTCGTCCACCGACATGCACCCGTTCGTGCACGCGTTCACCCCGGCCATCGACCCGCCCTGGCAGACGCGCACCGACTTCGCCGCCTTCCACGCCATCGCCCGGGCGTTCAGCACGCTGGCCCGCGACCACCTCGGCGTACGCCGCGACGTCGTCGCCGTGCCGCTGCTGCACGACACGCCGGACGAGATGGCCAGCCCGCACGGGCGGGTGCGCGACTGGCGGGAGACGGGTGAGGAGCCGGTGCCGGGCCGTACGTTCCCCAAGATCGTGGTGGTCGAGCGGGACTACGGCGCGATCGCCGACAAGCTGGCCGCGCTCGGCCCGCTCGCCGAGCGCCTCGGCGCCACGACCAAGGGCGTCACGTTCGACGTCGCGGCGGAGGTCGAACGGCTCGGCAAGGTGAACGGGACGGTGCGCGGGGGAGCGGCCGACGGCCGGCCCTCCCTGGCGACCGACGTCGCGATGTGCGAGACGATCCTCGCGCTGTCCGGCACCACCAACGGCAGGCTGGCGGCCCAGGGGTTCGAGACCCTGGCCCGCCGCACCGGCACCGACCTGGGCGGCCTGGCCGACGAGCACCGGCGGATCACCTTCGCCGACACGCAGTCGCGCCCGACACCGGTGATCACCTCGCCGGAGTGGTCGGGCAGCGAGACCGGGGGCCGCCGCTACTCCGCCTTCACCATCAACGTCGAGCACCGCAAGCCCTGGCACACGCTCACCGGGCGCCAGCACTTCTACCTCGACCACGACTGGATGCAGCAGGCCGGCGAGGCGCTGCCCGTCTACCGGCCGCCGCTCAACACCGCCGCCGTCGCCGCGGGGCCGGGCGGTGAGGAGGGCGTCGTGGTGCGTTACCTCACCCCGCACTCCAAGTGGTCGATCCACTCGGAGTATCAAGACAACCTGCTGATGCTGACGCTGTCGCGGGGCGGCCCGACGATCTGGATGAGCCCGGCCGACGCCGCGCGGGCCGGGATCCGCGACAACGACTGGGTCGAGGCGGTCAACCGCAACGGCGTGGTCGTCGCGCGGGCCGTCGTCTCCCACCGCATGCCCGCCGGGACCGTGTACATGTACCACGCCCAGGAGCGGGTGGTGGACGTGCCCAAGAGTGAGACCTCCGGCCGCCGCGGCGGGATCCACAACAGCCTCACCCGCCTGCTGATCAAACCCACCCATCTGATCGGCGGCTACGCCCAGCTCAGCTTCGCGTTCAACTATCTCGGGCCGACGGGCCACCAGCGCGACGAGGTCACGGTGATCCGCCGCCGCGCCCAGGAGGTGGACTACTGATGCGCGAGCGAACCCGAGGCGGTGAGCGGAGTGGTCCGCGAGGTACGAGCGGCCCGCGTAGCGAGCGAGGAGTGGTGAGCGACTGATGACACGCGTGATGGCGCAGCTCGCGATGGTGATGAACCTCGACAAGTGCATCGGCTGCCACACCTGCTCGGTCACCTGCAAGCAGGCGTGGACCAACCGGACCGGCACCGAGTATGTCTGGTTCAACAACGTCGAGACCCGGCCCGGCCAGGGCTACCCCCGCACGTACGAGGACCAGGACAAGTGGAAGGGCGGCTGGGAGCTCAACCGGCGGGGCCGGCTCCGGCTCAAAGCCGGCGGGCGGCTGCGGAAGCTGCTGACGATCTTCGCCAACCCGCTCCTGCCGTCCATCGGCGACTACTACGAGCCCTGGACCTACGACTACGACCGGCTGTTCTCCGCGCCGGTCACCGGCGACACCCCGGTCGCCCGTCCCCGCTCGCTCATTACCGGCGAACCGATGAAGATCACGTGGAGCGCCAACTGGGACGACGACCTCGCCGGCGCGCCCGAGCTGGCCCCCGCCGACCCCGTGCTGCGCAAGGTGTCCGACCAGGTCAAGCTCGAGTTCGAGCGGGCCTTCATGTTCTACCTGCCGCGCATCTGCGAGCACTGCCTCAACCCGTCGTGCGTCGCCTCGTGCCCCTCCGGCGCCATGTACAAGCGCTCGGAGGACGGCATCGTGCTGGTCGACCAGGACCGCTGCCGGGGCTGGCGGATGTGCGTCACCGGCTGCCCGTACAAGAAGGTGTATTTCAACCACCGCACCGGCAAGGCCGAGAAGTGCACCTTCTGCTATCCGAGGGCCGAGGTCGGCATCCCGACCGTGTGCTCGGAGACCTGCGTCGGCCGGCTGCGCTACATCGGGCTGATCCTCTACGACGCCGACCGCGTCGCCGACGCCGCGTCCACCCCGGACGAGAAGGCCCTGTTCGAGGCGCAGAAGAGCGTCATGCTCGACCCCCGCGACCCCGAGGTGATCGCCGAAGCGCGGGCGTCCGGCATCCCCGAGGACTGGCTGGAGGCGGCCAGGAACTCCCCGGTCTACAAGCTGATCTTCGACTACGGCGTGGCGCTGCCGTTGCATCCCGAATATCGGACCATGCCGATGGTCTGGTACATCCCGCCGCTGTCGCCCGTGGTCGACGTGCTGCGCGACACCGGTCACGACGGCGAGCGGGCCGGCAACCTGTTCGGCGCCATCGACGCGCTGCGCATCCCGATCGGCTATCTGGCCGAGCTGTTCTCCGCGGGCGACCCCGAGCCCGTACGCGCGGCGCTGCGCCGCCTGGCCGCCATGCGGTCGTACATGCGGGGGATCAACCTCGCGGGGGAGCGCGACGAGTCGATCCCCGCCTCGGTCGGCCTCGGGGGCGACCAGGTCGAGGAGATGTATCGGCTGCTGGCCGTCGCCCCGTACGACGAGCGGTACGTCATCCCCAAGGCGCACGCCGAGCAGGGCGCCCGGCTGGAGGAGCTCGCCACCGGCTGCAGCCTCGACTACGAGGGCGGCCCCGCCATGGGCGGCCCGTTCGGGGAGGCGTCGGGCCCGCCCGCGCCGGTCGCCGTGGAGAACTTCCACGAGCAGAAGGAACGGCAGGCCACCGGCGACCTGGGCCGGGCGGACGAGCTGCGCGGACGAGTCAACCTCCTCAACTGGGACGGCAAGGGCATCCCGGACGGGCTGTTCCCCAAGCGGAAGGACAAGTCGTGAGCGATCGGGCGGTGCACCTGGCTGCCTCGGTGCTGCTGTCGTATCCGGACGAGCGGCTGGCCGGAGCGCTGCCGCTGCTGGAGGCCACGGTGGCGGAGCTGGAGCCGGGCGAGCCGGCCAGGCGGCTGGCCGCCTTCCTCGGCCACGTGGCCGTCACCCCGCCGGCCGAGCTGGCCGAGCACTACGTGGCGACGTTCGACCTCAAGCGCCGCTGCTGCCTCTATCTGACGTACTACACGTGCGGCGACACCCGGCGGCGCGGGATGGCCCTGCTGCGTTTCAAGCAGGCGTACCAGGCGGCGGGATTCGAGGTCGTCGGGGAGCTGCCCGACCACCTGGGCGTGGTGTGCGAGCTGTCCGGCCGGGGCGCCACCCACGTGGCGCTGCGGCTGCTGCGCGAGCACCGCGCCGGTCTCGAGACGCTGCTGCGCGCGCTGCGCGAGGAGGGCTCGCCGTACGCCGAAGTCGTGGCGGCGGTGCGGGCCACGCTGCCTCCGCCGACCGAGCGGGAGCGCCGGGCCGCGCTGCGGCTGGCGGAGGAGGGACCGCCGGTCGAGGAGGTCGGCCTGGAGCCGTACGGCCACGAGGCTTTCGTCCCGGTGCAGGCGCGTGGAGGGTCGTGGTGAGCGCTCTCGACGTGACGCTGTGGGTGATCGCCCCCTACGTGGCCTTGACGGTCTTCATCCTGGGGCACGCCTGGCGGTACCGATACGACAAGTTCGGCTGGACGACCCGCTCGTCCCAACTGTACGAGTCGCGGCTGCTGCGGATCGGCAGCCCGCTGTTCCACTTCGGCGTCCTTGCCGTCGCGCTCGGCCACGTGGGCGGTCTGGTGATACCCAAGACCTGGACCGAGGCGGTGGGGGTGAGCGAGCACGCCTACCACCTGGCGGCGGTCGTGCTCGGCACGGTCGCGGGGGTCTGCACGGTCGCCGGCCTGGCGATCCTCATCTACCGCCGCCGCACGGTCGGCCCGGTGTTCACCGCCACCACCCGCAACGACAAGCTGATGTACGCACTGCTCGCCCTGACGATCATGCTCGGGCTCGCCGCCACGGTCATGGCCAACATCGTCGGCGGCGGCTACGACTACCGCACCACCATCTCGCCCTGGTTCCGGTCGGTCTTCTACCTCCAGACGGAGGGGCAACTCATGGCGACCGCGCCGATCCTGTTCAAGCTGCACGTGCTCAGCGCGATGGTCCTGTTCGCCGTCTGGCCGTTCACCCGGCTTGTGCACCTGCTGACCGCCCCCGTCGGATATCTGACCCGCCCGTACGTCGTGTATCGCAGCCGGGACGACCGCGCCGGATCGCGCCCGCCCCGCCGCGGCTGGGAGCCCGCGGGCCGCACCTGACCACCGGAACGACCACCGGCCGGGCCCGGGCCGCATCTCTTCCTCCTCGTGACGCCTCCCGCATCGCTCTTTTCGCCGCAGCACATCTGCGAGTGACCTGCGTCGACACGCCGACCCCGCGGGTGATCCCGGTCCGGCACGGTGTCCGGACCGTGCCGGACCGGGAGTGTGTCAGGCCGGCGGGCGGCCGGCCACTTCGGCTCGGATCTCGTGGGCGGCCGCGACAAGGTTCTCCAGTGAACTGCGAACCTCGGGCCAGCCGCGGGTCTTCAGGCCGCAGTCGGGGTTGGCCCACAACCGGGCGGCCGGGATGGCTTCCAGGCCCTTGCGCAGCAGGGACGCCAGCTCCTCGACCCCGGGTACGCGGGGGGAGTGGATGTCGTAGACACCAGGCCCGACCTCGCGCGGATACCCGGCCCCGGCCAGCTCATGGGCCACCTGCATGTGCGAGCGGGCGGCCTCCAGGCTGATCACGTCAGCGTCGAGGTCATCGATCGCGTCGAGGATCTCACCGAACTCCGCATAGCACATATGGGTATGGATCTGCGTCTCCGGCCGTACTCCTGCCGTGGTCAGCCGGAACGCCTCAGTGGCCCAGCTCAGGTAGGCAGGCCGGTCGGCGGCGCGCAGCGGCAGCGTCTCGCGCAGGGCGGGCTCGTCCACCTGGATCACGGCGACGCCTGCCGCTTCCAGGTCGGCGACCTCGTCGCGCAGCGCCAGCGCCACCTGGCGGGCGGTGTCGCCGAGCGGCTGGTCGTCGCGGACGAACGACCACGCCAGCATGGTGACGGGGCCGGTGAGCATGCCCTTGACGGGCCGGCTGGTCTGCGACCGGGCGTACCGGGTCCAGCGCAGAGTCATCGGCTCGGGACGGGAGATGTCCCCGGCCAGGATCGGCGGCCGGACATAACGCGTGCCGTAGGACTGCACCCAGCCGTGCCGGGTGGCGATGTACCCGTCGAGCCGCTCGGCGAAGTACTGGACCATGTCATTGCGCTCGGGCTCCCCGTGCACCAGCACATCCAGGCCCGCCTTCTCCTGGAAGGCGAGAACCTCGCGGATCTCGGCTGCGATCCGCTCGTCGTAGGCGTCCTGGCTGATGCGCCCGGCCAGCAGATCGGCGCGTGCCGCCCGCAGCTCAGCGGTCTGCGGGAAGGAGCCGATGGTCGTGGTCGGGACCAGCGGCAGCTCCAGCCTGGCTCGCTGCGCCCGAACCCGTTCGGCGTACGGCTGGGAGCGCCGGGTGTCCTGCGGTGTCACGGCCTCCGCGCGGGCGCGTACGGCCGGGTCTCGGGTGAGGGCGGAGGTCGCCCGGGACTCCAGCGCGGCCCGGTTGCCGGCGAGGTCGTCGGCGATGGCGCGGGTGCCCCGCGTCAGTCCTCGGGCGAGTGTGACGATTTCCGCGGTCTTCTGCCGGGCGAAGGCGAGCCATGGGATGACCTCGGGGTCGATCTCGGTCTCGACGGCGACGTCCAGCGGGACGTGCAGCAGTGAGCAGGAGGCGGCGACGTCGACCTGCCCGGCCAGGCCGAGGAGGGTCGCCAGCGTGGCCAGCGACTTCTCCAGGTTGTTGATCCAGATGTTGCGGCCGTCCACGACACCGGCCACCAGGCGCTTGCCGGGCACGCCGCCGACCTTGGCGAGGTCGTCCAGATTGGCCGAGGCGGGGCCGGTGAAGTCGAGCCCGAGCCCTTCGACCGGCGCGTGCGCCAGCACCGGCAGCGCGTCGCCGAGGCGGTCGAAGTAGCTGGCCACGAGGATCTTCGGCCGGTGGCGTAGCGAGCCGAGACGCCGGTAAGCGGCGGTGACCGCGTCCAGGACGGCCTCCGGCTGGTCCTGAACCAGCGCGGGCTCATCGAGCTGTACCCACTCGGCGCCCGCCGCGGTGAGCGCCGCGAGCACGTCGGCGTAGACGGGCAGTAGCCGATCGAGCAGCGTGAGGGGCTCGAACTCCGGATCGACACCGGGCGCGGGCTTGGCCAGCAGCAGATAGGTCACCGGTCCGACGAGCACCGGGCGCGCATTGTGCCCGAGCGTGAGGGCTTCCCGTAGCTCGCCGACGGGCTTGGCGGGGTCGGCGGCGAAGACGGTGTCAGGGCCCAGCTCCGGCACCAGGTAGTGGTAGTTGGTGTCGAACCATTTGGTCATCTCCAGCGGGGCGACGTCTCGGGTGCCGCGCGCCATGGCGAAGTAGCCGTCGAGCGGGTCCGCCACGACGGCGGCACGGTGGCGCTCGGGGATGGCGCCGACCATGACCGTGGTGTCCAGCATGTGGTCGTACAGCGAGAAGTCCCCGGAGGGAACCTCGCCGAGGCCCGCGTCCGTCAGTTGCCGCCAGTTGTCGCGGCGCAGCCTTTCGGCGGTCGCGCGCAGCTCGTCGGCGCTCACCCGGCCGGACCAGTAGCCTTCGACCGCTCTCTTCAGCTCGCGTTCGGGTCCCTGGCGTGGATAGCCGTACACGGTGGCGAGCGAGGTGGCGGGGGTGTCGGTCACGGAACTCTCCTTCGCGAGTCACGGGAATCCTCGACGGTCCCCGGGAGCGAAGGCGTGACCGATGAGCACGCGCGGATGCGTCTGCCTGGTCCCGCCGGGCCCGCCCTCGAGGCCGTCGACGTCGCCGCACGTGGTCGCGTGCGGGCAGTGGCAGGTCTTCGGACTCGTGGGCGTCGTGCTCATTCCTACTGGCCGTCGCTTCCCAGACCTGCGGGTCCAGTGCGTGTGACGGCGGTCGTTCCCACTCACCGCTGCGGGGCAGTCCCGGAATCACACCGGGTTCCCTCTTACGACGCGCCTGCCTGGCGGACAGGGCGAACCGACTGCGGCACCAAGCCTAAGCGTGATCCGGTCGCGGAGCCACCTCGGGGCCCAGCGGAAAGCCTCGATGCCGCCGACGGCCTCGATTCCGCGCTCCCCGGCGCCGATCTCATCCGATGACACGTACCTGGTCAACGAGCAGTCCCTTGATGAGGCGCTGGACGTCGAGCACCTCGGCGGCGACGCCGGAGCCCGTCAGAGTGCCCGCGTCGCCGTCCTGGCCGCCGGACTCGGCATGGAAGGGGGTGCGGTTTAGCACGTCGAGCACGATCTGCCCTTCGGCGGCGGACGTGCCGACGGTCGGCGACGGGCCCGCCACCCGGTCTGCGGGCGTCGGGCGCCGTCAAGGCCGAGCTGCGGCGCCGCCTGACCGCCAAGCTTCTTCTGCTGGGGCCGAGCTGGGCACAGCGCGGCCGGACCGGCTCGACGCAGACCTCGCTGGTCGACGGGGTCGAGACCGTAGACGCCTATGTCGGCAAGTTCCTGCCTCAGACGGTCGCCGCCCTGGTTGGTGCGGTCGCTGTGACCTCGTTCCTGTTCACGCTCGACCCGGTCATCGGCGTCGTCGTGCTGCTGTGCTCGATCCTGATACCAGTGCTTTCGTTGGTGTCGAACCGTGTGCTGAAAGACCGAAACGCCGCCTGGTTCAAGGGCTACAAGGGCCTGTACGCCGAGAACTTCGACGCTTTGCAGGGCATGGCCACGCTGAAGGCGTTCAACGCGAGCGGCCGCCGCGGTAAGGAACTGGCCCGCGCTCGCCGAGGCGTTCTGCCGAGACTCGATCCGGCTCATGGCGATCGTCGTGCTCTATGTGGGCGGGGTGGCGTTCGTCATCGGGCTGGGCACCTCCGTGGCGCTCGGCGTGGGCGCCTGGCGGTTGGCCGCAGGCGAGCTGACCGTCACCGAGCTGCTGCTGATCCTCATGCTCACTGCGGAGTGCTTTCGGCCGTTGAGGGACCTTGAGTCGGCCTACCACTCCAGCTAGAACGCCGTCCCTTCACTGGTCGCGGTCTTCGAAGTGCTGGACGCTCCGGTGCGGTCGCAGGGCACCAGTGCCGCCGACCGCTTCGGGGTGTCCTTCCATGACGTGGCTTTCACCTACCGCGGACGGGACAAGCCCGCCCTTGACGGTTTCACCCTGGACATCGCTCCCGGCGAGCGCGTCGCCCTCGTCGGACGGTCCGGTGCGGGCAAGAGCACCGTCGCGGCCCTCCTCCTGCGTTTCTTCGACGCCGAGAAGGGGCGGATCTCGATCGGCGGCACCGACATCAGGGACCTGCCGCTTGACGAGCTGCGCTCGCTCATCGCCGTCGTCTCCCAGGAGACCTATCTCTTCCACGGCACCGTCCGGCACAATCTCACCCTGGCCAGGCCCGACGCCACCGACGACGAAATCGAGGCAGCCGTCCGAGCGGCGCGCGCCGGCTTCGTCCACGACCTGCCCCAGGGGCTCGACACGATCGTCGGCGAACGAGGCTTGAAGCTGTCCGGAGGAGAGCGGCAGCGCATCGCCATCGCCCGCGCGCTGCTCAAGAACGCCCCCATCCTCGTGCTGGACGAGGCCACCTCCAGCGTCGACGCCGCCAACGAGTCCGGCATCCAGCAGTCGCTCGACGCGCTCACGAGAGGCCGGACCACCCTCATGATCGCCCACCGCCTGTCCACCGTCCGCGACGCCGACCGCGTCATCGTCATGGCCGACGGCCGGATCGTGGAGCAGGGCGACCACACGAGCCTGCTCAACCGGCGAGGCGCCTATGCCCGCCTGGTCGCCGCCCAGGAAGGAGCCGCCTGATGCTCGCTCTCACCAAGCTTCTCGGGCCGCACCGCCGGCTGGTGCTCGCGGCGATCCTCAGCGGCATCGCCCACCACGTCGTCGTCCTGGCTTCGGCCGGCGTCGGTGCGTGGGTGGTCAGCCAGGCCATCATCGGCGCGTCGCCCGGCGAACTGCGTGGCGGGCTGATCACGCTCGGCTTGTTGCTGCCTCTGCTCGCCGTGACGCCGTGGCTGGAGTCCTATCTCGCCCACGTGGCCGCCTTCCGGGTGCTGGCCGATGTACGCGGTCGTGTCTACGGCGCCTTCGACCGGCTCGCGCCCGGATATCTGCTCGAACGCCGCTCCGGCGACCTCGGCGCCGCGGCCATCGCCGATGTCGAGCAACTCGAGTTGTGGTTCGCCCACACGCTCAGCCCACTGGTCAGCGCCGCCACCGTCCCGGTCGCGGCGCTCACCGCACTCGGCGTCTTCCATCCGGCCCTGGCCCTCGCTCTGGCACCCGCACTTATCCTGCTGGCCCTGGTGCCCGCCCGGCTGCGCCGTCGCGCAGAGGCCCAGGGGGCGGAACTGCGCGCCCGCCTCGGGGAGCTCAACGCCGAAGCCGTCGACACCCTCCAGGGCCTACGTGAGCTGATCACCTCCGGTGCGGGGGAGCGGCAACTCGACCGCCTCGCCGTACAGGACGAACGCCTCCTGGCCGCGAAACTCGCCCACGGCCGCCGCTCCGGCCTCGAACACGCCGTCACCAACGCCCTCGCCACGCTCGGACTGCTGGCCGTCCTGCTCACCGCCGCCCTGCTGGTCACCGGCGGCAGCCTCGACGCCGCGCTTTTCCCCGTCGCCGTCGTCCTGGCCGCGACGACGTTCGCGCCTGTCACCGCCGTCACCGACGTTGCCCGGGACGTCAACCTCGTCCTCGCCGCCGGCGACCGCATCATGACCATCCTCAACACTCCCGCACCCGTGACCGACCGTGTGGACCAGCCTCCGCCGGGCCCCATTGAGCCGCATGTGGTCTTCTCCGGCGTGCGTTTCCGGTACGGCACGGCGCTGCCCGATGCGGTCAGCGATGTCACCTTCGATATCGCACCCGGCGAGACCGTGGCTCTGGTCGGTCACTCCGGAGCGGGCAAGTCCACCTGCGCCAGCCTCCTCATGCGGTTGTGGGACGTGGACGCCGGGTCGATCACCATCGGCGGTCACGACATTCGCGACTTCCCCCAAGACGACCTGCGCCGCCTCATCACCCTGGTCCCGCAGGACGTCTACCTTTTCAACATCCCCCTGATCGACAACATCCGCCTGGGCAGGCCAGAGGCGAGCAGGGAAGACGTCATCGCAGCAGCCCGCGCCGCGAAGGCCGACGAGTTCATCACCGGCCTGCCCGACGGCTACGACACCCTGCCGGGCGAACTCGGCGCACGTCTGTCGGGCGGCCAGCGCCAGCGCATCGCCATCGCCCGGGCGATCCTCAAAGACGCTCCGATCCTCGTCATGGACGAGGCCGTCTCCAATCTCGACACCGAGAGCGAGCAGGAGGTCGCAGCGGCGATGGCCGGCGTGCGCCGCAACCGCACCACCCTGGTCATCGCCCATCGGCTATCGACCATTCTCACTGCCGACCGAATCGTGGTGCTGGAGGGCGGGCGCGTCGCCGATGTGGGCACTCACCAGGAGCTGGTCGAGCGAAGCGGCGCCTATGCGACCCTCATGGCCGCTCAGCTTGCCGCTTCCGGGCGAACCTAGGCGTCAGCACCGCCTCGAGTGATGTCGGCGAGTGTTGCCGGGCCGAACCCCGGCAGACCCATCTCGATGACCTGGGGCTGAGCACATCCCCGGCATGTGTCGCGGTCTGCCGGAACAGCAGAGCGCCCTCGCCTGTTTCCCGTGCTCCAGACCGCCCGTTGGCAGGTTTGCCGGCGTTCGTGGTGGAAAGCCCAGCTCGCGGAACTCGTCACCGGCGTCGGTCTCGAAGCACGGGGCCGGCACATCGCACGAGACCAGGCTGACCGACCCGAGGCGGGGTGCGCCGCGCACGCACCGCCGGGCGTGGGTCGCCGTCGAGCTGAAACCTCCGGCACGGCTTGGACCGCATGCTCAGCCCCCACGCCCCTGACGCCGTACGCGAGGAGTTCGCACGCCGCCTG
This sequence comes from Microbispora rosea subsp. aerata, assembly GCF_014647835.1. GTDB lineage: Bacteria > Actinomycetota > Actinomycetes > Streptosporangiales > Streptosporangiaceae > Microbispora > Microbispora aerata. The sequence goes on from NZ_BMPY01000022.1 coordinate 40,944, forward strand.
GTCGCCGAACTCACCGTCGGCTCCGGCTGGAAACCACGTGGTCAGGCGACCAGCAGGGTCGGGGCGTGGTGCGGGTGACGGGTGCCCTCGTGACAGCTGGGGAGGCCGAGCTTCAGGCACGCATGGGCGGCGGTGTCCGGTGTGAGGCGCACGCGCAGGAGACCGCTCTCCTCCTGCGACGCCCCGGACGCCGGTTCGGCGTCCGCAGCATCCCGGTCATCCCGCCCCAGATCCCTGTCTTCCCGCCGGCGTTCGATCCCGCGAAGCACCGCGAGAGGGTTCGTCCACCCCGCCTCGAACCGTTCGCCTGATCTTGCCGGTATGCCCGTGGCGTGTCCGTGCTCACCGGCGGCCAGCCGGATCGGCCCGTTGTCCGGGTCGCAGCCGCCGGAAAGCACGGTGTACTCCATCCCCGCCACCCGAAGTCGGCGCGCGATACGGCGGCGGAGCGGCCGAGGGCCGGTGGACAGCCAGGCGAAGTGACCCGCCAGCAGCGACTCGGCCACAGTGCGCAGAGCGGTGACCGCGCACAGGCTGTGCGCGCAGGCCAGACCGGTCAACACGATCTCCGGCAGACCGAAACGTCGCAAGCCGCGCGAGGTCGTGATGAGGCACGAACAGCCCCCGTACGCGGCGTCGGCATCCGCAGGCATGGCACCGGTATCCACTTTCACCGGCGCGACACCGGCTCCCGCGCCTGTGGGCGTGGCACGTGCCCCCGCATTTCGCGGCACGGCGCCGGCTCCCGCGTCCGTGGGCTTGGCAGCGGCTCCCGCATTCGCTGAGACGACGCATGCCCCCGTATTCGCCGGCACGACGCCGGCCCTCGACGCCGCGGGCACGGCAGCGGCCCCCACATTCGTCGGCATGGCACCGGAGCCGAGGTCGCAGGTGTGCTCCTCGTCGGCGCACGAAAGCCTCCAGCCCAGCCAGTCGTCGCCGAGGTGGAAGTCCGGCCGCTCTCCTGGGCATTCGGCGCAGTGATAGACACGCGCTCCGGTGAGCGGGTCGTACAGCGTGCCGTGGTAGGCCTGTGCGATCCCGCGGGCGGCCGCCCGGGCGACCTGGGCGGCCTCGGGTTGTTCCTCGACGGGGGCGGTGCTCGTCACCACCACGTGATAACGGGACCGTCTCACCTGTTTGAGGTCATCGGCGCTCAGGTCCATCCGCCGCCACGGAGACCGCGCCGCCCGGAACGCCTCCAGCCTCAGCCGGGGCGTGCCCAGCGCGTCCCTGGCCGCGCGCCGGTGGGACGGCCCCATCCGCCACGGCACGATCGACGACAGATCGGTCGGCGTACGGTCGGTGACGACGACGAAGACCGACGAGGTCTGGGCGGGCACGGGATAGGTGATCGACATGGCTCCTCCTCCGCGACGTGCTGCACGTTCGGCCGCCGAAGCGGCCGCGGGAAGTGCCGCGGGGCAGCGGGCCTCGCGCCTGCCGCTCCCGGCACTGCCGCAGGGCCACAGCCTGCACCGATTCACCGTCGCCGATCTCGCCCGAACGCCGTTCTGTGGATAGACGAGGAACGGAACGGGCAAATCTCCGCTCCAGTCCACAGGACGTCGTCACATGAGCCCAGCCGGAACTACCCGGCCCTTCCCAAAATCAGGAGGCGGTGCGCCTCCAGCGTCCCCTCCGGCAGGTCGTCCGTCGTGAACCACCGGGCCTCCAGGATCTCCCTGGGGTCGATCCTCATCGTGCCGCCGACGAGCTCGGCCTCGTACGCCACCTCGACTCGCAACTGGTAGCCGCTGTTCAGCCGGACGAGCTCGCCGACGCGCACCTCGAGCCCGGTCTCCTCCCGCACCTCACGGACGACCGTGTCCTGAAATGTCTCCCCCCTGATCGCGAAGCCGGTGGGCAGCCCCCACTGCCGGCCCTCCGGCCACAACCGATGCCTCAACAACAGCACCCGTCCGTCCCCGTCGCGGACGACCCCGGTGACGCCGACCATGAACTTCGCCTGCGAAATCCACAGCAGCCGCCACTGAAGCGAACCGCCGATGCTCCGCCACAGCCGGGCGATCAGGTCGTTCACCGAAGAGGTCCTCCGTCCGCGATGGGCCAGGCACGCGAACGCCATCATCACAGCCCGCGCGGCCGGCCTCGAACCACCAGCCGCCACAGGGACGCCCACTGTTCGGCCGTGAGGTCCCTGGGCAGCGCGTACGGATGCACCCGCGCGTCTCGCGCCCAGGCTTGTACGGCCTGGCGGTCCAGCCGTCCCGTCCTTTCGAGGATCTCCCGGAGCCCGCGCCCGCGCCCCGTGAAGACGTGTCGCACGAAGTCCTGGTACGGCTCCCGCTCGGCGACCAGGGGCACGGCCCTGCGCGTCATGGTGAGCAGGCCGCCGTCCACCGATGGGGCGGGCCGGAAGGACCGCGCGGGCACCCTCGCGTGCACCTCGAAGGCGTACCACGGCCACCAGGCGGCCGTCAGCAGGCTCGCGCCGCCGACCCCGGCCCGGCGCCGGGCGACCTCCCACTGCACCAGCAGCACCGCCGTCCGCCAGCCCGGCGCCGCGAGGAGCCGCCGCATGATCGAGGTCGTGAGATGGAACGGCAGGTTTCCGACGACCACGTGAGGCCGCCGGGGGAACCGGAACCGCAGGATGTCGGCGTTGACGACGGTGACGTTCTCCGGGACCCGCCGGGCCAGGCGGCGTGCCCGCCCGGAGTCGATCTCGACCGCCGTCAGCGGCCTGCCGTACCGGCTCAGCGGAAGGGTCAAAGCCCCGTCCCCCGCGCCGACCTCGACGATCGGGCCGGTGGTGCCGGCGACCAGTTCCTCGATGCGGGCGATGACCGTCCTGTCGACGAGGAAGTTCTGGCCGAGTTCCTGCCGTCCGCCTTGATGCAACATGAAAACGCTCCGCGAATGCGCGACCGGAGCCGGGCAGCGCGAAGCGCCGCACCGGCGAGGACACCGATGGCGGCGGAGCCGTGAACGAGCAAGGGTCCGCCGCTAGGAGCGGCGGATCCTGATGAAGCATGCGAAGCAGCACATGTGCGCAACCCTAACGAGCATGCCCGGAGGAGGCGCAAGCCAATTTGCGCGTGTCCCGCCATCCGCCTGCGCCGGTGTCCGGGTTCACCGTGAAGAGCGGGCCACCAGGACACCCTCGTGACGAGGCGGTCGCCGCGCGGCGCCGCATCCACTCGGGCCGTCGGCGGCTTGCGGCCCGGAACCGCGCTCACGGCGATTGTGTGACGGCGATTCCCGCAGGTCGAGCATGCTCTTGGCCTGCGCGAGCAGCGCGGTGCCGATGCCGCGGCCCTGGGCGGTGGGCGCGACGTCCGTCACCCCGGGTGAGGCCCGGCCGCTGTGTGGAGCCCGGTCATCGCCCGTCGAGCAGGGAGGCGCCGAGCGCCGCCGGGCCGACGCTCGCGATGAAGTCGCCGGGGTAGCCAAGGCTGAAGTCCACAGCCTCGTTGAGCCGGCGGACCGCGTCGGCGGGCAGCGTGATCTGGGCCGCGCCGAGATTGTCCTTCAGCTGCTCGGCGGTGCGCGCCCCGATGATCGGATGTACGGCGCGTGAGCGGGCCATGGTCCAGGCGATGGCGACCTGGGCGGGAGTGGCGCCGGCCTCGGCGGCCACCTCCCGTACGGCCTCGGCCGCGGCCCGCTCGCGGGCGCCGATCGACCCGGACGTGAGACGAGTGCCGGGCTCGGGCCCCTCGCTCCGGGTGTACTTCCCCGACAGGACGCCGCCGGCGAGCGGCCCCCAGGCCGCCACGGTCAACCCCAGCGTCTCGGCCATCGGCAGCAGCTCACGCTCGATGTCGCGGTTCAGCACGTTGTAGGGCACCTGCACGCCGGCGAAGGGGGTCCAGCCGCGCCAGGCGGCGAGCGCGTTGGCTTGGGCGACCACCCAGGCCGGCGTGTTCGACACGCCCACGTACAGGATCTTCCCCGCGCGTACGGCGTCGTCGAGGGCCCGCATGGTCTCCTCCACCGGGGTGTGCCGGTCCCACAACGCGACCCAGTAGAGGTCGATGTAATCGGTGCGCAGCCGCCGCAGGCTGGTCTCGAGCGACGCGACGAGGTTCTTGCGGTGGTTGCCCCCGGCGTTGGGGTCGCCGGCGTCCCGCGAGGGGGTGTATTTGGTCGACACGACGAAGCGGTCGCGCCGGCCCCGGAGAAGCTCGCCGAGGATGCTCTCGCTCTCGCCCTCCCGGTAGTAGACCGCGGTGTCGACGACGTTGCCGCCCGCGTCGTCGTACAGGTCGAGCATGCGGCGGCACTCCCCGGGCGGGGCGCCGGCCCCGCCCTGCTCGCCGAAGGTCATCGCTCCGAGGAACAGTTCGGAGACCCGCAGGCCGGTGCTGCCCAGCTGTCGATAGCGCAAGACGCTCCTTATCGGTCGCGGCGGGGGAGGTGGCCGTGGAGGAAGGCGCGTACGCCCGCTGTCACCAGCCGAGTGATCTCTTCGGGGGACACGGGGGCGCCGGGGTAGGACGGCTCGGCCGGCGAGATGAGCAGCATCAGGTGCCGGGCCGCGATGTCGGCGTCGTCGATCCGGAGCAGGCCGCGCGCGGCGATCTCCCGCAGGCGCGCGGCCAGCGCGCGGCGGACGCGCAGCGGCCCGGTCTCCTGCCAGGCGTCGACCGCCGCCTGCGGGATGTGCCCGGCCTCGGCGTTGACCTGCCGTACGAGCGAGAAGTGTTCGGCGTGCTCCGCGCTCATCGGGCCGGTCAGGGCCTCGCCGAACTCGACCAGGTCGGCTTCCAGGTCCACGATCTTCCCGAGGTGACGGTCGATGATCGCGATCTGGGCCTCGGCCGCCCGCGAGGCGCTCTCCTGGATCACGGCCTGGAAGAGCCCGGCCTTGTCCCCGAAGTGGTTGTAGATCGTCCGGGTCGAGACCCCCGCCTGGGCGGCGATCGCGTCGATGCTCGCGCGGGAGTAGCCGTCCCGGGCGAACACCGTGAGGGCACCGGTGAGGATCGAGCGCCTCTTGTCCGCCAGCCCGCCGTACGGTCGCGGTCTGGCCGTTTCGGATCTGGTCATGACGGCCCCTATCCGATTCCGATTTACAACCATCGTTGTACTAATTACAGTGACCGTTGTACCTTACCGGATGCGCTCCCGGCTGACCAAGACAGCCGGCGACAGGAAAGACACAATGATCAAAATCGCTATCGTCATCGGCAGTGTCCGTCCCGGCCGTCGTGGCCCGACCGTGGCCCGCTGGGTCCAAGAGATCGCGGGCAAGCACGCCGCCGTCGCGGGCGGTGAGGCGGTGTTCGAGGTCGTCGACCTGCTCGACTTCGGGCTGCCGATCCTGGACGAGCCGGTTCCCGCGCTCTTCGGCGACTATCGCAACCCGCACACGCGGCGGTGGGCCGACACCATCGCCGGGTTCGACGGGTTCGTGTTCGTGACGCCCGAATACAACCACTCCATCCCGGCATCCCTGAAGAACGCGATCGACTACCTGTTCGCCGAGTGGAACGACAAGGCCGCGGGCTTCGTCGGCTACGGGGTGGCCGGGGGCGCCCGCGCGGTTGAGCACCTGCGCCTGGTGATGGGCGAGGTGAAGATCGCCGATGTGCGCTCGCAGGTGACGCTGTCGGTGTTCACCGACTTCGAGCCGAGTGACCCCACCGACCCCGGCGCGCCGCGGGTGCTGCGGCCGGGCCCGCATCAGGAGCAGGCCCTCAAAGAGATGCTGGACGAGCTGCTCGTCTGGTCCCGTGTTCTCAAGACGCTGCGTGAGGAGACCGCCGACCAGCGGGCCGTCCCCGCCTGATCCGCTCACGCCCAAAGCCGTGGTACGGCGCCCGCCGTCGCCGAGGTGGTGCCGTCCTCCGTTGTCCGGGTCGCGGTTACTTCCGGTGACCGGGGTGGAGGATCGGCTCGGCCGGCTCCCGGACGCGGGCATGGGTGATTCCGCTGCGCTGCTCGACGGCGAGGTGATGGCCGGTGGGCTCCAGCTCGATGATCGGGCGTATTCCGACCGGCTGCGTATGGAGACTCGCCTTGAGGTTGAGCGTCGTCGGTTCGTAGACCGGCAGTTCAGAGGAGAGCCAGCCGAAATAGGGAGGTTCGGACTCCCGGCCCGGCGTTTCCCGCAACTGGCCCATCCGTACGAAGTCGTCCCGGCTCGATGAGACCCGTACGCCCCGGGTGAACGTCTCGGCCGTGTCGATCACTGGAATCTCGATGACGCCGCGGACGAAGAAGTGCTCTCCTTCGATCACGCACAGGTCGGAGGAGAGCACACTTCCGGGCGCTCCCGTCATCTCGGGGCTCCAGTAGGCGGGCGCGGGCATGTGGTAGCTCAGCGGAAGCTCGGCATGGTGCGGGCCGCGGCAGGAGCAAAGAAATCGGAACCGATAGACGCGGGCGTCGGTGTGACGAGGACGCGAATCGAACGTTTCCTCTATCTCATTCGAGAGGCGCCCGAGGGTTCCGGCATGGGCCCGTCGTCACCCGAAGCCTCAGGCCGGATCGTACGCCAGAGACAGTTCATAGTGGATAAATCCCAATCTTTGGGGAATTTTTCTTAGAAAGTCATCTATTAGGGCTAAATCGGGCTGCCTGAAGACGTGACCACGGGACCGGCCGATACCGGGTGCCGATGGAAGCGGTATTGCGATGACAGCAGGAGCCGATAACGAATTCAGTTCCTGCGGGCTTCGGGTGTGCCGGTCACGCGATTTCGGATGACCTCCCGCCTCCGTCGAAATCGATGGTGATGCCAGCCCGTCGACGCGTTCACATGGCGTTGTTTCCGGTGTGCCGCGAAAGTGGAAACGGGAAACAAGCACAGCGGTCTTGTCCGGGCGGCTGCTCCCGTCGCAGTCTTACGGGGTCGGCTGTTCGACCTTGAAGTGACGGAGGTTTCAGAGCGTGCGGCAGCCGATTCATTTCGGTCGGGAGCTTCGGAGGCTGCGAATCGCTTCCAATCTCACGCTGACCGATCTCGCGAATCGGGTCCATTACAGCAAGGGGCAGCTCAGCAAGGTGGAACGGGGACTCAAGGCGCCGAGCCGGGACCTCGCCCGCCTCTGCGACGCCGCGCTCAACGCTGAGGGTGCCCTGGTGAGGCTTGCGCCGGCGATCCAGAGCAAGGTGGCCGAGCCACAGGCGATGGAGGACGGCGAGGAGGAGGTGTGGCTGATGCGGTTATCCGCGGACGGGCAGAGCTGGTTTCAGCCGGTGGGCCGGCGGCAGCTCCTTGCCGCCGGGGCCGCGTCCATCGCCGGCATGAGCATCGGCGGCACCGAGACCGGCTCGAAGGCAGGGAGCGAAGAACTGCTGAGAGCGTCTCGGTCGCTGTTCGATCAGTATCGCCAGCTGGGACAGGTGACCAATCCCGCGATCGTGCTTCCCGCACTCATCTCGCAGACGCACATGCTCAGGGAGGCCGCCGTCACCGCCGACTCGGTCACGCGTCAGGGCCTGCTCAGGCTCGGCTCACGATACGCCGAGTACGTCGGCTGGCTTGTGCAGGAGACCGGCAACGAGCAGGGCGCGCTGTGGTGGACCCGGCGGGCGGTCGACCTGGCCGCGGCCGGTGGCGACCGGCATCTGGCGGCGTATGCGCTGGTGCGGCGCGCACTGGTCACGCTCTACCGGGACGACGCCGCGCAGACGATCGGTTTGGCGCGGCAGGCACAGCAGGGCCGGGTGCCACCGCGGATCCGGGGTCTGGCCGCGCAGCGGGAGGCGCAGGGGCACGCGATCAACGGCGACTACGACGCCTGCATGCGCAGCCTGGATCGTGCCAGAGCGCTGCTGACGCAACGGACCGATGACGGCGACGGGCCGGTCATCGGCACGACGAACCTGTCCGATCCCGTAGCCATGATCACCGGTTGGTGCCTTCACGATCTGGGGCGTCCTCGGGAAGCCGCCGAGACCCTCGATCGGGAGCTGGCACGGGTGGCGCCTCAGGCCGTACGCACCAAGGCCCGTTACGGGGTGCGCCGCGCTCTCGCGTACGCCGTCGCAGGCGAGGTGGATCACGCCTGCGCGCTGACGCGTGACCTGCTGGGCGGCGTCATCACGGTGAGTTCCGCCACCATCGCCGCGGACCTCCGTTCGCTCGCCCGCGTCCTGGGCCGTCATCCGCGCAACGCTCAGGTGCGTGATCTGTCCCCTGAGCTCGGTACGGCGCTGCGCATCGTCACGCCTTGAAGGTGTCGTCACACCCGAGAAAGGAGAACCGCAATGCCCGATCTGCCCGAGGTGTTCGTCAACTACCGGACGGGAGACGGGGACAAGACCGCGGCCGTGATCGACCGAGAGCTGTCACATCGCTTCGGTGAGGGCAAGGTCTTCCGCGCGTCCAAGTCCATCAAGCCGGGGTCGCCCTATCCCGTGGAACTGCTCGACAGCGTACGGAACTGCTCCGCGCTGGTCGCCGTGATCGGGCCAAACTGGGCCAGCGCTCCCGCGCTGCGGGACGAGAACGACTGGGTCCGCAGAGAGATCATGGAGGCCCTCGCCCGGAGCATTCCCATCATTCCCGTCCTGGAAGGTCGTGAGACTGAAAGGCTCAGGGCCTCGGAGCTCCCCAAGGAGCTGAGCCCGCTCGCCGATCGCCAGTCCATCCGGCTCGATCTTCAGGATGCCGAGTCGGGCCTGACCCGGCTCGTCAAGGCGCTGGTCGAGCTGGTGCCCGCACTTCGCGACCGTACTGCCGCCGAGCGCCCCGGCACGGTGCACAACCAGATGAGGGACGTACACGGAACGGCTGTGCAGGGCCGCGTCATCCACGGTGACGCGGGCACGATCAACAAAGGTGACACGGGCACGGTCATCAAGGGCAATCAAGGGCCGATGCATCTGGGCAAGGGGAACCTGTATCACAACTCCCCGCACGTGTCCGGCCCGGGGGCGAACTACGTCCAAGGGGACAACAACGGGGGGATCCACCAGACGTTCGGCGGTTCGGGCAAGAGCGAGGCCGACCGGGGCGAGGACGAGCGTTGAGCGATCAGTTCCGCCATTCCGTTTTCGCGCATCACGCCCAGATGCACCTGGGCGCGGGGGACCTGCACGTTCACAACTACCCGCTCGCGGACCGCAGGGGGCGACCGTTCAGGAGCGTTGCGACGGACGATCTGCTGCGGCTGCGGCAGGTCTTCGTCCCTCCTCCGGGGCTCGGCGAAGCACGGGAGATCCTCGCCTCGCAGAGAACCGTTCTTCTCGACGGGGCGCCGGGCAGCGGCCGGGCGGCGGCCGCGCAGGTGCTGCTGCACGAGCTGGGCACGGGCGAGAACACGTTCCAGGAGATGCCGCTGAACGACGACGAGAGCGGAGACCTCCTCCCTCGCGACGGCATCGCCGACGACGCCCTGTTGCTGCTCAACCTGTCCGAGGTCGAGGAGCACGTCTGGGTGAAGGCCCACGAAGAGCTTCACACGTTACGGGCCGAGGTCTTCAAGCGGCAGGCTCATCTCGTCGTCGTGCTTCCTCACGACAAAGCCTCACGCCTGGCGCCGTCGCTCGCGCCCTACCGGGTGAGGATCGGCCGCCCGCAAGAGCTGGCGGTGCTGCGGAGCCACCTGCGTGGGAAGAGCCTCGGCTCCGAGGTGACCGGGCAGCCCGCGCCCGCCGAGGTCGCGGCGTTCTTGGAGCGGCGCCCGTCGATGGAGGACATCGCCCGTTTCGCGGGGCTCGTGGCCGACGCGCGGGCGAAGGCCGGGGGAGCGGGGGATTACGCCGCCTGGTGCCAGGAGGCTTACGTCGCGCTGCGCGGGCGGGAGGAAGAGGTAGCACAGCGCCTGAGTGAGCTGCGGGACGGATCGTCACGCGCCCTGCTGCTCGCCACCGCGATGCTGCACGGAGCGCACGCCGACACCGTTCACAACGCGGCCGTCGCGCTGCTGCGGACGGTGCGCCATCCGCAGGAAGACCTCCCGGTGCTGGAGCGTACGGGCCTCGGCGAGAGGTTCCGTGAGATCGGGGCGGAACGCGACGAGAAGGGCTGCGTGCGGTTCGAGACCTTGGAGTTCGACGCGGCCGTCCGGTCGTACTTCTGGACGCGCCGGCCGGAGCTGCGGGAGGGGCTGCGCGAATGGGTCGAGGCGACCGCCATATCGACGGAGCTTCCAGAAGCGGACAGGGACGAGCTGGTCGAGCGCTTCGCGGAATTGTGCCTGCACGACCGCTACCGGAAGACGCTCGTTTCCTTGGTGGCCACGTGGACGGCGAAGGACGCGCCTCGAGCCGGGACGCGAGCAGCGGTGCAGCTGCTGACGAAGGCCCTGCAGGACAAGCGGCAGGGCGGGTTCTTCCGGGATCAGATCTACGAGTGGTCGACCAAGAGGGGGTTGCCCGACGCGCTCACCGATGTGATCATCGCGCTCTGCACCGAGGTGCTGGTGGTGCATCATCCCTATAAAGCGGTGGTCCGCCTGCACCATCTGGCGAGGCGGGAAAAGACCACACGCGCGCGCGAGGCTCTCATCCGGCTCGTACGCGCGGACCGGCGTCTCCTCCGGCTGATGTTCGACCGGCTCGACCGCCAGTTCAGCGGAAACAACACGTACGAGGCCGATCCCGACCTCTTCCTGGAGCTGGCCGACCCGGACCTGGTGACCGCCGCGGAGGGCCGGAGCAGGAGCCTCATCGCCCAGGAGGCCGTACGGAAGCAGATGACGAACGGCTGGGACGCGGTCTTCGAGCGACGGCCCGAAGAGGAGTGGAGCCCGGCGGCCAGACGGTGGCTCCTCGCCGCCGGCGAGGTAGGGCGCCATCAGGACGCGCTACTCGACGTGCTGATCGACAGCGGGGCCGGACGTCCGAAGGTCCTGGGCCGGCTCTACATGATGGCCGGCCAGCTGGAACGTTCCCTGCCCCCTTCCGATGAGCCCGGCGTGCGGTTTCGCGACCGCGTGCTGCGAAAGATCAACGACGTCCAAGCCCGGCCTCGTGACACCGTGCTCAAGGAAGGCGTCTCATGACTTCTGGCCGTACGACCGTGACGATCTACCTCGTCGTCTTCGTCGGGCTGATCCTCGTCGGCCTCATCCTCTTCGCTCCCCGGCCGTTGTGGCTCGGGGCCCTCGTGCTCGTGACGCTCGGCGCGATCTGCTTCGCCATCGCGAAGATGACGGGCCGCAATGCCGAGCCGCCGGTGACGTACGCTCCGCCGCCGGTCGAACCCGTGGTACGCAGAGAGCACCGCATCACCGAGGTGGCCCTGCCGAGCGCCTGGGACGACTACGACTTCGTGTTCTCCGCCACGATCCGCTGGTCACCGACCGGGGTGGGAACGGGTGAGTCGTTCGTCAACGCCGAGGCTCTCGCGGTGGAGGCCGTCTTGGCCCGTGCGCGGAGGATCACCGAGACCAGGCCGCCCAACCGCGCGTCGCTCGTTCAGCATGAGCTCGGCGGGGCGTTGGGCCGGATGGAGCCCGACGAGACGGGATGCCTCCGCGTGATGGCCGAATCGGTCACCCTCACGCTCTCGGAGGACGACCGCGAACGGCTCGCCAAGCTCGCGTCGACGCGCAAGGAGAACGCCGTCTGGGAGCACGAGATGAGATATCAGCAGAGCAGGCGTACGTACCTGAGCGAGAACGTGCTGAAAGACCCCGGCAGCGCGGTGGTCTGGTGGCTCGCCAAGAACGACGACCACGTCGAGAAGACCGTGAAAGACATCGGGCTGCTCGCCCAGCTCTCCTCGGCCGCGAACAACACGCACGTGCCCGAGCCGTTCCTGCACCTGGTCCCGGGACCGGTAAGCGGGGAGCGGGTCGCCGAGCCGGAGCCCTACCTTGCGACGGGGGAAGCGAGTCCGTACGCGTCGGTGCCCCGGACGCCTGCCGACCACTTCGACGCCTTTCTCCTGTCGCTGGACCTTCCCGAGCGCGATCCCGGACGGGCGCTGCTCTCCCGGCAGATATCCGACGTCCTCCGCCGGCACGGCAGGCAGGACGTGGCCGACGAGCTCAGCCGCCGATTCGACGTGCCCACTGCCTCTCTCTTCGACGACTTCGATCCCCCGCCCGCCCCACCGGACGGTGAGCCGGATCGATGACGCCGCCGACGGAGCGCGACCAGCAGGAAGGAGGGCAGTGGTGGAAGCTGAGCTGATGGCACTGGCGAGTTCGGGAGCGGCGACGCTGATCGGCCTCATGGTGTCCGACGCGTGGGCGGAGGTGAAGGACGGCATCGCCCGGATGCTTGCCCGGGGCAAGGCGATCGAACAGGTGGCCCACGATCTCGACGTGTCGCGCGCCGAGGTGCTGCGCGCTGGCGAATCGAACGACCAGCAGCTCATGATCGCCGTCGAAGATTCATGGCGCGCCCGGCTGCGGGATCTGCTCCAGGCCGAGCCCGCCCTCGCCGAAGACCTGCGCCGCCTGCTGGCAGCGCTGAGCACGCCGGAGGAAGGGCATTTGCGAGAGGTCCGCAATGTGATCACTGGGGGAGTGCAGCACGGGCCCGTGATCCAGGCCGGCCGGATCACCGGCCTGGCCTTCCACCCGCCCATGCCTCCTGAGGCGCCGGACGGGGATGACGGGTGAGGAGTGTGCCGCCGCGGCTCCTCCTCCGATCGAGCGCTCTTGCTCGATCACCGGGTCGGCACGCGCCGAGAGGTGGTTCGTACCTCCGGGTGGTCCCGCGAACGGAATCGCGGGTGGCTGCGGAACCTGCCGGACCGCGGACGCTGACCACCCTCGGTCATGGGTACGACGAACGCGACCGCGGAAAGGAGGGGGCCATGAGCCGGACGGACAAGCCGATCATCGTGGGGGTCGACGGGTCGCCGGCCTCGCTGGACGCGGCGGCCTGGGCGGGGGAGGAGGCCGTGCTGCGCGATGCGCCGCTGCGCATCATGTACGCGGTGGTCGAGTGGATGCACTACGTTCCGCTGGTCCCGCAGCCGTCCCCCGTGGGGCCGGAGGAAGCCCATGCCGTCGAGGAGACGCTGCGGACGGCCGCCGACTGCGTACGGGCGGGCCACCCCGAGGTCGAGGTCGTCACCGAGATCGTCGGCGGCGGCCCGTGGGACGCGCTGGTGACGGCGGCCGAAGAGGCGCAGATGATCGTCGTCGGCAGCCGGGGTCTCGGCGGGTTCGCGGGGCTGCTGCTGGGCTCGGTGAGCCGGCACGTTCTCTCCTGGGCGCCGTGCCCGGCCGTGGTCGTGCGGGAGGCTCCCGCGTCCCCCAGGGGGACGATCGTCGCGGGCGTGACCGGCAGGTCAGGGCAGGCTCCGGTCTTGGACTTCGCCTTCCGGGAGGCCGAGCTGCGCGGCGCGTCGCTGCGCCTCCTCCACGGGTGGACCCCGCCGGCGGTCCCCAGCATCGGCGACAAACCCCCCATCGCGTACGACCTGGAGGGCATCGGCAGGAGCGCGGAGATCATGCTGGCCGAAGCCGTCGCGGGATGGCGGGCCAAGTTTCCCGATGTCCGGGTGATCAAAGAGGTCGTCCGGGCCCATCCGGCCAAGGCGCTGGCCGACGCGTCAGCGGCGCACGATCTCACCATCGTCGGGGGACGCTCCGGTCTTCGCCGGATGCTGGGCATGGGGTCGGTCGCCCATGCGCTCGTGCATCACGCGCGTGGCCCCGTCGCGGTCGTCCGCGGCTGAGCGAGCCGCCGAGATCCGCGGCTGAGGGAGACGGCGAAATCCCTCGGCTGGGCGAGTCGGTGAGATCGGCGACTGGGCGGGCCGGGGAGACTTCCTCGTCGAGGACCACACGGATCGATCGCCCCGGACGGCCTCTGCTGTTCAACGGCGACACCATGGGGTCGCAACGGGACGGTCCGCCCCGGCCCACGTGCGCGTACTTCGTAGTCGTAAGCGGGCTGAGCAGGAAGTTTCCGGGAAAGTATGGATCGGAGGAGTCGCAACGAAGCGTTCGGGGACACCCGCGAAACAAGCTTGTCGAAGCACTGCGAGACGGGACGCGAGCCAGCCTTCAGAACGGGTAACGGGGGCCGTCCATGATCACATCAAGCGCGGGCGCAGGGTGGTGCGCTGCGCGTCCCCGCCTGCGGGCTGAGGCCGGGCGGGAGATCGAGCGGGCGAAGCCGCGATGACCTCCGTCACCGAGCGCCCGGCATCGATCACGGCGTTCTCGGCCGGCCGTGGGAAGGAAGAGTGAGATGGCCGGGCGAACAGGCGGCGACGGCCCTTCCGCTTCCGGCATCGGGTTCCCCCCGCAAGACGGGCGCCTGTTCCACCCCGCCGACGAGGGTCTCGACCGCATCCAGGCGAGCCTGCAGGAGTCCGCGCAACACTACCGGGCGCTGCGGGAGTTGCTGGACGCGGTGCTGGCCATCAACGCGGATCTGGAACTGAGGAAGGTCCTGCACAACATCGTCGACAGCGCCCGCAAGCTGGTGCGGGCTCGCTACGGCGCCCTCGGCGTGTTGAACGAGGAGGGACAGTTCAGCGAGCTGATCGTCTCCGGCTACGGCGACGACCACATCGCGGCGCGAGGCGACGAGCTACCCCACGGCACCGGACTGCTGGGTGAACTCGTCCGCGACCCGCGACCGCTGCGGTTGGAGAACCTGGCAACGCATCCCCGCGCGGCCGGTTTTCCCCAAGGCCACCCCAGGATGACGAGCTTGCTCGGAGTGCCCATCCGGATTCAGCGGACGATCTACGGCAACCTGTATCTGGCCGACAAAGCCGACGGCCAGTTCACCGCCGTGGACGAAGAAGTCGTGACCGCGCTGGCGAGCGCCGCGGGCGTGGCCATCGAGAACGCGCGCCTGGCTCAGCGGCTGCGCTCGGCCGTCGAAGAGTTTCAGCATCGGCTGCTGCCCGATTTGCCGTGCCTGGAGGCGTGGGAGCTGGAGGCGCGGTACCAGCCGTGCACCCGGGTGCCGCGCATCGGCGGCGACTGGTACGACGTGATCTGCCTGCCCGATGGGGTGCCATGCCTGGTGGTCGGGGACGCGATGGGGCACGACGTGCAGGCCGCCACCGTGATGACGCAGATCAGCAACACGCTCCGCGTGATCGCCTACGACGAGCAGAGGCCGCCGAGCTGGGTCTTGCAGCACTTGGACCGGGTGCTGCACACGCTGCACGGCGGGCCGATAGCGAGCACCGTCGTCGCCCGCCTGGAACCCGCCCCGGCAGGCGGCGTACGGCTGCACTGGGCGAGCGCCGGGCATCTGCCGCCCCTGCTGGCGATCCCCGGCGAGCAGGCCCGCTACCTCTATTGCGACACCGGTGTGCCGCTGGGCGTGGACCCCGACCTGCCCCGCCTCGACCACCAGGAGGCCCTTCCTCCCGGGGCCACCGTGGTGCTGTACACGGACGGCCTGGTCGAGCACCGCCACCTGTGCCTCGACAAAGGCATGGCCCTGGTCGCCGACGTCGCCACCGCGCACGCCACCGCACCGCTGCCGCGCATGTGCGACGCGCTCCTGGCCCGCGGGGACGGGGTGTTCGAAGACGACGTCGCCGTGCTGGCCGCGCGCCCGAAAGCCTGACGCGGCGCTCCGCAAAGCCCGATCCGAGGACGCGCGCCGCCACGACCACGTCACCGCCCGCTCCCGGCATGGCGAAGGCGGTGCCGTACCTCCACCCACGGAGGTCCCGATCAGCGCAGGCGGCGCCGGAAGGGCGAGGGGAGCGGCGGCGACGGGGCGAGCCGTACGCGGCAGTCCACGGCCACAGCACGGTCCGTCATCACGATCACCGGGTTGAGATCAAGCTCCGCGATGTCGGGCAGATCGTCCATGAGGCGGCCGACACGGACGATCTGGTCCTCCAGCGCCGCGACATCGGCCGCGGGCCGTCCACGGTAGCCGTACAGCAGCGGCGCGCACCGCAGCTCGGCGATCATGCGGGCGGCCTCGGCCCGGTCGATCGGCGGCACCCGGAAGGCGCGGTCGGCGAGCAGCTCGGTCGCGACACCGCCGAGTCCTGCCATGATCAGTGGCCCGAACGCCTCGTGCGCGACGCCGCCGATGATCATCTTGCCCAGGTGGACGACGCGGACAGCGGGGTGGCGGCGTAGTTGCCGCTGCCGTCGGCCGCCCCGGCCGTGTCATCTCGATGCCGTCGTCCACCAGAGCCTGCACGATCGCGCCCGTCATCGCGGGGCCGAGGCGGCCGGCCATCTCCCGGTACGCCCGCCGGACCTGCGCGGGCGTGCGCAGGCCGACCCGCACCCCGCCGACGTCGGACTTGTGGAGCAGCCCGGGGCCGGCGGCCTTCAGCACGGCGGGCAGCCCGACCACCGCCGCGGCCTCCGCCGCCTCCTCCGGCCCGCCGACCGAGACGGATTCAGCCGTGCGGATGCCGTACGCGGAAAGGAGCCGGGTCGCCGCGCCCTCGTCCAGCCATCGGCCGTGCGGATAAGCGGCGAGGTCGGCGCACCGAGGCGAAGGAGGAGACACCGAGGCCGACCCGCGCGGCGCGTTCGATCACGGCCGCGGCCACCGCGCCCGACTGCGACATCAGTCCCAGCGGACCCGCGGGTGGAGGCGCGGGCAGGAATCCGGCGTTCAGGCGGGCCGCCGTGTTCACCACGCCGAGGCAGTTGGGCCCGACCAGCCGCATGCCCGCCGCCCGGCAGACGCCCAGCAGTTCGCGTTCGGCCTCGCGGTCGCCCGCTTCGGCGAACCCGGCGGTCAGCACGACGAGGGCCCGTACGCGGTGGCGGGCGCATTCGCGGGCGACGCCGAGCACGGTGGGGGCCGGGGTGGCGACCACGGCCAGCTCCGCCGGTCCGGGCAGCGAGGCCACGTCGGGGTAGGCGGGAAGGCCGCACACCTCGGCGGCCCGCGGGTTGACGGGGTAGGTCGGGCCGGGAAAGCCTCCCTCGATCAGGTTGCGCAGCACGCGGTGCCCCACGCGGCCCGGGTCGCGGCTGGCGCCGACGACGGCCACAGATCGCGGGGTGAGCACGTGCGCGATGGAGTTGCGCTCCGCCTCGTGCGCCCGGGCCTCGATCTCGCTCACCGTTCGCTCCGTGGCCCGCGTGGCGATGCGGATCTCCACCTGCCCCTGCTCGTACTGCTTCTTCACCGGCAGGCCGAGATTGTGTAGTACGCGCAGCATTGCCCGGTTTTCGGGCAGGACGGTGGCGGCGAGCTCCTCGACTCCCGCGTCGGCCGCGTCCAGCGCGAGGTGTTCGAGCAGCAGCGTGCCGAGCCCGTTGCCGTGCACCGTGTCGTCGAGCAGGATCCCGACCTCGGCCGTGGAGCCGTCGGCTTCTGGGATGTATTCGGCCACCCCGACCAGGAGGCCGCCGATCAGGGCGACCAGGGCGTACCCGTCGTAGCCGGGCCCGGTGACACGGTCCGCGTACGCGTGGGCCGAGGCGGTGCCGCCGGTGAAGAACCGCAGGTACGCCGAGCGCGGGGAGGACCTGGCGATCAGGTGGTGCAGGGCCTCCCGGTCGGAGGGGCGCAACGGCCTGATGTGCGCCATTCCGCCGTCACGCAGGAGGACGTCATACGCCTCGTCCACGAGTCGAGCCATGTTTCCACGATTCGCCGCCCCCGTGCCGCGTCCGAGAGCATTTCGGCCCGTCTCGCGGGGCTCTGGTCCCGAACCACCTCGTGCCCGGTTTCAGGCGTCGCCGGTGCGGCCCTGCCGTACGAGGAGGACCAGGAGGACGGCGGCCATGAGGACGAGGGCGGCGATGACGCCGATGATCCAGGGCAGGGCCGAGTCGAGCAGGGCGTCGCGGCCCCAGCTCGCCGGGCGCGGGGGGAACGTCAGGGTCCCGGTGACGGTGCGGTGCACGCGCCCGCTGCTCAGTTCGAGCTTGACCCTCCAGGGGCCGTCCGGCAGCTTCTCGCCGAGCACCACGGCGACGGGCGCGGTGCCGCCCGGAGCCAGGGTGGTGCCGACCTGGGCGGGGAAGGGGCCGGCGCCCAGGCCGCTGGGGCCGCCGGACAGCCACATGCGCCCGACGAGGTCGAGCGCGCGTTCGCCGGTGTTGCGCACGGTCGCCCGGACCTGCGGCAGCCCGTCCGGCGTACGGCCCGGGGTCAGGCTCACGATCTCGAAGTCCGACGGCGGATCACCGCCGGGACCCACGTCCAGATATATCCGGATGCCGACCCGGTTGATCGTCTGAATGCCGGGACGGCCGTCGGGCAGCAGCCGGGAGGAGGCGACCTCGGCCCAGATGCCGCCGTACCTTTCTCCTCTACTGGCGTCCGGCGGGACGCTGATCGTCGCCCGCAGCGGGACGCGGCCGTTCGGCGGGACGACCACCTGCGGCCGGTCGACGGTCACCCACGAGGCCAGCTCGTTGGCGTCGCGGTCGGCCGAAGGCACGAACGCGTTGTTCCGGATCTCGGCCGCGCCCGGGAACAAGCTGACCCGCTGGGGCGTGCCGGAGGTGTTCGTGACCTCGAAGCGCCGGGAGATGGTGGTGCCGGGATTGATGTGATCGACAATGTAAAGGCGGGCGCGGGGGTCGTCGCGCCGGCTGGACGAGGCTTCGAGCAGCCTGATGCCGATGGATCCGCGGGAGCGGGCCGGGGCCGGTTCGGCGTCGTCCGCGTACGCTTGCGCGAGCGGGGCGCCGAGGGCGGCCTGCGCCGCCAGCAGCACCCCGATCGACGCGAACAGCCGGGTGCGCACGTGCTCAGGCAACCGTGTGGGAGATCGTGCCGGTGTAGGTGCCGGCGACGTTGTCGAGGCCGACCGCGACCGTGATCAGCGGGTCCCAGGTGGCCGAGTTGTTTCCGGTGCCGCCGGTGTGCGAGTAGGCGGTCCGCGGGATGTCCAGGGTCTGCCCCGTCGGCGGCGGCGGCGCGGCGCAACCGGTTTGGCCGGGCGTGAAGATGCCGTTGCCGGTCGTCGCCGTGGCGGTGCCCGAGCAGTAGTAGACACTCCCGCTGTCGATCACCTCACCGGCGCCGGCGGTGCCCGTGCTGAAGTCCGTCGCGGTGACGGTCACGGTCCACGTGGGCGTGGTGGACGCCCGCTCGTCGTTCACGGTGACCGCGCCGAGCTGGCCGTAGGCGTACCCCGCGGGCGTCGCGTCGTTGGCCAGTGCGACCGCGTCGGGCACGGTGATCTCCAGCGCGCCCGCCGTCACGTCGAATGTCGTCGTGGTGTCGCATGCCGTGCCCTCGGCGCACGTGGCGGCCTCGACCGGCGCACCGGTCAGCGGGACCACCATGACGCTCGCCAACCCCAGCAGACCGGCTGTCAAAAGCCTGCGCATCGTCTCTCCCAACCCCGTGGAGCTGCTGTATCCAGGACAGCGGCACGCTAACAGCCTGGGAAAACGCGGCATGATCTCGTGCGCCCAGTGTCACGTAAAGAGATCGGCGGCGATCAGGCCGAGATCGTGAGTCGCGGGGGAGAGCTTCGTCCCGGCGCTCTCCTCTTCCACCGTCGGTCGACGGCCCGTCTCAACTAGCGGGGCCTGCCCGACCCCCGCACGCGGCATCATCTGCCCGCGCCGATCGCGGTCTTACCACCGCCTCAGTGGCGCGCGGCGCCTATGAGTCATGGCGGAGGCGCCCGATGCCCAAGGACTCGACCGCCCCGCTACCGCCGAGCGGCGAGAACAAGCAGCTCGAGGCCCGGATCCGGGAACTTCACCTGGATGGCCCAGAGATCTGGGCGCAGGTCGTCTACGCTCGGGACCACGAGCGGGCCGGAGACCGTAGACGCCGCGCCGGGCCGTCCGTACGGCCCTGACCGTGCGGGGCCGGGGCACGGAGGAGGTCCGGGACACTCCCGACCACGAAGCCTCACCGAGGGAGGAAACCGCCGTGACGCAGCCCGGTGACTACGGCCTGCCTGCCGGATCGCTGCACCACGTGTTGAGCGAGGTGGCGGTGGAGCGCGCCGCCCAGGACGCCATGTGGGGCCTGCAGGAACATCCGGACGGCACCGGCCCGGCGTACGCGTCCGAGGCCGACCTCGCCAAGCAGGCCGTGACCCGGGCCGTGGCCGAAGGCCGGGTGACCTGGCGGCACATCCTGTATGAAGAGGTCCTCGAGGCCTTCGCGGAGGAGGACACCGACCGGTTACGCGCCGAGCTCATCCAGGTCGCGGCGGTCGCGGTCAAGTGGATCCAGGCCCTGGACCGGCGCGCTCAATCATCCGCCGGACCGCAAACCGTCACGGGCGCGGCAGAGCCCGATGCCACGGCGGCTTCGTGATGAAGGCCGCAGGTCGGGAGACGGTTGACCACCGGTCCGGCTCAGGCGAACCGGCTGGACAAGACGGCAAGCCTGTCCGCAACGCCGTGCGCATCCGTTTCCTGGACACCTCCGGCTGAGCGCCTCACTAACGATGTGAAGGCCCAGCGGTCTTCGCCCGCCTTTCGGCGGACGCCGGTGGACGGGCAGGCGGGCGTGCTCGGCGCACCCGGTCCGGGCGCGGATCGCCTGCCGGGCGTGGATCACCCATCGGTTACGGAGGCGTCCAGGGCGAGCCGCGACGATGGGTGACGACGTCCGTGTTGTCATTCTCGTGGCCGCCGGTCATCGCTGACGGCCGGCATCGACGGCGCGTTCCTGTCGGATGGAGGGGTCGAGCGGGTGCGGTCCGCTCTGGCGGAGGGGCGGCTGCCGGAGGCCGGGCCGTACGAGCGGGTCGGCGCGCCGATCGCGGGGGGAGGTGCGCCAGAACGGCAACACCAAAATGCAGATCTTCGGGGTGCATCACGTGATCTGGTATCTCAGCCAGTTCATGGTGCTGGAGCCGGGCGACGTGGTGAACACCGGCACCCCCGCCGGCGTGGCGATGGGCCGTGGCCCGGGAGCGTACCTGCGCAAGGGTGACGTGATGGAGCTGGAGACCGACGGCCTGGGCCGGCAGCGGCAGACGGTGGGTCAGGCATGAGCCGGGGCGGGGAGTTCGAGGGCCTGGTGGCGATCGTCACGGGCGGCGCCTCCGGCATCGGCAAGGCGATCGCCGAGGAGCTGACCGCGCGGGGAGCCCGGCCGGCCGTCGCCTATCTGGCCGGCCCGCGGGCGGGCTCGACGGTCGGGATCGAGCTGGCCGTGGACGGCGGGATGGCCGGCCTTCGGCTGAGGCAGGTGAGCTCGTGAAGCTCCCCCTCGGGCCGTACGGGCTGGGCACGGCGCCGCTCGCCGGGCTGTTCGCGCCGGTCAGCGAGGAGCAGGCCGAGCAGGCGCTGGCCGCCGCCTGGGACGGCGGGATCCGCTACTTCGACACCGCGCCGCACTATGGGACCGGGCTCGCGGAGGAGCGTCTCGGACGGTTCCTGCGGGGCCTGCCCGGCCACGCCGCGCGGGAGGCGGTCGTCTCCACGAAGGTGGGCCGCGTGCTGGTCCCGGGGCAGGGCGAGGAGGAGGGGTTCCCCGGCCGCACGGGGCATGTGCGGGTGCGGGACTACAGCCGCGACGGCGTGCTGCGTTCGCTGGACGACAGCCTGGCCCGCAGCGGTCTCGACCGCTTCGACCTCGTCCTCATCCACGACCCCGACGACCACTGGGAGCAGGCCGTCGGCCAGGCGTACCCGGCGCTGGCCGAGCTGCGCGACCAGGGGGTGATCGGGGCGATCGGCGCCGGGATGAACCAGGCTGAGATGCTGACCCGGTTCGTCCGCGAGACCGACATGGACATGGTGCTGGTGGCGGGGCGCTACACGCTGCTCGACCGCGCCGCGGAGCGGGAGCTGCTGCCCGAGTGCGCGCGGCGCGGCGTCGCCGTCGTCGTCGGCGGGGTGTTCAACAGCGGCGTCCTCGCGGGAGGCGACACCTACGACTACGCCGCCGCCCCGCCCGCCGTGCTGGAGCGGGCGCGCGAGCTGGGGCGCGTCTGCGCGGCGTACGGCGTGCCGCTGCCGGCGGCGGCCCTGCGTTTCCCGCACCGGCACCCGGCCGTCACCACGGTCCTGATCGGCGCACGCAGCGCCGAGGAGGTCCGCGAAGACCTGGAACTCGCCGCCACACCCATCCCCGACGAGCTGTGGCGGGAGCTGGACGAGGCGGGCTGAGCGCAATGACGCGCGTCGATGCTCATCACCACCTCCGGAACCTGGCCCCGCGCTCCCAGGCCTGGCCCGACCCCGCCGAGATGTCGCCCATCCGCCGTGACTTCACGTTCGCCGACTAGGCGGACGCGGCGGCCGACGCGGGCATCGGCACCTCCGTGCTCGTGCGGGTGCTGCCCGACGCGGACGAGACCAGGGAATTCCTCGCGACGCGGCGCGGTCCGACTTGATCGGCGCCGTGGTCGGCTGGGCCGACCTGACCCGGCCGGATCTCCCCGCCGAGCTCGCCGCGCTCCTCGCCGGGAGGAGACCTGCTGCGCGGCGTACGGCATCTCGTCCAGGGCGAGCCCGACCCGCGCTGGCCGGTCCGCGACGACGTACGGCGGGCACTGCGCCACCTGGCGGACGCCGGGATCAGCTAAGAACTGCTGACTCTGCCCCAGCAACTGCCCACGGCAATCGAGACCGTACGGGCCCTGCCCGAGGTGAGCTTCTGCTGGACCATCTCGCCAGGCCGCCGATCGCCGACGGCGGGCTCGGCCCCCAGGCCGGGCTCGTTCGCGAGCCGGCCGCGTCGCCCAACGTGACCTGCAAGCTCCCCGGCATGATCACCGAAGCGTGGTGGCGACTGGGACGTCACGCGGCTGTGGCCGTACGCCGAGGTCGTGACGCCTTCGGGCCCGACCGGCTGATGTTCGGGTCGGACGCGGCCGCAGTGCCGGTCATTGGGCGGGGGCCGCGCCCGGTCGGTCGGTCGGGTGAGGCCTGAGCAATGGATCGGGGCCGTCGGCCGGGGTCGCGGACCGGGGCACGGCGTCATCTCCCCGGTCCGGGACGGTTCGCGGTGAGTCTGGACGGGCGGCCTCAGCCCAGCAGGTGGTTCCAGGTGATGGCCTGGTCGAGGACGTGAGGGAACTTCTTCATCGCGTATCGCGTGTAGGCCTCGACGTGTTCGCGCATACGCTCCTCGGAGCTGGCGGCGTCGCGCTTGGCCAGAGCCTGGTAGATCTCCTCGTGCGCCTTGAGGATGGCGGAGCGGCGGTGGCTCGGATAGTCGATTCCGATCGCCGTGCCGTCCAGGATGCCCAGAAGCGACTCGACGAGGCACGCGAACAGCACGTTGCCCGACGACCACGCGATGATGTCGTGGAACTTCTTGTTCTCCTCGAGGAACAGCTCGCGGTCGTCCAGGCTGCACCGCATGGACTCGATCGTGCCGGCCAGTTGGTCGAGCTGGGCGTCGGTGATGTGCTGCGCGGCCAGCTTGCCGATCATCGGCTCGACCGCGTTGCGTACCTCGACGATGGTGCGATACTGCGCGTGGTTGAGCTGCATGAGCAGCATCAAAGTGTTGGCCAGGTTGGACGCGGTCGGGCTGGTGAGCACCGGGCCGCCACCGGGCCCGGGCTTCAGCGTGATGACGCCCTGAAACTCCAGCAGACGCAGGGCTTCGCGCAGAGTGCCGCGCCCCGTCTCGTACTGCTCAAGCATGCCGCGTTCGGACGGCAGCAGGTCACCGGGGGACAGGCCGGCTCGCATCGCGTCGCGGAGGATGCGCTGGGCCACGAGCATCGCCGCTTTCGGCGCGCGGGTGGTGGTCACGGCGGCTACCTTTCGGAGATTACCATGGTCACTATTATAAGGAACAACCGGATAATTCGTAGCCCCGGTGCAGGGGAGCGGGGAAACCCTTCCCGCGACAGGCCGCGCCGGGGAGCCCGGCCCTCGGTGGCCGGGCCGGCGCCGCAGGCCGGCCCGATCTTCCGTGCCCGTTTTTCGTACCGGTGGGCACCGTCCCGGCAGGTTCGGCCTGCCCCGGCGACGCAACGCGATGCCGGCCGAGGGGCGGCGCGGCGCGACGATCGGGCGGCGGTACGGTGGCGATTGCTCTTCTATCTATGTTAATGATATCGATATTAACTGGTGTGAGAGTGATTGACCAGCGCCTCGGCGGGATGCGCCGGTGTGGGAACGGTCCGGCTCGCCCGGCACCGCCGATGAACGCACGCCTCGAGTGCCTAAGCGGGGGTCGCGGGGCTCGGCCGGGGTGCGTGGGCCGGTCTGCGGGCGGCCGTCACCGTCCGTCCCGTCAGAGGAGAGAAAAATCACAAAGAGCCGTCAATGTCGCGTGGAGGAAATTCGGGCGGCGATTTCGGTGAGATCTCCCGTCCCGAATACCCGCCGCTGTCTCGCGCTCGCTTTCTCCGAGAACCGTCGTGCCGCACCGGCTTCCACTGTGAGGAGATGCCGGCGGCGGTGAACGGTGTCCGCCGCCATCGTGTCGCACCCGCTCTGTCCGTGAGGGCCGTCGCCGCACTGGCCTCCTGCGCGAGGAGACGCCGGCGGTGGTGACGGTGTCCGGCGTCGTCGTGCCGCGCCCGCTCTGTCCGTGAAAACCCTCGCTTCCTCCGTGAGGAGACGCCGGTCGCGCCTGAGAGGCCGGTTGCGGTCCTGTCCGTCGCGGCCGGTCCTGGCCCCGCGTGTCCGCCGGCGAGCAGTGCTTCAGCCGCAAGCCGAACAGTACGATCGACGCCGTCAGCGAAAGCCGGGCCGCCGGTTCATGTGTGGTGACGTCCGGGAATCGCCGCCGCGCCCCCATCACCTCGCCGGCAGGCTCCGTCGCGCCACCCCGAGCGGCACCTGCGCCATGCTGCCCTGGCGGCCCCCGCACCCCAGTGCCGGACGCGCCAGAAGGGGTGTCGATAAACCTCGGCAAGTCGGTCACAGCCCCGGAACCCGCCGTCGTAAAGCCTGTTTCACCGGCTTGGTTCACGAACGTCGGTCGGGCCGGTCGCTGTGCCAAAGGCACCTGCGGTTCTCGCGTAGCCCCGCTCCACTGCGCTTGGACTGCGAGCATTGGGTTGGTGATCCCGTCGGAGAGCGCTGAGCTTCTCGCGAAGCCCGCCCGGCCGGGTTCGGCCCATGAATCTCGGCCAGGTCGGTCATACCGGAAGACGCCGGGCGTCGTGAACCCTGCTATGCCGGGCTTGGTCCATGAGCGTCGGTGGGCCGGTCGCCGCACAAGAAGGTGCCTGCGGTGCTTGGGGCCGCTGTGCTGGGTTTAGTCCACGAATCTCGGCTGGGTGGGTAACTGTGCTGGAAGGCTCAGGCGGTTCTCGCGAGGCCCGTCGGCCGGGCTTTGGCCACGAAGCCCTGGGCGGGGTCGGTCGCTGCGCCGGAAGGAAGCCTCCGGCCCTCGCGAAGCCCGCCCCCCGCCGGGCTTTCGCTGCGGTCCCCGCTCCCTTCCGCCCCGCTCCCTCCCACCCCCGGTGAACGGTGGTGGGCAACGCCCCGGGGAGCCGCGGCGGGCAACGCCAGGCCGTCGTGACACCGTCTGATCGCCCGGCATGAGAGGATCCCGGGCGTCTTGAACCTCAGAGATCTGTGCCGTTCTGGATGAAATGCGGCATTTTTCGGAATTGTGAGCATTTTGTCTGGTCGAATGGCATACCGCTGACGGCAGGGAGGCCTCCTCCGGTCATCGGTCCATGAACGTTTCCATCCGCATTGACCGGTCATTTAAGTTGTGATCAAATTTACGGTCAGCGACTCGCGGCGCGCCGGGCGAGCGGGCGGATCGTTCTCCCCGTTCGGCGCATGGGGGTGCTCGCCTCGCCGTGACGCTCTCGTATGACGAGGCGTGGCATGTCTCCGCGGGACCGTGCAAAATATATGTATCGTTGTATTGGTAGTGATCGACGGGGTTGGCTCAGAGGGGTGAGATGTCTCAGCCGCACATCAAACGGGGGCTCAAGGTGGCCGAGGCGGTTGCTCAGGACATCGTGCGCAAGATCGGCGCGGAGCGGATGCCCCCGGGCACGCCCCTGCCTCCCGAGTCGCAGATGCTCGAGGAGTACGGCGTCGGCCGCGGCTCGCTGCGCGAGGCGCTGCGCATCCTCGAGGTGCACGGGCTGATCGTGCTCAAGCCGGGCCCGCGCGGCGGCCCGATCGTGACCGGGGTGAGCCCCGTCGCCTTCGGCCAGATGGCCACGCTGTACTTCCAGGCGCAGCAGATGACCTTCCGCGAGCTGGTGGAGGCCCGGCTGGTGATGGAGCCGGTGATGGCGCGCCTGGCCGCGGAGCGGCGCGACCCGGCGAAGCTGGCCGAGCTGCGCCGGATCGCCGAGGGCACACAGGTTGACGACGAACCGCGCTACTTCGACTCGACCAGGGACTTCCACCAGTTCGTGGCGTCCATGTCGGGCAACGGCATGCTCAACCTGTTCGGTGGCGCGCTGAGCGAGATCTTCCGGGCCAAGGTCAGCGGCGTGCTGTTCCCCAAGTCGCGGCGCTCCGAGGTGCGCGACGTCCACGCCCAGATCGCCCGCGCGATCGAGGAGGGTGACGCCGACTCGGCCGAGCGGTTGATGCGCGAGCACATGGAGGAGTACGCGAACTACGTGAAGCGTCGCCACCCCGTCCTCATGAACGAGGTGGTGGGCTGGCACTGAGAGCCGGACGGCGCGCAGGGACGGCGGGGCCGCATACGGAGGAATGAACCAGCCGTGTCGCACAGCGCGCCGGTCCGGTGCCCCCCAGTCAGGCCCGAGGGTGCTTGGCTGGACGGAAGACAAGCTGATTCCGCTCGCTGCCGATGCGGAAATGCCCGCCCGCGAAGGCCGCCCGCGAACGTCGCGCGCGGGCTACCCGCTCCACAGCGCGCGGATGACTTCCATCGACTCCTTGTAGCGGGCCGTGCGCTCCTGGAGGCGCACGCCGTGCCCCAGCCTGTCGATGTGGCGGAAGCCCGCTCAACCCTCGATCACATCCCCGGCGGGCAGGTGATCGCCGGTTCCGGCATGGGTCGCCCCGAAAACGCGTTCTCCGCCTTGCGCGGCAGCAGGAACGTGTCGGCGCCGAAGTCCATGTCGCCCGACCGGGCGGCCCGCGCCGGCAGCGGCTGCGGGGTCGGCCCGCTGCCCAGGTAGCGCTGAAGCACCCAGACCGATGAGCAGCCGGCATCGCATGCCGCCTCACCTGCTCCCGCGCCCGCTCGTCGCCTTCCACATCTGCCCGAGCCTCCCGTACGACACGGTGAGCCGGAGGGGCGCCGGGCGGGACGTCGTTCATGACAGCCGGGCCGAAGCGCACGCGGTCACAAGATCTATGCCAACCATTGGGCTATACACCCAACTCGCTGAGAGTGCGCTCCGCAACCCGGCTCGGCCGTCGCCGCGCCCATCTCCTTCTCCCCTAGGATATACATTATAATAATTAGTAGCTATCCAATAAGTCGACGTCGTACGGCGACTCTGGAGGAAGACGACGATGGCTGAGGCACGGGACGGCACGCCGGCGGCGGGCGCGAAGCGGGGAGAGGCGGCCTTCCCGCACGTTTTCACGCCCGTCCAGATCGGCACGATGCGGCTGCGCAACCGGATCATGGCGCCGCCCCACACCTCCGCCCTCGGCAACCTGTGGGGCTCGGAGGAGGACGCCCGGCGCGGCATCGCCTACTGGGAGTCACGCGTGAAGGACGGCCTCGCCTGGGTCGGCGGCGTCAACGGGCGGATCCGCAACCTTCTCATCCCCGGATTCGAGCCGCACGGCTACAGCGCCGAGACGCTCGGCTTCTACCGGCTGCCCTTCTTCGTCGAGCGGGTCCAGCAGCTCGCCGAGGTCGTCCATCGCGGCGGCGCGGTGCTGACGTCCCAGCTGACGATGATCGGCGGGGTGCCGCACGCGCCCTCGAACCGGTTGAGCACCCCGATCTACAACTCCCGGCCGCACGTGCTCAGCCGTGAGGACATCACGTGGTACGTCGAGGAATATCGCTGGTCGGCGGGCCGCGCTCGGCAGGCCGGCCTCGACGGGATCGAGCTGCATCTCAACCACGACGACCTGCTCGAATGGTTCCTGTCGCCGCACACCAACCAGCGCGACGACGAGTACGGCGGCTCGCTGGAAAACCGCGCCCGGTTCGCGGTCGAGGTGCTGACGGCCGTACGCGAGGAGATCGGCGACGGCATGACGCTCGGCGTGCGCTTCAACGCACGCGAGGAGGCGCCGGGCGGATACACCGCCGCGGACGGCGTCGAGATCGCGCAATATCTGGAGTCCACCGGGCTCATCGACTTCCTGCACGTCGTCGTCGGCTCCACCTGGGGCGACCCCAGCTACATCCAGCCGCAGCACTACGCTCCGGCCCAGTGGTCGGCGCTCGCGGGCGACATCCGCAGGAATGTGCGTATCCCCGTCGTCTACACCGGCCGGGTCAACGCGGTGGAGGTCGCCGAGCGGGTGCTCGCGGACGGCCACGCGGACGTCGTCGGCATGGCCCGTGCTCTCATCGCCGAGAGCGAGATGCTGACCAAGGCCCGGGAGAACCGCCTCGACGAGGTCAGGCCGTGCGTCGGCGGCAACGACTGCATCAGCCGCCGTTATGTCGAGGGACTGCCGTTCGGCTGCGCGGTCAACCCGCACGCGGGCAAGGAGGCCGACGGGCCGTGGGCCCGCGCCGCGCGCCCGCGCCGCCTGCTCGTCGTGGGCGGCGGACCCGCGGGCATGGAGCTGGCCGCCCTCGCCGCCGAGAGCGGGCACACAGTCAGCCTGTGGGAGGCGGACAGCCGGCTCGGCGGGCAGCTGCGCATCGCGGCCGAGGCCCCCAGCTACGACGAGTATCGCCGCTACCTCGACTGGCAGGCGCGCCGGCTGGAGCGGCTGGGCGTCGAGATCCGGCTCGGCATGCGCGCCGACGCCGACGCGGTCCTGGCAGCGGGCGCGGACGCGGTGGCGGTCGCGACGGGCGCGACCCCGCACCGGCCGCCGATCGACGGGGTCGACGGCGCGAACGTCCACGACATCCGTGCGGTGCTGCGCGGCACGGCCGTCGGGCGACGCGTCGTCGTCGTGGCCCAGGACGACCATCTGCCGCCGCTGAGCGTGGCCGACTACCTCAGCGGGCGCGGGCACGAGGTGACGCTCGTCTACGCGACCCCGGGGCCCGCCCAGCTGCTCGGCCGCTACATCGTGGGCGGCATCCTCGCGCGGCTGTACTCCCGCGACGTGCGGTTCCGCTTCCTGGAGGAGGTGACCGGGATCTCGGACGAGGCCGTCCGGGTGGCCAACGTCTACTCCAGGCGGACCGAGGAGATCACCGGCGTCGACTCGGTGGTCCTGGCGTGTGGCGGCGACGCGGACGACGCGCTCTATCAGGCGCTCCGGTCGCGGCACCCCGAGGTGCACGTGCTCGGCGACGCGTTCGCCCCGCGCCGTCTGGTCGCCGCCACCCGCCAGGCGTACGCGCTGGCGAAGGAGCTGCAGAAATAGGAGAAGACGCGCCCGTTCGGGGAGCGTGCACCGGCCGGGGCGATGCGCACCCCGGCGCGGGCGCACTCTCCCGTCGGGAGAGAGCGTCAACGCCGCCGGTGGCGGGCGTGGGGCGCTGGGCCGTGCCCGCCGCGTCGGCCCACTCCGCCGTCGGGACAGTCGTCAACGTCACCATATGCGAGTAGCGGGTGCCGAGCACACCCGGCCGTCAGGAATGAGCCCGTCAACGCCGTCGGCAGCGGGGTGGTGGGCCGTTGGGCGCCCCCTGCCGGGCGCTGAACAATCAGATGGCCGCGGGAAGCCCGCCGAGAGAAGCAAGGGCGCATCCTGCCGCGCCGGAATCACCCCTCGCCTGGCGAGGCTTCCGCCGTACGGTCCGGAGATCCGGCGGGGGGTGAGGGGAGCGGGGCGTCGAGCCCGCGGCCGGGGCGGAAGACGGGCACGATGCACAGGATGACCAGGCTGATTACCAGCAGTGTGGCGTAGCCGGCGTCGAAGCCGCCGGTGAGGTCGTGCAGCAGGCCGAGCAGCAGCGGGCCCGAGGCCCCGCCGATGTAGCCGACGAGGGTGACCATGGCGCTGAGCTGGGTGGCCTCGTTCCGGTCCGCGGCGGCGTCGATGATCAGGACCAGCCCGAGAGAGAAGCTGCCGCCGATGCCGAGGCCGAACAGCGCCACGGCGGGGATCGCGAGTGCCGCCGGCGCGGCCACCATCCCCGCCAGCCCGAGGGCCACGCACACCAGGGAGACGGTCAGGAGGGGCCGGCGGTCCCGGGTGTGGTCCGTCAGCGGAGGCAAAGTGATCATCGCGACGAGCTGGACGAGCTGGAAGAGGCTGAACAGTCCCGCCCCGTCCTGCGCCGACAGCCCGCGTTCCACGTACGACGGGGCTATCCACGCCAGGCCGCTGAACCCGACGACCGTCTGCAGCACCGTGTAGAGGGTGATCCAGCGGGCCGTCGCGCTCTTCCACGGGGACCGCCGCCGCGTCTGCGGCGCCACCTCGGCGGCGGGCGTGCGTGACAGGCGGGGGAGCAGGGCGAGCCACGCGAGCGCGGTCAGCGCGGCGGCGACGCCCCAGGCCCCGAGGGCGGGCCGCCAGCCGCCGAGCAGTTCGGCGAGCGGCCCGGCGGTCCAGGCCGCGAGGGCGACCCCGCCCGCCATCGCCGTCGAGTACAGGCCGGTCGCCAGGCCGGGCAGCCGCGGCAGGTGATGGGCGATGAGGCCGGGGACCAGCACCGACACCCCGCCCATGCCGACCCCGGCCAA
Source organism: Microbispora rosea subsp. aerata (assembly GCF_014647835.1). Classification (GTDB taxonomy): domain Bacteria; phylum Actinomycetota; class Actinomycetes; order Streptosporangiales; family Streptosporangiaceae; genus Microbispora; species Microbispora aerata. The sequence continues at coordinate 71,359 of NZ_BMPY01000022.1, forward strand.
GGCCGCCGACACCAGCAGCACGCCGACCGACACAGCGGGGAACCGCATGAGGCAGCTCAGGGAGAGCACCCCCAGCAGCACGGCCGCCGCGCCCTCCGCGCCCATCCGCGCGGCCAGGCGGCGTGCGGCCGGGGCGGACAGCCCGATGAAGACGACCGGGACGGAGGTGAGCAGCGCCTGCGCGGTGGCGGGCAGACGCAGGTCGTCGCTGATCCGCCCGAGCAGCGGGGGAATGGTGCCCATGCTGGCGCGCAGGTTCAGCCCGATGACGGTCACGGTCAGCAGGAGCAGCCACGTGGGCAGCGGGCGGACACCCGCGGCGTTCCGGCCGGTCCTCGTCGCCACGGACGTCCGGTCTGTCCTCACAGCTCTCCGTTTCTCGTACGGCTTTCGCGGCCTGGCCGGCGCCGCTCGCGCTTAACAAGGAATATGATGAACATGGTTGTTGTCAAGGCTTTCCGTCCGGACCTGGGCTTTCCGTAGATCAAGAGCGCAATCTCGGCGACTTCTCCGCAAAGTATGGACGCGGTCGAATATTGATGCTTATGATCCGCATCTAGTGCACAGCGAAGGCGGTGTGTAGTGAGGGCCCCGCCGCCCTCGGAAGCGGAGCGATCATGTGTGACCGAGGAGCCATCGAGAACGTTCTCAGTCGCTACAGCCTGGCGTACGACGAGAACGACATGGAGGAGATGGCCGACTGCTTCACCGAGGATGCGGTCTTGACGATGCGCATCCAGGACGGCGACCTCATCGGCCCCTTCGAAGGGCGCGAGGCCATCGTCAAGCTGATGGAAGACTCTCTCGCCGCGCAGAACGACCGGCGCCGGCACCTGACCACCAATCTGATCGTCCGGGAGACCGGCGACGGCACCGCGACCGCGGTCTCCTACCTCACTCTCATCGCCATCCAGGACCAGAAGCTGAACGTCCTGTCGACCGCCAAGTACGACGACGAGCTGGTCCGCCGGGACGGCGTGTGGCGCCTGAGCAGGCGGCACATCGCCCTCGACCTTCCGTACTGAGCGTTCCGAGGCAGGTAATCACATGAACCAAGGGCTCATCCCCGCCAAGTGGGCCGCGCTGACGCCCAACGGGCAGGCCGTCTACGACGTGCCGAACGACCGCCGCGTGTCCTGGCGCGACTTCGACGCGATGGTGCGCAGGCTGGCGAACGGCCTGCGGGGCCTCGGCCTGCAGCCGGGCGACCGGGTCGCGATGCTGTCGCGCAACTGCGTGGAATATCAGGCTCTCTACTTCGCGGCCGGCCGCGCCGGGCTGGTGACGCAGCCGCTCAACTGGCGCCTGGCCGTCCCCGAGCTCGCCTCCATCGTGCGCGACGCCGCGCCCAAGGCCGTGATCAGCGCGTCCGAGTGGTCGGGCGTCGTCGAGCAGCTCCAGCGGGAGGCCGACGTGCCGAACTGGCTGCAGTTCGGCGACGACAGCGACGGCAGCCTCGACCGCCTGATCGCCTCGTCCTCCGACGACGAGCCGGAGTGGTCGTCCAAGGTCGCCGACGACGACCCGTTCTTCATCCTCTACACGGGCGGGACCACCGGCCAGTCGAAGGGGGCGCTGCACACGCACCGCAGCGCCGCCGCGGGCATGCTCAACCAGACCGTCGCCGAGCGGATCGTGCCCAGCGACGTCTACATGCTGACCGGGCAGATGTACCACATCCCGATCGTGCTCGCGATGAACTACATGAAGCACGGCTGCCCGCTGGTGCTGGTGAACTTCGAGGCCAAGCAGGCACTGGAGATCATCGAGGCGGAGCGGGTCTCCGCGTTCCTCGGCATCACCACGATGCTCAACTGGATGATGGCCGTGCCGGGCTTCGAGAACTACGACATCTCCAGCCTGCGCAACATCCAGTACGGCGGCGGCCCGATGCCGTCGAGCATCGTCCGCCAGGCCCTGGAGATGTTCCCGTGCACCCTCATCCAGGGGTACGGCCAGACCGAGGGCACCACGATGTGCTTCCTGTCGCAGGAAGACCACGCGAACGCCGTCGCCGGCATCCACCCGGAACGGCTGCGCTCCTGCGGCCGGGAGGGTTTCATCACCACCGTGCGCGTGGTGGACCCCTCCGGCAACGAGGTGCCGCGGGACGGCAAGACGCCCGGCGAGATCGTCGTCCGCTCCGAGGCGAACATGATCGGCTACTGGAACCGCCCGGACCTGACCGCGCAGACCCTGCGCGACGGGTGGATGTGGACCGGCGACGTCGCCACCTGGGACGAGGACCGGTACGTCTTCATCGTCGACCGGGCCAAGGACATGATCATCTCCGGTGGCGAGAACATCTACAGCGTCCAGGTGGAGGAGGCCATCGCCCGTCACCCCGCCGTGCTGGAGTGCGCGGTGATCGGCGTGCCGGACGAGGAGTGGGGCGAGTCGGTCAAGGCGGTCGTGGTCCTCAAGCCGGGGATGCAGGCCACCGAGCAGGAGATCATCGACCAGGCCCGCAAGCATCTGGCGAGCTACCAGAAGCCCCGCTCGGTGGACTTCGTCGCCGAGCTGCCGAAGGCGCCCACCGGCAAGATCCTCAAGCGCGAGCTGCGCGCGCCGTACTGGGCCGACCGGGAGCGCAATGTCTGAGCGGACCACACCGGGACCGCCGCCCGCCGACCCGCGCGAGCAGGTCGGGCGGCGGTTCCCCGGGGGCGTCTTCACCGTGGAGCCGTGGCGCGCCTGGCTGGTCGCGGACACGGTCCTCGACGAGCCGGGCGGCGAGGTGGCGCACCCGCTGTTCGTCTGGCTCGCCGCCACCGGCGCGATGGGCGTCACCTGGGACGAGCTGTTCGCGTGGTTCGGCGCCACCGCGGACGACGGCCCGATGTTCGGCGAGCACGAGACCACCGTGCACCGCCCGCTGCGCGTCGGGGCGACCTACCGGGTCAGCGGCGAGATCACCGGCGCGGACCGCAAGACCGGCCGGTCCACCGGGCCGTTCGACGTGGTCGGCTACCGGCTCCGGCTCCACGACGCCGCCGACGGCGTCCACGTCGCGGACTGCTGGAACTCGATCATCTTCCCGAGGAGGGGCTGATGGACGTCGAGGTGGGCGACGCGCTGCCCGAATGGCGGGTGCCCTCGGTCAGCGCCGAGAAGATGAAGACGATGGCGGCCCTGCTCGCCGACCCCAACCCCATCCACTTCGACGTCGCCGCGGTGCGGGCCCTGGGCATGGGCGACCGCCCCGTCAACCAGGGGCCGCTCAACATGGGCTACGTGATGAACATGCTCGCCGCCTGGAGCGGCGGGCACGACCGGCTGCGCCGGTTCCGGGTCCGGTTCCTGCGCAACGTCTTCGCGGGCGACGAGCTGTGCGCGGGCGGCGTCGTGACGGCCGTGCGGACCGAGAACGGGGTACGGCTGGCCGACTGCGACGTCGTCCTCACCGGGGCCGGCGGCGAGCCGGTGCTGAAGGGGACCGCGACCGTCGCCCTGGAACCCGTCACCAAGGAGAAACCGTGACACAGCGCCCCGACCAGCTCACCTTCCGGCTCGCCTACGGCGACTGCGACGTCGTCGGCATCGCGTACTTCGCCATCTACTACCGGTGGATGGAGCGCGCGTACACCTCCTGGCTGTACGCCAACGGCATCCGCAGCGGGGAGATGCAGGAGCAGCTCGGCATCGTCACCGTGGGCGTCAACTCCGGGTGCAACTACCTGCAGACGGTCAAGGTCTTCGACGAGCTGACCTGCCAGCTCGTGCTCGACCGCATCGGCGGCAGCTCCTACACCGTCGGCTACGAGTTCACCCGCGACGGCGAGCTGGTCACCCGCGGGACCATGACGTACGCCTGCCGCGACCTGGAGTGGAACAAGACGCCGGTGCCCGAGAAGCTGGAGGCGCTGCTGCGCACCCTGCCCGGCCCCCGGTTCGGGGCGCGCGATGGGCGTTGACCCGGCGGCGGACCTCGCCGGGCTGGTGGCGGCCCGGACGACGGTCCGCCACCCCCGGGAGGGGGACCTCGCCGGCCTGCTCGCCGAGCTGCGCGGCCTGCGGGACCGGGAGGCGATCCGCGACCTGGCCCTGCTGTACACCCGTGCCGTGGACGACCACGACATCGACACCGTGGTCGGCATGTACACCGACGACGGCGTGTTCGACCGGCGCGGCGACGTCGCCGCCGGTCACGCGGCCCTGCGCGCCGCGTACGCCGAGGCGATGGACATCTACCGGATGACCCTGCACACGCTCGACGCGCACGTCGTCGAGCTCACCGGCGACGACACGGCGGCGGGCTGGGCGGCCGGGCACGCCGAGCTGGTGACGCGGCGGACGACGGTCCTGGCCGCCTACCGGTACGACGACGAGTATCGCCGCGTGGGGGACCGCTGGCTGTTCGCCCGCAGGACGATCGCCTTCATGTACGCCGTGCCGGCAGACGAGCTGGCCGGCGGCCTGTCCGGGACGGACCGGATGCGCTGGCCGGGCACGGCGCCGGAGCCGGCCGACTATCCCGAGTCGCTGCCCACGTGGACGACCTACCGCCACCGGGACACGGCGCGACGGAAAGGAATGGTGTGACGAACTCCCGCGCGGCCGCGCCCGCGGTGACGATCGGTGACTGGCTCTCGGGCGCGGCCGAGCGCGCCGCCGACGACGCGTTCCTCCTGATCGCGGGGGAGCGGACCGGCTACCGCGAGCTTGACGCGTCCGCCGCCCGCCTCGCGGCGGGCTTCCTGTCGCTCGGCCTGCGCCCGGGTGACCGCGTCTGCCTGCTGATGCGCAGCAGCGTCGCCGCGGTGCGGGTGTGGTTCGCCCTGGCCAGGGCCGGGCTGGTCGAGGTGCCGCTGAACGTGGCGAGCGGGTCCTACCTGCTGCGCTACTACCTGGAGAACTCCGGCGCGACCGTGCTGGTCTGCGACGCCGACCTCGAACCCCTGGCCCGCGAGCACGCCGCCGCCGTACCGGCGATCACCCATCTCGTGGTGAACGGGGAAGACGACGAGGACCTCCCCGAGCCGGGCGGCGTGGCCCGCCATCTCCTGGCGGACCTGGCGGCGCATCCCGCCGGCGACCTGCCCGCCGTCAAGCCCGGCGACACCGCCGTGATCCTCTACACCTCCGGCACCACCGGGCCGCCGAAGGGGGTGCTGCTCAGCCACCAGGCGAACGTCAACCTCGCCAGGCACACGGTCGACCTGCTCGGATACACGCGGGACGACCGTCTCTACAGCGTCTTCCCACTCTTCCACAGCAACGCCCGCTACTGCAGCGTGATGGCGGCGATGGAGGCCGGGGCCGACCTGGTGCTGGACCGCAAGTTCTCGGCGAGCCGGTTCTGGGACATCTGCCGGGCGCACGGCATCACGGCGTTCAACTACCAGGGCGCGATGATGAGCATCCTCTACAAGCAGCCGCCGCGGCCCGACGACGCCGACAACCCCGTACGGCTGGCCTTCGGCGCGCCCTGCCCGCCGGAGATCTTCGACGCGTTCGAGCGCCGCTTCGACCTGCGGCTGACGGAGATCTACGGCAGCACCGAGGTGTCGATCGTCACGGACATGCCGCCCTGGGACCGCAAGATCGGCACGGCCGGCGACGAGTCGGTCAACTACGAGGTCGCCGTGGTCGACGAGCTCGACCGGCCGCTGCCGCCGAACGTCCCCGGGGAGATCGTCGTACGGCCGAAGAAGCCGGGCTGGATGTTCTCCGGATATCACGGCATGCCGGAGGCCACCGCGGCGAGCTGGCGCAACCTGTGGTTCCACACCGGCGACCGCGGGCGGCTGGACGAGGACGGCTTCCTGGTGTTCCTCGACCGGATGAAGGACACCATCCGGCGGCGCGGGGAGAACATCTCCTCCTGGGAGGTCGAGCGGGTCGTCGCCGAGCACCCCGCCGTGGCGCACGTGGCGGCGTACGGGGTGCCCTCGGAGCTGTCGGAGGAGGACGTCATGATCGCCGTGGTGCCGGCGGCGGGCGCCCGGATCGACCCGGCCGAGCTGATCGGCCACTGCGCGGGCAGGCTGACCGCCTTCGCCGTGCCCCGCTACGTGCGGGTGATGGAGGAGCTGCCGATGACGCCGAGCCAGCGGGTGGAGAAGTACAAGCTCCGCGCCGACGGCGTGACGCCCGGCACCTGGGACGGAGAGGCGGCCCGCGATGCCCGGTGACTTCGAGCGGTTCGCCGTGACCCGGCCGAGGGACGGCGTGGCCCTGATCACCATGACCCGGCCGGAGAAGCTGAACGCGATGGACCGGATCTGGTTTCGCGAGCTGCGCGAGCTGATGGACGGGCTGGGACACGGCGACGGCGTGCGGGCGGCGGTGCTGACCGGCTCGGGCCGGGCGTTCTCCGCGGGCGGGGACATCGACATGTTCCACGACCTCGCCGGAGATGTCGCCAAGGTCAGGCCGCATCTGCGGCTGGTCTACGACGCCTTCCACTCCGTCGAGCGGTGCGCCGTCCCCGTCGTCGCCGCGGTGGGCGGCCTCGCGTTCGGCGGCGGCACCGAGCTGGCCCTGGCCTGCGACATCGTGCTGGCGGGGACGTCGGCCCGGTTCGCCTTCAAGGAGCCTGCCGTCGGGCTCACCCCGGGGTACGGCATCGTCCGAGGCCCCGACGTGATGGGCAGGCACTGGACGCGCTACCTCGCGCTGACCGGCCGGGTCGTGGACGCGGAGCGGGCCGAGCGGGCGGGGCTCGTGCAGGAGGTGCATCCCGACGAGTCGCTCCTCGACGCGGCCCTGGACCTGGCCGCCGAGATCGCCGCCAACCCGCCGCTGGCGGTGCGGGTCGGCAAGGCGTTCGTCAACCGCGACACCGGCGGCGGCTTCAACGAGTCGGTCGAGGCGGTGGCGCTGCTGTTCGGCACCGCCGAGCACCGGGAGGCCGTGCGCGCCTTCCGCGCCGCCCGCGGCAGATGAGGCGGCCTCAGGGCTGGCCGCCGTCCACCGACAGGATCGCGCCGGTCGTGTAGCTCGACGCGTCGGAGGCCAGATAGAGGGCCGCGCCGACGATCTCATCGGGCCGCCCGCCGCGCTTGAGGGCGAAGCGCTGTGCCCGCGCCTCGAAGGCGGCCATGTCCCAGTGCTTGCTGACGTCGGTGAAGAACGTGCCCGCCATGATCGCGTTGCAGCGCACCGTGGGGCCGAAGGCGTGCGCGAAACCCACGGTGAGCGCGTTGAGGCCGGCCTTCGCCGCGGCGTACGGCAGCACGTCCGGGCGCGGGCGGGTGGCCGCCACGCTGCTGATGTTGATGATCGAGCCGCCCTCGCCGGCCGCCATCCGGCTGCCCACCAGCGCCATCAGCCGGAACGCGCCTTTCAGGTTCACGTCGATCACCTTGTCGAACAGCGCCTCGGTGACGTCGGTGACGTCGTCGTAGACCGGCGACATCCCGGCGTTGTTGACCAGCACGTCCACGCGGCCGAACTCCCGGTACACCGCGTCGACCAGCCCGTCGAGCTCGTCCCAGTGGCCCACGTGCACCGCGTACGGCAGGGCGCGCCTGCCGGTGCTCCCGGCGATCTCCTCGGCGCACTCGGCGCAGCTCGCGCCGTCCCGGCTGGCGATCACCACGTCGGCGCCCGCGGCGGCGAAGCCGCCGGCCATCGCACGGCCCAGCCCCCTGCTGCCGCCCGTGACGAGGGCGACCTTGCCGGACAGGTCGAAAGAGGGACTCCGGGATGCCATGCGCGGCTCCTTCCACACGGGGAGGTCGGTGTTTCAGCCTAACCTAATCATTGCTATGGTTCGCATAGATAAGCAAGACGAGCCGAGCGGGTGATCCGATGAACGCGCAAGACGCCGGTCCCTTCGAACTCCCGTCCCGCTACCGGGACCTGCAGGAAGAGGCCCGGCGGCTCGCGGCCTCCCTGGCCCACCGGGCCGCGGTCGCGGACGAGGCCGACCACATCGACCCCGTGATGCGGGAGGCGCTCGCGGCCAGCGGGCTGGCGGGCACCGTGGTGGCCAAGGAGTTCGGCGGCCGGTTCGACAGGGTCGACTCGCTCGCGGTGACCGTGGTCCGCGAGGCCCTCGCCGGGGTGAGCGCCCACCTCGACTCGCTCTACGCCATGCAGGGCATCGGCAGCTACGCGTTGTGGGCCGGCGGCGGCGACGCGGTGCGCCGGCGCTGGCTGCCCAAGGTTGCGGCGTGCGAGGCCATCGGCGCCCTGGCCCTGACAGAGCCCCAGGTCGGCTCCGACCTCAAGGCGATCACCACGACGATCACCGCGACCGGCGGCGAGATCGTGGTCGAGGGGCACAAGTCCTTCATCACCAACGCCGGCGACGCGACCTTCTACCTCGTGCTCGGCCGGGAGGGCGACGGCTACTCGATGGTGCTCGTCCCCGCCGACGCCCCGGGCGTCTCCGTCACCCACCCCCACCAGATCATCGCCCCGCACGTGCTCGGCGACGTGATCTTCGACGGCGTACGGGTCCCGGCCGGCCACCGGATCGGCGAGCCGGGCAGGGCGTTCACGCTCGCGCTCGCGACGCTGGCGACGTTCCGCGTCTCGGTCGCCGGCGCCGCGATCGGCCTCGCCCAGGCGGCCCTCGACGAGGCGGTGCGGCACACCACGGGACGCGACCAGTTCGGGGTGCCGCTCGCCCGGCTCGGCCCGGTGCCGAACCTGCTCGCCACGTCCTGGGTCGAGATCGAGATGGCGCGTTCGCTGACCTACCGCGCCGCCGCGGCCGCCGCCCGCGACCCGCTGGCCAACCTGCACCTGTCGTCCATGGCGAAGGTGGGCGCGACCGAGGTCGCCGGCCGGGTGGCCGACCGCGCCGTGCAGGTCATGGGCCGGTTCGGCCTGGTCCGCGGCGGCCTGGTCGAGCGGCTCTACCGCGAGGCCAGGCCGATGCGGATCTACGAGGGCGCGACCGAGGTCGTCCTCGACTCGCTCGCCAAGCAGCTGGTCAAGCCCCACCTGCGGAAGGACACGCAATGATCATCGACGCCCACTGCCATGTGTGGCCGGACCACATCGCGGCGAAGGTGCTCGCCGGGCGGCCGGCCGGGCTGGACCCCGTGCACGACGGGACGCTCGACGGCCTGCGGCGCACCATGGACGCCGCCGGCGTCGACATGGCGATGTGCCTCGGCGTGGCCAACCTGGCGCGCACCGTCGACCGTACGAACGAGTTCATCGGGTCGGTCGACCGGTCGCGGTTCATCCCCTTCGGCACCGTGCACCCGGGCCTGAGCGTCGAGGAGAACCTGGCCTCGCTCAAGCGCCACGGCATCCGCGGCGTCAAGCTGCACCCGCTGTTCCAGGAGCTCTCGCTGGGCGACCCGGCGGTGGTGGAGCTGCTGCACGCGCTGGCCGAGGAAGGCGTCGTCGTCATCACCCACGCGGGCGCGGGCGGCGACGAGGCGTCCAACGAACGCGGCCACCCCCGCCACCTGCGCGCGCTCGCCGACGGCATCCCCAATCTGACGCTCATCGCCTGCCACTACGGCGGCTACCACCGGCTCGACGCGGCCGAGGAGCTGGTCGTCGGCTCCCGCGTCGTGCTGGAGACCTCCTGGCCGCCGCGGCTGGCCGACCTCGACCCGGATCGGTTGCGGCGCATCGTCGCCGCGCACGGCGCGGACCGCATGGTGTTCGGCTCCGACTGGCCGATGGCCGACCCGGCGGCCGAGATCGCGGCGATCCGCGCGCTCGGGCTCACCCCGCAGGAGGAGGACGCGATCCTCGGCGGCACGCTCGCCCGGCTGCTCGGCATCGTGAAGGCGGACTGAGATGGACCTGGTCATCGTCGGCGCGTCCCTCGCCGGGGTGCGGACCGCCCAGGCGCTGCGCCGCAAGGGCTTCGACGGGCGGATCACGCTGATCGGCGCCGAGCCGCACCTGCCGTACGACCGGCCCCCGCTGTCGAAGGACTTCCTGCTCGGCAAGACCGGCGGCGCGGCGCTCACCCTGCTCACCGCCGAGCAGGCGAACGATCTCGACCTCGAGCTGCGCCTCGGCGAGCCCGCGACCGCGCTCGACCGCGCCGCCAGGCGCGTCCGGCTGCGCGACGGCGACGCCGTGCCGTACGACATCCTCGTCGTCGCGACCGGCTCGACCGCGCGCACACCGCCGGTCGATCTGCCCGGCGTGCACGTGCTGCGCACACTGGACGACGCCGTGGCCGTACGCGACGCGCTGGCGGGCGGGCCGCGGGTCGCCGTCGTCGGCGGCGGCTTCATCGGCGCCGAGGTGGCGTGCGCGGCGCGGGCGCTCGGACTGGAGACGACCGTCGTCGACTCCGCGCCCACCCTGATGACCCGCGGCCTGGGCCCGGTGCTGGGCGAGGCGATGGCGGCCAGGCACCGCGCGCTCGGCGTGACGCTGCGCATGGGCCGCACCGTGCGCGAGGCGCGCGGGTCGTCCCGGGTGGAGGAGCTCGTCCTGGACGACGGCACGGTCGTGGCGGCGGACCTGGTCGTCGCGGGCGTCGGCGCCACGCCCGCAGTCGGATGGCTGGACGGCGCCGGGCTCGACCTGACCGACGGCGTCGGCTGCGACGCCCTGCTGCGCGCGACCGGGGCGCAAGACGTCTACGCCGTCGGCGACGTGGCGAGCTGGCGGTCCACCCGGTACGGCGGTCCGATGCGGGCCGAGCACTGGACCGCCGCGGGCGAGCAGGCCATGGCGGTGGCCGCCACCATCACGGGCACGCCGACGGCCTTCGACGCGCTGCCGTACGTCTGGTCCGACCAGGCGGGCGCCCGGCTGCAGATCTTCGGCCGCGTCATGCCGGGCGACGAGGTCGTCTTCGTCCTCGGCGGCCCGGAGGAGGAGCGCTTCGCGGCGATCACCGGCGGCGCGGGGCGGCTGCACGCGGTGGTGGCGTTCGGCGCGCTCGCCGAGGCGATGCGCTACCGCGCGCTTCTCCTGCGGGGGGCCGAGTGGGTGCCCGGCCTGGGCGTTCCCCGGGCCTAGCCCGTCGTTTCCCGAGCTTCTCACCGACAGGGATCAGCACATGTCTGTCCACCTCGAACAACTCGAACGTGTCGTCATCCGGATCGCGGGCGACTCCGGCGACGGCATGCAGCTGACGGGCGACCGCTTCACGCACGAGACCGCGCGTTTCGGCAACGACCTGTCCACCCTGCCCAACTTCCCCGCCGAGATCCGCGCGCCCGCCGGGACGCTGCACGGCGTCAGCTCCTTCCAGCTCCACTTCGCCGACCACGACATCCTGACGCCGGGCGACCGCCCCGACGTGCTCGTCGCGATGAACCCCGCCGCGCTGAAGGCGAACCTCGGCGACCTGCCCAGGGGCGCCACGATCATCGTGGACACCCACGACTTCACCCCGCGCGCGCTGGCCCGGGTGGGCTGGACCTCCGACCCGCTCACGGACGGCACGCTCGACGCCTTCACCGTGCACGCCGTCGATCTGACGCAGCTCACCCTCGACGCGCTGGCCGACACCGGCCTCACCCGCAAGGACGCGGCGCGCGCGAAGAACATGTACGCCCTGGGCCTGCTGAGCTGGATGTACTCCCGTCCGGTCGAGGGCACGATCCGCTTCCTGCGCCAGAAGTTCGCCAAAACGCCGCGGATCGCCGAGGCCAACGTGCGCGCCTTCAAAGCGGGCTGGAACTACGGGGAGACCACGGAGGCGTTCGTCGCCCACCAGGTCAAGCCGGCGCCGCTCCCACCGGGGGAGTATCGCAACATCACCGGCAACCTCGCCCTGGCGTACGGGCTCATCGCCGGGGCGCGGCGGGCGGGGCTGCCGCTGTTCCTCGGCTCCTACCCGATCACCCCGGCCTCCGACATCCTGCACGAGCTGAGCAAGCACAAGCGGTTCGGCGTCACGACCTTCCAGGCCGAGGACGAGATCGCCGGAGTGGGGGCGGCGCTGGGGGCCTCCTTCGGAGGCGCGCTCGGCGTCACCACGACCTCCGGGCCGGGCGTCGCGCTCAAGTCGGAGACCATCGGCCTGGCGGTCAGCCTCGAACTGCCGCTGGTGGTCGTGGACGTGCAGCGCGGCGGCCCCTCGACGGGCCTGCCGACCAAGACCGAGCAGGCCGACCTGCTGCAGGCCATGTTCGGCCGCAACGGCGAGGCGCCGGTGCCGGTGGTGGCGCCGCGCTCACCCGCCGACTGCTTCGACGCCGCCGTGGAGGCGATCCGCATCGCGACCGCGTACCGGACTCCGGTCTTCCTGCTGTCGGACGGCTACCTCGCCAACGGCTCGGAGCCGTGGCGGTTCCCGGCCCTGGAGCAGCTTCCCGACCTCACCGTGGAGTTCCTGACCGCGCCCAACGGGCCGGACGGAACGTTCCTGCCCTACCTGCGCGACGAGACGACGCTGGCCCGGCCGTGGGCGGTCCCCGGCACACCCGGCCTGGAGCACCGGGTGGGCGGCATCGAGAAGGCCGACGGCACCGGCCACATCTCCTACGACCCGGACAACCACGAGCGCATGGTGCGCCTCCGCGACGCGAAGGTGCGCGGGATCGCCGTCCCCGACGTGGAGGTCGACGACCCCGGCGCGGACGCCAGGGTGCTGGTCCTGGGCTGGGGGAGCACCTACGGATCGATCGGCGCGGCGGTCCGGCGGGTCCGGCGGGCCGGTCACGCCGTCGCCCGGGCGCACCTGCGGCACGTCAACCCCTTCCCCGCCAACCTCGGACAGGTCCTCGCCCGATACGACAAGGTCGTCGTTCCCGAGATGAACCTCGGCCAGCTCGCCCTGCTGCTGCGGGCCAGGTACGTGGTCGACGTCGTCTCCGTGACCCAGGTCAGAGGCATGCCCTTCCGCGCGGCGGACCTGGCCCAGACCCTGCAAGGAGTGATCGAGGATGACTGACACCGTCGCGGAGCGGGCGGCCGGATCCGTCCGGGCCCTTCCGTCCGCGCCGCCGAAGGCCAAGGACTTCAAGACCGACCAGGAGGTGCGCTGGTGCCCCGGCTGCGGTGACTACGCCATCCTCGCGGCCGTCCAGGGCTTCCTGCCCGAGCTCGGCGTCCCCCGGGAGAACATCGTGTTCATCTCGGGCATCGGGTGCTCCTCCCGGTTTCCGTACTACATGAACACCTACGGCATGCACTCCATCCACGGGCGGGCGCCGGCGATCGCCACCGGCCTGTCCACCTCGCGCCCGGACCTGGCGGTGTTCGTGGTCACCGGGGACGGCGACGCGTTGTCCATCGGCGGCAACCACCTCATCCACGCCCTGCGCCGGAACGTCAACCTCACGATCCTGCTGTTCAACAACCGCATCTACGGGCTCACCAAGGGGCAGTACAGCCCGACGAGCGAGCGGGGGAAGGTCACCAAGTCCTCGCCGTACGGCTCGCTGGACAACCCGTTCAACCCGGTCTCGCTGGCGCTGGGAGCGGAGGCGACCTTCGTCGCGCGGACCCTCGACTCCGACCGCAAGCACCTGACGTCGGTGCTGCGCGCGGCGGCCGAGCACGAGGGCGCGTCGCTGGTCGAGATCTACCAGAACTGCAACATCTTCAACGACGGCGCCTTCGACCTGCTCAAGTCGCCCGAGGGCGCCCGGGAGTGGATCGTCCCGCTCGTGCACGGCGAGGAGATCCGCTTCGGCGCCGGCGGTGACAAGGCCGTCGTCCGCGATCCCGGCACCGGCGCGCTCACCGTGGCGGAGGGGGTGGAGCCCGGCGACCCCCGGGTGGTCGTGCACGACGCGCACGCCGCGGACTCCAGCTACGCCTACGCGCTGTCGCGGCTGCCGGAACGCGACCCGCGGCTGACCCCGATGGGCGTCTTCCGCTCCGTGGAGCGGCCGAGCTACGACCGCCTGCTGCGGGAGCAGATGGAGGCGGCGAGGAACGAGGCCCCCGGCGACGACGCCGCGCTCAACGCGCTCATCCGCGGCGGGGACAGCTGGACGCTGTGAGCCGGCCCCGCTTTTCCTGCGCATCAACTCGCTGTTGACAGACCGTGAACTCTGGACAACGTCCGTGAGCTCCCTCTAACGTTCCTGATGGTAATCATAAGCATGATTACCATCATGAGCTTCAGGAGGAAAGATGGGCGGACCCAGGCGCGCCTCGCTGCGGCGGGGCGTTCCGGCGGCACTGGCGGTCGCCGGCGTGCTCATCCTGGCGGCGTGCGGCGGTGGCGGCACGGCGGACGACGGCGCCGCGGCGAACGGCGGCGCCGGCGGGCTGCCGTCCGAGATAACGGTGATGGCGATCAAGGACGAGACCGGGGCGGTCGCCTTCACCGGCCTGTCCACGCTCAAGGGCATCGACCTCGCCGTCGAGCAGATCAACAACGAGAAGTTCCTGGGCGACACGAAGCTGGTCGTGGAGAACCGTGACCCGGCGGGCAAGGCGCAGACCGCCGCCAGCATGGTCACGGCCGCGATCCAGGACCAGAAGTACGCCGCGATCCTCGGGCCGGTGGCGAGCGACCAGGCCGCGGCCGCCTCGCCGATCGCCGAGCGCGGAAAGATGCCGATCGTCTACACGCAGTCGGGCAGCGAGGGCGTCGTCATCGGTGAGTACACCTTCCGGGCCACTCCGCCGATGACGAGCTACTACCCGGTGATCAGCGACTACATCAAGTCCAAGAACATCAAGTCCCTCGGCATCGTCTACAACACGTCGCTGCCCACGCTCAAGGAGGTCGCCGAGAAGGTGCTGCCTTCGATCGGCGAGCAGGTCGGATACGAGGTCACCGCGAGCGTGGCCGTGCAGATGACCACGCAGGACTTCTCCGCGCCCATCTCCCAGGTGCTGAAGACCAAGCCGGACGCGGTCGCGTTGCTGCTGGTCGGCGGGCAGAACCCGACGGGGATGCGGCAGCTGCGGCAGGCCGGGTTCGACGGGCCGGTCCTCGGCAACACGGCCGCCGGTGCGGGGAACCTCAAGCCGGCCGGCGAGGACGGCGCCGGGATGGCTTGGCCGACGGACTTCCACCCCGACCAGCCGGGCGAGTCGTCGCGGAAGTTCGTCGAGCTCTACAAGGCGAAGTACGGCGAGGAGCCGCTGAACTACGCGGCCGAGGGCTACGACTCGGTCTGGTGGCTGGCCAGGGCGGTCAAGGAGGCGGGCGGCGCGTCGCGCGACGCCATCAAGAAGGGTCTCGACGCGGTGGCCGCCCAGGGCTTCGACGGAGCCATGGGCAAGATCACGTTCGAGGGCCGGGACATGCGCCTCACCGGAACGGTGGTCGAGTGGAACGGCACGGAGGAGGTGCTCGCCGGCTCGGCCTCCTGACCGGGAGCGGGCGGCGGACCCGCCTCGGCTCGCCGCCCGCCCCCTCCGTTAACGTGCAGGTAACTCATTTGGAATCCGGTCTTCCGCAAACCCTGGACACGACCTGTCGTGACGCATACCCTACCGCCTAATAATCATCACAATCATAAACATAGACAGCCTTGGAGGTCCGGGTGTATCGAGAAGGGATCGCGTTGACACGCAGGAGAGGGCTCGCTCTTCTGGGAAACACCACGCTCGCAGGCCCGGACGCCGTGGCCGCCGAGGGCTTCGAGGGCGCGCTCGGCGAGCTGACCTTCGAGAACCGCGGCCCGCGGCTTCCCGGCGTGCCGGCCCGGTGGGACGGCGCCGGGGAGATCCTGCTCCCCTCCAAGGCCTGAGAGGCGCACGTGCGACACTGCGACAGCGCGAAATGGGGTGAATCCCCATGCTCCAAGATCTGATCAACGCCCTGTCACTCGGGTCGATCTATCTGCTCTTCGCACTCGGGATGAGCCTCGTCTGGGGCACCATCGGCATCCTCAACTTCGCCCACGGCGCGATCTTCATGTTCGCCGCCTTCGCGTCCTACGTCATCGTCGAGCAGGTCAGGCTCCCCATGCTCGCGTTGATCGTGATCGGCGCCCTGGTGGGCGCGGCGCTCTCGGTGGCGGTGCAGGTGCTGGCCTTTCAGCCGATCCTGCAGCGCGCCAAGGACCTGCGCAGCGGGGAGATGCAGATCCTCATCGGCGGCATCGGCGTCGCCGCGATCCCGCTGGCCGTCGCCGAGGAGGAGACCGGCAGCAACCCCTTCGGCTTCTCCGCGTCCAGCTACGCGACGAAGACCTACGCCCTGCTGGGCTTCCGGATCACCAACACCCAGATCCTGGTGGTCGCCGCGGCCTTGCTCATCGCGGTCGCCGTGATCGCCTGGCTGCGCATGTCGCGGTCCGGCCTGGCGCTGCGGTCGCTCGGCGTCGACCCGGAGACGGCCTCGCTGATGGGCGTCAACCGGCGGGTGCTCGGACTGGGCAGCATGGCCGTCGCCGGAGCCCTGGCCGGGTTCGCCGGGGTGATGCTCACCTACCATCTCGGCGCGATCACGCCGGACAGCGGCGACACCCTGCTGATCAAGGCGTTCGCCGCCGTGATCCTCGGCGGCGTCGGCAGCATGGCGGGGGTCGTCGTCGGGTCCTACGTGCTGGCCCTCGCCGAGACGATCGTGCTGACCCAGACCTCCGGCCTGTGGGTGGACGCGGTCTCGTTCGGCGTGATCTTCGCCGTCCTCCTGTTCAAGAGCGAGGGGCTCTTCGGCCGCAAAGAGGTGCGCCGGACATGACGGCCTGGTACGACAGCAACATCATCCTGATCCAGTCCACGTTCGTCGGACTGCTCACCGCACTGAGCCTGCAGGTGCCCATCCGCTTCGGCGTCTTCTCCTTCGCCGGGGTCGGCTGCTACGGCATCGGCGCGTACACCACGGCGATCATCGTCATCCGCCTCGGCTGGCCGGCGCCGCTCGCCATGGGCGCGGGCATGCTGCTGGCCGCGGTGACGGGCTATCTGCTCGCGCTCGTCCTCAGCCGGCTCGGCGGCCTCTACCTCGGCATGGCCACCATCGCGTTCGACCTGATCGTCACGGTGGTCGTGGCCAACGGGGGCGAGCTGACCGGCGGCCCCAGCGGCCTGTTCGGCGCGATCTCGGACGTGGGCACCGTGCACGTGGCGCTGACCTCGCTGGTCGTCGTCGTGCTGCTCGCGCTCAGCGAGCGCGGCCGTTTCGGCCGTCGCGTGGAGGCGGTGCGCGAGGACCCCGAGCTCGCGGCCGCGATGGGCGTGGAGGTCCGCCACTACCGGCAGCTCGCCTTCGTGATCAGCGCGCTGCTCGGCGCCTGCGCCGGCGGGTTCAACGTGCTGCTGCGCACCACCATCGCCCCCACCGACATCGGCTTCTCCCTGGTGACCCTCGCGCTCACGATGATCATCGTGGGAGGGTCGCGCTCCTGGGCCGGAGCGTTCATCGGTGCGGTGATCTTCACCTGGCTGCCCAGCGTGCTGGAGTTCTCCGGCCAGTGGCAGAAGGTGATCTACGGCGTGATCGTGGCGCTCGCCGCCATCTGGGTGCCGGGCGGCCTGCTCGGCGTCATTACCGACGCCTACCGTTCCTGGCAGCGTTCCCGCAGGGCGGGCGGATCGAGCGACGTCGGACCGGGCGACGGGGACCGTGGGACGGTGTCCCCGCGAGCGGAGGGGACCCCCGCATGACAGGGGAGCGGATGACGGGGAATCGGGCGAGCAGCGCCCCGCTGCTCCAGGTGAAGGACGCCGCCGTCCACTTCGGCGGAGTGAAGGCCGTGGACGGCCTGTCCATCGAGCTCACCGAGGGCAAGATCTTTGGGATCCTGGGCCCCAACGGCTCCGGCAAGAGCACCCTGCTGGCGGCGATCACCAGGTTCGTGGACCTGACGGCCGGCGAGATCCTCCTGGACGGGGAGGAGTATCACACCCTCCCGGCCGCTCGGGTCGCGCGGCGCGGCGTCGCCCGCACGTTCCAGACCGTGCGGCTGCTGCCCGGCCTGACCGTCGAGGAGAACATCCGGCTCGGCGCCGACCGGGTCGGCGGGCGAGGCGGCGCGGACGGCGTGCGCGAGGCCATCGAGCGCACGGGACTGAAGGGCCTTGAGCGGCACCGGCCCGGCGAGCTCTCGTACGGGGTGCAGCGGCGGGTGGAGATCGCCCGCGCGATCGTCGCCCGGCCGAGGCTGCTGCTGCTCGACGAGCCCACGGCCGGCATGAACCAGTCGGAGCGGCAGGAGGTGTCGGCCCTGATGCGGGAGCTGCAGAAGGAGGGCCTGACGCAGCTGATCGTCGAGCACGACGTCCAGATGATGGTCGACACGTGCGATCACCTGTTCGCGATGAACTTCGGCAAGCTGATCGCGCAGGGTGATCCGGCGGGTGTCGTACGTGAGCCGGCGGTGCGCGAGGCGTACCTGGGAAAGCGGTGGAGCCAGCATGTTTGAGATCCGGGACCTGCACGTCAGCTATGGCAAGGTCACCGCGGTGCGCGGCATGACGCTGTCGGCGGAGCCGGGCAAGGTCACCTTGGTCCTCGGCGCCAACGGGGCGGGCAAGACGACCACGCTGCGGTCGGCCGCCGGCCTGCACAAGCCCGACTCGGGCTCCGTCGTCCTGGACGGGGAGACGATCACCGGCCTGCCGGCACACAAGATCGTCAAGCGCGGGCTGGTCCTGGTCCCCGAGGGCCGTCACGTCTTCGCCCCGCTGACCGTCATGGAGAACCTCCGGATGGGCGGTTACACCACGGCCCGCGGGGAGACCGGCGCCATCCTGGACCGCGTCTTCGAGATGTTCCCGGTGCTCAAGGAGCGCCAGGACGGGGCCGCCGGGCTCCTGTCCGGCGGTGAGCAGCAGATGCTCGCCTTCGGCCGTGCCCTCATGGCCAAGCCGAAGATCATGATGCTGGACGAGCCCTCGATGGGCCTGGCCCCGACCATGGTCGACACGGTGCTCAGCAGTATCCGCGCCATGGCCGACTCGGGCATCGGAGTGCTGATGGTCGAGCAGAACGCCGAAGCCGGCCTGGAGGTCGCCGACGACGTCGCCGTCGTCGCCCGCGGCGAGGTCGTCTTCAGCGGCACGGCCAAGGAGGCCCGCTCCAATTCGTCGGTCCTGCGCGCCTTCCTCGGCGAGGCGGCGCTGGTCTCGGAGAGCTGATCCGGTACGGCGAGGGCGAGGGCACGCCCCGGCCTCGCCGTACCGGTGACCGGAACTGGAAGGAGCGCAAGCGCGTATGGGCCGGGTGGGCATCGACGACATAGAAGACCTGCGGTCACTGCGGCTCGACGCCGGCGACCGGCGTGAGCTGCTGACCACGCAGAGCGAGTGCACCTTCGTCTTCACCACCGCGGAGGGCTGGCCCGCCGGGGTCGTCATGAGTTACCTGTACGAGGAGGGCCGCTTCTGGCTGACCGCCGTGCGGGGACGCGCGCACGCCGAGGCGATCGGCAGGGACCCGCGGGTGACGCTCGTCGTCTCCAATTCGGGGACCGCGCTCCCCGGCCGCCGCATGCTGGCCGTACGCGGGATCGCCCTGCGGCGGGACGACGAGGAGACCAAGCGGCGGATGCTGCCGCGTCTGGCGGCGAAGCTGGCGCCCGGCGATCCCGGCGCCATGGTCCGGCTGCTGGACAGCCCCAACCGGGTGATCTTCGAGGTGCATCCGGTGAAGATCGCCGTGAGCCACGACTCACGCAAGATGCCGGGCGACGGCCGCGGCGGCTCGGGCTCCGGCTCCGCCGGGCGGGCCGAATCCAAGGAGTGATCGGACAGTGGAGAACCAGACCGCGAAGACGGGCGGCGGCGGATCCCGCGCCGTGGCGGACCCCGCCCTGTCGGCCCGTGCGGCGCAGTTGCTGTACGCCTACGCCCGGGCGGTGGACGAGGGCGACGTGGACGCGGTCGGCGAGCTGATCGCCGACGATGTGGCGATCACGCGCGTCGACGGCACGCACACCGGCAGGGAGCCCTTCCTCGACGTCTACCGGGCCTTCCGCGACTCGCCGACGCTGGGCAGCAAGCACATGATCACCAACGTGCGGGCCTATCCGGAGGACGGCGGCCTGGTCCGTGCCGAGGCGTACTTCCAGGCGGTGATGTTCGACCCGGACGGCACCCGCTTCGTGGTCGGCCGCTACTCCGACTCGCTGCGCGAGGTGGGCGGTGAGCTGCGATTCGCGCACAAGCGGATCACGGTCGAGCGTGTGGCCGCGGTCGGCGAGACCCGGGAGTGGACCGGGGTCGCCGACGGCTGAGCCACGGGACGTGCGCCCCGCCGGCGGACCGGGAGCCGCTCCCTCCGATGTTTCCCAAACTATAATAATGATTATATAAGATGGGAAACGAAAGGCAAGGAGGCGGGAAACGAATGGGAAGCGGCAACGGCGCCTCGCCGCACGCCGAGGCTGTCGAGGAGAACGCCGGGGACGGGACCGCGCCCGCCTGTGATCCGGCCGCCCATGCGGGCGGAGTGGACGGACGGGACCTCGCGGCCCTCGCACGGCCCGCGTCGCCGCACGCGCCGACCGTCCTTGTTCCGCTCGGATCGACGGGGCGGCCCGGCACGTGCCTGCCGCCGCAGACCGACACGGTGATCTCGACGGCGGTGGCGCGGGCCACGGCCGCCCGCCTGCGCCGGGTGTGCCCGGAGGAGTCCGTGGTCGTGGCGCCCGCCATCGCGTACGGCGCGGGGGACGACCACCTCGACGCGCGTCCCGGCTCCGACCCGGATGCTCGCGCGAGCTTCCCGGGCGTCATGTCCATCGGGACCGACACGCTCCAGCTTCTGCTGGTGGAGCTGATCCGGTCGCTGTCGCGCTGGGCCGGGCAAATTGTGATCATTAATGGCTGCGACGGCAACCTGGACGCCGTCGCCGCCGCGGTCGTGCAGTCGCGGCATGAAGGGCGCGACGCGGCCTGGGCGTCCTGTGCGGCCGAGAACGGCGACCTGCCCGCCGGTCACGTCACGACCTCGCTCATGCTGCACCTCGCCCCCGGCCTGGTGAGCCCGGCCGGGGCGCGGCCGGATGTCCGCGCGCGGCCGATGTCCCGGCGCCCGGCCGGGGGCGTCGCCGTCGCCGTGCTCGACCATGCGACGGCCGCCGCCGAGGACGGCCGCCTTCTGCTCGATCGGATCGCCGGCGACCTGGCGGCCCGCATCCGGAGCGGGCGGGTGTGTCACACCGGACGTCTGCTGGAGGCGGACGGCGACGCGGCCCCCGAGCCTCACCGGCCGGGCGTCCGCCCGCAGGTCACGTGGAAGTAACGCCCGCGCAAACCTGGACATCGCCCCGGCATAAACCTATCTTGGGAAAACCAATTCATGCTTATCATTGGCACACTTGGAGCGACCGATGTCACTTCGGCTCAGATGGGCCCGCGGCGCGGGCGTCACGATGATCGCCGGACTGTCGCTGGTGGCGGCCGCCTGCGGAAGCGGCGGCGAGAGCACGGCGGCCGAGTCGGCGGGGGACGGAAAGCTGCCGGCCGAGATCAAGCTCGTCGGCGTCCGCGACACCACCGGGCCGGTCGCCTACGCCGGTCTGGGCGCGGTGAAGGGCACGCAGCTCGCGGTGGAGGAGATCAACAACAGCAACTTCCTCGGCGAGGGCGTGAAGATCACCGTCACCGAGAAGGACAGCGCCAACAGCATCGAGACGGCGTCCAGCGAGGTCACCAGCGCCATCGCCGACAGCGGCGTCGCGGCCATCCTCGGCCCCGCCGCGGGCCAGCAGGCGGCGGCGGTGGCCCCGGTCGCCGAGCGCAGCAAGACGCCGATCGTGTTCACCCAGGCCGGCTCCGACGGCGTCGTGATCGGCAAGTACACCTTCCGCGCCACGTCCCCGATGGACACCTACTACCACCTCGCCACCGAATATCTGGCGGCCAAGGGCCTGAAGAACGTCACCGTCCTCTACAACGCCACGTTCCCGACCTTCGCCCAGCTCGCGGAGAAGACGATGCCGGACCTGGCGGGCAAGAGCGGTCTCACCGTCGTCTCCAGCACCGCCGTACAGGCCACGACGCAGGACTTCACCTCGCCGACGCGGCTGATCGCGGAGAAGAAGCCGGACGCGGCGCTGTTCTTCCTCACCGCCCCGCAGTCGGTGACCGCGCTGAAGCAGCTGCGGCAGGCGGGCTACGACGGCCCGGTCCTCGGCACCTCGGTGCAGGGCGGCGGCAACCTCAAGAGCGCGGGGGAGTACGGCAAGGGCGTCATCTACCCGACCGACTTCTCGCCCGCGCAGAGCCAGGGCAAGTCGGCGGAGTTCATCAAGAACTTCCAGGCCAAGTTCAACGCGCTGCCGGACCAGTACGCGGCCGAGGGATACGACGCCGCGTGGTGGATCGCCCGGGCCATCAAGGCGTCCGGATCGGCCACCCGGGACGGGATCCAGCAGGGTCTGGCCAAGGTCGCCGCGGAGGGCTTCGAGGGCGCCATGGGACAGCTCGGCTTCGAGGGCAACGACATGCGCGTCCCCGGCGTGCTCGTCGAATGGGATGGCGAGGCCGAGAAGGTCGTGACCACCACTCCGTGATCGGCGAGTTCGGCCACCGATGCTCAGGGCCGGCGGCTCGTGCGCGCCGGCCATGAGCACCGTGGACCGACGTCCGGAAGAAAGGAAGGTGCCGTGCTGCAGGACGTGTTCAACGCGGTCGTGCTCGGCTCCATCTACTTGCTGTTCGCGCTGGGAATGGCGCTCGCCTGGGGCACCATCGGCGTGCTCAACTTCGCGCACGGCGTGACGTTCATGTTCTCGGCCTTCGCCGCGCATCTCGTGGCGGACCGCGTCGCCCTGCCTGCGCCGCTGATCGTCGTGCTCGCCGCGGCCATGGGCGCGCTCATCTCCTGCCTGGTGCAGGCGCTGGTCTTCCAGTCGATCCTCAGGCGAGCGCGCAATCCCCGGGCCGCGGAGATGCAGATCCTTATCGCGGGCATCGGCGTGGCGGTCATCCCCCTGGCGATCGCCCAGCGCCTCACCAACGGCGCGCCGTTCGGATTCGGCTCGGCGGCCGAGCAGGCGCAGGTCTACCAGGTCGGCGGGCTGCGCCTGACCACGATGGCGCTGGTGGTCATCGTCGTCGGGCTCGGCCTGGGCGTCGGGCTCGCCTGGTGGCTCAAGGCGTCCAAGCGCGGGCTCGCCCTGCGCTCCATCGGCGTGGACCCCGAGACGGCCTCCCTCATGGGCGCGAACCGCACCTCTCTCGCCCTGGGCACGATGGCCGTCGCCGGGGCGCTGGCCGGTCTGGCCGGGGCGCTGCTGACCTACCAGCTCGGGGCGATCTCCGCCGAGACCGGCGACGTTCTGCTGATCAAGGCGTTCGCCGCCATCGTGCTCGGCGGGCTCGGCAGCCAGGCCGGTGTCATCGCGGGCGCGTACTTCATCGCCATCGCGGAGACGTTCGTGATCGTCAACAACTGGGGCACCTGGGCGGACGCGGTCTCCTTCGGACTGATCTTCCTCATGCTGCTGGTCCGGCCGCAGGGGCTCTTCGGCCGCCGGGAGGTGCGGCGCACATGAGCGACTGGTACGCGGCCAACATCGTGCTCGTCCAGAGCACGATGACCACCCTCCTGCTGGCTCTCAGCATTCAGCTCCCGCTGCGCGTCGGGGTCTTCTCCTTCGCCGGGGTCGGCTGCTACGGCATCGGCGGCTACGCGGCCGCCATCTGCATGATCCGGCTGGAGATGACGACCTGGCCGTCGATCGCGGTGGGAACGCTCCTCGCGGGCGCGGCCAGCTTCCTGCTCGGGCTGTTGATCCAGCGGCTGAACGGGCTGTATCTGGGCATGGCGACCATCGCCTTCACCCTCATCATCGCCATCCTCGCGGTGAACGGCGGGAGCCTCACCGGCGGGGCGGCCGGCCTGTTCGGCGCGCTCGGCGACCTCACCACGGGGAGCATCCTCGCCGTCACCCTGGTGGTCGTCGTGGTCTTCGCCCTGTCGGAGACGGGCGGCCTGGGGCGGCGGGTCGACGCGGTGCGCGAGGACCCCGAGCTGGCCGCGGCGATGGGCGTCGACGTGTCCCGCTACCGCCGGATGTCCTTCCTGGTGAGCGGGCTGGTGGGCGGCCTGTCCGGCGCGCTCACGATCCTGCTGCGCTCCAGCATCACCCCGGCGGAGGTCAACTTCCAGCTCGTCGTCCTCGCGCTGACCGTGATCGTCGTCGGCGGGTTCCGCTCCTGGGCCGGCGCCCTCATCGGCTCGGTGATCTTCGTGTGGCTGCCGAAGGCGCTGGACTTCGTGGGGGAGTGGGAGACCGTCGTCTACGGCGTCATCGTGGTCCTGGCCGCCCTCTATCTGCCGGGCGGCGTGCTCGGCCTCGCCGCCGACCTCTACCACAGGCTGCGCAGCGGGCGCCGCGGCGGTGAGACCGACGATGAGAAGGGCGCGGGCGGGGCGGACGCGGGCCCCGGCGCCGTCGCAGGCCGCGAGTTCGACCAGCTCGCCGTTCCCGGGGAGGGCCGCTGACATGACCGCCGTCCACGCGACGACGAAACCGGAGGTCCCGGTCCTCGAGGTCCGCGACCTGGCCGTGCACTTCGGAGGGGTCAAGGCGGTCGACGGGCTGTCGTTCTCGCTCACCGCCGGCAAGATCTTCGGGGTGCTCGGCCCGAACGGATCGGGCAAGAGCACGATGCTCGCCGCCGTCACGCGGCTGGTCCGGCTGACCCGCGGCGAGCTGCTGTTCGGCGGCGAGCCGTACCATCACGAGCCGCCCAGGGCGATGGCCGGGCTGGGCATCGCGCGCACCTTCCAGACGGTGCGGCTCCTGGAGGACCGCACCGTGCGGGAGAACGTGCTGCTCGCCACGGACGACCACCTCATCAGGGGCCGCGCCGCCCGCCGGGCCGTCGCCGAACGGGTCGACCAGGCCATCGAGCGCGTCGGGCTCACGAAGGTGCGGCGCCTGCGCCCCACCGAGCTCTCGTACGGCATGCAGCGGCGGGTGGAGATCGCCCGGGCGATCGCGATGAACCCCCGCCTGCTGCTCCTCGACGAGCCCACGGCGGGCATGAACCGGCAGGAGCGCGAGGACATCTCGGCGCTGATGCGCGGCCTGCAGGCCGAAGGGCTGACCCAGCTCATCATCGAGCACGACGTTCAGATGATGGTGGACACCTGCGACCATCTGTTCGCGATGACCACGGGCAAGCTGATCGCGGAAGGCGAGCCGCGGGCCGTGGTCCGCCACCCGGCGGTGCAGGAGGCGTACCTCGGCAGCCGGCACGGCCGCGGGCACGCGCGGGCGTGAGAAGACGGGCGGGCCCCCGGCGGAGCGTCCGCCGGGGGCCCGCACGCGACCGGCCGCTACTCGGGGGCGGCGAACGTCGGCTTGCGCTTTTCGAGGAAGGCCGTGGCGCCCTCGATCATGTCCTCGCTGCCGACGGCCTGGATGAGCATGCCCACGCCGTTGCTGAAGGAGTCGCGCGCGGCGTTCCACCAGATGTTCGAGCTGATCTTCGCGATCTCGAGGTAGCGGGGGCTGAGCGCGGCGAGCTCCTCGCACCACGCGCGGGCGGTCGCCTCGACCTGGTCGTCGTCCACGACCGCGTTGACCAGGCCCATGCCGAGCGCCTGCTCGGCGGAGTAGCGGCGGCACAGCAGCGACAGCTCCTTGGCGCGCTTCTCGCCGATCTGGATGCCCATGACGTTCGTCGCCCCGGTCACCGGCGCGCTGCCGACGCGCGGGCCGGTCTGGCCGAACGTGGCCGATCGCCCGGCCACGGCCAGGTCGCAGGCGACGATAAGCTCGTTGCCGCCGCCGGCCGCGGGGCCGTTGACCGCCGCGATCACCGGCCGCGGGCAGCCGCGCACCGCGTCGAACAGCTTCAGTGAGGCGCTGTAGAGTCGGCGCATCTCGCTCTTCGTCGGCCGGCTGAGGTTGCCCAGCGCGCCGCCGGCGCAGAAGCTGCCGCCTTCGCCGGTCACCACCACCGCCCGGTAGGAGGCGGCATCCTCCAGGATCTCGGCGATCTCGCGTGCCATCGCCTCGTCGTACGCGTTCCGCCGCTCGGGCCTGTTCAACCGGATCCACAAGGCGGAGTCGACGACCTCTGTCTTGACGCTCGTCACAGCAACTGCCTCACAGGAACAAGGAGGGATGGGAGTGGCCCTGCGTGCCCGCGCCCACCGCCGCCGGCGTGGCCCGCCACGGCGGTCGCGCCGGGACCGGCCATCGGTGCTCGCTCGTACGCCGGCCGGGCGGCTTCGGGGCCATGGCTCATTCCGTGACGCTGATGGCGCGCTCGGGGCAGCTCTGCTGAGCGAGGATCGCGGCGTCCTGAAGGTCGGCGGGGATCTCATCGAGGACGACGAGCGCCTGACCGTCCTCCTCCCGGGGCTGGAAGATCTCCGGGTTGGTCATGTAGCAGACCCCGTGCCCCTGGCAGACGTTCAGGTCGACGGACACCCGCATGGCTCCTCCTCATGGCCGCAACCGGCACTGGGTTATTGACATCTGAATCCAGTATAACCATGATTACCATATGCCGGAAGCCTTCGAAAGGAAGAGTGCATCTGATGAGCCGATGCCCGGTGGTTCATTTCGACCACAACTCCCCTGAGCACGCGGCCGACCCCGTCGGCGCCTACCGGGCGCTGCGCGCCACGCACCCCGTCGCCTGGACGGAGGCACACGGCGGCTACTGGGTGCTGTCCGACTATGAGAGCGTGTTCGAGGCGGCCCGCGACGACTACACCTTCTCGTCGGCGCGTTCGCCCCACGGCGGGGAGGGGCTGAGCGTGGTCATCCCGAAGACGCCGATGGTCTTGCACATCCCGATCGAGATCGACCCCCCGGACTTCCGCAAGTACCGCAAGCTGGTCAACATGCTCACGGCTCCCGCCGCGGTCGGCCGGATGCTCGACATGATCGAGCACTACACCACGTGGTTCATCGACCGTGTCATCGAGACCGGCGAGTGCGACTTCGCCGAGATCATCGGTGTTCCCTCCATCGTGACCATCGACTGGCTGGGGCTTCCGGTCGACGAGTGGGAGCGCTACTCCTCGGCTCACCGCGCCACTCTCGCGGCCTTCACCGACAGCCCGGAGTATCGGCGGGCGGTCGAGGTGGACCTTCCCTATCTCCACAAGCAGATGGCCGACGTCATCACCGAGCGGCGGCGGAACCCCGCCGACGACGCGATCAGCTTCCTGGTGCGGCAGGAGGTCGACGGCAGGCCGCTCACCGACGACGAGGTCTTCTCGATCGTCGACCTGCTGATCTCGGGCGGCGTCGGCACCACCGCCTCTCTCGTGGGACAGACCCTCGTGTGGCTCTACCGGCACCAGGACGTCCGGCAGCGCCTCATCGACGACCCCAGCCTGCTCGACCGCGCGATCGAGGAGTTCCTGCGCTACTTCTCGCCCACCCAGGCGCTGGCCCGTACGGTCACCAAGGACGTCGAGTTCAAGGGCTGCCCGATGAAGGCGGGCGACCGGGTGCTGCTCTCGTGGGCCTCGGCCAACCGGGACGAGAAGGCCGGCTTCGACAACCCCGACGAGCTGAACATCGACCGCTGGCCCAACCGGCACACCGCCTTCGGCATCGGGCAGCACCGCTGCGCCGGCTCCCACCTGGGGCGGGCCATGGCCAAGAGCCTCATCGGCCAGATCCTGGAGCGGATGCCCGACTACACGATCGACCTCGACGGCCTGGTCCGCTACGCCCGCCAGGGTGTCAACATCGGCTTCCACAAGATTCCGGCGCGCTTCACCCCCGGCCCGCGCCGGCTGCCCCGAGACGACCAGGCCAAGTGACACGCGGCGCTCCTCGACAACGGCTGACCAGCGAATTCGGACACCGAGGCGACGCTACCGCACCCGGGCGTCACCCCACGCCGGGGGTGGCTCCCGGGGCCGCTTCGGCGCACGGCCCGGCGGCCACGCCCGTGCCGCCCGCCGGTGCGCCGTCCCGTGGCCCGCGCTCCCGCCGGACCCAGCGACCCGTCCAGGACCCCATCTCATGAAGGAGTGAGTGATGTCGGCAGTGAGTTCCCTGGAGGACCGCGTCAGGCGGCTCGAGGACCGCAAGGCGATCGAGGAACTGGCCGTGCTGTACGGCTTCATCATGGACGAGCGCGACGAGGAGGGCATCCGGCAGATCTTCTGCGAGGACGCGACGCTCCGCTCGCAGGACGGCGTCTTCGCCGCGAAGGGCATCGAGGAGATCGTGAAGACCTACCTCGGCCGCTTCGCCGCGCTCGGTCCCACCAATCACTTCTCGCACGGTCACGTGATCCGCTTCGACGAGAACGACCCCGACGTGGCGACCGGGCTCCTCGCCTCGCACGCGGAGGTGACCCGGGACGGCGTCGCCATGCAGGTCGCGCTCAGATACAAGGACGTCTATCGCCGCGTGGACGGCAGGTGGCGCTTCGCGGATCGCCTTATGTCGTACATGTACTACATGCCCATCGCCGAACTCGCCGAGGGGCTGGGCGACCGCGACAGCGTGCGGGCGTACGGCGACCGCCGCCCGGCCGACTGGCCGGAGGTCCTGTACTCCGAGCCGGGCGACTCGTTCCTCAGGGCCTACGTGTAGCGATCACACGTCGGCGTCCGCCTTTAGAGCGTTCCAACGGCCGATTCCGCCCCGTACGACGTCGCCCCGCCATGTCGCACGGGGCGGCGGCGTTTCTCACGCGGCGTCGCTTTGCGAGGGGCTGAGGCGGCGTCGGCCCCCCGAGGGGCCGGGCACACGGGCGGGGAGGCACTGTGGCGGGGACAGAGGGCAGGCCGCGGCGGCCCCGCGCCCGCCTCGGCGACCTCGGCCGGCGACGGCTCCGGCGTGGCGGTTCCGGCTCGGCGACTCCGGGCTCGACCTTGCGCTCCGAGCGGTGGAGGTGGGCGCGTCGGCACGCCACGTCATGCGGTCCGACATTCCGCTCTTCCACGTCTCCGACCTCGGCCGCGAGAGCCGCGGCAGGCGGCTGTCGATCTCCGCCTCCCGGGGGCCCGGTGGCTTCGGCCGAGCCGTCGGATGCCTGCGGCGTGACCGGGCGAGGGCGTCCGTGTCGATGACGATCGGACGCCCTCGCCCGTATGCCCGGTGCGGCGGACCAGAGCAACCCGCTGCCGTCCCTGAGGACGGCGAAGCAGCCGCCCGGGCACGTCTGGTCAGGAGTTCAGGAAGTCGGCGAACGTCACCGGCCGCACCTCGCGCAGCGGCTCGACGATCTCCCGGCCGACCTCGTCGAGCCAGGCCACGGCCTCCTCGGCCGACATGCCCGGCCAGTGCGGGCGCACCAGCAGCGGCCCGATCGGCAGCCGCCGGGCCACGTCGCGGATCTGCCGCCGGCACTCCTCCGCGTCACCCAGGATCACGTGGTCCTGGACGGTGGCGTTGAACCGCGCCCGCACCTGCTCCTGCGACAGGGCCTGCATGCCCCGGTCGGCGTACGCCTCGTACTTGCCGCGGGCGACGGCGGCGAAGCGGTTGAGCGCGTCGTCGCGGTCCGCGCCGATCATCAGCTCGCGGCGCAGCGGAAGCTGGTTGAGCGGCAGCCCGAGGGCGGTGCGCTCGGCGGCGAACACCCGGGCGAGCGCGTCGACCTGCTCCACCGTCTGCTGCGGCGTCACCGTCCACGTCTCGCCCAGCCTCGCGGCGCGGCGCACGCCGAACTCCTTCTGCGCGCCCAGCCAGATCGGCGGAGCCGGCTGCTGCAGCGGCTTGATGTGCACCGGAGCGTCCTCGATCCGCCAGAACTTGCCGGAGAACGTCACCCGGTCCTGCGACCAGAGCTGACGCATGAGGTTGAGCGACTCCTCCAGGCGCTGGTAGCGCTCCTTGAAGGGCACGCCCATCCGCTCGTACTCGTGCGGCAGGTAGCCGGTGCCGACCGCGACCACGAGCCTGCCGCCGGTCAGGATGTCGAGTGTGGCCAGCTCCTCGGCCAGCATGATCGGGTGGTAGAGCGGGCCGATGATGATGCTCGTCCCGAGCCGCACGCCCTCGTCGAGCTCGGCCGACAGCCGGGACAGCAGGGGCACCGGCTGCATCCACCGGTAGCCGTCGTACAGGAAGTGCTGCCCGATCGTCAGATAGGTGAAGCCGTTGCGCTGCGCGGCCTCGGCCACGCGCAGCAGCAGGTCGAGGTGCTCGCGCGGAGGCACCTCGACCCGCTCGTCGCCCATGAGGATGCCGAACTCCATGTCACACGCCTCTCAGATGTCCGATGCAAGGGGAGTTGGTCAACGCCCGCGCCACCGCGGCGCTCGTTTCTCGGTGAAGGCCAGGGCACCCTCACGGGCGTCCTCGGAGGAACGCACCGGCTCGGAGAGCTTACGCTGCTCGTCGAAGGCGACGGACGAGTCCCAGTCGCGGGCCTTCATGATGATCTGCTTGCTGGCGCGTACGGCCAGCGGCCCGTTGGCCGCGATGCGGCCGGCCAGTTCGAGCGCGGCCTCGAGCGCCTGCCCGGCGGGGACGAGCCGGTTGATCAGACCGGCCTCGTCGGCGCGGGCCGCGTCGACGAGGTCACCGGTGAGGGCCCATTCCATCGCCTTGTAGTAGGGGATGCGCTCCGACAGCCGCATGAGGCCGCCGCCGCCGGCGACCAGGCTGCGCTTCACCTCGGGCAGCCCGAATTTGGCGTTCTCCGCGGCGACGATGAGGTCGCACGCGAGGGCGATCTCGAAGCCGCCCGCCAGCGCGTACCCTTCGACGGCGGCGATGATCGGCTTGTCCGGCGGCGACTCCACGATGCCGGCGAACCCGCGCACCGGGACGGAGGGGCGCTCGCCGGCGAGGAACGCCTTGAGATCCATGCCGGCGCAGAACGTGCCGCCCGCCCCGGTGATCACGCCGGCGAACAGGGTGGGCTCCTCGTCGAGGAGCGCCATGGCGGCGGCGATCGCCTCGGCGGCGGCGGTGTTGATCGCGTTGCGCGCGCCGGGGCGGTTGATCGTGACGACGAGGACGTTGCCGCGCCGCTCGGTGAGGACCGGCCGCTCGCTCATCGCGCCTGCATCCTGATCGCGCCGTCGAGGCGGATGGTCTCGCCGTTCAGCATCGGGTTCTCCAGGATGTGCATGGCGAGGGCGGCGAACTCGTCCGGCCGGCCCAGCCGGGCGGGGTGCGGCGTCGAGGCGGCGAGCCGGTCCTTCACCTCCTGCGGGTGCCTGCTCATGATCGGGGTGTCGAAGACGCCGGGGGCGATGGTGTTCACCCGGACGAGCTTGCGGGCGAGGTCGCGGGCGGCCACCAGGGTCATGCCGACGACGCCCGCCTTGGCGGAGGCGTACGGGATCTGCCCGATCTGGCCTTCCCACGCCGCGACCGACGCGGTGAGCACGCAGACCCCTCGCTCCCCGTCGACCGGCTCGTTCGCGACCATCCGGGCCGCCGCGAGCCGCAGCGCGTTGAAGGTCCCGACGAGGTTGATCCTGACGATGTTCTCGTAGACCTCCAGCGACCCGGGCGTGCCGTCGCGCTCGACCACCCGCACCGTCGCGCCGCGTCCGGCGCAGTGCACGAGCGTACGCAGCGGGCCGTGCTCCTCGGCCTTGTCGAAGGCGGCCGACAGCGCCTCGGGGTCGGTCACGTCGGCGGGGACGAAGGCCGCCTGCCCGTCGAACCCGGCGGCGACCTCGGCGCCCGCGGAGGACGGCAGGTCGGCGACGACGACGAAGACGCCGGCCTTCGCCAGCCGCCGCACGGTGGCCAGGCCGAGGCCGGAGGCGCCTCCGGTCACGACGGCCGAACTGTTGGCGAGATTCATGGGGATCCTTTCTCGACGATCAGTGGGGCAGGATCTCGACGATCGAGGCGTTGGCCATGCCGCCCGCCTCGCACATCGTCTGCAGCCCGAGCCGCCCGCCGCTCTGCTCGAGGTGGTTGATCATGGTTGTCATCAGGCGGCAGCCGGAGGCGCCCAGCGGGTGTCCCAGGGCGATCGCGCCGCCGCGCGGGTTGAGCTTCGCCTCGTCGA
Organism: Microbispora rosea subsp. aerata; assembly: GCF_014647835.1. Classification (GTDB taxonomy): domain Bacteria; phylum Actinomycetota; class Actinomycetes; order Streptosporangiales; family Streptosporangiaceae; genus Microbispora; species Microbispora aerata. Next base: position 103,024 of record NZ_BMPY01000022.1, read on the forward strand.
TCGGGTGCTCGGCCCGCCAGGCGAGGGGCACGCTCGCGAACGCCTCGTTGACCTCGGCGGCGTCGATGTCGTGAATCGACAGCCCGGCGCGGGCGAGCACCTTGGTCGTGGCGGCGATCGGCCCGGTCAGCATCAGCAGCGGGTCGTCGCCGCAGACGGCGGACGCCACGACGCGGGCCCGGGGCCGCAGGCCGAGCTGCCTGGCGCGCTCCTCGCTGGTGATGAGCAGCGCGCTCGCGCCGTCGGTGATCTGGGACGAGTTGCCCGCCGTGATCTTGAACTCGAGGTCGGGGAAGCGGGCCGCGTCGGGGGTCTTCGCGAAGGCCGGAGCCAGGGCGGCCAGCCGTTCCGGGGTCGTGTCCGGCCGGATCGTCTCGTCGCGGTCCACGACGCCGCCGTCCGGCAGCGTGATCGGGACGATCTCGTCGCCGAAGCCGCCGGTGCGCGCGGCCCGCGCGGCCAGCGCGTGCGACCGGGCGGCGTACTCGTCGAGCCGCGCCCGCGACAGGGACCACTTGTCGGCCACGAGCTCCGCGGACAGGCCCTGCGGCACGAGCAGGGGATAGCGGGCCCGCACTCCCGCGCCGAAGGGGTCCTGGCCCATCCGGGCCGACCCCATGGGGACTCTGCTCATCGATTCGACGCCGGCCGCGATCACCATGTCGTACGCCCCCGCGACGACGCCCTGGACGGCGAAGTCGATCGCCTGCTGGCCGGAGCCGCACTTGCGCTCGATGGTCACGGACGGCACGTACTCGGGGAACCCGGCGGCGAGCAGGGCCTGGCGTCCGGGGGTGGCCGACTGCTCGCCCGCCTGGCCCACGCACCCCACCAGGACGTCGTCGATCAGGCCGGGGTCGACGCCCTGGCGCTCCACGAGGGCCGACAGCACCTGCGCGAGGAGGTCGACGGGGTGGATCCCGGCCAGGGCCCCGGACTGCTTGCCGCGGCCCATGGGGGACCGCACGGCGTCGATGATCACGGCAGTTGGCACAGCGCCTCCTATCTATGTATATGATTACTATATACGATGCCGCTGTGGCCAGGTCGAGACTTGACGAATAATCCATGTGCACCAATATCATAGATAAGACGTGAGAAGGGGGTCTTGATGATCGCTCGAATGCCCGATGGGGAAAGCGAGGAGCAGCGAGCGCTACGCGAGTCGGCCGCTCAGGTGGCCAAAGAGCGCTACGCGCCGCGGGCGGAGGAATGGGATCTGAATCGCACCCCGTTTCCGCACGACGAGCGACGCTATCTGGGGAGCCTGGGATATCTCGGCATCGCCCTGCCGGAGCGCTTCGGCGGCGCGGGGGCCTCGCTGAAGGAGGCCCTGATCGTCGTGGAGGAGCTGGCCAAGGAGTGCAGGCCGGCCGCGTTCCAGGTCTTCGAAGCCAACACCGGCCCCGCTCAGGTGGTCAACCTCCTCGGCACGGAGGAGCAGCGGCAGCGCTACCTTCCCGGGATCATCAGCGGTGACACCACCATGGCGGTGGCGATCTCCGAGCCCGACGCCGGATCGGCCGCGACCGACATGACGACCCGGGCCACCAAGTCGGGCGGAACGCTCACGATCAACGGCCTCAAGCGGTGGATTTCCAACGGCAGCGAGGCCGACCACTACCTGGTGTACGCCCGCATGAGCGACGAGCCGGGCGCCAAGGGCATCGGAGCCGTCATCGTGGACGCGGCCACCCCCGGGGTCAGCTTCGGCAAGCGCGAGCGGCTGATGGGCTTTCGCGGCATCCCGTCCGCCGATGTGATCTTCGACGACGTGCAGGTGCCGGTGGAGAACCTGCTGATCGGCCCGGGCGGGTTCCGCAAGCTGTTCACCGCCTTCTCCATCGAGCGTCTCGGCAACGCGACGATGAGCCTCGCCCTCGGACAGGCCGCCCTCGACCGCACCATCGCCTACGTCCAAGAGCGGGAGCAGTTCGGCAAGCCGCTGATCGAGTTCCAGAGCATCCAGATGGCGCTGGCCGACATGCTGCTGCAGGTGGAGGCGGCCAGGCTGCTCATCCGGCGGGCCGTCGAGAACGCCGGCGACGGCCTGCCGAACCCCCTCGAGGTCTCGCTCGCCAAGTGCACGGCCAACGAGATGGCCAAGCGCGTCACCGATCTCGCCATGCAGCTCCACGGGGGGAACGGCTACACCGAGGAGTACGGCATCGAGCGGATGCACCGGGACGCGCACGGGTGGGCGCTCGCCGGCGGCACGCCCACCATGCAGCGCATCCGGATCGTCTCCGAGCTGCTGGGCCGCGGCTTCAACCAGCGGAGCTGACTTCAGCCCGACAATCCCAACCCTTGTTAGGAGTGCGAATGTCCTCACGACTTGACGGCCGGATCGGCGTGGTGATCGGCGGCGGATCCGGCATGGGCCGGGCCATCAGTCACCGGCTCGCCGAGGAGGGCGTGAAGGTCTACGTCGCCGACCTCAACGGCGAGGCCGCCGAGGCGGTGGCCAAGGAGATCGAGCAGCGGGGCGGCAGGGCCGTGCCCGTCCAGGTCGACGCGACCAGCGTCGCGGAGCTTCGCGCGCTCTACGCGCGGATCGAGGCGGAGGACGGCGTCCTGCACATCGTGCACAACCAGGTCGGCATGCCCGGCGCCGGGGGCCTGGACGTCTCGGAGGAGGAGTTCCAGCGCAACATCGACGTCAACGTCAAGAGCGTCTTCTACAGCGCCACGCTGGCGTTCGACCTGCTGAAGCGGGCGGGCAAGAAGGCCTCCATCACGATGACGGCCTCGACGTCGGCGCTGGTCGGCTCGCCCTTCAGCCCCGTCTACTCGCTGACGAAGTCGGCTCTCGTCGGGTTCACCCGCGCGCTGGCGCTGGTGGGCGCTCCCGACGGCATCCGGGTCAACTGCATCGCCCCCGGCACCGTGCACACGCCGATGCTCGCCTCCTTCTTCGGCCGGGAGCGCGGCGCGGACGTGTCGGCGCTCACCAAGGAGTTCGTGGCGGGCATCCCGCTCGGCCGCGGCGCCCAGCCGGAGGAGATCGCCTCGGTCGTCGCCTTCCTGGCCAGCGACGACGCCAGCTTCGTCACCGGGGTCACGGTCCCGATCGACGGCGGCCTGACCGCCAAGTGACACCAGCGCCGGCCGTCCGTCCCGGACCGCCCGTCCGCCGTCGCCCGGCCGGCCCCCCGATTCGTACCTTCCCGTGCCGGGGTCACCCGGCCCCCGCACCGTCGTTGGAGGCTCTGCCGCGATGACCCGCACGTACACCGATCTCAAGCCGACCTTCGCGGACACCGGTTTGTGGACCTCGCCCAAGGTCCTGCGGCATCAGGCGTCGCGCCGCCCGGACGCCACGTTCCTCATCGCGCCCGAGGAGGGGCGGCAGTGGACCTACGCCGAGATGCTCGAGGCCGCCGAGCGCGTCTCGGGCGGGTTCCTCGCGGCCGGCGCGTCCACGGGAGACCGTGTGCTGATCATGGCGGCCAACTCCTCGCAGTTCATCCGCACCTGGCTGGGCAGCGCGGTGGCCGGCCTGGTGGAGGTGCCGATCAACACGGCGTACGAGGGCGAGTTCCTGCGGCACCAGAGCGTTACGGTGGCGCCGCGCTGGGCCGTCATCGACGACGTCTTCGCCGAGCGGTTCGCCGCCATCCGCGAGCACGTCGCGTCGATCGAGAAGTTCTGGGTGGTCGACACGGGCCGGGTCGACACGGCGCTGGAGATCCTCCGCGGCAACGGCTGGGCCGCCGAGCCGTGGAACGCGTTCGAGGAGGCGACGCCGAAGGCGGGGGAGGAGCCGGCCCCCAGCGACCTGGCGTCGATCTTCTTCACGTCGGGCACGACGGGGCCCTCCAAGGGCGTGGCGATGCCGCACGCGCAGATGTACTTCTTCGGCGACGAGGTGGTCTCCCTCACCCGGCTGACCGCCGAGGACACCTACTTCACCTGCACCCCGCTGTTCCACGGCAACGCCCAGTTCATGGCGGCCTACCCCGCGATGATCGCCGGCGCCCGCCTCGTGGTCCGGCCGAAGTTCAGCGCGAGCCGCTGGATCGACCACCTGCGCGAACACGACGTCACGGTGACCAACCTGCTCGGCGTGATGATGGACTTCGTCTGGAAGCAGCCGCCGAGGGACGACGACCGGGACAACAGGCTTCGCGCCGTCTTCGCCGCGCCGACCGCCTCGTCCATCCTGCGGGAGTTCAAGGACCGCTTCGGCATCGAGGCGTTCGTCGAGGTCTTCGGCCTCACCGAGACCTCGGCGCCGATCCTGTCGCCGTACGGCGAGGAGCGCCCGCCCGGCGCCGCGGGTCTCCAGGCCGCCGACTGGTTCGACATCCGGCTGGTCGACCCGGAGACCGACGAGGAGGTCCCGGTGGGCGAGGTCGGCGAGCTGGTGGTCCGCCCGAAGCACCCCTGGACGTGCAGCATGGGCTACTACGGGATGCCCGACAAGACCGTCGAGGCGTGGCGGAACCTGTGGTTCCACACCGGCGACGCGCTGCGCAAGGACGCCGACGGCTGGTTCTACTTCGTCGACCGCTACAAGGACGCGCTGCGCCGGCGCGGCGAGAACATCAGCTCCTACGAGGTCGAGCAGGCGATCCTCCAGCACGACGCGGTGCTCGAGTGCGCGGTGATCGGTGTCGCGGCCGGCATCGAGGCGGGGGAGGACGAGGTGATGGCCGTCATCGTCACCTCCCGCCCGGTCGATGCCGCGGAGATCTGGAGCTTCTGCGAGGGCAAGATCCCCGCCTTCGCGGTGCCGCGGTTCATCCGGTTCGTCGACGCCCTGCCCAAGACGCCCTCGGAGAAGGTGCGCAAGGCGGCGCTCCGCGAGGAGGGCGTCACCCCCGCGACCCACGACCGCACCGCGCTCGGCCGCCACTGACCCCCTGAGAAGGATTGGACCACCCCGATGGACTTCGAGCCCGATTCCCTGCACGAGGAGATCCGGCAGGCGGTGCGCAAGCTCTGCTCCGACTTCCCGGACGAATACTGGATGGAGCACGACGAGACCAAGGAATTCCCCTGGGAGTTCTACAACGCCGTCGCCAAGGCCGGCTGGCTCGGTCTGACGATCCCCGCGGAGTACGGCGGCGGCGGCCTCGGCGTGACCGAGGCGGCGATCGTGGAGCAGGAGATCTCCGCCTCCGGCGCCGGGATGGGCGGATGCACCTCGGTGCACATCGGGATCTTCGGCTTCGAGCCGCTGATCAAGTACGGCAGCGAGGACCTCAAGCGGCGTTTCCTGCCCCGGGCCGTGTCCGGCGACCTGCACGTGTGCTTCGCGGTGACCGAGCCCGACGCCGGGACCGACACCACCAACATCTCCACCTTCGCCCGCAAGGTCGACGGCGGCTGGCTCGTGTCGGGCAAGAAGGTGTTCATCAGCAAGGCGCTGGAGGCGGAGCGGATGTTCCTGCTGTGCCGTACGGCACGGCGGGAGGAGTCGGCGAAGAAGACCGACGGCATCACGCTGTTCTTCGCCCCGCTGGACCGCGAGCGGGTCACGATCCGCAGGATCCCCAAGATGGGGCGCAACGCGGTCGACACCAACGAGCTGTTCATCGACGACCTGTTCGTCCCCGACGAGGACGTCATCGGCGAGGTGGGCAAGGGCTTCAAGGCGATCCTCGCGGGCCTCAACGCCGAGCGGGTGATCTCGGCGAACGCCTCGCTCGGCCTGGGCAAGGCGGCGCTGCGGCGCGCCACGGAGTACGCCAAGACGCGGAAGGTCTTCGGCCGTCCGATCGGGCAGAACCAGGGCATCGCCTTCCAGCTCGCCGAGGCCAAGATGCGGCTCGACGCGGCCGAGCTGATGTGCCAGAAGGCGGCCTGGCTCATCGACAACGGCCACTCCCCGGGCGAGCAGGCGAACGAGGCGAAGTATCTCGCCGCGGAGGCGGGCTTCCACGCCGCGGACGTCGCGATCTCCGTGCACGGCGGCTACGGCTACAGCAAGGAGTATCACGTGGAGCGGTACTTCCGTGAGGCCCGGCTGATGCGCATCGCCCCGATCAGCCAGGAGATGGTGCTCAACTACCTCGCCGAGCACGTCCTCGGCCTGCCGAGGAGCTACTGATGCGGCCGTACCGTTCCATCCTGTTCGTCCCCGGGCACAAGCCCGCCTGGGCGGAGAAGGCGCTCAAGGCCGGCGCCGACGCGATCATCCTCGACCTGGAGGACTCGGTCCCGGCCGAGGAGAAGGCCGCGGCCCGGGAAACCGTGGCCACGTCGATCCGGCATCTGCGCTCGCTCGACGCGTCGGTGGGCATCGGGGTGCGGGTCAACGGCCTGTCCACCCGGCTCACCGGGGCCGACCTCGAGGCGGTCGTCGTCCCCGGGCTGAACGTCGTCTTCGCGCCGAAGATCGAGGAGGCGACGGACGTGCTCAGGTACGACGCGCTCCTCGATCACTTCGAGCACCGCAACGGCGTGAGCGGGCTCGAATACATCGTGCCCGTCGAGACGGTCAAGGCGATCCAGAACTGCGCGGAGATCGCGTCGGCCTCGCCGCGCGTCGGCGCGATGATCGGGCCCACCGCCGAGCACGCGGACATCGCCCGCGAGGTGGGCTTCGAGTGGACGCCCGACGGCCTGGAGACGCTCTACCTGCGCAGCCGCGTCCTGCTCGCCTGCCGGGGCGCGGGGCTGCACGCGCTGACCGGGCTGTGGGAGCGGATCGACGATCTGGAGGGCCTGGAGAAGTTCGCCCGCGAGGGCCGCAGGCTCGGCTTCCGCGGCATGATCGCGATCCACCCGAGCCACGTGCCGGTGCTCAACTCGGTCTTCTCCGCCTCGGACGAGGAGATCGCGTTCTACGAGGGCATGGTGGCCGCGTACGAGCAGGCGGCGCGCGAGGGGAGCGGCGCGCTGCGCTACCGGGGGCTGCACATCGACAAGGCCCACTACGACAAGGCGCTCCTCTGGCTGGAAGGCGCCCGCGTGCGCCGCAAGCCGGCGGACCGAGAGGAAGGATGACGATGCGCGGCCTTTATTTCGAAGAGTTCGAGGTGGGGCGGACGTACAAACACCCGTTCACCCGGACCGTCACCGAGATGGACAACGTGCTGTTCACCTCGCTCACCATGAACCTGCAGCCGCTGCACCTGGACGAGGAGTTCGCCAAGACGACGATCCACGGGCGGCGGGTGATGAACAGCCTGTTCACCGTGGCGCTGATCGGGGCGTTCCACGTGCCGGAGCTGACGATGGGCACGACGCTCGGCAACCTCGGCTATGACGAGATCAAGTTCCCGCACCCGGTGTTCCACGGCGACACCCTCCGCGCCGAGACCACGATTTTGGACAAGCGGCTGTCGAAGAGCCGGAACGACTCCGGCGTCGTGTGGTTCGAGCACCGGGGTTACAACCAGGACGACGTGCTGGTCTGCCTGTGCAAACGCGTTGGTCTGATGATGACGAAGCCGGTCGGGGCGGACAAGGACGAGGAAGGCGTGCGATGACCGAGCAGTACCCCATGCGTGACTGGATCCCCTCGGTCCGGCAGCTCACGATCGGCAACGAGCTCGTGGAGCCGGAGGGCGAGCGCTGGGACGTGTACAACCCGGCCACCGAGGAGGTCATCGCCACCGTCGGCGGCGCCTCGCCGGCCCAGGTGGACGCGGCCGTCGCCGCCGCCCGCGCGGCCTTCGGCCCGTGGTCGCGGCTGTCGGGCGAGGAGCGGTCGCGGCACATCCACCGCCTCGCCGACGTGCTGGAGGCCGCCGCCGACCGGCTGCTGCCCTCGATCGTCAACGAGGTGGGCACGCCGGTCTCCCTCGCCTCGTACCTCCAGGTCAAGATGGCGGTGGAGCAGCACCTGCGGTGGGCCGCGGAGGCCGCGAAGATCGACCGCACGCAGCATCTGGGCAGGTGGGACGACCCGGTGCCGACGATGAGCGACGTGGTCTACGAGCCCGTCGGCGTGGTGGCCGCCATCACCGGCTACAACTACCCGCTCAACCTGGCCGTCTTCAAATTCGGCGCGGCGCTCGCGGCCGGCTGCACCGTGGTGATCCTGCCCTCGCCCCGCACGCCGCTGACCACGCTCTTCCTCGGCGAGCTGATCCGCGAGGCGGACCTGCCGCCGGGTGTCATGAACGTCGTCATCGGCCAGGCCGACGTCGGCAAGCGGCTGTCGTCGCACCCCGGCGTGGACAAGGTCTCCTTCACCGGCTCGGACGCGGTCGGCGCCCAGATCATGGCCCAGGCCGCCGACACCCTCAAGGGCGTGACGCTCGAGCTCGGCGGCAAGTCGCCGAACATCGTGCTGCCCGGCGTGGACGTGAAGAAGATCGCCGTCGAGATGCACCTGCGGTGGTCGCGCAACGCCGGCCAGGGCTGCGCCGCGCTGGCCAGGCTGCTGGTCCACGAGAGCCTGTACGACGAGTTCCTGGAGGCGGGCGCGGCGGCCTTCGACCAGATGGTCGTCGGCGACCCGTGGGACCCCGCGACCAACATCGGCCCCATGATCCGCCCGGACCACCGGGCGCGGGTGCGGGGCTTCATCGACGGCTCGGTGGCCGAGGGCGGCAAGAAGCTGCTGGAGGTGACCCGCCCGCTGCCCGAGAAGGGCTGGTTCGTCAACCCGGTGCTGCTCGGCAACCTGCCGCCGGACGCCCGCGCGGTGCAGCAGGAGATCTTCGGCCCGGTGGCGGTGATCCTGCCGTTCAAGGACACCGAGGAGGCCATTCGCCTCGCCAACGACACGCCGTACGGCCTGGCGGCGAACGTCTGGTGCGACGACCCGGTGGAGGCGCGGCGGGTCGCCGAGCGGATCCGGGCCGGCACCGTGTGGATCAACGGCGGCGGCAGCATGCGGCCGGACGCGCCGTTCGGCGGGTACGGCCGGTCCGGCGTGGGCCGGGAGCTGGGCGAGTGGGGGGTGCGCGAGTACCTCGAGGTCAAGCACATCCAGTGGCGCATCTGAGCGACGGCCTTGAGGAGACGCAGGTGAAGGAGCAGACGAGGACGGGCCCGCTCGACGGCGTCCGCGTGCTCGAACTGGGCACGATGTACGCCGCGCCCACCGCCGGGCGGATGCTGCGCGACTTCGGCGCCGAGGTCGTCAAGGTCGAAGACCCCGCGACCGGCGACTTCGCGCGGCACTGGACGCCGCAGAAGGACGGTCTGTCGCTGGGCTTCGCCCGGCTCAACGCCGGCAAGCGGTCGGTGGCGCTCGACCTGCGGACCGGCGAGGGCCGCGACGTGGTGCGCCGCCTGGCGGCGAAGGTCGACGTCGTCATCGAGTCGTTCCGCCCCGGACGGCTGGAGGCGTGGGGGCTGGGCTACGAGGTCCTGTCGGAGAACAACCCCGGGCTCGTGCTGACCCGGGTGTCCGGATTCGGGCAGACCGGCCCCTACCGGGAGCGGCCGGGCTTCGGCACGGTCGCCGAGACGGCGAGCGGGTTCGCCTTCATCAACGGCTGGCCCGACACCCCGCCCACGTCGCCGCCCTTCGGGTTCGCCGACTCCATCGCCGGGATCTCCGCGGCGATGGGCACGGCGATGGCGCTGTACCGCAGGGAGCGGACCGGCGAGGGCGAGGTCGTCGACGTCGCGCTCTACGAGCCGCTGCTGTTCATCCTCGGCGACATGGTGCTCAAGTATCAGGCCAAGGGGGAGATCCAGGGCCGTGAGGGGAACGGCACCGGCTCGGCGTCGCCGCGCGGCGTCTACCGGGCCGCCGACGGAAACTGGCTGAGCATCGCCGCGTCCAACCAGGGCATCGCCAAGCGGCTGTTCGAGGCGATGGGCCGGCCGGAGCTGATCGAGGACCCGCGGTTCGCCACCAACGCCGCCCGGATGGCCAACAACGACGCCATCCAGGCGGAGGTCGTCGCCTGGGTCGCCTCCCGTCCGCGGAAGGAGATCCTGGAGATCCTCGAGAAGCACGAGGTGGTGTCGGCCCCCGTCAACGACGCCAGCGACATCGTCGCCGACCCCCACTTCCGGGAGCGGACGCTGGTGGAGCTGACGGGCAACGAGATCCTGGGGTCGGTGCTGATGCCGGGGCCGGTTCTGCACCTCGGCGGATACGCCGGTCCCCGCTATCACGGAGTCCCGGCCATCGGGGAGCACACCCGCGACGTGCTGGGGGACTGGCTCCAGATGTCGGACGCGGAGCTCGACGCCCTCACCGGGGCGGCGGGCTGACCTCCGCCGCTCAGACCCGGCCGCTCAGACCTCGCCGCTCGGACCCGGGACGGCCGTCCGCCGCCGTCGCGGCGCGGTTCGCCCGGGTCCGCGGTCCGGGCCGGCGTGACCACGGGTGGTCGTCAGCGGGGCTTTCGCGTGACGGCGGGCCCCAGCTGCGCCCGGATGGCGTCCATCACCGCCTCGGGGGTCGCCGAGCTGCTGAAGGTCGCCACCAGCACCTGGCCGTCGCCGCCGTCTTCCGGCCGTTCCAGGTGGCGGAAGGCGGCGATCACGTAGCCGAGGGCGCGGTCCAGCGGGCCGAGAGGGTCGTAGGCGCCTCCGGCGCGCAGCCATCCGCGCAGGACCTGGTTGTGGGCGGCGACGACCGAGGCGGCCATCAGCTCGGCCCGCAGGTCGGCGTCGGGGGTTCCGGCCAGCCACTTGCCGATGAACTCGCGAAACAGCCGCTGGTAGCGGGCGACGCTGGCGATCTCCCGGTCGCGCAGCGCCGGCACCCGGCGGACGAGGCTGTAGCGGCGCAGCGACACCTCGGCGTTCTCGACGTAGTGCGCGAGCACGATGCGCACCGCGTCGGAGACGGCGACGAGCGCGGTGTCCGAGGTGGAGGCGCGCAGACGGGCGTCCACCTGGGCGAGCAGCGCGTCGTGGTCGGGGAAGATCGCGTCTTCCTTCGACCGGTAGTAGCGGAAGAAGGTGCTGCGGCTCACCCCCGCGCGGGCCGCGATGTCGTCGACGGTGGTCTCTTCGTAACCGTTCTCGTCGAACAGGGTCACCGCCGCCTCGGCGAGGCGGCGGCTGATGGACGGTGTGGCCATACGGCCATTGTCGCGGACCCCGCTTGTCCGGGATCGGCGAGACTAAGTATCGTCACAAAAAAACTCAGTCTTATATCCCCGAAGTGGTGATCGATGGAACCGCGTGGCACGGCGGGCAGTCTCAGCCGGCTCGACGAGCGCCTGGACGAGGCGATCCGCGCCGGCGAGAAACGGGCGGCCGCAAAACAGCACGCCAGGGGCAAGCTGACCGCCCGGGAGCGGATCGAGCGGCTGCTCGACCCCGGCTCGTTCGTCGAGCTCGACGCCCTGGCCGTGCACCGCAGCACGTCCTTCGGCATGGAGCGCACCCGCGTGCCCGGCGACGGAGTGATCACCGGGTACGGGACGGTGGACGGCCGGACGGTCTGCGTCTTCTCCCAGGACTTCAGCGTCTTCGGCGGCAGCCTGGGCGAGGTGTACGGCGAGAAGATCTGCAAGGTCATGGACCTGGCGGTGAAGATCGGCGCCCCCGTCGTCGGCATCAACGAGGGCGCCGGCGCACGCATCCAGGAGGGCGTGGTCTCCCTCGGGCTGTACGGTGAGATCTTCAAGCGCAACGTGCACGCCTCCGGGGTGATCCCGCAGATCTCGCTGATCATGGGAGCCTGCGCGGGCGGGCACGTCTACTCCCCGGCGCTCACCGACTTCACGATCATGGTGGACGAGGCGTCCCACATGTTCGTCACCGGCCCCGACGTCATCAAGACGGTGACCGGCGAGGAGGTGACGTTCGAGGAGCTGGGCGGCGCCCGCGTGCACAACAGCCGCACCGGCGTGGCCCACTACCTCGCCGAGGACGAGGACGACGCGCTCGATTACGCCAGGGCCCTGCTGTCGTACCTGCCGCGGAACAACCTCGACGAGCCGCCGTTCACCGGGTTCGAGGCCGATCTGGAGATCACCGACAGCGACCGGGCCCTCGACACGCTGATCCCCGACTCGGCCAACCAGCCGTACGACATGCACGAGGTCGTCGCCGCGCTGCTGGACGACGGCGAGTTCCTGGAGGTGCAGGCGCAGTTCGCGCCGAACATCGTCGTCGGCTTCGGCCGGGTCGAGGGGCGGTCGGTGGGGGTCGTCGCCAACCAGCCGATGAGCTTCGCCGGCACGCTGGACATCGCCGCGAGCGAGAAGGCCGCCCGGTTCGTGCGCACCTGCGACGCGTTCGGCATCCCGGTGCTGACGCTCGTGGACGTGCCGGGCTTCCTCCCGGGCGCCGACCAGGAGTGGAACGGCATCATCCGGCGCGGCGCCAAGCTGCTGTACGCCTACGCCGAGGCGACCGTGCCGCTGGTCACGGTCATCACCCGCAAGGCGTACGGCGGGGCGTACGACGTCATGGGGTCCAAGCACCTCGGCGCGGACGTCAACCTGGCCTGGCCCACCGCCCAGATCGCCGTGATGGGCGCGCAGGGCGCGGTCAACATCCTGCACCGCAAGACGCTTGCCGCATCGGACGATCCCGACGCACTGCGGGCCGAGCTGGTGCGTGAGTACGAGGACACCCTCGCCACGCCATACCTGGCGGCCGAACGCGGGTATGTCGACGCCGTGATCGCGCCACGCGAGACCCGGCGCGAGGTCGTCCGCGCGCTGCGGATGCTGCGCGGCAAGCGGGCCGTCCTGCCGCCCAAGAAGCACGGGAACATCCCGCTGTGACCGAGATCCGGATCATGAAGGGCGCCCCGTCGCCCGAGGAACTGGCCGCCCTGACGGTGGCGCTGCTCACCGCGCGGCAGGCCGGCCCCGCCGCGCCGCCGGTGTCGTCCGGCTGGCGCGACCTGGCGCGGCGGCACGCGATGCGACGGCCGCTCGCGACAGGCACGCGGGGATGGCGGGAGTCGAGTTGGAGCCTTGGAGGTCGTCTGTGAGCACAACAATCCGGAAGGTCCTGATCGCCAATCGTGGTGAGATCGCCGTACGGATCGCCCGGGCGTGCAGGGACGCGGGGATGACCAGCGTCGCGGTCTACGCCGACCAGGACCTGGACGCGTTGCACGTGCGGGTGGCC